>NZ_JBVKAV010000007.1:0-353101 GCF_055639295.1 Streptomyces sp. NPDC107528
GGGGTATCAACATATCTGGCGTTGATTTTTGGCACGCTGTTGAGTTCTCAAGGAACGGACGCTTCCTTTGTACTCACCCTCTCGGGCTTTCCTCCAGGCGCTTCCCTTCGGTGTTTCCAAACTCTATCAGGGTTTTTCCGGCCCTCTGACCACCGCCCTGCGAGCATGCAGAAGGTGACCCCGAGATAGGATCTGACAAGTTTGTTTCTGCCAGGCGAGGTTGCGTAGTCGCGTCGCTCAGCCCCAAGCAGGAGTACGACAGTACACGCGGTCACGGAGCGGGTGCAAATCGATTTGGGGTATGGTCTAGACCACTCCGGTCTGCTCGCGCGGAACCGGCACTTCGTGTGACATACCCTGCTGAACAGTGTGCCGTCTCGCACAGGCAGCGACGGCCATACCGATCTCCACCCCTGGGAGGCTTCCCATGACCACCGTGACGTCCCCATTGGCAGGACGCGCCGTTGGACTGGCGTCCGTGCCGGATCCGGTCTTCTCCGGGGCCATGGTCGGCCCGGGCACAGCGATCGACCCGGTGCGTGAACCGTCCGAGGCTGTGTCCCCTGTGGACGGAGTCATCGTCTCTCTCCATCCGCACGCCTTCGTCGTCGTCGACGAGCAGGGCCACGGTGTCCTCACCCACCTCGGCATCGACACGGTGCAGCTCAACGGCGAGGGCTTCGAGTTGCTTGTGAACAAGGGCGACACCGTGACGCGCGGCCAGAGCATCGTCCGATGGGACCCCTCATCCGTCGAGGCAGCCGGCAAGTCTCCGGTGTGCCCGGTAGTGGCCCTTGAGGCAACGGCGGAGGCCCTCTCCGAACTGCGTGACAGCGGCGATGTGAAGGCCGGCGACAGTCTCTTCGGCTGGAAGTGACTTCGGTGCCGTCGCATGGCGGCACGTAGGGACGACAACCACTGCGGCGGCTTGGCCCGCCGCACTAGCGGAGACGGTGAGATGGAGACAACGCTGCGAGGCGTCGGCGTGAGCCACGGTGTGGCGATCGGCGAGGTTCGGCACATGGGAACGGCGGTCCTCGAGCCGCCTGCCAAGCAGATTCCGGCCGAGGACGCGGAGCGCGAACAGGGGCGCGCCCGCCAGGCCGTTGAAGCTGTGGCAGCCGACCTGATGGCGCGCGGCAATCTGGCGGGGGGCGAAGCGCAGGCTGTGCTCGAGGCTCAGGCCATGATGGCCCAGGACCCCGAGCTGATGGCAGATGTGGACCGGCGTATCGCCGTGGGCAGCACGGCCGAGCGTGCCGTGTACGACGCCTTCGCCGCATACCGGGAGCTGCTGGCCGGTGCCGGTGAGTACCTTGCCGGTCGGGTGGCCGACCTCGATGACGTGCGGAATCGTATCGTCGCTCGTTTGCTCGGGGTTCCGATGCCGGGTGTCCCGGACAGTGACGAGCCCTATGTCCTTGTCGCCCGCGATCTCGCGCCGGCCGACACGGCGCTGCTGGACCCCGCCCTGGTTCTCGGCTTTGTTACCGAGGAGGGCGGGCCGACCAGCCACAGCGCGATTCTGGCGAGGGCGCTCGGTGTGCCGGCCGTGGTCGCGCTGCCGGGTGCCGGTGAGCTCGCCGAGGGTACGGTCGTAGCTGTGGACGGCAGCACGGGCGATGTCTTCGTGCACCCGAGCGACGAGAAGCAGGCGGAGCTGGAGGGCGCTGCTGCCGCGCGCAAGGCCGCCCTCGCCGCGTCCACCGGGCCGGGCGCCACGGCCGACGGCCACAAGGTGCCACTGCTGGCCAATGTCGGCGGACCGTCCGACGTTCCCGCCGCTGTCGAAGCGGGCGCCGAGGGTGTCGGTCTGTTCCGGACCGAGTTCCTCTTCCTCGACGACAGCAAGAAGGCACCGTCGGAGGAGAAGCAGGTCGAGGCCTACCGGCAGGTTCTCGAGGCCTTCCCCGAGGGTCGTGTCGTCGTACGTGTTCTGGACGCCGGCGCGGACAAGCCGCTGGACTTCCTGACGCCGGCCGATGAGCCGAACCCGGCGCTGGGTGTGCGGGGGCTGCGGACGTTGCTGGACCACCCCGACGTGCTGCGCACTCAGCTGACGGCCCTGGCGAAGGCGTCCGAGGGACTGCCGGTCTACCTCGAGGTCATGGCCCCGATGGTGGCGGACCGGACCGACGCGAAGGCGTTCGCGGACGCGTGCCGTGCGGCCGGGCTGCAGGCGAAGTTCGGTGCGATGGTGGAGATTCCGTCGGCCGCGCTGCGCGCCCGTTCGATCCTTCAGGAGGTCGAGTTCCTGTCGCTGGGGACGAACGACCTCGCGCAGTACACCTTCGCCGCGGACCGTCAGGTGGGTGCGGTGTCCCGACTGCAGGATCCGTGGCAGCCCGCGCTGCTCGACCTGGTCGCGCTGTCCGCGGAGGCGGCGAAGGCCGAGGGCAAGAGCTGTGGCGTCTGTGGTGAGGCCGCGTCCGACCCGCTGCTGGCGTGTGTGCTGACCGGTCTGGGTGTCACCTCCCTTTCCATGGGTTCTGCATCGATTCCATATGTCCGGGCGACGCTGGCGAAGTACACGCTGGCGCAGTGCGAGCGTGCCGCTGCGGCCGCGCGTGCCGCGGACAGCGCCGAGGAGGCACGCAACGCCGCTCAGGCGGTGCTGTCCGGCGAGTAGTCGGAACAGGACATCTGCGCGATGGCTGCCGGCCCGTTGTGATGGGGCGCTCCACCGGTTGGTGGGGCGCCCCATCCGCTTCAGTGGTGGTGTCCCGGAGGTGCTTCCTCGTTACCGAGGTCCGGTGGCACGCAGTAGTCGACGCCGGATTCCGGGGAGATGAGGTCTCCCGATTCGATGTCGGTGCAGTAGGCGTCGAAGACCTCGCCGGCGGTGAGGGGTGCCAGTCCGTCTCCGCGCAGGCGCCATCCGTAGATGCGGTCGGACGTGCCCGGGGCGCTGGTCCGCATGACGAGTCCACCGGGGCTCCGGGTGGCCAGGCCGACGGCGAGGACCGTGGTGAACTCCAGGGCTTCGGCCTCGTCGAGGTGCGTGGCGCCCTCGGTGTCTTCGTCGGCGTGCAGGACGGAGACGAGTGCTTCCGGGGTCCCCGTGACGCTGCAGACGAGGTGCCGGCTGCCCGGCTGGGCCGTGTCGAGGATGCGGACGAGCAGGCTCGAGGCGCGCACGAAGGCCGAACGGCCGATGTCCTCGCCGCAGGTGGCGCAGGCGCCGAGACGTGCCAGGAGTGTGGAGGCGTACTCCCACGTGGCTTGCCGGACGGCTTCGTCGACGAGGGTCGGGACGAGGTCTGCGAGGGGCTGACCCTGGTAGGGGACAGTAGGTCCCGTGGTCGCGAGTTCGGCTGTGAAGCGTGTGCGGCTCGCCGCGTTGTCGGGGTCGAGGCCCGTCTCCGCGCAGAACTCGGCGTACTCCTGCGGATCGAAGAGCGCAATCGTCGTATGGCTGCCTTGGGAGGCCCGAGTCCTGAGGAGGGCCTCCATCTGTTGCAGATAGATCTTGTGGTCGTCGAAGGTGAAGCTGCGGTAATGCCGCATGGCACGGAAGTCGTGCTCGTCGGTGAGCAGGCCGATCGTGCCGGCGATTTCGCGGCGCAGGACGCGCCGCATCGTCTGGTGGTCGGTGTGCGCCATGTTTCCCCCTGTGTGTGCACAGTCGATCAATGCTCACTCACAGTAACCGGCTGCACTGACAACGGCCCCGGCTCGCCGTGGTTCGACGAATCCGAGGCCGGGTGTCCGGTCAGGCGCGCTTGCGGGCCAGTTCCTCGTAGAAGTGCAGGAGGTCGAGGTTGTCGATGGAGCCGGGGTTGACCGCTCGCTCCAGGGGTGTGCCTTGGAGGAGGCGCTTGACCGGGACCTCGATGCGCTTGCCGGTGAGGGTGTGGGGAACGCCGGGGACTTCGATGACCTCGTCGGGGACGTGTCGCGGTGAGAGCTGTTCGCGGATGGTCTGCTTGATGCGGCTCAGGAGCGCTTCGTTGAGCACGGCTCCGGGGGCCAGGTGAACGAACAAGGGCATCCAGTAGCCGCCGTCGGGCTGTTCGATGCCGATGACAAGGGATTCCTTGATCTCGGGGAGGCGTTCGACCGCTTCGTAGATGTCGGCCGACCCCATCCGGACGCCCTGGCGGTTGAGTGTGGAGTCGGAGCGGCCGTGGATGACGACGGAGCCTCGTGAGGTGAGTGTGATCCAGTCGCCGTGGCGCCATACGCCCGGATAGGTGTCGAAGTAGCTGTCGTGGTACCGCTCGCCGTCGGCGTCGTTCCAGAAGTAGATCGGCATGGACGGCATGGGGTTGGTGACCACGAGTTCACCCACCTCGTCGATGAGGGGTCCGCCGCTCGGGTCCCAGGACTGCAGGTCGGTGCCGAGGCCTGGGGCCTGGAGTTCGCCGACGTACACGGGCACGGTGGGCACGGCTCCCGCGAAGCAGGAGCACACGTCCGTGCCGCCGCTGACGGAGGCGATCCAGAGGTCGTCGCTGACCTCGTCGTGCAGCCATCGGAATCCGTCGGGCGGCAGTGGTGATCCGGTGGTGGCGACACACTGGATCTTGGTGAGGTCGAAGTCGCGCGCGGGGTGCACGCCGGCCTTGCGGCAGGCCATGACGTACGCGGCGGAGGTGCCGTACAGGGTGGCTCCTGTGCGTTCGGCGATTCGCCATTGGGCGCCCGTGTCGGGGTAGCCCGGGCTGCCGTCGTACAGGACGATCGTGGTGCCCGTGAGGAGGCCGGAGACGAGGAAGTTCCACATCATCCAGCCCGTCGACGTGTACCAGAAGAAACGGTCCTCTGGGCCCAGGTCGCAGTGCAGTCCGAGTTGTTTGAGGTGTTCGACGAGGATGCCGCCCTGGGACTGGACGATGGCCTTGGGGAGGCCGGTCGTGCCGGAGGAGTAGAGCACCCAGAGCGGGTGGTCGAAGGGCACCTGCTCGAAGACGGGTTCCTCGTCGGCGGCTGTGACGTCCGACCACTCAAGCGCACCGTCGGGGGCCGCTGTGCCGAGGAGTGGGATGTGCACCACGGCCCGCAGCGTGGGCAGTTCGCGGCGAAGCTCGGAGACGATGTCGCGGCGGTCGTGCTCCTTGCCGCCGTAGCGGTAGCCGTCGACGGTGAACAGCAAGACCGGTTCGATCTGCTGGAAGCGGTCGAGGACGCTGCGGGCGCCGAAGTCGGGGGCGCAGGAGGTCCAGACTCCGCCGACGGCGGCGGTGGCGAGGAGGGCCACGACGGCTTGCGGGATGTTCGGGAGGTAGCCGCTGACGCGGTCGCCGGGACGCACGCCGAGGGCGCGCAGCTCGGTGGCGAGGGAGCCGACCTGGCGGCGCAGCTCGGACCAGGTCACGGGGCGGGGCTCGTGGGATTCGTCGACGTACAGGAGTGCGGGTTCATCGGCGCGGGTCTCGGCGGCGCGCAGGGCGTGCTCGGCGTAGTTTAGGGTGGCGCCGGGGAACCACTGGGCGCCCGGCATCGAGCGGTCGCCCAGCACGCGCGCGTAGGGGGTGGAGAAGCGGACGTCGAACCACTCCGTGACGGCCTTCCAGAAGGTGTCCAGTTCGTCGACCGACCAGCGGTGCAGTGCCGCGTAGCCACCCTCGGAGGGGGCGCCGTGGTGCTCGGCGGCCCAGGCCTGGAACTTGGTGACCTGAGCCCCGGCGATGCGCTGGGGATCTGGCTGCCAGAGCGGCTGAGGGTTCGCGATCGACATGGGGCGGCTCCCGGACTGTGCGCGTCGTGTGCGTCTTCCGCGCACGGCTGGGTGTGCGCGCTACGCGGCTGACAGGGACGATGCCATGTGATCGACTTCTACACCAGGGTGCCCCCCACACAGTCCGTGTCGTGAAGATGTGGTCCCGGCACGGGTGAACGGAAGTTGAACGACACACGCGTGTGGGGCGGTCGGTGGCAGGCTGAGCAGCATGAACGGTCGTGACCTGGTGCGTTCGATGAAGGTGGTCGGTTCTGTGGGAGCGGCCCAGGGGTTGCGTACCGTGCGAGCGGCGTGGCGCAGGAGGCGTGCCGACGCTGTGGGACTGCCGCCGCGGGGTGCGGAGCGTGCCCGGGTGCCTGGGCCGGTGCAGGAGGTGCGGCCCGGTCCTGGCGGTGGTGTCGTCCGGTTCAGCCGGTCCGAGCTGCGCGTCACCGTCGCCGTGAACGGCGCGGTGTTCTGGGGCTGGGACGGGGTCTCTCCGGAGCCGTCGTACGCGCTCGCGGGCAGCTGTCCGGAACCGGATCCGCGGGCGGTGCTGGAGCCCGACAAGGACGGTGGTTGGCGGGTCGTGGCCGAGCGGGTCACGGTCGTCATCTCACGGCACGGCGCCGTGGAGGTGAAGACGCCCGGTGGCGTGACGCTGCGCCGCGACCTGCCACCGCGCTGGTGGGAGCCCGTCGACGGTGGGGCGGCGCGGTGGATGCAGCGGTCGGAGGTGGCCGCGGACGCGCGGTTCTTCGGGCTCGGGGGGCGTGCGTCCGGCCCCCGGCTGAAGGACGGAACGTATCGGCTGTGGAACACCGACCCGGGCCCTGCGTTCGGTCCTGCTGACGACCCGCTCTACATCACCATGCCCGTGCAGGTGGTGGTTGCCGACGCGGCCACGCACCTGGTGTTCCACGACACCTCGTGGGACGGCACGGTGACATTGCGGGAGGGCGAGGAGGGCGCTGGGTCGGGGCACGACCGGGCGGGAACGTGCGAAATGCGGATGGACGGCGGTCCGCTGCGCTGCTGGGTCATGGTGGGTACCCCCGCGCGTGTGCTGCGCGCCTGGGCCGCACTCACCGGTGCGCCCGCTCTGCCTCCGGCATGGGCGCTGGGCCACCATCACGCGCGATGGGGTTTCGGCAGCGAGCACGAGGTCCGGCGGATCGTTTCGGGCTACCAGGAGCGCGGCCTGCCCTTGGACGCGGTTCACCTGGACATCGACCACTACGACGAGCACCAGGTGTTCACGGTCGATCAGGACGCCTTCCCCAAGCTGCCGCAGCTCGCCGAGGACTTGCGCCGGGACGGGGTCCGCCTGGTTTCCATCGTCGATCCGGCAGTCAAGGCCGCGCCCGGCAATGCCGTGTACGACAGCGGGACGGCGGAGGACGCGTTCGTGCGGGACGCCTTGGGACAACTCGTGCGGGGAGTCGTCTGGCCCGGGGAAGCGGTCTTCCCGGACTTCACGCACGCGCGCGTGCGCAAGTGGTGGGGTGGGCTCTACGAGGAGCGGGTGGGGCAGGGTTTCTCAGGCTTCTGGCATGACATGAACGAGCCGACTTCGTTCGCGGCCTTCGGAGAGTCGACGTTGCCGCGTTCGGCCCGGCACGCGCTGGAAGGGCGGGGCGGGGACCACAGGGAGGCGCACAACGTCTACGGTCTGTGCATGGCCAGGGCCGGCTTCGAGGGCTTGCTCGAACTGGCGCCCCGGGAGCGGCCTTTCGTCTTCTCCCGCTCGGGATGGGCCGGCATGCAGCGCTACGGAGGCACGTGGTCCGGGGACCTGGCCACAGGCTGGCCCGGGCTGCGGGCGTCGCTTTCGCTGGTCATGGGTCTCGGGCTGTGCGGGGTGCCCTACTCGGGGCCGGACGTGGGCGGATTCGACGGGAGTCCCTCACCGGAGCTGTATCTGCGCTGGTTCCAGCTGGCCGCGTATCTGCCACTGTTCCGTACGCATGCGAGTCTGCGGGCGGGGCGCAGGGAGCCGTGGGAGTTCGGCCCCGAGGTGCTGGAGCACGCGCGCGTGGCGCTCGTCGAGCGTCGCAGGCTGCTGCCCTACTTCGTGACGCTGGCGCATCTGGCCCGGCGGACAGGGGCGCCGTACGTGCGTCCGCTGTGGTGGTCGGCACCGGAGGACCGCGCGTTGCGTGACTGCGAGGATGCGTTCCTGCTGGGCGACTGTCTGCTGGTGGCGCCGGTGCTGGATCCGGGCGCCGACCGACGTGCGGTGCAGCTGCCGCGAGGGCGCTGGTACGACACGGCGACGGGGCGGGCGTACGAGGGGCCGGGGCAGATCCTGCTGGACGCGCCCATGTCGCGGCTGCCGGTGCTGGCGCGCTCGGGTGCCGTCGTCCCCGTGCGCGCCGACGACGGCGGGCTGGAACTGGAGGTGTGGGCACCCGCCCCCGGACGCACAGGGGGCGGGCTGGTCGTGCCGGACACGGGTGACGGCGAGGACGAACCGGAGATCGAGCGGTATGCCACCCGTTGGGAAGGCCGAAAGCTGGTCGTCGAGCTGGAGCGCGAGGACGGCATGATCGCCTCGCCCCGTCCGGTGCGCATACGAGGGCTCGATCAGGGTTCGGCTCAGATGTAGCGGCCCTCGAAGAACGCCCTGACGGCCACGGTGTGCAACGGGAAGGCGAGCTCCTCCGGCCTGCGCAGGAGGTGCCAGCCCTCGGTCTCGTCCGTGGCGGCCGAGGTCGGCAGTCGGTCGGCCGGCCGTTCCGGAAGGAGGCCGAACAGCAGCAGGTGGCCGTCGGGAGAGCTCATCGCGTCGACGAGACGTACGTCGCGGCCGGCCGCGTCGATGCCGGTCTCTTCCCAGAGTTCGCGGACGACGGCCTGCCGCCAGTCCTCGCGGTCGTCGATGTAGCCACCGGGCAGGGCGATGCCTCCGCGCGCGGGGGCGACGGTTCGGGTGATGACGACCAGGGCGGTGCCCTGCTCGTCGTACACGGGCTGGAGCGCGATCGCTACCGGCAGCGGGTTGCGGTAGGCCACGGCGCCGCACGCAGAGCAGGTGCGGGGCCAGCCGGAGACGCCCTCTCCGTAGGGCGCGCCGCAGCTTGAACAGTGGGAATCTGCTGCGGAGTTGGGGGCGGAGTGCTGAGTTTCGGACACGCTGCGGACTGTATCCGATCAGTGGAGGGGCGTCTTCCGGGGGGCGTCACTAGTGCCTGGTCAGGGATTTCCTGGACACGGGGAAGTCGAAGTAGGTGTCCGGGTAGGGCTCCGGTTTGAACGTGTAGTGCCACCACTCCTCGGCGAGGTTCACGAATCCGAGGGCTTCGAGGGTGCTCTTGAGCAGCAGCCGGTTGGTCCGTTGTTCGCCCTGGATGCGCGGGTCGAGGGTGTGGGACAGAGTGTCGAAACAGTCGAACCCGGTGCCCATGTCGACGGAGTTGTCGGGAAAGCGCTCGGCCCGCGCTGCGAAGCAGGGTACGAGGGGCTCTCCTGGTACGTACGGCCTGGTGGGTTTCGCCGGCAGTCCGACGATCGTCAGGTCCATGGTCGAGCCGCGGCTGTGCCCGGACTTCTCGGCGATGTAGCCGTCCGCGAACAGAAGGGTCTTGTCGACGTTCGGGTAGAACTCGTCCTTCATTGCTTCGTCGTCGAGGTCTTCGGCCCAGCGCACGAAGTGGTCGACGGCGCGCTGCGGGCGGTAGCAGTCGTACACCTTGAGCGTGTAGCCCTGGCGCAACAGCCGCCTCTGGGCCTTGTGGAGGGCCTCCGCGGCGGGTCGGGTGAGGATGCACAGGGGCTGTCGGTAGCCGTCGATGCGCTCGCCCACGAAGTTGTGCGGGGTGAAGTAGCGCATCTCCTGAAGGATGGTCGGGTCCACGGATCTCAGCGCCACGAAGTCCTTCGGCGCTTTGGGCTCCGGCTTCGCCTGGGCAGCTGCTGGGGCGGCGGTCACGGCGAGGAGGGTGGCGAGGGTGGTGACCAGTCCCCGTACCGCGGTCGAGAGTCGTGTCATGTCTCCTGCATCTATCAGGAGTCTGCTCCGTCGCGGAAGCGATCTGATGCATTCCACCCCGAAAGCCGGACAGGAAGGCCGCCGCCGGTGAGTCCGGGCGACCCTGCCGCTTTTCCGTCGACCATGGCAGACTTCTGACGTTCCGTCAGATCTGACGATCGGGAGGGGCTATGCCACGCACGCGCACACCGGTGGTCGCCGGGTGGTTCGCCGGGGACGAGACCGACTTCCGCCTCCTCGGCACCCGCTGCTCGGCCTGCACGTCGGTCTTCTTTCCGCGCGAGGACGCTCACTGCCGCAACCCCGACTGCCCGGGCGGTGACCTGGAGGAGGTTCCGCTCTCGCGGCGGGGGCGCGTGTGGTCGTACACGGACAGCCGATACCGGCCTCCGTCACCCTATGTGACCAACCCGGAACTTCCTTGGGAGCCCTACGCGTTGATCGCTGTGGAGCTGGAGTCCGAGCGCCTCGTGGTGCTGGGACAGACGGTTCCCGGGATCACCGTCGCCGACCTGACGGTGGGCATGGAGGTGGAGGTCGTCCCGGCAGTGCTGCACGAGGACGCGGAGACGACCTGGACGACGTGGCAGTGGCGGCCGGCGGGGGTGACGGCATGACGGACGACGTGGCGGTGCTGGGCGCGGGCATGCACCCGTGGGGCAAGTGGGGGCGCAGCTTCGTCGAGTACGGTGCGGTGGCGGCTCGCGCAGCACTCGCCGATGCGGGACTTGAGTGGCGGGACATCACGTCCATCGTCGGTGCGGACACCGTGCGGGGCGGCTATCCGGGGTACGTGGCGGGGGCGACGTTCGCGAAAGCGCTCGGCTGGCAGGGGGCCCGGGTTGCGAGCGTGTACGCAGCGTGCGCGTCCGGGGCGCAGGCCATCAACACCGCGCGGGCGCAGATACTTTCGGGACTCGCCGACGTGGTGCTGGTGGTGGGCGCCGACGCGGCTCCCAAAGGCTTCTTCCGGCCTGCGGGCGGCGATCGGCCCGACGATCCGGACTGGCTTCGCTTCCGGGTTCTCGGTGCGACCAATCCGACGTACTTCGGTTTGTACGCGCGTCGGCGGATGGCCGTGCACGGGGACACACCGGAGGACTTCGCGCAGGTCAAGGTGAAGAACGCCACCGTGGGTGCGCTCAATCCCTACGCCCGCTACCGCAAACCGGTCACCGCCGAGGACGTCGCCGCCTCCGCGGTGGTCGCCGATCCCCTGCGGCTGCTCGACATCTGCGCGACCTCGGACGGAGGGGCGGCGCTGGTGCTGGCCGGCATGGAGTTCGCACGTCGGCACGGGGTCAGTGATCCGGTGCGGATCCGGGCCGTGTCCACCGTGACACCGCGTTACCCCAACACCGTCCTGGATCTGCCCGACATCGCAACCGACTCGGCGGTGGCAGTGCAACCGGCGGCCGAGACATTCCGGGAGTCGATCGCGCGCGCGGCCTATCAGGAAGCCGGCATCGGCCCCGATGATCTCTCCTTCGCGGAGGTCTACGACCTGTCCACCGCACTGGAGTTGCAGTGGTACGAGGATCTGGGGCTGTGCGGCCAGGGAGACGCCGCCAAGCTGCTGCGGGAGGGCTCTACATCACTGGGTGGACGAATACCGGTGAACGCGAGCGGCGGTCTTGCCTCCTTCGGGGAGGCGGTTCCGGCCCAGGCGATCGCCCAAGTATGCGAACTCACCTGGCAGTTGAGAGGCGTTGCAGGCGACCGGCAGGTCACCGGGGCACGTGTGGGAATCGCCGCCAACCAGGGACTGTTCGGGCACGGCTCGGCCGTGGTCGCGGTGCGATGAGTCGTGAGGGCTCGTCGGGCCCGGACACGCGGTTGTGAGGGTGGCGTCACCGTCGTACCACCACGGACGACGTGGCGTTTCTACACTCCGTGAGCAAGCCGGAATCCTGCGTGAACGTCTCATGAACTGGGCTCGGGCCAGCTTCGGCGGCGCCATCATGCTCCCGTGGACTCCTGGACGGATACTCTCCGCTTCGCCTTCCAACCGGTGGTCAATCTGACGACCGGTGGAGTCGCGGGGCTGGAGATACTCGCCCGCCCGGAGACCGGTGACGTCCTGGCCGAGGCGCGCCGCGATCCCGAACTCGACGGCCGGCTCGCCGTGTTGGCGTTCCGTGCGGCGGCACGCAAGGAGACGTTGCTGCCCCTGTACGTCAACGTGTTCGCCGGCACCCTCGCCGACCTCGGCGGGCTCACTCCGCTGCACGATGCCGTGCGCGCGGCGGGTCGCCTGCCGTGGGAGGTGACGATCGACATCGGTCCCCCGTACACGCACGTGCCGCAGCACGCGCTGCTGGAGGCGATCGGCGCGCTACGGAACCAGGGCTTCCGTATCAGCGCGGACGGCGTCGGAGACGGAGACCTCCCGCTGCGCCTGCTCACGGACATGGCGCCGGATCTAGTCAAACTCGACATGTCCCTGCTGGCGCGGCCGGCCGCGGTGCGGGCGATGCGGACGCTCTGCGAGCAGCAGGGAGCACTCCTGTGCGTCGAGGGCGTGGAGACGGAGCTCCAGTGCGCGTCCGCGCGGTCGGCCGGTGCGCAGCTGGCTCAGGGTGAGCTGTTCGCCCCGCCGGCTCGCTTGCCCGCCGCGGAGGTATACGTTCCGCCACGCTCCCCCGGACTGTCGGTGACGCCACGGTCAGGACCTTCGGTACGGGAGTTCGTGCGGCCGGCCGCCTTGTTACCCGCCACCGCGTCCGCGGGTCAGGTGCGGGCGCTGCTGACCGGGTCGCCGGAGGTGTCCGGGGTGCTGCTGGTGGACCGGAGCGGCGTTCCGGTGCGGTCGGTGCACCGCTCCCGCTTCCTGCTGTCGATGTCGGGCCGCTACGGCCATGCCCTGTACGCGGACCGGCCCGCGGCCAAGCTCGGAGATCCCCCACGCACCGTCGGCGTCGACGCCACCGCGTGGGAGGTGCTGGACGTGGTCGCGGACGGCGGCCGTAACCGTACGTCCGACGACGTGGCGGTGGTCGACCGGTACGGCCGCTGCGTGGGCGTCGTACGGCTCGCGGACCTCGTACGGGCACTGGCCGAGAATCGAGTCGAGGAAGCTGCGGCGCTCAACCCGCTGACGCGGCTGCCCGGCTCGGACGCGATCACCGGTGAGGTGGACCGGCGGATCGCGGACGGCCGGAGGTTCGCGCTGAGCTGGCTGGATGTGGACCACTTCAAGCAGGTCAACGACGGCGCCGGGTTCGCGGCGGGCGACGAGCTGATCCGGTCGGTCGGACGGGTGCTGCAGCACGCGGCTACGGACAGTACCCGCGTGGGCCACATCGGCGGGGACGACTTCCTGGTGCTGGCTGATCCGGAGGGACTGGACCCGCTGGCCTCGTCGGTGCTGGACGCGCCCTGGTCCGCGGGTGGACTTGCCATCACGCTGTCCCTGGCCACGGTCCTGTGCGAGCCGGGCAGCGTGACGGACCACCGGCAGGCGGCCGCCTGTCTGGCGCCACTGAAGAAGGCCGCGAAGTCGCTGAGCGGAGCGAGCTGGGTGCTGGGCCGGGCAGGGCTCCCCGGGCACGAGATCCTGCGCGGGGTGGACGAGGCGACGGCCCCCGCCGAGTGGGCGGTGGCGGAGCCGGGCAGAGGGTGAGACGCTTCTCCTACCAGGTCGGCGGAGGCCGAGGCGGTGTCCGTACGGCCTCAGCCGCAAAACATCATCATCGGCCCCGTCGGGACCAGCAGGAACTGGCCTCCCTGCCGGCCTCAGCGGGACCCCGGAACCCGTCCCGCCCGCGAGTGGACGTGCCGCGAGCCCGGTCGACGACGGTCCGTGACCGTGGGCACGCCCTCAACCGTTGACGTCCGCGACCTTGACGCCCCCTGGACGCCGGTGAACACTTCCCGGTGTCAGTCGACATCGCCGTACATTCTCGGCGTATCCACGCACTGCGCCACGCGGCTGCGCCTGGACCAGAGCCCATTCCCCACGGGCGAGTCGGCTGCGACGGCACGCTCGTCACGGACGCCGGGCGGGGCGCGGGACCCTTCCCTGCCTTTGCCTTCGGCTGAAGTAGCCAAGGGAAACGCACCCTGCACGGAGGTTCGGGGTCGATCACCCCGGGCCACGGCCAAGGAGCCGCCATGACCAACGGAGACATATTCGTCGGCGAGATGATCGGCACGGCGATCCTGATCCTGTTCGGCGCCGGCGTCTGCGCCGCCGTCACCCTGAGATTCTCCAAGGCACGCGCCGCAGGCTGGGTGGTGATCGCGTTCGGGTGGGGCTTCGGTGTGCTGGCGGGCGCCTACACCGCCGCGCCGCTCTCCGGCGGCGTGCTCAACCCGGCCGTCACCTTCGGTCTCGCCGTCGACACCGGCGTGTGGGACAAGGTCTGGGTCTATCTGCTCGGTCAGATCACCGGCGCCATGATCGGCGCGGTGCTGTGCTACTTCACGTACTTCGCCCAGTTCCAGGCCAACGTGCGGAAGACGGGCACCACAGAAGGTACGTTGGACGAACCGGTTCCGACCCTCGGCATCTTCTCCACGATCCCGGAGATCCGGAACCCGATCGCCAACCTGATCACCGAGATCCTGGCCACCATCGCCCTGGTGCTGCCCCTCCTGGCGCTGGTCGGCAACAACAGGCACGTCGAGGGCATCGGCATCGGGCAGATCGCGGGTCAGGCCGACGGCATCTACGGCTCCGGCATCGCGATCCTGCTCGTCTCACTGCTGGTCGTCGGTATCGGCCTCTCGCTGGGTGGCCCGACCGGGTACGCCATCAACCCGGCACGTGACCTCGGACCGCGCATCATCCACACCTTCCTGCCGATCCCGAACAAGGGCACGTCCGACTGGGGCTACTCGTGGATCCCGGTGGTCGGTCCACTGATCGGCGGCCTGCTCGGTGGCCTCATCTACAACGCAGCCTTCTGAATCAGCCCAAGGGGTAGCCATGACGGACAACGCCGAAAAGTACGTCGCCGCGATCGACCAGGGCACCACCTCCAGCCGCTGCATCGTCTTCAACCAGAGCGGCGCCATCGTCGCCGTCGACCAGCGCGAGCACCGCCAGATCTTCCCCAAGCCCGGGTGGGTGGAGCACGACGCCACCGAGATCTGGTCCAAGGTGCAGGCGGTGGTCGCCGGCGCGATAGCCAAGGCCGGCCTGCGTGCCGACCAGCTCAGCGCGCTCGGGATCACCAACCAGCGCGAGACGACGGTTCTGTGGGACCGCGCGACGGGCAAGCCGGTGCACAACGCGATCGTGTGGCAGGACACCCGTACGGCGGCGCTGTGCAACCAGCTGGGGGGTTCCGACGGTCAGGACCGATTCCGTGAGCAGACCGGGCTGCCGCTGGCCAGCTACTTCTCCGGCCCCAAGGCTGCCTGGCTGCTGGACAACGTGCCGGGCCTCAGGGACCGCGCCGAGCGCGGCGAGATCGCCTTCGGAACCATCGACTCCTGGCTGATCTGGAACCTCACGGGCGGCACGAACGGCGGGCAGCACGTCACCGACGTGACGAACGCCGGACGCACCATGCTGATGAACCTCGAGACCCTCCAGTGGGACCCCTCCATCCTGTCGGCCATGAACGTCCCCGAAGCCGTCCTCCCGGAGATCAAGTCGTCCTCGGAGGTGTATGGGACCGCCGTCGGACAGCTGGCCGGGGTGCCGGTCGCCTCGGCCCTGGGCGACCAGCAGGCAGCCGTGTTCGGGCAGGCCTGCTACGACGTCGGCACCGCGAAGAACACCTATGGCACGGGCAGCTTCCTGCTGCTCAACACCGGCAACCGGCCGGTGCCGTCGAAGAGCGGGCTGCTGACGACGATGGGCTACAAGATCGGCAGCGAAGCGCCCGTGTACTGCCTGGAGGGGGCAATAGCCATAACGGGCGCGCTGGTCCAGTGGTTCCGCGACCAGCTCGGCATCATCCGCACCGCCGACGAGATCGAGCCCCTTGCGGCGAGCGTCGAGGACAACGGCGGCGCGTACATCGTGCCCGCCTTCTCCGGCCTCTTCGCGCCGTACTGGCGTTCCGACGCGCGCGGAGTGGTCACCGGACTGACGCGGTACGTCACCAAGGCGCACCTCGCGCGCGCGGTGCTGGAGGCGACGAGCTGGCAGACGCGCGAGGTCGTGGACGCCATGTACCAGGACTCCGGCGTGCAGATCACGACCCTCAAGGTCGACGGTGGCATGACGAAGAACAACCTGCTCATGCAGCACCAGGCGGACGTGCTCGACGTGCCGGTGATCCGGCCCAAGATCTCCGAGACAACCTGCCTGGGTGCCGCGTACGCGGCGGGGCTGGCCACCGGCGTGTGGAACGACCTGGACGAGCTCAAGGCGCACTGGGCGAAGGACGTCGAGTGGACGCCGAGCATGACCGCCCAGGAGCGGGACCGCGAGTACCACCAATGGCGCAAGGCGGTGGAGAAGAGCTTCGGCTGGCTGGAGGACGGCGATAGCTGACCGCCGCCTTCAAAGCGGTCCACGCGTGCGTGCACTCGGCGTGAGGCACGCGCGAGCCGCCATGACCCACGGCTCGTACCCCGGTCGGCGGGGGTACGGGCCGTGCCCGTCGTCCGGGCGTCAGGTGGCCACGGTCTGCCGGTGGTCGGCCTGGTAGGCCATCGCGTGCTGGACGACACCGATGAGGGTCTCCTTGACGGACTCCCGGTCGCGGGCGTCGCACAGCAGCAGCGGTACGCCGTCGTCGAGATCGAGGGCCTGCCGGATGTCCTCCGCCGGGTAACGGTCGGCTCCCTCGAAGCAGTTGACGCCGACGAGGAAGGGTATGGAGCGCCGCTCGAAGTAGTCGACGGCCGCGAAGCAGTCCTCGAGACGCCGGGTGTCGGCGAGCACGACGGCGCCGAGCGCACCCTCGGACAGCTCGTCCCACATGAACCAGAACCGCTCCTGGCCGGGCGTGCCGAAGAGGTACAGCACCAGGTCCTCGCGCAGGGTGATGCGCCCGAAGTCCATGGCCACGGTGGTGGTGCGCTTGCCCTCGACACCGCTCGTGTCGTCGACCGGCCGTCCGGCCTCCGTGAGCAGTTCCTCAGTGCGCAGTGGCCTGATCTCGCTGACCGCGCCGACGAGGGTGGTCTTGCCCACGCCGAAGCCGCCGGCCACCAGGATCTTGAGCGTGACGGGCTCGACCGGAGGCTTCCCGCGCTCAGAACGCCCGAAGATCATCGATCTCTTCTCCTGCTTGATGGGGGTCGCGCGACGGTGGGCCGTAGCCTCCGCCGCCAGGGGTTTCGATGACGAGTACGTCGCCGGCTCCGACGTCAGCCGAGTCGCTGGCGCCGAGCGCGGTGACCGTGCCGTCCGCGTGCTCGACGCGGTTGGCTCCCAGCGCGCCGGGTTCTCCGCCCGCCATGCCGTACGGCGGGACCCTGCGGTGCTGGGAGAGGGTGGAGACGGTCATGGGCTCGTGGAAGCGGATGCGGCGCACGGCGCCGTCCCCGCCCCGCCACTGCCCGGCCCCGCCGCTGCCGCGCCGTACGGCGAACTCGTCGAGCTGTACCGGCAGTCGCCACTCCAGCACTTCGGGATCGGTGAGCCGCGAGTTGGTCATATGGGTCTGGACCACGGGTGCGCCGGGGAACCCGTCGCCCGCTCCGGACCCGGAGGCCACGGTCTCGTAGTACTGATGCCGTTCGTTGCCGAAGGTGACGTTGTTCATGGTGCCGGAGCCCTCGGCCTGGACGCCGAGCGCGGCGTAGAGGGCGCCGGTGATGGCCTGGGAGGTCTCCACGTTGCCCGCGACGACCGCTGCCGGGGGTTCCGGGGCGAGCATGGAGCCGGGCGGCACGACGATGTCCAGAGGGCGCAGGCAGCCGTCGTTGAGCGGGATGTCGTCGGCGACGAGAGTGCGGAAGACGTACAGGACAGCCGCGTTGACGACCGAGAAGGGGGCGTTGAAGTTCGTGGTCAGCTGCGGGGACGTGCCGGTGAAGTCGACCGTGGCGCAGCGGTTCTCGCGGTCCACGCGCACGCGGACTTGGATGATCGCCCCCGAGTCGGTCTCGTAGGCGTACTCGCCGTCGTCCAGGGCGTCGATGACCCTGCGCACCGCTTCCTCGGCATTGTCCTGGACGTGCTTCATGTACGCCTGGACGACGTCGAGGCCGAAGTTGTCGATCATCCGGGCGACTTCCTCGACACCCTTCCGGTTGGCGGCGATCTGGGCGCGCAGATCGGCGAGGTTGGTCTGGGGGTTGCGCGACGGGTAGGGCGCCTGGGTGAGCAGGCCGAGCGTCTCCTCCTCGCGGAAGCGGCCGTTCTCGGCGAGCAGCCAGTTGTCGAAGAGGATTCCCTCCTCGTCGATGGTGCGGCTGTTGGCGGGCATGGAGCCGGGCGCGATGCCGCCGATCTCGGCGTGGTGGCCGCGTGAGGCGACGTAGAAGAGGATCTCCGGCTCACCCTCCGTGTTCGTCGGGCTGGTCGTGTCGAAGACCGGGGTGATCACCGTGACGTCGGGCAGGTGGGTGCCGCCGTGGTACGGGTCGTTGACGGCGTAGGTGTCGCCGGGACGCATCCGGGAGCCGCGGCGCCGGATGACCTCCTGGACACTCGTGCCCATCGAGCCTAGGTGGACGGGGATGTGCGGGGCGTTGGCCACCAGGTTTCCGTCCGGGTCGAAGAGCGCGCAGGAGAAGTCCAGGCGTTCCTTGATGTTGACGGACTGGGCGGTGGATTCGAGGCGGGCGCCCATCTGTTCGGCGATGGACATGAAGAGGTTGTTGAACACCTCAAGGAGAACCGGGTCGGCTTTCGTGTCGAGATCGGAACTCTGTGTAATCGCCGCGCGTTCCATGACCAGATGTCCGTCGTCGGTCGTCGCGGCTTGCCAGCCGTCGTCGACGACGGTCGTCGCACTGGCCTCGGTGATGATCGCCGGGCCGGTGACGGTTTCGCCGGGAGGCAGGTGCTCTCGGCGGTGGAGGGGTACGTCGCGCCAGGTGCCGCCCGTGTGGAGGCGGACGGTTCCCGGAGTGGCCGGGCTGCCTTCAGGGGCGGCTTCGTGAGGGGCGAGAGCGGAGAGATCGGGGGGTTCAGTGATGCCGGTGGCTTCGACGGAGAGGGCTTCGACGACGATCGGGCGGTCGAGGGTGAAGGAGTACGTGGCGCGATGACGTTCTTCGAAGGCGTGCCTCATCGCATCGGGCTCGGTGAGCTCGACGGTGAGGGTGGTGTCGGTGCCGTCGTAGCGGAGTTGGGCGCGGCGGGTGACCTGGATGCGGTCCTCGGGGATGTCCTCGTCGAGGAGTTCGGTGCGGGCGACAGCTCCCAGGTCGTCGGCCGTCTTCAGGATCCCGGGCATCGAGGCGGCTCGCAGAGGTGCCTCGACGGACTGTTCGCGCATGGCCGTCGTGTCGGCGAGGCCGATGCCGAGCGCGGAGAGGACGCCGGCCATGGGAGGCACGAGGACCGTGCGGATGCCGAGCGAGTCGGCGACCATGCATGCGTGCTGGCCGCCCGCGCCGCCAAAGGTGGTGAGGGTGTAGCGGGTGACGTCGTGGCCCTTCTGGACGGAGATCCGCTTCACGGCGTTGGCGATGTTGGCGACCGCGATCTGCAGGTAGCCCTCGGCGACTTGCTCGGGCGTTCGGTCGTCGCCGGTCTGCTCGCGGATCTCGTTCGTGAGGGCGGTGAAGCGCTCACGGACGAGGGCGTCGTCGAGGCGCTGGTCCCCGTCGGGTCCGAACACCTGGGGAAAGTGGGCGGGTTGGATGCGGCCGAGCATGACGTTGGCGTCGGTGACCGCGAGCGGCCCGCCGCCCCGGTAGCAGGCAGGGCCCGGGTCCGCGCCCGCCGAGTCCGGCCCTACGCGGTAGCGGGACCCGTCGAAATGGAGGACCGAGCCACCGCCGGCCGCGACGGTGTGGATGTCCAGCATGGGGGCGCGCAGCCTGACACCGGCGATCTGCGTGGTGAAGACGCGTTCGTACTCGCCCGCGAAATGCGAGACGTCAGTCGACGTACCGCCCATGTCGAAGCCGATGACGCGGTCGAAGCCGGCGAGCTGCGACATGCGGGCCATGCCGACGATGCCGCCGGCGGGCCCGGAGAGGATGGCGTCCTTGCCGCGGAACTGTCCGGCTTCGGCGAGGCCGCCGTTGGACTGCATGAACATCAGCCGCACGCCTTCGAGTTCGTCGGCGACGTGCTGGACATAGCGGCGCAGGACGGGCGAGAGGTAGGCGTCGACGACGGCGGTGTCCCCGCGCGGGACCAGCTTCATCAGCGGGCTGACCTCGCTGGACAGCGAGATCTGCGGGAAGCCGATGCGGGCGGCGAGCTCTCCGACGGCCTGCTCGTGCGCGGGGTGGAGGTGGCTGTGCATACAGACCACGGCGACGGCGCGGATCCCGTCGTTGTAGGCCTCCTGGAGGGGGCCGGTGAGGGCGTCGAGGTCGGGAGCGTGCAGGAGGCTGCCGTCGGCCGCGATGCGCTCGTCGACCTCGATGACTCGTTCGTACAGCAGCTCGGGCAGCTCGATGCGGCGAGCGAAGATGCGCGGGCGGTTCTGGTAGGCGATGCGCAGGGCGTCGCGGAAGCCGCTGGTGATGACGAGCAGGGTCCGCTCGCCCTTGCGCTCGAGGAGGGCGTTGGTGGCGACCGTGGTGCCCATGCGGACGGCCTCGATGGGGTCCTCGGAGCCGTCCAGCAATTGACTCACGCCCGCCACGGCCGCATCGGAGTATCGCGCCGGATTCTCCGACAGCAGCTTGTGCGTCAGCAGACGGCCGTCCGGGCGTCGCGCGACGATGTCCGTGAAGGTGCCGCCTCGGTCGACCCAGAACTGCCAGCCTGTCACGTCACTACCCCGCTTCCGCGCCGCTCACAGCGCCCGCAGGCCGTTGATCACGTCGCGCAGAATACTCTCGTCCACCATCTCGGCAGGCGGTACCGGCCGGTTCACATGGACGAATTCCGAGTCCACGAGATCTCCGACGAGGACCCGTACGACGCCGATGGGCAGGTCGAGCTCGGCGGAGAGTTCGGCCACGGACTGCGGGGCGTCACGGCACAGTCCGACGATGTCCACGTGTTCCGGGGACAGCGTCGAGTCCGCTTCCGGATCGTCCGCCTGCGGTTCCGCGACGACCACCGCGATCAGATCGAGGCGGTGCTGGGCCGCACTGCTGGTGCGGCCGCGCGTCATGGCGTACGGACGGACGACCGGGCCGGCCTCGTCGTCGAACCAGTGGCTTCTTCCCTGACCGTCAGCGCTCATGCCATCCCACTACCCGCCCGCGGGCAGATCGGTGCGCGGAGCGGTACCCAGATGCACGCCGACACGCTTGACCAGGAGGGTCATCTCGTACGCGACCAGACCGACGTCGGAGTCGGCGTCCGAGAGCACCGCGAGGCAGCTGCCGTCACCGGCGGCCGTCACGAACAGGAAGGCGTCATCGAGCTCGACGACGGTCTGCCGGACGTTGCCCGCCTCGAAGTGGCGGCCCACGCCCTTGGCAAGGCTGTGGAAGCCGGACGCGACGGCGGCCAGGTGCTCGCTGTCCTCGCGGGTCAGGTCCTTGGACACCCCCGTCGGCAGGCCGTCGCCGGAGAGCACGAGGGCCTTGCGGATGCTGGCGACCCGGTCCACCAGGTCGTCGAGGAGCCAGTTGAGCTCTCCGGACTGGTTGGTCGCGGTGTGGCCGGTCGCCTTCGGTGCGGTCATCGACCGTCCCCCTTAGTCGTTCGTTGTGGTGCTGTGCCGCTGTGGGCGTCGTCGCCCGCGGCGTTCTCCTGGCGGCCGCGCTGCCAGCCGCGCTGGAGGGAGGCCATGCGGCTGCGGACCTCGTCCGCGTCCCGCTCGGCGAGCTCCGGCTTCTCCTCGGAGCGCGGTGCCGGGCCCTGTTTGAGCTGCGGAGCCAGGCTGGCCTGGCGTACGCGCCGGGGCAGCGCTCCCGCGCCGGAGCCGGCCTCCTTCGGCGGGTCGGTCGGATTCGGGGCCGGGCCGGGGTTGCTCGAGGCGATCGCGGGACGCCGGGTGCGCCTCGGGAGAGCCGGGGGCTCCGACGGCTCAGCGTGGTCGTACCCGGCAGAGGGCGCTGCGTCGGTGTGGTCACCGATCCGGTCGGGCGCGCCCGCTCCCTCACCATGTGGTCCCGTTCCGCGGCGGCGGGACGGCAGCGGAGCGAGGCCGTTCGGCTGCGGACGGGTCGCGCCTGTCGGCGATTCCGCGTCTGCTTTCTCCCACCGGGAGCGCTGCTCGGTGACCGGACGTCCGTGGGAACTGACCAGCTTGGGCGTCCCGCGGCGGGGCAGCGGGACAGGCGCGCTCGGGTCGTTGTCCGGCTCGGCGTGGTCCGGTCCGCCGTGGATACCGGAGACCGGGTGCTGTGTGCCGGGCGGGACCGTCGCTTCGTCCTCCATGGGGGCGAGGGTACGACGTGGGCGGAAGAGGCCGCCGCGTTCGCCGTCCTCGTCGCCGAGGGTGTCCGGGAAGTCACTGAGGGCGTCGAGATCGACCGGGGCCTCAAGCTCGACCGGGCCGTCGAGGAGCGCGGCGGGCAGGCCGGGCAGGCGGGCAGGCACCTGGGAGAGTGCGGTCCGGCGCGACTCCTCCAGCTCGGCCTCCTTGGCGGGCGTGGGCCGGTCGAGACGGAAACCGATGCCGTTGGTGTCCGGGACGTCGTCGGTGAGCAGCGCGTCGGGGATGAACACGACGGCCGTGGTGCCGCCGTACGGCGAGGGCTGCAGCGAGACGCGGACGTTCTGCCGCTGGGCGAGCCGGCTGACGACGAACAGGCCGAGCCGGTCGGTGTCGGACAGCTCGAACTCGGGTGTCTCGGCCAGTCGGAGGTTGGCGTCCAGCAGCACGTCGGCCGCCATCCCCAGGCCGCGGTCGTGGATCTCCAGGGTGAAGCCGTTGGCGACGCGCTCGCCCAGCACCTGGACGGCGGTGTGCGGCGGGGAGAACACCGTGGCGTTCTCCAGGAGTTCGGCCACGAGGTGGGTGATGTCTGCGACGGCCGGGCCCGTGACGGCGACGCGGGGCAGGCGGCGGACCTCGATGCGCTCGTAGTCCTCGACCTCGGCGACCGCGGCGCGCACGACGTCCATGAGCTGCACGGGCTTGCGCCACTGCCGGGAAGGGGCGGCGCCGGAGAGGATCACCAGGCCCTCGGCGTGCCGGCGCATACGGGTGGTCAGGTGGTCCAGGCGGAACAGGTCGGCGAGTTCGTCGGTGTCCTCGGTCCGGCGTTCCATGGTGTCGAGGAGGGTGAGCTGCTTGTGGAGAAGGACCTGGCTGCGGCGGGCGAGGTTGACGAAGACCTCGGAGACCCCGGCGCGCAGTTCGGCCTGCTTGACTGCGGCCTCGACGGCGGCGCGCTGCAGGGTGTTGAGGGCCTGTCCGACCTCGCCGATCTCGTTCTTGTCGTACTCCAGACGCGGGACCTCGGTCTCCACGTCGACCTGTTCTCCGGCGGAGAGGCGGCGCATCACGCTGGGCAGTCGTACGCCCGAGGCCTCGTGGGCATCCAGGCGCAGCTGCCGCAGGTCGCGGACGAGGCTGCGGCCGATGCGCACGGAGAGGAAGAGGGAGAACAACAGGGCGAGCAGACCGAGGACCCCGGCGACGGCCGCCTTGACGATGACACTCATCGCGACGGGGCTGACGCGGTCCTGATAGCGGGCGCCCGCCTCGTCGTTGAGTTTGCTGAGCTCATCCAGGACGCTGCCGGCGACAGTGTCCCAGCGCTTTGCGTCGACCGCGCTGGGCCTGCCCGCCTGGGAGGAGATGACGTCCTGTTCGGCGACTCGCAGCGGGGCGGTGGAGGCGTTCTTCCAGAAGCGTTCGAAGCGGGCGCGCTCGGCCGAGGGCAGGTCGGTCAGGCTGACCTCGTACATGAGCGTGCGTTGGGCGATGAGATCGGAGACGTCGCGTATCTCGTCGCCGGAGAGCTTGCCGACCACGAGGGCGGAGCTGAGCAACGCGTCCTCGCGGGAGAGCAGTTCGCGGGCGCGGGTGACGTTGAGGAGGGCGCGGGCCTGTTTGTCCATCGCCACGTTGTCGACGCCGTCGAGTGAGGCCAGGAGGGTGTAGCAGGGGTCCACGAGAAGGTTGTACTGGTGGAGGGCGTCGGCGCGGCTCACCGTTGCGTCCTCGACGCTGCGACGCAGGGGGTTGATGCCGTCGAAGGCGTCCAGCACGGCGGTGAGGCGCTCGCTGTCGCCCTGGTCCAGCCCGTCGCGGACGTCGGGGTCCTTGGCGTTCTTGCGGATCTCGGCGACGGCGGCGTCGGTCGCGTTGCGGGTGACCCGCAGTGCGGACAGCGCGTCCGAGGCCCGGCGGTCGGCGAGATAGACCAGCGCCTGGCGGCGTTCCTGCTGGAGAACGCGGACGGCGTCCTCAGTGGAGTAGCCGATCTTCTCGACGAGGGACGACACCGTGAAGAGCTGCGCCGCACCCCGCCCCGTGATTACCGTGGCGAAACCCCAGATCGCGGTGAGGGACACCAGCGGCACGAGAAGTAGCGCCACCATCTTCCGGCGGATCGACGTCCCGCGAAAGCGCATGGCCTCCCCCAGCTCAAACCCCCACCCGGACAGGGGGCACACATGTGCGTCAACAATCGGCGCGAGCCTACTACCGACGCACACGTAACTCGAAGAGAGAACCGGAATCTGAACTTCCGCACTGGTGACGAGACATGCGGAGTTGTCCGGCCATTGCGGGAGATTGCCTCCCGCAAACCCGGGGCGCCCCGGAGGACGGATCAGGCCGGTCTGTCCGGCCAGTTGGCCGGAAATCTACCTTCCTTGGGAATCTTCAGGACGTGCCGATCGTCCTTCTCTACGGGAAATGGGGATGGATTGGGCCACAGGAGCCGCATCCAGCCCCCGGGCAGCGTAAAACAGCGCAAGCCGGGCAACCGCTGGGGAGCTGAGTCTTCGGATGCGTGCGAGCGGTCTGCTGACGGTGGGGAGTGGCACGGTGATGGACACGGTGGAGCGGCGCGTGGCGCCTGAGGACGGCGAGGCGGCGCGCCGGACAGCGCGACAGGACTCCGAGGCACTGGATCGCGACATTCCGGCACCCGGAGGCGGGACCTTCGGGAGTGCCGCGGCTCAGGATCAGCCGCATTACCAGCCGTTGTGGATCGAGGAGCCCGCGCGGCGGCGCCGGATGCCCGATCCGGTGCGTACAGCCGCGGTCCGAGCCGTTCTGATCATCGCCTTGACGCTGATCCAGGCAATGGTGGCGTTCCTGTGCACGCTGGCGGGATCATGGCTGGCGTTCCCGATGGTCATCAGCAGCGTGACGAGCACCGTGGTGGCGACATGGGCCGCGCTCGACGTCTGGGTGACGCGCCAGGTGTGGAACCAGCGCAACGGCGTGGTGTCGGCGCCCAGCAGCACAGCCCGGTCCCTGCGGCGCGAGCGGCGCAGGGCACGACGGCAGGCGCGCGCTGTGGAGCGGGCTCAGGAGCGCATACGCCGGCAAGGCGGGACGGGGCAGTTGTCGCACCCTTAGTGGTGGCCGACGCAGACGAGCAGTAGGCCGCGATAGAGAAAGCGGCGGGCCCGAAGGCCCGCCTGTTCACCGACTTGTGACGGTCAGGCCCTGGCGTACTCCCAGCCGCCGCAGCTGTACGGGGTCCCGCTGGACGTGTCCTGGAGGCAGGCACGAATCTGCAGGGTTGTGCCCTCCGCGAAGGAGAGGTTCCACTTCCCGACGGTGGCGTAGCCGCCGCCGTGGTAGTAGGAGTGGGTGGCGGAGCTCGAGTTGTAGCGCCACTGGGCGGCGACGCCATGGCCGTCACGCTTCAGGTCGAGCGCCGAGAGAAGCTCGCCGTCCTCGGCGAACTCGGTCTTCGCGCTCGGTGAGCTGATCGCGTTGTAGGCGTCGAAGATGTTGCCGGCGGCCTGTGCCGGCGCGGTTCCCAGGACGAGAACCGACGCGGAGGCCGCAGCCATCCCGAGAACGGTCGTCAGACGACGGTAGGTCATGCGCAAGGCAAGGTTCCTCTCTTCGGACATCTGATCGATTGCCTGAACCTACCTGAGAGGAAAGGGACTTCACCGCTTGTTTTCCCGGCTCCGGCCGCGGGGCTAGGGGGTCGCAGGCGCCGCCGGGCGTTTGAACATCCGCGTGGCCGTGATCTCGCTGCGCACCGCCTCCCCCGCCTGGGGCTGCTGCGGCAATCCCGGGCGGAGGTGCTCCTCCACGCTGATGTACTTCAGGCCCGCCCTGAGATCGGCGTCGTTGCGCAGTCGGATGACCAGCGGGAACTCGGCCAGGGCGGTCGTGTCGAACAGGCCGGTCGTGTAGAGGAGTTGGACACCGAGGGCGTCCGAGACGGCTCGCTGCAGCTCCAGGAGGTAGGTGGCGTTGGCGCGTCCAATGGGGTTGTCCAGGAACAACGTGCCGGCGTGGCGGTGCTTGTCCCGGCCCCGGTCGTTCGACCGCAGGGCGGCCATCGTGCAGTACAGGGCGATGGCAGCCGTCAGCAGCTGGCCGCCGGAGAACACGTCGCCCATCTGCCCGACGGGCACCCGCTCGGCACGCAGCACGGCGTCCGGCTTGAGGATCTCGACGGCGACACCCTTGGGCTGAAGCGCCGCGGCAACGCCGCGCAGGAGCAGGGACATACCGTCGCGCCGCAAGTCCGAGTTCTTCTTCACCGCCGCGCGCGTGGCCTCGTCGATGACCTCGCCGAGTCGTTCCGTGAGGGTGGCCTGGTCGGGCTCCTCGAAGCGGATGCGCAGGAACTCCTGTCCGGACCACTCACCGAGGCCCTCGGGCAGGCGGGACAGCCGCTGCGCGGACCGCAAGGTCGTCAGCGCCGACTCGACCAGGCCGCGCAGGCGGTCCACGATGGAGTCCCGGTTCCGTTCCAACTGGGCCAACTCGTCGGTGAGCACGCGGAGCCGGGGCGCGAAGGCGTCCGCCCACTTCTGCGCGTGTTCAGGCAGTGCGGAGGCGGGCAGTTCGCGGATCTGCTGGCGGGCCGGTGTGCGGACCTGTTCGTAGCGCGTGGAGTTGGCGTGCCGCACGAGCACGTCGCTCGCCTCGCGGACGGCGGCCTCGGCGGCGGAGAGATCGGCGGCGCAGCCGCGCAACGACCGGCGGGCCTCGGCGGCGGAGTGCCGGGCCTCCTCAGTGCTGCCGGGGTACGGCTCCGGCGCCTCCTGTTCCTCGTCCGAGGTGTGCTCCCGCAGCAGGTCGCGCAGCATTGCGGCGATCTCGTCGAAGCCGCCGGCCGCGTCCTCGGCGGCGCGGTGGGCGTCGAGGAGTTCTGCGTGCGCCTCGCGGGCCTGGGTCAACGCCTCGGTGCGGGAGGCGAGTTCGGCGGTCAACGTGCGCAGCAGGACCTGCGCGTGCTCGGCGTCACGCGGCTGGAGTTCCTCGGACAGGTCAGTGTGGGTGTCGCCGTCCTCGGGCGCGTGCCGTTCGGCCTCGCCTCGAAACCGCCCGAGCTGCTCGCTCGCGCTGGACATCCGGGTCTCCAGGAGCTGGACGAGTTCCTCCGCACGCGAGGCAGCCGCCTGCCGGGAGGGCCCGTCGGAGCCGTCGGTCGACTCAAGGAGTTGTTCGGCCCGGGTGCGGACCTTGTTGCTGAGCCGGTCCAGTTCCGCGCGTGCCGCGCTCTCGTCGCTCTCCGCGCGGGCCTGCTCTGCGCGCAGATCGGCGCCGACGCCGACCTTCTCGTACACCTGGGAGGCTGCCCGGTATGCCTCGCGCAGCGCGGGCAGGGACGCCCTCGGGGCCTCCGCGTCGGCTTCCGGCACGTCGTCGGGGGCGCCTGCGATCTCCGAGCGCTCGGCCCGCAGGGCACGCGCGGTGCGGCGCGCGTCGTCGGCGGCGCGCTGGGCGGCGCGACGGTCCTCGTCGGCGGCGCGAGCGCGCTCCAGGCAGGTCTGCGCGCGGGCCTCGGACTCGGTGGCCTCGTCGGCGAGTTCACGCAACTTGACCTGCCAGCCGGCCCGCTCGCGCAGCCGGAACGCCAGCCCGGCCAGGGCGTCGGCGGCTCGCCGTGCCTTCTGGGCGGCCTCCTGCCGCTCGTCGCGGACCTGCGCGGCCTCGGCGGCGGCTTCGTCGGCCTCGGTCCGCACGGTCCGCGCCTCGGCCAGCTCCGCCTCGGACTCCTCGGCGAACGCGCGCGCGTCCCGGGCAGCCTGCGCCAGCTCGACCAGCCGGCCGGCCGGGCAGCCGGTCCGCCACGAGGCGAGGCGCGCCGCCAGTTCCCGGTCCTTGCCGAGCCGTGCGGCGAGGGCGCGGATCTCCTCGTCCCGTTCGGTGGCCCGGGCACGCAGCGCCTGTCGTTCCTCGTCGGCGGCGTGCTCGTCATGCATGGCGGGGTTCGGCGGCACGAGGAAGACGTCAGGAGAGGCGCCGCTCGGGGACTCCGGCGCCGGGGTCGGGGCGAGCAGGGCGGCTGCGGTGCCGACGGCCACGGCGGACCGGGGCAGCAGGGCGGCGTCGCTCAGCACCTCGCGGGCACGCGCGTGCGTGGCGGGGTCGGTGATGATCACGCCGTCGACCAGTTCGGGTCGGGCGGCCAGCACTCGCGCGTGGTCGGCCGGGTCGACCGCCTGCGCGAGGTAACGCCAGCCCGGCAGTGCCGGGATGCCCTGCTCGCCGAGGAACTCCACGGTGGCCAGCACGTCCGGTCCGGGCGGCAGCAGCCCGCCGTCGCCGAGCGCGCCCAGGATCCGGGAGTCGTCGGCGGCTGCCGTACGCAGCTCGAACAACTGCCGCTCAGCGGTGGAGACGCTGTCGTCGAGCAGCTCGCGCAACTCGTCGGCGAACCGGTCCAGTTCCTCCGGCGTGAGGGCGCCTTCGTCGACCGAGCCCTGGGCGACCGCCTCCGCGACGTTCTGCGCTGCCGTGTGCCCCTCGCCGTCGTCACCCGTGCGGGGAGCGGGAAGGGCTCCGGGAGCAAGAGCGGCGCGGCGCTTCGCGCCCGACTCACCGGTCAGGCCGATCAGTTCCGCGAGCCGTTCCTCCGCCGCGAGCCCCTCGGCGAGGCGGCGCTCTGCGTCGTAGGAACGCTCCGCGCCGGCTGCCGCGTCCGCCGCGCGGGCCGCCGTCAGTTCGGCGCGGGACTCGGCCGAGGCCGCCTCGCGCGCGTGTTCCGAAGCACGCCGGGAGGCCTCACGGGCGGTGTCCCAGGCCGCGACGGCCGTCTTCTCGGCGTCGCTCGCCGCAAGGGCCGCGCGGGCGGGGTCGGCGTCGGGCGCGCTGTCGTCGAGCCAGCCCGCCCGCACGGCCTCGGCGGTCTCCTGCTCGACCTCGGACAGCCGCTGGCGCAGATGCCCGACCTCACTTCGGGCGCGCTGCGCCTCGGTGGCCGCGGCGGTGGAGTCCCGGTGCGCGGACTCGCTGACCTCCTGGAGGGCGGCGGACCGCTCCTCCCCCTCGTTGGCGAGGGTCTCGGCACTCTCCGCGGCCGCGTGCAGGGCCCGTACGAGATCGACGGCGGCCTTGGCGCGGGCGGCCAGGGCGGGCGCCGCGTCGCGCTCGGCCTCCTGGATGGCGGCGGCCACGCGCGTGACGCGGTCGGCGGCGGCGCGGTGCCGCAGGACGGCCTCGGCGCCCTGCCAGGCCGAGTGCAGCGTGCGGGCGTCGGCGAGCTCGCGCTTCTGCGCCGCCGCCGACTTCTCGGCAGCCGCGAGTGCCAGCGAGGCGTGCCGGTAGGCCAGTTCGGCCGCGATCAGCGCGCTGCGGTCCCGGCCCGCCTCGGCGTGGGTGACGGCGGAGGCGGCGGCGGTGACCCGCTGCGCGAGGTCGCCGGCCCGCACGCGCTCCTGGACGCCCCGCGCCGACAGCCGCCTGGCCAGGGTCCGGGTGCGCCGCTCGGCCCCGGCGTGGATGTCACGCGCGCGTGAGCGGGCCTCGGCGGCCTCGACGATCCGCCCGAGCAGGTCGACGGAACCGGCGGTGAAGTCCCGCTCGGCGATCAGCTCGGCCCGCCGGCCCAGCTTGTTGCCGAAGCCGCCGACCAGGTCGGCGAGGCCGTCGGTGTCGCGCGTGTCTGTCACGGCCCGCAGCAGCAGGTCGGTGAAGTCGGAGTCCTTCTTGACCGCGAAGAGGCCGGCCGCCTCGCCCTCGTCGGCGTTCATCTCCCGCTGGTAGCGGAAGAGTTCGGGGTCGAGGCCGAGGTCGCCGAGGTGCTCGATCCAGCGGTCGTGGATCTCCTCCCAGTGCACCTCCAGATGCGGATACGTCTTGCCCGCCTCCGTGATGGCGTCCCGGAAGCCCTTCATGGTGCGCCGCCGGCCCCGCGCGCCCGACTGGCCCTCAGCGGGCGGCCGCACGGCGGTGGACTCGGCGACGGGCAGGTTGTCCAGGCTCAGCCCGGGTCCCGGGCGGAAGGAGTACCAGGCCTCGGCGAACTTCCGCGGGTCGTTGGAGACCTGGCGCCCGCGCCACTCGCTGGCCTTGCCGACCACGACGCACTCGCCGGTGAGCGTGTGCTGCCACTCCAGCGCGACGTGCCCGCAGTCGTCGGCGAGCAGGAACTTGCGCAGCACGCCGGAGCTGGCGCCGCCGAGGGTGTTGCGGTGGCCCGGCAGCATCACGGAGAAGATCAGCTTGAGGAGGACCGACTTGCCGCCGCCGTTCTCCAGGAAGAGCACCCCCGCGGGAGCGGGCCGACGCGGCGGTCCGACGGGCTCCTCCTCGAAGAACTCCGCCTGCATGGGCGCGGGATCGGGGACGGGCTCGCCGACACCGCGCAGGTCAAGCACGGTGTCGGCGTAGCGCGCACCGGCCGGCCCGATGGAGTAGAGGCGGACCCGGGACAGCTCGTACATGGCGGACTCTCGTAAGTCTTCGTCAGATCGGGGAAGTTCGGGGGTTCGGGGCTTCGGGGCTTCGGGGCTTCGGGGCTTCGGGGCTTCGGGCGGAATCGAAGATTCAGGTGGATCGGAGCTCAGACCGGTTCGGAGATTCAGGCGGAATGGAACGGCAGCCCGGCGTCGGCCACCAGCTCCAGGTCGTCCGTGTGCTCGGCGGCCAGCAGCGTCGGTGTGCCGTCGGTGACCGAGACCACGCCCAGCTCCAGCAGTTCGGCCATGGCAGCGCTGCCCGCCATGTCACGGACCTGGAGTTGATAACGGGCGGTCGTCCGGAAGGTGCCGCCGCTGTCGTCGCCCGTCCGCTGGAGAAACCCTGAGTCGGTCAGAAACGCGGCCGCCTTGCCGACGATGCCGGTCGTCGACCCGGCGAGTCTGCGCGCGTCCTTGGTGGCGCCGGTCGCGCTGCGTCTCACCCAGATTCGCCAGGCGGCCTCCAGGCCGGGCGCGTCCGTGGCGGGGTCGGTGTTCTCCCCCTGCTCGTCCGCGCGCTCCTCCAGCCGGCGGCAGGCCTGCCGGACGAAGGCGTCGACGCCGTTGACCGTCACGCGCCCGATGTAGCCGTCGTCGGCCAGGTCCTCGGGCCGCGGAAACGCCATGGCGGCGATGGCGAGATGGGCCAGCCCGTGCAGGAAGCGGTCGCTGCCGTCGGCCGACGTACGACGCGCGTAGTCGCCCATGCGGACGGCGAACACGGAGTCCTCGGCGGCCGTGACGGCCATCCCCGCGCGCGGGGACACCTCCAGCACCACCAGCCCGAGCCCGGCGGCCACGGCGTCCGCGAGCCGCGCGAACGGCGGGTCTTCCCGGTATCGCCGCAGCAGTTCCGTGTACTCCTGATCGCGCGCGGGCTGCAACTTCGGCTGCAGCCCGAAGGCGACCAGCCGGGCCGCGTCGGCCGCGTCGGCGGGAGTCACGGCGGCGGTCGCCGACGGGGCGGGGGCCTCGGTGTCACTCCACTCGGCGTGCTCGCTCACGGTCCGGGCTCCTTGCTGCGCTGTTGCTCACTCATGCTGCTTCCGTCCTGTCCGCCGCCATCCCGGCCGCGTCCAGCAGGGCCGTCCCCACGATCAGGTCGGCGCCGCCGAACTCGGGATCCTCCAGCTCCGTCCCGTCGTCCACGGCGAACAGCAGCTTCTCCTCGCCCTGCCGGTAGGCCGTACCGACCGGCGGACTGGCCGCGTGGACCGCCAGCAGAGCCACCAGGTAGGGCAGCTCGGGATCCTGCCGACGTGCCTGGGCCAACAGCCCCGACAGTCTGCGCGGGGCGTCGGCCGGCAGGTCCAGCAGCTCCATCGCCGAGGCCAACTGCTCCTCGCTGAACCGGCTGTCGTCCGGTGTCGCGATGAGGTCGGGCTCGGGCATCTCGGCGCCCAGGTGCTCCCGCTCCACGGACGGCGTCAGCAGTATGTCGACGAGATCACCCACCCGGACCGACACCGGCGTACGCAGCCCGGTCCCGCGCGCGAAGAAGGCGTCCGTGACCCGGACGGACTGCTCCAGGGGCAAGGGCAGGACGGGGGCGAGGAGATGGCCGTACAGGTCGATCCCCGATGTCGTCATCGGCGTTGCGAAGGCCTGCCGGTCCTGCTCGGCGCGGAACAGCGGCCCGGCCTCCAGCAGGCGGGACTGCAGCTGGGTGTGGCGTCGGATGCAGTCCTTGACGATGTCGACGAGCTCGGCCGCACGGCGCTTGTGCTCGGGGTCCTCGGTCTCGTCCCGCGCCTTGCGGATGTTGGTCAGGATCGCGTTCTCATGGCGGTACCGGTCGGCGACATGGTCGAGCGCCTCGGCGATCATGTCCGGTACGGCGTTCAGCCAGTCGACCGCCCGTACGTTGCGCCGGGTCGCGTCCAGGGCCCTGCGGAGCGTTTCCGAGTACTGCACGGTCCGGTACCGGGCCTGCTCGGCGGCCAGCTGGGCATCGGCGAGCCGCCCGCGGTTGATCAGCACTTCGAGCTTGACCTCGGCGGCGATCTGGGCGCTGGTGACGTCGGTGTCGAGGGCGCCGACAAGGACGTTGACCGCCTCGTCGGTCGTACGGAGATACACCGTGCCGCCAGGGCCCGGCACCTCCTCGATCAGCTTGAAGTCGTAGTCACGGCGGACATAGCTGCCGTCCGGCGCGAACGTGCCGTAAACGGCACGAAAGCCGCGGTCCACACTGCCGACATTGATCAGGTTCTCCAGGACCCAGCGGGCCACTCGCTCGTGCTCGGCGACGGGCCGCCGCGGGGCCTGGGCGGCGATGCGGGGGATGAGCCTGGCGACTATCTGGTCGTGGTCGGCACCCGTGTCGAAGTCCATGTTCAGCGTGACCAGGTCGATGGCGGCGAGCGCCACCTCCGCCATGCCGTACACCGAGTACTCCCCGGCGAGGTTGGCCTTGCGCGCATCGAGGTCGTGCAGCGGCGCGGTGCAGGCCAGCGCACGCAGCCGTCGCGCCAGCCCTTCGTCGGCGGCCGGGCCCGGAGCAGGGCGCGACCCCGCGCTGAGCTGGGGCGGAACACGGTCCGTCGATGCGGGTGAAGTCACGGTGCACAGACTAGGTCCTAGGTCTGACAACGACCCAAACGACGCCGATCGCCCCCTGCGGTGGCCCGGCGACCACGGTCGCCCTCGTCTGCGGGCCGGTGGAGGCGGGAGCGCCGTCGCGGCGGCGCCGCATGTCAACTCGGCCCCGCGCCCCCAGCCCCATGCCGACAAAGCCCCGTGAGCAAGGGCTTCAGCCACGTGAGCAAGGGCTTCACCTAGGTGAGTGCTTCGCCCTCCCCCACCCGCCGCCGGTACACCTCGACCACCCGCTCCAGCGAGTCCTCGAGATAGACCGCGAGCAACTTCTCGGCCCCGCTCCGGTCCCCCGCCTCCAGGGCCCGGAGGATCTGCTGGTTGCGTGCGAGGTACGGCTCGTGCAGCCGGTGCGGATCGTCGACGACGTGGAACGCGAGCCGCAGCTCGGCGAAGACGCTGCGCATGAGTTCGTCGGTGCGTTCGCTGCCCGCGAGCGCCACCAGTTCGCGATGGAAGTGGATGTTGGCCGTCCCCAGCCCTTTCCAGTCACCTTCACGCACCGCGCGCTGCCCCTCGGCGACGGCTTCGGCGGGCCCCTCCAGGGGGTAAGGCGGTTCGCCGAGCCCGCGGACGACAGCGCACTCGACGAGGCGACGGGTGCGGTAGATGTCCTCGACGTCCTCCACCGTCAGGACCCGCACGAACACGCCCCGGTTCAGCTCGTGGACGAGGAGCCGTTCATGGGTGAGCAGCCGGAACGCCTCGCGCAGTGTGTTGCGGGACACACCCAGCGCTCCTCCGATGCTGTCCTCCGACAGCCGGGTGCCGGGTGCGAAGTAGCCCTCGGCGATGCGGCTTCTGAGGATGTCCGAGACCCGCTCCGCCGTGCTCGTACGACCCAGGAGGGCACGGTCGTCGGCCAGTCCGCCCAGCTGCTCTGCCATGCCCGGAATTCAACCGCAGACCCGAGAACGAAACAACAGGGGTATTGAAGGATCGTTCAACGATCCTCTACCTTGCTGCTCACCGTTCAGCTCAGTTCAGCTCCGTTCGGCTCAGTTCCGCACCCCCGTCCCCTCTCTGCGAGGTGCCCATGAGCACGACCCCTCCACCGCAGGCTCTGAAAGACACCCAGGCCAGCACCGACGAACGCGCCGACGACGACGGCGCGTTCGGCTGGCTGCGCGCCCTCGGCCCGCGTGGCCGCCGCGCCTTCGCGGGCGCTTTCGGCGGCTATGCCCTGGATTCGTACGACTACTTCACACTGCCGCTGAGCATGGTGGCGCTGGCCGCGTACTTCGGCCTGGACAGCGGCCAGACCGGCCTCTTCACCACCGTCACGCTGGTGGTCTCCGCGATCGGCGGCGCACTCGCCGGCGTGCTGGCCGACCGAATAGGCCGGGTCAAGGCGCTGATGATCACGGTCATCACGTACGCGGTCTTCACCGTCGCCTGCGGCTTCGCCCCCAACTACGAGTGGCTGCTGGTCTTCCGCGCCCTCCAGGGCCTCGGCTTCGGCGGCGAATGGGCGGTCGGCGCGATCCTGGTCGCCGAGTACGCGAGCGCCAAGCACCGTGGCCGCACGCTCGGCGCGATCCAGAGCTCGTGGGCCGTCGGGTGGGCCCTGGCCGCGATCATGTACACCGTCGTCTTCTCGCTCGTCGACGACGACCTGGCCTGGCGCGTGATGTTCTGGACCGGCGCACTGCCCGCGCTGCTCGTCATCTGGATGCGGCGCCGGGTGCACGACGCCCCCGAGGCCGTCGCCGTACGTGAACAGAGCCCCCAGAAGGGTTCGTTCGCGGCCATCTTCAAGCCCGGGCTGCTGCGTACGACGATCTTCGCCGGACTGCTCTCCACGGGCGTCCAGGGCGGCTACTACACCCTCGCCACCTGGGTGCCGACCTATCTGAAGACCGAGCGCGACCTGTCGGTCGTCGGTACGGGCGGCTATCTGACGTTCCTGATCTCGGGCGCCTTCATCGGTTACCTCACCGGCGGGTACCTCACCGACCGGCTGGGCCGTCGGCGCAACATCTGGCTGTTCGCGCTGCTGTCGGCCGGCTGCATCCTGGCGTACGCGAACATCCCCAGTGGCTCCAACACCCTGCTCCTGGTGCTCGGTTTCCCGCTCGGGTTCTGCATGTCGGCGATCTTCAGCGGCTTCGGGTCCTACCTGAGCGAGCTGTACCCGACGGCGGTGCGCGGCACGGGACAGGGCTTCACGTACAACACCGGGCGCGCGGTGGGTGCCGTCTTCCCCACCATGGTCGGCTTCCTGGCCGACAGCTGGGGCGTGGGCGGCGCGCTGGTCTTCGGCGCGATCGGCTACGGCATCGCCGCACTGGCCCTGTTCGGGCTGCCGGAGACGCGCGGGAAGGAGCTGGCGTGAACCGTACGGAGGACCGTCCGCCCGCCCTGACGGTGGACCGTCCGCTCAGCCTCGAAGCGGACCGCCCCCTCACCCTCGTCGACAATCACGCGCACGCGTGGAGCCCGCAAAACGCACGCGCCCGCTTCCGGGAAGGCCTCGCCGGGCCCACCGCCGGGGTCGCCGCGGGGCACACCCAGGTCAACCTGATCTCGGTGCCCGCCGACTGGGCGTACGACATGCTGCTGTTCTGCCAGCGCAATCCCAAGCCCTGCCCGGTCCTGGACGTCACGGACGCCGGTTCCTGGACGACCGTCCTCGCCGACGGCGCCGACCTGCGGACCGATCTGCCGCGCTACCGGGTGTGGCGGGACGGCGAGTTGGTGGACGAGCCGAAGGACGTGCGTGCGCACTGGCGCGACGACCTGGTGTCGTTCCTCATCGGTTGCAGCTTCACCTTCGAGTGGGCGCTGGCCGAGGCCGGCGTCCCGATCCGCCACATCGAGCAGGGCCGCAACGTCCCGATGTACGTGACCAGCCGCCAGTGCCGGCCGGCGGGACGGCTGCACGGCCCGATGGTGGTGTCCATGCGGCCGGTGCCGCCGGAGCATGTGGCGGCGGCGCTGCGGGAGACCGGTCTCCTCCCGGCGGTGCACGGCAGCCCCGTGCACTGCGGCGATCCGTCGGCGCTGGGCATCGCCGATCTCGGCCGCCCCGACTTCGGCGACCCGGTCGAGGCGGAGCCGGACGACATCCCGTTGTTCTGGGCCTGCGGTGTGACGCCGCAGGCCGCCGTGATGGCCTCGCGGCCGCCGTTCGCCATCACCCACGCACCGGGCCAGATGTTCCTGACCGACGCCCGTGACGAGCAGTACCGCATCGCCTGAGAAGTCACCCGACAGGAGAAACGACGGACCGATGACCTCCATCGACCTGAACGCCGACCTCGGCGAGGGCTTCGGCCGCTGGCAGCTCACCGACGACGAACGGCTGCTGTCGGTCGTCACCAGCGCCAACGTGGCCTGCGGCTTCCACGCCGGGGACGCGGCCACCATGCGGCGGGTGTGCGAGCAGGCGGCCGAGCGCGGGGTACGGATCGGCGCCCAGGTCTCCTACCGGGACCTGGCGGGGTTCGGGCGGCGCGCGATGGACGTGCCGCCCGCCGAGCTGGCGGCCGAAGTGGCCTACCAGATCGGCGCCCTGGCGGTCTTCGCGCGGGCGGCGGGCACGCGCGTGTCGTACGTCAAGCCGCACGGCGCGCTCTACAACCGCGTCGTGCACGACGAGGAACAGGCCGGCGCGGTCGTCGACGGCCTGCTCCTCGCGGACGCCTCGCTGCCCGTGCTCGGCCTGCCCGGCTCGCGGCTGCTGGAGCTTGCCGCCAAGGCCGGGCTCCCGGCCGTCAAGGAGGCGTTCGCGGACCGCGCGTACACCGAGCAGGGCACGCTCGTGCCGCGCGGCCAGGAGGGCGCCGTGGTCACCGACCCGGAGGCCGTCGTGGAGCGCTCGGTGGGTCTGGCACGCTCGGGCGTGGTCACCTCCCACTCCGGCGTTCCCGTGGCGGTACGCGCGCGTTCCCTGTGCCTGCACGGGGACACGCCCGGCGCCGTCGAGCTCGCCCGGCGGGTGCGGGCGCGGCTGGAGGAGTCGGGTGTGCGCGTGGAGGCCTTCGTATGAGGGCGCTGCCCGTCGGCGACGACGCCCTGCTCGTCGAGGTGGCCTCGGGCGAGGAGGCCCGGGCGCTCCACGCCGACCTGCTGCGCCGCCGCGCGCAGGGCTCGCTGTCCGTCCGCGAGATCGTCCCGGCGGCCCGTACGGTGCTGCTCGACGGGCTCGCCGACCCGGCCCGCCTGGCCTGTGAACTGACCACCTCCGAAGTGCCGCACGCTCCCCCGCGCGCGGGTGAGGTCGTCGAGCTCCCGGTGCGCTACGACGGCCCGGACCTAACCGACGTCGCCGCGCACTGGGGCGTCTCCCCGGCCGAGGTGGCCCGCATCCACGCGGACACCGAATTCAGTGTCGCCTTCTGCGGTTTCGCCCCCGGGTTCGGCTATCTGACCGGCCTGCCGCCGCGCTACGACGTCCCGCGCCGGGCCACGCCGCGCACGGCCGTCCCCGCCGGTGCGGTGGCGCTGGCGGGCCCGTACACGGGCGTGTATCCGCGCTCGTCGCCGGGCGGGTGGCAGCTGATCGGCACCGCGGACGCCGTGCTGTGGGACCACACGCGTGTGCCGGCCGCGCTGCTGTCGCCTGGCACGCGCGTGCGCTTCGTTCCGGTGGGGAGCTCATGACCGACCGCGCGCTGTCCGTCGTACGCGCCGGGGCGCTCACCACCGTGCAGGACCTCGGCCGGCCCGGGCACGCCCACCTCGGGGTGCCCCGCTCGGGTGCGCTGGACGGGCCCGCGGCGGCGCTGGTCAACCGCCTGGTCGGCAACCCTCCGGAGGCAGCCGTACTGGAGACCACGCTCGACGGCTGTGCGGTACGGCCCCGTTCGACCGTGACCGTGGCGGTCGGCGGGGCGCCCTGCCGCGTCACGGTGGACGGACGTCCGGTCGCCTGGGGCGCTGCGGTGCGCGTGCCCGCCGGTGCGCTTCTGGGCGTCGGCGGGGCCAGGTCCGGCGTACGGAGCTATGTGGCCGTGTCCGGCGGCATCGCCGTCGAGCCGGTCCTCGGCAGCCGCTCCACGGACCTGCTGTCCGGCCTCGGCCCAGCGCCTCTCACGGACGGCACGGTGCTCCCCCTGGGCCGGCCGACGCAGCCGCACGCGCGCGTGGACGTCGCCCCGCAGCCGGCGCCCCCCTCCGAACTGGTCCTGCGGGTGACGCCGGGCCCGCGCGACGACTGGTTCACCCCGGCGGCCGTGCGTGCCTTCACCTCCCACCCCTATCGCGTGTCCGCCGCGAGCAACCGCATCGGGCTGCGCACCGAGGGCCCCGCCCTGGAACGCGCGCTCACCCGCGAGCTCCCCAGCGAGGGCGTGGTCCTGGGCGCGGTCCAGGTCCCGCCCGACGGCCGGCCGGTCGTGTTCCTGGCCGACCATCCGACGACGGGCGGCTACCCGGTGATCGCCGTCGTCCGCGCGGCCGACCTCCCGGCCGCCGCACAGGCGGTACCGGGCACGCCGGTCCGCTTCGTGGCCGTACGCCGTCGCTGACGCCCGCCACTGCGCCGACCACCTCCCGCCACGCACGCGTGCGTTGCGCCCGCCTCAGGCGGCGGGGGATGCCGCTCCGGAGGCCGAGCCCTGTCCCGGGACCGCTACGCCGCCTCAGGCGCGGGCTGCTGCTCCTGGACCGAGCGCTGTCCGGGCACGGGCACCGGCATCGGCACCGGCAGCCCCTCCGGCCGTGACAGGTGTTCGGGCACGGACCCACGATCGGGGACCAACCGGTGCTCGGCCGCCGACCGGTGATCGGGCACCGACCGGTGTTCCGGTGCCATCGGATGCTCGGGCACCGCCACCGGATCGGACAGCTGCCCGCGCCCGGCCAACGCCACCGACTCGGACACCGACCAGTGCCCGGCCGGCGCCATCGGGTCCGGCATCGACAGCACGGCCAGCGCCCTGGACACCGACTGTGCCGCGCGCAGGTCGAGCCGGTCGCTGGTGCCCTTCGCGCGGTGCCGCATCTCGACGGCGGCGAGGCGGACCAGTTGGGGCAGCAGGTCGTTGCAGCGCCGGATCATCCAGGCCGTACCCGCGGTGGCGAGCCACAGCAGGCTCGCCGACTTGGTGGGCGGCGGGAACTCGGGATCGGGTGAGGGCGCCGTCTGAGTCGCGAGGCCCCGGTGCGCGAGCATCGCGTGGAAGCGCAGGGCGATCTGCCGGTGCCCGCGCTCCCCGGGGTGCAGCCGGTCGGAGCTCCACATCGCGCGCTCCATGATCCAGGCGTCGTCGACCGCGTGCAGGTGCAGAGCCCCGTACCGCTCGGACAACGTGTGGACCACCGTGTTGACGGCCCGCTGCCGACGGGCCAGCGGGCTGCCCAGGATTCCCGGCAGGCCCAGCATCGTGCCCGGGTCGGGCAGGCATGCCGTGAGCACGGCCGTGCCCTGACGGGTGAAGGACGCGTAGACCTTGTCGAGGCGCTCGGCGATCTTCTCGATGTCGAAGGTGCTGCGCAGCGTGTCGTTGACGCCCACGAGGACGGACGCCACGTCGGGCCGCAGGGACAGCGCCGTCGGGAGCTGCTTCTCCAGCACGTCCCGCGTCTGTGCCCCGCTGACGGCGAGGTTGGTGAACTCGGCAGCCGGCTCGGACAGTCCGCCGGCGAGCAGCGCGGCCCAGCCGCGCCACCCGTTCCCGACGGGATCGCCCACCCCCTCGGTCAGCGAGTCCCCGAGGGCGACGTAGCGGAGCGGTCTCATGCCGCGCCCTCCGCACGGGCGAAGGGACGTACCGGCACCGCCGCTTCGTGCGCGGCGAGGAAGGCGTCCACCGCCGTGCCCCAGCCGAAGCACTCCGCACGCGCGCGTGCCGCCTCGCGGCGCTCGCGCTCGGGACGGTCGAGCAGCATCTCCACGGCGTCCGCGAAGGCGTCGCCGTTGTCCGCCGCGGTGGCTCCGGCGGAGCCGATCACCTCCGGCAGCGCGGAGGACGCGCTCGCCACGACAGGCGTGCCGCAGGCCATGGCCTCCAGGGCGGCGAGCCCGAACGTCTCGGCGGGCCCGGGGGCCAGGCAGATGTCGGCGGAGGCCTGCAGCGCGCCGAGCAGGCTGCGGTCGGCGACATGCCCGAGGAAGGTCACCGGCAGGTCGCGCTCCTGCGCCCGCTTCTCCAGGCCGGCACGCAGGGGCCCGTTGCCGGCCACCACGAGCACCGCTCGCACGCCGCGCCGACGCAGCGACTCCAGGGCGTCCAGGGCGGTGCCGGGCCGCTTCTCCACGGAGAGCCGGGAGCACATCACGAGCAGCTTCTCGTCCGCACGCGCGTGGGTCTCGCGCAGCGCCGCGTCCCGCAGGGTGGGCCGCCGGTTCATCAGGTCGACGCCCAGCGGAGCCCGCACGACGTTGCGGGCGCCGATCCGCACGAACTCCCGCTCGGCGAACTCGGTGGTGCACACGACCTTCGAGTAGGTGTGGGCGGTACGGAGGTTGAGGGCGTCGGCGGCCCGCCGGGACAGGTTCTCCGACAGGCCCCAGGTGCGCAGCACGCCGTCGGCGGTCTCGTGGGAGACCATCGCCGCGCGGACCCGGGCGCGGCGGGCCCACTTGCCGGTCCACCGCAGCGTCGTCCGGTCGGAGACCTCCAGGCGGTCGGGGGCGAGCTCCTCCAGGAGGGCCGCGACCCGCCGCTTGTCGACGAGCACGCGGTAGCCGCCGGTACCGGGCAGCATCGGGCCGGGCAGGGTGATCACTCGGCCCTGCTCGGTCTCGCAGTCGCTGTACTTCTCGCCCGGCACGATGAGGACGGGGTCGTGGCCCGCCAGCTTGAAGCCCTTGCCCAGTTCACGCAGCGCGGTCCGCAGCCCTCCGGAGGCGGGGGCGACGAAGTTCGCCAGCCGGACGATCCGCAGCCCGGTATTCGTCGACGGGTTCACGGACGGGTTGCCTGAGGAGTTCACCGAGGAGTTCATACCGCCACCGCCGGCCTCCGCGCCTTGAGCACGGCCTCGTAGTGGGCGATGAGCTGGTCGCCGATGGCCGCCCAGGTGCGGCCGTCGACCGTCGCGTGTCCGGCGGCCCCGTACGCGGCCCGCAGCGCCGGGTCGGCGACCAGGGAGGCCACCGCGTCCCGTACGGCGTCGGCGTCGCGCGGCGGCACCAGGAGCCCGGTGCGGCCGTGGTCGACCAGGTCCAGCGGACCGCCGGCAGCCGGCGCCACGACCGGCACCCCGCTCGCCATGGCCTCCTGCACGGTCTGGCAGAAGGTCTCGAACGGCCCCGTGTGGGCGAAGATGTCGAACGAGGCGAAGATCCGGGCGAGGTCGTCCCCGCCGCGGCGGCCCAGAAAAACCGCGCCGGGCAGCGCCTCGGCGAGCGCGGGCTGGCTCGGCCCGTCGCCGACGATCACGACCTTCACGCCCGCCAGGCCGCACACGCCGGAGAGCAGCTCGATGTGCTTCTCCGGGGCGAGCCGCCCGACGTAGCCGACGATGACCTCGCCGTTCGGGGCGAGTTCCCGGCGCAGCTTCTCGTCGCGCAGCTCGGGGCGGAAGCGCGCGGTGTCAACGCCGCGTGCCCACAGCTTGAGCCGGGGCACCCCGTGGGCCTCGAGGTCGTGCATGGACGCGCTGGACGGGACGAGGGTGAGGTCGGCGGCGGAGTGGACGGACCTTATGCGCCGCCAGGCCGCTGCCTCGCCCGCGCCCATGTAGGTGCGGGCGTATCCGGCCAGGTCGGTCTGGTAGACGGCGACGGCGGGGATGCCGAGCCGGGCGGCGGCGGCCATGCCGCGGACGCCGAGGACGAAGGGACTGGCCAGGTGCACGATGTCGGGCTGGTGCTGGATCAGCGCGGCGGCCAGGCGCCGGCTGGGGAGGGCGACCCTGACCTGGGGATAGCCGGGGAGCGGAAGGGAGGGGACATGGACGACGGGGCAGGGCGCCAGGGCGGCGGCCGCCTTGTTCCCGGGAGCGGGAGCGGGTGTGACGACGAGGGGAGCGTGACCGCGGTCGACGAGGTGTCGGGCGGTCTGGAGCGCGCAGTGGGCCACGCCGTTCACATCGGGGGGAAAGGATTCGGTCACGATGACGACACGCATACCCGTGTTGTCGCCGTGCTGGACGTGGCCGCGTCAACGTGGATCTTTCCAAACAAGAAACGTCCCATGAGCGTTCCGCTCCGCGACCGAGCGGGTCAGGTTCCGGCCATGCACACCTGACCCGTCGGCCACCCCGAGTTCACCTTGCGGGCGGATCTCCGCGGACGTTCACCGTGCGGTCACATGTCCCGGCCGATGATCAGCCGGTGGTTGCGTCGGGTCCGATCCGGCTGCGTACGGCCGTCTGGACCTCGGCCTCCTCGGCCGGATCGGCGGCGAGCCGGCGCAGTCGTTCGACGACGCGCGTGTCACCGGTCTCGGCGTGCCGGGCGGCGATCTCGCGGGTGGTCTCCTCGCAGTCCCAGAGGCACTCGACGGCGAATCCCGAGGCGTAGGAGGGGTCGGTGGCGGCGAGGGCGCGAGCGGTGCGGCCCCGTAGATGGGAGGACGCCGTCTCGCGGTAGATATGGCGCAGCACGGGGGCCGCGCAGGCGATGCCGAGCCGTCCGGTGCCGTCGACCAGGGTCCACAGGGTCGGGGCGTCGGGACCTTCGCCCCGTACGGCCTCGCGCAGCGCCGCCAGGACCAGGTCCTTGTCCTCGGCCCCGCCCCGGCAGGCGAGCATGCGTCCGGCGGCGGCACCGAGCGGATCGGGCCTTCGGGCCCAGCCGCGCGCGCGGTCGATGGCGGCGACGCTGCGCATCCGTTCGAAGGCGTCGAGGGCCGCATCCACGACCGCCGAAGAGCCGGTGATCACGGCCGCCTCGATCAGGTCGAGGGCGCCGGGATCGTTGGTGTCGGCCAGGTAGCGCAGTGCGGTGCAGCGGGCTCCGTCGGTGCCGTCCTCGGCGGCAGCGACGATTTCGGGCCGGTCCTCGGGGCCCGCGACGGCCATGAGGCACCGCGCGGCCGGCACATGGAGCGCGGCTCCGCGCTCCATGCCCTGCTGGGCCCATTCGAAGACCGCCTGCACGCTCCACCCCGGACGGGGCCCGGTAGGTCGCATCTGCCGCTGCCAGCGGTCGAAGCAGCCGGCCTCGTGAGCGGCACGCACACGTGTGGCGATCGATTCGCGCTGATCCTCGGCCCACAGCCGCCACGGGCGTGGCTCAAAAGCATCGCGTACGACGGCGGCCAGCTCGGCCTCGCCCTCGGGATCGGCCGGGAACCGCGCCAGCACGGGCGCGGCGAGGGCACGCAGCCCCGCGTCGTCGTCCCTGAGCGCGAGTTCGTCCAGGGCCCAGGCCCAGTTGGAGCCCGAGGCGGCGTACCTGCGCAGCAGGGCGAGCGCGTCCAGCCTGCCGTAGGAGGCGAGGTGGCCGAGGACGGCGAGGGCCAGCCCCGTGCGTGATTCCTCGGTGTCGAGGGCGTCCTCGACGTCGAAGAGGTGCGCCTCGATCTCGTCAAGCTCGCCGTTCAGGTCGAGGTAGAGACGGGCGTAGTACAGGGAGCGGTTCTCCACCTGCCAGTCGTGGCGGGGGTCCCGCAGCACACAGTGGTTCAGGGCCGCGAGCGCTTCGGCGCGCGGGGCGGTGAGCGCGTGCAGTGTGCCGTCGCCACGGCCCCGCTGAAGCAGGCCGAGCAGCGTACCGCTGGGCGCTATGACCGGTTCGAACATGGGAAACAGCCTCACATCAAGCGTCGACGCAACCGGGGTTCTTGCTTCACCTGGCCGCGTGACAACACGTCGGGGCGCCCGCCGTTTCCTGCTTGCTGTAGACCATCTTCCTCTGCCTCTCGTCGGTGGCCCATGCGGACCGCATCACGGCCCGCGCGGTGCGGCAACACCTGCCCAGCCATCGCGTCCGTGAATCACGACGTCATGATGACTCGGCACTTCCATCTGCCGCGACCGAAATTTCGGCGGCCCTGTACCGCCTCCCCCGTTTTCCGCGTTTTCGCTGGTCAGAACATTCGGATCAGTGTGCGCCGAACAGTTCGAGCAGTTCTGTCTTGGCGAACATCCGGGCCGTGTCGACGGCCGACGGCGTTCCGGAGGCGGGGTCGGCGCCGCCCTCGAGCAAGGCCTTGATGACTTCCGTCTCACCCTTGAAGACGGCACCGGCGAGCGGCGTCTGACCCCGGTCGTTGACGTGGTCGGCCTCGGCACCCCGGGCGAGCAGGGCGCGCACCGCCTCGGCGTGCCCGTGATAGGCGGCGAGCATCACGAGGGAGTCGCCGCGGTCATTGGTGAGGTTGGCCGGAACGCCCGCGTCGACGTACGCCACGAGCGCCTCGGTCTGCCCCTGCCGGGCCAGATCGAAGATCTTGGTCGCCAGCTCCACGACCTCCGGGTCGGGGGCATCAGTCATCGGCCGGACCGCCTCTCACTACGTACACGGGGACTGCGGGGAACTGCTGGGAACTGCTGGGAACTGCTGGGAACTGCGGGGAGCACAGGTGCGACCGCGAGCGGTGCTCGGCCGTACGAGTGATTCGCCAGGGTACTGGCTCGCGCGGCACATGGCCTGATGCGCTCGCGGCAAAGATCATCGCAGACACGGCCGGACGCAACACCCAAGCTCATCCGCCTCAGGACACTCCGCCAACAGGGGGAAATCTGACGAATTTCACCCAGTTGCACCTTTTATAGTATGGATACATCCTGTGAGCCTGGAAGTACTCATGGTGACTGTCCCCACCAAACCAGGAGCACTCACATGATCCTCTCCATCTCAGGCGTCGTTCTGCTGGGCATCGTCGTCTTCATCTTCTTCCGCAAGGACGGGCTGAAGGCGTCGCACGCCCTGATCTCGGCCCTGTTCGGCTTCTATCTGGCAAGCACGGCCATCGCCCCGAGCATCAAGGCCGGCGGCGAGAGCCTGGCGAGCCTGCTGGGCGGCATCCAGTTCTGACGCCGCCCCACCCGCCCGTACGCACCTGTAGGAGACAGCAGTGGCCCGCCGCCCCCTCCCCCGCATCCTGAGCACAGGCAGCGCGCAGATCACCCGAAGCCGGGAGCTGGCCCGGGCGCAGTTCGCCCGTAGCCGGGAGCTGGCCCGGACGGCGGGCGACAGCGCCTCTGACGTCCTCCACCCACTGATCACGATCACCCGTGGTCTGCGCCGGCTGGCCTCGGCCGGGCGGCGCAAGTGGGCCGACACCCCCAAGGACAAACGCGGACCGCTGCTCTTCCTGGTGGCCTCGGTGATCCTGGTCGTGGCGCTGGTTCCGTACGGACCGCTGCTCGCCGTCATCAGCCTGATGGCGGCGGCAGCCTGGCAGGGCCGGGACCGCAAGCCCTCGACGCCCGAGGGACCCGACGAGTCCCAGAGGGAGCGGCTGAGGGCGCTCTACGAGGCCCTGGTCCCGTACTTCTCGGCCGCCGAGGACCCGGCTCCGCTGTACACCCACGGCGGCGAGTGGGAGAAGGCCTTCCCGGAGTTCGACTTCGACGGCACGGGCCGCGTCAGCAGCCTGCTGATCCGTTACCCGGCCTACTTCACCGACGGCGAGGCGGAGTCCCGCGCGCGGATCGAGCACCTGCTGACCGCGAAGTCCGGCCGCGGCCGGGAGTACCACTTCGCCTGGGACGAGGAGGGCAACGAGCTGGCGGTCACCGTGCTCGCCGCGCTGCCCACCGACATCGCCGCCCAGCGCTTCGTCACGACCCCCGGCGAGACCGTCCTCGGCTTCACCGACCCCACCCACGTCCAGCGCACGCTCCCGCTCACCCACGGCGCGGAGCAGCGCGACGTACCGCCGGTCGTCTGGCGCACCGGTATCCGCTCCACCGAGCCCCATCTGCTGGTCATGGGCCAGCCCGGCAGCGGCACCTCGACGTTGCTGCGCTCGATCGCCCTGCAGGCCCTGCAGCACGGTGACGTCGTCATCGTCGAGGGCGGCAGCACCGGCGAGTACGCCTGTCTGATCGGGCGCGACGGCGTCCTGGCGGTCGAGTGCGGTCTGTCGGGGGCCCTGGCGAGCGTGGAGTGGGCGGCGACGGAGACGGAGCGGCGCCTCATCGCCGTGAACCGCGCCCGTCAGGCGGGCAACCCGCCCCCGGACGACACCAAGCGCCCGCTGTGGATCCTCCTTGACCGCCCGACAGCGTTCACCCACCTCGCCGCGGCGGACCACCGCAAGGACCCGCAGTCCCTGCTCCAGGTCCCGCTCAGACACGGCCGCGCGGTGGGCGTCACGGTGGTCGTGGCCGAGCAGTGGGACGCCATGGACGCCCTGTCCGAAGCCGTACGACAGCACACACGCGCGCGTGTCGTGCTCGGCCCCGCGACGGCTGAGCAACTGCGGACGGTCCTGGGCGCTCCCCCGCACACCACCCCGGTCGCCGACGTCCCGCCCGGCCGCGGCTACGCCCGCCTCGGCACGGGCGCGGTCCACCGCATCCAGGTCCCGGCGACCCCGGACCCGTACGACGACGCAACGAGCGACGCCCACCGGCAGGCGGTTCTGGACCTGCTGCCGGAGCGGACGACGCCGGTCGAGGCGGAGGCACTCCCGAAGCTGGAGAAGCCGGAACAGCAGCCGGAGCCGGAGCCGGTGCCGGCGGAGGCCGTGGTGGCCGAGACCTCGTAGGAGTGGACGGACGCGGCCGGCGCGGACACAGGTGCAGCCGAGCGGCCGCCCGCCAGAGCCTCAGCAGCGAGCGCGGGCAGAGGCGCCGCCTGGGCACCCCTCACCACAGCCTCCGCAGCGAACGGGCACAGAGGCGCCACCGGGCAGCCACCCATCGAAGCCTCGCGGCCGGCGCGGACTGCGCTGCCGCCGGTCAGCCGCCCGCCGTAGCCCGCGCAGCGCCTGCCCCGTCTGCGGGCAGTCGAGCCGCCGGGGCGGCACGGGTGGGCGCAGAAGGCACCCCGCAAGCGCGGGCGAGCGTCCCACCCCCCACGCCGCTCCCACCCCCCACGCCACTCACGCCACTCACGCCACTCACGCCACGAACGGCCTCACCGCATCGCCGCCCCCAGAAGCCCCGCTCTCCACCAACCGCGCCGCCGCCCCCAACCGCACCGCGGCTTCCTCGGCCACCGCGCCCCCCACGGTGAACGGCAGCCGCACATACCCCTCGAAGGCCCCGTCCACCCCGAAGCGAGGCCCGGACGGCACCCGGACACCCACCCGCTCGCCCACTTCCGCGAGCCGCGATCCCGACAGGCCCCCCGTCCGCACCCACAGGGTGAGGCCGCCCCGCGGCACCTCGAACTCCCACTCGGGCAGCTCCCGCCGCACGGCTGTGACGAGAGCGTCCCGGTTCTCCCGGGCCTGGATGCGCCGCAGGTCCACCGCCTGCTCCCAACCTCCGGTGCCGAACAACCAGTTCACGGCCAGCTGCTCCAGGACCGGCGTCCCCAGGTCGGCGTACGCGCGCGCGGCCACCAGGCTGCGGATCACATCCGGAGCCGCCCGCACCCAACCGATCCGCATGCCCGCCCAGAAGGCCTTGCTGGCCGACCCGACGGTGACGACGGTCGACCCCGCGGGGTCGAAAGCGCACACAGGTCGCGGCATCTCGATGTCCGGATCGAGCCACAGCTCGCTCATCGTCTCGTCGGCGACGAGCACCGTCCCCGCCGACCGCGCCGCGTCCACCAGCCGCCTGCGCTGGTCGTCGTCGGCCAGCGCCCCGGTCGGGTTGTGGAAGTCGGCGACGACGTAGGCGATCCGGGGCGCGGCGTCCCGCAGGACCTGCCGCCAGCGGTCCATGTCCCAGCCGGCCAGCCCCTCGGCCATGGCGACCGGCACCAGCCGGGCGCCCACCTCCCGCATCAACTGGAGGATGTTGGCGTACGACGGCGACTCGACCGCGATCCGCTCACCGCGACCCGCGAAAAGATGGCAGATCGCGTCGATGGCGCCCATCGCCCCGGTCGTCACCATGATCTGCTCGGGCATGGTCGGAATCCCGCGCGCGGTGTACCGGTCGGCGATCGTTGAGCGCAGCGCGGGCAGCCCGGCCGGATAGTCGCCATGGGTGTGGGCGTACGGCGGGAGCTCCTCCAGGGCGCCCTGCACGGCACGGGTCAGCCACGGCTCGGGCGCGGGCAGCGCCGCGCAGCCCAGGTCGATCATGGAGCCCAGCGCCTCGGGCGGCAGCGGCTCAAGGCCGCGCGCGGGCAGCGGGTTCCCTGCCGGTACGGCGGTCCAGCTGCCGGCCCCGCGCCGGGACTCCAGGAACCCCTCGGCGCGCAGCGCCTCATAGGCTGCGGCCACCGTCGTACGGCTCACGGACAGTGCGAGGGCCAGCTCACGCTCGGCGGGCAGCCGCGCGGCGACCGGGACGCGGCCCTCCAGGACGAGCAGCCGGATACCGTCGGCCAGCGCACGGTAGGCGGGCGGGCGCTTGCTGCCGGGGCCGGCGGGGCGGTCCTGCTGGGACGTGAGAAGCCGGGCCAGTTGCGCGGCACCAACGGCAGAAGTCCACTGCACCATGATTTCCAGTCCACCTTCCCCAAATTGGCCATGGAGGGCGATGCCTCCCAAGCCACAGGGTGTCACGCAGCAGGCCACTACCACCACAGGGGGCGCATCTTGTCCGCACAAGGAACCACAAAGCGGCATCTCGTACGGCGGCTGACACAGCTCTACATCGGGCTCGCGCTCTACGGCGCGAGCTCGGCACTCCTCGTCGAGGCGGGTCTGGGCCTGGAGCCCTGGAACGTGCTGCACCAGGGCCTCGCCGAGCGCACCGGCCTGACGATCGGCGTCGTCTCGATCATCGTGGGCGCGGCGGTGCTGCTGCTGTGGATCCCGCTGCGCCAGCGCCCGGGCCTCGGCACCGTCTCCAACGTCTTCGTGGTCGGCATCGCCATGGACGGCACGCTCGCCCTGACCCCCGAGGCGCACACCCTGGCCGTCCAGATCCCCCTCCTCCTGGCCGGCATCCTGCTCAACGGCGTCGCCACCGGCCTCTACATCGCCGCCCGCTTCGGGCCGGGTCCCCGGGACGGCCTGATGACCGGCCTGCACCTGCGCACCGGCCGCTCGATCCGCCTGATGCGCACGGCCGTCGAGATCGTGGTCGTCGTCACCGGCTTCGCCCTGGGCGGCACCGTCGGCGTCGGTACCCTTCTCTACGCGGTGTCCATAGGCCCGCTCGCCCAGCTCTTCCTGCGCGTGTTCGCCGTCCCGTCGGCATCGGACGGCAGCGCGGTCGTTGCCACCGGGCAACCCCGGCGCGCGATACTGCGTCCGTGAGCACCACGCGCATACGCCACCCTTATCTCGACCACCCCGGCCCGATCCCCTTCGCCCATCGGGGCGGGGCCGCGGACGGCCTGGAGAACACCGTGCTGCAGTTCCGGCGCGCGGTCGACACGGGCTACCGGTACATCGAGACCGACGTCCACACCACGCGCGACGGCAAGCTCGTCGCCTTCCACGACGCGACCCTGGACCGGGTGACGGACGGGGCCGGCCGGATCGCCGATTTGCCCTGGGGCGACGTACGGCAGGCGCGCGTGGCGGGCAAGGAGCCGGTGCCGCTCTTCGAAGAGCTTTTGGAGACCTTCCCCGACGTGCGCTGGAACGTCGACCTCAAGGCGGAGCCGTCGCTCCACCCCTTTCTCGACCTGATCGAACGCACGGGCGCCTGGGACCGCATCTGCGTCGGCTCCTTCTCCGAGGCCCGCGTCATCCGCGCCCAGCGACTGGCCGGACCGCGCCTGGCGACGTCGTACGGCACCCGGGGCGTGCTCAATCTGCGGCTGCGCTCCTGGGGCGTGCCCGCAGCGCTGCGCCGCTCGGCGGTCGCCGCCCAGGTGCCCGAGACGCAGTCCGGGATCCAGGTGGTGGACCACCGCTTCGTACGGGCCGCCCACGCGCGCGGGCTGCAGGTGCACGTGTGGACCATCAATGATCCCGATGCGATGCACCGGCTCCTGGACCTGGGAGTCGATGGCATCATGACCGATCACATCGACACATTGCGCAAGGTCATGGAGGACCGGGACGTCTGGGTCTGACCGTCTGGGTCTGCCCCCGTCCGGACTCCACCCGCGCGCGGGATCAAGGGAAGAGCGAGGGCGCGGGTGGGCACCGACACCGTGCGGACGGAGGCGGCCGACGATGCCGCCGGGCGCCGGCGCGAGCAGCGCGGCTGGTACTTCTACGACTGGGCGTGCTCGGTCTACTCCACGAGCGTGCTCACGGTCTTCCTGGGCCCTTACCTGACGTCGGTCGCCGAGGAGGCGGCGGACGCGGACGGGTTCGTCCACCCCTTGGGCATCCCGGTGCGCGCGGGCTCCTTCTTCGCCTACTCGGTGTCCCTGTCGGTGATCGTGGCCGTCCTGGTGATGCCCCTGGTCGGCGCGGCAGCGGACCGCACCGGCCGCAAGAAGCCCCTTCTCGCGGCCGCCGCCTATCTGGGGGCCACTGCGACCACGGCCATGTTCTTCCTGGACGGCGACCGCTATGTGCTCGGCGGGCTGCTCCTGATAGTCGCGAACGCGGCGCAGTCGGTCGCGATGATGCTCTACAACTCCTACCTCCCCCAGATCGCCCCGCCCGAGGAACGCGACGCGGTCTCCTCCCGGGGCTGGGCCTTCGGCTACGCGTCGGGCTCGCTGATGCTGGTCATGAACCTGGTCCTGTATCTGGCACACGACTCCTTCGGCGTCTCCGAGAGCATGGCCGTCCGGATCTGTCTCGCCTCGGCCGGCCTGTGGTGGGGCACGTTCGCGATCATCCCGCTGCGCCGCCTGCGCGACCGCAGGTCCGCAGCGGATCCGGCGAAGTCGAGCGCCAAGAACGCGGAGGCGGCCGGGAAGCCCACCATCCAGGGCTTCCGGCAGCTGGCGGCGACCATCCGCGACATGCGCCGCCACCCCCTGACGCTCGCCTTCCTGCTGGCCTACCTCGTCTACAACGACGGCATCCAGACGGTGATCTCCCAGGCGTCGATCTACGGCTCCGAGGAACTGGGCCTCGAACAGTCGACTCTCATCGGCGCCGTGCTGCTGGTCCAGGTGCTGGCGGTGGTCGGGGCGCTGGCGATGGGGCGGCTGGCGCGGATCTACGGGGCGAAGCGGACGATCCTCGGCTCTCTGGTGGCCTGGACGGTGACGCTGGCGGCGGGGTATTTCCTGCCGGCCGGGGCGCCGATGTGGTTCTTCGTGCTGGCGGCCGGCATCGGACTGGTCCTGGGCGGCAGTCAGGCCCTGTCCCGCTCCCTTTTCTCGCATCTCATCCCGCCGGGCAAGGAGGCCGAATATTTCTCGGCGTACGAGATGAGCGACCGGGGCATGAGCTGGCTCGGGCCATTGCTGTTCGGGATCACCTACCAGCTGACCGGAAGCTATCGGGACGCGATCATTTCCCTGGTGGCCTTCTTCGTCATCGGATTCGCCCTGCTCGCGAGGGTCCCGGTACGCCGGGCGATCAGCGACGCGGGCAATCCGGTGCCGACCACGATTTAGCGTTCCGAGTCAAAGGGCGGTAGTGTACGCGTTTGGCCTGCCAGGCGTACCGTTACTGCGCGTCAAAGATGCCGAAACGCTGGGTTACATCTGCTAGCAGATGTGACAAACCGGGCGCCGGTGGGTACGACATTGGTCAGCAAGGCTGCGGCTACGACGGCGACGCATCACCCAGAACGGGACACGGGACGGGAATCTTTACCGCCGACCGGACGTTGACCGGATGACGACGACAGCGACACCTGTCCTGTGGGCGACAAGCCCGGGAGGCACGATTCATGAGTGAGCGAGCTCTTCGCGGCACGCGCCTCGTGGTGACCAGCTACGAGACGGACCGCGGCATCGACCTGGCCCCGCGCCAGGCCGTGGAGTACGCATGCGAGAAGGGGCACCGGTTCGAGATGCCCTTCTCGGTCGAGGCGGAGATCCCGCCGGAGTGGGAGTGCAAGGTCTGCGGGGCCCAGGCACTCCTCGTGGACGGCGACGGCCCTGAGGAGAAGAAGGCCAAGCCCGCGCGTACGCATTGGGACATGTTGATGGAGCGGCGGACCCGCGAGGAACTCGAAGAGGTCCTCGAGGAACGGCTCGCCGTTCTGCGTTCCGGGGCGATGAACATCGCGGTTCATCCCCGGGACAGCCGCAAGTCCGCGTAGCGGACGCCGCAAACAACAAGCGCCGATAACCGCAGGTGCCGTACGTCACTCAGACGTACGGCACCTGCGGTTTCGTGCGTTGCTCTCGACGCTCTCGGTTTGCTCTCGACGAGGGGCAGATGGAGGAGGCCGGGGGCGGGGCTCCGCCCCGGACCACCTCAGCTGTTCAGCGGCGGCCTGGGGCCCTGCGGGGCATCCCCGGGCTCGTCCCTGATGACCTCACCCTGCACGACCTTGCCGTCGGGCCGGTGCATACGGGCCTGCTGGAAGGCATCGCCGAACGAACCCTGCCCCGCCTCACGCAGTTTTCGGTCGAAGGTCCGCTCCGCATAGCTGCTCAGCGCCTTCTGGACCGGCGGAATCAGCAGGATCAGGCCCAGCGCGTCCGAGATCAGGCCCGGCAGCATGATCAGCAGGCCGCCGAGCATCATCAGGCCGTTGCCACCGCCGCGCTCCGGGGTGCCGCCGCGCTGCAGCGCCTCGTTCAGTGCCTGGAAAGCGCGTCGCCCCGCCCGCTTGATGACCACCGACCCGAGCACGAGCCCCGCGAGCAGCAGCAGGAACACCGTGAGCCCGCCCGCCACGTCCGCGACCACGGTCAGCAGCCAGATCTCCAGCACCAGCCAGGCGGCGACGCCCAGCGGCAGGAAGGTGCGCAGCCGGGAGCGCCGGGGCCGGGTGGGATAGGTGGGGGGCGGAGCGCCAGTCGTCATGCGTCCAGTGTGCCTGGACGCGGCTCAGAGCGGGATAAGCGGACCGACGGCCGCTACGACGGTCGCGACGGCGGCGGCGACGACTTCGAGCGGTCCAGCAGCTTGCCCACCCGCTCCCGGGCGCCCCATGACGTGACCCGCCAGAGCGCCTCGACCAGAATGTCCCGGCTCATCTTCGAGTCACCGAGCTCGCGCTCGACGAAGGTGATCGGCACCTCGACGACATGGAAGCCGGCCTTGACCGCGCGCCGGGCGAGGTCGACCTGGAAGCAGTAGCCCTGGGAGGCGACGTCGTCGAGGCCGAGACCCTCGAGGGTCTCGCGGCGGAAGGCCCGGTAGCCGCCGGTGATGTCACGCAGGGGCAGGTCCAGGGCGACCCGGGAGTAGAGGCTGCCGCCGCGGGAGATGAACTCGCGGGACTTGGGCCAGTTCACGACCCGGCCGCCTGGCACCCAGCGGGAGCCGAGGACCAGGTCGGCACCCTTGAGGGCGGTCAGCAGTCGGGGCAGTTCCTCGGGCTGGTGGGAGCCGTCGGCATCCATCTCGACCAGGACGCCGTAGCCGTTCTCCATGCCCCAGTGGAAGCCCGCGAGATACGCGGCGCCGAGGCCCTCCTTGCCCTTGCGGTGCAGGACCTGGACGTGGTCGTCCTCGGCGGCCAGTTCGTCCGCGAGCTTGCCGGTGCCGTCGGGGCTGTTGTCGTCGGCCACGAGCACGTGCGCCTCAGGAACCGCCTTGCGGACCCGGCCGACGATGCTCTTGATGTTCTCCGCCTCGTTGTAGGTCGGAATGATCACCAACGCCGTGCCGAGCGGCCCGAACCGCTTCCCCCGGTCATGAGCCGCGAGGGTCCCGTCGCCGTCGTTCACTGCTGCCCCTTCACATCCGTACGCAGACGTCCACCATAGTGGGCGCGGCCTGCGCTGACGTGACAGCACGTTCGTATGGCGGTGTCGATTGCGCAAGAGCTGGGTAAGCATGAGATTTTGCGCGTCGGTACGCCGGGGTACGCCTCCTGCGGATGGGGGCCCGGCGCCCTTCGGGCCGACCTGGGACCCGCTGGCTGCGGGTCGACCGAAAGCCGTTGTCTACTGAGCGCCCGGGCCCCACCCGGGTCACACCTCCCCGACCGGCCGGAACGTTCCGTCGTCGCCGCGCGGACACTGAGCCTGGCTCCCAGTGACGGTGCCCCGGTACGGCACACCGTCCCTGACCCAGCGGCGTTGCGACGGGTTCCCGGAAGTTCCGCGGTTCCCCGGTCGGGCGTCCGGTGGTGGACTCGGCCGAACCTACCGGCCTCGGGCCTCCGCCTGTCAACAGCCGTTTGACCTGCGAAAATGCGCCCAATTCCCTGGTCAGCGCAGAGGATGCCCAGGTCGCGCGACGGGGTGGAGCGGATCGATCCGGTTCGCGCCACCCCGGGAGATCACTCGCCCGGCCGTACGAAGACCGTTCGTCCGCCCACGACGGTGCTCAGGCAGGTGGGGAGTTCCCGGCCGGGGGTCAGGTCGGGCAGGCCGGGGGTGCCGGAGCGGGGGTCGGTGGACCAGCGCGCGACCCGGTCGTCGGGGGCCTGGACCACCAGTTCGTCGGTGCGCCACACGGCGTAGTCGGCGGGGGCGCCCGGCACCAGCACCCCCGCGTCGTCGCGCCCGACCGCCCGCCAGCCGCCGCGCGTGTGCGCCGTGAACGCGGCACGCACGGACACCTGGTGCTCGGGCGTGTGATGGAACGCGGCCGCGCGGACCGTGCCCCAGGGGTCGAGGGGCGTGACGGGGCTGTCGGAGCCGAAGGCGAGGGGTACGCCGGCGCGCAGCAGGGCCGCGAAGGGGTTCAGTGAGCGGGCGCGTTCGGCGCCCAGGCGCTGGGCGTACATGCCCTCCTCGCCGCCCCACAGCGCATCGAAGGCGGGCTGCACCGAGGCGGTCAGGCCCAGCTCGGCGAAGGCCGCGATGGTGTCGGGGCTGAGCATCTCGGCGTGCTCGACGCGGTGACGGGCGGCGCGGATGCGGGCGAGCCCGAGCTTCTCGGCTGCGGCGCGGACGCCCTCGACGACCGCGGTCACGGCGGCGTCGCCGATCGCGTGGAAGCCCGCCTGGAGGCCGGCCTCGGTGCAGGCGGCGACGTGGGCGGCGACGGCGGCCGCGTCCAGGTAGGCGGTGCCGGTGTGGGCGGCGTCGGCGTACGGCTGGTGCAGACAGGCGGTGTGGGAGCCGAGGGCGCCGTCGACGAACAGGTCACCGGCCGCGCCGATCGCGCCCAGCTCGCGCGCCTTGTCGACGTCCTGCTCCGCCCAGTAGCCGACGACCCGCGGGCCGGCTTCCTCGGCGGCGAGCCGGAGCAGGCCGGTGAAGTCGTCCTCGGAGGAGATGTCCGGCCCGGCGCACTCGTGGACGGTGCCGATGCCGAGGGAGGTGGCGTGGGCGAGGGCGGCGCGCTGGGCCTCGATGCGCTGGGCGGGGGTGACGGCGCCCAGCGCGGTGGCGCGTACGGCGTGATGGGCGCCGGCGACGAGCGGGGCGTCCGCCGCGCCGACGTCGCCGGGCGTCAGGTCCAGCAGGGCCGTGGTGACGACCGCCGAGTGGACGTCGATGCGGGAGAGGTACAGGGGGCGGCCACCGGTGGCCGCGTCGAGCTCGGCACGCGTCGGCGGCCGCCCGCCGGGCCAGCGCGAGGCGTCCCAGCCGTGACCGAGCAGGACGCGGTCGCTCGGCCGGGCTGCGGCGAAGTCCCGTACGAGGGCGAGCGCCGCCTCCAGGGAAGGAGCGCCGGACAGGTCGAGGCCGGTGAGGGCGAGGCCCGTGGCGGTGGTGTGCACATGCGCATCGGTGAACGCGGGCGTGACCAGAGCACCGTCCAGATCGACGACCTCGTCCACGCCGTCCGTGAAGGCATCGGCGGCACCCTCGGAGCCGACCCAGGCGACCTGCCCGCGCTCGACGACCATCGCGGTGGCGAAGGGGTCGGCGGGGCTGTGGACTTCTCCGCGGCGGAGAAGGACGGTCTTCGGTTCGGCGCTGCGCTCACTCATGGAGAACAGTCTCGCGCCTCACCGGGACCGCCCCGGACACCGGGCACTAGATCTTGGGCGGCCGGGCCTCATAGGGCGTGGACAACACCACGGTGGTCCGGGTCGAAACCCCCGCCAGCGACCGCAGCCGGGCCAGCAGTTCCTCCAGCTCGTGCGGCGTGGCCACACGGACCTTCAGGATGTAGTTCTCGTCACCGGCGACACTGTGACAGGCCTCGATCTCGGGAACTCCCGCCAGCCGGTCCGCGATGTCGTCGGGGGCGCTGGGGTCGAACGGTTTCACCGAGATGAACGCGGTCATGGGCAGTCCCACCGCCTCGGAGTCCACGACCGCGGCGTAGCCACGGATGACGCCGCGCTGCTCGAGCCGGCGCACCCGCTGGTGCACGGCAGACGTGGACAGGCCCGTGGCCTTGCCCAGGTCGGTGTAGCTCATCCGCCCGTCTTTGACGAGCAGCTGCACGATTTGTCGGTCCAGCTCCTCCATGGCGCAAGAACCTACAGTGCGGCTGATCTCCCCGGATACCTGAGCGGCCCAGGTCATGCCCGGTTTGTGATGTCTCCGAGAGGCTGCTGTGAGCCGACTGAGGGACAAACCGGCCGCCACGGGCACCTGCGAGCGGCATGTGACGAACACCACAGGCCTCGAACAGGCTCCGTGATGTTCTCGTGATTACCGCCGAGACCGGACGGGAAGTGCTTGCTGTGGTCGAGGCCGCAGTGCCTTCACGGCCCAGCTCGAGGGGGAGAACCCAATGCAGAGTCTTAAGCGCCCTGGTCGTACCGCACCCAAGCGGCTCCAGCCGGTCGACGAGCCCGCTCCGGAGGGCGTCGAACCCGACGCCTTCGACGACGAACTCGACGCGTACGACACGTTCGAGATGTACCGGGTCATCTGCCCGGACTGCGCGCAGCCCATCGCCCTGCTGGCGGACGAGGAGGTTCTGCCGGAGCACGCGCTGTGCGCCTCTCCGTGGAATCCGTTCGGCCTCACGGTCTGCGCCGGTACGGGCCGCAGGGCGGCCGAGGCCCGCTCCGCGGACGAGTCGGAGGAGCCCCACGAGCAGGACACCGCCCTGCTGTTGACGCTCCCTCAGGGGCTTGACTGGCGGACCCAGCCCTTCTCGCACGTCGGCGGCCCGGGCTCGCGTCCCATCAGGGTCCCGGACATGCGGCGCCAGGCCGCCTGAGCGCGCCCGCCTCGCGCGGCGCCACCGCCGCATCGCTCAATCCCAGTAGCTGCCCTGCACCATGGCTCGCAGGCTGCCGTGGTGCAGGATCAGTGTGTCCGGGTCCGCCGGGACGGCGACTTCGCCGAAGTAGGCCTGGCGGTAGGCGATCCGCAGCATGACGACGGCGTGCCGCAGAGCCGCGTACAGCGTGTGGAAGTCCATGTCGCGTGGTGTGTGACCGGTGAGGTCGGCGTAGCGGGCCTCGACGCGGTCGCGGCGCAGGAAGCCGGGCAGCCCGCGCTGTCCGAAGGCGACCGTCAGGTCCTGGAAGAAGCGGTGCAGATAGACGGTCCAGCCGAGGTCGACCTCGCGCGGGGCGAGTGCCGCCATCTCCCAGTCGAGGACGGCAGCGGGCTCGAACCCGTCGTAGATGACGTTTCCGATGCGCGCGTCACCCCAGTTGAGCACGGGTGCGCCCGGATCGCTCGGCCAGAGGTCCTCCAGGCGGTCGAAGGCGTCCTCGATGAGAGGTGAGCGGGCGAGTCCGTCAACCACCCATTCGTAGTAGCCGCGTTGGGCCGCGACATGCCGCCGCAGTGTGTCGCCCTCACCCGGGAGGGTGAGGAACTCTGCGTTCTGCGGTGGGACTTGATCGTGCAGCCGGGCCAGGAGCCCGATGGTGGCCCCCTCCAGCCGCTCACGCTCCTCGTCGCTCGCGGCATGCAGCCAGTTGCCCTCGTAGGTGTACGGCATGACGTCCGGCGGCACGCGGCCTTCGACGCGCTCCATGACGAAGAAGGGCGCTCCCAGCGGACCGGGGTCCTCCTCCAGCCACAGCGCCTTCGGCACCGGCAGATCCGTGTGCTCGGCCACGACGCGCAAGGTCCGGTACTGGCGCGGCATGTCGTACACCGGGAAGACGGTGTACGCCGCCGGGTCCGCCGCGAGCCGCAACGCGCAGGCGCGCGCCGGCGTCTCCGCGTGCTCGATGTCGAAGAGCAGCGTCTCGCTGGACATGCCGTTGGACTCGGGAACCCTGATGCCGACCGCCTTGGCCCCCGGCAGTCGGGTGCCGAGCCAGGCGGTGAGACGGCGGGCGACCTCCTCCGGGTCGCGGGTGGTGGTGCGCGGGCGGGGCCGGGGTGTCGTGGCTGCCATGCTGCAAACCCCCTACGGTGCGACCGACTTGAAGTCCGCGAACCCGCTCGGGTCGTGCCGTCCGAACGAGCCGTGCTCGAAGATGCCGTGGCCGACCCGGTCGTCCAGCCGGAAGCGCGCGGCGTGGTCGGTGACGCCGTACGCGGCCAACGGGTGGGCCTCGGTGAGGTCGTAGGTGTGCCGGTCGGTCCATCCGCGCCCGCGCCACATGCCGTGCTGCCAGTCGTCCGCGGGCGGGTAGCCGGCGCCGACGGCGAGCGGGGAGGAGGCCAGGACCTCCACCTCGAGCTCCTGTGGCTTGCGGATGTCGCCGAGGTGGATGAGGGCGCGTTCCGGCTGGCGGGTGCCCGACCGGTAGCTGATCTCGGCCTGGGGCCAGCCCAGTTGGCGGTCGCGGTGGCCGGGTCGGACCATCGTCGCGTCACTCAGCGAGCGATGTCCGTCGGCGTCCTCCTGCACGATCACCATCAGGAACCGGTCCTCGAAGCGCACCGGGCACCAGATCCAGTGGAAGCCCTCGGTCGGATGCTCCTCGGCGAACCGCCCGCCCTCCTCGCCGGGCATGGGGCGCACCCCCCAGCTGCGGTCGCGGGTGCCGGTCCACTCGGCGGGCGCGACACGGAACTCCGCACCACCCGCGCGCACGACCCCCTGCACGCCGCCCGCCTGCACGAAGCGACGCCCTTCGAGTGTGAGCCGGTCGCCGCGGCGTTGGAGGTGGTGCGGTTCCCAGAGGGCGGGGAACTCGGCGGTCCACGTGATGTCGTACGACAACTCGTCGTCGTCGCAGGTCAGTCGAAGACGTCGCAGCGGCTCCACGACCTCGATGCGCAGCGGTCCGACGGCGAGCCGCATGCGGTCCTCGCCGAGGGCGTCCGAGGCCCGCACCGCGTGCAGCGTGTCGCCCACCCGCAGGGTCGCGTAGGCGTCGATCACGCCGGCGTTCGGATAGACCCCGAGGCCGAGGATGAGCAGGGCACGCCCCTCGTGGTCGAGGACGTGGAAGATGCAGCGGTCGTAGGCGTTGCGGTCGCTGGTCGCGACGTACCTCATGGACAGCGGAACCTGGTGCACCGGGTACTCGTCGAGCGGTACGGGACGGTGGTCGTCGGCCATGGCTGACCTCCCTGGCGGCGGCTGGGCTGACGGTACGTCAGACAGCCGTACGTGGCCAGAGAGCGAGCCGGACGTCCGTGAACTCACGCCCGATTTCAGCGAGCGGTGACTTGTCCGCCCACCTCCGCGTTGCCCTGGTATGCCCCCCACCTATTCGGCGACCGGACCGCAGCGCCGCATCTTCGTGCCGCGGCCCGCAGGAACGCTTGCGCCGGCGCCTCCGCAGCAGCCGGATCCGCCCATCTACCGCGAGTTGATGCGCACCTGGGCCGACCGCGGCCGCACCCTGCCCGGGCGCCACGACCCGGAGTGGATCCGGCTCGCGGCGCCGCAGGTCAAGCGCGGTCAGTTCAGCGTCCCTCGGGACCTGCTAGGTGACGGGCGATGACCATCCGCTGAATCTGGTTGGTGCCCTCGACGATCTGCAGGACCTTGGCCTCGCGCATGTACCGCTCGGCCGGGAAGTCCGCGGTGTAGCCGTATCCGCCGAGGATCTGGACGGCGTCGGTGGTGACCTTCATCGCCGTGTCGGTGCAGTGCAGCTTGGCCATGGCCGCCAGCTTGGAGAACGGCCGGCCGGCGTCACGCAGCCGCGCCGCCGCCAGGTACAGTGCGCGGCCGGCCTCGATCTGCGTCGCCATGTCGGCGATCATGAAGCGCAGGCCCTGGAAGTCGGCGATCGGCTTGCCGAACTGCCGGCGCTCGGTCGCGTACGTCACCGCCTCGTCGAGCGCCGCCTGAGCGACGCCGATCGCGCAGGCCGCGATGCCGAGCCGTCCGGAGTCCAGCGCGGACAGGGCGATCGCGAAACCCTGGCCCTCGTCACCGATGCGCCGCTCGTCGCCGACCCGGACCCCGTCGAAGTGGACCTGGGCCGTGGGCGAGCCCTTCATCCCCATCTTCTTCTCGGGCGCCGCCGCGCTCAGCCCCTGCGCGTCACCGGGCACGAGGAAGGCGGTGATCCCGCGCGGGCCGTCCTCGCCGGTGCGCGCCAGGACCGTGTAGAAGTCGGCGATGCCGCCGTGCGTGATCCAGGCCTTGGTGCCGGTGATCACCCAGTCGTCGCCATCGCGCACCGCCTTGGTGCGCAGCGAGGCGGCGTCCGATCCCGACGCCGGTTCCGACAGGCAGTACGCGCCGAGCAGTCCGCCGCCGAGCATCGCGGGCAGGTGCTCGACCTGCTGCTTCTTGGTGCCGTAGGCGGCCAGGGAGTAGGAGGCCAGGGTGTGCACGCTGGCACCGAGGCCGACGGTGAGGCGGGCCGCGGCGAGCTCCTCGAGGACCTGGAGGTAGACCTCGTACGGCTGGTCGCCGCCGCCGTACTCGACGTCGTAGGGCAGGCCGAGCAGTCCCGATTCCGAGAGCAGGGTGAAGACCTCGCGCGGGAAGAGTCCGGCGTCCTCCTCCTCGGCCGCCTTCGGGGCGATCTCACGCTGCGCGATGTCGCGGACGAGCGAGATCAGATCCCGGGCCTCGTCCGTGGGCAGTTGACGGTCCACCGGCTGCGGGGCGCGGTCGGGCATGTCGACGATCCTCCCTGTCGGGCACGTCGGCGGACGTACGCCTTGGGTGGGGCGGCTCCGCCGGGTCTCACTGGTGCCGGTCCGATGCTCGCAATTTCCGGGTCTCGGAAGCTGCTGAACAGCGGCTGTGCGCTGTGAGTATGCCCGATCGGAGGCAACCGGTCACCGGTTAACGACCGCTCACTCCAAGAAGTATCCAGCAAGTTATCCGCGGCACCGAAATTGGTCCGAACCATTGACGTACTGGTCTAGTCCTCCTACCTTGGCGGAGCGGTTCACATCATCGCGTTCATGCCAATCGGCACAGCTCCCCTCTCCCCCACGGAGGAGACATCCCGATGCACACTTCGCACCGCCCCCGCGTCCGGTTCCGGGCGCTCGTGTCCGCCGCTTGCGCGGCCGTCCTCGGCGCCGGGCTGCTCGCCGGCGCCGGCACCGCCACGGCGGAACCCGCCCCCTCGGCGCCGCGACTGGCCGCCGGCTCCAAGGTCATCGGCTACTTCACCGAATGGGGCACGTACGACCGCAAGTACTACGTCAAGAACATCGAGACGTCCGGCTCCGCGGCCAAACTGACCCACATCAACTACGCGTTCGGCAATGTCACCGGCGGCAAGTGCGCGATGGGCGACAACTACGCCGCGACCGAACGCACCTACACCGCGGCCGAGTCCGTGGACGGCGTCGCCGACACCTGGGACCAGCCGCTGCGCGGCAACTTCAACCAGCTGCGCGAACTCAAGAAGAAGCACCCGGGCCTGAAGGTCCTGTGGTCCTTCGGCGGCTGGACCTGGTCGAACGGCTTCGGCGAGGCGGCCCGCAACCCCGCCGCGTTCGCCCAGTCCTGCTACGACCTGGTCGAGAACTCCAAGTGGGCCGATGTCTTCGACGGCATCGACATCGACTGGGAGTACCCGAATGCCTGCGGCGCCACCTGTGACACCAGCGGCCGGGAGTCGTTCAAGAACCTGATGTCGGCGGTGCGCGCCAAGTTCGGCTCCGGCAACCTGGTCACCGCGGCGATCACGGCCGACGCGACGAGCGGCGGCAAGATCGACGCGGCGAACTACGCGGGTGCGGCGCAGTACGTCGACTGGTACAACCCGATGACGTACGACTTCTTCGGGGCCTGGGACGCGACCGGTCCGACGGCTCCGCACTCCGCGCTGAACTCCTACTCGGGCATCCCGAAGGCCGGCTTCCACACCTCGGCGACCATCGCCAAGCTCAAGGGCCTCGGCATCCCGTCGTCCAAGCTGCTGCTCGGCATCGGCTTCTACGGCCGCGGCTGGACCGGCGTCACGCAGTCGGCGCCGGGCGGCACGGCGACCGGGGCGGCCGCAGGCACCTACGAGGCGGGCATCGAGGACTACAAGGTCCTCAAGACCAAGTGCCCGGCGACCGGGACCGTGGGCGGCACCGCGTACGCCAAGTGCGGGAACAACTGGTGGAGTTACGACACCCCCGCGACCATCGCGGCGAAGATGACGTACAAGAACCAGCAGGGGCTCGGCGGGACGTTCTTCTGGGAGCTGAGCGGGGACACGACGGGCGGTGAGCTGATCAAGGCGATCAACTAGCCGGTCGCACGGGGGGCGAGGGGCGGAGGTCCACGAGACCTCCGCCCCTTGTCGTGGCCCGGGTCAGCCGTCGCGGCGGGCCGGCTCCGGTGCCGGGTAGGCGGGGTCCATCTCCTCGATGGCACGCATGGCGCCGCCCAGCGTCTTCACCAGCAGTTCGCGCATGGTGTCGCGGGGCAGCTCGGGGCGGTCGATCCAGTCGAGGGTGGCGCCCTCGACGCTGCACACCCATGCGAGCAGGCCCATCCGGGCGAGCGGGGCGATGTCGGTACGGCCGTACGCGCCCTCGGACAGGGTCGCCACGATCGCCTCGCGGACACCGTCCCGGATGGCATGCACCTCGGTGTCGAAGCCGACGCCGCCGCTCACGATGGTGCGGTAGGAGGCCTGGTTGTGCTCGGCGTAGCGGAGGTAGCTGTCGATGGTGCGGTGGACGCGGTCCACCGGCTGAAGTTCGAGGCCGCTCGCGGCGAAGGTGACCAGGTCGGCGACGGAGTCCTCGATGATCGCGAGGTAGTAGCCACGCTTGGACTGGAAGTAGTAGTAGATGAGCCCCTTGGCGACATGGGCCTGCCGGGCGATGTCGTCCATGGAGAGCGCGTCGTACGACGTGTCGGCGAACAGCTTCCGCCCGATGACGATGAGTTCGGCACGGCGCGCCATCGAGCGCTCGGTGCCGCGGGCCCGGGGGCGGGCCGCGTCGCGCTGTTGACTGATATTCAATTTCGACCCTGTTATCCAACGGGCGGCAGGACATCCGCAGTATGGCAGAGGGACACCAGCCGCTCGTTCGATTCTGATCGACTCTGATGGAGCCGCTCTGCAGCAGAGTCGCCAAATGTCCGGTCAAAGAGGCCCGTGTGTGTCAAGTCACAGCAGACCGAGCTGCGTGACCAGCATCGCGACGACCACCACGAGGGTCCAGCCCATGACGTGCTCGAGGATCTTCGGGCCGTCTTCCTTCGGGCCGCCGGTACGGACGCGGGTGGCGGTGGCTGAGTGCGCGGTCATACGCCCACCCTGCCACCGCGACCGGCATGTGCGGCGGAGAGGTTGGTCACAGCCGAGGGCCCCTCAGCGCACCCCCGCCGCCGCGAGCGCCGCGCGCTGGCGCAGGGTGGGACGCGCCGGGAAGTAGAGGTAACACACGCCGCCGGTGCCGGAGACGACCTTGCCGTCGGCGTTGTACCGCTTGGTCCGCAGCCAGATGTTCTCCCACTCGCGCCGCTTGTAGACGCGCCGCACCGCCTCGTTGCTCGGCGAGTTCGGGTCGTTGGCGATCACGTCGCCGTCGGCGGTGAAGCCGACGACGGTCATCAGATGCCCGGCCGTGCCGTACCCGGCTCCGGTCAGCTCCTGCTTCAGGAAGGACTGGGACGTTATGGCCGGGATGCCGGCCGCGATCAGCCTCTCCAGTTCGGCGAGCGAGCCGAGCCGGGTGACGACGCCCTGCATGTCCTTGAACGTGGCCGCGTAGGCGGCGTTGAACGGCCAGTTCCCGCAGCCGTCGTACTGGTAGTCGAAGGTGAACCGGGCCGCGTGGCAGACCTGGGGGTCGGCGAACGCCGGGTCGACCCAGGCCAGCTGCTCCTGGGTGAGCCGGCCGCCCCAGTACTCGACGATCATCTGCGAGGAGGTGGGGCTGCACCAGGCCTCACCGCCGTTGTCGTACTCGGGGTACTGGCCGATGTGGATCTCCTGCGAGTAGCGCGGAACGGTCAGCTCCCGGGCCCGGCCGGGTGTGGAGGCCGGGACGGTGAAGCGGTCGGGGACGTCGGAGCCCATCGCGCCGGCCCGCCAGACCTTGGGGGTGATCTTCGTGCCGGGCTTGCGGTAGAGGGTCAGCCGCAGCCGGTAGGAGGCCAGGCGCAGCCCGGTGGCCGGGTCGTCGATGGCGAACGTGTCCGTCCACACGCTGCTCTTGCCGTCGCTCTGGTCGTCGACCGAGGTCCGCCGGATGTCCTGGTCGCCGGCGGCCCAGCGCCCCAGCACGTACCAGGGGGTGGCGCCGCCGTCCGAGTACGTCCCCTGCAGTTCGATCTGCAGCCAGCTGCCGTCGGGGGTGTGCGCGTTCCAGGAGGCGATCGCCTCGGTCGCGGGGACGGTGAGCCGGTGGACGGGGGACGTCCAGGTCGCGTACTCCCAGCGGGCGGTCCTGCCGGTGTGCGGGTCCGTGTAGTCGGTGCTGCCGGCGGGCTTGGCGATCACGATGCCGGGGCGGGCGCCGGCGACGGCACGCGTACCCCGGGCCGCGCCGCTGCGCCAGTCGGCGTACGTGGTCCAAGCGCGGTTGTCGACGGTGCGGGCCGGGGCGGAGGCAGGGTCCTTGACCCCGGGGCGGGCGGCTGCGACCGCCTGGCCCGCGCTGCCGGTGACGGCTGCGGCGACCGCGGCTGCCAGAACGATTCTGCGGGACGGCTGTTCGGCTCTGCTCATGGGCGGAAGAACCCCCAGGTGTCCGAGTCGGGCGGGTCCGGTGCACGGTTGTCCGCCCACTATGACCGCGGGCGCCTTCGTCTGCCAGCACTTGGCGCCTGGCGCGCCCCACCAATATTGGTGTCGACCAGTGGCATGTCCTGAGGGCGGTTCCCGGCCCTCCAACCGCCCTGCGCGCGGGGTGGGATGAGCGAGCGGGGGGTCCCGGCGTACGCCACTGCGGTGGCGTACGCCGGGAGGGGTGACGAATCGTCAGACGAGGTCCATGGCGGCGACCTCGTCGGGGCGGCCGTAGCTGACCGGGCCGTGGAAGCGGCGGCGGGCCGAGGCGAACCACCACACCGTGGCCACCGCCAGGACACCGGCCAGCGCGACCGGTGCGTAATTGAAGGTGTCGGCGGTGACCGGCGAGGCGTGCGGCAGCATGAACAGGACGCTGCTGAGCAGGATCCAGGTCACTGCCACCACCCCGACCGGCCGTCCCCAGCGGCCCAGGTGCCACGGCCCCGGCTGGAACTCGTCACCGAGGCGCAGCCGGAGCAGGATCGGGACGGCGTACGCGAGGAACAGGCCGACGACGTTGACGCTGACGATGGCCGTGAACGCCGTGTGCGACCACCAGCCGGGCAGCACGAGCGCCAGCGAGCAGGCGACGGCGAGCCACACCGCCTTGACGGGGGTGCGGGTGCGCGGCGAGACCGAGTGCCACCATCGGGAGCCGGGCATCGCGCCGTCCCGGGAGAAGGCGAAGATCTGCCGGGTGTTGCTGGTGAGATTGGCGAGGCCGCAGAAGAGCATCGCGCCGATCACGATCAGCAGCAGCACCTTGGCGGTGCCCACTCCGAGCCCGTCGATCAGGATCTGCACGGGCGGTGCGTCGGCGCTCGCCACGCGGTCGTAGTCACGAATGCTGTAGACCAATGCGAGCATCAGCAGCAGTCCCGCAATCGCCGAGTACGCGATCGCCCGCGTGATGCCCCGCGGGGCATTGACCGTCGCCCGGACCGTTTCCTCGGACATGTGGAAGCTGCCGTCGAAGCCGGTGAAGGTCCAGCTCGTGACCAGCAGACCGAGCATCCCGCCGTAAAGGCCGCTCGTGAAACCGGTGTTGTTCGCGAAATGCGTGACGAACGAAGCCGACTGATGATGATCGGGCATGACGATCAAAGCGCTGACGATGACGACCAGCCCGATCAGCAGCCACCACACGGAGATCCGGTTCAGCACGGCCACCAGGTGCACGGTGTAGGTGTTGGCGAGCCCCTGGAGCACGATGATCAGCGCTGTGATCAGCACCGTCCGGTGACCCGACGGCTCGTAGGAGGGCCACTGCAGGGCGATGAACGCCTGGATGAAGGTCGCGGCGGCGTACCCGGTGGCGGCCGTGCCGCCGACCTGGCCGACGAAGTTCAGCCAGCCGGTGTACCAGGACCAGGCGCCCTTGTGCCGTTTGGCGAGCTTTCCGGCGGAGAAATACAAAGCGCCGCTCGTCGGATAGGCGGAGGCGACTTCCGCCATTGCTGCTCCCACGAAGAGCACCATGACGGAGACGCCTATCCAGCCGAAGACGAGAACGCTCGGACCGCCCGCGTTCAGACCGAAACCGAAACCCGAGAAGATTCCCGAGATTATGTTGATGATGGTGAATGAGATGGCGAAATTGTCGAACGCCTGAAAGCGGCGGGTGAGTTTTCTCGGATAACCCATCGCATGCAGGGTCGCGTCGTCGTCGAGCGCGCTCGGATCGGCTCCCCCGCGCGCTCGGGCACGCGGGGCCGTCATCCGTTCTGACACGGGCCGGACCTTTCTCTTGGTGGGGGGTTGCGGTTCGTCAGGCGCCCGGCACCAGCAGGCCGCAGGCGCGGCGCGCCCGGGACAGCTGCTCGGCCGGGTCGCCGAAGACGGACCAGGGCATGCGCGAGGCGTACGGCCCCATCGCCGTGAAGGCGGCGCGTGCCTCCTCCTCGTGCCGGGCCATGACCAGGGCATGCGCGAGATAGGCCAGGTCGAGGACCGGCGTGAAGGGGTAGTCGGTCACCGTCGGCAGCCAGTGGTGGTGGATCGCCAGGGCGGTCGTGCGCCACTGCGGCTGTTCCCAGACCCGGTCGGCGAGCAGCTGGGTCGGGTCGTAGCACTCCACCAGGGCGACCAGCGGCAACAGCCTCAGCGGCGAGTCGACGGGCGCCCGCTGGCCGAGAAAGGCGGCGACGTCCCAGGCGGCGGTCACGGAGCCGCCGTACCGGGTGAAGAAGCAGGCCAGAAAGCGGTGGTGGGCCTCGCGGTGCCAGGGGTCGATGGAGAGGATGTGCGCGAACAGGCGCCACGGCCCGGGCGGGGCGGTGAGCAGTCCGCGGGGCGCCCGGTCGCGCAGCCGGTGGAGCCGGGCCATGGCCAGCTTGGCCACCCAGGGCGTGGGATCGTCGGGATCCGCCGTCGCGGCCCGGTCGCAGGCCGCCAGCGCTATCCGCTCCAGCGCCTCGGTGCGCGGGTCACGCACGTCGGCCGCGCGCAGCGCCCGCAGCACCGCCACCCGCGCCCACAGCAGCGCCGCCTCGGGTCCCGGTTCCTCGGCGAGCCAGCGCTCGACGAGATCGGAGTCGGCGGCCTCCGAGGCGAGCACGAGGGAGCGATGGGCCCGCAGGGCGAAGTGACCGCGCGTTTCGGTCAGGGCATCGCGGGCGCTCAGATACCGCCCGGCCCGGACATCGACGCATACGCTCGCGAGCACGCGGTCGTCGGCCGCCGGATGCCACACATACTGCCCCTCGAATAACCCCGCGGCCATCTGTCCCAGCCCATCCCCGTTACGGCGCCTCACAGTTGCACACCAGGCACCTTACTCAGCGTGCGGCTCAACCGGAACGCAGATTTCAGTGTGGTGGCTTGAGTTTTTCGGCGGCATTGTGGACATCCGCCGGCTAGTTCAAAGCGACACCTTTTCTCATCCCGTCTCTGCATCCGCTTTCACCCGCTACTAGAATGTTCCAACGAAATATGCCCACCGCCCCGTCTCACTTCAGGAAAAACGATTCACGACCTCGCCACCCGGCTCCGCCGTCTCCCCCCGTCCTGCGGCCCGGTCCGCCTGATCGCCGTCGACGGACACGCCGGCTCCGGAAAGTCCACGTTCGCCGGGCAGTTGGCCCGGGCACTCGGCGACGCCCCGGTACTGCGCCTCGACGACATCGCGAGCCACGACGAGTTGTTCGAGTGGACCGAGCGACTGCTGAGCCAGGTCATCGAACCGCTCGCACAGGGTGGGACCGCCCACTGCACGCCCTACGACTGGCGGGCCCGCCGCTTCGGACCGCCCCGCGCACTGCCGCCCGCTCCGGTGATGCTCGTCGAGGGTGTCGGCGCCGGCCGCCGAGCGCTGCGCCCGTATCTCGCCCAACTGCTCTGGATGGAACTGCCGCGCGAGGAGTCCTGGGCGAGGGGCCGCGCGCGGGACGGGGAGGAGCAGCGGGAGTTCTGGGACGGGTGGGTCGGGGCGGAGCGAAAGCACTTCACCGAGGACCCGTCCAGACCCTTCGCCGACCTTCTGGTTCTGCAGTGCGGGAAGGGATATGCGGTGGTTCGTGGGCCTGCCGGGACCAATGGACCGGACCACGCCATCACACAGGGTGATGACCCATCGGCAATGTGCTGAACTTGTGAAGAGCCCTTCTGGGCAAGTTCGCGGAGTGCCTCAACTCTGCTTGACCCGGGGGCCGTACAGGACTTACGTTCTGAATGTGCGGTCATTCGAGGCCGCCCCGCAGACGCGAAGCCCCCGGTTGTTCCCCCGTGATCGGGGGCTTCGTTCTGCGCTCACTCCACTTTTCGGGCGCCGAGAGGCGCGATTCGCTCACCCTCGGTCACCGAGCGCGCTCCGCCCGATCTGCCCCCACCTCGCCAAACGGCCGGTGCGGCACCCTGGGGCGGGCGACACCCTCGCAGGTACGATGCCATCGGTGCGACCTACGGACGGCTGCTCTGCGCACCGTTGCAACTCCGGTCCGCGGCACGGCGGTTCGACCACGGCGGCCGACGGACGAGCGGTCGGCCAACCGACGGGGGCACGGTTTGTGGGGGACGTGATGGACTTCGGCACGCGGGGCCCCGAGGCTCCGGCCGACCTCGCCTGGTTGCGAGGTGTGGACGCCTACACGATGGGGGCCTATCCGCAGGCGGAGGAGGAGTTCCGCACCGCGGTACGGATCGATCCCGGGATGGCCGACGGCTGGCTCGGTCTGCACGCGCTGCGCGTCGACACGACGACCGCGCTGCTGCGGATGTTCCGGCACCGGGACCGCTTCGGGGAACAGCGCGCGCGGCATCGGCGGAGCATCAACTCCTGGTACTGGCTTGGCTGGTGGGTGCAGCCGGTGCTGGAGAGCCCGCGCGATCTGCTGCTGGCGCACGCCTCGCACTGGCTGGACGGCCGGCACGTCCCGGAGCTGGACCGGGCGCTGGCCGGGCTGCCGCCCGTGGACACCGATCACCAGGTCCGCTTCCTGCACGCCTGCCGCGCCTATCTGGTCAAGGACTGGGACCAGCTCGTCCGGCACACCGACCCACTGCTCGACGACACGATGCTAGGCATCGAGGCAGGTCTGTTCGGCGGCATGGCGCGGGTCCGGCTGGAGATGTACGGGCAGGCCGAGCCGCTGCTGTCGGCCGCGCTGATGAGGTGCCGCAGCGAGCAGCCGCAGCGCAAGGAGCTGCGGTACTGGCTGGCCCGCGCGCACGAGGGCACGGGCCGGTCCGCCGCCGCTCTCCCGCTCTATCGTGCCGTGCACCGCGTCGACCCCGCCTTCATGGACACGTCGGCCCGGCTCGCAGCCATCGCCGAGGGCGACGGATACGACGACCCGGCCGACCTCGCGGCGATCACCCTCACCGGGATCGGCCCGGACCTGGGCGACGGACCCGACGGACTCGACCCGATCTTCGGCTTCGAGGGACGGGACCTGAAGCTGTCGGACCCCGATCTGCCGCCGACCGGTCCGCTGCCGTCGGTGGTCGACCCGGCGGTGCGCGAGAAGACGGCCGTACCGGCGCATCAGCTGCCCGCCGGGCCCACCGACCCCCAGTTACTCGAGGAGGCGCTCGCCGAGCTCGAGCGCATGGTCGGGCTGGAGCCCGTGAAACGCCAGGTCAAGGCGCTGTCCGCCCAGTTGAACATGGCCCGGCTGCGCACCGGGCAGGGTCTGCCGGTGCAGCCGCCCAAACGGCACTTCGTCTTCTCCGGCCCCTCCGGCACCGGCAAGACCACGGTCGCCCGCATTCTGGGCCGCGTCTTCTACGCCCTCGGGCTCCTCGGCGGCGACCATCTCGTGGAGGCCCAGCGGGCCGACCTGGTCGGCGAGTATCTGGGCCAGACCGCCGTCAAGGCCAACGAACTCATCGACTCCGCGCTCGGCGGGGTCCTCTTCGTCGACGAGGCCTACTCCCTCTCCAACTCCGGCTACGGCAAGGGCGACGCGTACGGCGACGAGGCCCTCCAGGTGCTGCTGAAGCGGGCCGAGGACAACCGGGACCACCTGGTGGTGATCCTCGCCGGCTATCCCGAGGGCATGGACCGGCTGCTGGCCGCGAACCCCGGTCTGTCCTCGCGCTTCACGACCCGTGTGGACTTCCCTTCGTACCGTCCCCTCGAACTGACCTCGATCGGCGAGGTGCTCGCCGCGGAGAACGGGGACGTGTGGGACGAGGAGGCGCTGGACGAGCTGCGCTCCATCGCCGGGCATGTGGTCGATCAGGGGTGGATCGACGAGCTGGGCAACGGGCGGTTCCTGCGGACGCTGTACGAGAAGAGCTGTGCGTACCGGGATCTGCGGTTGTCGACCTATCCGGGAGCCTTGACGAGGGACGACCTGTCGACGCTGCGGCTGCCTGATCTGATGCAGGCGTACGGAGAGGTTCTGTCGGGAAGGGGCCCGCAGGATCCGTCGGCCATGTGACGGATCCCGCGAGCCGGTGCGCGATTAGCCGGCCAGTGCCTCTTCCGGCTCCCCGGTGTTCACCCGCGGCGCCGTCACCCGTACCTCCGGCAGCTCCCGGTGCGCTGGGTCCCGTACCTCGCCGACCAGGAGTTCCAGTACGTCCTCCAGCGCGACGAGCCCCAGCACCTTGCCGGACGCGTCGGCCACCTGGGCGAGGTGCGTCGCGGCGCGGCGCATCACCGTGAGGGCGTCGTCCAGGGGCAGTTCGGAGCGCAGCGTCGTCATCGGGTGCCACACCTGCTGCGGCACCGCGCGCTGCGACTCCTCCAGGTCCAGTACGTCCTTCACGTGCAGGTAGCCCATGAAGGCGCCGTTCTCCGCCGCGACCGGGAAGCGGGAGTAACCGGTGCGGGCGGTGAGGGCGACGATCTGGCCGGGGGTGACCGACGGGCTGACGGTCACCAGGGACTCACGCGTCAGTAGGACGTCCGTCACCGGGCGGGAACCCAGCTCCAGGGCGTCCTCCAAACGTTCCTGCTCCTCGGGGTCGAGCAGGCCCGCCTGGCCGGAGTCCTCGACGAGCCGGTTCAGCTGCTCGCTCGTGAACACCGCCTCGACCTCGTCCTTCGGGTCGACGCGGAAGAGCCGCAGGATGGCATGCGACACGGCGCCGAGGGCCACGGTGATCGGCTTGCAGAAGCGGGCGAACCAGACCAGGCCGGGGCTGAGCCACAGCGCGACCTTCTCCGGCGCCGCCATGGCCAGGTTCTTCGGCAGCATCTCGCCGATGACCAGGTGGAAGAAGACCACCGCGGCGAGCGCGATGACATAGGTGAGCGGATGGATCAGGCCGTGCGGCAGGTGGATCCATTCGAAGACCGGCGTCAGCAGGTGCGCCACCGTCGGTTCGGCGACCGCGCCCAGCGTCAGTGAGCAGACGGTGATGCCGAACTGCGCCGCCGCCATCATCTGCGGCAGCCGCTCCAGGCCGTACAGCACCTGGCGGGCCCGTGCCGTGCCCAGCGGTTCGATCTGGCTGCGGCGGACCGAGACGAGGGCGAACTCGGCGCCGACGAAGAATCCGTTGGCGAGCACGAGCAACGCGGCGAAGAGGAGTTGGAGCACGCTCATCGGGCGACCTCCACCACGGCACCGGTCCGGACCAGCCGGACGCGCTCGGCGCGGTAGTGGCCGACCCGGCGCACCGACAGCCGCCAGCCCGGCAGTTCCGCCTTGTCGCCGACGGCCGGGATGCGCCCGAGCAGGTCGGCGACCAGCCCGGCGACGGTCTCGTACGGGCCCTCGGGCACGTCGAGTCCTATGCGCAGGAGGATGTCGACCCGGCAGCTGCCGTCGGCGTCCCAGGCGGGGCGGCCGTCCTCCGGCGGAGCGGCGGCGAGTTCGGGCAGGTCCTGGCCGTCGTGCTCGTCACGGACCTCACCGACGAGTTCCTCGACGATGTCCTCAAGCGTGACCACCCCGGCCGTGCCGCCGTACTCGTCGACGACGACCGCGATGGGCTGCTCGCTGCGCAGCTGGGCGAGGAGGGGCTGGACCGGGAGGGTCTCGGGGACCAGCAGCGCCGGGCGGGCGATGCGGCCGACCGGGGTGCGCAGACGATCACTCGAACGGATCGCCAGGGCGTCCTTCAGATGGACCATGCCGACGATCTCGTCGATCTTCTCCCGGTAGACCGGGAAGCGCGACAGACCGGTGGCGCGGGTCAGGTTCACCACGTCCTCGGCGGTCGCCGACGACTGCAGCGCGCTGACCTTCACGCGCGGGGTCATGACGTGCTGCGCGGTGAGTTCGGCGAGCGACAGGGTCCGTACGAAGAGGTCGGCGGTGTCCTGTTCCAGGGCGCCGGCCTGCGCGGAGTGCCGTGCCAGGGAGACCAGCTCCCCCGGCGTGCGGGCGGACGCCAGCTCCTCGGCGGGCTCGATGCCGAGCGCGCGGACGAGGCGGTTGGCGACGGAGTTCAGGCCGGCGATCACCGGGCGGAACAGAGTCGCGAAGGCGTGCTGTGGGCCGGCGACGAAGCGCGCGACCTGCATCGGCCGGGACACCGCCCAGTTCTTCGGCACGAGCTCGCCGATCACCATCTGCACGGCCGAGGCCAGCAGCATGCCGACGACCACGGCCACACCGGGCACCGCGCCCTCGGGAATGCCTATCGCGGAGAAGGGGCCGCCCAGCAGCTCCGCGAGCGCCGGTTCGGCGAGCATGCCGACAACCAGGGAGGTGATGGTGATGCCGAGCTGGGTGCCGGAGAGCTGGAAGGACAGTTCCTTGAGCGACTCGACGACCCGGTGGGCCCGTCGGTCGCCTTCCGCGGCGGCCTTCTCGGCGTCCGTCGCCTCGACCGTGACCAGGCCGAACTCGGCGGCCACGAAGAAGCCGTTGGCGAGAATCAGGAGGAACGCGGCTGCGAGAAGCAGCAAGGGGATGCTCATGATGCCGCCGCCCCGGTATGTCGGGAGGGGGCGGCGCAGGTACTACAGGACGATCCGTCCATCGCTGGAGGGAATCACTCCTCGGGTAGCAGGGGATCTGATGGCCGGTTGGACCACCAAAGGCGGAGGCGTCATAGAAACGCCTCCGCCAACAGATTAATCAAGACATCGCGATTTACGGCAGGGGGAATGCCCCCGAGTCAGCCCTTGGGGCCCCTCTCAGCCCTGCTGCTCCTCGGGATCCCTGATGGAGCGGGCCTCGGCGAGCGCCCGCAGGGTGCGTGCGTCGGCGATGGCGCGCTGCTTGGCGATGCCCGGCTGGATGCCGAGCGCGGGCAGGCTGGTGCCGTCGCTGAGGTTGAGGAAAACCCAGGGGTCGCCGGGGCGGAGGTTCACCTGAACGATCTCGGCCCACTCCAGACGGCGCCTGGTGGCGATGTTCACCACGGTGACGCCGGACTCGTCGGCGACGACCTTCACGCGCGCCAGCATGGCCAGTACGCCGAACATCAGCGCGCCGGTGAAGACGAAGCTGAGCCGCTCCCCCGGGCCGAGCTTCTCCAGCAGCAGCGCGACCGCCGTGATGACGACGAAGATCGCGGTGCCGGCGGTGAGCAGGACGGCCCGGGTGCGACCCGGCCGGAACGTGACGGGCAGGGTGGGCAGTTCGGAAGACATCGGTGTACGGCCCCTCGACTCAGAGGCGGCAGGCGTGGATGGCCGTGGTCAGGATGGCCCGCGCCCCGATGTCGTACAGGTCGTCCATGATCCGCTGGGCCTCCTTGGCCGGGACCATCGCCCGGACGGCGACCCAGCCCTCGTTGTGCAGCGGCGACACGGTCGGCGACTCCAGGCCCGGGGTGAGGGCGACGGCCTTCTCCAGCTGCTCGACGCGGCAGTCGTAGTCCATCATCACGTACGTCCGCGCGACCAGGACGCCCTGCAGGCGGCGCAGGAACTGCTGCACCTTGGTCTCCTCGGCGTCCGCGCCGGTGCGGCGGATGACGACGGCCTCGGACTTCATGATGGGCTCGCCGAAGACCTCCAGGCCCGCGTTGCGCAGGGAGGTACCGGTCTCGACGACGTCGGCGATGACCTCGGCGACTCCGAGTTCGATGGCGGTCTCGACGGCACCGTCGAGGTGGACGACGGAGGCGTCGATGCCCTGCTCGGCCAGGTGGCCGGCGACGATGCCCTCGTAGGAGGTGGCGACCGTCTTGCCCTTGAGGTCCTCGATGCCGTGCGCGGTGCCGGGCTTGGCGGCGAACCGGAAGGTGGAGCGGGCGAAGCCGAGCGGCAGGATCTCCTCGGCGTCCGCGTCGGAGTCGATCAGCAGATCGCGGCCGGTGATGCCGATGTCGAGCTTGCCGGAGGACACGTAGATCGCGATGTCGCGCGGGCGCAGGTAGAAGAACTCGACCTCGTTCACCGGGTCGACGATCCGCAGTTCCTTGGACTCGCGGCGCTGCTGGTAGCCGGCCTCATGCAGCATCTCCGCCGCAGGGCCGGACAGGGAACCCTTGTTGGGGACGGCGATGCGCAGCATGAGGTCGGCTTCCTTCGTTCGCTCTTGCGGTGTGCGGGGGTGGTGGTGCTCAGAGGTGGGCGTAGACGTCGTCCAGGGAGATGCCGCGGGCGACCATCATCACCTGGACGTGGTACAGCAGCTGCGAGATCTCCTCGGCGGCCGCTTCCTTGCCCTCGTACTCGGCGGCCATCCAGACCTCGGCGGCCTCTTCGACGACCTTCTTGCCGATGGCATGGACGCCCTTGCCGACCAGCTCGGCGGTGCGGGAAGTGGCGGGGTCGCCGTGGGCTGCCTTGTGCTGGAGCTCGGTGAAGAGCTCCTCGAACGTCTTATTGGACATGGTGACGCTCAGCCTATGCCACATGTGCCTTTCGTCAGTGCCAGGGTTCAGATACTGAGCGGAGGGTCGCCGCGGTCGCCACGGCCGCCGTCACCGCCTCGTGCCCCTTGTCCTCGTTGGACCCCTCGATGCCGGCACGGTCCAGGGCCTGTTCCTCGGTGTCGCAGGTCAGCACGCCGAAGCCGATAGGGACACCGGTCTCGACCGACACCTGCGTCAGGCCCTGGGTCACGCCCTGGCACACGTACTCGAAGTGGGGGGTGCCGCCGCGGATGACGACGCCGAGGGCGACGATCGCGTCGTAGCCGCGGCCCGCGAGGACCTTGGCGACGACCGGGAGTTCCCAGCTGCCGGGGACCCTCAGCAGGGTCGGCTCGTCGATGCCCAGGTCGTGCAGGGCGCGCAGGGCGCCGTCCACCAGACCGTCCATCACCTTCTCGTGCCACTGCGCCGCGATGACCGCGACCCGCAGGTCGCCCACATTGCGTACGGACAGTTCGGGTGCGCCCTTGCCGCTCACGTTCTCAGGTCTCCTCGGTGTGCTTCTACTGGTTGGTGCAGGTGGTCAGGGGGGCCACGGGTGCCGGGTCCAGCCAGGGCAGGTCGTGTCCCATCCGGTCGCGCTTGGTGCGCAGGTACGTCAGGTTGTGCTCGCCCGCCTGTACGGGCATCGGCTCGCGCTCGGTGACCTTGAGGCCGTGCCCGAGGAGCGCGTCGGACTTGTCGGGGTTGTTGGTCAGCAGGCGCACGCTGCGCACACCGAGGTCGGCCAGGATCTGTGCGCCGGCGCCGTAGTCGCGGGAGTCGGCGGGCAGGCCGAGTTCGAGGTTGGCGTCGAGGGTGTCGCGGCCGCGCTCCTGGAGTTCGTAGGCGCGCAGCTTCGACATCAGGCCGATGCCCCGGCCCTCGTGTCCGCGCAGGTAGACGACGACGCCCCGGCCCTCGGCCTGGATGCGCTCCAGGGCCGCCTCCAGCTGGGGGCCGCAGTCGCAGCGCAGGGAGTGGAAGACGTCGCCGGTGAGGCACTCGGAGTGGACGCGGACGACGACGTCCTCGCCGTCGCCGATCTCGCCGTGGACGAGGGCGACGTGCTCGACGCCGTCGACGGTGGAGCGGTAGCCGTACGCCGTGAAGGTGCCGTGCGCGGTGGGCAGGTGGACCTCGGCCTCGCGGCGGACGGTGGGCTCGGCCGGCACCGGTCGCTGCTCGGCCCGGGCCGGCTCCTGCGCGGCCGGCTTTTGGAGTTCGGCGCCCCGGAGGTGGGCGATCAGGTCCTCGATGGAGATGATCGTCAAGCCGTGCTTGCGGGCGAACGGGATCAGCTCGGGCAGGCGCAGCATCTCGCCGTCCTCGCCGGCGATCTCGACGATGGCGCCGGCCGGGCGCAGCCCCGCGAGCCGGGCGAGGTCGACGGCGGCCTCGGTATGGCCGTTGCGGACGAGGACGCCGCCGGGCCTGGCGCGCAGCGGGAAGATGTGGCCGGGGCGGACGAGGTCCGACGGCTCCGCCTTGCCGCTCGCGAGGAGCTGGAGCGTGGTCGACCGGTCGGAGGCCGAGATGCCCGTGGTCACGCCGTGCGCGCCCGAGGCGTCCACGGAGACCGTGAACGCGGTCTTCATCGACTCGGTGTTGTCCTCGACCATCTGCGGCAGCCCCAGCCGGTCCAGCTCCTCGGGCTCCATGGGGGCGCAGATCAGGCCGCGGCACTCGCTCATCATGAAGGCGACGATCTCGGGGGTCGCGTGTTCGGCGGCGATGACGAGGTCGCCCTCGTTCTCCCGGTCCTCGTCGTCGACGACCACGACCGGGCGGCCCGCGGCGATGTCGGCGATGGCCTGCTCGACGGGGTCGAGCGACCAGTCCTCGAAGCCTTCGGCCTTGTGGGTGCTGTGCAGAACGGGTGCCGTGGTCATGCCGGCGCTCCTTCCAGGACGGGCCGCGCTTCCTTGCGGGAGCGCAGCCACCAGTCGCGCATGCCCCACAGGACGAGTGCGCCGTAGATGACGTAGACGAAGCCGGAGAAGGCGTAGCCGTTGGCGAAGTTCAGGGGCACGCCGACCAGGTCGACGAGCAGCCAGGCGAACCAGAACTCGACCATGCCGCGCGCCTGCGCGTACATGGCGACGACGGTGCCGACGAAGATGTAGGCGTCGGGCCAGGGGTCCCAGGACAGGGTCGGGTACGCCTTGAAGAGCAGGGCCACCGCGACGGTACCGGCGGCGGCCGCCGCGGCCATCACCCCGCGCTCGCGCCAGGTGGCGAACCGTACGGCGATGTGGCCGTCCTCGCCCTGCCCCTTGCCGCGCTGCCACTGCCACCAGCCGAACAGGGCGACGAGCATGACGACGGCCTGTTTGCCGGCGCTGCCGGTGAGGTGGCCGTAGAAGGCGCCGAAGAGGATCAGGCCGGCCAGGAACTGCACGGGCCAGGTCCAGATCGAGCGCCGCCAGCCGAGGGCGAGGGCGGCCAGGCCGAAGAGGTTGCCGACCATGTCCGACCAGAGGATGTGCTGGCCGAAGAGGGTGAAGGCCTCGGAGTTCAGCGAGTTCACTTGGCCGTCGCCCCTTCGGAGGAGCCGCGGCCGGCGGAGGCCTGGTCGGAGGAGACCCGGTCGCCCAGCATCCGCTCGACGTACTTGGCGATGACGTCGACCTCGAGGTTGACCGGGTCGCCGGGCTGCTTGAGGCCGAGCGTGGTCAGGTCGAGGGTGGTGGGGATGAGGCTGACGGTGAAGTAGTCGGGTCCGGCGTCGACGACCGTGAGGCTGATGCCGTCGACGGTGATGGAGCCCTTCTCGACGACGTACCGGGAGAGGTCCGCGGGGAGCGAGATCTTCACGATCTCCCAGTTCTCGGAGGGCTTGCGGTCCAGCACCTCGCCGGTGCCGTCGACGTGGCCCTGCACGATGTGGCCGCCGAGGCGGTCACCCACGGCGGTGGGGCGTTCGAGGTTGACGCGGGAGCCGACGGCGAGGACGCCCAGGCTGGAGCGGTTGAGGGTCTCGGCCATGACGTCGGCGGTGAACTCGTCGCCCTCGTGGTCGACGACCGTGAGGCAGACGCCGTTGACGGCGATGGAGTCACCGTGCTTCGCGCCTTCGGTGACGACGGGGCCACGCAGTCGGAAGCGACAGGCGTCGTCGAGGGTCTCGACGGCCGTGACCTGGCCCAACTCTTCGACGATTCCGGTGAACACTTCCCGGGTCCTCCTGCCACATCGGGGCACGGACTCCGGGGCTGTCGATGACGACAGAATGTACGAGCAGAGACACCGAGGGCGACGCCGGACAGGGCTCGCCTCAAGGACGAACCGGTACGGCGGCGCGCACGAATGCCCGCCCGCCGCGCACTGCCTCCCATCCGGACTTTAACCGTCGGTCCAGGAATTTCACCTGGTCAACCGGCCGCTGGAGGCGACCGGGTCGCGGACTGTAACCGCCGGTTCGGACTTTCACCGACCCCGGAGTGCGCTGCTACTGGTACAGAGCCAGTGTGCCACGCCTGATCGGCGTCCATGCGGGCGAATGCTGTGGGGTGGCTCACAGGCCGCCTGGCTGGACTTCTCCACTCTCAGGCGGCGCCGGGATTCGGCCGCACTCACGGACCGTTCACCTATTGGTCCATACCTATTGACTGACTGGTCTAGTCCTCTTTAGGGTCTGCCCAACTTCCGTGGAGAGGAACCGACTTGCTGTCCCCCTCACACACCCGGGCGAGACCCGCCCTGCTCGCCGTCCTCGGCACGGTCGCCGGCCTGGTTCTCGCCGGACTCCCGGCGACCGTCTCGCATGCCGTCGACAACGAGTCCTGCCGCCCCGACGGCCTCCACCGGACACCCGGTGTCGAGGCCCCGTACTGCTCGGTCTACGACTCGGCCGGCCGCGAGAAGATGGGCGCCGACCACCAGCGCCGGGTGATCGGCTACTTCACCGGCTGGCGCACCGGCAAGGACGGCACCCCCGCCTACCTCGCCTCCGACATCCCGTGGGACAAGGTCACCCACCTCAACTACGCCTTTGCGCACATCGACGGCAGCAACAAGATCTCCGTCGGCTCGGACGGTGCGGCCAACCCGGCGACGGGCATGACCTGGCCCGGCGTGGGCGGCGCGGACATGGACCCGGCGTTCCCCTACCAGGGCCACTTCAATCTGCTCAACAAATTCAAGAAGCAGCACCCGGGCGTCAAGACGCTGATTTCGGTGGGCGGTTGGGCCGAGACCGGCGGCTATTTCGACGACAGCGGCACGCGCGTGAACTCGGGCGGCTTCTATTCGATGGCCACGAACGCCGACGGCTCGGTCAATCAGGCCGGTATCGACACGTTCGCGGATTCGGCGGTCGGGTTCATCAGGAAGTACGGATTCAACGGCGTCGACATCGACTACGAGTACCCGACGTCCATGAAGGGCGCGGGCCACCCCTTCGACTGGTCCGTCTCCAACGCCCGCCGGTCCGGCCTGGTCAAGGGCTACGCCGTCTTGATGAAGACGCTCCGCGAGAAGCTCGACCGCGCCGGCGCTGCGGACGGCAGGCACTATCTGCTCTCCGTCGCGGCGCCCTCCAGCGGATATCTGCTGCGCGGCATGGAGACCTTCCAGGTCCAGAAGTACCTGGACTACGTCAACATCATGTCGTACGACCTGCACGGCGCCTGGAACGAGTACGTCGGCCCGAACGCCTCGCTCTTCGACGACGGAAAGGACGCCGAACTCGCGGCGGCGGGCGTGTATTCCACGTCCCAGTACGGCGGAATCGGCTATCTGAACACCGACTGGGCGTACCACTACTTCCGCGGTTCGATGCCCGCGGGCCGGATCAACATCGGACTCCCCTACTACACCCGGGGATTCAAGAACGTCACGGGCGGCACGGACGGGCTGTGGGGCAAGGCGTCCTCGACGACGTGTCCGGCGGGTTCCGGACTCACCAAGTGCGGCGACGGGGCCGTCGGGATCGACAACCTGTGGCACGACCTCGACACCGCGGGCAAGGAGTCACCGGCGGGTTCGAACCCCATGTGGCACGCCAAGAACCTGGAGAAGGGAGTCGTCGGGGACTACGTCACCAAGTACGGCTTCCCGGCCGACACCCGGCTGAGCGGCACGTACGCCCGCAAGTACGACTCCACGCTGGTGGCGCCCTGGCTGTGGAACGCCGAGAAGAAGGTGTTCCTGTCCACCGAGGACGAGCAGTCGGTGAACGCCAAGGCCGACTACGTGGTCGACCAGGGCATCGGCGGCACGATGGTGTGGGAGCTGGCCGGGGACTACGGCTGGAACACGGGCAAGGGCCAGTACGAGCCGGGGGCGACGCTCACCTCCGCGATGTACGAGAAGTTCAAGTCGGCCTCCCCGTACGGCGCGAAGCGGTCCACGATCGACCTTCCGGCCGAGGCGCTGGACATCGACGTCGAGTTCGGGCAGTTCCCGCTCGGCGACTCCAACTACCCCATCAGCCCCAAGCTGAGGATCACCAACAACTCGACGGCGACGCTGCCCGGCGGAACGGAGTTCCAGTTCGACTACGGCACCTCGGCGCCCGGGAACGCCAAGGACCAGTCGGGATGGGGGACTTCGGTGATACGCAGCGACCACACGGGGAGCAACGTCGGCGGGCTGAAGGGCGACCACCACCGGATCTCGCTGAAGCTGCCGGGCTGGCAGACGCTGGCACCGGGGGCGTCCGCGGAGCTGGACTTCGTGTACTACCTGCCGGTGTCCACACCGTCGAACTGGACGGTGACGTTCGGCGGGAAGACGTACGCGCTGGCCGGGGACCTGGCACGCGGGACGACCGTCGTGCAGCCGGGGCCGGGAACTCCGTCCCCCACGCCGACCTCTTCCGGTGGAGAGTGCACCGGCCCCGTCTGGAACGCCACGACGGAATACGGCGGAGGCAGCACGGTGTCCCACGAGGGGCACTCGTGGAGGGCCAAGTGGTGGACCAAGGGCGAGAAGCCCGGCACCACCGGTGACTGGGGGGTGTGGCAGGACCTCGGAGCCTGCTGAGCCCCGCGCAGACGACCCGGCGGCGGTGACGACGGCCCTTGCCCGCCGCCGGGTCTCCCAACGACCACCGCCGGCGGCTCTGGCAGGGTGAAGGTCATGACGACCGCGATCGCCGACGAGTTCGAGACCCACCGCCCCCGGCTGTTCGGCCTGGCCTATCGCCTGCTGGGCTCCGCCGACGAGGCCGAGGACACCGTCCAGGACGCCTACCTGCGCTTCAGCGGTGCCGACCGGGACGGGATCGAGTATCCGGGGGCCTGGCTCGCCAAGGTCGTCACCAACCTCTGTCTCACCCGTCTGACTTCGGCCAGGGCCCGGCGCGAGCAGTACGTCGGGCCCTGGCTGCCGGAGCCCGTGGTCACCTCGGACGGCACGCTCGGGCCCCTGGAGTCCGCCGAACAGCGGGACGCGGTGTCCATGGCGATGCTGGTGCTGCTGGAGCGGCTCACCCCGACCGAGCGGGCCGTGTACGTGCTGCGGGAGGCGTTCGCGTACGGCCACCGGGAGATCGCCGAGGTGCTGGAGCTGACCGAGGCCAACTGCCGGCAGCTGTATCGGCGGGCGGTGCAGCGGGTGGGTGAGGAGCGGTCGCGGTTCGAGTCGACTCCCGAGCGGCAGGAGGAACTGGTCAGGTCGTTCCTCACGGCGGCCCGCGACGGGGACCTCGGTGGACTGGAGAAGCTCCTCGCGGCCGATGTCGTCTGGTCGAGCGACGGCGGCGGCAAGGTCTCGGCGGCCCGGCGGCCGATCGAGGGCCGGGACAAGGTGTTCCGCTTCCTGGCGGGTGCGACGCGGACGTTTCTGGCCGGCATGCACTTCACGGCGGTCGAGATCAACGGCTCGACCGCGCTGGCCGCCTGGGAGGGCGACACGCTGCTCACGGTGGTGGCGTTCGAGCTGCGGGACGGGCTGATCGCGCACGCGTGGGCCACGGTGAACCCGGACAAGCTGGACTTCGTACGCCGTCAGCTGGCGCGGGCGTAGAAGGGTCGCCGCAGGGGGCAAGTCCGGCGCTGTCACATTTCAGGCGGGGTACTCGGTCTCAGCTGATGAGGGGCGCTCCACCCGGGAGCGCCCGGCGTCCGAAGGGACCAACAGCATGACCACGATCCTGGTGACCGGCGGTACCGGAACACTCGGCCGGCTCGTCAGCGAACGGCTGCGCGCGGACGGGCACGAGGTGCGGGTGCTCAGCAGGAGTGCCCAGCCGTATGCCGTCGATCTTCGCAAGGGTGGCCCGGGCCTGGACGTGGCGCTGCAGGGCGTGGACACGATCGTGCACTGCGCGAGTTCGCAGGGCGGCGGCGACGAGAAGGCGGCGGCGCATCTGATCGCGGCGGCGCGCAGGGCCGAGGTACGGCACCTGGTCTACATCTCGATCGTCGGCGTCGACCGGGTGCCGTACGGCTACTACAGGTCCAAGCTCGCCGTCGAGAAGTTGATCGAGGAGTCGGGACTCAACTGGACCGTGCTGCGCGCGACCCAGTTCCACGACCTGCTGGTGAGGGTGCTCGGCATGCTGTCCAAGCTGCCCGTGCTGCTGCTGCCGGCCCGCGTGAAGGACCAGCCCATCGAGGTGGCGGAGGTCGCGGACCGCCTCGCCGAACTGGCCCTCGCCGAACCGGCCGGCCGGGTCGAGGACATGGGCGGCCCCGAGGTACGGACCTTCGACTCCCTGGCCCGCGCCTACCTGAAGGCGACGGGCCGGAAGCGGGCGGTGGTGAACCTGCCGCTGTGGGGCAAGGGGTACGAGGGGTTCCGCTCGGGCGGACATCTGGCGCCGGGGCATGCGGTGGGTAAGGGGACGTTCGAGGAGTACTTGGAGCGGCAGTTCGGGGGCGGGTCGAGGGTCTGAGGACGGCTGCCTGGGCCGGCGGGCGCCTGATCTGGGCTTCTGGCGGGTGGGTCCGTCCGTCCCGGCGTGGGAAGCGAGTTTGATCGGCGGCCCGGTGTGGGCCGCCTGCTCGGCGCATGCCTCGGCACGGCCCTGTCCCCCCGGTGCCGAGGGACGGCGGGCCGCCGGCCAGGTCGGCCCTCAGCCACCGGCGCCGGCATCCTCGCCGGGGAGGGGCTGAGGCGGCCCGTACGGCCAGGCGCGTCAGCGGTCCGGCGGGGCGAACAGGTCGTCCTGGGCGGCGTCCCGCGCGGTGAGCAGCGCTCCGCGCAGGACGGCGCCGCCGCCCAGGCCGCTGGGTCGCACCACCGTTGCCAGCGGTGACATGCGCCGGACCCGCTCCTCCACCCGCGCGGCGAGCACCTCCCCACCGGCCTGCCCGACCTCCCCGCCCAGGACCACACAGCCGGGGTCGAGGATGGCGACGACGGAGGCCACACCCAGGGCGAGGCGGTCGGCCAGGGCGTCGAGGAAGTGGCCGGAATCGCCGGCAGCGTGCCCACCGACCAACGCCACCGCTTCCCTCACCACCCCCGCCGCCGCAGGCTCACGCACGGACGCCCCCTCGACGCTCACCCCGTGCGCCCCCGCCAGCTCCACGATCGCCGCCGACCCCGCGAGCGAGTGGAAGCCGCCCTCGCAGTCCACCGCCGACGGCGGCCCCGACGTGCCCGGCACCGGCAGGAATCCGATCTCGCCGGTACCGCCCGAGGCACCGCGGCGCAGCGCGCCGTCGAGGACAACCGCCGCGCCGGTGCCGTGGCCGAGCCACAGCAGGACGAAGGTGTCACGGTCCCGGGCCACCCCGTCGCGCTGTTCCGCGAGGGCGGCGAGGTTGGTCTCGTTCTCGACGTTGACGCGCGCCTCGGGGAGCCGTTCCTGGAGGGCTGCCACCAGGCGGCGGTGCCATTCGGGCAGGCCCGTGGAGTCACGCAGCTCACCGGTCGCCGGGTCGATCAGGCCCGGCGCGCCGATCCCGACCGTATGGAGCCGGTCCGCCCCCGCCTCCTTGGCGACCCGCTCCACCAGGGCCACCGCCTGCTCCACCGCGGGCCCCGTCCCCATGTGGCCGCCGATCGGCACCGACGCCTCGGCGAGCACGGCCCCGACCAGGTCGGAGACGACGACGGAGACCCCCTCGGTACGGACGTCCAGCGCCGCCAGATGGGCTCGGTCGGCGACGATGCCGTACAGCTTGGCGTTCGGGCCGCGCCGCTGTTCCCCGGCCTCGCCGACCACCGCGATCAGGCCGGCGTCGGTGAGGCGCTCGACGAGGTCGGCGACGGTCGGCCGGGACAGTCCGGTCAGTTGCTTCAACTGCCCTGCCGTCAACGGGCCGTCCTGCTGGAGCAGTCGCAGGGCGAGCCGGTCGTTGATGGCCCGGGCGGTGCTCGGGGATGCGGGCATGCCGGGATCCTTCCAGATCGGCGGGGCGTGGAGCGGACGGCAAGGGCCTGGGCCTGGGCCTGCGGCTTGGCCCCGGGGGCCGGGCCCGGGGGCGGTAAATTCTCTATCTATCAGGCAGGCTTCCTGATAGTTTACGGCGGCGCACGGCACGAAGCGAGAACCGGGAGGAGCCGGAGATGGGCGAAGTGGTCTACGACCTGCGCGAGGTGAAACGGGCCCGGTATGCCGTGGCGTCCGTCTTCGCCGTGCACGGCGCCGTCACCGGCTCGTTCGCGACACGCGTGCCATGGATCCAGGACCATGCCGGTGTCAGCGCGGGCCAGTTGGGGCTGGCGCTCGCCTTCCCCGCGCTCGGCGCCTCCGTCTCCATGCCGGTGGCGGGCAGCATCAGCCACCGCTTCGGGGCCCGCAACGCCCTGCGCGGACTGATCGCCCTGTGGACGCTCGCGCTCACCCTGCCCTCCCTCGCCCCCAACCTGCTGACCCTGTGCCTGGCCCTGTTCACTTTCGGCGCCACGGCGGGCATGGCGGACGTGGCGATGAACGCGCTCGGCGTCGAGGTCGAGAACCGCCTCGGGCGGTCGATCATGTCGGGGCTGCACGGCATGTGGAGCGCCGGCGCCCTGATCGGCTCGGCGGCCGGCACGCTCGCGGCCCACCTGGGCTCGGACGCCCGGATGCACCACGCACTCGCCGCGGTGACCCTCACCTGCCTCGGCATCCTGGCCTGCCGGTGGGTGCTCGACTTGCAGCCCGCCGAGGACGAGGAGCCACCGCCCCGGTTCGCGCTGCCGCCCCGCTCGGCGCTGCTCATCGGCGCGGTCGGGTTCTGCGCGGTCTTCGCGGAGGGGGCGAGCCTGGACTGGTCGGCGGTCTATCTGCGGGACCAGCTGGACACCTCGGCCGGCCTCGCGGCGGGCTGCACGACCGGCTTCACGCTGACCATGGCGCTCGCCCGGCTGGCCGGCGACAGGGTGGTCGACCGCTACGGCGCCGTGCGCACGGTCCGCTCCGGCGGCGTCCTCGCCACGCTCGGCGGCCTGCTCATCGTCGTGTCGGACAGTCCGGCTCTGGCGATGACCGGGTTCGCGCTGCTGGGACTGGGCATCGCCGTGGTCGTACCGCTGTGCTTCGCGGCCGCCGGCCGCAGCGGCAGCAACCCCTCGCTGGCCATCGCGGGCGTCGCGACGATCACGTACACCTCGGGTCTGGTCGCACCGAGCGCGATCGGCGGGATCGCCCAGGCCACCAGCCTGATGGTGTCCTTCTGCCTGGTCACCGTGCTGTCCTCCGGGCTGGTCGTCTTCGCGCGCGTCCTGCGCGCGGGGGACCGCGACCGCCCGAAGATCAGCCGCCCGGACGCGGCGGTTCCCGACCCGCGCCCGTGAACTCCTCACGAGAAGGGTCTGCCCTGATCAGCCCCGGTCGGAGCCAGCTCTGACGTCCCTGACAATGGTCCGGTCACCCGCACGCACGACGAAAGCGAAACCGCACCATGGATCTCGGCGTCCGCTGGAAACTGCACGGCGACGGACGCACTCCGGCGCCCGGAGCGGTGGTCCGCCCCGACGAGCGGCTCTCCTGGCCCCGCACCGTCGGGCTCGGCGCCCAGCATGTGGTGGCCATGTTCGGCGCGTCCTTCGTGGCGCCGGTGTTGATGGGGCTCGACCCCAACCTGGCGATCATGATGTCCGGCGTGGCGACGGTCATCTTCCTGCTCGCCACCCGCGGCCGGGTGCCCAGCTACCTCGGCTGCTCCCTCTCCTTCGTCGGCGTCGCGGCGGTCATCCGGGCCGACGGCGGTTCGAGCGCGACCGTCACCGGCGCGGTCCTCGTCGTCGGTGCCGTGCTGTTCCTGATCGGTCTCGCCGTACGGCGCTTCGGTGCGCGGATCATCCACGCCACGATGCCGCCGATCGTCACCGGCGCGGTGGTCATGCTCATCGGCTTCAACCTCGCCCCGGTGACCGCCTCGACGTACTGGCCGCAGGACCAGTGGACGGCGCTGCTGGTGATGCTGTTCACCGGTCTGGCGGTGGTCTGCCTGCGCGGTTTCTGGTCCCGGATCGCGATCTTCCTGGGCCTGGTCTTCGGCTACGGCATCTCCTGGGCCTTCGACCGGATCTTCGGCAGGATCCACTCGGCCGACGCGAGCGGCAAGGTCACCGACCACTGGCGGCTCGACCTCTCCGGGGTCGCCAAGGCCGACTGGATCGGCCTGCCCGATCTGCACGGCCCGTCCTTCCAGTGGTCGGCGATCCTCGTGGCGCTGCCCGTCGTGATCGCGCTGGTCGCCGAGAACGCCGGGCACGTCAAGGCGGTCGGCGAGATGACCGGCGACAACCTGGACGACAAGCTGGGCACCGCGATCTCCGCGGACGGCGCCGCCTCGGTGCTCTCCACGGCGGTGGGCGGCCCGCCCAACACCACGTACTCCGAGAACATCGGCGTGATGGCCGCGACCCGCGTCTACTCCACCGCCGCCTACTGGGCCGCCGCCGGCTTCGCGCTGCTCTTCGGGGTCTGCCCCAAGTTCGGCGCGGTGGTCGCCGCCATCCCGGGCGGCGTCCTCGGCGGCATCACCGTCATCCTCTACGGCATGATCGGCCTGCTCGGCGCGCAGATCTGGATCAACGCCAAGGTGGACCTGCGCAATCCGCTGAACCTGGTGCCGGCCGCGGCGGGCATCATCATCGGCGTCGGCAACGTCACCCTGGAGTTCACCGACACCTTCGAGCTGAGCGGCATCGCGCTGGGCACGCTGGTGGTCATCACCGGCTACCACGCGCTGCGGGCGTTCGCCCCGGCCCACCTCAAGACCCAGCACCCGCTGCTCGACGAGGGCACGTCCTCCTACGACGCGGAGAGCGAGAGCGACACCGGCGAGGGGTCTCAGCGCGCCAAGTCATAGGCGTACGACGCGGTGAACGTCCCGGGCCTGCCCTTGCACCCGTCCGACTCCCCCGGCAGCTTCACCCACAGATAGGCGTCGATCCGCGCCTCGCCGGTGCTGAGCGTCGGCGCCCGGCCCAGCCTGCGGCCGGCGGGGTCGCACCACTCCCCGTCGGCCGGAGCTCCGGCACCGTTGCGGCTGGTGTCGATGACGGCGCCCAGGCTCGCGGGGCCGTCGAGGGCGTCGAGGACCTGTCGGTCGTAGGCGATCTCGTCGGTCGTGCCCTGGAAGTTGGAGACGTTGCTGAAGAGGCCGTCGGAGGACGCGGCGGAGGCGGCGCCGGCCTGCTTCAGCCACCCGGCCTGCTTGCCGGGCGCGTTCCAGCCGGAGTGCCCGGCGTCGTAGTAGACGCGCGCCCTGGGGTTCGCCGCTTTGAAGGCACGGCCCGCGCGGGCCAACGAGGCGAAGCGGTCGGCGCGTTCACCGGCGGAGAGGCACTCGGACTGGGCGACGGAGTCGGGCTCCAGGATGACGATGACGTCGCCGGAGCCCAGTCCCGCGGCGAACCTGTCGATCCAGGCGTCGTAGGCGTCGAGGTCGGGCGCCCCGCCCTCGGAGTACCCTCCGCAGTCACGGCCAGGGATGGCGTAGGGCACCACCACCGGCACCCGCCCCAGCGCGGACCCGCCCGAAGTGACCGCGCGGACCCGGGCGGTGATGGTGTCCGGCGTGAAGTCGGCGAACCACACCGCGGCCGGCTGGGCGGCGATCCGGGAGGCGATGACGGCGTGGCGCGGGTCTCCGGCGTTGTCGCGGACCCAGTCGAGGACCTGGGAGTCGGGGTGGCGGTAGAGGCGGGCGGACACCACGGCGGGCTGCTGCTTCCTCTCGGTCCTGGTTGGCGAGGGCGTGGAGCTCCTGGGGGCGGGCTTCTTCTTCGGTGTCGGTGAAGCGGACGTCGGCGAAGGGGAATTCGTCAGCGACGGGGAGGGCGAGGGCACGAGCGGCAGGGGCTCCAGGCTCGGCGAGCGGGTCACCTCGGGCGTCCTGGCCTGGTCGGAACGCCCTCTGTCGTCGAGCGCGGACATCATGCCGGTCACCGTGCCGACGGCGACCACGACCGAGGCCGCCACGACCATGGCATGGCGCCGGGCCGCCCTCCTGCGCTCGGACCTGCGTGCGGCCAGTCGCTGGGCACGTAAGCCTGGCACCCTCCCGCTCCCCCTCCGCCACAGCGAGCGCGTTCCCCCGTTCTGGGGAAGCGCCGGGCCCGCCGACACTCCCGTCAGCCTAAAGCTGGGACTCTGCCCCCATGGCGCAATGCGAACAATTCACCACGCCCGTGGACGCGGTCATCTCTGGTATGCGCGCCCTGGAAGCGACCCTGCCCGAACGGGACGGAGTCGCGGTCTTCAACCGCGTCTACCTCGCCGTCACGGAGGCGGTGGACGGGCATATCGACGGCGGTCGGTTCACCGACGCGCGGGCCGCGATCACGCTGGACGTGCGGTTCGCGGAGCGGTATCTCGCGGCGGTGGACAGGGCCGAGCGGGAGGGGCGTCCGCCCGCGTGCTGGCGGCCGCTTTTCCAGATGCGCCGGCATCCCGGCGTACGCCCGTTGCAGTTCGCGCTCGCCGGTATCAATGCGCACATCGGCCACGATCTGACGCTCGCCGTGGTGGACGCCTGTCGTAGCCTCGGCTGCGAACCGGCCGAGCTGGAGGACGAGTTCGACCGGGTGGGTGATCTCCTCGTCTCGCTGGAGGAGCGCATCCGCGAAGAGCTGATGCCGGGTCCCGACCTGCTCCAGATCGCGGACCCGCTCACCCATCTGCTCGGCTCCTGGAGCCTGGAGCGGGCCCGGGACGCCACCTGGTCGGCGGCGCGGGCGCTGTGGGCGCTGCGCCGGCTCCCGGACCTCGCCGGGGAGTTCACCGAGCGGCTGGACGCGGCCGTGGGGTTCGCGGGACGCATGCTCCTCACGCCACTGCCGGACTGACCGGTCTTCGAGTGGCAGTTCCCCGTGCTCGCAGTACGTTGGCCGGTGGGGGGACACCGATCGTGAAGGAGTACCCAGTCATGGCCATCCGTCTCGGACTCGGTCTTCCCCAGCTCCGGCAGTACGACCTCGCCAAGGACGTGACGGACGTGGCCCGCACGGCCGAGCAGATCGGCTACGACAGCCTGTGGGTCTACGAGCGGCTGCTGGTCCCCGAGTCCCCCACCCAGGGTCTGTACGGCATCCCGGGCCTGCCCTGGCCGGACTGGTACCGCGGCATGGCCCATCCGCTGGTCACATTGACCCTGGCCGCGGCGGTGACCGAACGCGTCCGGCTGGGTTCGGGCATCCTGGTCGCGCCGCTGCACGGACCGTTCCAGCTGGCCAAGGCCCTGGCTTCGCTGGACGCGGCGAGCGGCGGACGGGTGGTCGCCGGTCTGGGCACGGGCTGGTCGACCGACGAGTTCGCCGCCGCGTCGGTGCGGCCGATCGAGGAGCGCGGCCGGGTGCTGGACGAGGTGATCGACGTCTGCCGGGCGGTGTGGGGCCCGGACCCGGTGTCCTACGAGGGCCGGATCACGAAGATCGACGCGGCCGTGGTGGGCCCCAAGCCCGTGCGGCCGATCCCGATCCTCGTGGCCGCGGGAGGCGGCAAGGCCCTGACGCGGGTCGTGGACCACGGCGACGGCTGGATCCCGGTCGCCATGGACGTGCAGGGGTATGCCGCGGCATGGCAGCAGATCCAGGACATCGCCGCCCGGCGCGGACGCACCATGCCGATCGAGCGGGTGCCACGGGTGAACGCCGTGTACTCGGCCAAGGCCTACGACGGTGACGACCGTCAGCCCTTCCAGGGCAGCGCCGACCAGATCGTGACGGACCTCGCGGCGTACGCCGAGGTCGGCGTGGACGAGGTCCTCCTCGACCTGCAGACCACTTTGCGGGACGGCCAGGAACTCAAGGACGTCGCCGCGGAGGTGTACCAGAAGGCGCGGGCCGCCGGGATCTGACCCTGGTCAGTCCTCAGGCAGCTCGACCGGCGCGATCTCGTCGTAGACGTCGCCCGGCCCGGGGTTGGAGCCGTCGGTCGCCCCGCCGAAGTGGTGCATGACGCCCCAGACCGCGTTCAGCGCGGTCTGGACGGCGCCCTCGGCCCAGCCGGCCGTCCAGGAGATGTCGTCGCCGGCGAGGAAGATGCCCCGCTTGTCCTCGGGCAGCCGGTCCTGCATGAAGTGCGTGAACAGGCGGCGCTGGTAGCGGTAGTGACCCGGCAGGTTGGCCTTGAACGCGCCCATGAAGTAGGGCTCGTTCTCCCAGGAGACGGTCACCGGGTTGCCGATGATGTGCTTCCGGATGTCGACCTTCGGGTAGATCTCGCCGAGCGACTTCAGCATGACCTCCATCCGCTCGCTCGCGGACAGCGGCAGCCACTTCAGGCTGTCGTCGCACCACGTGTAGGAGAGGCAGATGACGGCGGGCTTGTCCGGACCGTCGTCGAGCAGGTAGGTCCCGCGCGTCATGCGGTCCGTCAGCGTCATCGACATGACGTCCCGGCCGGTGTCCTCGTCCTTGTCCAGCCAGAACGGCCGGTCGACCGGCACGAAGAGCTTGCTGGACTCCATGTAGTGCGTGCGCTCGATCGCCGTCCAGTGGTCGATCGGGAAGAGCGAGTCGTCGCAGGCGATCTTCGACAGCAGCATCCAGGACTGCGCGGTGAAGATCGCCGCCTGGTAGGTGCGGATGTCGCCGTTCGCGTCCGTCACGGTGATCCGGTTGCCGGCGGTGCGGTGCAGCCGGGTCACGGCCGGGCGGGGCGCGCCGTTGTCGTGGAGCGCCGCGAGCGAGGTCCCGTAGGGCCAGTGGACGATCTTCTCCGGCTCGCGCTCCCACATGCGCAGCGGCAGCTGCTGCGAGCCGCCGACGATGCCGCGGTGGTGGTCGTCGGCCTCGGTGTAGACGACCCGCAGGATCTCCAGGATGGAGTTCGGGAAGTCGGTGTCCCAGCCGCCGGTGCCGAAGCCGACCTGGCCGAAGATCTCGCGGTGCCGGAAGGACTTGAAGGCCTCGGAGTCGCAGAGGAAGCCGTAGAAGGTCTGGTTGTCGAGCTTCTCGACGAGCTGCGCCCAGATCTCACGGATGCGCGGCACGTCCCGCTCGCGCATCGCGCGGTTCATGTCGGTGAAGTCGGCGCCCTCTTCGAGGCACTTGTTCCAGGCCGCGGCGACATCCCGGTAGACCTGCGGAAGGTCCTCGACCGTCTCGGCGTAGTGCGACTCGCCCTTGAGGTCGACGACGGTCGACGGGGTGGCCTCGGCGAGCGGGTTCGGGAAGGGGCTGGTCTGCAGGCCCACGAGGTCGATGTAGTGCTGGAGGGCCGTGGAGGACGGCGGGAAGCGCATCGCGCCCATCTCCGCCGTGAGGCCCTCGGTGCCGGCGCCGTCGAAGCCGACGGTGCGCAGCCGGCCGCCGATCTCGTCGGCCTCGTACACGACGGGCTTGAGGCCCATCTTCATCAGCTCGTACGCGGCCACGATGCCGGAGAGGCCGCCGCCGATGACCGCGACCTCGGTGCCGTGCTCGGTCGCGGGTATCTGGCCGAGCCCCGCCGGGTGGGCGAGGAAGTCGTCGTAGGCGTACGGGAAGTCCGGGCCGAACATGGTGATCGGCGGCTGCTGCTCGTCGGCGTGCTGGACGGCGTTGGGCACCGTGGACGTCATGGGGTACGGACTCCTTGCGACTGCGACTGCGAGGGGGAAGCGGGGGAGGTTCAGACGAGCGACCCGTAGAGGCCGGGGCGGCGGTCGGTCAGATACGGGTTCGCCTCGCGCGAGGCGGCGAGGAAGACGGGGTCGACGTCGGCGAGGACGAGCTCGTCACCGCGACCGGCACGGGTTCGGGCGACCCCGTCGGGGCCGGCGAGCGTGGAGAGGCCGACGAACTCGAACTCCGCTTCCCGGCCGACCCGGTTGACGTACGCGACGTACATCTGGTTCTCGAAGGCGCGCACCGGGATCATCGACTCGGCGACGAACTGGAACGGGTGCATCTGCGCGGTCGGCACGACGAGGAGGTCCGTGCCGGCGAGGGCATGGGCGCGGACGTTCTCCGGGAACTCGACGTCATAGCAGATCAGGAGCCCGACGCGGAGGCCGTCGAGCTCGGCCTGGACGACCTGCTGCTCGCCCGGCGTGAAGTGGTCGCGCTCGAAGCAGCCGAAGAGATGGGTCTTGCGGTAGTTGGCGAGGCGGGTGCCGTCGGCGGAGATCAACTGGGCGGAGTTGAAGACGGCGTCGCCGTCCCGCTCGGGGTAGCCGTAGACGACGGCCAGGCCGTGCCGGGTGGCGATCTCGGCGATCGCGTCCGCGCACTCGCCGTCGGCGGGCTCGGCGAGGCGGGCGATGTCGTCGCCGATCGCGTACCCGGTCAGGAACATCTCCGGCGTGACCAGCAGCCCGGCGCCAGCCGCGGCGGCGCGGCCCGCGGCCTCGTCGAGGACCTTGAGGTTCTCGACGGTCGAGCCGGGGCGGCCGGAGCTCTGGAGCAGGGCGGAGCGCATGCGTGTTCCTCACCGGGCGGAAGGGGGTTGAGGGCCGTGTAGGGGCCATGTAGACGGTACGGGCGGCCGGCAGGGGCGGACAAGAAGGAGCCGTTGCGCGCCGGTGAGCGGTTTGTTGCGTGCACTGACAGGTCGTCGGCGATTCGTTGCGTGAACCCCGGTCGTAGTCCCGCTCCTCCTGGCAGCGCAGGTCCCACCGGCCTCCCCCGCCGGACGGCGGAGAGCGGGTTGCGCCCCGGGCGCGATGTGCCGCGGGCGCGGGGCCGGGAGAGTGGGAGCCGTCCACTCGACCTGGCTTGACCTGCGGAAAGGACCACGATGAAGCACCGTGCCAAGATCGTTGTGCTGGGCTGCGCACTCCTGCTCACGGCCGGCGCCGGAGCCGCTGCCACCGCAACCGCGTCCGGCGACGCGCCGCGGCAGCGCGAGGCCGCCGCGCTGACCGGCACCGCCAAGCTGTACCGCTCGGCCGGGGACGACATCACGTTCTCGTTCGACGCGCACCTGGCGGCGAAGGACACGGCCGACCCGACGAAGGCCACCGGCACCTTCGAGTTCAGCCACTACCTGAACGGCGAGGGCGCCCGGGCGAAGGCGAAGGTCGACTGTCTGCTGACCGGCGGGAAGGTGGCCGTCGTCTCCGGGGTCATCACCTCCTCCGATCTGCCCGGCGCCAAGGGCAAGCGGGTCGGCGTCACCGTCCACGACGCCGGCCGCCACGACCGGCTCGGCTACAGCTGGGCCTCCACGGGCAACCCCGTCGAGACGAAGGAGCTGCCCAAGTGCGTGAGCTCCGCCCCCTTCGAGAAGGTCAAGAACGGGACGGGCGACTTCACGGTCGTGCCGTGGAAGCCCGACTTCTAGCCAGCGCCGGCGCCGTCACCAGGTAGGGAACCGCGAGCACAGCGAAGACCGTGCTGTGCGCGGCGCCCGTGCCGAGCAGCGCGTACACACCGAAGGTGGCGACCGTGGCGAGCTCCGTGCCGAGGTTCGCGACGGAGGTGAGGGTGGCCCGGCGGGACTCGTCGATCCGGTGCTGGAGGCGGACGTCGGCGAGCACCTCCGCCAGCTGGAACCCGGCGAAGGCGAGGCTCAGCAGGGCGATACCGGCCAGTGAGCGGGCCGCGGCGCCGACGGCAAGGGCGAGCGCCGCACCCGCGAGCAGCGCCGCGAGCCCTCTCGTGCCGAGGCGTTCGGCCGGTCCGGTCAGGAGGCTGCCGGCGGTGACGCCCGCCCAGATCAGCATGATCAGGTAGGGCACGGTCGCCTCGGCGAAGCCGATCTCCCGGACCAGCAGCGGGGTGTACTCGTCGAGCGCGCCCCACACCGCGGCCACCGCCGGGATCAGCAGCAGGGCGCCACGCACCGCACGGTCCTTGCGGACCTCGGCGAGTCCGGTCCGCAGGGTCGTCGCCCAGCTGTCGCCCCCGGTCTCCGGCCGAACCCGGTGCTCCGGGAACCGGGTCGCGATGAGCGCGGTCAGGACACAGGCGACGAAGCTCGCGGCACCGACGGCCGCGTAGCCGCCGTGGGCGAAGACGGGCCCCGCGAGGCCGATGGAGGCGACGGTGCCCATCAGCCGCGCGGCCCGGGATCGGCCCATGACCCGCGCATACCGGTCGGCGGCGCCGAGCCGGTCCAGCTCGTCGTACACCAGCGCCTCCAGCGCACCGGAGCCGAGCGCTCCGCCGGCGCCCCACAGAACGAAGCCGGCCGCGAAGGCCCAGTACGACGGGACGGCCACCCACAGCCCGAAGCCGAGGGCCGTGAGCAGCGGGCCGATCCACAGCAGCCGGCGCCGCGAGACGGCGTCGGCCCAGGCGCCGGAGGGGACCTCCAGCACGACGCCGGTGATCGACCACAGGGCGAACAGGGAGGAGATCTGCCAGAGCGACATACCGGTGTCGGCGAACAGCAGCGCGTACACCGGGTAGAACAGGACGAAGTCGTCCAGGAACGAGTAGCCGTACAGCGTGGCCGTCAGGCGGCGGACGCCGGTGCCGGGCACGCGCGCAGGTGAGAGTGTCATGAGGCCTTCCCGCAGGGACAGTTCGGACGCCGGGGGTACGGCGGCCGAGGTGGCCCTCGGGAGGCACGGCTGGTGGATCAATGTCGCCAGGTCATGGCATCGATGGTAAGCCGATCCGGCTCACTCGTGCAGGGAGTATGCGGCGCCCTCGGAGGAGGCGGCGGGCAGCGCGAAGGTGGTGATGACGGCTGCGTGGTCGGACGGCCACTCGTTGTGCTCGACGTCCGGCCAGGGGCGCGGGTGGCCGCTGACGCAGGTCTCGGAGCCGAGCACGCGCAGGCCACGGTGGAGGACGAAGTCGATCCGGTCCTGCGGCTCAGGGCGCCCGCTGCCGTCCTCGTGCACGGGGTGGATCGGCGACCAGGTGTGGCCGGGGTGGGCCCTCGGGTCGGGGTGGGCCTCGCGGTAGGAGTCCCGCAGCCCCGCCTCCTCGGCCGCCTTGGTCACCGGCCATTCCACGTCCGGCCGGTCCAGGTGGGAGGGGCTGTTGAAGTCGCCGACGAGGACGACCGGCGCGGCGGGGCCGGCCGTCTCGTCGATCCGGCGCAGGGTGTCCCGCATCTGGTCGAGCCGAACCTCCTCGTGGGCGATCAGGTCGGCGGCCGGCAGCCCGTCGAACGCGGACTCGTACGGCCCGTACGGCGTGTAGTCCAGGTGGGCCGTCCAGACGTCGACCTCCTCGCCTCCCAATCGGACACGAACCCCGGCGGCCCCGTAGAACCCGACGTCGGGGTCGCCGAGCGGGGCCGTGACGGGGTACCGGCTGATGATCCCGAGGTTCTCCCCGGCGCCGTGGTGGTACCAGCCGAGTGCCTCGGCGAGTTCTTCGGCGGCGGTGCCGTACGTCTCCTGGAGCCCGACCACGTCCACGTCGGTCTCGGCGATGACCTTGAGCTGCTTGGCACGGTGGTCATGGACCTTGGTGCCGCCGTGCCAGAGGTTCCAGCTCATGACGCGGAGCCGGTACGGCAGCAGGGCGCGCAGCCGCTGCGGGGTGACGCCCGTCAGGCCGTCCAGGACGGTCCGGCCGGGCCCCGCGTCGATCGGGGCGAGCGAGGGCACCGCGAGGACCGTGCAGCCCGCGGCCTCGGCGGAGGCGACGCCCGTCTCGGTGTCCTCGACGGCCACGCAGGCCGCCGGATCGACGTCGAGGAGGCGGCAGGCGGCGAGGTAGGGGTCGGGGGCGGGCTTGGTGCGGTCGGTGTCGTCAGCGGTGACGGAGACGGCGAAGCGGTCGGCGCCGAGGGCTTCGAGGACGGTGTCGGCGACAGCTCTCGGGGACGCGGTCACCAGAGCCGTCAGTACGCCCTCGCGGGCGAGCGCGTCGAGCAGGTCGAGCGCGCCCGGTCGGGGCACGATGCCGGCGCGGACGCGATCCGCGAACTCCCGGTGCAGCACCTCGGCGAGCGTGTCCGCCGGGGTGCCGGTGACACCGGACAGCCAGTCGGCGGTATGTTCGACGGCCCGGCCGAGCACCTGCGGCTCGTCCGCCTCGGTCAGGGCCCGGCCGGCCACCTGCTCCACCGCCTCCCACCACAGCCGCTCGGTGTCGACGAGCGTGCCGTCCATGTCGAACAAGACGGCCTGGAGCGGGAGTCGGGTCACGGTTGTCTCTTTCATGCGTGGGGGGATCAGCAGGTAGTACGGAAGTCAGCGGCTGCGTTCGGCCACCAGCACCGGCCGCTCCGGCAGCGACACGCTGACCGCGGCGCCGGCGCCGAGCGCGGCCGTCTCGTGCGCGGGCAGGTCGGCCTTGACCTCGGTGCCGTCGGCGAGCCGTACGGTCAGCCGGGTGGTCGCGCCGAGGAACGCCGTGGCGACCACGCGTGCGTCGGCCGCGTCGTCGGCGCGCACCGTCACCGCTTCGGGCCGCACCAGCACGTCGACGTCGGACACCGAGGGTGCGTCGCCGTCGACCGGCAGTCGCCGGCCCAGCACCTCGACGCCGTCCTCGACGAGCCGGCCCGGAATGCGGCTCATCGTGCCGACGAACTCGGCGACGAAGGCGGTGGCGGGGCGGCCGTACAACTCGGCCGGAGCGGCGCACTGTTCGAGCCGTCCGGAGCGCATGACCGCGACCCGGTCGGCCATCGACAGGGCCTCCTCCTGGTCGTGGGTGACGAACAGGGTGGTGATGCCCAGCTCCCGCTGGAGCCGTCGGATCTCCTCGCGCAGCGTCAGCCGCACCTTGGCGTCGAGCGCCGACAGCGGCTCGTCGAGCAGCAGGACGCGCGGGCGCAGGGCGAGGGCCCTGGCCAGGGCGATGCGCTGCTGCTGGCCGCCGGAGAGCTGGTGCGGATAGCTCTCGCCCTTGTCGGCGAGGCCGACCAGCTCCAGCAACTCGGCGGCCCGGGCACGCCGTTCGGCGGTACGCACCTTGCGCATGCGCAGCCCGAACGCCACGTTGTCGAGGGCGCTCAGATGCGGGAAGAGGCTGTACGACTGGAAGACCATCCCGGCGTCCCGGCGATGCGCGGGGATACCGGTGACGTCCTCGCCGTCCACCAGCACCTGGCCGGAGTCGGGATGCTCGAACCCGGCGAGCATGCGCAGCGCCGTGGTCTTGCCGCAGCCGGACGGGCCGAGCAGGGCGAGGAGTTCACCCGGTCGCACGGTCAGGTCGAGTCCGTCGAGGGCGACGGTGGTTCCGAACTCCCGGCGCAGCCCCCGGAATTCGACGGTGGCGGCCTGCGCCGCTGCCTTTTCGGGCGCTGTCTTTTCAAGCACGGTCATGGTTCATCCCCGGGAGGTAGGACGGGTACGGCCGCCGAAGCCGGCGAGCACGAGGAGCAGCGCCCAGGTCACGAGCAGGCTGAGCACGGACACGGCGACGGACAGCTGGGCCTGCGAGCCGCTGACGTTCACGATCCACACCGCGAAGGGCTGGAAGCCGAGCAGCTGCGCCACGGTGAACTCGCCGAGCACCAGGGCGAGGGTGAGGAAGGAGGCGTTGAGCAGGGCGCCGCGCAGGTTGGGCAGGACGGCCTGCATCAGCGCCTGCGGCCAGCTCGCTCCGCAGCTGCGGGCGGCTTCCACGAGGGTGGGCACGTCGATGGCGCGCAGTCCGGCGTCCAGGGCCCGGTACACGAACGGCAGCGCCATCACGACGTAGGCGAGGACGAGCACGAACGGGAAGTCGGGGTTCTGGATCGCGACGAACGTCTGGAACAGCGGCGTCCGCGACAGGTGCTCGGGCCCCCACTTCAGCACCGTCCCGATCCCGGCGACGAACGCGATGGGTGGCACGACCAGCGGCAGCGAGCACACGATCTCGACGACGGACCGCAGCCGGGGCGCGCCGAGCCGCAGCGCGACCATGGCGGGCACCATCAGCAGCAGAACGACGGCGATGGTGGCGAGGGCCAGCTCAAGGGAGAGCAACAGGCTGGAGGTGAAGCCGTCGGTGGAGAAGATCTGGCCGTAGGCGTCGAAGGTGAGGCCCTGCCCGGGCACGTCGACCGTGAAGACCACCGACGCGGCGAGCGGCACCAGGAAGTACAGGCCGGCGAGGCCTAGCACGCCCCACCGCCACAGGTTCAGGCGAGCCATCGCGCGCTCCGTCGTTGCAGGGGCAGGTACACCGCCATGACCAGGCCGGCGACCAGAACCATGTCGAGGCTGAGGGCCAGCGCCACGTTCTCCTGGCCGACCAGCACGTTGCCGGAGAGGGCGTCGGCGATCTGGAGGGTGACCAGCGGGACGGAACTGCCCACCATCGCGGCGGCGGTGGCGTAGGCGGCGAAGGCGCTGCCGAAGAGCAGGACGAACCCGCCGAGGAGCGTGGGCAGCAGGACCGGCAGGGCCACATGGCGCCAGTACTGCACGGCCGTGGCGCCGTTGTTCTGCGCCGCCTCGCGCCACTGGGAGCGCAGGCCGTCCAGGGCCGGGGTGATGGTGAGGACCATCAGTGGGATCAGGAAGTACAGGTAGACGAGGACCAGGCCCCAGAAGCTGTAGAGGTCCCAGCCCTTGTCCGTCAGGCCCAGGTGGCGGGTCAGCACACCGGCGTTGCCGAGCGTGGCGACGAAGGCGAAGGCCAGCGGGACGCCGCCGAAGTTGGCGAGTACCCCGGACGCGGTGAGCACGGCCTCACGCAGGGCGCGGAAACGGGAGGTCACCACGGCCTGGGCGAGCGGCAGCCCGAGGAGGGCGCCGAGCGCGGCGGAGACGGCGGACAGCTTGACGCTGCCGAGCAGTGCCGTGAGGTACGCGCCCTGGAGCGAGGCGGTCAGGTTGTCGGCGCTGTACGAAGTCGCGCCGGTGGCGGGGTCCTTGACGGTGAAGGCGCCGTCCAGCATGGCCAGGGCGGGCAGTCCGAAGGCGAGCGCGGTGAAAACGAGCAGCGGGGCGACGGCGAGCGAGCCGCCCAGGGCACGGCTCCGCCGCTTGCGCGCAGCGGCGGGCGCCGTGCCGACCCGGGTGAGGGTGGTCGTCATCCGGAGACGGCCTTCGCCCAGCCCTGGCCGAGGACCGTCTTGGCCTTGTTCTGCTGCTCCTCGGTCGGGAAGGAGGGCGTGCCGGAGACCTCGGGCAGCTTGGCCGCGGCCGTCTTGTCGAGGGTGCCGGCCTTGTCCATGGCCGTCATCAGGGCCGGCCGGGCGTAGCCCTTGAGCCACAGGTTCTGGCCCTCGGCGCTGTAGAGGTACTCCTGCCACAGGCGGGCGGTCGCGGGGTGCGGGGCGTCCTTGTTGATCGCCTGGGAGTAGTACTGCGAGAACTGGCCGTCGCTCGGCACCGACACCTGCCAGTCGACGCCCTTGGACTTGAACTCCTCGGCGTATCCGGCGTTGAGGTAGTCCCAGTCGATGCTGATGGGCGTCTCGCCCTTCTCGACGGTGGCCGGGGTCGACTCGACGGGCGTGTAGTTGCCGTTCTTCTTCAGCTTGGCGAAGAAGTCCAGGCCGGGCTGGATGTCGTCGAAGGAGCCGCCGTTCGCGAGCGCCGCCGCGTACACGCCACCGAAGGCCGAGCCGGACTTGGTGGGGTTGCCGTTGAGGGCGACCTGGCCCTTGTACTGCGGCTTCAGCAGGTCGGCGAAGGTCTTCGGACACTCCTTGACGCGCTTGGCGTCGCACCCGATGGAGATGTAGCCGCCGTAGTCGTTGAACCAGCGGGCCTGCGCGTCCTTCTGGCCCTCGGGGATGTCGGCGAAGGCCTCCACCTTGTACGGCGCGAGCAGCCCCTGCTGGGCGGCGCTGATCGCGAAGGAGCTGCCGAGGTCGAGCACGTCCGGGGCGCGGTCCTGCCCCTTGCGCGACGTCACGGCGTTGATCTCGTCCTGGCTGGAGCCGTCGGGGTTCTCGACCGCGACCTTGATGCCGTACTTCTTCTCGAAGCCGTCGATGAGGGCGCCGTAGTTGGCCCAGTCACGGGGCAGCGCCATGGCGTGCAGCGTGCCCTCCTTCTTGGCCGCCTCGACCAGCTTGTCCATCCCGCCCAGGTCTGCGGCGGAGGTGGCGGTGGCGGCGCTCTTGCCGTCGGCGGAGGTGGACGCGTTGTCGGGGGCGGCGCCACAGGCGCTCAGGGCGAGCACGGCGACGACGGCGAGTGCACCGCCGAGAGCGGCGTTTCTCGGCAGGGAAACGGACACGGGTTCTCCAGGGGACGCGCGAGATTGCAGGAGGATCTTGTCCAGGAAAGGGCTCGAACTTGTCTGAACAAGTTGGCCCCAGTAGGCCCGCCGATGGTGACACGTTCATGAACACTGGCGAAAGCCTCTGCCCTGAATTCGTGCACACTCTCCACTGACACGGAGCGCCGGACGGTCTCGATTAGGCTGGTCACGCTGTGCACAGCAACGGACTCAGAGGGGAAGCATGACGGCGCGACACGAGGAGATCGCAGCCGAGCTGCGTCGGGCGATCGACCGCGAGGAGTACACGGTCGGCTCGCTGCTGCCCGCCGAGACGGATCTCGCGGCCCAGTACGGCGTCTCGCGCGGGACGGTCCGGCAGGCCGTCGCGGCACTGAACGCCGAGGGCCTCATCGGCTCACGCCAGGGCGCCCGCCGGGTGGTCCTGGCCAGCCGCCGCAGCCAGAGCTTCGCCGAACTGCGCAGCTTCGCCCAGTGGGCGCACGCGATGGGGCGGGAGGCGACCGGCCACGTGGTCGCGCAGGAACACCGACCCGCGACGAAGGAGGACGCCGTACGCCTCCAACTGAGCCCCGGAACCCCGGTGTTGCACGTCCTGCGGATGCGCGGCCTGGACGGCGAACCGGTCCTGCTGGAGCGCACGGTCTACGCCGACTGGATCGCCCCGGCCGTCGAGGCCATAGAGCCCGACTGCCCCTCCGTCACCCAACGCCTGTACGACGACACGGGGTTGGTCTTCGCCTACGGCGAGCACGTCATCGACGCGGTGTCAGCGGGCGCCCAGGACGCCGAGTTGCTGGGCATCCGCCGTACGAGCCCCTTGCTCCGGGTCCGCCGCGTGACGACGACCCGCGAGGGCCGCCCGGTGGAGTGGTCGGACGACCGCTACCGCTCGGACGCAGTGAGCTTCAGCGTGCACAACTCGATCGACAACAACGCCCTGGCGAGGAAGACGGCCGACTGACGCCCTCCGCCGTGCGGCTATGCGGGTCCGCCTGCCGGAGGAGGCCGCCGCGTGGCGGGCGGGCGAGAATTCCCCCATGGACGCCACCGAGATCCACGCACTGCCGTTCGTGGACGAGCACACGACGACCGTCGAGGCGAACGCCGACGCCGTCTGGCGCGACCTGACCGCCCGGATGGACGGCGCCCGAGGATTCCGGGTGGCAGTGTCGACCCCGGGCCGGGAGTTGGCCCTGGTCGGCCATCACCCCTTCTCGAGATACGCGCTGATCTTCCACTTGGACGAGACGGAGCAGGGCCACACACACCTGCGGGCCGAGACACGGGCCAGCTTCCCCGGCCCGGCGGGTGCGGTCTACCGACGCCTCGTCATAGGCACGGGCGCCCACGCACTGGTCGTACGGCACATGCTGACGAAGGTCCGCGAGAACGCCGCCTAAGGGGCGCGGTGAGTTGCGCGACAGGCCCCCACCCACCCGCACCCGGAAAACTACGTGGGCGACCCGGAAGAAAACCGCCGCAACAACGGCGACAGCACCAGCACAGACTTGGTCCGCTCCACGAACGGCTCCCCCGCGATCCGCTCAAGGACCCGCTCGAAGTGCCGCATGTCGGAGGCGAAGACCTGCACGACCGCATCCGCATCACCGGTGACCGTGGACGCCGCCACGACCTCCTGGTACCGCTCAAGCCCCCGCCGGATCGTCTCCGGCGAGGTGTTGTGCCGGCAGTAGATCTCGACGAACCCCTCGGTCTCCCAGCCGAGCGCCGCCGGATCCACCCGTACGGTGAATCCGGTGATCGCTCCGGTGGCGCGCAGCCGGTCCACGCGCCGTTTCACGGCGGGCGCGGACAGGCCGACCAGTTGCCCGATGTCCGCGTAGGAGCGGCGGGCATCCTCGGCGAGGGCGTGCACGATGCGTTCGTCGAGATCGTTCAGCACTGCTGGTGGTTCACTTCACTTCTGGTGTCGCAAGACGGGAACGGCGATAGCCGTACACGAAGTAGAACACGAGACCGGCCGCCATCCAGAACCCGAAGACCACCCAGGTCACGGTGTCCAGGCTGAACATGTTGTACGCGCAGAACAGAAAGCCCAGCACCGGCAGCACCGGCCCGAACGGCACCCTGAACGTGCGCTCGAGCTCCGGCCGCCGGTACCGCAGGATGATCACCGCGATGTTGACCAGCGCGAAGGCGAACAGCGTGCCGATGCTGGTCGCGTCGACGAGCTTGCCCAGCGGGATGAGGGCCGCGAGCGCACCGCAGAAGAGGGACACGATGACCGTGTTGATGCGAGGGGCGCCGGTCTTCTTGTGGACCTTGCCGAACACCTTCGGCACCAGGCCGTCACGGGACATCGCGAACAGGACACGGGTCTGACCGTAGAGCACGGTGAGCACGACGCTCGCGATGGAGATGACCGCGCCGAGCGCGAGCAGGGTGCCCCAGAAGGACTGGCCGCTGACGTCGTTCATGATCGCGGCCAGAGAGGCGCTGGAGCCCTCGAACTTGGTCCAGTTCCAGGCACCGACGGCGACACCCGCGACGAGCACGTACAGCGCGGTCACGATGATCAGCGACAGCATGATCGCCCGCGGCAGGTCCCGCTTGGGGTCCTTCGCCTCCTCGCCCGCGGTGGAGGCGGCGTCGAAGCCGATGTACGAGAAGAACAGCGTCGCACCCGCCGCGCTCACGCCCGCCATGCCGAGCGGCATGAAGTCCTCGTAGTTGCCGGACTTGAAGCCCATGAAGCCGACCGCGCAGAACAGCACCAGCGCGGCGATCTTGACGGCGACCATGATCGTGTTGGCCCGGGCGGACTCCCGGACGCCACCGAGCAGGAAGATCATCGCCAGCAGCACGACGATCAGGGCGGGCAGGTTGATGATCCCGCCCTCACCGGGCGCCGAGGACAGCACGGACGGGATGGTGACGCCTATCGTCCCGTCGAGCAGCTCGTTGAGGTACTCGCCCCAGCCGACGGCGACGGCGGCCACCGACACGCCGTACTCCAGCACCAGGCACCAGCCGCAGACCCACGCGACCAGCTCGCCCATCGTTGCGTACGCATACGAGTACGAGGAGCCCGCGACCGGGATGCTGCCCGCCAGCTCGGCGTACGACAGGGCCGAGAACAGCGCCGTGAGACCGGCGATCACGAAGGCCAGGGTGACCGCGGGACCGGCCTCCGGGACGGCGTCGCCGAGGACGACGAAAATGCCGGTGCCGAGGGTGGCACCGATGCTGATCATGGTCAGCTGCCACATGCCGAGGGAGCGCCGCAGGGACCCTCCCTCACCCTGGCCACCCTCCGCGACCAGGTGTTCCACGGGCTTGCGACGCATGAGGCGCGCGCCGACTCCGAGGGACGCGGGGGCGGCGGTCTGGCTTGGGTTCTGCGGGGGTGCGCCTTGATCGAGCACGCGCTGGGCTCCTTATCGCTGCCGGTCAGGGCGGCAGGGACCGGCGGCACCCCTTCGAGCAGGGACCCACCGAGCGGGGTCCCTGCCACGCCACGTACGAGGCGACAGCCTACGAGGATCGGCGTTGCTGGTGAAATGCAGCAACCTTGCGCATGCCCGCAAGATCATTGCGTTCCTCGGGGTGGGGTGGGTGTTCGTTGCGCGGCGGCTTTCGACCGTTGCGCAACGGTCCGATCAGCGCAGTTCCTTGATCAGGAAAGCGCAGGGGTCGACGCACTCGCGCAGGGCGCCGTCGACGTCCTCGTACGAGTAGCGGTCGAGGTAGTCGACCAGGGGCCGATAGCCGAGCCGGCCGTAAAGGGCGGCCGCGCGCGGGTTGTCGAGGCCGACACCGATACCGACGACCGGCAGGCCGCGTTCCCGGGCAAGGCCCTCGGCAGCGCGGATCAGCGCGGTGCCGATGCCGCGCGAGCGGAGCTCCTCGCGGACGCCGAGCCCGCCGATCTCGGGGCAGTCGGTCGTCACCTCGGGCGCGTCACAGCCGCTCCACCGCATCTCGGCGTGGCCCGCCGGCCGTCCCTCCAGCCAGGCCACGAGATACGTGCACGCCCCCGCCTCCTGCCGAGCGAATCGCCGGGCGTGGAACGAGGTGCGACCGGGCGAGCCCAGGTGCCGGTCGAGCAGGGCGACGTCGCCGGCCGTACAGACGGTGATCTCCATGCCGCGACAGTAGGACGCGCGCACGCCGAACGGCCCCCGGTTTTCCCGGCGAACGGGACAACGGGGGCCATGGGCAAGGGAGTTGGGGTCAGCTCCAGCTGGCGTGCAGCGGCTTGCCCTCCGCGTAACCCGCCGCGCTCTGGATGCCGACGACCGCCTTCTCGGCGAACTCCTCCAGGGAGCCCGCGCCGGCGTAGGTGCAGGACGACCGCACGCCCGCGATGATCGAGTCGATCAGGTCCTCCACGCCCGGCCGGGCCGGGTCGAGGAACATCCGCGAGGTGGAGATGCCCTCCTCGAACAGCGCCTTGCGGGCCCGGTCGTACGACGACTCGTCGGACGTACGGTTGGCCACGGCACGCGCGGAGGCCATGCCGAACGACTCCTTGTAGAGGCGGCCGTTCGCGTCCTGCTGGAGGTCGCCCGGCGACTCGAAGGTACCCGCGAACCAGGACCCGACCATCACGTTGGACGCACCGGCGGCCAGCGCCATGGCGACGTCACGCGGGTGCCGGACGCCACCGTCGGCCCAGACGTGCTTGCCGTACTTCTTCGCCTCGGCGGCGCACTCCAGGACCGCGGAGAACTGCGGCCGGCCGACGCCGGTCATCATCCGGGTCGTGCACATGGCGCCGGGGCCGACACCGACCTTGATGATGTCCGCGCCGGCCTCGATCAGGTCCCGCACACCCTCGGCGGCCACGATGTTGCCGGCCACGATCGGCACCTGCGGGTCGAGCGCCCGCACGGTCCGGATCGCGGCGATCATCGACTCCTGGTGGCCGTGCGCCGTGTCGATGACGAGCGTGTCGACGCCCGCGTCGAGCAGCTGCTTGGCCTTGCCCGCCACGTCGCCGTTGATTCCGACGGCGGCCGCTATGCGCAGCTTGCCGTCGGCGTCGACGGCCGGCGAGTACAGGGTGGCGCGCAAGGCGCCCTTGCGCGTGAGGATGCCCGCGAGACGGCCGTCCTTGTCGACGGCGGGGGCGTAGCGCCGGTTGTGGTGGTCGAGGGTGTTGAAGGCCTCGCGCGGGTCGAGGTCCGCGTCCAGGAGCAGCAGGTCCCGGGACATGACCACTTCGAGCTGCGTGAAGCGGTCCACGCCGGACAGGTCGGAGTCGGTGACCACGCCGATCGGCTTGAAGTCGTCGTCGACGACCACTCCGGCGTTGTGCGCGCGCTTGGGCAGCAGGGCCAGCGCGTCGGCGACGGTCTGGTGCGGGGCCAGCACGATCGGCGTGTCGAGGACGTGGTGCCGGCTCTTCACCCAGGAGACGACCTCGGTGACGACCTCGATCGGGATGTCCTGCGGGATGACCACCAGGCCGCCGCGCCGGGCCATCGTCTCGGCCATCCGGCGGCCGGCGATGGCGGTCATGTTGGCGACGACCAGCGGGATGGTGGTGCCCGTGCCGTCCGGGGAGCTGAGGTCCACGCCCTGCCGCGAGCCCACCGCGCTGCGGCTCGGGACCATGAAGACGTCGTCGTACGTCAGGTCGTACGCGGGCTGGATGTCATTGAGGAAACGCACGTGCTGCACATCCCAGTCGATCAGAGGTGGCCCCCGGACAGGTCAGCCAGGGGGAAGAGCACGTACTTCATTGTCCCATGCTGACCGGAATGCGATGCACGGTCACATCATCCAAGCAGGTCAGACACCCCCTAGGAGGATCCTCCAAGAGCGAGCACGACCGTGAGCGCCTGCGTCCGGTCCACCGCCTCGGAAAACACGTCCTGGGCGGTCTCCCACTCGTCGGGCCGCGCCTTCGCGTACGCCCGCCAGTTCCGTACGACGACCAGCAGCCCCAGCTCCACGGCGCCCTCCGGCCAGACGGTGTGGTCGGAGAGGGAGTCGGCGAGCGCGTCCCAGTTGCGGCCGAACCAGTCGGGCAGGTCCAGGGCACGGGCGCAGCGGTCCATCAGGCCGGCCTTGTCCGTGATCCCGTCGAGGTCCAGCGGGACCACGAGCTCCGTCATCTCAGTACCGCCAAGGTCGTAGTGATCGGATGAAGCGGATGAAGCGGATGAACGAAGGGGGCGGCCGTCGGGCCGCCCCCTTCCTGACCTACCGTCAGTGTCCGTCCGGATCGGTCCTGTTGAGCGTCGGCTTCGGCGACGGACCCGCCGTCAACAGGTAGTCCGCCGCCGACGTGTCCGTCACCAGGCTGGTGACGAGCCCGGAGCGCAGCACCGCGTCGATCGCCGGTCCCTTGCGCTGCCCGCCCGCGATCGCGACGACCTCCGGGATACGGCGGAGCTGGTCGGCCTTGACCGTGATGCACCGCTCCCCCAGGTCCCGTCCGACCCGGCGCCCCTCGGCGTCGAAGAGGTGCGCGGACATCTCGGCGGCGACGCCGAGCGAGGCGTAGTGGGCCCGCTCCTCGTCGCTGAGCATGTCGTGCACCGTCGAGATGCCCGGCTCCCAGGAGCCGATGGAGACGCAGGCGACCGTGACCTTGTCGAAGTACTCGAAGGCCCGGGCGATCCCGGTCTGGTGCCGCAGCGCCGCCGCGGTGGCCGCGTCCGGCAGCAGCATCGGCGCGTAGATGGGGTGGGCGTCGCCGCCGGACACCTGGGCGGCACGGCGCACCGCCTCGACCGAACCGCGCTCGGCGGTCCCGGCGTCGTACACGCCGGTCAACTGCACCACCGTGCACGGCGGCAGCCGGTCCAGGGCCGCGGCCATGTGGATGGTGGACCGGCCCCAGGCCAGGCCCAGCACATCCCCCTCGTTCACCAGCTCGCCGAGCAGGTCGGCGGCCACCTCTCCCAGGTTCTCGGGGTCGGGCGACTCCTCGGCCTCGGCCGGGGACTCGACCACGACGGCGTGCCTGAGGCCGTACCGGGCGCGCAGCGCGTCCGAGCGATCGGCGTCCAGCTCGGCCGGCACGCGGATTTCGATACGCACCAGATCCCGTTCGAGAGCGGTCTCCAGGACCCGGGCCACCTTGAAGCGGCTGACGCCGAACTCCTCGGCGATCTGGATCTTGGATTTGCCCTCGAGGTAGAAGCGGCGGGCCATGGCCGCCGCCTGCACCAGCTCAGCGGGTCCCATCCGCATGGCTGACCGGCCCGCCGACATACCCGACACGGCGATCTCCTCACTGCTGTTCACACTCTGGATTCGCCGTTCATCCTTGCAGATCCGGCGCTCTTGATCCGCCCTGATGGGCGCCGTTCACGTTCCCTTGGCTCAGTGGTCGCATGCCCAGGCCGCCGACTTCGTCACCGCCTCCGCCTGCGCGCGCAGCGCACGGACCGCCGCGGCCGGGTCGTCGGCCCCGTACACCGCCGAACCGGCGACGAAGACGTCCGCGCCCGCCTCCGCGCACCGCTCGATCGTCGAGGCCGAGACACCGCCGTCGACCTGGAGCCACAGGTCGAGGCCGTGCTTGCTGATCAACTCGCGGGTGCGGCGAATCTTCGGAAGCATGATGTCGAGAAACGCCTGACCACCGAAGCCCGGCTCGACCGTCATGATCAGCAGCATGTCGAGTTCGGGGAGCAGATCCTCGTACGGCTCGATGGGCGTCGCGGGCTTGAGCGCCATGGAGGCACGGGCGCCCTTGGCCCGGATCTCCCGGGCAAGCCGCACCGGAGCCGCGGCGGCCTCGACATGGAAGGTGACGGAGGAGGCCCCTGCTTCGACGTACTGGGGCGCCCACCGATCGGGGGCCTCGATCATCAGATGGCAGTCCAGCGGAGTGTCCGTCGCACGGGCCAGGGACTCTACGACCGGCACGCCGAGCGTGAGGTTCGGGACGAAATGGTTGTCCATGACGTCGACGTGGAGGAAGTCGGCTCCCTCGACCGCCTTCGCCTCGTCCGCGAGGCGGGCGAAGTCGGCGGACAGGATGCTGGGGTTGATCTGCGCGGCCATGACCCAAGACTGCCATGCCGGAGCACGAATGTTCGCGCCAGTACAGACCTAAGACGTTCATCGGATGTTGTGTCCGGTTCGTGCGTGCCATGCTGGGCGGCCGACCGGCTCCACGGAGAGCTGCGGGGGTGGCCATGACTCAGACCCAGGAGAAGGGGCAGTCCCCTTCGGGACAGCGGGGCGTCGCCCACCTGGTGTGCGGGCGGCGCGCCAAGTGGGTGGTGCTCATTCTGTGGCTGGCGGTGCTGTTCCTGACGGCACCGTTCGCGCAGAAGCTGACCGACGCGCAGGACAACGACGCCGCCTCATGGCTTCCGGGGTCCGCCGAATCCACCCAAGTCCTTGAGATCTCCGAGGACTTCAGGCCTGAGCAGATCCCCGCGGTCGTCATCTACGCCCGCGACGGCGGCCTGACGGCACAGGACCGCGCGGCGATCACCGAGGACGTGGCGCAGCTCAAGCAGCTCACCGACCACGGCATCCGCGGCGCCGAGACCCGGGGCCCGGTCTTCGACCGCGAGCTGGACCCGCGCGCGGCCCAGGTCCAGGTCCCGATCACGATGGACGAGCAGGGCTGGGAGCGCATCGCACCCGCCGTGGACTCCATCAAGGACGTCGTCGGCGAGGGCGGCGGCGGGCTGACCGTGCACATCACGGGCCCGGGCGGCACTTCCGCGGACTTCTCCGAGGCCTTCGAGGGCATCGACTCCACGCTGCTGTTCTCGGCGATGGTGGTCGTCATCGTCATGCTCCTGCTCACCTACCGCAGTCCCACCCTGCTGGTGGTCCCCCTCATCGCCGTGATCGTCGCCCTGTTCACCGCGCAGGCCCTGATCTATCTCCTGGCGGAACACGCGGGCCTGACCGTCAACGGCCAGAGCGCGGGCATCCTCACGGTCCTGGTGTTCGGCGCGGGCACGGACTACGCGCTCCTGCTCGTCGCCCGCTACAGAGAGGAACTGCGCCGTCACGAGGACCGCCACGAGGCGATGGCCCTTGCCCTGCACCGCGCCGGCCCGGCCGTGATCGCGTCCGGCGCGACCGTCGTGCTGAGCATGCTGGTGCTGCTGGCGGCGGAGATGAACTCCACGAGAGGCCTGGGTCCGGTGGCCGCGATCGGCGTGGCGGTGGCCCTGCTCGCGATGATGTCCCTGTTCCCGGCGCTCCTGGTCATCTTCGGCCGCTGGATCTTCTGGCCGGTCATCCCGCACCTGGGGACCGAGAACCCGGACAAGACAGGCATCTGGGCCCGCATGGGCCGCCGTATCTCCCATCGCCCGCGCATGGTCTGGGTCGTCACGGCGATCGCTCTCGCCGTCTGCTCCCTCGGTCTGATCCAGTTGCGCGCGGAGGGGCTGAGCAACGCCGACGCGTTCACCGACAAGCCGGACTCGATCACCGGCCAGGAGGTCTCCGCGCGCTACTTCCCCGCCGGCAGCGGCGACCCGCTGGTCATCGTCAGCAACCGGGCCCAGGCCGTGGAGGTCGGCCGCGCGGTAGCGGAGACACAGGGCGTCGTACCCACCTCACTGGGCCTGCCACCAGGCACAAAACCGTCGTTCGAAGGCAAGGTCCTCTTCGAGGCGACGATGACCGCTCCCGCCGACAGCGAGGCCGCGAAACAGACCGTGGAACGGGTCCGCGACGCCGTCCACGCGGTGCCGGACGCCGATGCCCAGGTGGGCGGCGGTACGGCGGCCCTCCTGGACATGGACGAGGCGACGACGCACGACAACATCCTGATCATCCCGCTGGTCCTGCTGGTCGTGCTCCTGATCCTCTGCGCCCTGCTGCGCGCCCTGATCGCCCCGCTGCTGCTGATCGGCACGGTGATCCTGTCCTTCGCGGCGGCCCTGGGCATCAGCGCGCTCGCCTTCCGCCACATCTTCGACTACGCCGGGGAGTCGACCGACTTCCCGCTGTTCGTCTTCGTCTTCCTGGTGGCGCTCGGCATCGACTACAACATCTTCCTCACCACCCGCATCCGCGAGGAGGCAGCCCACCAGGGCACCCGCGCCGGCGTGATCACCGGCCTCGCCGCCACAGGCGCGGTCATCACCTCGGCAGGCCTGGTCCTCGCCGGCACCTTCGCCGCCCTCGGCACCCTCCCCATGGTCGCCTTCGCCGAAATCGGCTTCGCAGTGGCACTGGGCGTACTCCTGGACACCCTCATCGTCCGCTCGGTCCTGGTGACGTCCCTGTTCCTGGACGTGGGCCCAAAGGTCTGGTGGCCACACCGCCTGTCCCGGGAGGACGGGGGAACTCCGGCGGTACGGGAGCCGGAGGAGGGCTGAGGGGCAACTCAGCCCGTCCGGCCTTTGCGGACGAGGCCGTTCAGGCCGCCAGCGGGGGCCTGGGGGCGGCGGCCCCCAGGTCCGGGTCGAAGGGGCAGCGCCCTTTCAAGGACGGGAAGGGCAGGGGTGGTGGCGGGGGCGAAATCACCGCACCCGCCGAATCAGCGCCAAATACATCGCATCGGTCCCATGCAGATGAGGCCACAGCTGCACATCAGGCCCCTCCCCCAGCTCCGGCACCCCCGGCAGCAAGGGCCGCGCATCAACCAGCTCCCCCACACCGCCCTGCTTCAGCACGTCGTCCACCACAGCCCGAGTCTCCGCGAGATGCGGCGAACACGTGGCGTACCCGACGACACCCCCCACCCGCACGGACTCCAACGCCGCCCGCAACAACTCCCGCTGCAGCGGCCCGAACCCCTCCAGATCCTCCGGCCGCCGCCGCCACCGCGCCTCCGGCCGCCGCCGCAACGCCCCGAGCCCCGTGCACGGCACATCCACCAACACGCGGTCAAAGCTCCCGGGCCGCCAGGCCGGCCGCGTCCCGTCGGCGGCGATGACCTGATACGGCCCCGGATTGCCGGCAAGCGCCTTGGCCACGAGCCCCGCCCGGTGCGGCTGCTTCTCGGAGGCAAGCAACATGGCCCCCCGCTCGGCGGCCAACGCCCCGAGCAGCGCCGCCTTGCCCCCGGGCCCGGCACACCCGTCGAGCCACTTCTCGTCGGGCCCGTCCAGCGGCGCGTTCGCCAGGGCGAGCGCAACCAGCTGGGACCCCTCGTCCTGCACCCCCGCCCGACCGTCCCGCACGGCTTCGATGGCCCCCGGCTCCCCGCCCTCGGCCAGCCGCACGGCATAGGGCGACCACCGCCCCGGCACCGCGGCCTCCTCGCCGAGGAGTTCCTCAATCGTGGCCCGCCCCGGCCGCGCGACGAGCGTCACCTCGGGCCGCTCGTTGTCGGCCTCCAGCAACCGCTCGATCCCGGCCCGTCCGCCACCGAGCGAGTCCCACAGCGCCGAGACGACCCACCGCGGATGCGAGTGCACGACGGCGAGGTGTTCCTCGGGATCGTCGTCGTACGGCGGCGCGACGCGCTGGATCCACCCGTCGAGGTCGTCCTGCGCGACCTTCCGCAGCACGGCGTTCACGAACTTCGCGCGCCCGTCACCGAGGACGACCCGAGCGAGCTCTACGGACGCCGACACCGCGGCATGGGTGGGAATCCGCGTCCCCAGCAGCTGATGCACACCCAGGCTGAGCACATCGAGCACGGGCGGGTCGACCTCACGCAGCGGCCGGTCCACACACGCGGAGATCACGGCGTCGTAGGTCCCCTGCCGCCGCAGCGTCCCGTACACCAGCTCGGTCGCGAGCGCGGCGTCCCGCCCGTCGAAGTCGCCCTGCTCCCGCGCCTTCCGCAGCAGCGGCGGCAGTACGAGGTTGGCGTACGCGTCCCGCTCGTCCACGGCGCGCAGTGCCTCGAAGGCGAGAACGCGGACGGGGTCTTTCTTGGGCCGTCGGTAGGGCTTGCCGGGTTTGCGGGGCCGACGGGTGGTGTCGCTCACGAAAAAGGTGCTCCGGATTGCTGGATGAGATGTACCGACCAGCCTACGTCGCACGCCCGGCCCGGCGCAGGGCCCCTCACTCCCCGACGCGCTCGCCGTCCCCGATCCGCACGCCCCGCGCCCAGTCCGCGGCCCGCATCGGCTTCTTGCCCTGAGCCTGCACCCACAGCAGCTCGACGGCGTACGACCCGGTCCCGACGTACACGTTGTTCTTGCCGACGGAGAGCGCGCCGGGCGCGAGGTCGTCCCGTCCCGGGACCGGCTGCACCTGGATGAGCTTGAGCCGCTCGCCGCGGAAGGTGGTCCAGGCACCCGGGGCAGGGGTGCACCCGCGCACGACACGGTCGACGCGCAGGGAGGGAGCGGCCCAGTCGATGTGGGCGTCCTCGACGTTGACCTTGGGGGCGAGGGTGACCCCTTCGGCAGGCTGCGGTACGGCCTTCAGCGTGCCGTCCTCGATGCCGTCCATGGTCGCCGCGAGCAGCCCGGAGCCCGCGAAGGCCAGCCGGGTCAGCAGGTCGCCGCTGGTGTCGGTGGCCCGGATCTCCTCGGTGACGGTGCCGTAGACGGGCCCGGAGTCGAGCCCTTCCTCGATCAGGAAGGTGGCGGCCCCGGTGATCTCGTCGCCGGCCATGATGGAGTGCTGTACCGGCGCGGCCCCGCGCCAGGCGGGCAACAGCGAGAAGTGCAGGTTGACCCAGCCGTGGGCCGGGATGTCGAGGGCGACGCGCGGCAGCAGGGCGCCGTAGGCGACGACGGGGCAGCAGTCGGGCGCGATCTCCCGGAGCCGCTCCAGGAACTCGGGGTCGCGCGGCCTGACGGGCTTGAGCACCTCGATGCCCGCCTCCTCGGCCCGCTCGGCCACCGGGCTCGCCACCATCCTGCGTCCCCGCCCGGCGTGCGCGTCGGGCCGCGTCACGACGGCTGCCACCTCGTGCCGCCCGGAGGCGATCAGAGCGTCCAGAGCGGGAACGGCGACCTCGGGGGTACCGGCGAAGACAAGCTTCATGGGTGGGCACGGGCCTCTCGGGCGGGGTTGGTTGGGGCAACACACAAGTCTATGTGCGGGCGCGCGGAGGGCTCACGTCGGCAGCGCCACGAAGGAAATCGCCACGGGCCCGAGGGGACGGGCAGGCACCCGAGGCCGAAGGCCCGGACATCAAGGCGCGTACCCCCACCCAGGGGCGTAGGCATATGCCCATACGCCCCCAGTGCGTGACCCGCGGAGCGCTCCCGCGTTGGTCAAGAAAGAGTTGACCACAACGGGCCGCACCCGCCGTATCCGCGGCCCCTTCCTTTTCAACGCCGGTTCGAGAGGCTTGTTCATGGCCGACCACGCAACCCACGACGCCCAGGCTCGGGCCAGCCTGCACTTGCTGGTGCGGGACATCGAGCGGGTCCGCCGGCAGGTGGACGCACTGCGCACGCTCACCGCCCAACTGGGCAACGTCTACCGCCCGCGCCGCTCCGGCCCCTCCACGGGCTTCGTCGTCTACGGACGCGCCCCCGCCCCGACGGTCCGTCTCGCCCAGGAGCTGCGGGACAGTGTCGAAACCCTGGTCACGGCAGCCGTGGACTTCGACCGCTCACTCGGCTTCTCGTGGGACGCGGTGGGTTCCGCCCTCGGCGTCACCAAGCAGGCGGTCCACCGACGCTACGGCGCGCGCCGCGCAGCCACCCAGGCGGCGGCCGAGGCCGAGCGGACGACCGAGCCTGCGGGCAGCCGGACGGTCAACGTCACCACCGCTCTTCCTCCGGTGCCGACGGTCCCCGCGGCCCGTTCCATGCCGACGCAGCCGACGGCAGGCAGTCCCGGCCTGCGCGACGAGGCCAGGCCCACGGTGTTCCCCGGCCCTCGCAACGGCTGACTCCGCGACTGCCCCCACCTCGCTCTGCCCTCCCGATGCGCACCCGGGAGGGCAGAGGCATACCTGCCCGAACCCTCCACAAGCCCTGCCCGGCACCGCAGGCACCAGGCAGCACGAAGGTCATCCGATGTCGGGCGGATCGATCCGAACCCGCACCGCGATCTCCCCGGCCCCCCGCGCCATCCGCGCCGCCTGAGCGGCCTTCAGCGCGGACGCCAGCGCCGCCCCGCTTCCCGGCGGAACCCGGATCAGCGCCCGGTCCCACTGCTCTCCGGGCGGCGGACCCCCTACGCGCCGCGGCCGTCCCACGGCCGTGACGGGCACCGGCACAGGGCCCAACACCTCGGCGTCCGGCGGTAGTTCGACCGTACGGAGAAACTCGGCCACCGCCTCGGGCGGCCCGGCCACGGAAGCCATCCGGGACACCGGCGGAAACCCCAGCTCGGACCGCTCGCCGAGTTCCCGCACCGCATGCCCGACGGGGTCCCATCGCACCAGCGCCTGCACGGGTCGCAGCGTGGGCTCGGCGACCACGACCACGGTTCCCCCGGCGCCCTGTGGCCGTACCAGCGAAGCGGCTGCGATCCACCGCCGCAGCGCGTCCTCACCCGCCCGCAGGTCGGGACGCCCGAGCATGGCCCAGCCGTCCAGCAGCAGCGCCGCCGCATACCCGCCCTCGGCGACGGGCTCGGCGCCCGGTGTGCTCACGACGAGCGAGGGCGTGCCCGGAACGGTGTCCAGCACGTGCTCCCGCCCGGAGGTCCGCACCGGAACAGCGGGAAAGGCCCGCCCCAGCTCCTCGGCGGTCCGCCGCGCCCCCACCACCTGGGCCCGCAGCCGGAACGCACCGCACTCCGGACAGTGCCAGCCCCCTTCGTCACGCCCGCACCATCCACACCGCAGCTCCGCCCCGGAGCCCTGTGCCTCCAGCGGCCCGGAACAGTGCCGACAGCGGGCGGGAGCCCGGCAGTTGGCGCAGGCCATCCGCGGCACGTAACCGCGCCGCGGCACCTGCACGAGGACCGGCCCGTGCCGCAGCCCTTCCCGCACCGCCTGCCAGGCCAGGGTGGGCAGCCGAGCGGCTCGCGCGGCCTCGTCCCGCGCGAGATCCCCGTCCCCCACGGTCCGTACGAGGGGAGCCGCCCCGCGCACCTGTTCCCGGGTGGCGACCAACGGCCGGGCCCAGCCGCTCTCCACGAGCTGGGCGGCCTCGACGGTGCAGCTCCAACTCCCCAACAGGAAGCCGCACTTGTCCTGCGCGGCGCGGAGCAACAGCACTTCACGCGCATGGGGCTGCGGGGCGTGCTGCTCACTGTGGCTGTCGTCGCCGTCGTCCCAGAGGGCGACCAGCCCAAGGTCCTGCACGGGCGCGAACATGGCGGCGCGCGTCCCCACAACCGCCCTCACGCTCCCGCGCCGTACGGCCAGCCACTCCCGGTACCGCTTCTCGGGCCCGGCATCGGCGGTCAGCACCGCATGCCGCCCCTCGCCCATCAGCGAGGTCAGAGCAGCGTCGACCCGGGCAACGGCTCGCCCGTCCGGCACCACGACGAGCGCCCCGCGTCCGGAGGCGAGCGTCGCCGCGACCGCTCGGGCCAGTTCCTCGCTCCACTCGGGGCCGGGCAGTGCGTTCCACACGGCCCGCGGCGCGCCGCCGGAGGCCAGGGACTCCAGGAAGGCGGTCCCCCGCTCGTACCGTTCCCAGGACCCCGTCTCGGGCCTGCCAGGCGCCGGGAGGGGCTCCGGTGACGGCCGCTGCTCGGCCCGCGCGCTGCGCGGCGGCACAGCCAGTTGCAGCACATCGGCGAGCCCTCCGGCATACCGGTCTGCCACGGCCCGCGCGAGCCCGAGCAGTTCCTCGCTCAGCACCCGCTCGGGCGAGACGACCTGCGCGAGCGCCGCCAGCGGCCCGGAGTAGTCCGACTCGGCAAGCCGCTCGACGAGGAAGCCGTCGATGAGCCCCCCGCCCTCACGCCGCCCCTCGCGCACCCGGTTCCGCCCGGCTCCGAACCGCACCCGGACGCGCACGCCGGGCTGCGCCTCGGCGTCGAGCTCCTCCGGCACGGCGTAGTCGAAGTACCGATCGAGGTGCAGCACGCCCTTGTCGACCAGCACCCGCGCCACGGGCAGTTCCTTGGCCAGCGCGGCGCCCCGCCAGGTCCGGGGCTTGGCCCGCGGGACCTTGGCCTTGCGCACACTGTCCCGGATGAGCGCGAGCTGCTCGGGCGACGCCCCCTCGGCCCCGCCACCATCGGTCTCGTTCTCGCTGCTCACGCCTGCATTCCTACCAAACGCCACTGACAACCGCCGGAGCCCGAGTTCCCCCACGAGCGCGGGTACACCGAGGCCCGGCGCCCCACCAGGGACGCCGGGCCTCGAACAAACCGTGGAGCCTGGCCTTACAGACCCACTGCCTTGCGCAGCGCCTCCACCCGGTCCGTCCGCTCCCAGGTGAACTCCGGCAGCTCACGGCCGAAGTGGCCGTACGCGGCGGTCTGGGCGTAGATCGGGCGGAGCAGGTCCAGGTCGCGGATGATCGCGGCCGGACGCAGGTCGAAGACGACGTCGATGGCCTTCTCGATCTTCTCGGTCTCGACCTTGGCGGTGCCGAAGGTCTCGACGAAGAGACCGACCGGCTCGGCCTTGCCGATCGCGTACGCCACCTGCACCTCGCAGCGCGAGGCCAGGCCGGCCGCCACCACGTTCTTGGCGACCCAGCGCATCGCGTACGCGGCCGAGCGGTCCACCTTGGACGGGTCCTTGCCGGAGAACGCGCCGCCGCCGTGGCGGGCCATGCCGCCGTAGGTGTCGATGATGATCTTCCGGCCGGTCAGACCCGCGTCACCCATCGGGCCGCCGATCTCGAAGCGGCCGGTGGGGTTGACCAGGAGGCGGTAGTTCTCGGTGTCGAGCTTGATGCCGTCGTCGAGCAGGGACTTCAGCTCCGGCTCGACCACGAACTCCCGGATGTCGGGCGCGAGGAGGGAGTCCAGGTCGATGTCGCTCGCGTGCTGCGAGGAGACGACCACGGTGTCCAGACGGACCGCCTTGTCGCCGTCGTACTCGATGGTGACCTGCGTCTTGCCGTCCGGGCGCAGGTAGGGGATCGTGCCGTTCTTGCGGACCTCGGAGAGGCGCTTGGACAGGCGGTGCGCCAGGAAGATGGGCAGCGGCATCAGCGTGGGCGTCTCGTCCGTCGCGTAGCCGAACATCAGGCCCTGGTCGCCGGCGCCCTGGCGGTCCAGCTCGTCCTCGTCGCCCTCGACACGGGACTCGTAAGCCGTGTCGACGCCTTGCGCGATGTCCGGCGACTGCGAGCCGATCGAGACCGAGATGCCGCAGGAGGCGCCGTCGAAGCCCTTCTTCGAGGAGTCGTAGCCGATCTCGAGGACCTTGTTGCGGACCAGCGTCGCGATGTCCGCGTACGTCTTGGTCGTGACCTCTCCGGCCACGTGCACCAGACCGGTCGTGATCAGGGTTTCGACAGCGACCCGGGATGACGGGTCCTCGCGCAGAAGCGCGTCGAGAATGGTGTCGCTGATCTGGTCAGCGATCTTGTCGGGGTGACCCTCGGTCACGGACTCCGAGGTGAACAGGCGACGGGACACAACGCTCCCTGGGGTTGCAGCGGCTGCTGGCTGATCATTGTTGGACGGGACGGGGGCTGCGCCCGGCGTCGTCCGAGGACAGTTTATCTGTCGCGTCCGGCCACGGACCCCCTGTCTCGCCTCTCGGGAGGGCTGTGACCTGCGGCACGGGCATTCTGCCCAATCTCATGTGCCCTTGGCCAGGGGCGCCACACCCGAATCGAGTGCGGCCGACGGGAAGTCCGCAGCGCATCAACCATGTGCGCCCAACCCACGCGCCACCAGGTCCCACACGGTTTCGGCCAGGGCTTCCTTGGGCCCGTACGGCACGGGCGTCTCGCTGCCGTCGGCGCCGAGGACGATCGCCTCGTTCTCCTCGGAGCCGAAGGTCTTGCGCTCGCCCACCTCGTTCACCACGAGGAGGTCGCACCCCTTGCGCTCCAGCTTCTTGCGGCCGTTGGCCAGCACGTCGTCCGTCTCGGCGGCGAAGCCGACGATCACCTGGCCGGGGCGGGCGCGGTCGGTGGAGATCTCCGCGAGGATGTCCGGATTCCGCACCAGGACGATGGGGTCCGGCTCGTGGTCGTCCTTCTTCTTGATCTTTCCGGTGGCGTACGACTCCGGACGGAAGTCCGCGACCGCCGCCGCCATCACGACCGCGTCGGCGTCCGCGGACGCCTTGAGGACCGCTTCCCGCAGCTGTATGGCCGTGCCGACCTGGACGACGTCCACGCCCGCCGGGTCGGCCATCCCGGTGTTGGCGGCGATCAGCGTCACCCGGGCACCCCGGGCGGCGGCGGTGCGGGCGAGGGCGTAGCCCTGCTTGCCGGAGGAGCGGTTGCCGAGGAAGCGGACCGGGTCGAGGGGCTCGCGGGTGCCGCCGGCGCTGACGACGACGTGCCGTCCCGCGAGGTCGGGCTCGGTGACGCCCCGCGCGAGCACCCGGCGGCAGACCTCGAAGATCTCCGCGGGCTCGGGCAGCCGGCCCTTGCCGGTGTCGACGCCGGTGAGGCGGCCGACGGCGGGCTCGATGACGATCGCGCCGCGCCGGCGCAGCGTCGCCACGTTCTCCTGGGTGGCCGCGTGCTCCCACATCTCGGTGTGCATGGCGGGGGCGAAGACCACCGGGCAGCGGGCGGTGAGCAGGGTGTTGGTCAGCAGGTCGTCGGCGAGGCCGTGCGCGGCCTTCGCGAGCGTGTCGGCCGTGGCCGGGGCGACGACCACCAGGTCGGCCTGCTGGCCGATGCGGACGTGCGGGACCTCGTGGACGTCGTCCCAGACCTCGGTCGAGACGGGCTTGCCGGACAGGGCGGACCAGGTGGCGGCACCGACGAAGTGCAGCGCCGAGGCGGTCGGCACGACCCGGACGTCATGTCCGGACTCGGTGAGTCTGCGCAGCAGCTCGCAGGCCTTGTACGCCGCGATACCGCCACTGACCCCCAGAACGACCTTCGGCTTGTCCACCGTCTCTCCCCGGACCTCGGAAACGTACGACATCCATGACACACCACAGGCCCGGCAGACGCGCTGCCGGGCCTGTGGAAAAGCCTTCTGCAAGCTGCAGATATTACTTACTGCGCCGGGCCCTCGACGGCCTCGGACGTCAGCAGACCCGCGTTGATCTCGCGCAGGGCGATCGACAGCGGCTTCTCGTGGACGTGGGTGTCCACGAGCGGACCGACGTACTCGAGGAGGCCCTCGCCGAGCTGCGAGTAGTACGCGTTGATCTGGCGGGCCCGCTTGGCCGCGTAGATCACGAGGCTGTACTTCGAGTCGGTGGCCTCGAGGAGCTCGTCGATCGGCGGGTTGATGATGCCCTCGGGCGCGGAGATGGAAGAGGACACGCTCTACCTTCCGATGGATGGGAAAGAATCAGTCGGTGTGATCACTCTCAACGAGCAGTCACGATCACACAACGTCCACCAAGGCTAGCAGCTCACGCGCCACGTCCTCGACGGAGGTGTTGACCAAGGTCACATCGAACTCCGGCTCGGCCGCCAGCTCGATCTTCGCCGCGTCCAGGCGGCGTGCGATCACCTCGGGCGGCTCGGTGCCACGTCCGGTGAGTCTGCGTACGAGCTCCTCCCAGGAGGGGGGAGCCAGGAACACCAGCTGGGCATCGGCCATCGACTCACTGACCTGCCGGGCGCCCTGGAGGTCGATCTCCAGCAGAACGGGCTCACCCGCCTCCAGCCGCTCCAGCACCGCCGCACGCGGCGTGCCGTAGCGGTTGCCGGCGAACTCGGCCCACTCCAGCAGCTCCCCGTTGGCGATCAGCTTGTCCATCTCTTCGTCGGTGACGAAGAAGTAGTGGACTCCATGCCGCTCGCCGGGGCGGGGCTTGCGGGTCGTCGCCGACACCGAGAGCCAGACCTCGGGGTGTTCCTTGCGCATATGGGCGACGACCGTGCTCTTGCCGACCCCGGAGGGGCCGGAGAGCACGGTCAGCCGCGGACGTTCAGTCATGCAGCGATTATTCCAGCAATCCCGGAGTGCCCGGGACTCCCGGTCCCAAGTGCCCGGATCAGGAGCCCGTGCTGCCGAACTCACGCTCCAGGGAGGCGATCTGGTTCGAGCCGAGGCCGCGCACGCGGCGGCTCTCGGAGATGCCGAGTCGCTCCATGATCTGCTTGGCGCGGACCTTGCCCACGCCGGGCAGGGACTCGAGCAGGGCGGAGACCTTCATCTTTCCGATGACGTCGTTCTCCTGGCCCTGCTTGATGACCTCGTGAAGGGAGGCGCCGGAGTGCTTGAGTCGATTCTTGACCTCGGCCCGCTCCCGGCGAGCCGCGGCGGCCTTTTCGAGCGCGGCTGCGCGCTGTTCAGGGGTAAGGGGCGGAAGAGCCACGCCTACGTCACCTCGGATGTTGAACTGTCGGATACGGACCGGTGAGGAACCTAGTCGCCCCACACCTGGGGAGGCACGAGCAACACGCTGCCCGTTCTCCCCCACTGCTTTAGGGAGCGTGGGAGGTGCTCCCACTCGTCGGAGACTAGCGGCCAAGTCCGCCAGAGTCAGCGAGAACAGCGGAAAAGTCCTGGTCAGCCTCCGTCAGGCCGGACATTTAGGACATAATGCCCCGGATTTGAGGATGTATTCAGACTCAAGTCGGCCCGCGCCACTCATCGGAGGACCCGCGCGAGCGGCTCGAACACCCCTGACGGCGGTCAGACACCCGACACAGCGACCGTGACCTCGTCGGCGAAGCGTGACGCGGCATCACGCAGCGCGACGACGTCGGGTCCGTGCCGCAGCACTCCCCGGCTGACGTTCGGGACGACATTGCGCGCCGCGGCCCCGAAGACGCGAGGAAGATCCGCCGGCGTGGCGCCCTGCGCACCGATGCCGGGCGCGAGAAGCGGACCGTTGATGTCGAGGTCGTAGGACGAGAGGTCACCGAGCGTGGCGCCGACGACCGCCCCGAAGGAGCCCATGGGCTCCTCCCCCGTGTTCTCGGCAGCCAGGTGCGCCAGCATCGTCGCGCCGACGTTGCGGCCGTCCGCGCGGACAGCGTGCTGGACCTCGCCGCCCTCCGGGTTCGAGGTCAGGGCGAGCACGAACAGGCCGGTGCCGCTCTCCCGGGCCAGCGCGACGGCCGGCGAGAGCGAGCCGTAGCCGAGGTACGGCGAGACGGTCAGCGCGTCGGAGAACAGCGGGGAGTCCTTGCGGAGGAAGGACTCGGCGTACGCGGCCATGGTCGAGCCGATGTCGCCTCGCTTGGCGTCCATCAGCACCAGCGCGCCGGCGTCCCGCGCCTCCTCGACCGACTTCTCCAGGACGGCGATGCCACGCGAGCCGAAACGCTCGAAGAACGCGCTCTGCGGCTTGAGCACCGCGACCCGGTCGGCCATCGCCTCGACGACCGTACGGCTGAACCGCTCCAGGCCGGCCACGTCGTCGTTCAGGCCCCACTCGGCGAGCAGCGAGGCGTGCGGGTCGATGCCGACGCACAGGGGGCCACGCTCGTCCATGGCCCGGCGCAGGCGTGCGCCAAAGGGTTCCAGAGCACTCATGCGGTCTTCCTTGCCTTCCTGACGTCGGCGCCGACGGCGTCGGCGAGGGTGTCGTACGGGCTGGTACGGAGGCGGGCGGCGAGTCCCTTGTGGATGGCGCGGCCCCAGAAGGGCCCCTCGTAGATGAAGGCGCTGTATCCCTGGACCAGCGTGGCGCCCGCCAGGATCCGCTGCCAGGCGTCCTCGGCGTTCTCGATGCCCCCGACGCCCACGAGGGTGATCCGGTCGCCCACACGCGCGTAGAGGCGCCGCAGCACGTCCAGGGAGCGCGCCTTCAGGGGTGCGCCGGAGAGGCCGCCGGTCTCGTTCACCAGCGCGAGTTCGGATTTCAAACCGAGTCCGTCGCGCGCAATGGTGGTGTTCGTGGCGATGATCCCGTCCAGGCCGAGCTCGACGGCCAGGTCGGCGACCGCATCCACGTCCTCGTCGGCGAGGTCCGGCGCGATCTTCACCAGCAGCGGCACCCGGCGGGTGGTCACCGTGCGGTCGGCGGCCTCGCGGACGGCGGTCAGAAGGGGCCGCAGCGCCTCGGTGGCCTGCAGGTTGCGCAGCCCGGGCGTGTTGGGCGAGGAGACGTTGACCACCAGGTAGTCGGCGTACGGCGCCAGCCGCTCGGTCGACTTCACGTAGTCACCGGCGGCCTCCGCCTCCGGGACGACCTTGGTCTTGCCGATGTTGACGCCCACGACGGTCCTGAGGACGGGCGTACGGGAGGCCAGGCGGGCGGCCACTGCCAGCGAGCCCTCGTTGTTGAAGCCCATGCGGTTGATCAGCGCCCGGTCCTTCACGAGGCGGAACAGCCGCTGTCTGGGGTTGCCCGGCTGCGCCTCCCCGGTGACCGTACCGATCTCGATGTGGTCGAAGCCGAGCATCGACATCCCGTCGATGGCGACCGCGTTCTTGTCGAAGCCGGCGGCGAGCCCGAAGGGGCCGTGCATCCGCAGCCCGAAGGCCTCCGTGCGCAGTTCCTTGTGGCGGGGCGCGAGCGCGGCGGCGACGAACGTGCGCAGTACGGGGATGCGGACGGCGAGACGGATCCAACGGAAGGCCAGGTAGTGGGCCTTCTCGGGGTCCATTCGCTTGAAGACGAGGTTGAAGAAGATCTTGTACATGGTGTCCTCATGAAGAGGGGGACACCGTTTCCGGTGTCCCCCTCGTCGGCTGCTAGTCGCGGGCCGCGGTCAGGTGTTCCGCGTGTTCCTGAAGCGAACGGACGCCCACGTCACCGTGGTTGAGGGCGTCGATGCCCTGGACGGCGGCGGCGAGCGCCTGAACCGTCGTCAGGCACGGAACCGACCGCGCCACGGCCGCCGTGCGGATGTCATAGCCGTCGAGGCGCCCGCCGGTGCCGTACGGCGTGTTGACGATGAGGTCGACCTCGCCGTCGTGGATGAGCTGGACGATGGTCTTCTCGCCGTTCGGGCCGATGCCCTCGGACTGCTTGCGCACGACCGTGGCGTTGATGCCGTTGCGCTTGAGCACCTCGGCCGTGCCGGACGTGGCGAGAAGTTCGAAGCCGTGGGCGACCAGTTCACGCGCCGGGAAGATCATCGAGCGCTTGTCCCGGTTGGCGACCGAGATGAAGGCGCGGCCCTTCGTCGGCAGCGGACCGTACGCGCCCGCCTGCGACTTGGCGTACGCCGTGCCGAAGACGGAGTCGATGCCCATGACCTCGCCGGTGGAGCGCATCTCCGGGCCGAGGATGGTGTCGACGCCGCGGCCGTGGATGTCGCGGAAGCGCGACCACGGCATGACGGCCTCCTTGACGGAGATCGGCGCGTCGAGCGGCAGCTCGCCGCCGTCGCCGGTTGCCGGAAGCAGCCCCTCGGCCCGCAGTTCGGCGATGGTCGCGCCCAGCGAGATCCGGGCGGCGGCCTTCGCCAGCGGTACCGCGGTCGCCTTCGAGGTGAAGGGGACCGTACGGGACGCGCGCGGGTTGGCTTCGAGGACGTACAGGATGTCGCCGGCCATCGCGAACTGGATGTTGATCAGGCCGCGCACGCCGACGCCCTTGGCGATGGCCTCCGTGGAGGCCCGCAGGCGCTTGATGTCGAACCCGCCCAGCGTGATCGGCGGCAGCGCGCACGCCGAGTCGCCGGAGTGGATGCCGGCCTCCTCGATGTGCTCCATGACGCCGCCGAGGTAGAGCTCCTCGCCGTCGTAGAGCGCGTCGACGTCGATCTCGATCGCGTCGTCCAGGAACCGGTCGACGAGGACCGGCCGCGAGGGGCTGATCTCGGTCGACTCGGCGATGTAGGCCTCCAGCCGGGTCTCGTCGTAGACGATCTCCATGCCGCGCCCGCCGAGGACGTACGAGGGCCGCACCAGGACCGGGTAGCCGATCTCGTCGGCGATGGCCTTGGCGCCGGCGAAGGTGGTGGCGGTGCCGTGCTTGGGGGCCGGGAGGCCCGCCTCCGCGAGGACCCGCCCGAAGGCGCCGCGGTCCTCGGCGGCGTGGATGGCCTCCGGGGACGTGCCGACGATCGGCACGCCGTTGTCCTTCAGCGCCTGCGACAGCCCCAGCGGGGTCTGGCCACCGAGCTGCACGACGACACCCGCCACGGGGCCGGCCTGCCGCTCCGCGTGGACGACCTCCAGCACGTCCTCCAGCGTCAGCGGCTCGAAGTACAGCCGGTCGGAGGTGTCGTAGTCGGTGGAGACGGTCTCCGGGTTGCAGTTGACCATCACCGTCTCGTACCCGGCGTCGCTCAGCGCGAAGGAGGCGTGCACGCAGGAGTAGTCGAACTCGATGCCCTGGCCGATGCGGTTGGGCCCGGAGCCCAGGATGATGACGGCCGGCTTCTCGCGGGGGGCGACCTCCGTCTCCTCGTCGTAGGAGGAGTAGAAGTACGGCGTCCGCGCGGCGAACTCGGCGGCGCAGGTGTCGACCGTCTTGTAGACCGGGCGGACCCCCAGCGCGTGCCGCACCTCGCGCACGACGTCCTCGCGCAGGCCGCGGATCTCGGCGATCTGCAGGTCGGAGAAGCCGTGCCGCTTGGCCTCGGCCAGCAGGTCCGGGGTCAGCTCCGGGGCCTCGGCGAGCTCGTCGGCGATCTCCTTGATGAGGAAGAGCTGGTCGACGAACCAGGGGTCGATCTTCGTGTACTCGAAGACCTCCTCGGGCGTGGCGCCCGCGCGGATGGCCTGCATGACGGCGTTGATACGGCCGTCGGTGGGGCGGACCGCTTCTTCGAGGAGAAGCGTCTTGTCGCCGGGCTCGCCGACGAACGTGAACTGGCTGCCCTTCTTCTCCAGCGAGCGCAGCGCCTTCTGGAAGGCCTCGGTGAAGTTGCGGCCGATGGCCATGGCCTCGCCGACCGACTTCATGGTGGTGGTCAGCGTGGAGTCGGCCTGCGGGAACTTCTCGAAGGCGAAGCGCGGGGCCTTCACGACCACGTAGTCGAGGGTCGGCTCGAAGGAGGCCGGGGTCTCCTTCGTGATGTCGTTCGGGATCTCGTCGAGCGTGTAGCCGACGGCCAGCTTGGCCGCGATCTTGGCGATCGGGAAGCCGGTCGCCTTGGAGGCGAGAGCCGAGGAACGCGACACGCGCGGGTTCATCTCGATGACGATGACCCGGCCGTCCTCCGGGTTCACCGCGAACTGGATGTTGCAGCCGCCGGTGTCGACGCCGACCTCGCGGATGACGGCGATGCCGATGTCGCGCAGGGTCTGGTACTCGCGGTCGGTCAGCGTCATCGCGGGCGCGACGGTGATCGAGTCACCGGTGTGCACGCCCATCGGGTCGAAGTTCTCGATGGAGCAGACGACCACGACGTTGTCGTGCTTGTCGCGCATCAGCTCCAGCTCGTACTCCTTCCAGCCGAGGATGGACTCCTCCAGGAGCACCTCGGTGGTGGGAGAGAGGGTCAGGCCCTGGCCGGCGATGCGGCGCAGTTCCTCCTCGTCGTGGGCGAAGCCGGAGCCGGCGCCACCCATGGTGAAGGAGGGGCGGACCACGACCGGGTAGCCGCCGAGCGTGTCGACGCCCGCGAGGACGTCGTCCATGGAGTGGCAGATGACCGAGCGGGCGGACTCGCCGTGCCCGATCTTGGCGCGGACGGCCTCGACGACGTCCTTGAAGAGGTCGCGGTCCTCGCCCTTGTTGATGGCCTCGACGTTGGCGCCGATCAGCTCGACGCCGTACTTCTCGAGCGTCCCCGCCTCGTGCAGCGAGATCGCGGTGTTGAGGGCCGTCTGGCCGCCCAGGGTGGGCAGCAGCGCGTCCGGCCGCTCCTTGGCGATGATCTTCTCGACGAACTCGGGTGTGATCGGCTCGACGTAGGTGGCGTCGGCGATCTCCGGGTCGGTCATGATCGTCGCCGGGTTGGAGTTGACGAGGATGACCCGCAGGCCCTCGGCGCGCAGGATGCGGCACGCCTGGGTGCCGGAGTAGTCGAACTCGGCGGCCTGGCCGATGACGATCGGGCCGGAGCCGATGACCAGGACGGACTGGATATCGGTGCGCTTAGGCACGCTGGCCCTCCATCAGGGATACGAAGCGGTCGAACAGGTAGGCGGCGTCGTGCGGGCCGGCCGCCGCTTCGGGGTGGTACTGGACGCTGAAGGCCGGCTTGTCGAGGAGGTGGAGACCCTCCACCACGTTGTCGTTGAGGCAGACGTGGGAGACCTCGGCGCGGCCGAACGGGGTGTCGGAGACCTGGTCGGTCGGGGCGTCCACGGCGAAGCCGTGGTTGTGCGCGGTGACCTCGACCTTGCCGGTCGTACGGTCCTGCACCGGCTGGTTGATGCCGCGGTGGCCGTACTTCAGCTTGTAGGTGCCGAAGCCGAGCGCGCGGCCCAGGATCTGGTTGCCGAAGCAGATGCCGAACAGCGGGGTGCCGCGCTCCAGGACCGCCTGCATGACGGATACCGGGTGGTCGGCGGTGGCCGGGTCGCCGGGGCCGTTGGAGAAGAACACGCCGTCCGGGTTCACGGCGAACACGTCCTCGGCGGTCGCCGTCGCGGGCAGCACGTGCACCTCGATGCCGCGCTCGGCCATCCGGTGCGGGGTCATGCCCTTGATGCCGAGGTCGACGGCGGCGACGGTGAACTTCTTGTCGCCGATCGCGGGGACGACGTACGCCTCCTTGGTGGCGACCTCGGCGGACAGGTCGGCGCCCTTCATCTCGGGGGCCTGGCGGACCTCGGCGAGCATGGTGCCCTCGTCGGGCAGCGCGTTGCCGGAGAAGATGCCGACGCGCATGGCGCCGCGTTCACGCAGGTGGCGGGTCAGCGCGCGGGTGTCGATGCCGGAGATCCCGACGACGCCCTGGTGGCGCAGCTCGTCGTCCAGCGAGCGCCGGGAGCGCCAGTTGGACGGCACGCGCGCGGGGTCGCGCACCACGTAGCCGGCCACCCAGATCTGCTTGGACTCGGGGTCCTCGTCGTTGACACCGGTGTTGCCGACGTGCGGGGCGGTCATCACGACGACCTGGCGGTGGTACGACGGGTCGGTGAGGGTCTCCTGGTACCCGGTCATGCCGGTGGAGAACACGGCCTCGCCGAAGGTCACCCCCACGGCCCCGTAGGCACGGCCGCGGAACATGCGGCCGTCCTCCAGGACGAGTACGGCGGGAGCCGCCTTGTGCCTGCGCGAGGCGGTCCCCTGGATGGAGGTCGTCATCGTTCGGCGCCTTCCGTGCTGTTGTTCTTGATCATGGAGTTAATGAGGTCGACCCACTCGTTGTGCTCCGCCGCGTGATCTGAGCGGAAGCCGGAGTCGATCAGCCGTTCGCCGTGCGCCCACGTCACCACGAGCAGTCCGCCCTCGGTCAGGACCTTGCCGGCGATGCCCTTGTCGAGCCGGGCCTCGCGCAGCTGCGCGACCGGGACGAAGAAGTCGCTCGCGCCGGGGCGTACGACGTCCAGTCCCGCCTCCGTGAGGGTGAGCTCGACGCGGCTGCGGGTGCCGAGGCCGTGCGCCACGATGCGGTCCAGCCAATGACCGGCGGTGGTCGAGCCGTGGTAGCGGCCGCTCATGCTCAGTCTCGCCGGGCCTGGGTCGTCCGGCGCGCTGGGCAGCTCGGGCAGGTCGCCCTGGAGCGTGCCGCGCCACTTCCAGCCCTCGCGCATCAGCCAGTAGACGAGCGCGACGAAGAGGGCGAGTCCGACGACCCAGCCGATGCGGGCGGCCCAGTCGGTCACGTCGGCCGACTTCTGTTCGGCCGCGAGTCCGGTTCCGGCTGCGAGCAGTGTTGCAGGTGTCACGTGAGCTTCCCGTCGACGAGCGTGGCCTTGCCCCGGAGCCACGTGTGCGTCACACGGCCCGGCAGCTCACGCCCCTCGTACGGAGTGTTGCGGCTGCGCGAGGCGAAGCCCGCGGGGTCCACCGACCCACGGTATTCCGTGTCGACGAGCGTGAGGTTGGCGGGCTCACCAGCCGAGACGGGACGGCCGTGCCCCTTCGCCTGCCCGATCTGGGCGGGCTTGAAGGACATGCGCTCGGCGACCCCGGCCCAGGTGAGGAGCCCGGTGTCCACCATGGTCTCCTGCACCACTGACAGCGCGGTCTCCAGGCCGACCATCCCCATGGCGGCGGCGGCCCACTCGCAGTCCTTGTCCTCGTGCGGGTGCGGGGCGTGGTCGGTGGCGACGATGTCGATCGTGCCGTCGGCGAGCGCCTCGCGCAGCGCCAGCACGTCACGCTCGGTGCGCAGCGGCGGGTTCACCTTGTAGACCGGGTTGTAGCTGCGCACCATCTCATCCGTGAGGAGGAGGTGGTGCGGGGTGACCTCGGCGGTGACGTCGATGCCGCGGGACTTGGCCCAGCGCACGATCTCGACGGACCCGGCGGTCGACAGGTGGCAGATGTGGACGCGGGAGCCGACGTGCTCGGCGAGCAGGACATCCCGGGCGATGATCGATTCTTCGGCCACCGCGGGCCAGCCGCCGAGCCCCAGCTCGGCGGAGACGACGCCCTCGTTCATCTGGGCGCCCTCGGTCAGCCGCGGCTCCTGCGCGTGCTGGGCGACGACGCCGCCGAAGGCCTTCACGTACTCCAGGGCCCGCCGCATGATCACGGCGTCGTCGACACACTTGCCGTCGTCGGAGAAGACGGTGACGCCGGCGGCCGACTCGTGCATGGCGCCCAGCTCGGCGAGCTTCCTGCCCTCCAGGCCGACGGTGACGGCGCCGATGGGCTGCACGTCGCAGTAGCCGCCTTCCTGGCCGAGCCGGTAGACCTGCTCGACCACACCGGCGGTGTCGGCGACCGGGAAGGTGTTGGCCATGGCGAAGACGGCCGTGAAACCGCCCGAGGCGGCCGCGCGCGTGCCGGTCAGCACGGTCTCGGAGTCCTCGCGTCCGGGCTCGCGCAGGTGGGTGTGCAGGTCCACGAGCCCCGGCAGGAGCACCTTGCCCGCGGCCTCGACGACCTCCGCGCCCTCGGCGCTCAGCCCTGCGCCCACCTCGGCGATGGTCCCGCCGTCGATCAGGACGTCCTGGGGCTCGCCGCCGAGCACCTTCGCACCACGGATCAGGATCTTGCTCATCTGTCTTACTTCTCCTCGGTACGGGTGTGGGTCGCGGCGGGCTCGTTGCCGCCGAGCAGCAGGTACAGAACGGCCATCCGGATGGAGACTCCGTTTGCGACCTGCTCGATGGCGGTGCAGCGCTCGGAGTCGGCGACCTCGGCGGTGATCTCCATGCCGCGCACCATCGGCCCGGGGTGCATCACGATCGCGTGCTCGGGCATCCGCGCCATGCGGTCGCCGTCGAGGCCGTAGCGCCGCGAGTACTCGCGCTCGGTCGGGAAGAAGGCGGCGTTCATGCGCTCGCGCTGGACGCGCAGCATCATCACCGCGTCGGTCTTGGGCAGCGTGCTGTCGAGGTCGTACGACACCTCGCAGGGCCAGTTCTCGACGCCGACCGGCACCAGGGTCGGCGGCGCGACGAGGGTGACCTCGGCGCCGAGGGTGTGCAGCAGGTCGACGTTGGAGCGGGCGACCCGGCTGTGCAGCACGTCGCCGACGAGCGTGATGCGCTTGCCGTCGAGGTCCTGCCCGATCCCGGCGTCCCGGCCGACCAGCCGGCGGCGCATGGTGAAGGCGTCCAGCAGGGCCTGGGTGGGGTGCTGGTGGGTACCGTCGCCGGCGTTGATGACGGCGGCGTCGATCCAGCCGGAGTTGGCGAGGCGGTAGGGCGCCCCGGAGGCGCCGTGCCGGATGACGACGGCGTCGACGCCCATGGCCTCCAGGGTCTGGGCGGTGTCCTTCAGGGACTCGCCCTTGGACACGCTGGATCCCTTGGCGGTGAAGTTGATGACGTCCGCCGACAGCCGCTTCTCGGCGGCCTCGAAGGAGATACGCGTGCGCGTGGAGTCCTCGAAGAAGAGGTTCACGACGGTCCGGCCGCGCAGGGTCGGCAACTTCTTGATCGGCCGGTCGGCGACCCGGGCCATCTCCTCGGCGGTGTCGAGGATCAGGACGGCGTCGTCGCGGGTGAGGTCGGCGGCCGAGATGAGATGACGCTGCATCTGTCAGGCTCCGTAAGGCAGTTAAGTCAGGGTCCGGGGTGTCCGGGGGATGTCCCCCCGGAGGCCCAGCGGGGCAGACGGGTGCGCGCGAGCGCGCACTGAGCGGGCGTACGACAGCGGCGTACGCCGTGGGCGCTACTGGGAGGTCTGCTTGGCACCGAGCAGCACGGTGTCGCGACCGTCCTCCTCGGCGAGCTGGACCTTGACCGTCTCCCGCAGCGACGTGGGGAGGTTCTTGCCGACATAGTCGGCACGGATGGGCAGTTCGCGATGGCCTCGGTCGACGAGTACCGCGAGCTGCACCGCGCGCGGACGGCCGATGTCGTTCAGGGCGTCGAGGGCGGCACGGATGGTGCGGCCCGAGAAGAGGACGTCGTCGACGAGGACGACCAGCCGGCCGTCGATGCCGTCACCGGGGATGTCCGTGCGGGCCAGCGCGCGCGGGGGATGCATGCGCAGGTCGTCGCGGTACATCGTGATGTCGAGCGAACCGACCGGGATCTTCCGGTCGGTGATCTCCTCGAGCTTGGCGGCGAGCCGCTGGGCGAGGAAGACACCTCGGGTCGGAATGCCGAGGAGCACCACGTCGTCGGCGCCCTTGGCGCGTTCGACGATCTCGTGGGCGATGCGGGTCAACACCCGCGCGATGTCAGGGCCTTCGAGAACGGGCCGGGCATCGGACGCTTGCGTGTCCTGTTGCCTGTCCATACGAAAGGGACCTCCTTCTCCGCCTCACGGGACGGACCTTAAAGGACGTCTGGTTTACGTCATCCACCGTAGCAGGCCGATGAGGCACCCCCTGTCACCCACTTGGCCCAATCGGTCACCGATAGCACGGAAGCGTCGGTGTGGACCATTCGGCTTGACGCACCAGAGTAACGCTGCGTAACCTCACAGTGAGTTACCAACCGCGCGGCATGGAACCCAAGCCACGTCGCGTCGACCCAGTGCCGGGGAGCTATATGTCCAGCGAATACGCCAAACAGCTCGGGGCCAAGCTCCGGGCCATCCGCACCCAGCAGGGCCTTTCCCTTCACGGTGTCGAGGAGAAGTCCCAGGGACGCTGGAAGGCCGTCGTGGTCGGTTCGTACGAGCGCGGAGACCGCGCCGTGACCGTGCAGCGCCTCGCCGAGCTGGCGGATTTCTACGGCGTTCCGGTGCAGGAGCTGCTGCCGGGCACCACGCCGGGCGGGGCCGCCGAGCCGCCGCCGAAGCTGGTCCTGGACCTGGAGCGACTTGCCCACGTACCGGCCGAGAAGGCGGGCCCCCTCCAGCGGTACGCCGCGACGATCCAGTCGCAGCGCGGTGACTACAACGGCAAGGTGCTCTCGATCCGCCAGGACGACCTGCGCACACTCGCCGTCATCTACGACCAGTCCCCCTCGGTCCTCACCGAGCAGCTGATCAGCTGGGGCGTGCTGGACGCGGACGCGCGTCGCGCGGTCTCCCACGCCGAGGAGAGCTGAGCGCTTCACGCGTTGACCCACTTGAGAAGAAACGTGCCGCCGGGGTGGCCGGAACTTTGCGGTTCCGGCCGCCCCGGCGGCGTTCTGCGGGCCTGAAGGGGTCCCAGTGGCACAGGGACGCCGGAGGGCCCGCAGCATCCTTGCTGCGGGCCCTCCGGCGTCTTCGGTCGAAACCCTTACGCTTCCTCGCGGCGCAGCGTGGGCTTCAGGTCCTTGAGCCGACCGAGGAGGCCGTTGACGAACGAGGGCGAGTCGTCCGTGGAGAACTCCTTCGCCAGCGCCACCATCTCGTCCAGCACGACGGCGTCCGGGGTCTCGTCGACCCAGATCAGCTCGTACGCGCCGAGACGCAGGATGTTGCGGTCCACGACCGGCATCCGGTCCAGCGTCCAGCCGACCGCGTACTGAGCGATCAGGTCGTCGATGCGCCGCGCGTGCTGCGCGTAGCCCTCGACCAGCTGCATCGTGTACTCGCTCACCGGCGGCTGCCGGGTGTCGTCCCGGGAGAGCCGGATCCAGTCCGCGAGGACCGTCAGGACTCCGGCGTCGCGCTGGTCACCCTCGAAGAGGATCTGGAAGGCGCGCTTGCGGGCCGTGTTGCGGGCAGCCAATTTAGCTGTTCACCCGGCCGAGGTAGTCGCTCGTGCGGGTGTCGACCTTGATCTTCTCACCGGTGGTGATGAAGAGCGGGACGTTGATCTGGTGGCCGGTCTCCAGGATGGCGGGCTTGGTGCCGCCGGTGGAGCGGTCGCCCTGGACACCCGGCTCGGTCTCCTGGATCACGAGCTCGACGGCGGCGGGCAGCTCGACGAAGAGCACCTCTCCCTCGTGCTGCGCGACGGTGGCCGTGAAGCCCTCGATCAGGAAGTTGGCGGCGTCGCCGACAGCCTTGCGGTCGACCATGAGCTGGTCGTAGGTCTCCATGTCCATGAAGACGAAGTACTCGCCGTCCATGTAGGAGAACTGCATGTCGCGCTTGTCGACAGTGGCCGTCTCGACCTTGACGCCGGCGTTGAACGTCTTGTCGACGACCTTGCCGGAGAGCACGTTCTTGAGCTTGGTGCGCACGAAGGCCGGGCCCTTGCCGGGCTTGACGTGCTGGAACTCGACGACGGACCAGAGCTGGCCGCCTTCGAGCTTGAGCACCAGGCCGTTCTTGAGGTCGTTCGTGGAAGCCACGGTTGCGGAATCTCCTGGACTGACGTGGACGACCCCGGGGCACGCCACTGCCTAGAGGGCGAGCAGCTCCTTGGTCGTGATGGTGAGTAGCTCGGGTCCGCCGTCCGCCTCGGGGCGAACGACGAGCGTGTCATCGATCCGGACACCGCCCCGGCCCGGGAGGTGGACCCCCGGTTCGACGGTGACCGGCACGCAAGCGTCCAGTTTACCCATGGCCGCGGGAGCCAACTGCGGGTCCTCGTCGATTTCGAGTCCCACGCCGTGCCCCGTCAGTGCTGGAAGGCCCTGCGCGTACCCCGCGGAGTCCAGCACCTGCCGTGCCGCGCGGTCCACATCACGGTACGCGGCGCCGGGCACCAGACTCTCCCGTCCGGCGCGCTGAGCGGCGAAGACGAGGTCGTACAGCTCGATCTGCCAGTCGGCGGGGGACGTACCGATGACGAACGTACGGCCGATCTCGCAGCGGTATCCGCGATACGTCGCCCCGAGGCAGACGGAGAGGAAGTCACCCTCCTCCACACGGCGGTCGGTGGGCCGATGAGCGCGGCGGCCGGCGTTGGGGCCGGTGGCGACGGACGTGGCGAAGGCGGGGCCGTCGGCGCCGTGATCGACGAGGCGTCGTTCGAGTTCGAGGGCGAGGTGGCGTTCCGTGCGGCCGACCAGGATGGACTCGAGCAGTTCCCCGAGGGCCTGGTCGGCGATCTCCGCGCCGATCCGGATGCAGGAGATCTCTTCCTCGTCCTTGACGACCCTGAGCTGTTCCACGGCTCCGCCGAGGTCGGTCAGGCGCAGCCGCGGAACGACCGAGCGGATGGCTCTGTGGCGGGCCACGGTGAGGTGGTGTTCCTCCACGGCGAGGCAGACTCCGCCCTGCGCCGCCGCGAGGTCGGCCGCGGCGACTGCGGGGTCGCCTCCGGCGCCGGGGAGATTGTGGATCCGCAGTGCCTCGTCGGGGCGGCCCTCCGTGGGGCGGTCGTCGGGCGGGCCGGTGCACACGAGCAGATCTTCGGTCTTGCCGAGGAGCAGCACGGAGCCCTGCGGGGCGGCGCCCGCGAGGTAGCGGACGTTGGCGGGGCGAGAGATCAGCGCGGTGGCGCTGCCGCTGGCCTGGCAGCGGTCCCTCAGCCTGGAGCGGCGGGTGGCGTACACCTCTGACATGACCCGAGCGTATGAGCTTCGCTGGGTTGGCGCCGGTTGAGGGCGTCTGAGTGGGCGGTGTCCGGATTGTGCGGGTTGGTGGGGTGCCGTTCGGTGGGGGCGGGGGTGCGCCATGAGGTTGTGGCCGTGTGCGGGGCCGGTGGGGGCTGGTCGCGCAGCTCCCCGCGCCCCCTAGGTGGCTCCGGTCGCGTTCGTCACCAGTTCAGGGACGAAGTGCTCCACGAGGCTGTGGGCCGTCTGCGGGCCGGTGGGGGCTCGTTGCGCAGCTCCCCGCGCCCCCTAGGTGGCTCCGGTCGCGTTCGTCACCAGTTCAGGGACGGAGTGCTCCACGAGGCTGTGGGCCGTCTGCGGGCCGGTGGGGGCTCGTTGCGCAGTTCCCCGCGCCCCTTAAGGGCGTCCACTCAGGTGGGCTACCACTTGGGAGGGCTGGCGATTGATCTTGCCAGTACGTCGTCCAGGATCTGGGCTGTCTGGGGGACGTCGAGTTGGGAGTTGTCGATGATCGGGAGGCCTGAGCCGTACCAGCCGGCCATGCGGCCGTGGATGCGGGCCACCTCCTCGTCGGTGAGGCGGCGGTTGCCGGTGCGTTCGGCGTTGCGCTCCAGGACGATCTCCAGGCCGGGGAGCAGGACGACCGGGAGGAGGCCGGGGCCCACGTGGCGCTTCCAGCCGCCGAGGCCGACCACGGGGCGGTCGGGGAAGACCGCGTCGTCGAGGATGCACGAGATGCCGTTGGCCAGAAAGTTCCGCGCGGCGAAGCCGCAGGTGCGGCGGGCCAGGCGGTACTGGGCCTCCGAGTTGTCGTTCCACCCGGACTGGGGGTCGGCGAAGCCCGAGCGGACCCATTCGCGGACGTCATCGAGGCTGATGTGAGCCGTGGGGACGCGGCGGTGGTCCGCCCAGTACTTGGCGACGCTGGTCTTGCCGGCGCCGGCCGGCCCGATGAGCAGCACGGCGAGGGTGGTGGTCGCCGGGTCCGGGACCGCGGTGGCGGGCGGGGCGCTCGGCATGCCGACCGGGCCGCCGGGCGGCAGCGGTACATGGCCCGTGGTCTCCGGCGCGGGCGGGACATGGGCGTGCGGTGGCGCGGGCGGGACCGGTCCGGAGGGAGTGCCGGGTGGTGTTCCAGGGGGTGTGAAGCCCGGTGCCGGGGGTGGCGGAGGCACGGGGGCGGAGCCCTGGTGCGGAGCGGAGCCCTGATGCGGAGCGGAGCCCTGATGCGGAGCGGAGCCCTGATGCGGAGCGGAGCCCTGATGCGGAGCGGGTCCCTGATGCGTGCCCGGGTGATGCGGACCCGGGTGTTGTGCGGCCGGCGACCAGCCGTTCCCCGACTGGTGGGGCGGCGGCAGCGGAGAACCCACTGCGTGCTGCATCCGGTGCCACTCCGTCTCGTCTTCCATGGCCATTGACGCTGGCAGCGGGCACAACCCGCTCGCTACCGAACGGTACCGCCCCCGGCCGTCGTTTGGTGAACGGCCGGGGGCGGTCCGAAGTGCCCATCGCCACAGGCGAATCGGACGGAAGCGCGCTTTTCGTGGACTTACTGGCCGACTTCGCCGTACGCGGCAAGCAGCACGGCCGGGTCAGGTCCCTCCAGGACGGTCGGCTTGGCCAGGCCGTCCAGCACGATGAAGCGCAGCAGGTTCCCGCGGGACTTCTTGTCGACCTTCATGTTCTCCAGCAGCTTGGGCCACTGGTCGTAGCGGTAGTGCAGCGGCAGGCCGACCGCTTCGAGGATCGTGCGGTGCCGGTCGGCCGTCGCGTCGTCCAACCGCCCCGCGAGACGGCCGAGTTCGGCGGCGAAGTGCATACCGACGGAGACCGCGGCGCCGTGCCGCCACTTGTAGCGCTCGTTCTTCTCGATGGCGTGACCGAGAGTGTGGCCGTAGTTGAGGATCTCCCGCAGGCCGGCCTCCCGCAGGTCCGAGGAGACGACCTCGGCCTTGACCCGGATGGAGCGCTCGATCAGCTCGGCGGTGTGCGGGCCTGCCGGAGTGCGGGCGGCCTCGGGGTCGGACTCGATGAGCTCCAGGATCGCCGGGTCGGCGATGAAACCGGCCTTGATGATCTCGGCGAGCCCGGACACGTAGTCGTTGACCGGGAGGGAATCCAGCGCTGCCAGGTCGCACAGCACACCGGCCGGCGGGTGGAAGGCCCCCACGAGGTTCTTGCCCTCGGCGGTGTTGATGCCGGTCTTGCCGCCGACGGCCGCGTCGACCATGGCGAGCACGGTGGTCGGTACGGCGATCCAGCGCACCCCGCGCAGCCAGCTCGCGGCCACGAAACCGGCGAGGTCGGTGGTCGCGCCGCCGCCGACGCCGACGATGACGTCGGAGCGGGTGAAGCCGGACTGGCCCAGCGCCTTCCAGCAGTAGGCGGCGACCTCGGCGGTCTTGGCCTCCTCCGCGTTCGGCACCTGGATGGCGACCGCGTCGTAGCCCTGCTCGACCAGGTCGGCCCGCAGCGCGTCGCCGGTCTCGGCCAGCGCCTCCGGGTGGATGACGGCGACCCGCTTGGCCTTCTCACCGATCAACCCGCCGAGCTCGCTCAGGAGTTGACGGCCCACCAGGACCTCGTACGGTTCGCTGCCCGCGGTGCCGCCGACCTGGATCCGCGTCACTGCCTCACTCATACGTCCTTCAACTCCAGTGCGTCCAGGGCGGCTTGGGTCACTTCTTCGGGGGTACGACCGTCGGTGGCGACGACCGCCGTGGCCACCCCCTCGTACAGATGGCGGCGGGCTTCCATCAGCTCGCGCCACTGCTTGCGCGGGTTGACCGCGAGCAGCGGACGGGCGGCGTTCAGGCCGGTGCGCTTGACCGCTTCCTCGACGTCCATCGACAGGTACGCCACCCGCTGCCCGGCCAGCAGCGCACGCGTGTCCGCGTCGAGGATCGCGCCGCCACCGAGGGCGAGGACGCCGTCGTGCTCGGCGAGTGCCCGGTGCACCGCCTGCTTCTCGATCGCCCGGAAGGCGGGCTCGCCCTCGTCGACGAAGATCTCGGCGATGGTCCGGCCCTGCGCGGCGACGATGTCGTCGTCGGTGTCCCGGTAGCCCACGCCCAGCCGGTCGGCCAGCATCTGCCCCACTGTGGACTTGCCCACGCCCATCGGGCCGACGAGGACGACCACGGGTGTTGCGCTCACCGGATGGCCAGGTTGTCGAGGTACGAAGTCACGTTGCGGCGGGTCTCGGTGACCGAGTCGCCGCCGAACTTCTCCGCCACCGCGTCCGCGAGGACGAGCGCCACCATGGCCTCGGCGACGATGCCGGCGGCCGGGACCGCGGACACGTCGGAGCGCTGGTGGTGAGCCTGCGTCGCCTCACCCGTGGTCACGTCCACGGTCTGCAGGGCGCGTGGCACGGTCGCGATCGGCTTCATCGCGGCGCGGACCCGCAGCAGCTCACCGGTGGTGAGGCCGCCCTCGGTGCCGCCGGAGCGGCCGGAGACGCGGCGGATGCCCTCGGGGGTGTTCACGATCTCGTCGTGCGCCTTGGAGCCGGGCACCCGCGCCAGCTCGAAGCCGTCGCCGAGCTCGACGCCCTTGATCGCCTGGATGCCCATCAGCGCGCCGGCGAGACGGGCGTCCAGCTTGCGGTCCCAGTGCACGTGCGAGCCCAGTCCGACGGGAACGCCGTACGCGAGGATCTCGACCACGCCACCGAGGGTGTCGCCGTCCTTGTGGGCCTGGTCGATCTCCGCGACCATCGCCTTCGACGCGTCCGCGTCCAGGCAGCGCACCGGGTCCGCGTCCAGCTTCTCGACGTCGGCCGGCGTGGGGTACACACCCTGCGGCGCCTTCGCGGCGGCCAGCTCCACCACGTGGCTGACGATCTCGATGCCGGCCGTCTCCTTGAGGTACGACCGGGCGACCGCGCCCAGCGCCACCCGCGCCGCCGTCTCACGCGCGGAGGCGCGCTCCAGGATGGGCCGGGCCTCGTCGAAGCCGTACTTCTGCATGCCCGCGAGGTCGGCGTGGCCGGGGCGCGGGCGGGTCAGCGGCGCGTTGCGGGCGAGGCCGGCGAGGATCTCGGGGTCGATCGGGTCGGCCGACATGACCTGCTCCCACTTCGGCCACTCGGTGTTGCCCACCATGATCGCGACCGGGGAGCCCAGCGTCAGACCGTGCCGGACGCCACCGATGAACGTGACCTCGTCGCGCTCGAACTTCATGCGCGCGCCGCGTCCATAACCGAGGCGGCGCCGGGCCAAGTGGTCCGCCACCATCTCCGTGGTGATCGGCACGCCGGCGGGAAGGCCCTCCAGCGTCGCCACGAGTGCGGGACCGTGGGACTCCCCCGCGGTCAGCCAGCGCAACCTGCTCAACGGTGCTCCTCAGTGCTCGCGCCCTGGTACTGCCCTGCGTACGCGCGTCCTCGCGTACGTCGACGGCGTGACCAGGTGCGCGGCCCCGGCCCGCCACCTTCGATCCTCCCACGTCCCGGGCCGGTGCCCGGCCGCCGGTCCACCAGACGGACGGCCGGGCGGACAACGCCGCACAGCGGCGGAGATCACGTCGGACGGTTGCCCTGGGGCTGCTGAGGGGCGTACGCGCCGAGGAAATCGGCACCGCTCGGCTGCTGAGGCTCCCGCGCTTGCTGCTGCACCTGCTGCTGCGGAGCGTACGGGCCCAGATAGTCGGCGCCCCGCCCCTGCCCGTGCTGAACCGCCACCTGAACGGCCTGGCCCTGGCGGCTCGCACGCCGTCGGTCGATCTTGCGCTTCAGCTTGAAGACCCACGACCCGACGACGAGCAGCACGATCAGGACGAGCACCGGGATCTGCACCCAGTCCGGCATGAACTGCAGGACGATCTCAAATATTTCGCCCTTACCGGACGCCAGCGGCACACCAGTGAACACTGCTTGTACTCCCCCTCGAACCGCTCCGCCCCCTGCGGAACCCAGCGGATCCTAGCGGTTCGCGAGAGCGCGCTCCCCCGCTTTTCGCATGGCCTCCAGGGGCGCCGGAGCTCGGCCCGTCATCTGCTCCACCTGGAGCACCGCCTGATGCACCAGCAGGTCGAGCCCGCTGACGACGGCGCCGCCGTACATCGACCAGCGAGCAGCGAGGGCGGTCGGCCAGGGGTCGTAGAGCACGTCGAACAGGGTGGCCGGGCGCTCGGGTACGGCGGCGGCGAGGGCGTCCGTCGCACCGGCCGGGGTGGTGGCGATCACCAGCGGCGCGTGCAGCGCCCGGTCCGCCTCGGCCCAGTCCGCCGTACGGATCTCGACGTCGAGCCGCTCGCCCCACTGCCGCATCTCGGCGGCGCGGGCCTCGCTGCGTACGTACGCCACGACCTCGCCGGTACAGATGCGGGCGAGTGCGGCGAGCGCGGAGGACGCCGTGGCGCCCGCGCCGAGGATGGCCGCCGAGTCGACCTGTTCGATGCCGTGCTCCCGGAGCGCGGCGACCATGCCGGGGATGTCGGTGTTGTCGCCGACCCGACGGCCGTCCTCGGTCACGACGACCGTATTGACCGCCTCGACCGAGACCGCCGTCTCGGTGATCTCGTCGAGCAGGGGAATGACGGCCCGTTTGAGAGGCATGGTCAGCGACAACCCGGCCCACTCGGGCCCGAGTTCCGCGAGGAACCCGGGCAGAGCGGCCTCGTCGATCTCAAACCGGTCGTACGACCAGCCCGTGAGCCCCAGCTCCGCGTAGGCGGCCCGGTGCAGTACCGGGGAGAGGGAGTGGGCGATGGGCGAACCGAGCACGGCGGCTCGGCGGGCGTCAGTTGCCCCTGCTCTCATTGAACTTGTCCTTGAGCTTCAGGAAATCGTCGTGGGTCTTGGCGAATTCTGTCTTGTTCACGCCGTCGGTCGCCACGAAGTAGTACCAACCCTCGTTCGTCGGATTCAGCGTCCCCTTCAGTGCACCCTCACCCGGGTTGTCGATCGGACCGGGCGGCAGACCCTTCTGCGTGTACGTGTTGTACGGGTCCTTGTTGCTCTTGATCTCCGACTCACTGATGTCGATGTTGCTCTGACCCTTCAGGTAATTGAAGGTCGAGTCGAACTGCAGGGCGCCGTACGTCTCAGGGTTCGCGAGATCGAGGCGGTTGTAGACCACCTCCGCCATCTTGCGGTAGTCGTCGTTCGTTTTGCCCTCGGCCTGGACGAGGCTGGCGACCGTGATGACCTGCAGCGGGTTGTCGAGCTTGAGGGCCTTCGCCTTGGCCTCCAGGTCCAGCGCCTCGTACTTGTCGGCGGCCTGGGACACCATCTCCTTCAGGATCGCCTCGGGTTTCATGCCCTTTGCGGCGGCATAGGTGCCCGGGTAGAGGAAGCCCTCCAGCGGATCCTTGATCTCCTTGTTGCTGTTCGCCCAGCTGGGAAGTCCGAGGGTCTTGTATTTCTCCTCGGCGACCTTCTCGGTGGTCCCGGACGACAATTCGAGCTGTTCGTCGATCGCCTTGTAGACGCTCAGATTGCGCTCGCCCGGCCTGACCAGAACGCTGTTCTGACTGTCGGGACTGAGCATCATCTCGACGGCGCTCTCGGCGGACATCTGCTTCTTCAGCAGATAGGCGCCCGCCTGGATCTTGTCCCCGTCGGGGTTCTGCTTCTGGGCGGCGACAAAAGCGTCGACGCTCTTCACGACGCCGGCCGCCTTCAGCTTCTGACCGATATCGGACCCGAACGCGCCCTTGGGGATCTCGACGCTCACCGTCTCGTTCGTGCCGTCACCCGCGAAGTCCGGCGCATCGCCGAAACGATCCTGGTAAAACTGATAACCGAAATATCCGACTCCGGCCACACCCGCGCCGAAGACCAGCACGACCCCCAGACAGGCCATGCCGCTGCGGCGTTTCTTGGGCTTCCCGCCGCCGCGCCCGCCCCGGCGGTCACCGCGCCCCCGGCCGCCGCCCGACTCGTCGTCGAAGTCGTCGTCGTCCTTGTCGTCGCCACCCGCGAAGAAGGCGTGTTCACCCTGGTCAGGTCCGGGGTCCCAGTCGGTCTCGGGTGGCTCCGGTTCGGGCCCCCGACGGCTCGGCGGCTCCGGCGGCGGGTACGCCTCGGGCGTGCCGTAGTAGTCGTGCTGGTCGCCGCCGTACGCCGCGGTCTGCTGCCCGTAGGGGTCCGCCGGGTCGGGGTACTGGACCTGCGGGTGGGAGCCTGTGGCCCAGCCGTTGTTGTCGTACGCCTGCTGCCCGTGACCCGGGTACTGCTGCTGGTCGTACTGCTGCGGGTACTGCTGACCCTGCTGCTGGTAATGCTGGCCCTGCTGCTGGTACTGCTGCGCCTGGCCGTACGAGGCCTGCTGACCGTCGCCCCAGTCGCCGTAGTGCTGCGGCTGCTGAGGCTGCTGCTCCGGATAGTGCTGCGGCTGGCCGCCGTAGGCAGCCTGCTGGCCCGTATGGGCCTGCTGCTGCCCTTCCCATCCGCCGTCCCCGTACAACGGGTCCTCCGGATGCCACGGTTCGGAGCCTTGGCCCCGGCCATACTCAGTCATCGATCCCCTAGAGCCGCGAGGCGGCGGTCACGCGGCTGCTGACGATCCGGATCCCGTCCCGCCTCTCTTTGTGCGCCGGCTGTTCGAACACCGGCGCATCGCGCGGAACGTTACCGTATCGCGATCAGATAACCACTTCGACGCTCTCTCCCGGTGCTTTACCTGACACCCGTTCGGATTCGAGCGCCTGCTGCAGGATGATCACAGCGGCGGCCTGATCGATCACCGACCGGCCCTTCTTCGACTTCACGCCAGAGGCACGCAGTCCCTGACTTGCCGTCACGGTCGTCATCCGCTCGTCCACGAGCCTGACCGGTACGGGCGCGATCATGAGGGCCAGTTCCTGGGTGAAGCCCCGGACCTTGGCCGCGGCCGGGCCCTCGCCTCCCTTGAGGGAGCGTGGGAGACCGACGACGACCTCGATCGGCTCGTACTCGTCGACAAGTTGCTTCAGACGCCGGTGAGCTGCCGGGATGTCCCGGCCCGGGACCGTCTCCACCGGGGTGGCGAGGATCCCGTCGGGGTCACAGGAGGCGACGCCGATGCGGGCGTCCCCGACATCGACGGCCAGGCGACGGCCGCGGCGCATGCCCCGGCCGTCACCACTTGACTGTGTGTCGTCGCTCACTTGGCCGTTTCCGCCACGAGCCGCTCGACGGCGTCGACGGCGTCACCGACGGCGGCCGGGTTCTGGCCGCCGCCCTGGGCGACGTCCGGCTTGCCGCCGCCTCCGCCGCCGAGGGTCTTGGCGGCCGTACGGACCAGGTCACCGGCCTTGAGGCCGCGCTCGCGGGCGGCCTCGTTGGTGGCGATGACCGTGAGCGGCTTGCCGTTGTTGACCGTGAACAGGGCGACCACGGCGGCACGTCCGCCCTGGATCCGGCCGCGCACGTCGAGGACCAGCTTGCGCAGGTCGTCCGGAGTGGTGCCGTCCGGAACCTGGCCGGTGACGACGGCGATGCCACGGACGTCCTTGGCGGACTCGACGAGACCGGCGGCGGCCTGGAGCACCTTCTCGGCGCGGAACTTCTCGATCTCCTTCTCGGCGTCCTTCAGCTTGCCGAGCATGGCGGAGACCTTCTCCGGGAGCTCCTCCGGGCGGCCCTTGATCAGCTCCTGGAGCTGGGCGACGACCGTGTGCTCACGGGCGAGGAAGTTATAGGCGTCCACGCCGACGAGGGCCTCGATACGGCGCACGCCGGAGCCGATCGACGACTCGCCGAGCAGCTTCACCAGACCCAGCTGGGCGGTGTTGTGCACGTGCGTGCCGCCGCACAGCTCCTTGGAGAAGTCGCCGATGGTCACGACGCGGACGCGCTCGCCGTACTTCTCGCCGAACTCGGCGATGGCGCCCTGCTTCTTGGCCTCGTCGATGCCCATGACCTCGGCGTGCACGTCGAGGTCGCGGGCGAGGACCTCGTTGATCTTCTGCTCGACGTCGGTCATCACGGCCGTCGGCACGGCGGACGGGGAACCGAAGTCGAAGCGGAAGCGACCCGGCTGGTTCTCGGAACCGGCCTGGGCGGCCGTCGGGCCGAGGGCGTCACGCAGGGCCTGGTGGGTGAGGTGCGTGGCCGAGTGGGCGCGGGCGATGGCGCGACGGCGCAGCGAGTCGACCGAGGCGTGGGCCTTGGCACCGACCGTGACCTCGCCGACCTGGACGACGCCCTTGTGCACGTACACACCCGGCACCGGCTTCTGGCAGTCGCGGATCTCGATGACGGCACCGGTGTCGACCTTGATCCGGCCGGTGTCGCCGATCTGGCCGCCGCCCTCGGCGTAGAACGGGGTGCGGTCGAGAACGATCTCGACCTCGTCGCCCTCGGTGGCGGCCGGGGACGAGGCCCCGTCGACGAGGATGCCGACGATGGTGGACTCGCCCTCGGTGTCGCCGTAGCCGATGAACTCGGTCTCGCCGGTCTTGTCGGCGATCTCACGGTAGGCGCCGGCGCCGGCGTGGCCGGTCTTCTTGGCCTGGGCGTCGGCCTTGGCGCGCTCCCGCTGCTCCTTCATCAGACGGCGGAAGCCGTCCTCGTCCACGGACAGCCCCTGCTCGGCGGCCATCTCCAGGGTGAGGTCGATCGGGAAGCCCCAGGTGTCGTGGAGCAGGAAGGCCTTGTCGCCGGGCAGGACCGTGGAGCCGGAGGCCTTGGTGTCGGTGACGGCCGTGTCGAGGATGTTGGTGCCGGCCTTCAGCGTCTTGAGGAAGGCGTTCTCCTCGGCGAGGGCGACCTTCTCGATGCGCTCGCGGTCGGTGACCAGCTCGGGGTACTGCTGGCCCATCATGCCGATGACGACATCGACGAGGTCCTTGACGACCGGGCCGGTGGCGCCGAGCAGACGCATGTTGCGGATGGCGCGGCGCATGATGCGGCGCAGGACGTAGCCACGGCCCTCGTTGCCGGGGGTCACGCCGTCGCCGATGAGCATCACGGACGTGCGCATGTGGTCGGTGACCACGCGCAGGGAGACGTCGGAGTCGTGGGCGTCGCCGTAGGCCACACCCGTGAGCTCGGTGGCCTTCTTGATGACGGCCATGGAGGTGTCGATCTCGAACATGTTCTGCACGCCCTGCAGAATCATGGCGAGCCGCTCCAGGCCGAGGCCCGTGTCGATGTTCTGGCTCGGGAGGTCGCCGAGGATCTCGAAGTTGTCCTTGCCGATGCCCTCCCCGCGCTCGTACTGCATGAAGACGAGGTTCCAGATCTCCACGTACCGCTCGTCGTTGACGGCGGGGCCGCCCTCGACGCCGAACTCGGGGCCGCGGTCGTAGTTGATCTCGGAACAGGGGCCGCAGGGCCCGGGGACGCCCATCGACCAGTAGTTGTCCTTCATGCCGAGGCGCTGGATGCGCTCCTTCGGCACGCCGACGACGTCGTGCCAGATGCGCTCGGCCTCGTCGTCGTCCTTGTAGACGGTGATCCAGAGCTTCTCCGGATCCAGGCCGTAACCACCCTTGTCCTGGGGGCTGGTGAGCAGCTCCCAGGCGTATGTGATGGCGCCTTCCTTGAAGTAGTCGCCGAAGGAGAAGTTGCCGCACATCTGGAAGAACGTGCCGTGCCGGGTGGTCTTCCCGACCTCCTCGATGTCCGGCGTGCGCACACACTTCTGGACGCTGGTGGCGCGGGCGTAGGGCGGCTTGACCTCACCCAGGAAGTAGGGCTTGAAGGGCACCATGCCGGCCGGGACGAGGAGCAGAGTCGGGTCGTCCGCGATGAGCGACGCCGAAGGGACGACGGTGTGCCCGCGCTCCTCGAAGAAGCTCAACCAGCGGCGGCGAATCTCGGCCGACTCCATCAGTGGTCCTCGTTTCGGTTGTGAGAGTACGTCGTCCTGTCGACGTACTTCGGGTCATTGCGGTTCTCGATGGCGGCGTACCGCCGGGGTGCGGGGAGTTCGTGGTCGACGGGGGCGTTGATGCCCAGCGCGTCGCCCAGTTCCTCCTCCCGCTGCGCCATGTTGTCGCGGACGTCGAGGGCGAAGCCCACCGCGCGGTCCTTGAGCCGGTGACCTGCCTCGATCGCCTTGTTGGCCGCGGTCGCGGCGAGGCTCTCGGGGGTCAGCTGCTTCAGCTTCCGGTTGACCTTGGTGGTGGCCCAAACACCGGCGGCGACGCCCGTGCCGAACCAGAACGTACGGCGGAACATGCTGGCTCTCAGTCCCTCTTTCCGCGGAGGTTTCGCTTGTCCCGTCGCGAGGCCGGAACCGTGCGGCCCACGATCACGGTACGCCGGGGCGCCTTGGCGGGCGCGTCTTCCTTGCGGCCGCCGAGGGCCCGGCGGACGCCGTAACCGAAGGCCGCGACCTTGACCAGGGGGCCGCCGAAGGTGGAGGCGACGGTGGTCGACAGTGCCGAGGCGTTCGACGTGACCTCCTGGACGTCGGTGGCGATCGCGTCGACCCGGTCGATCTGGGTCTGTGCGGAGCGCACCGCCGTGGAGGCCTCTGCCAGGAGCGGGACGGCCTGGTCGGTCACGTCCGCCACGAGCTTGGTGGTCGCCTTGAGCGTCTGGGCCAGCCTCACCAGTGCAACGGCGAGGAAGGAGACCAGGATCGCCCAGAAGACGGCCACCAGGATCCCGGCCACCTCTCCACCGGACACTGTGTGCACCCGCTCCCTGAAACGTGCCTCTACATCGGTCTACATCGAAAAAGTCGTGCACCGAGCCTATCGCGCCGGGGATGCCGCTCCACACCGGATTACCGCCCCGCGCGGAGTCGAGTCGCGAGAAGCGATTGTACGGACCGAACACGCTTCAGTACGCTCCGTATCCCATGCGGGATCAACAGCGCGCCCACTCCCCCGAGTCCGTCGGTCCGCCCCTGGAGCTCAACAGGTTCGTGGGCCGCTCGGCCGAACTCGCCGGGCTGGCCGGGGCGCTCGGCGCCGCGCGGCTGGTGACTCTGACGGGGGCGGGCGGCGTCGGCAAGTCACGGCTGGCGGCACGCGCGGCCTCGCGGTGCACGCCCGTCGACGGTGTGTGGCACGTGGACCTGGCGTCGGTGCGTGACCCGGAGTTCGTCGACTACGCGGTCGTGGAGGCGCTGGGGCTGACGGACCACACGACCCGCCTGCCCCACGAGACACTGCTGGCGCACCTCGCCGGGCGTCAACTCCTGCTGATCCTGGACGGTTTCGAGCACCTGGTGGACCCCTGTGCGGAGCTGGTGAGCGGACTGCTGCGCCGGCTGCCGGGCCTGAGGGTGCTCGCCGTGGGGCGCAGACCGCTGGGCGTGACGGGCGAACTGCTGTTTCCGCTGGCACCGCTCGGCGAGGACGAGGCGGTGGAGCTGCTCGTGGACCGGGCGGCCCAGCCCTCGGTGGTCGTGGCGGACGACGCGGACGTACGAGAGGTGTGCCGTCGCCTGGACGGGATCCCACTGGCGATCGAGCTGGCCGCCGGGCGGCTGCGGATGCTGTCCCCGGGGCAGGTGCTGGAGCGGCTCGACGACCGGTTCCGGCTGCTGACCGGCGGCGGGCGGGACGGGTTGCCGCGCCATCGGACGCTGCGTACGGCGGTCGGCTGGAGCCATGAACTGTGTACGCCCGAGGAGCGGTTGCTGTGGGCGCGGCTGTCGGTGTTCGCGGGCCGGTTCGACCTGGAGGCCGTCGAGTACGTGTGCGGCGGCCAGGGCCTGCACTCCGACGACATCCTCGAGGTGCTCTCCCAGCTGCTCGCGCAGTCCGTGGTCACGCGCGAGGAGACCGCGGCCGGCGTGCGCTACCGCATGCTGGACACGATCCGGGTGTACGGCGCCGACTGGCTGGCGGCGACCGGGGACGCGGCCCGGCTGCGGCGCCGGCACCGCGACTGGTATCTGGGCCTGACGACCTGGTGCGAGCTGGAGTGGTTCTCACCGCGACAGGACGAGGTGGCCGCGCGGGTCGAGGCGGAGCTGCCGAATCTGCGCCGCGCCCTGGACCACTGTCTGAGCGAGCCGGACGACGCGCATCTGGGCCAGTACCTCGCGGGCTCCCTGTGGTTCTACTGGGTCGGCTGCGGCCGGCTGTCGGAGGGGCGGCACTGGCTGGAGCAGGCCGTGGCGCTGGACTCCGGTCGTGAGCAGTCCCGGCTGAAGGCCCTGTGGGTGCTGGGCTATGTGGCGATCCTGCAGGGCGACACGGTGCCCGCCCTGGGGGTGCTCTCTCAGTGCCGTGAGGAGGCGGAACATGCCGCCGACCCCACGGCGGTGGCGTACGCCGAGCATCGCACCGGTTGTCTGGCCCTGCTCTCGGACGACATGGAGCGTGCCGAAACGCTGCTGCGCTCGGCGCTCGGCCGCTATCAGGAGATCGGCGAGCTCAACAGCAATGTGCTGATGGGCCAGGTGGAGCTGGCGATGACGCGGGCGTTCCAGGGCGACCTGCCGGACGCGGTGCGGCTGTGCGAGGACGTCCGCCGGGTGTGCGAGGACCACGGCGAGCGCTGGGCGCGCTCCTACGCGCTGTACGTCCTGGCGTACGCCGCCTGGGCCGACGGCGACCTGCCCGGCGCCCGCGCGCTGCTGTCTGACTGCCTCGACAGCGCCCACTCCTTCCACGACCTGCTCGGCTCGGTGCTGGCGGTGGAGCTGCTGGCCCTGGTCATCGGTGCGGAGGGCGATCCGGTGGAGGCCGCGGTGCTGCAGGGCGCCGCGTCAGGCATGTGGCCGTCGGTGGGGCTGCCGCTGTTCGGCTCGGCGTGCTTCAACGCGCCGCACGAGTTGTGCGAGACGGCAGCTCGGGAACGGCTGGGCGACGAGCGGTACGAGGAGTGCGCACGGCAGGGGGCGGCGCTCGGCCGTGAGGAGGCGATGCGCCGGGCCCTGGGGCGGCCGCCGTCGGACGGCGTTCCGTCGCCGCGAGGTCCGGTACGGCATGTCACGGCGACCGTGACCATGCGAAAGCCCGCCGCCTCCCCCACCCGGAAGGGCGGGGAGACGACGGGCTGAGGCGCAGAAGCCTACGACCGCTGAAGGATCAACGGGCGTAGTACTCGACGACGAGCTGCTCGTCGCAGATCACCGGGATCTCCTTGCGGTTCGGCTCACGGTCCAGGCGGAACGCCAGGGCCTTGAGGTTCACCTGGAGGTAGCGCGGGGTCTCACCGTCGGGGGCGAAGCCACCCTCGCGGGAGATCGAGAAGAGGGTCTTCTCGCGGCTGCGCTCACGAACCATCACGACGTCGTCGGGCTTGACGCGGAAGGACGGCTTGTCGACCTTCTGGCCGTTGACCTCGATGTGGCCGTGCACGACCATCTGGCGGGCCTGGTAGATGGTGCGGGCGATGCCCGAACGCAGCACCAGGGCGTCGAGACGACGCTCGAGCTCGATGATCAGGGCCTCACCGGTCTTGCCCTGAACCTTGGAGGCACGCTCGTAGGCGCGGACGAGCTGGCGCTCGGACACGTCGTACTGCGCACGCAGACGCTGCTTCTCCAGCAGACGGACCTTGTAGTCCGAGTTCTGCTTGCGGCCACGGCCGTGCTCACCCGGCGGGTAGGGACGGGCCTCGAAGTACTTGACGGCCTTCGGGGTCAGCGCAATGCCGAGGGCACGCGACTTCTTGACCTTGGGGCGGGACTGATTCGCCACTGCTTCTCATTTCCTTGTTCTCGGCTTGTCAGGGTTGAGGGAGGTCGCATCCGCAGCCGGGGAAACCCTTGAGGTCCGAGGACCTGTCGGGCAGCCGCTCCCCTGGTCTGGGCACATACGTGCAGCACGCGAGTGGCCCACCGACCGCTCTCGTCCTGCGACGAGTGGTGGTGGGCTGCCCGCGACACCGAATCGACGGTGCGCGACGCTCCTGGAGCCGGCCTTCCGAGGAGGACCGGACTCCGGCTGACCGTCCCGTTCTGACTGCACGGGACACAGCACTGCGACGGATTCTACAGGGTGCTCAGGTCCGCTTCCGACCGAGGTGTTTCCTGGTCCACTCCACCGCGTCCGCGTACCGCGCCTCGGCGCCGTGCCGGGTCGGGGTGTAGTACTCGCGGTCCTTGAGGGCGTCCGGGGCGTACTGCTGCTCGGCGATGCCCTCGGAGAGGTCGTGCGGATAGACGTAGCCCTGCGCGTGCCCGAGCTTCGCGGCGCCCTTGTAGTGCCCGTCACGCAGATGGGGCGGCACGGGGCCCGCCATGCCCTTGCGTACGTCGTCCATGGCGGCGCCGATCGCGGTCGTCGCGGCGTTGGACTTGGGCGCGAGGGCGAGGGCGATGGTGGCGTGGCTGAGGGTGAGGGCTGCCTCGGGGAAGCCGATCATGGCGACGGCCTGGGCGGCGGCGACCGCGATCGGCAGGGCGTTCGGGTCGGCCAGGCCGATGTCCTCGCTGGCGGAGATCATCAGGCGGCGGGCGATGAAGCGGGGGTCCTCCCCTGCCTCGATCATCCGGGCCAGGTAGTGCAGAGCGGCGTCGACGTCGGAGCCGCGGATGGACTTGATGAGGGCGCTGGCCACGTCGTAGTGCTGGTCGCCGTCGCGGTCGTACTTCACCGCCGCCCGGTCGACCGTCTCCTCCAGCGTCTGGAGGCCGATCTGCGACTCGCCCTTGTCGAGTGCCGCTCCGGCTGCCGCCTCCAGGGCGGTCAGGGCGCGGCGGGCGTCACCGCCGGCGATGCGCAGCAGGTGCTCCTCGGTGTCCTCGGGGAGTCCGACGGCGTCGCTCAGTCCCCGCTCGTCGCTCAGGGCCCGCTTCAGCAGGCCTCTGACGTCGTCGTCGGTGAGGGGTTCGAGGGTGAGCAGGAGGGAGCGGGACAGCAGCGGGGAGATGATCGAGAAGTACGGGTTCTCGGTGGTCGCCGCGATCAGGGTCACCCAGCGGTTCTCGACGGCCGGGAGGAGGGAGTCCTGCTGGGCCTTGCTGAAGCGGTGGATCTCGTCGAGGAAGAGGACGGTCTCCTTGCCGAAGCCGCCGGTGGCGCGCCGGGCGCCCTCGATGACCGCGCGGACCTCCTTCACCCCGGCGGTGATGGCGGAGAGCTCGACGAAGCGCTTGTTGGTGGCCTTGGAGACCACGTACGCCAGGGTCGTCTTGCCGGTGCCGGGCGGGCCCCAGAGGATCACCGAGGAAGGTCCGGCGGGCCCGCCGCCGGATTCACCGACGAGTCTGCGCAGGGGCGAGCCCGGTTTGAGCAGGTGCTGCTGGCCCACGACCTCGTCCAGGGTGCGCGGGCGCATGCGCACCGCCAGGGGACTTGCGGCTGGGTCCTTCTCCTGGCGTTCTTCTGCGGCGGCGGTGAATAGGTCGGGCTCCACGTTGGAAACCCTAATTCACCCCACTGACATCGACGTCCGAGCGGGTCAGGCGGCCCAGAGCTGGCTGCCCCAGCGGGTCAGGATCAGCATGACGATGACACCGCAGTGCGTCACCGGGAGCACCCAGGTGAACTCGGCGAGGAAGTTCTTCAGCGGGCGCGGCGCGGGCAGGAAGCCGTTGCGGACGTTGAAGGAGGTCACGTACCAGAACATCGTGATCGTCGCGGCCCAGGCGAGCGAGCACCACAGGCACAGCGCGTTGATGTTGTACAGCGACTGGTACATCAGCCAGGTGCAGAAGACGACGCCGAAGAGGGTGCCGAAGTTGAAGGTCAGCCAGTACCAGCGCGGGAAGCGGGCGCGGGTGAGCAGGCTCATACCGACGCAGATGACCATGCCGTAACAGACCAGACCGAGCATGGGGTTGGGGAACCCGAAGACGGCCGCCTGCTTGCTCTCCATGATGCTGCCGCAGGAGACGATCGGGTTCAGGCTGCAGCCGGGCGTGAAGGACTTCCCTTCGACCTTCGCCTCGAGGATCTTGAACTTGTCGATCGTGATGACCCACGCGGCAAGCAGGCCGGCCGCGCCGGTGACCACCAGCATCAGGGCGAACGCACGGCTGCTGCCCGCCGAACCGGGCGACGCCTCGGCACGCTCCGGCTCGGGCTCGGTGGAGACGTCTTTGACTGTCGTCTTGCTCATCACGCCGATTCCGTCACTTGAGACTTGGAGTTTCTCCGGACAGAGCACATTGTGCCGTACACGCACGCCCTCCCACCGTTCGCTGGGGATAAGGAAATACGCGCGACTGTCCCGAGGCGCAGGGTTCAGGACACCGTCAGGACGACGTCAGGGCCCTTCAGGGTGCCTGCAGGTGCCTTCAGGACGGCAAAAGGGCGGACACCGAAGCGGTGTCCGCCCTTTCCCGAGCTTTCCGAACTCAGCCCAGTCGGGCTTCCAGTTCGGCCACGATCTCGTTGACGCCGACGGCCGCCTGCTCGCCGGACTCCATGTCCTTGAGCTGGACGACGCCCTCGGCGAGGTCGCGCTCGCCGGCGACGATCGTGTAGCGGGCGCCGCTGCGGTTGGCGTTCTTCATGGCGCCCTTGAGGCCCTTGTTGCCGTACGAGAAGTCCGCCGCGACGCCGACCTTGCGCAGCTCGGTGACCTTCGCGAACAGCACCCGGCGAGCCTCCTCGCCGAGCGGCACCGCGAATACACTGGTGGACGACGGGAGTTGGAGCTCCACGCCCTCCGCCTCCAGGGCGAGCACCGTGCGGTCGACGCCGAGCGCCCAGCCGACGGACGGCAGCGCGGGGCCGCCGATCATCTCGGACAGCCCGTCGTAGCGGCCGCCACCGCCCACCGCGGACTGGGAACCCAGACCGTCGTGGACGAACTCGAAGGTCGTACGCGTGTAGTAGTCCAGGCCGCGCACCAGCTTGGGGTCGTCCTCGAAGGCGACTCCGGCCGCCGTGATCAGCTCGCGGACCTCCTCGTGGTACGCCTTGCAGGCGTCGCAGAGGTAGTCGCGCAGCAGCGGGGCGTCCCCGAGCTGCTTCTGGACCGACTCACGCTTGTCGTCGAGGACGCGCAGCGGGTTGATCTCCGCCCGGCGCAGGGTGTCCTCGTCCAGGTCCAGGCCACGCAGGAAGTCCTGGAGCGCGGCCCGGTAGACCGGACGGCACTCCTTGTCGCCCAGGCTGTTGAGCAGGATGCGGAAGTCGCTCAGGCCCAGCGAGCGGTAGGCCTGGTCGGCCAGGATGATCAACTCGGCGTCCAGCGCCGGGTCCTCGGCACCGATCGCCTCGGCGCCGACCTGGGAGAAGTGCCTGTAACGGCCCTTCTGGGGGCGCTCGTAGCGGTAGTAGGAGCCGGAGTACCAGAGCTTGACCGGCAGGTTGCCCGCCTTGTGCAGGTTGGCCTCCAGGGCCGCGCGCAGGACCGAGGCCGTGCCCTCGGGGCGCAGGGCGAGCTTGTCTCCGCCCTTGGTCTCGAAGGCGTACATCTCCTTGGTCACGATGTCGGTGGACTCGCCCACGCCGCGCGCGAACAGCTCGACGCTCTCGAAGCCGGGCGTCTCGATGTAGCCGTAGCCGGAATTGCGCAGGGGAGCCGCGATCGCCTCACGGACGGCCAGGTACGTGGCGGAGTCCGGCGGGATCAGGTCGTACGTGCCCTTGGGTGCTTGAAACGTGCTCACGGAAGTCTCTCGTCACATTCCTCGTCGGGGAGCTTCGGGGGCTCCCGGGCCGGCGGCCACCTGCCGCAGATAGGGGTTGGTGGCGCGCTCCTGGCCGATGGTCGTCTGGGGGCCGTGGCCGGACAGCACCACGGTCGAGTCGTCGAGCGGCAGGCACACGCGGGCCAGCGAGTCGAGGATCTCGGCCATGTCACCGCCGGGCAGGTCGGTGCGTCCGATGGAGCCGGCGAACAGCAGGTCGCCCGAGAACAGGATCGGCGGGATGTCCGCCGCCTCGGGCAGGCCGAAGGTCACCGACCCCTTCGTATGGCCGGGCGCATGCGCGACGGTGAGCTCCATCCCCGCCAGCGCCAGCTTCGCGCCGTCGGTCAGCTCCTTGACGTCGTCCGGCTCCCCGACGGTCAGCTCGCCCATCAACTGCATGCCGATGGACCGGCCCAACGCCTTCTCGGGGTCGCTCATCATGTACCGGTCCTCGGGGTGGATCCAGGCCGGTACGTCGTGCGCACCGCACACGGGGACGACCGAGGCCACGTGGTCGAGGTGGCCGTGAGTGAGGACGACGGCGACGGGCTTGAGCCGATGCTTCTTCAGCGCTTCCTCGACTCCTGGGGCCGCTTCGTGGCCCGGGTCGATGATCACGCACTCCTCACCGGCGGCGGGGGCGACGAGATAACAGTTCGTCCCCCAGGCCCCGGCGGGGAACCCGGCAATGAGCACGATCGTCCTTCGTTTGTGTCGACACGAGTGGTTTGTCGGCGGGCTTCGCCTGACGTCAGAGCCTACCGGCGCTGCCGATTCCTCAGCGAACCCATATACGGTACGGGGCACACGCAGGCAGTCGGCTCACCGGACGCACGCGTACCGGTCGACACCCACGACGCATGAGGAGAGAACCCGGTGGTCAGCCAGGAACAGCGGCGGCGTCAGCTCGCCCGGGAGAAGTTCTTGCGGCAGCAGCAGCGGCGCACGTCAGCCCGGCGCAAGGCGCGGATGCGCAACTCGGTGATCGCGTCGGTGCTCGGAGTGGTCGTCATCGGCAGCCTCGCGCTGTACACGACCGGGGTACTCAAGGACGACGGCACCAAGAAGGAGAACGCGGGCGCGGAGGTCAGCCCCACTCCGACCAGCAAGGCTCCGGACCCGTGCGAGAAGCCCGCCGCGGGCAAGGTCAAGACGGCGACCTGGAAGAAGGAGCCGGAGCTGACCGTCGACAAGTCGGCGAAGTACACGATGAAGCTCGCGACGACGTGCGGTGACATAGACATCGCGCTGAAGGCGTCGGCCGCGCCGCACACCGTGAACTCGTTCGACTTCCTCGTCGGCAAGGGCTACTTGGACCACTCCAAGTGTCACCGGCTGACCGACAGCGGCATCTATGTGCTCCAGTGCGGCGACCCGAAGGGCACCGGAATGGGCGGGCCGGGGTACACGATTCCGGACGAGAACCTCAAGGACAAGAGCCTCAAGGGGGGTGTGTACCCGGCGGGCACGGTGGCGATGGCCAACCAGTACAACGCACAGGCGAAGCAGGGGCGCAACACCGGGGGCAGCCAGTTCTTCCTCGTCTACCAGGACAGTCAGCTGCCGCCCGACTACACACCGTTCGGCACGGTGTCCGAGGCGGGCATGAAGGTTCTGAAGAAGATCGCGGATGCCGGAGCCCAGGCCGCAGACCCCACAACCGGGAACACCGCCCCCAATGCAACGGTCGTGATCAACAAGGCCACGGTCACGAAATCCTGAGCCTCAACTGCGAAATTTCGGTCGCGCGGGATGCGGACAGGCAACCCGCCGGTCGCCTATGTTGGCCGTGACGAAACTGTGGACGATGCCCGGGGGAAACAAGCCCCTCGCAGGCATCATGTGGAGGAGGCGCTGTGAGCAGCGACCCGTGGGGCCGCGTCGACGAGACGGGGACCGTGTACGTGCGTACGGCCGACGGCGAGCAGGTTGTCGGCTCTTGGCAGGCAGGCACTCCTGAAGAGGCGCTGGCCTATTTCGAGCGCAAGTACGAAGGCCTGGTTGTCGAGATCGGCCTCCTCGAAAAGCGAGTGAAGACCACCGACCTGTCGGCGAAGGACGCCCAGACCGCGATCGACCACATCCGTGAGCAGGTCGACGCCCATCACGCGGTCGGTGATCTGGACGCCCTGAAGACCCGGCTGGACAAGCTGGTCGAGACGGTCGGCAAGCGCCGCGAGGAGCGCAAGCAGCAGCGGGCCAAGCAGTCCGACGAGGCGCGCCACGCGAAGGAGGCGCTGGTCACCGAGGCGGAGGAGCTGGCGCAGTCCGACCAGTGGCGGGCTGCCGGTGAGCGGCTGCGTTCCCTGGTGGACACCTGGAAGGGCCTGCCGCGACTCGACCGCAAGTCGGACGACGAGCTGTGGCACCGCTTCTCGCACGCCCGGTCGGCGTTCTCCAAGCGCCGCAAGGCGCACTTCGCGCAGCTGGACGCGCAGCGCGAGGAGGCACGCAAGACCAAGGAGCGGCTGGTCGCCGAGGCCGAGTCGCTGTCCGGTTCGACCGACTGGGGTCTGACGGCGGCGCGCTACCGCGAGCTGATGTCGGAGTGGAAGGCGGCCGGCCGCGCCCAGCGCGAGCACGAGGACGACCTGTGGAACCGCTTCCGCGGTGCCCAGGACATCTTCTTCGCCGCCCGCAGCTCGGTCTTCGCCGAGCGTGACGCCGAGCAGTCGGAGAACCTGAAGCTGAAGGAGGAGCTGGCCGGCGAGGCCGAGAAGCTCCTGCCGATCGGCGACCTGAAGGGCACGCGTGCCGCCTTCCGCTCGATCAACGAGCGCTGGGAGGCCATCGGCCACGTGCCGCGCGACGCCCGCCCGAAGGTCGAGGGCCGGATGCACGCCGTCGAGCGGGCCATCCAGGATGCCGAGGAGAACGAGTGGCGCCGGACCAACCCGGAGGCACGCGCGCGTGCCGAGGGGCTGACCGGTCAGCTCCAGGCCGCCGTGGACAAGCTGCGGGGCCAGATCGAGCAGGCGCGTGCGCAGGGCAACAACTCCAAGGCCGACAAGCTGGAGCGTGAGCTGGAGGGCCGCCAGGCGCTGCTGGACCAGGCTCTGAAGGGTCTCCAGGAGTTCGGCGGCTGACAGGCGGTTCGACAGCCCCTACGACGAGAAGGGCCCCGTACACCGCGTACGGGGCCCTTCTCGTCGTATGCCTTACGTCCGGTTGCGCGCCGACGTCACCCGGTACACATCGTAGACGCCCTCGACGCCCCTGACCGCCTTCAGGACGTGCCCGAGGTGCTTCGGGTCGCCCATCTCGAAGGTGAAGCGGGAGGTGGCGACGCGGTCGCGGGAGGTCTGGACGGCCGCGGAGAGGATGTTGACGTGCTGGTCGGACAGGACGCGCGTGACGTCCGAGAGGAGCCGGGAGCGGTCCAGGGCCTCGACCTGGATGGCGACCAGGAAGACCGAGGACTGGGTGGGCGCCCACTCGACCTCGAGGATGCGCTCGGGCTCGCGGGACAGTGACTCCACGTTCACACAGTCGCTGCGGTGAACCGATACTCCGCTACCGCGCGTGACGAAGCCGATGATCGGGTCGCCGGGGACGGGCGTACAACAGCGGGCCAGCTTGACCCACACGTCCTCGACGCCCTTGACGATCACGCCCGGGTCGGCGCTGGAACGGCGTTTGCGGCTGCGGCCACGGGCCGGCGGGACCGACTCGTCGATCTCCTCAGTGGCGGCTTCCTCGCCGCCGAGAGCCTGGACGAGCTTCTGCACGATGTTCTGCGCGGAGACATGGCCCTCGCCGATGGCGGCGTAGAGCGCGGAGATGTCCGCGTAGCGCATCTCGTGGGCGAGCGTGACGAGCGAGTCGCCGGTCAGGATGCGCTGGATCGGCAGGTTCTGCTTGCGCATCGCGCGGACGATGGCGTCCTTGCCCTGCTCGATCGCCTCGTCGCGGCGCTCCTTGGAGAACCAGGCCCGGATCTTGTTGCGGGCACGCGGCGACTTCACGAAGCCGAGCCAGTCGCGGGAGGGGCCCGCGCCGGCTGCCTTGGAGGTGAAGACCTCGACGAGGTCGCCGTTGTCCAGGGTGGATTCGAGCGGCACGAGCCGGCCGTTGACCCGTGCTCCTATCGTGCGGTGGCCGACCTCGGTGTGGACGGCGTACGCGAAGTCCACCGGAGTGGCGCCCGCAGGGAGCGCTATGACGTCGCCCTTCGGGGTGAAGACGAAGACCTCGTTGCGGGACAGGTCGAAGCGCAGGGACTCCAGGAACTCACCCGGGTCCTCGGTCTCCTTCTGCCAGTCGAGGAGCTGGCGCAGCCACGCCATGTCGTTGAGGTGGTCGTCCTTGCCCTTGCCGGACGACTTGGGCGCGTCGGAGCGCACCTTGGAGGCGCCGGCGACGGCCTCCTGCTTGTACTTCCAGTGCGCGGCGATGCCGTACTCGGCGCGGCGGTGCATGTCGAACGTCCGGATCTGGAGTTCGACCGGCTTGCCGTTGGGGCCGATGACCGTCGTGTGCAGCGACTGGTACATGTTGAACTTGGGCATCGCGATGTAGTCCTTGAACCGGCCGGGGACCGGGTTCCATCGCGCGTGCACGGTGCCGAGGGCGGCGTAACAGTCGCGCACCGTGTCGACAAGTACACGAATCCCCACCAGGTCGTAGATCTCCGCGAAGTCACGGCCGCGGACGATCATCTTCTGGTAGACGCTGTAGTAGTGCTTCGGGCGGCCGGTGACGGTCGCCTTGATGCGGGCGGCCCGCAGATCCTGCTGGACCTCGTCGGTCACTATGGCCAGATACTCGTCACGCTTCGGTGCCCGCTCGGCCACCAGCCGTACGATCTCGTCGTACATCTTGGGGTAGAGGATCGCGAAGGCGAGGTCCTCCAGCTCCCACTTGATGGTGTTCATGCCGAGGCGGTGGGCGAGGGGCGCGTAGATCTCCAGGGTCTCGCGCGCCTTCTTCTCCTGCTTCTCGCGCTTGAGATAGCGCATGGTGCGCATGTTGTGCAGGCGGTCGGCGAGCTTGATGACCAGGACGCGGGGGTCCTTGGCCATCGCCACGACCATCTTGCGCACGGTCTCGGCCTGCGCGGCCTCGCCGAACTTGACCTTGTCGAGCTTGGTGACGCCGTCGACGAGCAGCGCGACGGAGTCGCCGAAGTCACGGCGGAGCTGGTCGAGGCCGTACTCGGTGTCCTCGACGGTGTCGTGCAGCAGGCCCGCCATCAGGGTGGCCGGATCCATACCCAGCTCGGCGAGGATGGTGGTGACGGCGAGCGGGTGCGTGATGTACGGGTCGCCGCTCTTGCGCTTCTGACCGCGGTGCCAGCGCTCGGCGACCTGGTAGGCCTTCTCGATCTGGCGGAGCGTGGCGGTCTCGATCTTCGGGTCGTTGCTGCGCACTATGCGCAGCAACGGCTCCAGCACCGGGTTGTACGGGTTGGAGCGCTGGACGCCGAGACGGGCGAGGCGGGCACGGACGCGGTTGGAGGAGCCGGTGCGGGCGGGCTGGCCGGTGTTCGGGCGCACCGCCGGTGCCGGGCGCTCGGGCGGGGCGGGCTTGGGTCGCGTCTGCTCGGCCGGCTTGTCGACGGGCGCGGACTGGGCATGCTCGACCGCCCCACGCGCGTCGTTCTTCGCGTGCGACGCGTTGGGCGCCGGCTTCGCCACGGGCGCCGAGGCGGACTCGGGCTTGGCGGCGGTCAGGTGCTGGGCCTCGTCTGGCAAGAGGGCTCCTCGTGCGCGATCCGGGTCCCCCGGTCAGGCTCCGGAGATCCCATGGTAGCGATCCTGCGCCCCGGGATCGCCTGCAGCCGGATGTGAGGACCGTCTACCGGAGAAACGCAAGGGGCTGCCGTCGGATTCCGCGGGCCTGTCAGGACGGTGTCCGGACGGTGGCGTGCGGGTTGCGCAGGCTTGCCACGGGGGTCGCGTACGCCCCTCACGCACGCCCCGCATGGCGATGCCGCGCCCCTGTCGTGCAGGTGCGCGGCATCCGGTGCTGCTGTGGGTGTTCCTCGGATCAGACCGTCAGCAGTGACTCCAGGGGGGCGCCGGCCAGGGCCGGCTCCACGCGGGCTCGGCCGCCGAGGAAGCCGAGTTCCATGAGGACGGCCAAGCCGGCCACCTCGGCGCCGGCCCGGCGGATCAGCTGGATCGAGGCCTCCGCCGTACCGCCCGTCGCCAGGACGTCGTCGACGACGAGGACACGGTCGCCGGCGGCCAGGTCCTCGGCGTGGACCTCGATCTCCGCGGAGCCGTACTCCAGGTCGTACGCCTGGCTGAGGGTGGCCCCGGGGAGCTTGCCTGCCTTGCGTACGGGGATGAAGCCGATGCCCGCGCGGACGGCGACCGGAGCGCCGAGGATGAAGCCGCGGGCCTCCAGGCCCACGATCTTCGTGGCACCGGTGCTCCCGGCGATCTCGGCCAGCGCGTCGGTGAGCGCCGTGAACGCCGCCGGGTCCGCCAGGAGCGGGGTGATGTCCTTGAACATCACGCCCGGCTCCGGGTAGTCCGCCACATCACGGATACGGCTGAGCAGCAGCTCCTCGATGTCGGTCATCGACGCTTCCCCGAGGGTCGGCCACGGCCCCGGTTACGCGCCGCGGGCTGGTTGCGCGGCCCGACCACCGCGGGGGTGGCGTCCTCGGGCTCGTCCAGCGGCTCGTCGCCGGCCGGCGCGTCCGGGGACTCGCCCTGCGCGGCGGACTGCGCCCGCTTGGCGAGGACGCGCTTCTTGAGGGCCTTCATCTGCGGCTCGCGCTCCTTGAGGTCGGCGACGAGCGGCGTGGCGATGAAGATCGAGGAGTACGCACCGGCGGCGAGACCGACGAACAGCGACAGGGAGATGTCGTTGAGCATGCCCGCGCCGAGGAATCCGCCACCGATGAACAGCAGGCCCGCCACCGGCAGCAGCGCGACCACCGTGGTGTTGACGGAACGGACCAGGGTGCTGTTGATCGAGCGGTTGGCGATGTCGCTGTAGGTCCAGCGGGTCTGTTTGGTGATGTCCTTCGTCTGTTCCTTGAGGCTGTCGAAGACGACCACCGTGTCGTAGAGCGAATAACCGAGGATCGTCAGCAGACCGATCACCGTGCCCGGTGTGACCTCGAAGCCGACGAGGGCGTAGATACCGACCGTGATGGTGATGTCGTGGATCAGCGCTACGAAGGCCGCGAGTGCCATGCGCCACTCGAAGGCGATCGCCAGATAGATCACCACAAGGACCAGGAAGATCCCGAGGCCCTGCCAGGCCTTGTTGGCGATCTGCTCACCCCAGCTGGGACCGACCAGCTCGCCGGTGACGTCGTCCTCGTCGACGCCGAGCTTCTCTGCCAGCTCCGCCGAGACCTTGTTGGCCTGCTGGGTGTCGATGCCCGCGACCTGGATGCGCAGCGTGGCCTCGTCGCCGTCGCCGAGCTTCTGGACGATCGCGTCGTGGCCGGACGCCTCTTCCGCGTACTCCTGCGCCTGGGACACCGAGACACTGGTCTTCGGGGTGTTGAAGACGGCGCCGCCCTGGAACTCGATGCCCATGTTCAGGCCGCGCACCGCCAGGCCGACGATGGCCGTGATGGTGATCAGGATCGAGAGGCCGTACCAGAGCTTGCGGTTGCCGACGAAGTCGTAGCCGACCTCGCCACGGTGCAGTCGGGCGCCGAGGTTGCCGAGCTTCGACATACTCACGCCTCCTTCGGGTCGACAGGGCCGGCGGGGTGGGAAGGACGGCGCGTTCGGCGCAGCGGTGGCTTGGCACCCAGTCGCTTGGGATCGAGACCGGACCAGCTGTGGCCACTGGAGAAGAACTTGCTGCGGGCCAGGAGCGTCAGCAGCGGCTTGGTGAACAGGAACACGACCACCACGTCGAGCAGGGTGGTCAGGCCGAGCGTGAACGCGAAGCCCTGGACCTTGCCGACGGTGACGATGAAGAGCACCGCGGCGGCGAGGAACGACACGAAGTCGGAGACCAGGATGGTGCGCCGGGCGCGCGGCCAGGCACGCTCGACGGCGGGCCGCAGCGAGCGGCCTTCGCGGATCTCGTCCCGGACGCGTTCGAAGTACACGATGAACGAGTCCGCTGTGATGCCGATGGCGACGATGGCACCGCAGACGGCCGGCAGATTCAGCGCGAAGCCGATGGTCGGGCCGAGCAGAGCCATGATCGTGTAGGTCAGGGCCGCGGAGATCAGCAGCGAGAGGATCGCGATCAGCGCCAGGCCTCGGTAGTAGACCAGCAGGTAGATGACGACCAGGGCGAGACCGATCGCACCGGCGATCAGACCGGCCTTCAGCTGCTCACCGCCGAGCGCGGCGGTCACCGTGGTGACGCTGTCCTCCTGGAAGGACAGCGGCAGGGCGCCGTACGACAGCATGTTGGCGAGGCTCTGCGCCGAGTCCTGGTTGAAGTTGCCGGAGATCTCGGCGCTGCCGCCCGTCAGGGCTTCGCGGACGAACGGGTCGGAGACGACCTCGCCGTCCAGCACGATCGCGAACTGGTTCTGCGGGGACTGGTTCTTCGCCAGCTTGCCGGTGGTGGCGGCGAACTTCTTGCTGCCCTCGCCCGTGAACTTCATGTTCACTGTCCAGCCGGCGCCGGTCGTCGTCTGGAAGACGGCCTGGGCGCTCTTGACGTCCGTGCCGTCGACCTCGGCCGGACCGAGGATGTACTTCTGCCACTGGCCCTGCGAGTTCTGACCGCAGGCGACGGTGGGATCGGTGGGCTTGGCGCCGTCACCGGCCTTGGCGCGGGCCGCCTTCTTCGAGCAGTCCAGCGCGGCGTACTGCGCTTTGAGCTTGCTGGTCGAGGAGTCGCCGGAGGGAGTGCTGCTCGCGGACGGGGAGCTGCTGGAAGAAGCGCTCGTGGACGGCGTGGCGTCGGCCTTCAGGGCGTCGGTGACCGCGCGGCCCTGCGTGGTGGAGCTCGCCGAGGGGCTGGTGGACCCGGAGGGGGAGGTCGCCTTGTCCTTGTCGGCGGAGTCGCCCGACGCGCTGCTGGAGGCGCTCGGCGAGGGGGTGGGGGTCGCACCGCCGCCCGACACCTCGGTGGCGACGACCGGCCGGAAGTACAGCTTGGCGGTGGTGCCTACCTGGGCCCGGGCTTCCTTGGAGTTCGTGCCCTTGGGGATGTTGACGATGATGTTCTTGTCGCCCTGGGTCTGAACCTCGGACTCCGAGACACCGAGACCATTGACACGCCGCTCCATGATCTCGACCGCGGTGTCCATGTTGGTCTTGTTGATCGCGGATTCCTGGCCGGGCTCGGCGACCGCGCGAAGCGTGATGCTCGTGCCGCCGGCCAGGTCGATACCGAGTCGCGGAGTGGTGTGCCCCGAGGCGAACATCCCTCCGGTGAGCGCCGCGATGGCGATCAGGATGAGGGCCAGCGAGCGCCCTGGCTTGCTCTGGGCGCTCGCGTTCCGGCCCTTCTTAGGTGCTGCCACCTTCTCGTACTCCCTCTCGGGCCGCCTCGCTCCGGATCAACGGGCGGGCGGCCATGACATGGTGTCGGGATCCCGTGCGAGCTCAGCATGCCCGGGGGCGCGCAGGCGTGGCCCGCGCGCCCCGGAGCATCGCTACTTCGCGTCGGTGTCGCCGTCGGTCTTCTTCGGCTCGTCGTCCGTCTTCGCCTCGGCGGCCACGGCGTCGGACGGCTCCTCGACCTCGTCGTCCGCGTCCTTCTTACCAAGGTCGACGGACTTCTCGTCGGAGGCGGCGGGCTCGTCGGCCTCGGTGAGGGAGGAGGCGTCGTCCGGGACGACGTCGGACTTCAGGTCGTGCTCGATGCCGTGCACGATGCGGTTGTACTCGTCGTCGGAGAGGACGGCACCGATCGCGTTCTTGGCGAAGAGGAGCTCCACGCCCGGTCCGGCGTCAACGAGGACCGTGTCGTCGCTGACCTCCTTGACGGTGGCGTACAGGCCCCCGATGGTGCGGATACCGCTGCCGGGCTGCATTTGGTTCCGCATGTCGGCCGCCTGCTGCTGCTTCTTCTTGGCCGACCGGGTCATCAGGAACATGGCCCCGATGAGCACGATGAACGGGAGGAGGGTCACGAGACTCACGGGTCGGAACTTCCTTCACACGACCGCGATGGTGAGCGGCCTGATGGTTGGGGGTATGTGTGCCGCCGACTAGGGCGGCATCGGCGGAGTCTAAGCGAGTCTCCGCGCATGGAACAACGCTCAGCATGGCACTGGGGTTCCTGCTCCGGCCACTGTGCTCGCCGTGACCGGGCCATCACGTCCCGAACAAGTCCTGTTGTCCGTTTCCCGTAGCGTGCGAGCCCGGCGGGGTGAGGCCGAGATGCGCCCAGGCCGCCGGAGTGGCGACCCTGCCGCGCGGGGTGCGGGCGAGCAGGCCCTCCCGTACGAGGAAGGGTTCCGCGACCTCCTCGACCGTCTCGCGCTCCTCCCCCACCGCGACGGCAAGCGTGGACAGGCCGACCGGGCCGCCGCCGAACAGTTTCAGCAGGGCCTCCAGAACACCGCGGTCGAGACGGTCGAGCCCGCGCGCATCGACCTCGTAGACGGCGAGGGCGGCGCCGGCGATGTCCCTCGTGATGATCCCGTCGGCCTTGACCTGGGCGTAGTCGCGGACGCGGCGCAGCAGGCGGTTGGCGATACGGGGCGTGCCGCGGGAGCGGCCGGCGATCTCGGCGGCGCCGTCGGCCTCGATCTCCACCTCAAGGAGGTTGGCCGAGCGGTGGATGACGCGCTCCAGCTCGACGGGCTCGTAGAACTCCATGTGCGCGGTGAAGCCGAACCGGTCGCGCAGCGGGGGCGGCAGCAGGCCCGCGCGCGTGGTGGCGCCGACCAGGGTGAACGGGGGCAGCTCCAGCGGGATGGCGGTGGCGCCCGGCCCCTTGCCGACGATGACGTCGACGCGGAAGTCCTCCATAGCCATGTACAGCATCTCCTCGGCGGGCCGGGACATGCGGTGGATCTCGTCGAGGAAGAGGACCTCGCCCTCCTGCAGCGAGGAGAGGATCGCGGCGAGATCGCCGGCGTGCTGGATGGCGGGGCCGCTGGTGATGCGGATGGGTGCGCCCATCTCGGCCGCGATGATCATCGAGAGTGTGGTCTTGCCGAGGCCGGGGGCGCCGGAGAGCAGCACGTGGTCGGCGGTGGCGCCACGCGCGCGGGCGGCGCGCAGCACGAGGTCGAGCTGTTCGCGGACCTTCTCCTGGCCGATGAACTCGTCCAGGTCCTTCGGGCGCAGCGCGGCCTCTACGGCCTGGTCCTCACGGTCGGCGGACGCACCGACGAGCCGCTCGGCGGCGGGGGTGTCGGTGGTGTCGTCCCAGTTCATGGAGTGTGCCTCGCGGTCGCGGTCGGGTGGATCGTACGAGGATGAGGGCGTCCCCGGAGCGGCGCCTTCGGGTCTTTCCGGAGCACCCCTCGATCAGCGGGCTCTGTTCAGGGTCTGAAGGGCGTCCTTCAGGAGCTGCCCCACCTGGGGCGTGCCCTCGGCGGCCTCGGCCTGCGGCGCCACCGCGGCGACCGCCTCGTCGGCCTCGCGGGTCGCGTAGCCGAGGCCGATCAGTGCGGCGTGCAGCTGGTCGCGCCAGCCCTGGGTGACCGGAGCGCCCACCGCAGGCGCGCCGATGGGCTCGCCCAGGCGGTCCTTCAGCTCCAGGAGCAGCTTCTGGGCCCCCTTCTTGCCGATGCCGGGGACGGCGGTGAGTGACTTCTCGTCGGCGGTGGCGACGGCTCGGCGCAGGGCGTCGGGCGAGTGCACCGCCAGCATCGCCTGGGCCAGGCGCGGGCCGACTCCGCTCGCGGTCTGGAGCAGCTCGAACGTCTGCCGTTCGTCGTCGTCCGCGAAGCCGTACAGCGTGAGGGAGTCCTCGCGGACCACCAGCGAGGTGTGCAGCTTGGCGGGCTTGCCGAGGCGCAGGGTGGACAGGGTGTTCGGCGTGCACTGGACGGCCATGCCGACTCCGCCCACCTCGACGACCGCGGCGTCCGGAGCGAGTGCGGCCACTGTGCCACTGACGAAGGCGATCATGCCGTACGGCCTTTCGGTGCTTTGGCTGTGTGCAGGGCGACGGCCTGCTGAAGTCGGTTCTGGGCGGGGGCACGCCAGATGTGGCAGATGGCGAGCGCGAGGGCGTCGGCGGCGTCGGCCGGCTTGGGCGGGGCGCTGAGCCGCAGCAGGCGGGTGACCATGGCACCGACCTGGGCCTTGTCGGCGCGACCGCTGCCGGTGACGGCGGCCTTGACCTCGCTCGGGGTGTGCAGCGCGACGGGGATGCCGCGGCGGGCGGCGCAGAGCATGGCGACGGCGCTGGCCTGGGCGGTGCCCATCACCGTACGGACGTTGTGCTGGCTGAACACCCGCTCCACGGCGACGAATTCGGGTCGGTGCTCGTCCAGCCACTGCTCGATGCCCTGCTCGATGGCGACGAGGCGATGTCCCAACTCGGCGTCCGCGGGCGTCCGTACGACGCCGACGCCGAGCATGGTGAGCGGGCGTCCGGCGACGCCCTCGACCACGCCGACTCCGCATCGGGTCAGCCCCGGGTCCACCCCCAGTACGCGCACCCCGGTACCTTCCGTTCGATTGCCTGTTTGTGCAGGCTATCGGGTGCCACTGACAACGCCGGGCAGCAACTCCCGGCAAAGCGACGGGCCGACGGGTGCGTCCCGTCGGCCCGTTGAGCCGGTGCAGCTCGCGGCAGCGCTATGCGTCGACCTTCTCCATGATCTCGTCGCTGACATCGAAGTTGGCGAAGACGTTCTGCACGTCGTCGCTGTCCTCGAGTGCGTCGATCAGCTTGAAGATCTTCTTGGCGCCTTCCTCGTCCAGCTCGACCTGGACGGACGGTACGAAGCTGGAGTCGGCGGAGTCGTAGTCGATGCCGGCCTCCTGGAGGGCGGTGCGGACCGCGACCAGGTCGGTGGCCTCGCTGATGACCTCGTAGGACTCACCGAGGTCGTTGACCTCCTCGGCACCGGCGTCCAGGACGGCGGTGAGGACGTCGTCCTCGGTCAGCTCGCCCTTGGGGACGATGACGACGCCCTTGCGGCTGAACATGTACGACACCGAGCCCGGGTCGGCCATGTTGCCGCCGTTGCGGGTCATGGCGACGCGGACGTCGGAGGCGGCGCGGTTGCGGTTGTCGGTGAGGCACTCGATGAGCACGGCGACGCCGTTCGGGCCGTAGCCCTCGTACATGATCGTCTCGTAGTCGGCGCCACCGGCCTCGAGACCGCCTCCACGCTTGACCGCGGAGTCGATGTTCTTGTTCGGAACCGACTGCTTCTTCGCCTTCTGGATGGCGTCGTACAGCGTCGGGTTGCCCTCGATGTCAACGCCACCCATGCGGGCCGCGACCTCGATGTTCTTGATCAGCTTCGCGAAGAGCTTGCCGCGCTTGGCGTCGATCACGGCCTTCTTGTGCTTCGTCGTAGCCCATTTAGAGTGGCCGGACATCTGCCTGTCTCCTTCGCGTAACCCATCTATGAACGAACGCCAGAGATCCTACAAGGACTCGGCTGTCCGGTTCGCGCGCACCATGTCGACGAACAGGCCGTGCACGCGGTGGTCGCCGGTCAGTTCCGGGTGGAACGACGTGGCGAGCGTGTTGCCCTGGCGGACCGCGACGATGTGGCCGTCGTGCTCGGCGAGGACCTCGGCCTCGGCGCCGACGGACTCGACCCAGGGGGCGCGGATGAAGACGCCCTCCACAGGATCGCCCGGGATGCCCTGCACGTCGACCGCCGCTTCGAAGGACTCGTTCTGACGTCCGAAGGCGTTGCGGCGCACGATCATGTCGATGCCGCCGATCGTCTCCTGGCCCGAGCGCGGGTCGAGGATCTTGTCGGCGAGCATGATCATGCCGGCGCAGGTGCCGTAGACGGGCATGCCGTCCCGCACGCACGCGCGTAGGGGCTCCATCACGTCGAAGAGGACGGCCAGCTTGGAGATGGTCGTGGACTCGCCGCCGGGGATGACGAGGCCGTCCACCTCGGCGAGCTCTTCGGGGCGCCGCACCGGCCTGGCCACGGCGTCTGCCGCGGCCAGGGCGATGAGGTGCTCCCGTACGTCGCCCTGCAGGGCCAGGACGCCTATGACGGGGGTGTTGCTCATGGGATGTGGTGCCTTACCAGCCGCGGTTGGCGTAGCGCTCGGTCTCGGGCAGGGTGTCGCAGTTGATGCCCACCATGGCCTCGCCGAGGTTGCGGGACGCGTCCGCGATGATCTTCGGGTCGTCGAAGAAGGTGGTCGCCTTGACGATGGCGGCGGCGCGCTTGGCCGGGTCGCCGGACTTGAAGATGCCGGAGCCGACGAAGACGCCCTCGGCGCCGAGCTGGCGCATCAGCGCGGCGTCGGCCGGGGTGGCGACACCGCCGGCGGAGAACAGCACCACCGGGAGCTTGCCGAGCTCGGAGACTTCCTTGACCAGCTCGTACGGGGCGCGCAGGTCCTTGGCGGCGGCGTACAGCTCGTTGTTGTCGAAGCCGCGCAGCCTGGCGATCTCGTTCTTGATCTGGCGCAGGTGACGGACGGCCTCGACGACGTTGCCGGTGCCGGCCTCGCCCTTGGAGCGGATCATGGCCGCGCCCTCGGCGATGCGGCGCAGGGCCTCGCCCAGGTTGGTGGCACCACAGACGAAGGGGGTGGTGAAGGCGAACTTGTCGGAGTGGTTGACCTCGTCGGCCGGGGTGAGGACCTCGGACTCGTCGATGTAGTCGACGCCGAGGGACTGCAGGACCTGGGCCTCGACGAAGTGGCCGATGCGGGACTTGGCCATGACCGGGATGGAGACGGCATCGATGATGCCCTCGATCATGTCCGGGTCGGACATCCGGGCCACGCCGCCGTCCTTGCGGATGTCGGCGGGGACCCGCTCGAGGGCCATGACGGCGACGGCGCCCGCGTCCTCGGCGATCTTCGCCTGCTCCGGCGTGACGACGTCCATGATCACGCCGCCCTTGAGCTGCTCGGCCATGCCGCGCTTCACGCGTGCGGTGCCGGTCTCGGGGGCCTGGTTTTCGGAGATGGACACGGGTTGACCTCGCTGTGTGAAAGAGGGTTACTGCAAGCATCGAGGAAACGTGAGGTGTACGGGCCACTTCAAGGGCCAATGGTGAGGCGGTGGATCGTTTTGCCTGCCGGGGCGCCACCCGGACGGTGCCGCGTTAGTGTCCTTGCCATGGAACAGCGCATCAGCCTGGTCACGCTGGGAGTCCTCGACGTGGCGCGCTCCCGGGCCTTCTACGAGGCCCTGGGCTGGCGGGGTCAGGAGGTCGAGGAGACCGTCTTCTTCCAGGCGGGCGGACTGGCCCTGGTGCTGTGGGGCCGCGACAAACTGGCGCAGGACTGCGGGCTGACCGACGGCACGGCGGACGCGCCGGCCGGCTTCGGCGGGATCGCCCTGGCCCACAACGTGCGATCCGACGCCGAGGTCGACGAACTGCTCGCGGCCGCGGAACGGGCCGGGGCAAACGTCACCAAGCCCGCGGTCACGAACGCCGTCGGCTTCTACTCCGGCGTCTTCGTCGACCCCGACGGCCACGCCTGGGAGGTTGCGCACAACCCCGGGTTCCAGCTCGCCGCCGACGGTTCCCTCACGATCCCCGACTTCGGCACGTCCTAGGTCGTGTCCGCGAAGTCCCGCCTGCCCCGCGACGCCTGGCACGCTCCCCCACCTCACGGCTTCGCCCGAGCGGGAGGGTCCCTCACCGTCGCACCCGGCGAAGGCCCAAGTACGTCCAGTACGAGGGCCTCCGCCCCGCACGCCGAGAGCACATCCAGACGCCGCGGGGCCCGCCCTCCGGGCGAACGACGGGACCTTGCGGACACGACCTAGGCGGGCCGGTCCGCCAGGGCCGTCGGCGGCTCGTCGTCCATCTCGAAGGCCAGCGGGAACGGGGCATGGCCCGCCAGGCGGAACAGACGGACCTTGCGGTGGCGCCGCAGCGCCCTGGCCGCCCGTACGGCGTCGTTGTGGAAGCGGCGGGCCATCGGTACCCGGCGGACCGCCTCCGTCAGCTCACGGGCCGCTTCCTCGCCCCCGGGCGCCTCCCGGACGGCTTCCACCTGCTGGGGCTCGGCGAACACGGCCCGCAGCGCCTGGCTCAGCTCGCTCTCGGCGACCTCCCGCTGCTCCTCCTCGGCCTGCCGGGCGGCGTGGGCGGCCTCGTACAGGACGATCGACGCGGCCGGATCCAGCACACCGGAGGTGGCCAGTTCCTGGGCCACCGAGGCGCGGCGCAGCAGCTGCGCGTCGAGCGCGGCACGCGCCGCGTCGATCCTGGCGTGCAGCCGGTCCAGGCGGCCTGCCGTCCAGCTCAGGTAGAGGCCGATCGCCACGAGGACAACGAGGATCCAGATCAGAGTTGCGGTCACGGGCGGCACACTAGCGACGCCGGGTGGGCAGGGTGTCGTGCGGGGCGTCGGTGTTCGTGCGGGGTGTCGGCGTGACCGGCGCCGGGGGCTGCCGCCCCCGGGGCCCCCGGGCCCCCGCTTCGGCCCTGAGAGGCCCCGTCCTCAAACGCCGGACGGGCTGAAATGCGGGCCCGCCGCCTGAGACAACGGCGCTCGCCCTCAGTCCCGCGCCAGCCCCAGCCGGGCCCGCAACCCGCCGGCCACACCGCTCCCGGTCCGCTCGTCCGCGGCCACCGCTGTCGAGCCCGCCGTCACCGTCTCGTACACCGACAGGATGTCCGCCCCGACGGTCGACCAGTCGAAGCGGCGTACGTGCGCGCTCCCCCGCTTGCGCAGCTCGGCCCGGCGGACCGGGTCCTCCAGGAGGCGTACCGCCGCCTCGGCCAGGTCGTCCGCGTCCTCGTTGGCGAAGAGTTCGCCCGCCGCGCCCTGGTCGAGGACCTGGGTGAAGGCATCCAGGTCCGAGGCCAGGACGGGAGCGCCGGCCGACAGCGCCTCGACCAGGATGATCCCGAAGCTCTCGCCGCCGGTGTTGGGGGCCACGTACAGGTCGACGCTGCGCAGGAAGCGGGCCTTGTCCTCGTCGCTGACCATGCCGAGGAACTCGACGCGGGAACGGAGCTCGGCGGGCAGGGACTCCACCGCCTCCTCCTCGTCGCCGCGGCCCGCCACCAGAAGCCTGGTCTGCGGTCGGGCGGCGAGGATCTTGGGCAGGGCTCTCATCAGGACCGGCAGGCCCTTGCGGGGCTCGTCGATGCGGCCCATGAAGCCGATCGTGTCGCCCTGCCAGTCGGGGTTGGGCTCGGCCTTGGCGAAGAAGTCGACGTCGACGCCGTTGGGGATGGTGACCGCGTCGCCGCCGAGGTGTTCCACCAGCGTGCGGCGGGCGTACTCGCTCACCGCGATCCGGGCGCTGATCTTCTCCAGGGCCGCCTGGAGGATCGAGTACGCGGCGATCATCGCCCGCGAGCGCGGGTTGGAGGTGTGGAAGGTGGCCACGATGGGTCCCTGCGCGGCCCAGCAGGCCAGCAGGCCGAGGGACGGCGACGTCGGCTCGTGGATGTGGATGACGTCGAACCGGCCGTCGTGCAGCCAGCGGCGGACCCTGGCGGCCGAGAGGAAGCCGAAGTTCAGGCGGGCGACCGAGCCGTTGTACGGGACCGGCACCGCGCGGCCCGCCGAGACGACGTACGGCGGGAGCGGGGTGTCGTCGTCGGCCGGCGCCAGGACGGACACCTCGTGGCCCAGCCGGATGAAGTACTCGGCGAGGTCGCGGATGTGGAACTGGACGCCACCCGGCACGTCCCAGGAGTACGGACAGACGATGCCGATCCTCACGGACGCTCTCCTGCCGGGCCGTCGGCCGGTCGTGGTTCCAGGTCGGCGACCCACAAGCGCTGGAGCATGTGCCAGTCCTCCGGATGTTCGGCGATCCCCGTGGCGAAGGCGTCGGCCAGCGCCTGTGTCATGACAGACGTCTTCTCGGTCCGGGTACCTGTCTCGGGTACCTCGATCGGGGGATGGACCCGCCCCTGCATGACGGGCGAGTCGTCGTACCAGAGCGTGACGGGAAGCAGGAGCGCCCCGGTCTGCTGGGCCAGCAGCGCCGGTCCGGCCGGCATCCGGGCCGTGTCGCCGAAGAAGTCGACCTCGACGCCGGACGCGGACAGGTCACGGTCGGAGACCAGGCAGACCAGGCCGCCGTCGCGCAGCCTGCGGGCCAGCGTGCCGAAGGCGGTGCCACCGCTGTGCGGCAGGACCTCCATGCCGAGGCCCTCGCGGTAGGCGACGAAGCGGTCGTAGAGGGTTTCGGGCTTGAGGCGTTCGGCGACCGTGGTGAACGGCGTCTCCAGCTCGGTGGTGACCCAGGCGCCCGCGAGGTCCCAGTTGGCCAGGTGCGGCAGGGCGAGGACCACGCCCTTTCCGGCGGCAAGGCCGTCGGTCAGGTGGTGGACGTCCTTGACGTCGAAGCCGCTCTTGACGCGCTCGGCGCTCCAGGCGGGCAGCCGGAAGGACTCCATCCAGTAGCGCAGGTACGACCGCATGCCCGCGCGCGAGAGCTCGGCCAGGCGCTCCGGGGTCGCGTCGGGCACCACACGCGCGTAGTTGCTCTCCAGCCGCTGGACGCCCTTGCCCCGCTGCTTCCAGGCGAGGTCGGCGATGGTGCGGCCGAGCCGTACCGCCACCGGCTCGGGGAGCTTCTTGACGGTGCCCCAACCGAGTCCGTACAGCGCGTCCGTGAGGCGGTCCTGAGCGCTCACTTGGCGGCCTCGCTCCCTTGGGCGGCCCCTCGCGGCTTGTCCTGCGCGTCCTCGGCGGCCTCCGCCTCGGCGGACTCGCGACGGACCGTGACGACCCGCTGGATCAGCGTGACGAGGCTGCCGACGGCGACGATCCACAGGGCGACGGGCAGCAGGTACTGGATGCCCGGCACCCCGAACTTGTGCAGGCCGGCGAAACCGGCCGCGACCAGCGAGATCACCAGTCGCTCGGCGCGCTCGACGAGACCGTTGACCGCCACCGGCAGGCCGATCGACTCGCCGCGCGCCTTGGTGTACGACACCACCTGGCCGCTGGCCAGGCAGAAGATCGAGACGGCGCACAGGACGAGGTCGTCGCCCCCACCGGCGTACCAGAGGATGAAGCCGCCGAAGATCGCGCCGTCGGCGACCCGGTCGAGCGTGGAGTCCAGGAAGGCACCCCAGCGGCTGGAGCGGCCGAGCTGGCGGGCCATGTTGCCGTCGACGAGGTCGGAGAACACGAACAGCGTGATCACGACCGTGCCCCAGAAGAACTCGCCCATGGGGTAGAAGACCAGCGCGCCCGCGACCACCCCGGCGGTGCCGATGAGCGTGACCGTGTCCGGGCTGACGCCCCGCCGGATCAAAAACGCGGCGAACGGTGTGAGAACACGCGTGAAGAATGCACGCGCGTACTTGTTCAGCATGGCCTTCCCGAGGGTCGGTGTGGCGCCGCGGCCCCTGCTGGCCACCGGCTGGCCCATCGTAGCCACGCGCGCGTTCGTGCGACCGCCGGGCACTCGTACCCGGGTCCGGCGGGCAGGTCCACCCGCGGCGGATGGCGCGATCGCGTCCGCCGTATGGACGCACCGTGACGGGAGTGGAAAGCTCGAAGGACCGCGGGCGTCACCGGAGCCGCCTCGCACGCGGAAAGGTATGTCCGCGCCCACAGTGACCTCACCGTGCACGGGAGGCAAGATCATGGGCGACAAGGCGAACGCACACCCCGGAGCCGCCGGCAGGGCTACAGCGGCCGACCACCCCGCGTCCGTACGGAATGTGGTACTGGTCGGCCACTCCGGATCGGGCAAGACCACCTTGGTGGAAGCTCTCGCACTGACGGCGGGGGCGGTGAACCGGGCGGGTCGAGTCGAGGACGGCGGCACCGTCTCGGACTACGACGAGATCGAGCACCGGCAGCAACGCTCGGTACAGCTCTCCCTGGTGCCGGTCGAATGGGACGGCATCAAGGTCAACCTTCTGGACACCCCCGGATACGCCGACTTCGTCGGGGAACTCAGGGCCGGTCTGCGAGCGGCGGACGCGGCCCTTTTCGTCGTCTCGGCCTCGGACGGTGTGGACGGCTCGACCCGCATGGTGTGGGAGGAGTGCGCGGCCGTCGGCATGCCGCGCGCGATCGTCGTCACGCACCTGGAGTCCGCGCGGGCCGACTACGAGGAGATGACGCGGATCTGCGCGGAGGCCTTCGGCGGCGAGGACCCCGACGCCGTGCTCCCGCTGTATCTGCCGCTGCGCGGCCCGCAGGCCCCCGACGGGCACGCCCCCGTGACCGGACTGATCGGGCTGCTGTCGCAGCAGCTGTTCGACTACTCCTCCGGGGAACGCAAGGAGTCCGAGCCCGGCGACGACCAGCTGCCGCAGATCGAGGAGGCCCGCAACCGGCTGATCGAGGGGATCATCTCCGAGTCGGAGGACGAGACCCTGATGGACCGGTACCTCGGCGGCGAGCAGATCGACGTCAAGACGCTGATCGAGGACCTGGAACGGGCCGTCGCGCGCGGTGCCTTCCATCCCGTCCTGGCCGCGGCGCCCGCGGCCGACGGCGCCCGGCAGGGGCTCGGCACGATCGAGGTGCTGGAGCTGATCACGCGCGGGTTCCCGACCCCGCTGGAACGCGAGGCGCCCGCGGTCACCACGATCGACGGCAAACCGCGCGCACTGAAGGTGTGCGACCCGGACGGGCCGCTCGTCGCGGAGGTGGTGAAGACCGCGTCCGACCCGTACGTCGGCCGGGTCTCGCTGGTACGGGTCTTCTCCGGCACCCTGCGCCCCGACGAGACCGTGCACGTCTCGGGGCACGGCCTGGAGGACCGCGGCCACGAGGACCACGACGTCGACGAGCGGATCGGCGCCCTGTCGGCGCCCTTCGGCAAGCAGCAGCGCACGCTCAGCCACTGCATCGCCGGTGACCTCGCGTGCGTGGCGAAGCTGAGCCGCGCGGAGACCGGCGACACGCTGTCGGCCAAGGACGACCCGCTCCTGATGGAGCCCTGGCAGATGCCGGACCCGCTGCTGCCGCTCGCCATCCAGGCACACAGCAAGGCCGACGAGGACAAACTCTCGCAGGGCCTGTCCCGGCTGGTCGCCGAGGACCCGACCATGCGACTGGAACAGAACCAGGCCACCCACCAGGTCGTGCTGTGGTGTCTGGGCGAGGCTCACGCGGACGTCGCCCTGGAACGGCTGCGCAGCCGCTACGGCGTCCAGGTCGACGTCGTACCGCACATGGTCTCGCTGCGGGAGACGTTCGCGGGCAAGTCGGCGGGCCGCGGCCGGCATGTGAAGCAGTCCGGCGGGCACGGGCAGTACGCGATCTGCGAGATCGAGGTGGAGCCCCTGCCGGGCGGTTCGGGCATCGAGTTCGTGGACAAGGTCGTCGGCGGCGCCGTGCCACGGCAGTTCATCCCCTCGGTGGAGAAGGGCGTAAGGGCCCAGGCAGCCAAGGGAGTTGCGGCCGGCCATCCGCTCGTCGACGTCCGGATCACGCTGCTCGACGGCAAGGCGCACTCGGTGGACTCCTCCGACGCCGCCTTCCAGACGGCCGGTGCGCTGGCGCTGCGCGAGGCGGCTGCCGACGCGAAGATCCATCTGCTGGAGCCGGTGGCCGAGGTGTCCGTCCTGGTCGGTGACGACTACGTCGGCGCCGTGATGAGCGACCTGTCCGGGCGGCGCGGCCGGGTCCTCGGCACCGAGCAGACCAACGGCAGCCGCACGCTCATCAGGGCCGAGGTGCCGGAGATCGAGATCGGGCGGTACGCCGTCGATCTCCGCTCGGTGTCGCACGGCACCGCACGCTTCAACCGTGCGTACGCGCGGCACGAACCGATGCCGGCGCAGATCGCGGAAAGGATTCGGGAAGAGGCGCGCGCCGCCTCGTAGTTGGCGCCCGGCGCCACCAAGTGGCCTGTGCGGATCGCTTGCCTCCGCGTCGGCGGGCGGCTTCGGCCGTCCGCCGACGATTGTCGGTGGCGGAGGATACGCTGATCATTGATCAACAGGTGTGCGAAGTACGGAAGTCGGGAAGGCCGCAGAAGCGACAGTGGGCGGCGATCGGGGGCGGGAATGACCGTTGAGAGCGGTTACGCGGACATCTTCGGTCCGCAGGTGCCGCGCACGGCAGGTGAGGGCCAGACGGCGACGTTCGCGCTGGCCTCGGCGGCCTATCGGGACAATCCGTACGAGGACATCAAGAAGGCCGACAACGAATGGCACCAGACCGACATCAAGGCGGGCCGCGGCTGGGCTAGGATCTTCCGTCCCAACCTCGGTGAGGCCTTCTCGCGGGCCGTGGTCGACCGCATGCTCGGCAGTGGCCGCAAGCCCCTGATCCAGTCCTTCGGCACCGAGCCGCAGGTCGTCGTCGAGCACTGTCTGGCCGCGAACAACATCCGCAAGGCGCGCGACCGGATGCTCAGCGCCATCACCGTGATCTGCGGTGTGCTGTTCCTGCCCGGGCTCTTGGTGTGGCTGCTGGTCTTCACGCTGCGCACCACCATCGTCAAGCGGGACGAAAAGCGCGGCGGCGCCCTCGCCTCCGTGCTGCTCGTGGCGATGGGCGCGCTCGCCGTACTCTTCCTGCTCCGCATGCCGTTCACCGGCTTCTGGGGCTGGTATGCGCGCGCCTCGGTCCTGATGCCCGTGGTCGGCTGGTTCTGGGCCAAGCAGGTCTGCGAGCGCACCGCGAGGGATCTGCGGGAGCGCTGGGACAGCCTGCTGGCCGGCAGCAGCGTCGGCGCGAAGGTGCCGGAGGCGGTGCCGACCAGCCCCACCGAGACGCAGGCCGAGCAGCTGCGCCAGTCCCTGGCCAAGCTCAGCGCCGAGCAGCAGTCCAACTCCGTGTTCTACGCCGGCCCCAAGGGGATACTCGGCATGGGCACACGCTGGGGCAGCTGGCAGCTCGCCGAGGACCTGGTGGCCGCGGACTCCACGCGGGAGATCCACCCCTTCCGCAGCTGGGACGTCATCCGCTCGATCCACGACCAACTGCGCATGCTGGAGCGCGGTCCGCTGAACACCGGTGGTTTCCCCAAGCCTTCGATACGGCACTGGGTCGTCACGCCGATCGCGGAGGGCGCGAAGGCGGTGTCCCGGCCGGAGGGCACGGACGTCGAGGCGTACCAGGTCAAGAACCACGCGATACAGGACATCTGCAACAAGCAGCAGTTCGGCAGCGGTGACCGGCACTACCTGGGCGTCCAGTGGACGCTCTGGGACGGCCAGTTGATCATCACCATGCTGATCACGGTGACGGTGCTGCACGAGACGTTGCGCATCGAGGTGACCGGTCATGCCCTCGGTCCGGTGAACGGGCTCTTCCAGGAGAAGCCCGAGGCACCGACCAAGGAGGTCACCAAGTCGTTCAAGCCGTGGGAGACCCGCAAGGTGAAGCTTCCGCTGGTCAACCCCGACGAGGTGGTGCGGCTGGCGGTACGGGCCCCGATCTCCTGGTATCCGCCGCTGCTGAACTGGCTCGGCGGGACGATGGGGCTGCCCGAGCCGTTCGGACTGCGGCACGCGTGGGCGGACCAGCCGTGGCGGCACCGGTTCATGGCCGACGACGCGCTGCGCGCGGCCACGCCGGTGCTGCGGGTGGTGCATGCCGCGGCGATCAAGGTGCTGGACGAGAACGGCGTGGACACCGACAAGTTCGGTTCGCGCTCGGCGTTCCTGAGCACGGCGGTGCAGGATCCGATGCCGAGGAAGGCCGACGTCTACGACGCGTAGGCCTCCGGCGGTTGAGCCGCAAGGTGGGTCTGGGTGACCGGCCCCGGGGGCTGCGCCTCCCAGACCCCCTTCGGCCTGCACGGCCTCGTCCTCAAGCGCCGGACGGGCTGGTTCATGGCACCGTCGGCCCAAGCGTCAAACCGCCGGCCAGGCCTCTGCCAGCATCTTCCGGGTGTCGGCCAGCAACTGTGGCAGTACCCGTGTGTGGCCCACCACCGGCATGAAGTTCGTGTCGCCGCCCCAGCGCGGGACGATGTGCTGGTGCAGGTGGGCCGCGATGCCGGCGCCGGCGACCGTGCCCTGGTTCATGCCGATGTTGAAGCCGTGGGCCCCGGAGGCGCTGCGCAGGGCCGTCATCGCCTGCTTGGTGAGGGCGGCCAGCTCGACGGTCTCCGGCTCGGTGAGGTCGGTGTAGTCGGCGACGTGACGGTAGGGCACGACCATCAGGTGGCCGCCGTTGTACGGGTACAGGTTGAGGACCGCGTACACCTGCTCGCCGCGCTTGACGACCAGCCCGTCCTCGTCGGACTTGGCCGGGATCGAGCAGAAGGGGCAGCCGTCGTCCGCGCCGGGACCGGTCGGCTTGTTCTCACCCTGGATGTAGGCCATCCGATGGGGCGTCCACAGGCGCTGGAACGCGTCCTGGATCCCCACTCCCCACTGCTGCTCCGGCTCACTCGTCATGCGTGCAGCATATTGCTTCGCCCGTTCGCGGCGTGTCGCCGGGGCGGCGGGATGACGGTCACCGGCCAAGCTGGGCCGGTGGACGACGACAGCCCCTACGCCCGCTGGGAGCAGCGCACCGAGATCCCCCTGTTTCTGGCATCGCTGCTCTTCATGGGCGCCTATGCCGCCCGCGTCCTCGCCGACGGCATGCCGTCCGTCTGGCAGCGCCTGTGCGAGTTCACCATGCTCGCGCTCTGGCTGCTGTTCGCCGCGGACTACCTGGGGCGCTGGCGCCTCAGCGGACAGAGCTTCTGGCGCTTCGCCAGAACGCACTTCCTGCACACGGTCGTGGTGATCCTGCCGCTGCTGCGACCGCTGCGGATCGTCCCGCTGTACGACGCCATCCAGCACCGGCAGGGGGAGCCGAGGCTGTCCCTGCACGCACGCGTGATCGCCTACGCGAGCCTGTCGACCCTGCTGCTCGGCTTCACCGGCGCGCTCGCGGTCTACCAGCAGGAACGTGGCGCGCCCGGGGCCACGATGCTGTCGTTCGGGGACGCCGTGTGGTGGGCCGCAGCGACCCTCAGCACGGTCGGCTACGGCGACATCACGCCGGTGACCAGGGGCGGCCGGGCGATCGCGACGGTGATGATGGCCGGCGGGCTGGCCCTGCTCGGCGCGGTGACGGGATCGTTCTCGTCCTGGCTGCTGCAGATCTTCTCCAGCGAGAGCGACAAGAGGCCCCCGGGAAGCTGATGCTCGCTCCCGGGGGCCCTCGATCACGGCCGGATCAGATCTGCGTCCGCTCCTCGACCACCTTCGCGATCTTCGCGATGGCCTCGTCGAACGGGATGCCGTTCTCCTGCGAGCCGTCGCGGTAGCGGAAGGAGACGGCGTTGTTGGCCATGTCCTCGTCGCCCGCGATGACCATGAAGGGCACCTTCTGCTTCTGGGCGTTGCGGATCTTCTTCTGCATGCGGTCCGAGGAGGAGTCCACCTCGACCCGCAGGCCCTTCTTCTTGGCCGCCGCGGCGAACTTCTCCAGGTAGTCGACGTGCCCGTCGCCGATCGGGATGCCGAGGGCCTGGACCGGGGCCAGCCACGCCGGGAAGGCGCCCGCGTAGTGCTCCAGGAGCACCGCGAAGAACCGCTCGATCGAGCCGAACAGCGCGCGGTGGATCATGACCGGGCGCTGCTTGGCGCCGTCCGGGCCGGTGTACTCCAGGTCGAAGCGCTCCGGCAGGTTGAAGTCGAGCTGGATGGTCGACATCTGCCAGGTGCGGCCGATCGCGTCCTTGGTCTGGACGGAGATCTTCGGCCCGTAGAAGGCGGCGCCGCCCGGGTCCGGGACCAGGGGCAGACCCTGCTTCTCGGCGACCTGGCGCAGCGTCTCGGTCGCCTCCTCCCAGACCTCGTCCGAGCCGACGAACTTCTCCGGGTCCTTGGTGGACAGCTCCAGGTAGAAGTCGGTCAGGCCGTAGTCGCGGAGCAGGCCGAGGACGAAGGTGAGCGTCTTGTCGAGCTCCTCCGACATCTGCTCGCGGGTGCAGTAGATGTGCGCGTCGTCCTGCGTGAAGCCACGCGCGCGGGTGAGGCCGTGCACGACGCCCGACTTCTCGTACCGGTACACGGTCCCGAACTCGAAGAGGCGCAGCGGCAGTTCACGGTAGGACCGCCCGCGGGCGTCGAAGATCAGGTTGTGCATCGGGCAGTTCATGGGCTTGAGGTAGTAGTCCACGCCCTCGTCGAGCTGCATGGGCGGGTACATGCCCTCGGCGTACCAGTCCAGGTGGCCCGACGTCTCGAAGAGCTTCCCCTTCGTCGCGTGCGGGGTGTAGACGAACTCGTAGCCCTCCTCCTCGTGGCGGCGGCGCGAGTAGTCCTCCATCACGCGGCGGACGATGCCGCCCTTGGGGTGGAAGACGGCGAGGCCGGAGCCGATCTGCTCGGGGATCGAGAACAGGTCGAGTTCGTTGCCCAGCTTGCGGTGGTCGCGCTTCTCGGCCTCGGCGAGGAAGTCGAGGTAGCCCTTGAGCTCGTCCTTGGTCGGCCAGGCGGTGCCGTAGATGCGCTGGAGCATCGGGTTCTTCTCGCTGCCGCGCCAGTAGGCGGCCGCGTTGCGCATCAGCTTGAACGCCGGGATCGCGCGGGTCGACGGCAGGTGCGGACCGCGGCAGAGGTCCTTCCAGCACAGGTCGCCGGTCTTGGCGTCCAGGTTGTCGTAGATCGTCAGCTCACCGGCGCCGACCTCGACGTCCGCGCCGTCGTCGGACGAGGCGGAGCCCTTGAGGCCGATCAGCTCCAGCTTGTAGGGCTCGGCGGCGAGTTCCGCACGGGCGTCGTCGTCGCTCACCACACGGCGGGCGAACTTCTGCCCGCGCTTCTGGATCTCCTGCATCTTCTTCTCGATGGCCTTGAGATCCTCGGGCGTGAACGGCTTCTCGACGTCGAAGTCGTAGTAGAAGCCGTCCTTGACGGGCGGGCCGATGCCCAGCTTGGCCTCGGGGAAGAGCTCCTGCACGGCCTGCGCCATCACGTGCGCGGTGGAGTGGCGCAGGATGTTCAGGCCGTCCTCGGAGGAGATCTCGACGCCCTCGACCTCCTCGCCGTCGGAGAGCACGTACGACAGATCCCTGAGCTCGCCGCCCACGCGCGCGGCGATGATCGAGCGCTCGCCGGCGAAGAGGTCGGCGGCCGTAGTGCCCGTCGTCACCACGCGTTCTTCCCGCTCGGAATCGCGTTGGATGATCACACGGACGTCTGACACCGGTCTCTCCTGACTGAAGGTGGAATGCGGCGCCATACCAGGAGCGCGCGCATTACGCGATCGTACCGACCTCGGAGGGCCGACCGCGAAACGGTCACCTTCAGTCCCGGGCGGGCATCCCTCAGTCCCCGGCGTCCTCCCCGCCGCAGGCCTCCTCGAAGAAGTCCAGATCCTCCTGGAGCGACTTCATCAGCCGGTCCCGTTCGGCCTCGTCCACCTGTACCGGTACGACGCCGCAGGCCCCGGTGACCTTGCGGAAGCCGCCTCGGCTCTCCAGGCGCCCGTGCACCCGCACCGGCAGCCCGACGAGGTGGGCGTGGCCGGCGATGCGGTACGACTCCTCGTCCAGGGTCAGCCGGACGTACGGGATCTCTGCGCCGGCGATGACGCGCAGCCGTACGGTGCCCTCGCCGCGCGTTCCCGAGCGGCGCATCCGTACGACCGCGCCGGTGATCCTGACCGGCACGGAGGGTTCCTCGCGCAGGTAGCGGGCCCCGGCCTCGCGCAGCACGGGCAGGTCGCCCGGCGAGAACTCGACCGGCTCGACCCCGCTCGCGCAGTCCTCGGGCACCCCGGCGGCGGGCGCCCACTCGACGGCGATGCGCGCCCCCTCCGTACCGCGGACGAGGGCGATCAGAGCCTCGGTGAGCTCGCGGCTGACGCCGGCCTCGACGGCACCGTCGAAGGCGTCCATGCCGCCGGTTGCGCGCTGGTAGTCGATGGCCTCACGGGCGGCGTACAGGGCCTGGTGGAGACGTACGGCGAGCGGGCGGCCCGCGCCGACGGGCACGAAGGCGGCGAGGTGGCCGCCGCCGGCCGCGGAGCCGACGAAGACGCTCTCCAGCATCGCGGCGGCCGAGCGGCGGTGCCGGGCGCCGTAGTAGCCGGCACGCGCGCGTGTGGCGAGCGCCGCGGCGAGGAGCATCTGGCGGGCGGCGGTGCGCAGTTCCTCCTCGACGGTCCAGGGCGCGGCCCCGGCGGGCCCGCTCGGCGCGTCCCGCCACCAGCGGACCTCGTCGCTGGGCACGGCCAGTCCGACCAGCACCTCGCGCGCGGAGGGCATGCCGCTGCGGGAGAGCGCGACGAGCGCCTCGCCGAGCAGGTCGTCGCTGTCGGGGAAGGCGCGGGACTCGGGGACGAGCAGGCTCGTGCCGTTGCCGCCCGGTCCCGGCGGGGTCCAGCGGCCGTAGCGTCCCGCCGCTCCCCCGCGCCGCTGCCAGCCGTGCCGGTGCAGCAGGGCGCTGAGCACCGCGGGGTCCACCTCGCCGGGCTCGGGGGGACGGTCCCAGGACGCGTGGACCGGGTGCGGCCTGACTGGCCGTACCGGCTCCTCCAGGGGGCGGTGTGTCATGGTCTGCCTCCCGTACCGACCCGCGTCATGATCTCGCAGAGCGCCCGGTCGTCGAAGATGCGTGAGGTCGGTATCCGCACGGTGGTGCGGCGCCGGCCGGTGATCGCGTGGCCGGCGAGGTTGACCCAGTAGCAGCAGTGCCGCAGGTCGAGCCGGTCATGACTGGCACGCAGCCAGTCGTCCTGGGTGCGCGGAACGAGCATCACGACGAGGATCTTGTGCACCGAGACCGGGGTGCGGGCGAGCTTCGCCAGGTGGTCGTTGTCGAGCGTGAAGGAGAAGAACCGGCCGCGCGGGTTCGGCGCGATCTGGTAGGTGGCCTTGAGCTGCACCTTTATGGTGACTTCGTCGTCGACCGTGTGGCCGGGCGCGCTGTGGCTGACGTGCCAGTCGATGCCGTTGTCGGGGAATGGCTGCGACAGGGAGCACCCGGCCGCCGCCGCGACCGCGTGCAGATACCCCACCTGCAGTGTCTCCATGCAGGCGGTGGTGGCGAGTGAACCGCGATGGGGGCCCGTGAGTTCGGGCAGCAGCCCGCCCCGCTCGGGCTGCGCTATCGCCATGACCAACAGCCTTCCACGCAAGGTGAATCCCCGTACCGGGCCGCTGAACTGCAAAGACCCGCACTCCTGTTGTGTCCTCCCGGCGTACGCCGCAAACAGCCCGGGTATCACCAAACGGGCAGAAGACGGTACGTCAGCTGCCGTGGGTGAACGAGGGGTTGTGTAGGTATGGCGTGCTGGTATGAGGGCCCGCTGGTGGCATTCGACACGGAGACGACAGGCGTGGACGTCGAGACCGACCGGATCGTTTCGGCGGCCGTCGTCGTCCAGGACGCCCCGGGTACCCGGCCACGGGTGACCCAGTGGCTGGTGAACCCGGGTGTCCCGGTGCCGGAAGCGGCAACGGCGGTACACGGACTGACGGAGGAGTATCTCCAGCGCAACGGCCGCTGGCCGGCGCCGGTGATGCAGGAGATAGCCGAGGAGTTGGCCGGTCAGGCCGCGACGGCCCGGCCGATCGTGGTGATGAACGCGCCTTTCGATCTGACGCTGCTGGACCGCGAGTTGCGCCGTCATCGCGCCTCCTCGCTGGACCACTGGTTCGAGACGACGCCCTTGCTGGTGCTCGATCCGCGCGTCCTGGACAAGCATCTGGACCGTTACCGCAAGGGTCGCCGCACCCTGACCGACCTGTGTGCGCACTACGGCGTCACGCTGGACGGCGCGCACGACGCGGCGGCCGACGCGCTGGCCTCACTGGAGGTCGTACGGGCGGTGGGACGCCGTTTCGCCGCCCGCATGGAGCGCCTGTCCCCCGCCGAACTGCACACGCTTCAGGCGGTGTGGCACGCGGCACAGGCACGCGGGCTGCAGGCGTGGTTCGCCCGCAGCGGCAGCGACGAGGCGGTGGACCCGGCGTGGCCGCTGCGCCCGGATCTGCCGGCGGCGGCATAGGAGGTGAGGCGCACAAAAAAGCCGGTCCGCTGTGGCGGACCGGCCTTTCCCGGTGGGCGATACTGGGTTCGAACCAGTGACCTCTTCGGTGTGAACGAAGCGCTCTCCCACTGAGCTAATCGCCCGGGAACGGACTGAACAATACAGGTCCCCTCACGGTTCCTTCAAACCGCTTGATGGCCGTCTTCATGGCCGCCTTGCCGCGCACGGGCCAAGTGGGCCGCAAGGCCCCGCTGACCGGAGCGCATCATCAGCCAGTGGTTGGCGCGGAAGACGGGCCGCCCGGGTACGGCGAGCCGCCTCAGCAGGGGCTTGTTGACATCGACGACCTGCTCGTAGCGCGCCATGGTCCCGCTGCCGTCCGGAGCCGCGGTGACCGTCCAGCGCACCCAGCCGTCGAGATCGCCGGACATGGCGATCTCGAGCACGCCCGCCCCGCGCTCCCGCCGCACCTCGCGCGCGGTGAAGGTCATGTCGTACGGGAGGACGGAGCGGATCGTGATCACGCCGCTGGTGTCGTCGATCCGGTTCACCTCGCGCACCTGGGGCCACCAGCGGGGATAGTCCTCGGCCTGTTCCAGCAGGTCGTAGACGGTGTCGGGCGGTGCGGGCAGGGCCCACAGGCTGCGGAAGCGGTAGTGGCTCCAGTCCATGGGCCGAGTCTGCCCCCGCCAAGGGGTTTCCGCCGCATCTGAGTACGTACTGAGTATGAGCACTCATGCCCTGCGGCGTGACGCGGACCACACTCCTGCCATGACGCACTTTCCGCCCCCGGCCGAGGAGTTGCGGCTCCTCGACCTCGAGCTGCGCCAACTGGACGCCCGTCGGGCCCAGTTGCTGCACCGCCGAGCCTGGCTGGTCACCGCGCTGCAAGCGGCGGCCTCCCGGTCCGCTCCGGCGCCTCTTGCCCCGCCCCGCCCCGAGGCCTCGGCGCCCCGGGTGCAGAACGTCCTGCTGGTGCTGGGCGGTGTCCTGCTGACGGTCGCCGCGATGGCGTTCACGCTGGTCAGCTGGGGGCACATGGGGATCGCCGGGCGGGGCCTGGTGCTCGGCGCGGTCACGGTGGCGGTGCTCGCCGCGCCGCTGCCGCTGCTGAAGCGCGGGCTGCGGTCGACGGCCGAGTCGGTGGCGGGCCTGGGGCTCGTGCTGACGGTGCTCGACGCCTACGCGCTGCACGAGGTCGGGTTGGCCGACGTGGACGCCACCGGCTACCTCGCGGCCGCCTCGGCCGTGCTGGCGGCCCTGTGGACGGCGTACGGCCTGCTGCCGCGCACCTCCGAGCTGCGTCTGCCCCTGCCCGCCGCTCTGATCGTCGCCCAACTCCCGCTCACGCTGTGGGCGGTGGCGGCCGACGCGAGCCTGTTCGGTATCACGGCCGCCGTGCTGGTGACGGCCGGGTTCGACGCGGGTGTGGCGCTCCGGGTGCCTGCCGGGTCCGTGCGGATCACCGCGGTGATCGGTGCGTACGGCATGGGCACCTGGGGCGTGTGGGCCGCCGGCTGGCTGTCCTGGACGGCCACCGGCCCGAGCGCCGCCGCCCGTGCGGCGGCGCTCCTCCTCTTGGCCGCGGGCATCGCGGTCGCGGCGGCGTGGCAGCAGGCCGCCGCGAAGCAGGCGCTCGGCCTCTCCGTCGCCGCCGGTCTCCTCACGGTCGCCGCGCTCGGCGGCACCGCCCGCCCCGTGCTGCCGGAGGCTTGGACGGTTCCGGTGTATCTGGCATGCGGCATCGCCCTGCTCGCGGCGATCCGGGCGGACCGGCTGCCGCAGGCGCTGCGCGACGGGCTCACCCGGGCCTCCGCCGCCGTGCAGGGACTCGCCCTGCTGTGGACGCTGCCGCTGGTGGCGATCGCGCTCGTGGGTCCGGTGGCCTGGGTGGATCAGGTGTGGTCCGGGGCGCCCGGCGATGTGCGGCATGCGACGGCGGTCGACGCTCCTTGGCCCCCGTACACGGAGACGGTGCCGGTCGTCCTGGCCATGGTCGCCGCCGTACTGCTCCTCGCGGCACGCGACACCGCGTGGCGGACCCGGGCCGTGACCGGCGTGCTGGTCCTGGCATGGGCAACGGCGCTGGTCCTGCCCGCCGTGCTCGAAGTCCCCTACGCCGTGGGCCTGGTGGCCCTGGCGATCACCACGGCCGGCGCCCTCGCGGCGGCCGCGTGGATACGACCGTCCGACCAGCCGGAGACGGCGCAGGAGCCGTCGGCGACCTCGCCGGAGGAACCCGCCACAACCGCCGCGGCAGAGCCCGCAGCCGATACGGCCACTCCCATCGGCGTCCCCACCCCTCGCGCGACCGCCACGGTCCTCGCCCTCCTCACCTCACTCCCGCTCGCCTTCCTCTCGCTGACCACGGAGGCCGCGACCCTCACCGTGCTCGCCGCGCTGACGGCGCTCTTCGCGGTGACCGCCTGGAAGGCGCACCTCACTCCGGTCACGGCCCCGGCCGGGCTCGCTTACGCCGCCGGGCTGGCCTGTGCGGCGGGGGCCGCGGCCGGCTGGCAGGCGCAGTACGTCGCCCTGCTGGTCCTGGTGGTCCCGGTGGCGGCGGCTCTGCTCGCGGCACGGCTCGGTGACGCGCGGGCGACGGTCCCGGTCGAGGTGACGGGCGCGATCGCCGCGCTGCTCGCCGTCGCGCTGGCGGCCGCCCCGGCCGACCTGCCGATGCTGGCCCTGGTGCTGGCGCTGTGCGGTGTGATCACCGCCGGTACGGCGATCCGCCCGGAACGCCGGTCCGTGGGCTACGTCTCCGCCGCGCTGTTCGTGCTGGCCACGTGGGTGCGCCTGGCGGCCTGGGACGTCGGGACGCCCGAGGCCTACACGCTGCCGGTCACCGTCCCTGCCCTGCTGGTCGGCGCCCTGCGCAGGCGCCGCGATCCGCAGACCTCCTCCTGGACGGCGTACGGCCCCGGTCTCGCCGCCACCCTCGTGCCGAGCCTCCTCGCGGCCTGGGGCGACCCGCAGTGGACCCGCCCCCTGCTCCTCGGCCTGGCGGCCCTGGCGGTCACCCTGCTCGGCGCCCGCCACCACCTCCAGGCACCACTCCTCCTCGGCGGCGCGGTGCTGGCCCTGGATGCCCTGCACGAACTCGCCCCGTACATCGCCCAGGTGACCGATGCACTCCCCCGCTGGGTACCGCCCGCCCTGGCCGGCCTCCTGCTCCTGGCCATAGGAGCGACGTACGAGCAACGCCTCAGGGACGCCCGAAAGATGCAGGACTTCCTGGGCAACATGCACTGAAGCCCACCCAGGGGCGCGGGGAACCGCGCGACCAGCCACAACGGCCGCGCAGTTCCCCACAACCTGTTACGGCATCCTGTCCCCCAACAACGCCAGGTTCTCAATGGCGGCGAGCCCGTACAGCGCGGTGTCGTTGGTGGACACCCAGGCGGCCTCGCTGCCCGGGACCAGCGCGTCGGGGCCGCTCAGCTTCTCCGTCCGCCACGGTGCCGACTCCTTGTAGCCGTCGGAGTTGTAGAACTTCTCCCACGCACGCGTGGCGAGCTTCTCGTCGCCGGTCCGGACGGCGGCGTACGCGTCCAGGCGCGAGTGCCCCTGGAAGAGCAGCAGGGAGCCGAAGTTGGAGCCGTAGCGTGCCGCCTGCTCGGTCTTCGTCGCGTTGAAGTAGCGGCAGTAGTCGTAGTACGCCTCGTTGAACTTCGGCATGTCGACCAGGTCGATCAGCTCGGCGCACAGTTCGTTCAGGCCGAAGACCGCGGAGAGGTGGGAGACGCCGACGACGGGCTTGTCGGCGACGGCGAACCTGCCGGTGTCGAGGTCGTAGAGGCCGCTGCCCTGCACGAAGCCGTTGGGCTGGGCGGCGATCGTCTCCATGGTGGACAGGACTCGCGCCTTGGCCTTCTCCCACGTGGGGCCCTTGCGCTCCCACTCCGTCAGCCAGGCCGACACCAGTCCGCTCCAGTCGGTGCCGAAGCCGATCGACAGGGCGTGCCGGTCGGGGGTGTACGGCTCGGTGCGGATCTTGCGGATCGGGTCGAGGACGAGGAAGGTCTCGTCGGAGTCGACGTTGGCGTGCATGAGGTCGCCGACGCGCTCGTCGGCGGTGAGGAAGTAGTAGTAGCGGCGATACGTCGTGTTGGCGATGCGCTGCTGCTTGGCGCTGTCGGCGTAGTGCTGCACGCCGTGCCGGGTGCCGAGGCCGGCCCATTCGCCGAGGTGGTAGACGTCGACCTCACCGGTGTGCCGGGTCATGGCCTCGGCGAACCGGAAGATGTCCGCGCGTCCGCTCCTCAGGTACGCGAACCACAGCCACAAATCGGGCGAGAGCTCGGAGTTGTCCCAGGCGTAGCCGCCGATGTCGTACCGCCACTGGTGTCTGACGGTGTCGTAGGTGTGCATGATGTCGCCGTAGTCCCAGAAGCCGTACCAACGGCGCATCTCCACCTGGTCCTTGTAGTAGGTGAAGAGGAAGTCGAGGTGGTCCTCGATCTTCGCCTTGGCCTGCGTGGAGCGGTCCGGCTCGGAGTACAGGCCCGGCCCGAAGACTCCCGCCTTGATGAGCTGAGCGGGCGGGGCTGCGAGCTGCGGCAGCACCCGTACGGCCTCGACCTGTTGGGCCAGAGTCTCGGGTGAGGGCGTCGACTCGTTGGCCCAGAAGAGGAGTTCGGAGGTGCGGGCGATGCCGTAGGGGGTGCCGAACTCGGGCTCGTAGTCCTCGTAGGTGATGTTGAGGCCTTCGAGCTGCTCGGGGTAGGTGTCCTGGCCCATGCCGTCGTGGTAGAAGCGCAGGTCCATGGGCTGTGCCTCGGGCGACCAGAGCCACATGGTGACCTCGGCCGCGTCGGCGTGGGCGTCGCGGATGTCGAGCTGGGCGGGGAATTTCTCCCAGAAGTCCCGCAGCCCGAAGGAGAGTCCGCCGCTGACGCCCCCGACGTATCCGAAGCCGGAGGCACGCCTGCCGCCGCCGGCGCCGATCCAGCCGTAGCCCCTCTTCGTGCGCTTGCGCAGGGTGAAGCCGTCGGCGGAGAGCTGGGAGAGGGTGTAGTCGCCCCACTCCGGGATGTACTGCAGCCGGGTGGTCACGCGCTGGTCCCAGGTGGACGGGTCGGGCAGCTTCTCCCCCGCGAACTGCGCCGCCTGTACGGCCGCTCCCGGATCGCGCCGCAGCCCCGTGATGCCCTTGACGGCTTCGCGAAGCATGCCGGTGCCCTCGCCGCCGATGCGGACGTGGCGGTCGTACGACTCGTCCCGCATCGGGACGGTGAAGCGCACGCCGAGGCCGCGGATGAAGTCGCCGCTCGCCTTGCCCGGCTCCTGCGTGCCGTCGTACGTGATGGTGTGGACCATGCGGAAGGAGTCGGCGCCCGCGTAGAAGTAGAGGCGGATGGAGAATGGGAGCCAGCTCCGGCCGCCCTTGCGGTGCTTGCCATCGATGCGGACGACGGCGCGGACGGGGCCCTCCTGCTCGACGGTGACCTCGGAGATGGCGCCCTCGAAGCGCTCGGTCCTCACAGCGCCCTGGTCCTCGTCCTCGATCTCGGGCTGGCGGATCAGCACGAGGCGGCCGTTCCTGGCGATCTCGGTGGAGCCGCGGGTGACCGACTTGATGAGCGTGGCGCCCGACTTGCCGATCTTCGCGGTGATGACGCCGGTGGAGACGGTGATCGCGCCACCGCTCTTGTCGACGGTGACCTTCTGCTCCGGTACGGCGGCCTCACCGGCGCTCAGAGACAGCTTGCCGTTGCCCGAACTGACCGCGTGTGCCGTCCACTTGAGCGAGCCGTCAGGCCAGTAGGCGGTCGGCCAGGACTGGACCGGCACCTCCGTGCCGTCCGCGTCCCTGACCGCGAAATCCTGGTCCTGCCGGTAGGCGCCCCTCGGCCAGGGGACGCCGACGGTGGAGCCGGGCGCGGCACCGAGGCCGCCGTCCTCCAGCCAGTCCAGGGTCACCGGGTCGTCGTCGGCTTCGGCGCCTCTCGGCGCGGCCTGCGCGCCCTTGGCTCCAAGCGCCCAGCTGAACTGCGCGGCGGCTCCGGCGACGGCGGCCGCCTTGAGGAGGGACCTGCGGGGGATGGGGGACATGGCCTTTCCTTTCCATGGACAGGTGGTCAGGGGCATGACAGAGAGAGGCGGCGCCCAGGAACGCCGGCCTTGTGCGAGGCACCGTCGGATCAGCGGTGCCGGTACCGCTCCTCCACGGCGACGGCCGCCGCCACGACGGCCCCCAGGACAGGGACCGCCAGCGGTGCGGCGAACCAGGCGGAGGCGGCCACGACGGCCAGCCCGCCGATGATCAGGAAGGACCCGGCGGGGTCGAGCACGGCACGGCGCCCGGCGTCCGTGAGCAGCGCCCGCCAGCCGGCGTCCGGTGCCCAGACCGCCGCGGCCCGCAGCAGGGCCACGACGGCACCGATCAGCGCGAACACCCCGATGGCCCCGACGAGCGGCCCGCCGGGAATCCCGGCCCGCGCGGCCTGGACGTCCACCCGGACCGCGCCCGCCATGGCCCACCCGGCGAGCCCGACGAGCCACCCGCGCCGCACGGCCACCCGGAAGTCGGCGACGAACTCCCGCAGGCCACCGCCCTCGTGGGCGATGCGGCGACGCAGATGCCGGGCCCCGGCGGCGAAGGCGGCCGGATAGGTGACCACGCCGAGGGAGGCCACCACGATCCACACACCGGTCAGCAGACACTCGGCGAACACACCGAACTTCTCGGCGGAGACGGACTCGCCGCCTGACGTACGAGCCTTCACCCGCGCTCGGGCCATCGTGACCGCCCCCTCAGCCCTTCAGTCCGGAGGTCGCCATACCGTCGATCAGATACCGCTGGAAGGCCAGGAAGAAGGCCAGCACCGGCAGCAGGGCGACGAGCGACATGGCGATCATGCCGCCGTAGTTCGCGATGCCCTCCTGGTCGACGAACATCTTCAGGCCGAGGGAGACGGTGTACTTGTCGGGCTCGTTGAGGTAGATCAGCGGGCCCATGAAGTCGTTCCAGGCGTTGATGAAGGTGAAGATCGCGCTGGTGATCAGGGCCGGCCGGCACAGCGGCAGCATGATCGACCAGTAGATCCGGAAGTGGCCGCAGCCGTCGAGGCGGGCCGCCTCGTCGAGTTCCTTGGGCAGGTTCCGCATGAACTGCACCATCAGGAAGACGAAGAACGCCTCCGTGGCGAGGTACTTCCCGAGCAGCAGCGGGGTGTAGGTGTTGATCATCTCCATGTTGCGGAACAGCACGTACTGCGGGATCAGCAGCACGTGGTACGGCAGCAGGAGAGTGCCGATCATCAGCGTGAACAGCAGATTCCGGCCCGCGAACCGGATCCTCGCGAAGGCGTACGCCGTCAGCGAGCAGGACACCACGATCCCGATCACCGACCCGACCGCGAGGAAGAGCGAGTTGAGGAAGAAGGTGGAGATCGAGATGTCGGCGATGCCGTCGGCGAGGCTGGTGTAGTTGGAGACGCTCGGGTCGCCCGGGAAGAGGTCCAGGCTGCCGATGATGTCCTCGCTGTTCTTGAACGAGCCGCCGACGACCCAGATCACCGGGTAGAGGATCACCGCGAGGACCAGCAGGGATCCGATGTGCCAGGCGACGGAACCGGGCAGTCGGCGGCGCAGCGCCCCGGCCCGCGCGGAGGGCGCCGGCTTGATGTGCGCCGGCTTGATGTCGGTTGCCGGTGCGCTCATCAGGCGCCCTCCTCGTAGTGCACCCAGCGATTCTGGGACCAGAACAGCACCGCCGTCACCAGGGCCACCGCGACGAGCAGCATCCAGGCCATGGCGGAGGCCAGGCCCATCCGGCTGTTCTCGAAGCCCTGGACGTACAGATAGCAGGTGTAGACCATCGAGCCGTCGGCCGGACCGCAGGCGTTGCCTCCGGCGCCGCCGCCGACGATGTAGGCCGAGCTGAAGATCTGGAAGGAGTGGATGGTCTCCAGCAGGACGTTGAAGAAGAGGACCGGGGAGATCATCGGCAGGGTGATGTTCCAGAACCGCCGCAGCTTGCCCGCCCCGTCGACCTCGGCCGCCTCGTACAGCTCGCGCGGGACCTGCTTGAGGCCGGCGAGGAAGATGACCATGGGGGCGCCGAACTGCCAGACGGTGAGCGCCACCAGACTGTAGATGATCAGGTCCGGATCGCCCGTCCAGCCGCCGACGTCGATCCCGAAGATCTTCTGCGTACGGTCGACGATCGCGTCGTCCGAGAAGATCGCCTTCCAGACGATGGCGACGGAGACGCTCGCGCCGATCAGCGACGGAGCGTAGAAGGCGGCCCGGTAGAAGGCCTGCCCGCGCCGCTTCTGGGCCAGGAGGAGCGCCACGCCAAGGGCCGCGAGCAGCTTGAGCGGCGTGCCGACGACGACGTACCAGAGCGTCACCTGCACCGAGTGGCGCCAGCGTGGGTCGCCGAACATCTCGGAGAAGTTGTCGAGGCCGATCCACTTGGGCGCGTCGAAGAGGTTGTAGTCGGTGAAGGCGAAGTAGAGCGAGGCGATCATCGGGCCTGCCGTGAGCAGCAGGAACCCGGCGATCCAGGGGGACATGAAGAGATAGCCGGCCAGGTTCTCCCGGCGGAGCCGCCGCTTGAGGGCGGCGGGACGCTCGGGCCGCACCGGGCCGTGCCGCGGCTCGGAGCCCTCGGCCGGGCCCGCCACCGCAGGGGCGTGTGTCACGGCGGTTCCCATCAGCCGGCGAGAGCCGTCTTCGACTCGGAGAAGAACTGCTTGACGGCCTCGCCCACCGACCGCTTGCCCAGCGCGAGCTCCTCGGCGATGCGCAGGAACGCGGCCTCGCAGATGTCCGCTCCGTTCGGGTGCGGGGTGATGGGCTCCAGGACGCCCGCCTCGACGAGGGAGGTCTCGTAGGCGGCGATCCCCTTGTTGACCTCGTCCGTCGGCTGGAACGCGTCGAACTGGGCCTGGGTCGCGGGCACACCCCGGTCGTAGCCCATGATCTTGGCGACCTCGGGGTCGTGCACCATGAAGTCGATGAACTGGGCGACCTCCTTGGGGTGCTCGGTGCGCCTGGAAGCGCTGAGCATCAAGGAGCCCAGGTACTGGCCGGTCTTCTTGCCGTCCGTGGTCGGGATGGGGGCGAGGCCGTATTCGCTCTTGCCCTCGGACGTGTAGCGGACCGTGAAGTTGTCCCAGGTGAACTCGCCGCCGGCGAGCTCGGCGGAGACGGCCGACTTGGGCTTGATCTGGGCGACCTTCTTGGCGTCGGCGTAGACGCCCTCCCGCACGCCCTTCTCGGCCTTGGTCCACCAGTCCGTCAGGTCCGCCTCGGTGAAGCCGAGTCCGTCCTCGGTGAAGAACGCCTTGCCGTTCTGCCGGAGGTAGAGGTCGTAGAGGTACATGACCCCGTACATGCCGCTGTCGCCGGCGCGTCCCGCCCTGTCGCGGATCCTCTTCATCGCCGCGTCGAAGTCGTCCCAGGTCCAGCCCTGTTCCGGCTTCACGCCCGCCTTGGTGTAGACGGGTTTGTCGATGACCAGGGCCATCGAGTTGGACCCGACGGGAACTCCGAGGAGCTTTCCGTCGATCTCGCCGAACTTCTCCAGTCCCGCGCGGAAGCCGTCCATCGACAGATTGCCGGCCTCGACCTGCTCATTGAGATCGAGCAGCACATTCTTCGCGTCGTATTTGCGCAGGAAGCCGATGGCATTCTGGAACACGTCCGGCGGATTCCCCCCGGAGGCCTGGGTGTTGAACTTCTTCCAGAAGTCGGTGTACGGCTGAAAGTCCGTCTTGACCTTGATCTTCGGGTACTTCTTGTGGAACAGCTCAATGGTCTTGTTGATGCGCTCGGCGCGGTCCTCGGCACCCCACCACGCGTAACGGATCGTCACCGTCCCATCGGCGGAGGCCCCTCCGTCCCCACCGCAGCCGGTCGTCGCGGCCAGCCCGAGTGTGGCCGCCGTGGCGCCGGCGGCCTTCAGGATCGTACGCCTCTCAACATTCCTGCTGGTTCTCACGGTCGAGCCTCCCCGCAGCGTCGCTGCCGCCTGCATGAATCGTTTCAAGTAAGCGCTTGCTGGCACAAGTTACGGAGGGCCTCGGGGTGCGTCAATGATTCGGACAGGAATTTCTTGTCGGCCGGCGGGGCGACGCGACGGCACATGGCGGCGAGTCGGCCGGGCCGCGTGCCCGGGTTTCTCGCGTCGGCGCAGGTCAGAGGTGTGAGGTCGGGGCGTCGAACGGCGGGTGCGGCGTACGTCCGTCCCGGTCGGTCGAAGGTCCGTTCATCACGGGTGAGCTGACGGGATGCCACCTGCGCAGGGCACGCTCCTGCCGAGCCGCGCACCGCGCATGCCGGCCGGAAACGACGGCGGCCCGCCTGCACAGTCGCAGGCGGGCCGCCGGATCCGGGTGGGCGATACTGGGTTCGAACCAGTGACCTCTTCGGTGTGAACGAAGCGCTCTCCCACTGAGCTAATCGCCCGGACGCAGGAAGAACATTACCCCATGTCAGGGGGTGCGAGTGACCAGCGGGAACCCGCACCGGCCGACGTCCGCACCCCCGTCGCGGATCACTGGTCCTTGATCTTCCAGGGCATCACTATGCCGAACTTCCACAGGTAGATCCCGAGGATCACACCCACGATCACCAAGCCGATCGACGTCAGGATGATGTTGCGACGGCGCACCTTCGGGTCGAGGGCCCGCTGGGCCGCCTCGGTGACCTTGCGCTTGGTCCAGCGCAGCACGAGCTGGGCCCATACGAACTCGGTCGCCCAGACCGCCATGCCCCCGAAGATGACCACCCAGCCGGGACCCGGGAGAGGCAGCAGGATGATGCCTGTCACGACTATCGCCAGGCCGATGACGAAGACGCCCACCTGCCAGCTGAGATGCAGCGCTCTACGCGCCTTGACGAACTCCGGCGCTCTTGAGCCGAGCCCCTGCTCGCTGTCGCCCTTCACACCGTCCACTTCGGTCTCGTAGTCAGCCACGGCAACCTCGCCCGGCTCGTCACTCCCCGTATTCATACGGCCAAACCCTACCGGACGGAAACCAGTCACCGGAATGGTCGTACCTCGCGAACGGGTTCTCGGCCGGAAGAGTTACGTAAACACACGCAAAACACTCAGAGGGGTTTACAACGGCACCGTAGGTGGCATGTCGATTTCGCCGACGTGCGAATCCCCGAGCGCACACTGAGCGAAAGGCCCTGGCGCTTATGAACACCACGGTCAGCTGCGAGCTGCACCTGCGCCTCGTTGTGTCGAGCGAGTCATCCCTGCCTGTCCCCGCAGGCCTGCGGTACGACACGGCCGACCCCTACGCCGTGCACGCCACCTTCCACACCGGAGCCGAGGAGACCGTCGAGTGGGTGTTCGCCCGCGACCTCCTCGCGGAGGGCCTCCACCGGCCCACCGGAACCGGCGACGTCCGCGTCTGGCCGTCGCGCAGTCACGGTCAGGGCGTCGTTTGCATCGCCCTGAGCTCTCCGGAGGGCGAGGCTCTGCTCGAGGCCCCGGCACGGGCTCTGGAGTCCTTCCTGAAGCGAACGGATGCCGCGGTGCCCCCCGGTACGGAGCATCGGCATTTCGATCTCGATCAGGAGCTCTCACACATCCTGGCGGAAAGCTAGGCCGAGGCCCCCGCAAGCCGCCCGGCGCCGTCGACTCGGGGAGACGGCTCGGGCCAAGACAACCGCATACGGCACACATCAGCGCCGCCTCCGCTCCGCGGGGGCGGCGCTGGCGCGCTCGGGGTGGGCGGGTATGTCGGTGACCGTGAGTACACGCCGACGGTTCCCGTCCAGGCCGGCGGCGCCGATGGGAACCGTCTGCGCCGCTGTGGCGTTGTATTCGAAGCCACGTACGGTCGTGGCCGGTCCGTGGGCGCTGCGAGCCACTACCATCGGCCAGCATCGGCGGGCGCCCCGCCCGACCTCAGGCCAGGGAGCGAAACGTGCTGATCACCCATGACACCCGGTGTGCGCTCGATGCCGTGGTGGATCTGGTGAACACCGCACCGGAAGGCGACGAGACGCCGGACGCACTGCCGGACCTCGCGGCGCTCGCCGATTTCGTAGAAAAGCACGAAATCAGCGATGTCGGTGTCCTCTCGGAGTTCGATCTGTCCGCGGTGCGCAAGGTACGCGGGCGGTTCGCCGAGATCTTCGCGGAGCCCGACGCGCGGACCGCTGCCGGGCTGATCAACGATCTGATCGCCGCCGCCGGAACCACCCCCCGCCTCACGGACCACGACGGCTACGACTGGCATGTGCACTACTTCGCCCCCGGCGCCTCCATCGCCGACCACCTGGCGGCCGACTGCGGCATGGCGCTGGCGTTCTTCGTGGTGGCCGGGGAGCAGGAGCGGCTGCGGCGTTGCGAGGCGCCGGACTGCCGGCACGCCTTCGTGGACCTCTCCCGCAACCGTTCGCGACGGTACTGCGACAGCCGCACCTGCGGAAACCGTCTGCATGTGGCCGCCTACCGCGCTCGCCGCAAGGAAGCGGCGGGCTGAGCGGTCCCCGAGATGTCGGTGTCTTCGCGGGCCCCGGCGGGTGGCGCCGGGGGCCGCGGGTACGGCTCAGAGCAGCAGCAGATCGTGCAGCGCAGCCATGAGCAGCAGACACCCGATCACCGCAAGGAAGATCATCAGCGGTGGCTGGGAAAGGGCGAAGAGGCACCCGCGGGGCTCGTCCTGAGGTGGCGCGGCCTCGCTTTGTGTCGTGTCCAGCATCTCGCGGCGATGATGACGTAGTTGTCCCTCGTCGCGCGATCAACACGCCCGGAATGAGCGGGAGTTCGTCGAATTCCGCGATGTCCGCTTCGAGTGATGATCACTTACGGCCGGACGGCGACCCACTGTGTCGTTTCAGTCCTGCGTGCGGGCGTCAAATGCCGTGCTTCTTGAGGATCGCCTCGATGTCGCTGAAGTCGTCCGAGGCCTCGGCCCTGGGCGCGGCCGCGGGCCGGGTCGACTGACGGGAGCCCGCACCCAGCGAGGGCGCCGAAGCCGCCGGGGCCACCGCCTCATTCTGTGCGCCGGCCTTGGCTTCCTTGCGCTCCTTACGCGTGCCGCCACGGCGGCGCTCCACCGCACGGCTGCTCGCGAACAGCAGCCACGCGACGCCGAGCACTCCGAAGCCCGCCCACGCGGTCGGGCTGAACGCGGTGTCCGCCAGCCAGTCGACGACACCGGTCATCACCAGCCCCAGGGGCACCAGCGAGTACGCGGCGATGCGCGTGGCCGCGAGGAAACGCTTGCGGTACGCCGTGACCGCCGCGATGCCCAGGCCGGCCGCGGCGGCGGCGGAACAGACGGTCTCGGCAATCATCCGGTCCTCCAGGGCAGGCTGAGTCGGTCAGGGCACTTCGTCCCTTCCATCCTGCACCGTGGCAACCCCGCCCGGCCATGCCTGGGCCCCACATCAGGGACATATCCGGGTCGTCTCCTCCGCAGGTCCCGGTCGCGGCAGTACGACAAGGCGCCGGCGTCCGGGCCTCGTCCGGCGGGGAACCCGGTCGGGTTGGGTGGCCCGAGCCGGTGCTGGGAGACTGGAGCCATGAGCGACTCCTCCCCCGACCGCCCCGCCGCCCCCGTCCTCGACGTCTGGTGCGAGCTGCAGTGCCCCGACTGCCGCAGCGCTCTGGACGATCTCCGTGCCCTGCGCGCCCGCTACGGCGACCGGCTGGAGCTGCGGTTGCGGCACTTCCCGCTGGAGAAGCACAAGCACGCATTCGCCGGTGCGCAGGCCGCCGAGGAGGCGATCGAGCAGGGGCAGGGGTGGCCGTACGTGGAGGCCGTGCTGGGCCGGGTCGAGGAGCTGGACCGTAAGGGTGAACCCTTCCTGGTCGAGGTGGCCGGGGAACTCGGCCTGGACACCGAGGAGTTCGACACCGCGCTGGTCGACGGCCGGCACATCCTGATCGTCGACGCCGACCAGGCCGAGGGCAAGGCGATCGGCGTGACCGGCACGCCCACGTATGTGATCGATGGCGAGCGCCTCGACGGCGGCAAGAGCCAGGAGGGGCTGCGCGAGCGCATCGAGGAGATCGCGGACCGGCTGCTGGCCGAGCCGAGTGCCTGACTGTGCCGTGGCCCTCGGCCGGCCGACGGCTACAGCAGCGTCTTGTACAGGGCGTACTGCGTCGTCTCGTAGCCGAGTGACTCGTAGAGCCGCTCGGCCGGGACGTTGTCCGCGAAGACATTGAGGCCGATGACCCGATGCCCCGCGGCGATCGCCCGGGTCTCGGCCGCCAGCATCAGCGTGCGTCCGTGTCCCTTGCCCCGGTGGGCCGGGTAGGTCTCCACGTCGAAGACGAACGCGCGGCCTTCGCGCTCCGCCACCCACAGCGTGCCCACCGGAGTTCCCTCGTGCTCCAGGACGCTCAGGAACACATCCGGCGTGCGCAGACCGTCCGGCAGCAGTGCCGCGTGGTCCCGCGTGGACTTGGCCCGTGCCTCGGCCTCCGGGACCCCACGCTCGGCCCAGCTGCGGGCGTACCCCTCCTGGCTCTCGTCCAGCCAAGGCCCGTACTCGGCGTCCGTCATGGGCCGTGCCCGGCTGCCCCGGGGCAGCTCGGGCGGAGTGTCGCCGAGCGCCTTCTCCATGCCGCGATTGCGTACGACGTAGCCGAGCGCCGTGGCGAGGCGCAGGCCCGGTCCGGCGTCACCGGGGACGGTCGCCTCGATGCGCCGACAGCCCCAGCCGCGCGCCACCTCCTCCGCGGCGAGGGCGGCCACCGTGCCCCGGCCGCGGCGCCGGTCCGCATCCTCGATCCGCAGCTCGGATATCCGGGCCACCGTGTCACCGAAGACGGGATGAGTGCCGAGGTGGAGTACGCCCACGGGGCGGCCGTTCACACACACCTGGAAGCGGCGCGAACGGGTCCCGTCCTCGTTGTGCTGAAGCGGCTCGGTCGGCCGCAGGGTCGTGGTCATCAGGGGTGTTCTACCCACCGCACCGGCCCACGGCAGCTCATTTTTCCGCGCGCTCGTCGCTCTTACGGGTCGAGGTCGTCGCCCGACCGCTCGGCGAAGATCCGCATGGCCTTGGCGGTCACCGGCCCCGGTGCGCCCGGCAGTTCGCGGCCGTCGACGCGGTGCACGGCCTGCACGTCCCGGAGAGTGGACGTGAGGAAGACCTCGTCGGCACGCTCGAGGACGTCCAGCGGCAGGTCCGTCTCCTTCGCGCCGGTCCACTCGGCCGCCAGCACGCGCGTGATGCCCGCGAGGCAGCCCGAGGCGATCGGCGGGGTGTGGATCTCGCCGTCCAGGACGACGAAGACATTCGACCCGGTGCCCTCGCAGAGCTGCCCGACGGTGTTGGCGAACAGGGCCTCGGAGGCGCCGTGTTGGTGGGCGCGGGCGAGGGCGACGACGTTCTCGGCGTAGGAGGTCGTCTTCAGTCCGGTGAGCGCGCCGCGCTCGTTGCGGGTCCAGGGCACGGTGATGACGGCCGTGGAGTCGGGGCGCCGGACGGTCTCGCCGAGAGCGACGACGAGGGTCGGTCCGTGCTCGCCACGGTCGGAGCCGAGAGGACCGTGGCCGCCGGTGTAGGTGATGCGCAGCCGGCCGAGCGGCATCGGGTTGGCCGCCATGACGGCGGCGCAGGCGCGGCGCACCTCGTCGTGGTCGGGGTCGGGCAGACCGAGACCGCGTGCCGAGCGCGTCAGCCGGTCGAGGTGCCGGGTCAGCGCGAACGGACGGCCGTCCACCGCCTTCACCGTCTCGAAGATGCCGTCGCCCACGGTCAGCCCGTGGTCGAAGACGGAGACACGGGCGGCCTCCATGTCCTGCAGCCCGCCGTCCAGCCAGATCTTCACGATTGCAGTCCCTCTCCACTCACCTCGTACGCCCCCGACGCTACCGCGAGCAGCCGCGACGCCTTCAGCTCGGTCTCCCGCCACTCCCCCTCGGGGTCCGACCCCCAGGTGATCCCCGCGCCGGTGCCGAAACGCAGCACGCCCTCGGCGCGGTCGATCCAGAAGGTACGGATCCCGACGGCCAGCTCGCCGACGCCCCGGTCGGCGTCGACCCACCCGATGCCACCGCAGTACGGGCCCCGGGGCGCCGTCTCCAACGCGTCGATGATCCGCAGGGCGCTCGACTTGGGCGCACCGGTGACCGAACCGGGCGGGAAGGCGGCGCCGAGCAGCTCGGGCCAGCCGGCGCCGGCGCCCAGCTCGCCGCGGACGGTGGACACCAGATGGACAAGTCCCGGGTGCTTCTCGACGGCGCACAGGTCGGGCACGGTCACCGTCCCGGTGGCGCACACGCGGCCGATGTCGTTGCGCACCAGGTCCACGATCATCACGTTCTCGGCGTAGTCCTTCTCCAGCAGGTCCGCCTCGGTCCGCCCGGTTCCCTTGATCGGCCCGGACTCGACAACACGCCCGTCGCGGCGCACGAAGAGCTCGGGTGAGGCGGTGGCTATCTCAACCCCGTACCCCGGCAGCCGGATCGTTCCTGCGTACGGCGCCGGGTTGCCGCGGGCCAGCAGGGCCGTGAGGTCGTCCACATCGGCCTCCGGCCCGATCGGCGCGCTCAGGACGCGGCACAGATTCGCCTGATAGACCTCGCCGGCCGCTATGTGCTCGCGGATGCGCCGTACGCCCGCCGTGTACGCGGCGCGGTCGAGCGAGGACGTCCAGTCACCGGCAGCAGGACCGAGCCACCGCCCCGGCACCGGCGCGGGCACCGGCTCCTCTCGTACGTCCCGGAAGCGGGCGCAGGTCAGACCGCCCTCGAAGTCGGCACAGACTGCCCAGAAACCGCTGGAGTCCAGGACCGAGGGGTCGTTGGTCACATCTAGGAGGCCGGTGGCGACGCGATCGCCGAAGCGGGCGAGGGGAGGGAGGTCGGACACGCAGTCGAGTCTATGGCTGGTGTCCTGCGGGTGACCTGGCCATGTCCCGTCGGGAGCCGTCGGCAGGTCCCTGAGCAGGCGCAGCGCAGCACGCTGCACAAACGCGTTTTTGTGCTGGCCCCGGAATCCGCTAGAGTTCAACTCGTCGCCGGGCCGCGGGAGCGGAACGAAACGACAAGCGGACGTAGCTCAGTTGGTAGAGCGCAACCTTGCCAAGGTTGAGGTCGCGAGTTCGAGCCTCGTCGTCCGCTCGAAGGAACAGGGGATCTTCCCGACCCCCTACACTCCTGGTGGAGTGGCCGAGAGGCGAGGCAACGGCCTGCAAAGCCGTCTACACGGGTTCAAATCCCGTCTCCACCTCCAAGGACGATTAGCTCAGCGGGAGAGCGCTTCCCTGACACGGAAGAGGTCACTGGTTCAATCCCAGTATCGTCCACTGGATCTTCGACAGATCATCGAAGGTCTGACCCGCGCGATTAGCTCAGCGGGAGAGCGCTTCCCTGACACGGAAGAGGTCACTGGTTCAATCCCAGTATCGCGCACGCAGCAAGTTCGTGATCTTCAGACATGTTTGTTCGATCACGGTCCCGAGGACGATTAGCTCAGCGGGAGAGCGCTTCCCTGACACGGAAGAGGTCACTGGTTCAATCCCAGTATCGTCCACACACCGAAGCCCCCGGTCATACGACCGGGGGCTTCTTCGTGCTGCTGCGGCTCAGCTGGAGAACAGCATGTGGCCGAAACTCTTGTGACGCTTGTGGCCGTAGTGACCACCGTGACCGCCGTGGTGGCCACCGTGCGGGGCGCCCCACGCCGGGGCCTGCGGGGCGGCGGCCGGGTAGGCCTGCGGGGCGGCCGGAGGTGGCGGGGCCGGCTGGGCCCACTGGGACTCCAGGCGGGTCAGCGACTCCAGCTCGCCGTAGTCGAGAAAGATGCCGCGGCAACCGCTGCACTGCTCGATCTGGACGCCGTTGCGGTTGTACGTGTGCATCGGGGCTCGGCACTTCGGACACTGCATGTCGGCTCAACTCCTCGCCGGTCGATCCTGCTTCGCGTATCGCCAGAACAGACTCTGTCCGGCTGCGGTCGGTTGCACCCTACTTTGCGTGATCCCGGGTCAACTCAGGGGGGACGGAAGCCATTCGGTCACAGGCGTCCACGAACGACTGCTCGACCTCGTCCAGGAGACGCGCCTCGGCCGAGGCCTTGGTGATCGCCCTAGCGGCGGTCTGCACGGTGAGGGCGCGGGCCGGGATGTCCAGGGCGGGCCAGGGGTCGCCGTCCGCGGGAACGGCCGGTCCGCCTGCGGCGCGGTACGCCGACAGGAATCGCTCCCACTCCTCGGGCGACAGCAGCCCGCAGGCGTACCAGGCAGCCGGCCGGCCGAGGTCCCAGGCCGGCACGCCCACGCCGAGGTCGTCGACGTCGATGAGCAGCCAAGGGCCGTCCGGGGCCGGGTGGCGGACGAGTTGGCCGAGGTGGAGGTCGCCGTGGCAGAGGGTGCTGGTGTCGGGCTGCGGGGCCTCGGCGCGGACCCAGGCGGGGAGGGCGTCCCAGGCACGGAGGACGGCAGCGGTGCCGGCGGCTGGGCTGTCGGCCTCGTGTGCGCGCAGGCGGTCCACGGCGTGGGCGGCCTTGGCCGGGCCGCGCATGGGGGGCAGCGTCGCCGAGGCGTCGGTCGGGGTCCGGTGGAGGCGGGCGAGGAGGGTGGCTGCCGCCTCCCAGGGGGCCGCGTCGGGATCGCCGGGGTCCACGGGGGTGCCGTACGGCCAGAAGGTGACCAGTCGGCCGTGCAGGTCGGCGGGTATGGGAGTGAGCGGGGCCAGGAGTATGCCGGGGAGGCCGGCGGCGGTGGTGAGGCGGGGGGTGAGTTCGGTGGGGGTGAGGTCCGGGGCGTGGGCCTTGGCGACGGTGTCGGCGTGCCGGACGACGGTGGCGTCGAGGCGGTCGGCGAGGGTGACGGTTGCTCCGCAGGGACAGGGCTGGGGGCGCGTGTGTGCCGTGGCCTCGGCGTGTGCGATGAGGGCGGGCAGGAGGGGGTTCGGGGTCACTGGGGTTCCTTGTGTGCGGGGGTGTGGGCCGAGGGTACGTGGGGTGACGGGTCGGCTTGGGTGGGGCTGCTTGCCGGTGGCCCGGGCCGGACGCCGGGGGGTGCCCCGGAAATGTCTCGCCCCCGCCCCTACCCTTCCTGTCCTTGAAGGGGCTCCGCCCCTTCTACCCCGCCAGGGGGCTCCGCCCCCTGGACCCCCGTCGGCCTGAGCGGCCTCGTCCTCAAACGCCGGACGGGCTGAAGTGCCTGGGCCGGCATCAGGAGGGGAAGGCCCTCCGCCCAGCAGCCCTTAGGGAAAAGCAATGCCGGCGCAGCTCCCCAGCTGCGCCGGCATTTTTGCCGTCCGCCGCACCCCCGTCCCCACGGGGTTTCATGGATGGATGTCCCCGCCCGGACCGCTCTTCCGGGCCTGGGGTCGCCGCTCAGCGCCCCAGCATCACACCCACGGACGACGCCTGTGTGGCCACTGTCTCCCAGCCGTCGAAGACGACGAGGAGCAGGACCGCCAGCGGAAGGGCCATGAGCGTCGCCACCAAGGGGTGGCGGCGGCCCTGGCGGCGCGGGCGCAGCAGCGTGCGCTGCTGCGTGCGGATCAGCGTCCGCGGTGCCGTCTGGGCCATGGTCCCTCTCCCTGACCTGTGTCGGTTGTCCTTGGCAGCGGCGGGTGTCTGACCTCGGGGGACGAGTGCTGCACCCGCCGCTTGACCTCAAATCTAGGCGGCCTGGCCACACCGGGCGTCATGCCCTCGTACCGATTGGCGGGCCTCCCGGAGGATGAGCCATCACCTGGGGAGTACTCCCCTGGGTGGAGACGAGGTCCTAGGTCTCGGGGTCTTCCCCGAGGGGACGCCCGGTCTACACCGGTTTCTCCGAGCTGTCCTCGCGCGGTACAGGCTGCTCGACCAGCGCGAGAACCCGGTTCGCCATGAAGCGCGCCGTACGCACGACAGTCCCGCTTCGGGTGACTTCGCTCACTTCCACGACACCTCGGCGCACCGCCGTCTCGACCCGGCGGCCCGCCCTGCTCGCCACGACCTCGTAGGTGCGGGTCGTGTCCCCCGCATCCACGACTATCTCCACGCGATCACCCTTCATGGACCCAATCCCCCTTCTGTGATGGGTGGTTGGGGGACAATGCGGGGCGAAGTCGCCCTGCTCACGGGCCCCCTGACCACCCTTCAAGTCTCCCACCCACCACTGACAATCCATCGGCCCGAGAGGGCGCGGCCTCTGCGCACGGCGGCCCGTGGAAACGTAAGCTGTGGCTCGTCAGACGGACCGGGTAGCGGGGATGAACATGGCGATGATGCGCCTGAGGCGCGAGGACCCGCGCGTCGTCGGCTCGTTCAGGCTTCACAGACGGCTCGGCGCAGGCGGAATGGGTGTCGTCTACCTGGGCTCCGACAAGAAGGGGCAACGGGTCGCGCTCAAGGTGATCCGGCCCGATCTGGCGGAGGATCAGGAGTTCCGCTCTCGGTTCGCGCGTGAGGTGTCGGCGGCACGGCGGATCCGCGGTGGCTGTACGGCACGCCTCGTGGCCGCGGACCTCGAAGCGGATCGGCCGTGGTTCGCCACCCAGTACGTGCCCGGGCCCTCCCTGCACGACAAGGTCGTCGACGAGGGTGCGCTCGGCGCGGCCGATGTCGCCGCCGTCGGGGCCGCCCTGTCCGAGGGCCTGGTCGCCGTCCACGAGGCCGGTGTCGTCCACCGGGATCTCAAGCCCTCCAACATCCTGCTGTCCCCCAAGGGCCCGCGGATCATCGACTTCGGCATCGCCTGGGCGACGGGGGCCTCGACCCTCACCCACGTCGGCACCGCGGTCGGCTCCCCCGGCTTCCTCGCCCCGGAGCAGGTGCGCGGCGCCGCCGTCACCCCTGCCACGGACGTCTTCTCCCTCGGCGCCACCCTCGCCTACGCGTCCATGGGCGACTCGCCCTTCGGACACGGCAGCTCCGAGGTGATGCTGTACCGCGTCGTCCACGAGGAGCCCCAGCTGCACGGCGTGCCGGACGCGCTCGCTCCGCTGGTGCGGGCATGTCTCGCGAAGGCCCCGGAGGAGCGGCCCAGCACGCTGCAGCTCTCGCTGCGTCTGAAAGAGATCGCGGCCCGGGAAGCGCAGGGGCTCGCGGACGTACGCCCGCCCGCGCCGCGTTCCGGAGAGGCGGACCGGCCGACCGGGCGCCTCGCCGACACCTACCCGGAACAGCAGCGTCTCCAGCGCCGCCCGCAGGGCACTCCCCCGCCGCGCGGTGTTGCCGCCCCCCGCGGCAACGGTGCTTCCCGAGGTCCCGGTCCCGCGCGCGACGGGGTTCCCCCGCGGAACGGCGGCGCCTTGCCCGGCGGTACGGCGTCGTCCAGGCCGGGCCCCCGGCCGATCCCCGCCTCGCGCAAAGCCCCACGCTCGGGCGGCGGCAGCCGGCCCGTGCCACGCAACGGCGCAGGCCGTCCGGCGCCGCGGACGGGAACCGGTCGGCGGCCCGCCAACCCGCAGCTGCTGCGGCAGCGGCTGTTCGTGTTCGTCGTGGTGACGCTGCTCGTGGCGCTCGGCATCGCGGCGGCACAGGGCTGCCAGGGCCCGGACCGCGGGCTCGGCGGTGACGGGGACGTCGTACGGCCGCAGCAGGAGCAGGAGCAGGTGGCACCCGGATACACGCCGCTGGATGAGGACGACCTGATGTCCCAGCGGTACGAGTCGACGTTCGAGATCCGCGACTAGGCGACGGCCCCGAGCGGAAGGGGCCTCACAGGGTCGGCAGGATCCGTTCGAAGAACTCCCGGTCGCCCTCGAAGACCGGGTCCAGGGACAGGAACTCCTCCGGTGTGACCCAGCGGGCCTCGGCCACCTCGCCCGGGTCGGGGACGACGTCGCCGGTCTCGGCGTTCGCCGTCCACCAGTGGAGGCTGAAGCGGCCGTCGTCCGTCTCGGACTCCCATACCTTGGCCAGGGGTACGACGGTGAGGCCGACCTCCTCGCCGACCTCGCGGACGACGGCCTCCCGCTGGGTCTCCCCCGGCTCGATCTTGCCGCTGAGGGGTTGCCAGTAGCCGGGGCGTGCGACTGCAGGGCCGCGGCGGATGGCGAGGACTCGGTCGGCTCGGAGGAGGACCGCGACGATCGCCTCCCGCTGTGCCATCGCCGTACGGCCTAGATCTGCGGGCGGCCCGAGGCCACCGCGTAGAAGGCGACCGCTGCCGCCGCGCCGACGTTGAGGGAGTCGACGCCGTGGGACATCGGGATGCGGACCCATTCGTCGGCGGCGACCAGGGCCTGGGTGGAGAGACCGTCGCCCTCGGCGCCGAGCATCAGGGCGACCCGGTCCATCCGGTGCGGGGCGGCCTCGTCGAGGGTCTTGGCCTTCTCGTCCGGGGTGAGGGCGAGGAGGGTGAAGCCCGCCTCGCGGACCGTTTCGAGGCCCTTGGGCCAGGTGTCGAGACGGGCGTACGGCACCGAGAAGACCGCGCCCATGGAGACCTTGACGCTGCGGCGGTACAGGGGGTCGGCGCAGTCCGGGGAAAGCAGGACCGCGTCCATGCCGAGGGCGGCGGCGGAGCGGAAGATGGCGCCGATGTTGGTGTGGTCGTTGACCGACTCCATCACCACCACACGGCGGGCGGACTGGAGGAGTTGGGTGGCCGTCGGGAGCGGTTTGCGCTGCATGGAGGCGAGCGCGCCGCGGTGCACGTGGTAGCCGGTGACCTGCTCGGCGAGCTCCGGGCTGACCGCGTAGACCGGGGCCGGGAGCTCGTCGATGACATCGCGCATGACGTCGACCCACTTGGCCGAGAGCAGCATCGACCGCATCTCGTAGCCGGTTTCCTTGGCCCGTCTGATGACCTTCTCGCCCTCGGCGATGAACAGGCCCTCGGCCGGCTCGCGCTTGCGGCGCAGTTCGACGTCGGTCAGGCCCGTGTAGTCGCGCAGGCGCGGGTCGTCGGGGTCATCGACGGTGATGAGATCGGCCACAGGGTGATACTGCCTTGTCCTGGGTGTGGTGCCAACGGTTCGGTACGGGTTGGGTTACCCGCGGTTACGCGGAAGGGTTCGGTCCGCTCGGCCCCACGTTCACGACGTCCCCGATGACGATGACCGCCGGCGGCTTCACCTCGTGGGCGAGCACGGTCTCGGCGGCCGTCGCGAGGGTCGCGTTCACCCGGCGCTGGGCGGCCGTCGTGCCCTCCTGGACCAGAGCGACCGGCGTGTCGGGGGACTTGCCATGGGCGATGAGGGTCTCGGCGACCTTCCCGATCGTGGCGACGCCCATCAGGATCACCAGCGTGCCGGTCAGCTTGGCGACGGACGGCCAGTCGACCAGGGAGCGCTCGTCGTCGGGGGCGATGTGGCCGCTGACCACGGTGAACTCGTGGGCGACGCCCCGGTGGGTGACCGGGATGCCGGCGGCGCCCGGCACCGAGATCGAACTGGAGATGCCGGGCACGACCGTGTACGGGACACCGGCCTCGGCCAGCGCCTGGACCTCCTCCATGCCGCGGCCGTAGACGAAGGGGTCCCCGCCCTTGAGACGTACGACCGACTTGCCCTGCTTGGCGTGCTCGATCAGCGCGTTGTTGATGGCCTCCTGGGCCATGAACCTGCCGTACGGCAGCTTCGCCGCGTCGATCACCTCGACGCTCGACGGCAGTTCCGCGAGCAGGTCGCGCGGGCCCAGGTGGTCGGTGATGACCACGTCGGCCTCGGCGAGCAGGCGGCGGCCGCGCACGGTGATCAGGTCCGGGTCGCCGGGGCCGCCGCCGACGAGGGCGACTCCGGCGGTACGGGTGCGGTGGTGCGGGGCGACGAGAGTGCCGTCCCGCAGGCCCTCGACGACCGCGTCGCGGATCGCGGCGGTGTGCCGGGGGTCGCGGCCGCGCGCGTCGCTGGTGAGGACCGCGACGGTGACGCCCTCGCTGGTTCCCGTGGCCGGGGTCCAGGCGGTTGCGGCGTCGGCGTCGTCGGAGCGGACGCACCAGACGCGGTGGCGCTCCGCTTCGAGGGAGGCGCGGGTGTTGGCGTCGTCGTCGCTGGTGGCGATCAGGGCGTACCAGGCGACGGCGAGGTCGCCGTCCTCGTAGGGGCGCTTCTGCCAGGTGATCTCGCCTGCGTCCGCCATGGCTTCGACGGAGGGGGTCGCGTCCGGGGACACCAGGTGGATGTCCGCGCCCGCCGCGATGAGTGCCGGGAGGCGGCGCTGGGCCACCTGGCCGCCGCCGAGGACGACGACCCGGCGGCCGGTGAGGCGGAGGCCTACGGGGTAGGCGGGGTGTTCGGCCATGAGGTGCGGCTCCTCGTCCTGGCAATGCGATGGGTGCTACGGCACTGGAGCAGCCCTGACGTGCGGATTTTAAGGGGTTGGTTCAGAGTACGGCCGGGGTGGGGTGCACGCAGGAGCGCATGCCCCACCCCGGTCCGGAGTCACTTCTCGGTGACGCCCGCCGAGTCGAAGGTCGCCACCTCGTGCATGGCCCGTGCCGTGCTCTGGACCAGCGGGAGGGCCAGCAGGGCGCCGGTGCCCTCGCCCAGGCGGAGGTCGAGGTCGACCAGGGGGCGCAGGCCCAGTTTGTTGAGGGCGGCCACGTGGCCGGGCTCCGCGCTGCGGTGGCCGGCGATGCAGGCCGCGAGGACCTCGGGGGCGATGGCGCGGGCGACCAGGGCGGCGGCGCCGGCGCTGACGCCGTCCAGGATCACCGGCGTACGGAGCGACGCGCCGCCCAGCAGGAGGCCGACCAGCGCGGCGTGCTCGAAACCGCCGATCGCCGCCAGGACGCCGATGGGGTCGGCCGGATCAGGCTGGTGAACTTCGAGGGCGCGGCGGACGACCTCGGTCTTGCGGGCGAGGGTCTCGTCGTTGATGCCGGTGCCGCGTCCGGTGACCTCGGCCGGGTCGGCGCCGGTGAAGACGGAGATCAGGGCGGCCGAGGCGGTCGTGTTGGCGATGCCCATCTCGCCCGTCAGCAGCGCCTTGTTGCCCGCCGCCACCAGGTCGCGGGCCGTCTCGATGCCCACCTCGATGGCCTGCTTGGCCTCCTCGCGGGACATCGCGGGGCCGGTCGTCATGTCGGAGGTGCCCGCGCGGACCTTGCGGGGCAGCAGGCCGGGGGTGGCCGGGAGGTCGGCCGCGACGCCGACGTCCACGACGCAGACCTCCGCGCCCACCTGGCCCGCGAACGCGTTGCAGACCGCGCCGCCGCCGAGGAAGTTGGCGACCATCTGGGCCGTCACCTCCTGCGGCCAGGGGGTGACGCCCTGGGCGTGGACGCCGTGGTCACCGGCGAAGATCGCGACGGCCGCGGGCTCCGGGATCGGTGGCGGGCACTGCCGCGACAGCCCGGACAGCTGGGCGGAGATGATCTCCAGCATGCCGAGCGCGCCGGCCGGCTTCGTCATGCGCTTCTGCCGCTCCCAGGCCTCGCCGAGCGCCTTGGCGTCCAGCGGGCGGATCTGGGCGACGGTCTCGGCGAGCAGATCGTGCGGTTCCTCGCCGGGCAGGGCGCGACGGCCGTACGTCTCCTCGTGCACGACCCAGGACAGCGGGCGGCGCTTGGACCAGCCGGCCTGCAGCAGCTCGGGCTCGTCCGGGAACTCGTCGACGTACCCGACGCACAGGTAGGCGATGACCTCCAGGTGCTCGGGCAGGCCGAGGGCGCGGACCATCTCGCGCTCGTCGAAGAAGCTGACCCAGCCGACGCCGAGGCCCTCGGCGCGCGCGGCGAGCCAGAGGTTCTCGACCGCGAGCGCGGCGGAGTACGGCGCCATCTGCGGCTGGGTGTGCCGGCCGAGGGTGTGGCGGCCGCCGCGGGTCGGGTCGGCAGTGACGACGATGTTCACCGGGGTGTCGAGGATGGCCTCGATCTTCAGTTCCTTGAACTGCTTCGCCCGGCCCTTGGGCAGCGACTTGGCGTACGCCTCGCGCTGGCGCATGGCGAGCTCGTGCATGGTCCGCCGGGTGTCGGCCGAGCGGATCACGACGAAGTCCCAGGGCTGGGAGTGACCGACGGAGGGCGCGGTGTGGGCGGCCTCCAGGACGCGGAGCAGCACCTCGTGCGGGATGGGGTCGCTGCGGAAGCCGTTGCGGATGTCGCGCCGCTCGCGCATGACCTTGAGGACGGCCTCGCGTTCGGCGTCGTCGTAGGCGGGCGCGGCCGGGCCGGTGGGCTGCGGTGCTTCTTCCACGGACGCCGTGCTCTCTTCTCCGGGGTCTTCCTGGTCGGCGGCCCGGGTGTCCAGGTCGTCCGCGTGCTGTACGAGCTCGGGGTCTCCGTCGCGGGGCGTCGGAACGGCGGCGACGGGAGCCGGTGCCTCCTGAGTGGGCAGGACGATCGGCTGCGGCGGGGTCGGGGCGAGGTGCGGGGTGGTGGGCACCGACCCCTCGACCGGGACGAACTGGCCCAGCGGCTGGTCGGGCGCGGGCTCCTGGGCGCTACCGGCCGGGACGAAGGCCGGGGCCTCCCCCTCACCGGACGCCGTGGGCTCCAGGGGTGACTGTGCCGGGTCCTCGGTGCCCTGCCCGGGCTGGGCGGCCACGGCCCGCAGCTGCGGTCCGGCGGGCTCGGCGACGAAGGCCTCGGGCGCCTCGGCCGGGGCGGGCTGGGCGGCAGCGGCCGGTTGCGGGGCGGCTTCGGCGGAGGCTGCGGCGAGTGGCTGCGGGGCCAGGGCGGGCTCGGCGGTGACGTCCGGGGCCTGCTGGGCGTCCGGGAACTGTGCCACGGGGGCCGCGGCGGCCACCGGGTCCGCCACGGGGACTTCCCCGTCGGCGGCGGGCGCGGTCACGTCGACCGCCTCTGCTTCGGCTTCGACGCCGGGCAGAGCGGCGTCCTGTGGCGGCTGCTGCTCGAACGCCTGCTCGGCGTCCGCGAGTTGCGGGGCCGGGTCGGGGGTTACGGCGGCGAAGGCGTCCTCGGTGGGCACGGTGACGGCGTCCGTGGGCTGCACGATCGGCGCGAGGTGCTCGGCCTCCGCGGGCTGGGCTGCCTGCGCCGTGCCGAGCGCGGCCGGGGCCGGGACGGCGTCCGGGGCCGGTTGCGGGTCCACGGGGGCGGAGACCTCGGGAGTCTGGGGCGCATCCGGGAACTGGGCGGCTTCCGGGAGCTGGGCCGCCTCGGATGTTGCGGGCTCGGCGACCTGCGCGGGGGCCTCGGGCGCGGGAGCGTCGAGAAGCGGGGCCGCTTCCGGAGCCGGGGCGTCCGGGACCTGGACAGCTTCAGGGGCAGGGACGCCGGGGATGGAGGCACCTTCAGGAGCCGGCGCCTCGGGAGGCAGCGCAGCCTCAGGAGCCGTCTGCTCGGGCAGCGGCGCGGCTTCAGGGGCCGCCTGCTCAGGAAGCTGCACGGCCTCAGGAGCCGTCCGCTCAGGCAGTTGCTCGACTTCAGCCGCGGGCGTCTCCAAACCGTGCCCGGCGTCTGCAACCGGCGCCTCGGCAAGCTGAGCGGCCCCGTCCACGGCCGGATCGGCAGCGAGGTCCCCAGGCACCTGCCCGGCACCCGCGTCGGCCTCGCTCAGCGGGACGTCCTCAGCAGCGGTATCAAGCACAGCCTCAGGAGCTGCGACCTCATCGGCATCGGCGCCGGAACCGGCCGCGTCCACCACGGCGTCGCCGGCGTCCGAACCCACGGCCACAACCTGGTCGGCCTCGGGAACGGGAGCAGCCGTGACCTCGACGGGGGCAGGAGCAAACGCTGCCACCGCCACCTCATCGACGGCCGGAACGACGCCCTCTCCCGCGGCTGAGCCCGGCTGCGCAGCCGGCGCGGCATCGCCGCCCGACGGCTCCTGGGTGTCGTACACGCCCTCCTGCGGAGCAGGCGCGCCGGCCTCGGACTCTTGAACGGCACCCGCTTCGGCGCCGCCCTCCATGGCCACCTGCACCGCAGTCGCCTGCTGTCCGGTCGGAACAACCGTTTCGGCAGCCGGTGCCTCGGTGCTCACCGGTGCGGGGGCCTGGGCGGGCGTGCCCCAGGCGGATGCCGGCTGCGGGGCCGACGCCTCGCGGTGCGGCGGGGCGTCCAGGTACTCGGGGCCGGGCTGGCGGGCGGGGGCGGCGACGGCGCCGCGGTCGGCAAGGGAGCGGACCGGGCTGGCGGAGGCGTCGGGGATGGGCGGGCCGAGGTGCAGGGGGCGCCGGGGGGTGATCGGCGGAATCGGCGCCGAAGGGGACGGCAGGCGGACAGCGCTGAGGTCGACCGAACCGCTGTCGCGGCCGGACATCTCGTGCGCACCCGGCTCGTGCATGGCCTCGACTACCGGCTCCGGCGCGGGCGGGACGACCTCGGTGCCCCAGGCACCCTGCGAGCCGGGCAGCAGCAGGTCTTCGTCCTCGGCGGTTGTCTCGGAGAGGTAGGTGTACGTACCGTGCGCCGCGGGGGCGCCCGGCTGCTCCACCATGCCTGCGCTCTCCGGCAGTCCCTCGCCCGGGACCTGGCCGGTGTCGGTCATGCGTACCCCTCGCCCATCGGTTAGTGCTTCCACGACCAGCTCACCGGGGACGGCGCACCGACCGCCCCCGTAGTGAAGAACGAGCGTGCGTGCCCAGCGGCACGAGCGACCCGCCCAAAAAGGCGACAAAGCCACTGAGTGGCATTGTCGTGGCCGTTCGACCGTCGCGACAGGTTGATCCGCGACAGGCCGCTGTGGACTGCGCCACGTTGCGCGTCCTCCGGTTTCGCCGTACCACACCCACCCCAAATGGGGAGCGTTTTTCCGGACATTGACCGACGAAGTGCCGGGCGACCGAGTGCGGTACAACGATCGGCCAGCCTACCGCGCGCGGTACGACAACCGGATCACGGGGAGGCCTCCGCGATTACACTGTGCGGTCGTTCAGTACCCCGCTGAGCAGGAACGCGACCGTCCGCTCGCGCTCCGTCCAGGCACGTGTGTCCAGTTGCACGGACTGCAGGAGGGCGCACTCCACGTCGTAGCCGTGCTGGGTGAGGTCGCGCCCGATGAGTTCGGCTTCATCGCGGGTCGCGGCGTGGGTGACGATGCGCTGCGGGCGCCGGTCGGCGACGGCGGAGACGACGCCCGCTCCCCCGCCTCCGACGCGGACGACGTCCGGTTCGGGGAGGTTCTCCAGCACGTGCGGGGCCCTGCCGTGGACGATCTGGAGCTGGACCCCGAAGCCGCGGGCGTTGGCTTCGGTGCGCTCGCAGGCCCGCGGGTCGCTGTCGACGGCGATGACGGCGGCGCCCGCCCTGGCCGCCTCGGTGGCGAAGGCGCCGCTGCCGCAGCCGATGTCCCACACCAGGTCACCGACGCGGGGGCCGAGCCGGACGAGTTGGGCCGAGCGAAGCGGTTCCAGCTCGCCCTCGCCCATGAGACCGCCGTAGGCCTCGGCGGGCAGCGTCCAGCCGCGCGGCGCGGCATAGGAGTCGCGGCCGGCGATCCACCCGCCGCCCTCCGTGGCGGCCACCTTGCCGCCGATGACGATCACGACGTTCGGGTCGCGCCAGGTGTGGTCGGCGGCCTTGTCGGAGGTGACGACGGTGACCTGTTCGCGTTCGGTGCCCAGTTCCTCGCAGATGACGAAGGTGCGGTGGACGCCTTCGAGGAGGAGGCCGAGTTCGGCGGGGCCCGCGCCGGGAGAGGTGAGGACGGCGACCTTGGTGTGGGCGCGGCACACATTGACCGCGCGGCGCAGGGTGCGGGGATGTGCGACGACCACCTGTGCGTCGTCCCATGGCATGCCCGCCCGGGCGAAGGCGGCGGCGACGGAGGAGACCGCGGGGACGACCTCGACCTCCAGGCCGAACTCGGGCGCGCGCAGGGTCCGTACGACTCCGAAGAAGCCGGGGTCGCCGTCGGCGAACACGACCGCGGTGCCGCGGTGGCCTGCGATCCGGCGGGCGGCGAGGGCGACGCTGCCGAGGCGGATGCGCTCCGCGGCGGGCGGCACCGCGGGGAGCGCCAGGTGGTGGGCGGCACCGGCCACCAGCGTGGCGGCGCCGAGAGCGGAGCGTGCCGCGGCGGTCAGCGGCGAGCCGTCCCAGCCGATCACCGTGACGCGGTCGGCCATCGTCGTCTCTCTCCAGGGTTTGCGCAGGTCGTCGTCGGACAGCCCGAGGGGCAGGCTCCGTGAGGGTACCTGGTCGCGGCGCGGGCACCCCGGGTGCCCGTGGGTTCGCTACCCGTCAGTTCCAGTCACCGAACAAGGTGAAACCGTCGGCCGGCTGATCGCCGACGCCTTCGAGGTCCTCGGGCAGCAGGCTCCAGATGATGAGGTCCGTGCGGACGTCGATCCACTCGCCGCTGTCGGTCCTGGCGCGCGCTATCCAGGCGCCGCGCAGCACGCCCTCGCTGATACAGCCGATCTTCTGCGCCACCTGCTGGGAGGCGGTGTTGTCGGCGGCGGTGCGCAGTTCCAGCCGTTCGAACTTCTGGTCGTGGAAGAGCCACTGCGCGGTGGCCAGGGCCGCCTCGGAGGCGTAGCCCTCGCCGCGGGCCCAGGGCGCGACGACGTAGGAGATCTCGCTGGAGCGGACACGCCAGTCGGTGTGCTGCAGGTGGACGATGCCCACGAGACGCTGGGTGAGGAACTCGGTGACGGCGAGGACGATGCCGCGCCCCTCGGTGCGTTCGGCGGGGGCGCGTTCGGTGATCCAGGCGCGGGCGTCGGCCTCGGTGTAGGGCTGCGGCACGGAGGTCCAGGCGGTGACCAGTTCGTCGTTCATCATCTCGGTGAACGACTCGATGTCCAGGTCTTCGAAGGGCCGCAGCACCAACCGCTCCGTGCTGATGGAGATGTTGGGGAAGGTGCTAGTCATGCGCCACTCCGTAACCTTCGGAAAACCTGCAGGGCCTGCTGAACTGCCCAGCATGCAGCATGAAAGCACTGAACTGCACCACGGGGTCCACACCAGGTGAAGGAGTGGACCCCGTGCGTGGCGATACGCCGTTTACGCCCCGTCAGCCCGAAGTGACCGGCAGGACCGAGCCCTTGTACTTGTCCTCGATGAACTTCCTCACGTCGGACGAGGCGAGGAGCTTCGCGAGCTTCTGCACACGCGGGTCCTCCTCGTTGCCCTTCTTCACGGCCAGGAGGTTGGCGTAGGGGTTGTCCTTCGCCGACTCCAGGAGGATGGCGTCCTCGGTGGGGCTGAGGCCGGCGTCCTGCGCATAGTTGTTGTTGATGACCGCCACGGCCACGTCGTCGAGCGAGCGGGGCAGCTGGGCGGGTTCCAGCTCCTGGAACTTCAGGTGCCGGGGGTTGGCGGCGATGTCCGCCGGGGACGCGTCCGTGCCCGCACCGTTCTTGAGCGTGATGACGCCCTTGGAAGCGAGCAGTTTCAGGGCGCGGCCCTCGTTGGTGGTGTCGTTCGGCACGGCGACGGTGGCTCCGTCGGCGAGCTTCGTGACGTCGGTGACCTTGTTCGAGTAGACGCCCATGGGCGGCAGATAGGCCTTGATCACCGGGACCAGGTCGGTCCCCTTGGACTTGTTGAACTCGTCCAGATAGGGCTCGTTCTGGTAGAGGTTCGCGTCCAACGAGCCTTCCTGGAGGGCGGTGTTCGGCAGGACGTAGTCCGTGAACTCCCTGATCTCCAGTTTCAGCCCGGCCTTCGCGGCGAGATCGTCCCTGACGTACGTCAGGACCTCGCCGGCCGGTACGGCGGTGGCGCCGACGACCAGGGTGTCGTCGGCGCCACCGCCGGAGCCCGAGCCGCAGGCGGTGAGGCCGAGTGAGAGGGCACCTGCGAGCGCGGCCGAGAGCAGTACGGGGCGTCGGCGCTTCACGATGCTCATCAGAAGGCCGCGACGACCGCGCCGTCGTACTTGTCCTCGATGAACTTCTTCACCTCGGGCGAGGTGAGGAGCTTCGCGAGCTTCTGCACACGCGGGTCGTCCTCGTTGCCCTTCTTCACCGCGAGGAAGTTGCCGTACGGGTTGTCCTTGGGCGACTCGGCGGCGATGGCGTCGTCGGCCGGGCTGAGGTCGGCCTCCAGCGCGTAGTTGCCGTTGATGACGGCGGCGTCGACGTCGCCGAGGGAGCGCGGCAGCTGGGCCGCCTCCAACTCCTTGAAGTTCAGGTTCCTGGGGTTGGAGGCGACGTCCTTGGGGGTCGCGTCGTAGCCGACGCCCGACTTCAGCTTGATGACGCCGTTGGCTTCCAGGAGCTTGAGCGCGCGGGCCTCGTTGGTGGTGTCGTTCGGCAGGGCGACCGTGGCGCCCTTCTTGAGGTCCGTGAGCTTCTTGACGCCCTGGGAGTACACGCCGAGCGGCTCCAGGTGCACGGTGGCGTTCGGCACGGCGACGATGTCGGTGCCGTTCTTCTTGTTGAAGTCGTCCAGGTACGGCTGGTGCTGGAAGTAGTTGGCGTCGACCTCACCCTGCTGGACGGCCGTGTTCGGCGTCACGTAGTCGGTGAACTCCCGGACCTCGAGGTCGAGGCCCGCCTTCTTCGCGAGGTTGTCCTTGATGTAGGTGAGGATCTCGCCCTGCGGGGTCGGCGTGGCCGCGACCTTCAGCGGGGCGCTCGCGTCGGAGCCGGAGTCCTTGTCCGAGCCGCAGGCGGAGAGCCCGAGGGTGAGGGCTCCGGCGGCGAGGACAGCAGTGGTGATCTTGGCGGTGTTACGCACGAAAAGTGCCTTTCCTTATGGGTGGTGCGACCCCGACTTGGGTTCTCGGGGAGTTCTGGGTGCCCGTCCGGGAGGTTCAGACGGTCTTGCTCGTGGCCGTGGAGGCCTTGAGCAGGCGGAGTTTGGGCGCCGCGCCCGAGTGGCCGCCTCGCCGGTGCAGGGAGCGGGCGGCGTAGTCGCCGGCGAACTGGATGAGCGAGATGACGACGGCGAGGACCGCGACGGTCAGCCACATCAGTTCGGTCTCGAAGCGCTGGTAGCCGTAGCGGATGGCGATGTCGCCGAGGCCGCCGGCGCCGACCGTGCCGGCCATGGCCGAGTAGCCGATGAGGGCGACGATCGTGGTCGTGGTGCTGGCGATGAGGGACGGCAGCGACTCGGGTACGAGGACCTTGCGGACGACGGTCCAGGTGTTGCCGCCCATCGACTGCACGGCCTCGACGAGCCCGCCGTCCACTTCGCGGACAGCCGTCTCGACAAGGCGGGCGAAGAAGGGGATCGCTCCGATCGCGAGCGGCACGATGGCGGCCTCGCGGCCGATGGTCGTGCCGGTGATCGAGCGCGTGAAGCCCATCAGCGCGACCATCAGGATGATGAACGGCATCGAGCGGGCGACGTTCACGATCTGCCCGATGACCTTGTTGGCGAGGACGTTCTGCAGCAGGCCGCCCTTGTCGGTGAGGACGAGGAGGATGCCGAGCGGGAGGCCGCCGACGACCGCGATGAGGGTGGACCAGCCGACCATGTAGAGGGTGTCCCAACACGCCTGCTCCAGCAGGGGCTGCATCTCGGACCAGGTCACTTGGCACCTTCCTTCACCAGCGCGGAGACGGGCTGCCGGGCCTCTTGGCCGACGACGTCGATCTGCAGGCCCTGTTCGCGCAGAAAGCCGATCGGCACGACGTTGTCCTCGTAGCGGCCGGGCAGCTCGATGCGCATCCGGCCGACCTGGAGGCCGCCGACGGTGTCGATGGCGGCGCCGAGGATCGAGATGTCGATGTTGTAGGTGCGCGAGAGCTGCGAGATGACCGGCTGGGTGGCGGCCTCGCCCTGGAAGGTCACGTCGACGACGGTGCGGTCGTCGGCGGAGGCCTCGCCGCCCACCGGGAAGAGCGCGGAGGCCAGTTCGGAGCCGGGGGTCGCGAGCAGCTCGCTGACCGTGCCGGACTCCACGACGCGGCCGTTCTCCATGAGCGCGGCCGAGTCGCAGATCGACTTCACGACGTCCATCTCGTGGGTGATGAGCAGGACGGTCAGGCCCAGCTGCCGGTTCAGGTCGCGCAGCAGCTGGAGGATGGAGCGGGTGGTCTCCGGGTCGAGGGCGCTGGTGGCCTCGTCGGAGAGCAGCACCTTGGGGTCGCCGGCCAGGGCGCGGGCGATGCCGACGCGCTGCTTCTGGCCGCCGGAGAGCTGGGCGGGGTAGGCCTTGGCCTTGTCGGCGAGGCCCACCAGGTCGAGCAGTTCGAGTGCCTTGCGGGAGCGGTCCTTGCCGGACGTGCCGAGGATTTCGAGGGGCAGCTCGACGTTGTCCTGGACCGTCCGCGAGGACAGCAGGTTGAAGTGCTGGAAGACCATGCCGATGCGGCTGCGCGCCCGGCGCAGCTCCCGGCCGGCCCGGGGACCGCGTCCCGCCAGGGCCGTGAGGTCCTGCCCGGCGACGGACACGGTGCCGGCGGTGGGGCGCTCCAGCAGGTTGATGCAGCGGATGAGGGAGGACTTGCCGGCGCCGGACTGGCCGATGACGCCGTAGACCTCGCCTTCGCGGACGTGCAGGTCGACGCCGTCGAGGGCGGTGACCTCACGGCCGCGCGAGCGATAGACCTTGGTCAGGCCCGAGGTGGTGATCACTGGGTTTCCGTCACTGTCGAGTGCACGGCGCATCGTGGGCACCGAACACGGGTATTCGTGGTCGAAGGCGGCCGGAGCGCAGCACGGTTTCCCGCGAACGCGGTGGAACCGGGGGAAGACGTGTGCGTGGGGCGCGGCTCAGTCACGTACGTGGGGCGTACGGGCGGACATGAGCGGGCTCTCGCTTCGGGGCGCGAGGCTCAGATGGTGCAGGGGCCCTCTAGAAGGCGCACATTCGACACATACAACGAGCACCGGGCGCAAGGGTCGCCTCGGTCGCAAGGGTGCGGCAGCTCGTCGTGGTCATGCGATCAGTAAACCAGACGTACGGTCCTTACCAACCGCCGCTGTCCGCATACTGGACAGCGGCGGACACCTCTCAGGCGCGTACGGAGATCTCGACGCCGGCTTCGGTGACCAGGGCGGACAGGGCCGACAGGTTCTTCACCACGTAGTCGGCGTCGAGCTCGTGGGCCTGGTGGGTTGTGGTGAACGCCACGGTGGTCATTCCGGCGGCGCGACCGGCCGCCAGACCGGCGGGGGCGTCCTCGAAGACGACGCAGTGCGCGGGGTCCACGCCCAGCTGCCGGGCGGCGAGGAGGTAGGGCTCGGGGTCGGGCTTGCCGCGCGTGATGTCGTCGGCGGCGATCAGGGTCTTGGGCAGGATGCCGACGGCGTCGAGGCGGGCCTCGGCGAGGCGCCGGGTGGCGGAGGTGACGACGGCCCAGCGGTCGGCGGGCAGCGAATCGAGGAAGTCCTTGGTGCCGGGCAGCAGGTGCACCCCGCCGTTGGGCACGTCCTCCACCTCCAGCGTCTCGATCCGCGCGAGGGCCTCCGGCACGACGTCGGCGGGCAGCAGGTCGGCGGCTATCTCCACGGCCGGCCGGCCGTGCAACTCGATCCGCCCGAACGCCTCGGCCGTGATCCCGTACTCACCGGCCCACCGCGCCCAGCAGCGGTCCACGGAGTCGAGGGAGGAGACCAGGGTGCCGTCGTTGTCGAACAGGAGAGCGCGTGCGTGGATCGTCATGGTCTAGACCCTACGGGTCCGCCGGAGCGTGCCGGACACGGCCTCGGGCTTCGATTCAGTACGCGATCGTCGAGGTCGGGGGCGGGCGCCGGGGCCGGGCGCATCAGGCCTTTTGGCCCGTAATAGGCTCGCCACATGTTTGATGCCCTGACGCTGGTGACCGGGGTCGCCGCGCTGTCGCTCGCCGCGTGGTGCGGTTGGGCGGCGTACCGTGATCAGCCGACCAAGGACTGGCACTTCATCGGCATGGCCGTGGTGACGGTGCTGGCCCTGGTGCAGCTGGTGATCGGGATCGTGCTGCTGGCGCGGGGCGAGGAGCCGGAGCAGGGCACGACGATCTTCGTGGCGTATCTGCTGGGATCGCTCGCGTGCATTCCGGCCGCCGGGTTCATGTCGCTGGCCGAGCGGAGCAAGTGGGGTTCGGTGACGGTCGCCGCGGGCGGCGTGGTGCTGGCCGTGCTCGAGGTGCGACTGTATGACATCTGGGGAGGCTGAGGTGGCCGTGACACAGGAGAAGCCCGGCAGGGCACGGCTGATCAGCGGGCCCGGGATCGTGCTGGTGTGGCTGTACGGCGTGATGGTGGTCGGCGCCGTGTCGCGATCGGCGTACCAGATCGCGACCGAGTTCGACCGGGCGCCGCTCGCGTATTCGCTGTCGGCGGTGGCGGGCGTGGTGTACGGCTTCATCACGTACACGCTCGTACGCGGCGGCGAGACGGCCCGTAAGGCAGCGCGGATCTGCTGCGCGGCCGAACTGGTAGGCGTGCTGGTCGTAGGCACGTGGACCGTCGTCGAGCCGTCGGCGTTTCCCGATGCGACCGTGTGGTCCGACTTCGGCATGGGGTACTTGTTCATTCCCGTGCTTCTGCCTCTGTCCGCGCTCTATTGGCTGCGGAAGCGGGCGCCTCGCCAGGATGCCGCCTGAGGTTGTCAGGCGGCTGCCTGCCCGTCGTGACTGGTCACGCCGTGGTCGCGTACGCGCCTGCCGGCTTCTCCAGGACGACCATCGGAACGCCGTCGGCGCCCTTCGACGTGCCCACCGCCTCGTAGCCCACCTTGCGGTACAGGCGCAGGTTGCCCTCGCTGCGGTGGCCGGCCTCCAGGCGGAACCGCTTGGCGCCGCGCTGTTCGGTCAGGGCGGCTTCCGCGGCGCGCAGGAGGCGGGCGCCGATGCCGTGGCCCTGGAGGCGGGGGTGGACGCAGAGCTTGCCGATGGCCGCCGCGCCGTCCTCGGTGACGCTGCCGCGGACGGAGCCGACCACCTCCTCGCCGAGCCGTGCCACGAAGACACAGTCCGCGGCGACCTCCACCCGGACCGAGTCCAGTGTTTGGACGAGCGGGTCGATGCGGTAGTTGCCGTACAGCGCCGCCTCGCTCTGGAAGCACAGGTACTGCAGCCTGAAGATCTGCTCCGCGTCCTGCTCGGTCGCCGCCGAGATGGTCACGCTCATGCCCATGTGCGCACGCCTCCCGCTCACCTGATCACCTGTCGTCCCTCACTCCTATCCCCGCGCTCCGCGGGCCGCAACCTCCGGCGTGAGCATTCGACGCAGACATCCCAGGCATCTGGAACGTTCCGGGCCGAGACTGCCCTGTGAGATACCCAACTCCCCCGCGATTTCCCGGTATGTCAGGTCCTTCGGGGAGAGCAGGGCCTCGACGAGGCGGGGGCAGCGGCCGGGGAGGCGGCGCACCGCTTCGCGCAGGGCGCGGCGACGGGCGGCGGCGAGGGCCAGGTGTTGGGGGTCGTGACGCTCGGTGTCGGCGGCGGGCTCGCGCTCGTACGGCCGTTCATGGCGGGTCGTGCGGCGGCTTCGGCGGGCCTCGGAGCGGACCGCCCTGCGCAGCCAGGCCGGTGGGTCCGCGGGCGGGCCGTCGGAGTCGAGGCGTTCCAGGAGGCGGAGCCAGACCGCCTGTTCCAGGTCGCCCGGCTCCGTTCCGGCGGCGGGCGCCTCGGCTGAGGCCTCCGCGAGGAGCAGCGGGCGCAGGGCGGCAACCAGGTCGTCCGTCATATGCGGCACGACGCGGCCGCCCGGGCATGGGGTTGCCCGGGCGGCCGACAGTCACCCCAACCGGGGTGCGGGTCTCAGTCGTTGACGAAGTCCTCGCGGGCCAGCAGGCCCGTGTCGGGATTGTCGGTGAACACTCCGTCGATGCCGGTCGCGAAGTACGTCTTGTAGGCGCCGAAGACATCACCGTAGGCGTCCGCCTCGGTGCCCCTGCGGAAGCCGGCCGGCAGGAAGGGGTTCTCGTTGCGCATCGTGTAGGGGTGCAGGAGCAGCCCGACCTTGTGTGCGTCGGCGACCAGCGTCGTGGGCTGGGTGAGGTTGCCGTTCGCGTCCTTCGGGATGACCAGGTCCAGGGTGGGGCCGATGCCCTGGGCGTAGGAGGCGATCTCCCTGAGGCCGGCCGGCTTGACCAGGTCGGCGACCGTGCGCGGGTCGCCCGTCTCGACGAAGTCCCAGGGCCGGGTGGTCGCGCCGGAGAGCAGGACCACCAGCGGGTTGTCGACGAGCTTGTTCAGCCGCTGGATGCTGGTCGGCTCGAAGGACTGGAGGATGACGGGCGAGTTCCGCCGGTCCTTGCCGTGCTTGTGGAGCACCTTGGCGACCCGCTCCTCCAGGGCGAGGCCCTGCTTGCGGAAGTAGGTGGGGTGCTTGAGCTCGGGGTAGATCCAGACCTGCTTGCCGCGCTTGCGGCTCTGCTCGTCCTGCCACCGCAGGACCTCTTCGAAGGTGGGGATCTCCCAGCGGCCGTTGTACAGGGTGTTGTGCGGGCGGTTGGCCGGGATGCGCTCGGTCGCACGCAGCGTCTTCAGCTCGGCGAGCGTGAAGTCCTCGGTGAACCAGCCGGTGGTGGCCACGCCGTCGAGGGATTTGGTCTTCTTGCGGTCGGCGAACTCGGGATGGTCCGCGACATCGGTCGTGCCGCCGATCTCCGGCTCGTGCCGGCAGACGAGGTGGCCGTCCTTGGTGGGCACCAGGTCGCCGGCCTCGACGATGTCGGCGCCCATGTCCAGGGCCAGCTGGTAGGAGCCGAGGGTGTGCTCGGGCCGGTAGCCGCTGGCGCCGCGGTGTCCGATGATCGTCGGCTTGGGCAGGTTCTTCAGGCCGCCGCCCGAGCCGCCGTGCCGTGCCTCCGCCGCTCGCGCCGTACCGGACAGCCCGAGGACCGCTCCGCCCGCGCCGAGCACAGCTGCGCCGAGAAGCATCCGCCGTCCGGTGACGCCCGTCTGCTCGTTCTCCTGGGTTCCCATGTGGGCCCTCCTGACCGTCCGCCCATTTCAGTGCGGGGTGATCGTAGGTGCGTGTCCATGACGGATGGGAGACCTTCGGCGGAACTCGCGGGTGATGCTGAATGTCGTACCGGAATGGTGAGGTGACGGCCCGTCGGAATGAATGCCCAGGGCCGTCCGGGGAACGCGTCCGACAGGCCCTCGGGGCGATGTCCGTCACATCATGGCGAACGGGTTACGTGCCGTTCTCGACGCGCCACCGCAGGTAAACGTGCGTCAACAGTGCGTAAGGCGTAGGTGAAGTCGGCCCACCCGATGTGCGGGACCCGGGGAACCGCGAGTATCGTCCTCACCTGCACAGACTTATACCGAATCCCTTGACACCGGAGGGCCCGTTGTCCCGCTTCGCGCTCATCAAGGCAGTGCTCGGACCGATCATGCGCCTGATGTTCCGCCCACAAGTGGAGGGCGCGGAGCACATCCCGGGCGACGGTCCGGTCATCCTGGCCGGCAACCACCTCACGTTCATCGACTCGATGATCCTGCCGCTCGTCTGCGACCGGCAGGTCCTCTTCATCGGCAAGGACGAGTACGTCACCGGCAAGGGCCTCAAGGGCCGGCTGATGGCGTGGTTCTTCACCGGCGTCGGCATGATCCCCGTCGACCGTGACGGTGGCCGTGGTGGTGTGGCCGCGCTGATGACCGGGCGCCGGATCCTGGAGGAGGGCAGCGTCTTCGGGATCTACCCCGAGGGCACGCGGTCTCCCGACGGGCGGCTGTACCGGGGCCGCACCGGCATCGCACGCCTGACGCTCATGACCGGGGCGCCGGTCGTTCCGTTCGCGATGATCGGCACGGACAAGATCCAGCCGGGTGGGGCGGGGATGCCCCGGCCGCGGAAGGTCACGGTTCGCTTCGGCGAGGCGATGGAGTTCTCGCGGTACGAGGGGATGGACCGGGACCGGTACGTGCTGCGGGCGGTGACCGACTCCGTGATGGCGGAGGTCATGCGGCTGTCCGGGCAGGAGTACGTGGACATGTACGCGAGCAAGGCCAAAGAGGCGGCGTAGCTCCGCTGGTTCGGCGGGCCGGAGGTCGGGGGGCCGCGGACTGTCTGCGGGTGCGGGTCCGATACGGCTGGCCGCGCAGTTCCCCGCGCCCCCGAAGACACATCGACACCCGGCACCCCCGCGGCCCAGCGGCCCCAAAGCCCAGAGGCCCACGAACCATCCTCGGCTGCCGGCCCCATGCGGCTGGCCGCGCAGTTCCCCGCGCCCCCGAAGACACATCGACACCCGGCACCCCCGCGGCCCAGCGGCCCCAAAGCCCAGAGGCCCACGAACCATCCTCGGCTGCCGGCCCCATGCGGCTGGCCGCGCAGTTCCCCGCGCCCCCGAAGACACATCGACACCCGGCACCCCCGCGGCCCAGCGGCCCCGAAGCCCAGGTGGCCACGGACTGTTCTCGGCTGCGGGACCGATCTGGCTGGTCGCGCCCGCGCGGCGGAGCCGCCAATCAGGCGCAACCTCGCGCCCCTGAGGGGCGCGAGGAGCGGATCACTCAAGCGCCTCAGCCGCGTGAGGCGCGCCCGCGCGGCGCACATCGGACCCGCGCCCCTTCTCGACCCCGCACCCTGAGGGCGCGGGGAGGGCAGGCCGGTCAAGGACCTCAGGCCGCGTTGTCGAGCCGCTGGCCGCGCAGGAGGAACCACGCTGCCACCGCCGCCGCGAGCAGTACGGCCGCTCCGACGCCCGCCGCGAGGGCGAGACCGTCGACGAAGGAACTGCGAGCCGCGTCCAGCATCGCCTCGGAGGTCTGGGCCGGCATTCCCGCCGCGGCTTCCACCGCACCACCCAGTGACTCATGCGCCTCTGTCGGAGTGCCCGCCGGGCCCGTGAAGTCCCGGTAGACGCCGGTAACGATCGAGCCCAGCACCGCGATACCCAGAGCGGCACCCAGCTCGTACGCCGTCTCCGACACCGCCGACGCCGCTCCCGCCTGCTCCTTCGGCACGCTGGAGAGGATCACGTCCGACGTCACCGTGAAGGAGAAGCCCGCGCCAATGCCGACCACCAGCAGGGCGGCGCCCAGCAGGGGGTAGCCGGTCGAGCGGTCGATGACCGTGAGCACGGCCAGGGCGAGGCCGATGGCCGCGAGGCCGCCGGAGACGACGGCCCGTACCGAGTAGCGGCGGGCCACGCGACCGGCGATCAGGCCGGCCACGACCGCGCCGATCGCGGCGGGCAGCTCGGCGAGGCCCGCCTCGAACGGGCCCCTGCCCTGCACGAGTTGCAGGAACTGGGAGAGGAAGAACACCAGGCCGGACAGGCCGAGGATGGTCAGCAGGTCGGCCAGCACCGCGCCGCTGAAGCCGCGGTGACGGAACAGCCGCATGTCCAGCAGCGGGGTCGGCAGGGTGAGCTGGCGGCGTACGAAGCCGTACAGCGCGGCGGCACCCAGCAGGCCCGCGGCGACCATGACCCAGGTGAAGCCGACCGCGGCCGCCTCCTTGACGGCGTACACGACTCCGATCATGCCGACGAGGGACAGCACGACGCTGATCATGTCCCAGGGACCGGGGTTCGGGTTGCGGGACTCGGGGAGCAGCTTGATGCCGACGACGACGAGGACCGCCATCACGGGCAGGTTGATCAGGAAGACCGAGCCCCACCAGAAGTGTTCGAGCAGGAAGCCACCGACGATCGGGCCGACGGCCGTACCGGCGGAGGCGGTCGCGCCCCAGATGCCGATGGCGAGGCTGCGTTCGCGCGGGTCGTGGAAGAGGTTGCGGATCAGGGCGAGCGTGGCCGGCATCAGGGTGGCGCCCGCGACACCCAGCAGGGCCCGGGCGACGATCATCATCTCCGGGGTCGTCGCGTAGGCGTTGAGCACGGACACCGCGCCGAACGCGGTGGCACCGACGAGCAGGATCCGCTTGCGGCCTATTCGGTCGCCGAGGCTGCCCATCGACACCAGCAGACCGGCGATGACGAAGGAGTAGACGTCGCCTATCCACAGCAGCTGGGTGCCGGAGGGCTTCAGGTCCTCGCTGATGTAGGGGGTCGCGAGGCCGAGGACGGTCGCGTCGACGGCCACCAGCAGCACGGCGAGGACGAGGACGGACAGCGCGAGCCAACGGCCGGGGCGCTTGGTCACCGCCTCGGTCGTGGTCGCCGACTGCAGGGTGCTGGTCATGATTCCTCTCTTCTGAGCGCGCCGCCGAGCAACAGCTCGACGATCATGTGGTGGAAGTCGTTGGCCGCGACCTTGCCGCTCTGCACGACCCAGGCGCCGGAGGCGAGCAGCCCGAACAGAGCCTCGGTGAGCCAGGTGGGTGTGAGGTCGATCCGGAACTCGCCGTTGTCCTGTCCGCGCCGGAACAGCGCGGCGATCCGGGCGTCGATCCGGGACCAGCCCTCGTCCACCTCCTCGCCCTCGAAAAGCTGGTTCTCGGTGTAGAGGAAGGCGAGGAGGCCCGCGACGGGCTCGATCCCGCGGACGAGACGTCGTACGGCGTCACTCGCCGCCCCCTCGTCCAGCCGCGCAGAGTCCACCGCGGCCTCGCACTCCGCGATGCCGAGCGACTCCAGGGCCCGCACGAGCGCGTCCCGGCCGGCGAACTGCCGGTGCAGTGTGGCGCGGCTGATTCCGGCGGCCTTGGCGACCTCGTCCATGGTCGCGGTGGATTTGTGGGTCAGTAGCGCGGCGGCACTGCGGAGTACGTGGTCACGATCGACGGCCATGAGACAACCATAGCCCATGTGAGACATCATTGTCTCATTCAAGGCATGTGAAGCTCATGGCTGCCTGCTCGCAGGGGGTCTCAGTGCCAGGGCAGCTGCCCGCGCCGCTCCCAGTACGCGCCCGGCTCCTCCACCAGCGCGGCGAGCTTCTCCAACTGCCCCTCGTCGAGATCGACGGCGGCGGCATGCAGGTTGGACGCGAGCTGCACGGTCGTCGCGGCACCGGAGAGGACCACGCCGGCCCAGGGTCGGCGCAGGATGAGCGCGAGGGCGACGGCGTCACACCCGAGGGACGTCTCCTCGGCCACGGCCTTCAGAGCGTCCGGCGCAAACGGGTCAGCGAGCCGCCCGTTGGCCATGCCCTCCTTGACGATCACCGTGAGCCCGGCGTCGTGGGCCTCGGCGAGGGCGGGTTCGGCCGAGGTCTCCAGGGCGTTGTACGTCGACTGGACGGTACGGAAGAGGGGCTCGCCGTCGACCGTCACGGCGAGGGCGGCGCGGATCGCGTCGGCCTGGGCGGGGCCGCTGGTGGAGAAGCCGATGGTGAGGCCCTGGGCGGCGGCCTCGGCCAGCCTGGCGTGGAGGTCCTTGTCGGTGAGGGCGGGGCTGTCCGGGGTCACCGAGTGGATCTGGTAGAGGTCGAGCCGGTCGCCGAGCAGGTCGTCGGTCTCGGCGCGCTGACGTTCGTACGTCTGAAGGCCGTGGTCCTTGACCTCGTGCTTCTCGGCGTCGGTGGTCCAGTCGGCGGTGTAGGTGTAGCCCCATTTGCTGCCCACGACGATGTCGTCGAATGCGGGACGGGCCTTCAGCCAGTCGGCCAGGAACTCCTCGGAACGGCCGTAGGAGCGGGCCGCGTCGAAGTAGCGGACGCCCTGGGCGTAGGCGGCGTCGAGGAGTTCGTGGGTGCGGGTGCGCAGCGCTTCGGGGCCGCGGTGCTCTCCGAGGTCTTCGTCGCGGCCGAGGTTGATGTAGCCGGGGCGGCCGACGGCGGCGAGGCCCAGTCCGATGTGGCAGGTGGGGGTCGTCGCTGTGGCCAGTCGGGCAAAGGGCATCTCGGGCTCCGTTTGGTCGGGTCCGCTACGGCTTCCGACCAACGTAACCCGGGATGACCTTTGCCTCAGAGCTCGGTTCGTGGGGTGATTTTGCGGCTGCGGGCTCGTCGTGGCTTGTCGCGCCCGCGCGGCGGAGCCGCAAATCGATGCAGCCCACGCCCCCTCAGAGCGTTCCTACCGCTTGTCTTTGGCGGTCGCCCACTCGTGCTGGGCCGCCACGTCCTGCTTCACTTCGGCCAGCTGGATCGCCACCGCGCTCGGGGCGGTACCCCCACGGCCGTTCCTGGAAGCCAGAGCACCGGGTACGTTCAGCACCGAGCGCACCTCAGGCGTGAGGTGGGCGGAGATCTTCGCGAACTGTTCGTCCGTCAGGTCGGCCAGTTCCTTGTTCTCGGCCTCGGCCACCTTGACGCACTCGCCGGCGACCTCGTGGGCGACGCGGAAGGGGACGCCCTGCTTGACCAGCCACTCGGCGATGTCGGTGGCGAGGGAGAAGCCGGCCGGGGCCAGTTCCTCCATGCGCTCACGGTTGACGGTGAGGGTGGCCATCATGCCGGTGAAGGCGGGGAGCAGGACCTCCAGCTGGTCGCAGGAGTCGAAGACGGGCTCCTTGTCCTCCTGGAGGTCGCGGTTGTAGGCGAGGGGCAGGGCCTTGAGCGTGGCCAGCAGACCCGTCAGGTTGCCGATCAGGCGGCCGCTCTTGCCGCGCGCCAGCTCCGCGATGTCCGGGTTCTTCTTCTGCGGCATGATCGACGAGCCCGTGGAGAACGCGTCGTGCAGGGTCACGAAGGAGAACTCCTTCGTGTTCCAGATGATGATCTCCTCGGCGATCCGGGAGAGGTTCACGCCGATCATCGCGGTGATGAAGGCGAACTCGGCGACGAAGTCACGGGAGGCCGTGCCGTCGATGGAGTTGGCGGCGGACCCGTGCTCGAAGCCGAGGTCCTTCGCCACCGCCTCCGGGTCCAGGCCGAGGGATGATCCCGCAAGGGCGCCCGAGCCGTACGGCGAGACGGCCGTCCGCTCGTCCCACTGGCGCAGCCGCTCGGCGTCCCGGGACAGAGACTGGACGTGGGCCAGCACGTGGTGGGCGAAGAGCACCGGCTGGGCGTGCTGCAGGTGGGTGCGGCCGGGCATCGCCACGTCCGGGTGGGCCTCGGCGAGGCCGATCAGGGCGTCCTGGAGGTCGGCGATCAGGCCGCCGACGATGCGGGCGTGGTCGCGCAGGTACATCCGGAACAACGTCGCCACCTGGTCGTTCCTCGACCGACCGGCCCGCAGCTTGCCGCCGAGGTCCGGGCCGAGGCGCTCCAGCAGCCCGCGCTCCAGGGCTGTGTGGACGTCCTCGTCGGCGATCGTGCCCACGAAGGAGCCGTCGGCGACGTCCGCCTCCAGCTGGTCCAGCCCGGCGATCATCCGGGTCAGCTCGTCCTGCGTGAGCAGCCCCGCCTTGTGCAGCACGCGCGCGTGGGCACGCGAGCCGGCGATGTCGTACGGCGCAAGCCGCCAGTCGAAGTGGACGGATGCGGACAGCTTGGCCAGTGCCTCGGCGGGACCGTCGGCGAAACGGCCGCCCCAGAGCCGGACGTCACCGCTGTTGCTGCTCACTTGCGTTGCTCCTAGGGAGGGTTGGTCGGCGTTGCGCCGGTCGACGTCAGGCTATGCCCGCGACGGACGCTGAGCGGGAATGCTCGACGACAGGCTGTTGCATGAGTATGCAGAGCTCTGCATGATTCGTCAATCCCGGTCGGCATGGGCGGAAATTTTGAGCTCCCTTTGAACGCGAGAAACCGCTTACCCGTACCTCTCGCCGAACGCAGGCGCCGCGTTTGTAAAGAAGAAGACACCCCCGAACCCGAGTGAGGCATCCGCATGTCCAGGGCTCTTCCGAAGTACAACAAGCGTCGCGTCGCGTTCGTCGGCGGCGCCGCCGCGGTGGCGCTGTCCGGCACGGTGATCGCCGGTTTCGCCCTGGCCGGGGAGACGCCATCGTCCTCGAAGAGCGCCGGCACGAACGCCCGGACGCTGGCCGGCCCCGGCACCATCTCGTGCCCGGACGTGACCGGCGAGCTGCCCGCGATCCCGGCCTCCGCGCAGGCCGAGGTCGACCGCAACCTCGCCCAGCTCCAGACCCAGATCCAGGAAGCCAACCAACGCCTCGTCGACACCGTCGGCCAAGGCGGCCCCAACTTCGTACAGAACGCCATCCTCGGCCCCCTGGAGGACAAGCGCGTCGCCGCCCTCAACCGCATCGAAACCTCCATCGGCCGCGCAGCCGCAAAGCCGGAAGGACTGGAGGCGTTCGCCGCCTGCACGCTCAACGCCGAGGGCGGTGCGGGCGCGGGCGAAGAGGCCGGTGCGGAAGCGGGAGCCGGTGCGGGCGCGGAGGACGGTGCCGGTGCCGGTGACGAGGCCGCGGCCACCCCGGGCGACGGGGCCGGCGAGGAGGCCGGCGGCGCGGCGGGTGAGGACGCCGCGGGCGAGGCGGGGAACGCCGGCGTCGACGCGATCAGCTGCCCGGACGTGACCGGCGAGCTGCCCGCGATCCCGGCCTCCGCGCAGGCCGAGGTCGACCGCAACCTCGCCCAGCTCCAGACCCAGATCCAGGAAGCCAACCAACGCCTCGTCGACACCGTCGGCCAAGGCGGCCCCAACTTCGTACAGAACGCCATCCTCGGCCCCCTGGAGGACAAGCGCGTCGCCGCCCTCAACCGCATCGAAACCTCCATCGGCCGCGCAGCCGCAAAGCCGGAAGGACTGGAGGCATTCGCCGCCTGCACGCTCACCCAGTGACGTGACAGGCAGCCATGGCCGCCCCGTTGGCACGCCGGCCGGGGCGGCCATGGCGACTCCACATGGACCACGCCATTCCTTAGACAGGCGAACGATCCGCGTCCATACTCGGTTGACGTGGGAAAAACTTACGCACGCATAGACGGCAGGCTGCGGACCTTCATCGAGGAGCAGCCCCTCTTCTTCACCGCGACCGCTCCCCTGTCCGGCGACGGCACGGTCAACCTCTCCCCCAAGGGCCTCAAGGGTTCCTTCGCGATCCTCGACGAACTGACCGTCGCCTACCTCGACTTCGCCGGCTCCAACGCCGAGACCGTCGCGCATCTGCGGGAGAACGGCAGGATCACCCTGATGTGGTGCGCCTTCCAGGGCCCGCCTAACATCGTCCGCGTCCACGGCCGCGGTGACGCCGTCTTCCGCGACGACCCGCGGTTCAAGGAGCTGCTCGGCCACTTTCCCGACATCGACCCGTCCCTGCACGGGCTGCGCGCGATCATCGTGGTCCGGGCCGACGTCATCCGCGACTCCTGCGGGTACGCGGTGCCCCTGATGACGTACGACGAGGACCGCGACCTGCACGGCAAGCGGTTCGGGCGCGAGGACGACGACTCGCTGAGCGCGTACTTCAGCAAGAAGGAGCACATCGCGACCAGCCTGGATGGCCTACCCGGGCTGCCGTTGCCGCTCCCGCCCTCTAGCGTCTGAGCCATGCGCCCCGGTGTTCTGGCCCTCGCGTCCGCGTCCCTCCTCGTGCTCGGCGCCGCACCCGGTGCCGGAACGCCGAAGCCGCTGCCCGCACGCATGGCCGACACCGGGGGCGGCACCCAGCTGATCACCGCTGTGGCGCCGGGGAAGGGCTCGACGTCGGGCACGGTCACCTGGTGGGACCGGGTCGGCGGGACATGGGTGAAGGCCGGTTCGGCGCCGGCCCGTTTCGGGGCGAAAGGCCTCGTCGAGGGAACCCGGCGCAAGCAGGGCACGAACACGACACCGACCGGGCTGTACGGGCTGCCGTACGCCTTCGGCATCAAGGCGGCGCCGCTCGGTACTGCCTACAAGTACCGGCGTGTGCACCAGGACTCCTGGTGGTGCCAGGACAACGACTCCCGCGCCTACAACCGCTGGAGCGAGCCGCTGGCACGGGACTGCCGTGCCGCCGAGTCCGAGCACCTGGTCTCCTACGGAGCGCTGTACGCCCACGCGCTCGTCATCGCCTTCAACTACGAGCGCCCCGTGAAGGGCCGCGGCGCCGGCATCTTCCTCCATGTGAAGGGGCGTACGGCGACGGCCGGTTGTGTGTCGGTGTCCGAGGCGGCGATGAAGCGAATCCTCAAGTGGGCCGATCCGGGACGGAAGCCGCACATCGCGATCGGAACGACGGGCGGGGCCACGGCGATCACCCGTTACTGAGAAAGCACCACTGAACACACTGACCTCCCCGCACGTACCTCTGGGCCAAGGGACCACGCCCATCACCACCCCCTTGCTCCCGTCCCCGGAGGAACCGTGACCACCACGCTCGCAGGCGGCCGTGCCGCTCGCCGCCAGACGATGCGCCGCATCCGCCCGCGCCGCTCCCCGGCCGTTCCGCTGGTGATCGCCCTATGGGCGGGCGCGGCGGCGGTGCTGTGGTTGTGGTGGGACAACACGCCGTCACTCGCGGACAACACGGCCAAGATCATCGCTGCGGGCCGGATCACCGGCCTGCTCGCCGGCTACCTGATGGCGCTCGTGGTGCTCCAGATGGCCCGGGTGCCCGCGCTGGAGCGACGGGTGGGCTCGGACCGGGTCGCGCGCTGGCACGCGATGAGCGGGCGGTACACGATCTGCCTGGTCATCGCGCATGTCTTCCTCATCATGTGGGGTTACGCGCTCCAGGCCGGCAAGACGCTCGGCGACGTCGTCCAGCAGACGATCGACTCGGTCAACACGCTGCCGGACATGGGCAAGGCCGCCATCGGCACGGGGCTGCTGTTCTTCATCGCCTTCATCTCGATCGGGGGCATCCGCCGCCGCATCCCGTACGACACCTGGTACCACGTGCACCTGCTGACGTACGCGGCCGTGTACCTGACGTTCTGGCACCAGATCTCCACCGGCAACGAGTTCGCCGTCGAGCCCGCCGCGAAGACCTTCTGGTACGGGCTGTACGGCGTCGTCACCGCGCTGGTGGTCTGGTACCGGATCCTCACGCCGATCCGCCTCAACCTGCGGCACCGGATGTATGTCGAGGCGGTCATCGAGGAGACGCCGGGCATCGTGTCCGTGCTGATCGGCGGGCGCAAGCTGCACCGGATCGGGGCGGAGGCCGGACAGTTCTTCCGGTGGCGGTTCAAGGCGCCGGGCATGCGCTTCAGCTCCCACCCGTACTCGCTGTCCGCGGCGCCCCGCCCCGACATGCTGCGGATCACGGTCAAGGCGATCGGCGACCACACCTCGCGGCTGCGCGACCTGAAGCCCGGCACCAAGGTGTGGGCCGAGGGACCCTACGGCGCGCTGACCGCCCAGCGGCGCAGCCGCGGCAAGGTGCTGCTGGTCGCCGGCGGGGTCGGCATCACGCCGATGCGAGCCCTGTTCGAGACGCTGCCGGGCGCGTCCGGCGACATCACCCTGCTCTACCGGGCCAACAGCACCCAGGACCTGGCGCTGTGGGACGAGCTGTCCAAGATCGCCGACGAGCGCGGTGCCCGGCTGATGTACGCGGTCAACAGCCCGGACGGGGAGCGGCCCGACATCTCGGCGGAGCGGTTGCAGCAGAAGCTGCCCGACATCGACAAGCACGACGTGTTCATGTGCGGGCCGGCCGGCTTCGCGCAGTCCGTCTACGAGGCACTTCGCGGCGCGGGTGTGCCCGCCCGCCGCATCCATCACGAGTCGTTCGAGATGTGAGCGACGGGACTTCGAGACTTCAAGACTTCAGGAGCTGTAGAAGCCATGAGGAAGAGTCACCCGATCCGCCGCGTTGTGCTGGCAGGTGCCGCCACCGTGTCCGGGATCGTGCTGCTGCTGTCGCTGAAGCCGGCGACCGACCCGGGCTCCGCGCAGGCGGCGGGTGTCGGCGCACCGCCGGCGGCCTCGGCCCAGGGCGGCGCCCAGGCGGCGTCCGGCACGGTCACCGGTGACGCGTCGCAGACCCAGTACGGCGCCGTGCAGGTGCGGCTGACCGTGGCCAACGGAAAGATCACCAAGGCCGAGGCGGTCCAGGCACCCAAGGGCGGCCAGAGCGACAAGATCACCGCGAACGCCGTACCCAAACTCAACCAGGCGGTGGTCACCGCCCAGAGCGCGAACGTCGACGCCGTGTCCGGGGCGACGTACACCAGCAACGGCTACAAGAAGTCCGTCCAGTCGGCGATCGACAAGGCGAACGCGAGCGCCGGCTCCCAGGGCTCGGGCGGCTCCGCCCAGGCCGCCACCGTCACCGGCGACGCCGTCCAGACCCAGTACGGCGCGGTCCAGGTCCGTGTCACCGTGGCCGGCGGAAAGATCACCAAGGCCGAGGCCGTCCAGGCACCCAAGGGCGGCCAGAGCGACAAGATCACCGCCAACGCCGTACCCAAACTCAACCAGGCCGCCGTAGCCACCGGAACCGCCGACATCGACGCCGTCTCCGGAGCCACCTACACCAGCAACGGCTACAAGGAATCCCTCCAGTCCGCACTGGACCAGGCCGGTGGCTGACACGGTGGCGGAACCGGCAGAGGCTCCCGCCGCGGTGCGTCATGCGGAGGAGGTCATGGGGACGGTCTTCTCCTTCGACGTCCGCGGCGGGGACCCCGGTGCTGTGCAGGCGGCGCTGGGAGAGGCGGTGGCGGGGCTGCACCGGGTCGACGAGGTGTTCAGCACCTACCGCGACGACAGCCAGATCTCCCGGCTGGCGCGCGGTGAGCTGACCGTCGAGGAGTGCGATCCGGAGGTCGCCGAGGTGCTGGAGCTGGGCGCCGAGGCGGAGCGGCTCAGCGAGGGCTGGTTCAGCACGAGGTACGAGGGCCGCCTCGACCCGACCGGCATCGTCAAGGGCTGGTCCGCCGAGCGCGCGGCCCGCCGTCTCGCGGACGTTCCCGGTGTGACCGGCGTCAGCCTCAACGGCGGCGGCGACGTCCAGCTGTTGGGCGTGCCGGGCCCCCAGCGCCCCTGGCGCGTGGGCGTCTCCGACCCCCTGCGCCCCGGCGGCCTCGCGGCAGTCATCTCGGCCGCCGGCGCGTCCGAAGTGGCGGTCGCCACCTCCGGCACGGCAGAACGGGGCGACCACATCGTCGACCCCCGCACGGGCCGCTCAGCGGTGACGGACCTGGTGGCGGTGACGGTGGTGGCACCCAGTCTGACCTGGGCGGACTGTTGGGCGACGGCGGCTTTCGCGATGGGTTGGCGGCAGGGCCTGCGCTGGCTGGAGTCGCTGCCCGACGTGGAGGCCCTGCTGATCACGGCAGGCGACGAGGTGAGATGCACAGGCGGCCTGGCATCTCGACTCGGGTAAGTCGAGATGCCAGGGGGCGTGTGGAACCCACCGCCCCGCTCAGTGGCCGTTCTGAGCCAGCCTCAACAAGTGATCGGCCAGGGCCTGACCCCCCGTGGGGTTCCGGCTGATCAGCAGCAACGTATCGTCACCGGCAATCGTCCCCAGGATGTCCTGCAGCTCGGCCTGATCGATGGCCGAGGCCAGAAATTGCGCGGCTCCCGGAGGGGTGCGCAGGACCACGAGATTCGCAGAGGCCTCCGCGGAGATGAGCAGCTCCTGCGACAACCGCCGCATCCGCTCCTCCTTCGCCGACTCCCCGAGCGGCGCCCGAGGAGTACGGAAGCCGCCCTCACTCGGCACCGCGTAGATCAGGTCACCGTCGTTGTTGCGGATCTTCACCGCGTTGAGCTCGTCCAGATCCCGGGAGAGCGTCGCCTGAGTGACGCTCAGCCCGTCGTCCGACAGCAGCTTCGCCAGCTGACTCTGCGAGCGCACGGGCTGCCGGTTGAGGATGTCCACGATCCGGCGGTGGCGTGCGGTGCGGGTCTGCGGCACGGCGGGCCCGACGGCCCCGTTCGCCTCGTTGTGCCCGTGGTCCTGCGCCTGACTCATCGTCGTCTCATTCTCCGGATCCGTCCCCGTTGGCCTGGTCCAGGATGCCGGGAAGGGCCTGAAGAAGCGCCTCCACTTCGTCGTCACCGAGGTTCAGCGGCGGCATGAGCCGTACGACATCGGGGGCGGGCGCGTTCACCAGGAAACCGGCGTCCTGAGCCACCTGCTGCACCTTGGCGGCGTGCGGCTCGGTGAGCACGATACCCAGGAGCAGTCCCGCGCCCCGGACATGACCGATCAACGGGTGGCCCAGCGCCTCGATCCCGTCCCGCAACTTCTCGCTCTGCCGCTTGACGTTCTCCAGCAACCCGTCGTTCGCGATGGTGTCCAGCACGGCAAGACCGGCGGCACACGCGACCGGGTTCCCGCCGAACGTCGTCCCGTGCTGGCCGGGCTGCAGCAGCTCCGCGGCCCGCCCGAAGGCGACGGTCGCGCCCAGCGGCAGCCCGCCGCCGAGCTGCTTGGCGAGGGTGACCACGTCGGGCAGCACGCCTTCGTGGGCCTGGTACGCGAACCAGTGCCCCGACCGGCCGACACCGGTCTGCACTTCGTCGAGCACGAGCAGCGAGCCGGTCGCGGCCGTGATGGCCCGGGCCGCCTTGAGGTAGCCGGGGGGCGGCACGACCACGCCGTTCTCGCCCTGGACCGGCTCGATGATCACGAGGGCGGTCTCCTCGGTGACCGCGGCGGCCAACGCCTGCGCGTCCCCGTACGGCACGTGCGTGACGTCGCCGGGCAGCGGCAGGAAGGGCTCCTGCTTGGCGGGCTGGCCGGTGAGCGCGAGGGCGCCCATGGTCCGGCCGTGGAAGCCGCCGTCGGTGGCGACCATATGGGTCCGCCCGGTCAGTCGGCCGATCTTGAACGCGGCCTCGTTGGCCTCGGCGCCGGAGCTGCAGAAGAAGACCTTGCCGTCCCGGCCGAAGAGCTGGAGCAGCCGCTCGGCGAGGGCGACGGTCGGCTCGGCCATGAAGAAGTTGGAGATGTGGCCGAGGGAGGCGACCTGCTTGCTCACGGCCTCCACGATCGCGGGGTGGGCGTGGCCGAGCGCGTTGGTGGCGATGCCGCCGACGAAGTCGAGGTACTGCCGGCCGTCGGTGTCCCAGACCCTGAGGCCCGCACCGCGGACGAGGGGCAGCCGCGGGGTGCCGTAGTTGTTCATGAGCGAGCCCTGCCAGCGCTGGGTGAGCTCCTGATTGCCGGTCATTCGGCATCCCCCTCTTCGGCGTCCGCCACGACCATCGTGCCGATGCCCTCGTCGGTGAAGATCTCCAGCAGGATCGAGTGCTGGACCCGGCCGTCGATGACGCGGGCGGTGGTCACGCCGCCCCGGACCGCGTGCAGGCAGCCCTCCATCTTCGGCACCATGCCGGAGGACAACTCCGGCAGCAGCTTCTCCAGTTGGGAAGCGGTGAGGCGGCTGATCACCTCGTCGGAGTGGGGCCAGTCCTCGTAGAGGCCCTCGACGTCGGTGAGGACCATGAGGGTTTCGGCGCCCAGCGCAGCAGCGAGTGCCGCAGCCGCCGTATCAGCATTGACGTTGTAGACATGTCCGTCGTCCTGGCTCCGGGCGATCGACGAGACGACCGGGATCCGGCCGTCGGCCAGCAGCGCCTCGATCGCGCCCGTGTCGATGGCGGTGATCTCGCCGACCCGGCCGATGTCGACGAGCTCGCCGTCGATCTCGGGCTGGTGCCGGGTGGCGGTGATGGTGTGAGCGTCCTCGCCGGTCAGGCCGACGGCCAGTGGGCCGTGCTGGTTGAGCAGGCCGACGAGTTCACGCTGGACGTGCCCGGCCAGCACCATCCGTACGACGTCCATGGCGTCCTCGGTGGTGACCCGGAGCCCCGCCTTGAACTCGCTGACGATGCCGTGCTTGTCGAGGGCGGCGCTGATCTGCGGGCCGCCGCCGTGCACGACGACCGGCTTGAGGCCGGCGTGGTGCAGGAAGACGACGTCCTGGGCGAACGCGGCCTTCAGCTCCTCGTCGACCATGGCGTTGCCGCCGAACTTGATGACGACGGTCTTGCCGTTGTGCCGGACCAGCCAGGGCAGGGCCTCGATGAGGATCTGGGCCTTGGGGAGCGCGGTGTGCTTGCGCGCGGGTGGATTGCTCATGAGGAGTAGGCGCTGTTCTCGTGGACGTAGTCGGCGGTGAGGTCGTTGGTCCAGATGGTGGCGGTCTCGGACCCGGCGGCGAGGTCGGCGACGATGTGCACCTCGCGGTAGCGCATGTCGACCTTCTCGCGGTCCTCGCCGACGCCGCCGTTCTTGCACACCCAGACGCCGTTGATGGCGACGTTGAGCCGGTCGGGCTCGAAGGCGGCGGCGGTCGTGCCGATCGCGGACAGGACGCGGCCCCAGTTGGGGTCCTCACCGTGGAGGGCGCACTTGAGGAGGTTGTTGCGGGCGATGGAGCGGCCCACCTCGACGGCGTCGTCCTCGGTCGCGGCGTTGATGACCTCGACCTTGATGTCCTTGCTGGCGCCCTCGGCGTCGCGGATCAGCTGCTGACCGAGGTCGTCACAGACGGCCCGTACGGCCTCGGCGAACTCCTCGTACTCCGGGGTGACGTCGGCCGCACCGGAGGCGAGCAGCAGCACGGTGTCGTTGGTGGACATGCAGCCGTCGGAGTCGACGCGGTCGAAGGTCGTGCGCGTGGCCGCCCGGAGTGCCTTGTCCAGCGCGTCGCTGTCCAGGGCGGCGTCTGTGGTGAGGACGACGAGCATGGTGGCCAGGCCCGGGGCGAGCATGCCGGCGCCCTTCGCCATCCCGCCGACGGTCCAGCCGTCCTTGGTCACCACGGCGGTCTTGTGGACGGTGTCGGTGGTCTTGATGGCGATGGCGGCCTTCTCGCCGCCGTGAGGACTGAGCTGGGCGACGGCCTTGTCGACGCCGCGCAGCAGCTTGTCCATCGGCAGCAGCACGCCGATGAGGCCCGTGGAGCAGACGGCGACCAAGCCCGGCGCGTGGCCGCCGGTCTCGTCGTACCCCGCGGTGTTGAGCGACTCTGCGACCTTCTCGGCGGTCGCGTGCGTGTCCTGGAAGCCCTTGTGCCCCGTACAGGCGTTGGCGCCGCCCGAGTTGAGGACGACGGCGGTCAGCTCACCGCTCTTGAGGACCTGCTCGGACCACAGCACCGGCGCGGCCTTCACACGGTTGGACGTGAAGACACCGGCGGCGGCGCGGCGCGGCCCGTTGTTGACCACGAGGGCCAGGTCCGGGTTGCCGTTCTCCTTGATCCCGGCGGCGATGCCCGCCGCCGTGAATCCCTTTGCGGCCGTGACGCTCACGGTGCGACTCCGATCGTGGAAAGCCCGGTGTTCTCGTGAAACCCGAGGGCGATGTTCATGCTCTGGACGGCGCCGCCGGCCGTGCCCTTGGTCAGGTTGTCGATGGCGCTGATCGCGATGATGCGGTTCGCGGCGGCGTCGAATGCGACCTGCACCTGAACGGCGTTCGAACCGTAGACGGACGCCGTGGCGGGCCACTGCCCCTCGGGGAGGAGGTGGACGAAGGGCTCGTCGGCGAGGGCCTTCTCGTAGGCGGCGCGGACGGACTCGCCGCTGACCCCGTCCTTCGCCTTCGCCGTGCACGTGGCGAGGATGCCGCGGGGCATGGGAGCGAGGGTCGGCGTGAAGGAGACGGAGACCCGCTCCCCCGCCGCCGCGCTGAGGTTCTGGATCATCTCGGGCGTGTGCCGGTGCCCGCCGCCGACGCCGTACGGCGACATGGAGCCCATGACTTCGCTGCCCAGCAGATGGGGCTTGAGCGCCTTGCCCGCGCCGGACGTGCCGGAGGCGGCGACGATCACGGCCTCGGGCTCGGCGAGGCCGGCGGCGTAGGCCGGGAAGAGGGCGAGCGAGGCGGCGGTCGGGTAGCAGCCGGGCACCGCGATGCGCTTGGACCCCGCGAGCGCGGCGCGGCCGCCCGGCAGCTCGGGAAGGCCGTACGGCCACGTCCCGGCGTGCGGGGAGCCGTAGAACGTCTCCCAGTCGCCCGCGTCCTTCAGCCGGAAGTCGGCGCCCATGTCGACGACCAGCACATCCGGGCCGAGCTGCTCGGCGACGGCGGCGGACTGGCCGTGCGGCAGTGCGAGGAAGACGACGTCATGCCCGGCGAGGACCTCGGGGGTGGTCTCCTGGAGCACACGGTCGGCGAGGGGCAGCAGGTGCGGTTGCAGCGCACCGAGCCGCTGGCCCGCGTTCGAGTGCCCGGTCAGGGCCCCTGTCTCGACCTCGGGGTGCGCCAGGAGCAGACGCAGCAGTTCCCCGCCCGCGTACCCACTCGCTCCGGCCACTGCCGCACGTACCGCCATGGACTCCTCCTCCTAGACGGCATGACTATACGTTTCGCCGCAGTTTTATGCAATCACGATTCATGGTGCCCGCCCCCCGAAGCGGGCGGGGAAACCAGCTTTGTTCAGGACATGCCCATGAGCTACTGTCCCCCGGCGAACATCAGGGGATCACGGCAGGTGGGGGCACATGGCCGAAAAGATCGGCACGCCGGAGAAAGGCCACAACGCGTGGGGGCAGGCCGTCGCGGCCGTGGCGCTATTCGCCGCGATCGCCGCCGGTCTGTGGGTGTCCGAGGGGACATCCGGGAACAGCGGTCCACCCGCAGCCACGTGCTCCGACGAGGAACCCGGCAAGTCGACCGGGCGGGTGACCGGAAAGCAGCTGTGCGAGGCCCTGCTGCGCCCCGACCTCGCGAAGTTGCTGGGCACACCGGCCGAGACCGCGAAGACCGCCTTCGGCAACGACGGCTCCGCCGGACTCGAAGGCGGCAAGGACATCCCGATGCCGTCCGCGGAGGTCGAGTTCGACACCTACACCGTGACGCTGTCGGCCACCTACGACGACCTCCCCGTGGCCGGGTCCCACGAGCTGCTCGGGGAGGGGGAGCAGCGTACGGTTCTGGACCGTCCGGCGGTGCTGTACTCGGACCGGACCATCAGGATCAACTTCCGCCTCGACGGGGGCGACGCCGAGGCCGGTACCGGCGTCCCGCTCCGCGCCCTCATGGTGGCCCAGGACGCGAAGGACGGCGGCGGATCCTTCGATGTGACTTTGTGGCGTTCGGACGGCATGGTGCCGGATGACGCCGTGCTGCTGCGGGTCGCCGAGAAGGTGCTGCCGACGGTCCCGGGGTGGACCGCCGGCAGCTGACGCGCTCCGTCACCTCTGCTTGATGCTCACCTCTGCTTGATCCTCAGGAACGTCACGGAGTTCGCCGGGAAGGTGTACGTGAACTCGTCGGCGACCCCCGAGAACGTGGACGTCACGGGCGTGACCGGGGCGTCCGTCTCGGTGTTCACCGCGTCCTGGTCAGCGGCCAGGGTGGTGACCCGGGCCTTGGCGGCGACCTCGGCGCCACCCAGGTCGATCGCCGTGCGGGCCGGGGCCGACCGGGCGTTGACGACCTTGACGATCAGGTCACCGGTGCGGGCGTCCTTGGTGACGACCTGGCGGAACGGCTCGGCCGGCTTGTCGTCGGTGAAGCTGCCCCACTCCTTGCCGTCGAGGTAGAGGGTGACCTGGCGGCCGCGCACCTTGATGTCGATCTCGTAGGCCCGGCCCGTCTCGATCGACCCGGCCTTCGTCATCAGCGTGCCCTTGCCGCCGTCCACGGCCTGCTCGATCGCGGACTGGGTGTTGTTCCAGCCGCCCAGGTTCCACCAGTAGTAGTTGCCGGTGTCCTTGACGCCGAACGCGACGAGGAAGCCCTCCTTGCCGGACTTCTTGGTGGCCTTCACATGCAGGTCGTAGTCGTGCCAGGTCGGGTCGCCTGCCGACACCATGGTGTTCTCGGCGGCCACGTCGCTCTGCACGTACTGCCCGTCCTGGACGCTCCAGCTGCCGCCGCCGGAGTGCGTCCACTTCGAGGCGTCGCCGGAGAAGTCGTCGCTGAGCAGCGTCGAGCCGTCCGCCGCCGTGACCTTCACGTCGTCGTAGGCGGCACTGGTCGCCCACGTCGAGAGGCCGACGGCACCGGCGATCGGGCCGCTGACGTCCGGTGTGGTGGTCGCCTTCGAGGGGACGACCCGGTCGCCGACGTTGTTCATGAACAGCTTCTGGACCTCGTAGTTCGTCGAGTTCCAGGAGGAGCGGTTGTTGAACCAGACCAGGTCCGGCCGCCACTGGACGTAGTCCTCGTTGGCGAGCAGCGGGGCGTACGAGGCGAGCTTGACGATGTCCGCGTTGCGCTCCAGGCCGGTCATGAACGCGGCTTCGGAGAGGCCGTTCTTCCAGGCGTTGCCCTGGGAGGCGTACTCGCCGAGGAAGACCTTGGGGCCGCTGCGGTCGTAGGAGTCGTAGCGGTCGTTGTTCTGCAGGAACCAGTCGGGGCTGTTGTAGTAGTGCTCGTCGACCATCTCGACGTTCGCCTCGCGGTTCAGCTTCCAGGCGGTGTCGAAGGTCGTGCCGCTGTCGTCAGGGCCGGAGTTGGAGACGACCGTGATGTCCGGGTACTCGGCCTCGATCGCGGCGCGGAACCGCTGGAACCGCGCGAAGAACTCGTTCGGGAGGTTCTCCTCGTTGCCGACCTCCAGGTGGGTGAGGTGGAAGGGCCTCGGGTGGCCCATCCGGGCCCGGACCTTGCCCCACTTGGAGGTCGCCGGGCCGTTGGCGAACTCGATGAGGTCGAGAGTGTCCTGGATGTGCCGCTTGAGCAGCGCCTCGTCGTCGACTGCCTTGTTCTGGCCGCAGCCGGTCACCAGGGCCGGGACGACGGGCAGCGGCATGGCGCCGATGTCCTCGGAGAAACGGAAGTACTCGTAGTAGCCGAGGCCGTAGCTCTGGTTGTAGCCCCAGAAGTTGGAATTGGTCGCGCGCTGCTCGACCGGGCCGATGGTGTCCTTCCACTGGTAGGAGCGCTGGCGCTGCCAGCCGGAGGCTTCGCTGTAGTCCTCCATGGAGCCGGTGTTGACCAGGCAGCCGCCGGGGAAGCGCACGAAGCCCGGGTGCAGGGCGGCGATCTTCTCCGCAAGGTCCTTGCGCAGGCCGTTCGCCTGGTTCTTGTAGGTGTCGCGCGGGAACAGCGACACCATGTCGAGGGCCGCCGCGTCCGTGGCGGCGACGGCGAGACGACCGCGACTGCTGGTGCGGGTCGCGGTGAACGTGGCCCTGTACCGGGCCCAGCCGCCCTTCACGGCCACCTGGCGGGCGGTCGCGAGCGCGCCGGCGGCGTCCTTGAGGCCCACGCTCAAGGTGCTGCCGCTCTCGGCGCGCGCCCACACCGAGAAGTCGTACCTCTTGCCCTGCTCGACCCGGATGCCGGTGTTGTATCCGGCGTTCGTGAGGGACGAACCGGCGCCGAGGGAGAGGTAGTTGCGGTTGCGCTCGTTGAGCCGGCCGGAGTCGTTCACGACCTGCGCGGTGCCGTCGGCCGTCCAGGAGGTGAGCGGGGTGTAGGAGCCGTTGTCGGCGGTGCCGTACTCGAAGGACCGGTTCTGCACGAGCTCGGCGTACAGACCGCCGTCCGCGGCCCGGTTGATGTCCTCGAAGAAGACGCCGTACATCGTGTCGTCGATCTTCGCGCCCTGAGCGGTGGGGTCGACGGTGATGGCGTAGTCGGTGACGTCGTCGGCGTGGGCGGGGGCCGGGATCAGGGCGGCTGCCGCCAGGAAGGCGGTGGCGGCGACGCCGGATCTCCAGCGGCTGGGGGTGCGTGGCATGGATACTCCGCGGCTCGATGTTCGAAATATCAGACACTGATCAATACTTCGAACGGCAAGATAGGGAGGGGGATCCGGAGCGTCAACGGGTCGCGCGGTATCGAAAGTGTCGGAAGTGAGGGCGGGATGGGCGAGTTCTGGCCGGTACCGGATGCGCTGGCGTACCTCGCCGGGAGCTGGCGAACCGTCCGATCCGTGCGGGATCTGGCGAGCGGAGACGAGGGGGAGTTCTCCGGTACGACGGTTTTCGGCCCGTTGGAGGGCGGCGGGCTACTGCATCACGAGTCCGGCACCTTCGTCTGGCGGGGCGTCCCGAGGCCCGCCGAACGGACGCTGCGCTTCCTGCCCGGCACCGCGCGGGGCACCGCGGACGTCCGGTTCTCCGACGGCCGCCCCTTCCACGGCCTCGACCTGACCTCCGGGCACCACATCGCGGACCACCCCTGCTCGGCCGACCTCTACCGGGGCGAGTTCACCGTCGTCGACGAGGACCACTGGCGGACGGTGTGGCGGGTGCGCGGCCCCGCCAAGGACCTGGTCCTCACCACCGACTACGCCCGCGAGGGCTGAACCGGCGCCCCCTCCAGGCGGAGGTACCAACGCCCGGCCCGGCCGGTCACGGTGGTCGTCGACAGCGGACGCACGTCGATGTTCCAGTACGTCGACGGCGGCGCCTTCAGCGCGTACACCAGCGCGGCACGGATCACCGACGGCTCGGCCACGGCGACGATGCGACCGCCGTCCTCAACGGGCCGGGTGTCGAGCCAGTTGCCGACCCGGGCGATGAACGCGAGCAGCGACTCGCCGCCGTGCGGTGTGCCCCGCGGGTCGGCCAGCCAGGCGTCCACAGCCTCCGGCTCACGGGCCATCGCCTCGCCGAGCGTGAGCCCGCGCCAGCGGCCCATGTCACAGTCGCGCAGGGCGAGTTGCACCAGCGGTGCATAGCCGAGGGCGTCGCCGGTGGCACGGCTGCGCGGGGTCGGCGAGCAGTAGCGCAGCTCGGCCGCCGCCAACGGCAGCAGGTCGCGCGCGGCGAGCTGCACCTCGTCCCAGCCGGCCTGGTCCAGCGGCCGGTCGTCCTCGAAGCGCTCGGCGAGCAGCGGGGAGCTGCGCGCGGCGGCGACGAACGTGACCCGAAGCGACATGCGGCGATGGTGTGTCGCGAAGGTGCGCAGGTCAAGAGAGGTTGTGCAGCTGTCACCGAGGGTTGGCGAAGCTTTACTGCGGGGTCAGGATCAGACGGACATGTGGCTGGAAAACGATCAGTTGGAAAGTTCAAGCACGACGTCCGCCCCGCAGCGGACGCCCGACCCTCGAAGACGGCCCGAGCTCAGAAGTAGAGCGCCATCCACTGGTCCGGCTTCTCCAGCGGCGCGAACCCGTGCTTCTCGTAGACCCCGTGGGCGTCGTGCGTGGCGAGCAGCATCCGCTTCACCCCGTACGACCGCACCTGCTCGCGTACGGCCCCGACGAGCGCCGTCCCGACCCCCTTGCCGCGCACCGACCGGTCGACGTACACGTCACAGAGCCACGCGAAGGTCGCCCGGTCGGTGACGACCCGGGCATACGCCACCTGTTCCCCCGAAACCGTCTCGTACACCCCGAAGTTCAGCGAACCCTCGATCGCCCGGTCCTGCTTCTCCCGCTCCCGCCCCATCGCCCAGTACGCGTCGGTGGACAGCCACCGGTGCACGCGCTCGGCGTCGATGCGGTCGGCCTCGGTGGAGATCTCGTAGCCCTCGGCGAGGGGCGGGGTGTCGGTCATGCGGCGAGATTCGCAGGCCCAGGGCGCCGGCGTCGAGCGGTTTTCCCCGGTGGGCAGGGCGTTGTCAGTGGCGGGTGCGATGCTGCGGGCACGACCGGGGTGACGACTGCCGCGGAGTTCGCGGGCGGGCCTCACACCGCCGTCCCGCACCTAGCGCACCTCGTCCCAAGCCGCCCGCAGCCGCCGTAGCCCCTCCGTGATCTCCCCCGCCCCCGCCACCGCCGCGAAGCTCAACCGCAGATGCCCGGCCGAAGGCTCCGCGCTGAAGTAGGGGCGGCCGGGGGTGATCGCGACGCCCGAGCGCAGGGCGGCGGAGGTCAGGGCGGACTCTCCCCCGGAGCCGAAAGCCTGGGAGGTGCCCCCGTTGCCGTCGGGCAGGCGGAGCCAGAGGTGGTAGCCGCCGGACGGGATGTGCGGGAGGGCGAGTTCGGGGAGGTCGAGGCGCAGGGCGGCCGTCATCGTGTCGCGGCGGGTCTTCAACTCGGCGGAGATCGCCCGCAGATGGCGCGGCCAGGCGGGCGAGCCGACCAGTTCCAGCGCCGCCTCCTGCAACGGTCGCGGCACGAAGAAGGTGTCCACGACCTGGATCGCGCGCAGCCGCTCCAGCACCGGGCCGCGCGCGGCGAGCGCGCTGACCCGGAAGCTGGGCGAGGTGGCCTTGGTCAGCGAGCAGACGTGGACGACGACGCCGTCGGGGTCCTCGGCGGCCAGCGGACGCGGCAGCGGCCCCGCGTCCTCGTGCACCAGCCGTCGTACGAAGTCGTCCTCCACGACGAAGGCACCGGCCTCGCGTGCGATGCGCAGCACCTCGCCGCGCCGCTCGGGGGCGAGCAGCGCGCCGGTCGGGTTCTGGAACAGCGGCTGGCAGACGAAGACCCGGGCGCCGGTCGCCTTGAAGGCGTCGGCGAGCAGGGACGGCCGTACGCCGTCGGCGTCGACCGGGACGGGGACCGGGCGCAGTCCGGCCGCGCGGGCGATCGCCAGCATGCCCGGGTACGTCGGCGACTCCACCAGCACCGGTGCGCCCGGCGGCGCGAGTGCCCTCAGCGCGGTCGTCAGGGCCGACTGGCCGCCAGAGGTGATCAGCACCTCGGCGGCGGTGACGGCGCCGCCCGGCCCGCCGATGCTGCGCGCGAACCACTCCCGCAGCTCCGGCAGCCCCTCCATGGGCGGCCTCCCCCACGCCCCGGGCCGTCGGCCGGCCCGGGACAGTGCGGCGGCCATGGCCCGCTCCGGCTGCAGCGACTGGTGCAGATAGCCGCCGTTGAACTCGATCACACCGGGCGGCGGCGCGGTGAGCGAGGCCAGTACCCCGGAGGCGTCCACCGAGCGCGGTACCTGTTCCGCGGCGGCGTCCGCGCTGAGCGTCACCTCCTGCCAGGAGGTGTCCCCGGCGGCAGGAGTCCGCGCGTGCGCCTCGGCGCGGAAGGCTCCGGCGCCGGGCCGGGTCACCACGAGCCCCTCGGCGGCCAGCTGTGCGAGGGCGCGGGAGACGGTCACCGGGCTCACCCGGTACCGCTCGACGAGGGCACGGCTCGACGGCAGCTTTCCACCCGGCGAGTAGCGGTCCAGCTCCCGTCTCAGCCGATCCGCCAGCTCACCGACACTGCTACGCTCTTGCATGAGGACCAAGAATAGCGCTACCGCTCCGAGCTCGATAGCAGTGACCGGCGGCAACCCAATGCCGGTCGCTCCAGCCGCCACGGCCGTCGGAGGCACCCTCCAGGCCGCGCTGGGGGTCGCGGCCTTCTCCCTCACCTTCCCCGCCACCGCCTGGGGCCTGGAGAGCTTCGGCCCCTGGTCCCTGGTCGCCGTGCGCAGCCTGCTGGCCGCGCTGATCGCGGGGGTCTGTCTGATGGCGCTGCGCGTGCCGCTCCCCGCCCGCCGACACTGGGCGGGCCTGGCTGTGGTCGCCGCCGGAGTGGTCCTCGGCTTCCCCCTGCTCACCACGCTGGCGCTGCAGACCTCCACCACCGCGCACGCCGCCGTCGTGGTCGGTCTGCTCCCGCTGACCACGGCCCTCTTCTCCGCCCTGCGCGTCGGCACCCGCCCCTCGCGCACCTTCTGGACGGCGGCGCTGGCGGGCGCCGCCGCGGTGGTCGCCTTCACCGTGCAGCAGAGCGGCGGCGCCCTGACCACGGCCGACCTGTATCTCTTCGCGGCGCTGCTGGTGTGCGCGGCCGGCTACACCGAGGGCGGCCGGCTGGCCGGGGTCATGCCGGGCTGGCAGGTGATCGGCTGGGCGCTGGTGCTGTGTCTGCCGCTGACCGCCCCGGTCGCCGCGTTGGCGCTGTCGCACGAACCCGTGCACCTGACCTGGCACGGCATCACCGGACTGCTGTGGGTCGCGGCGGGCTCGCAGTTCCTCGGCATGGTCGTCTGGTACCGGGGCATGGCCGCCATCGGCATCCCGAAGGCCAGCCAGTTGCAGTTGGCCCAACCCCTGCTCACACTGGTGTGGTCGGTGCTGCTGCTGGGCGAGCACCTGACAGTGGCCGCCCCGCTGACGGCCGCGGCGGTGCTCGTGTGCATCGCCGTGACCCAGCGGGCGCGTGGCTGAGCGGGCCGCACGACCCACCTCCAACCACCGCTCCACGCCGTAGACTCAAGGCCACGGACCGCTGCTCCCGCACCTGGTGAGGAGGCCCAACAGATGCGTGCAACCGTGGGCGACCAACTTGTCCAGCACGGCAGGGTGGTCGGGCAACACGACAAGGTCGGCGAGATCGTCGAGATCCTGGGCCATGAGGGGAATCCCCCGTACCGCGTCCGCTTCGAGGACGGGCACGAGGGTCTGTGCTCCCCCGGCCCCGACACCGAGATCCGTCACAGGAACACGATGAAGTAACCCGGCGATCAGATCAGCGCGGGGAAATCGCCGGCTGCCCGTAGTGGTCGGCGACGACCCTCGCCATGGCCCCGATCCCGTCCGCCGCCACCTCCTTCGCGGCGAAGTACACGTGCCCGCCCACCTCCGCGTGCTCCTTGGCCAGCGTCAGATGCCGGGACAGCTCGGCCGGGTTCTGCCAGGCCGCGGGCTGCGCCGGGTCACCGGCCTTGTAGAGCGCCTCCCCCACATAGAGCTTCGTCCGGCTGCCCCGCGCCACTTCCGCCCACCAGGGCACGAGCTTGGCGTAGTCGGCGGCCGCGAAACCGATGTTCCAGTACAACTGCGGGCAGATGTAGTCGATCCAGCCCTCGCGGACCCATTTACGGGTGTCCGCGTACAGATCGTCGTACGTCTCCACACCGCCCCGGGTGTCGGAGCCGAGGGGGTCGGTGCCGGCGTTGCGCCATACGCCGAAGGGGCTGATGCCGAACTGGGTGGTGGGCCGGATCTGCCTGATGGCGTCCGCCATCTCCAGGACCAGCTTGTCGATGTTGTCCCGCCGCCAGTCGGCCCGGACCGTGAAACCGCCGCCGTAGCGGTCGTAGGCCTCGTCGTCGTCGAAGCTCTGGCCGACCACCGGATAGGGGTAGAAGTAGTCGTCGAAGTGGACCCCGTCGAGGGGGTACCGCTCCACCGCGTCGAGCATGGCCCGCTGCACGAACGCACGGACGTCGGGCAGCCCCGGGTTGTAGTAGAGCTTGCCGCCGTACGTCACCACCCAGTCCTCGTGCTCACGGGCGGGGTGCGACTCGGCCAGCCTGCCGAGGTCCGTGTGGTTGGCGATGCGGTACGGGTTGAACCAGGCGTGCAGCTGAAGACCGCGGGCGTGGGCCTCCTCGACGGCCGTGCCGAGCGGGTCCCAGCCGGGGTCCTCGCCCTGGGTGCCGGTGAGGACCTGCGACCAGGGCTCGTACGGCGACGGCCACAGGGCGTCGGCCGTGGGCCGCACCTGGAGGATCACCGTGTTCAGGTGGCGTTCCACCGCCGTGTCCAGGTGGGTGATCAGCTCGGCGCGCTGCTTGTCGGCGCTCAGCCCCTGCTTGGAGGGCCAGTCCCGGTTCGCCACGGTGGCGACCCACACGCCGCGCATCTCCCGGGTCGCCCGTCGCCGTGCCCGGTCCGTTCCGCCCGCCGTGGCGGAGCCGGCCGCCATCGCGCTTCCTGACGCCACGAGTGCCGCCAGGGCGGTCACCGAAAAAGCCCGTCGTGACATCCGTGACTTCCGGTGCAGCATCTCTTCGTACCTCCGTGTGCCGTGGTCAAGGGCCCACCCCGCGACCGGTCCGCACCTGAGGACCGGCCCCGCGTCAGCCTTTCATGAGGCACCCGAACGATCGATCAAGCTGCGCCGAAGGTAACGTGCAGGTTTGGAGCAGGCGTCGAACAACGGCGGACCTGCCGCAGTCGTGGATCAGCGAAGGGGACGATGTGACCGGCATCTCCGGAGATATTGCACGCGTCGGTGTGGTGGGCTGCGGCCAGATGGGAGCGGGCATCGCCGAGGTGTGCGCCCGCGCCGGCCTGGACGTCAGGGTCGCCGAGACCACCGGCGAGGCCCTGGAGTTCGGCCGCACCCGGCTGTTCAGTTCCCTGGCCAAGGCCGCCGAGCGCGGCAAGATCACCGAGGAGGAGCGGGACGCCACGCAGGCGCGGCTGTCCTTCACCACCGACCTCGGCGAGTTCGCCGACCGTGACCTCGTGATCGAGGCCGTGGTCGAGAGCGAGCAGGTGAAGACCGAGATCTTCCAGGTGCTCGACCAGGTCGTGACCCGGCCGGACGCGATCCTCGCTTCCAACACCTCCTCGATCCCGCTGGTGAAGCTGGCGGTCGCCACCTCGCGCGCCGACCAGGTGATCGGCATCCACTTCTTCAACCCGGCCCCGGTGCAGCAGCTCGTCGAGCTGATCCCGGCGCTCACCACCTCCGAGGGCACGATCGCCCGTGCCCAGTCGTTCGCCGAGAAGCTGCTGGGCAAGCACGCCATCCGCGCCCAGGACCGGTCCGGCTTCGTCGTGAACGCGCTACTGATCCCGTACCTCCTCTCCGCGATCCGGATGTTCGAGTCGGGCATCGCCAGCCGCGAGGACATCGACAACGGCATGGAACTCGGCTGCGCCCACCCGATGGGCCCGCTGAAGCTGTCCGACCTGATCGGTCTGGACACGGTCGCCTCGGTGGCGCAGAGCATGTACGACGAGTTCAAGGAGCCGCTGTACGCCGCTCCCCCGCTGCTGCTGCGCATGGTCGACGCGGGTCGGCTGGGCCGCAAGACGAACTCCGGCTTCTACACCTACGGCTGATTACGGACGGTCAGATTCCGGCCAACCGCACGGGCCCGGCACCGAGAAGGTGCCGGGCCCGCGTCATTCACACACCGTGTGCGCTCCGGGCTCGCATATGCCCCTCGCACACGCTCCCCACGCACCCACCAGGCGAGTTCACTTTCCCTGCGCATGCCAGGGATGTGAGATGACTACGGAAAGGAGCGGACAAGTGACCGCCGATCCCGAGCATCCCGTCGTACAAGGGGAACTCGCAGAGTTACGACGTCGCCTCGACGTCGCCTACGCCCGTGTGGAGGGCGGGCTGGCTCTGCTCACGCACCGCACCGAGGAGAGCGCCAAGGAGCTCGACGAGCTGAACACCCGGATCAACACACTGGAACACGCACGCTGGCCACTGCCCGCGATCGCCGCCATCACCGCCGTGGGTGCTCTCGTCGTGGCGATCTGGCAGGCGGTGGGACGCTAGACCCGGAGATGGTGCAGCATCAGTAACGCGGCCGCCATGTTGGCGGCCGGGACCTCCCCCCGGGCGACCATGTCGGGGACGAGTTTGAGAGGAACCCATTCCCGGCGGTCCGACTCGAAGTCGTCCACGGGATGCCCGACATACTCGCCCTCGTCGGCCCAGTAGATGTGGTGCCGGGCATCGGTGAGCCCGTTGGAGGGCTCCACGCTCATGAGGTGGTGCAGGGGTCCCGGCCGCCAGCCGGTCTCCTCCTCGAGCTCCCTGGCGGCCGCCCGGACGATGTCCTCGCCGTCCTCGACGACGCCTGCCGCGAGTTCCCAGCCCCAGCTGTCGGTGATGAAGCGGTGGCGCCACAGGAGGAGGACCTCGCCCGCCTCATTGACCACCGTGGCCACGGCGACCGGCCGCATCCGTATCAGGAAGTGGTCCAGGTGCCGCCCGTCCGGCAGTTCCACGTCTGCCAGGTTGACGGTGAACCAGCGGTTTTCATACACAGTTTGTTCGCTCTGTTTCGTCCACTGCACGGTTCTGCCACCTTCCGTCGAGTAAGTGGCAATATCGCAGCAGGGACTATGAAGTGTCGGTGCTCGGGTGCCCCGTCGCGGCCGGGCTACAGCGGTACGCGCAGTGCTCCGTCGATGAGTTCGGCCGCCTCGGCCGTGCCCGCACAGCCGTTGCGCACCAGGTGTTCGCGTACCGCCCGGAGTCTGTCGCGCAGGCGCTGGGACTCCATTCCCCGGGCCTGCTCGGCCATCTGCACCGCGATGGCCACCGCCTTGTCGGCGTTGCCCTGACGCAGCTCGATCGTGCTGAGCATGGCCAGCCGGTGCACCCGGCCCCGGTCGTGCGCGGGATTGTCGACGGCGGCCGCGGCATGCTCTCCAGCGGCTGCCAGTTCCCCGAGGCTGAGCAGCGCCTCCGCCACCTGGACGTTGACCAACCCCGGCTGGACATAGCCGGTCTCATCGGGTTCGTACCCGCGCCGGATGCGATCTGCGGCCTGCTCGGCACGCCGTATGCAGGACAGGGCGCTCGTGCCGTCGCCGAGGTGTGCGTACGCCTTCGCCTGCATCGCGTACAGGTCGGAGGCGAGCGCCGGGGTGATGTGCTTGCCCGCGGCCCGCAGTGCGGCCTCGGCGAAGGCGACGGCCTGGCGGAACTCCCGCATGAACAGGGCCTGGTTGACGAGCAGCGCGATCACATAGGCGCCGAGCCCCCGGTCCCCGCTGGCCTTGGCGAGCCGCAGCGCCTGATGGAAGTACCGCTGGGCGAGCCCGTGTGCGTCGGAGTCGTAGGCACAGATGCCCGCGATGGCCACCAACCCGCCCGTCGCCCGGTGCAGTTGACGTCCCGTCGCATCGGTGTAGCTGCCGCGCAGCAGCGGGGCGGCCTCGGCGTTGAGGAAGCCGACGATCCGGGTGCGGGTCGCCATGCCGCCCGCCTTGCGGTACATCTGCTCGTAGTGCGTACGGGCCGAGCGCAGCATCTCCAGGTCGGCGGGGGTGACCCGGTGCCGGCCACCGCGCGAGACATCCACGTCCTCGGGCGGGTTCTCCCACTCCCACACCGGCATCACGGCGGGCGTGCCGGTGACCGCCGGCGCGCCCAGGATGTGGGGGCGTTGCTGCTCGTCGGAACGCCACAGGGCGGTGGCCCGCTCCACGAAGCCGGACAGCGAGGTGGTGTGCAGGGCGGACTGCTCGCCGGGCACGCCTAGGCCGATGTCGTCGAGCGTGACGGTGCGGTGCAGCCGGGCGGCGAGCACCTCGCAGATCAGGTCGGGCACCTGGCCGCGTGGCCGCTGCCCCTTCAACCACCGTGCGACGGCGGTGTGTTCGTATCTCAGCGCGAGCCCGCGCGCCCGCCCCGCCTGGTTCACGTGTGCGGCCAGCCCCGCGTGCGAGACCCCCGCCTCATCCAGGATCGCGTCGAGCAGAGTGTTGGGCTGCATGTATGCCCCCCGGGTGCCTCGGTGTCGTCAGAGTAGTGCGAACCGGTTCACACGGGGTGTGAACGGAGTATGCGAATCCGCAGCGTGCGCGCGCTGTTGCGGAGAGTTTCCGACCGGTTGACTGAAATGCCTCGCAAGAGGCCGGCCGGGCCGCCGGCTCCCCCTCGTACAGTGCGGCGGCCCGCATCCGCGCCGTCCGCCCAGCTACCTGCCCGACACTCCGTGGCTGGGCGGATGGCGACCAATCGCCGTTGCGTCAGAAGTGGTTTGTCGGCTGCGGGTTGTGGGTGGTTGCTCGCGCAGTTCCCCGCGCCCCCAAGGACATGCACTGAACCGGAGTCCGGTCGTTCCGTAGGACCAGGAGCGCCATGTCGTCGGATCGCCTCCCCCTTGTGTGCCGGAGGACGGCTGCGAACAGCGTGCGCAGGATCGTCTGAGGAGTGATCGGATCATGCCGTGCGGCTCCGGCGAGCGCCGCTTGGAGGGAAAAGAACCGGCCCCTCCCGTCCCTCGCGTCCTCGACCCCGTCCGTGTACAGGACCAGAGAGTCGCCCGGGAGCAGGGAGCTGCAGGTCAGAGGGGTCAGTTCGGGCGGAAGCGGGAAGAGGCCGAGCGGTGGGAGGGGATCGGCACGCGCCAGAGGCGCGACGCTCGTGCCGCTCAGGAGATACGGCCAGGGGTGGCCGCAGTTGAGGGCGGCGATCTCACCGTCCCGGCCGATCTCCAGCAGCAGCACGGTGACGAACTCCTCGGAGACGGGGTCGTCACGTGAGCGCACGTGACGGGCCAGGGCCCGGTCCAGTCGCTGCAGCACCCGGCCCAGGTCGGGTTCGTCGTGGACGGCTTCGCGGAAGCTGCCGAGGACCGCGGCCACGGTGCCGATGGCGGTGATGCCATGGCCGCGTACGTCGCCCATCACCGCCCGTACGCCGTACTCGGTGGCGATGACCTCGTACAGGTCACCGCCGACACAGGCGCTGCGATCCGCGGAGAGCTGGGCGGCGGCGACGTCCAGCCCGTCGATGCGCGCGGGCAACGGCCGCAGCAGCGCGCTCTGCGCGGCACCGGCGACCCTGCGGACCTGCCGGAGCTCACGCAGCAGGGCCTGCCGGACGTGCACGATCAGCCCCGTGCCCACGGCGAAGAAGACGGCACTGGTGACGACCCGGGCGCCGAGGCCGTCCTGCTGGGCGAGCGGGCAGGTCAGCTTGTACGTGATGGCCATCGCGCCCCAGGCGGTGGGCAGTCCCCACGCGATCGCCTTGCGGGGAACCCGACCCTTGATGCGGAACATGCCGATGGCCCCCCAATAGGCCCTGACAACGCAGACGGACCGACCCCGAAAGGCCGGTCCGATTCTGTCGACAGAGCACCCGGAAGTACCGGATCACCTAGAGAAGTCACCCTTTTGAGTGAGGTGACCACAACGCGCCCCGCCAGGGCGCGGGGGACTGCGCGACCAGCCACGAACTACCCGCAGCCGCCGAACAAACAGCAGTCCCCCACCCCTTGGGCCAACTAACCCCGAAGCACCGCACCCGTCCGCTCGCCCGCGAGGGCCACCGCAGCGTCCCGAGCAGCCGAGGCCTCATCGACGGTCAGCGTCCGATCGCCCGCGCGGAAGCGCAACGCGTACGCCAGCGACTTCTTCCCGTCACCGAGCTGCTCGTCGTTGACGTACACGTCGAACAGCCGGATCCCCTCGAGAAGTCCGCCCGCCCCCTCACGCAGCGCGGCCTCGACCTCCGCGGCCGGCACCGGCTTGTCGACGACAAGGGCGACATCCTGCGTGGCGACCGGGAACGTGGAGATGCCCGGCGCCTGCGGCACACCGTCCCCGACCTGCTCCAGCGCGTCCAGGTCCAGCTCCATCGCACAGGTACGCCCGGGAAGGCCCAGCGCCTTGAGCACCCTCGGGTGCAGCTCACCGGCGTGACCGACGACCCGCGGAGCCCCGTCGACGGTGATCGCCAGCTCGGCGCACCGGCCCGGGTGCCACGGCCCGTACTGCCCGGCCCGCACGATCAGTTCGGCGCCCGCTTCGAGGGCGACGGCACGCGCCGCCTCCACTGCGTCGGCCCAGTCGGCCGGGCGACCCTTGCCCCACCAGCCGGCCTGCTCGCGCGCACCGGCCAGGACGACGGCCACGTGCCGGGGCTGCTCGGGCAGCACGGCGTTGAGAGCGGCGATCTCCTCGTCGGTCGGGCGGCGGTCGACCGGCAGGTGCCCGGCGACGCGCTGCTCCGCACGCGGCTGGAAGACCAGGCCCGTCTCGAACAGGGCCAGATCGTGCGAGCCCCGGCCGTCGTTGCGGCGCAGCGCACCGAGCAGACCCGGCAGCAGCGACGTACGCAGCGCGGGCTCCTCGTCGTTGAGCGGGTTGACCAGCTTCACGACGCGGCGAGCCGGGTCGTCGGCCTCCAGGCCGAGCTGGTCGAAGACCTGCTCGCTGACGAAGGGGTAGTTCGGCGCCTCGACGTAGCCCGCGCCGGCCAGCGCACGGCCGACCCGGCGGTGCAGCCGCTGGCGGTGCGTCAGGCCGCGGCCGGACGGCGGCCTGGGCAGCGTGGAGGGCAGGGTCTCGTAGCCCTCCAGGCGGATGACCTCTTCGGCCAGGTCGTTCGACTCCAGCAGGTCGGGTCGCCAGGACGGCACGGTGACGATCAGCTCGTCCTGCCCGTACACGTCGCAGCCGATCTCCTGCAGCCGCCGTACGACGGTCTCGCGGCCGTACTCCACGCCCGCGACCTTGTCCGGGTGGTCGGCCGGGGTGGTGATGGTGTGCGGCGCGGACGGCGCGATGACCTCGGTGACGCCGCCCTCGGCGGTGCCGCCCGCGAGCAGCACCAGGAGGTCGACCGTGCGCTGGGCGGCAGCCGCCGCGGCGGCCGGGTCGACACCGCGCTCGAAGCGGCGGGACGCCTCCGAGGACAGCTTGTGGCGGCGGGCGGTGCGCGCGATGGCGACCTGGTCGAAGTGGGCGGCCTCGATGACTACGGCGGTGGAGGCGTTCTCGACGTCCTCGTGATCCGCGATCTCGGTGTTGGCGCCGCCCATGACGCCGGCGAGGCCGATCGGGCCGCGCTCGTCGGTGATGACCAGGTCCTCGGCGTGCAGCTTGCGCTCGGTGCCGTCGAGGGTGACGATCTTCTCGCCCTCCTGCGCCCGGCGCACACCGATGGTGCCCTGGACCAGGTTGCGGTCGTAGGCGTGCAGCGGCTGGCCGAGCTCCATCATCACGTAGTTGGTGATGTCGACGGCGAGCGAGATAGGGCGCATGCCGACCTTCTGCAGGCGGCGCTGCAGCCAGATCGGGGAGCGCGCCTCGGGGCTCAGGCCCGTCACCGTGCGGGCGGTGAAGCGGTCGCAGCCGATCGGGTCGGAGACCTGCACGGGGTAGCCGTAGGCGTTCGGGCCGGGCACGTCGATGAGGGCCGGGTCGCGCAGCGGGAGGCCGTAGGCGATGGCGGCCTCGCGGGCGACACCACGGATGGACAGGCAGTCGCCGCGGTTGGCGGTGACAGCGATGTCCAGGACCTCGTCGACCAGTTCCAGCAGCTCGATGGCGTCCTTGCCGACCTCTGTCTCCGGCGGCAGCACGATGATGCCCTTGGTGCCGTCGTCGCCCATGCCCAGTTCGTCGCTGGAGCAGATCATGCCGTGGGACGTCTTGCCGTACGTCTTGCGCGCGGAGATCGAGAAGCCACCCGGCAGTGTGGCGCCGGGGAGAACGACCACGACCTTGTCGCCGACCTGGAAGTTCCGCGCGCCGCAGACGATCTCCTGCGGCTCACCGGTGCCGTTGGCCTGGCCGACGTCGACGGTGCAGAAGCGGATCGGCTTCTTGAACTCCGTCAGCTCCTCGATGGTCAGCACCTGGCCGACGACGAGCGGGCCCTTGAGGTCGGCTCCGAGGTGCTCGACGGTCTCGACCTCCAGGCCCGCCGAGACGAGCTTCTCCTGGACGTCGCGGCCGGTTTCCGTCGCCGGCAGGTCGACGTACTCCCGCAGCCAAGAAAGCGGGACCCGCATCAGATCTCCATCCCGAACGGCCGGGTGAACCGGACGTCACCCTCGACCATGTCTCGCATGTCTTCGACGTTGTGGCGGAACATCAGCATCCGCTCGATGCCGAACCCGAAGGCGAAGCCGCTGTACTTCTCCGGGTCGACGCCGCAGGCCTTGAGCACCCGCGGGTTGACCATGCCGCAGCCGCCGAGCTCGATCCAGCCCTCGGAGGAGCAGGTACGGCAGGGCCGGTCGGGATTGCCGACGGACTCGCCGCGGCAGACGTAGCAGACCATGTCCATCTCGGCGGACGGCTCGGTGAAGGGGAAGAAGTTCGGCCTGAGCCGGGTCTTCATGCCCTCGCCGAACAGGGCCTGGACCATGTGGTCCATGGTGCCCTTGAGGTCGGCCATGGTCAGGCCCTCGTCCACGGCCAGCAGTTCGACCTGGCGGAAGACCGGGGTGTGCGTGGCGTCCAGCTCGTCGGTGCGGTAGACCACGCCGGGGCAGATCACGTACACCGGCAGCTCACGGTCCAGCAGCGAGCGGATCTGGACGGGCGAGGTGTGGGTGCGCAGCACGACGCCGGACTCGGTGCCGCCGTCGGGGCCCTGCACGAAGAACGTGTCGGCCTCCCCGCGCGCCGGGTGGTCCGGGCCGATGTTGAGGGCGTCGAAGTTGAACCACTCGGCCTCGACCTGGGGGCCCTCGGCGACCTCGTAGCCCATGGCCACGAAGACGTCCTCGATGCGCTCCGAGAGGGTGGTGAGCGGGTGGCGGGCGCCGGCCGGTACGCGGTCGTACGGCAGCGTGACGTCCACCGCCTCCTCGACCAGCACGCGCTGGTCCCGCTCGGCCTCCAGCTCGGCCTGACGGCCGGCGAGCGCCTTGTTCACGGCGCCGCGGGCCTGGCCGACGCGCTTGCCGGCCTCCGCCTTGGCCTGCGGGGGCAGGGCGCCGATCTCGCGGTTGGCGAGCGCCAGCGGGGACGTGCCGCCGGTGTGGGCGACCTTGGCCTCCTGGAGCGCGTCGAGGGAGTCCGCGGCGGCGAAGGCGGCGAGCGCCTCGTCCCGCATGCGCTCGATCTCTTCCGGTTTCAACGCCTCGACCTCGACAGGGTCGTACGACTTATTCGGTGCCGACATCTCTTCCCGTGCTTCCGATTGGCTGGCTGAAGGTCCCCGTACCGACTCGTGGACAGATCGTCACGGTTTTTGGGACACAAAGGTGCCAAAGGCCGAGTCTAACGGGGTTGAGGAATGCGAATGCGCCCGTGGGGCCGGGGCCGGATCTCAGGTGAGATACGCCGGTGCCGCCACGGGCAACGTAAATCGGAACTGTGCGCCGCCGCCCGAGGCGCGGCCGACCTCGATGGCGCCGCCGTGAGCCTCGACGATGCCCTTGACGATGTAGAGCCCGAGGCCCGTGCCGCCGCGCTTGCTGCCCCGCCAGAAGCGGGTGAAGACGCGGTTCATGGACTCCTCCGGGATGCCCGGCCCCTCGTCGCTCACCGTGACCGACGTGCCGGTGTCCTCGCCCTCGCGGGGGGACGCCGTGGCCGTGACGTCAATGGTGACCGTTCCGTCGCCGTGCCGCACGGCATTTTCGATGAGGTTGCTGAGCACCTGGTCGATCTTGTCGGGGTCGGCCCACAGGTCGGGCAGTGGCTGCTCGACCCGCAGGAGGAACCGGTCGGCGGGCTGGCCGGCGGCGACGTAGGCCTGGATGTGCCGCCCGACGGCCGCGCCCATGTCGACGGGCTGGCGGCGCACCTCGAGGCGCCCGGAGTCGATGCGCGAGATGTCGAGCAGCTCGGCGATGAGCCGGGTGACCCGGTCGGCGTCGGCGTCGACGGTCTCCAGCATGAGCCGCTTCTGGTCGTCGGTGAACCGTGCCCACTTGGCGAGGAGCGTGGCGGTGAAGCCCTTGACGGAGGTGAGCGGCGAACGCAGCTCGTGCGCGACGGTGGCGATCAGCTCGGCATGAGAGCGCTCGGTACGGCGGCGGGCCTCGGTGTCACGCAGGGAGACGACGACGCGGCGGACGGGCCCGGTCGGTTCGCCACGGACGTACCGCACCGAGACGAGCACCTCCCGCCCGCCCGGCAGAAGGAGATTGCGCTCGGGCTGCCGACGGCGGATGGCGAGGCCGCCGTACGGATCCGTCAGCTGCCACCAGCGCCGCCCCTCCAGGTCCTCTAACGGCAGCGCCTTCTCCAGCCGCTGCCCGAGGGCGTCGGCGGCGCGGACGGCTGTGACGCGCTCGGCGGCGGCGTTGAAGCAGATGACGTTCCCGTGCTCGTCGGCGACGACGAGGCCGTCGGGCAGGTCGTCGGGATCGATACCGAGCTCGGCGAGATCACCGGGCCGGGACGCGGACGGCCGCCGCACCTCCCGTGCACCCGGTGCGCTGCTCGTGCCGACACTCATCCCCGTACCCCACCTCTCACGACGGCTGAGGGGCCCCCGAGCTGGTCACCCTACTAGCTCTCGGTGACGGTGCGGCACCCTCCGGAGGCGCGCTGTGCACGGGCCGACGCATAGAGACATACGGCCGCGGCGGTCGCGAGGTTCAGGCTCTCGGCCTTCCCGTGGATCGGGACGCGCACCACGGCGTCGGCCAGCGCCCGCGTCTCCTCCGGAAGCCCCCAGGCCTCGTTCCCGAACACCCAGGCGGTCGGGCCGCCCATGCTGCCCTTGTCGAGTTCGTCGTCGAGATCGTCCGTGCCTGCCCCGTCGGCGGCGAGAATCCGCACCCCGGCGTCCTTGAGCCCGGCCACGGCCCGCTCGACGGGCACGCCGACGGCGACGGGAAGGTGGAACAGCGATCCGACGGAGGCTCGTACGGCCTTGGGGTTGTAGAGATCGACGGACGCATCGGTGAGGACGACCGCCTCGGCGCCCGCGGCGTCGGCGCATCGCAGCACGGTCCCGGCGTTCCCCGGGTCCCGTACGTTCGCGAGCACGGCGACGAGCTTGGGCCGGGCGGCGAGGATCTCCTCGAAGGGGGTGTCGATGAACCGGCAGACGCCGACGAGCCCCTGAGGCGTCACGGTGGTCGAGACGTCGGCGATGACCTGCTCGGCGGCGAGGTGGACACGGGCGCCCGCGTCCCGGGCCTCCCCCACGATGTCGGCGTACCGCTCGGCGGCCTCCAGCGTGGCGAACAGCTCGACCAGCGTGCCGTCGTGCGCGGCCGCCTCCCGCACGGCCTGCGGCCCCTCCGCGAGGAACAGCCGCTCCTTGCCCCGGAAGTTCCGCTTGGCCAGCCGCCGGGCGGCGGAGACCCGGGGGGAACGGGGGGAGATCAGCTCGGGGGTGGCGGGGGGCATGGGTTCACCTTGGAGTTCTGAGGGTCGCGGACACAGCGGGACCCGCAGGCCTTCTCAGCCTGCGGGTCCCTCAGTCACGTCGGCTGGGCCGAGCGTCGGCGTCAGGCCGCCTTGGGGGCGTTGACGTCAGCCGGCAGCGCCTTCTGGGCAACCTCGACGAGCGCGGCGAACGCGTTCGCGTCGTTGACGGCCAGCTCGGCGAGGATCTTGCGGTCGACCTCGACGTTCGCGGCCTTCAGACCCTGGATGAAGCGGTTGTACGTGATGCCGTTGGCGCGGGCAGCGGCGTTGATGCGCTGGATCCACAGCTGGCGGAAGTCACCCTTGCGCTTCTTGCGGTCGTTGTAGTTGTAGACCAGCGAGTGGGTGACCTGCTCCTTGGCCTTGCGGTACAGGCGCGAACGCTGACCGCGGTAGCCGGAGGCCTGCTCGAGGATCGCCCGGCGCTTCTTGTGGGCGTTCACTGCCCGCTTGACGCGTGCCACTTTTTAACTCCTTGTAGCGGGGCCGCGGTTGGACTCACACGACCCGGTATCGATTGGGTCCCGGTCAGAGATCAGGCGCGAAGTGGTTCCGCGCCCCGATGTCACTTGCCGAGAAGCTTCTTGATCTTCGCGGCGTCGCCCGGGGCCATCTCGGCGTTGCCGGTCAGGCGGCGCGTCACGCGGGACGACTTGTGCTCGAGCAGGTGGCGCTTGCCGGCGCGCTCACGGAGCACCTTGCCGGAGCCGGTGATCTTGAAGCGCTTGCTGGCACCGCTGTGCGACTTGTTCTTCGGCATAGCGCCGTTCTCTCCTCGTCGGTGGCGTTCCGGTGCCCGGTCGTGAAACCGGGCACGGTGGAACGTCGCTGTTGTATCGGTTACGTCCTGGGGACTCGCGTCCCCCGGGATCACGCCTCGGCGGAAGCCTCGGCAGGTGCCTCGGTGTCCACGGCGTCCTCGGACTCCGCGGCGTCCTCGGACTCCGCAACGTTCTGCGACTTGCCGGGGTTGGCCTTCGCGTCTGCCTTGCGGGCTTCCTGCGCCTGGCGGGCCTCGGCCATCGCCTCGGTCTTCTTCTTGTGCGGACCGAGAACCATGATCATGTTTCGGCCGTCCTGCTTCGGGTTCGACTCCACGAACCCGAGGTCCTCGACGTCCGTCGCGAGCCGCTGCAGCAGTCGGTAGCCCAGCTCGGGCCGGGACTGCTCGCGACCACGGAACATGATCGTGATCTTGACCTTGTCGCCCTGCTTGAGGAACCGGACGACGTGACCCTTCTTGGTGTCATAGTCGTGCGGGTCGATCTTCGGCCGGAGCTTCATCTCCTTGATGACCGTGTGCGCCTGGTTCTTGCGCGCCTCACGGGCCTTCATGGCCGACTCGTACTTGAACTTCCCGTAGTCCATGAGCTTGCACACGGGCGGACGGGCGTTCGCCGCGACCTCGACCAGGTCCAGGTCGTACTCCTGCGCAAGCTCCAGTGCCTTGGCCAGCGGGACAATGCCCACCTGCTCGCCACTGGGACCGACAAGTCGCACCTCGGGAACGCGAATCCGGTCGTTGATGCGGGGCTCGGCGCTGATGGATCCTCCTCGGTTAGCACCACACGGCGGTCTGGCGGACAGCCGCGTATGTCTCTTCTAGACAGACCTAACCGCTCCGAAGCACAAAAAATGCCCCGGACGATCACAGGCGGGGCTCCTAAGCACTACCGGAGCACCGCCGCGATGACGCGGGGCGCACTTTCGGGCGACTCCATCGTCCGTACGGAACGATGGTGGCCGCCTGACCGGGGTGACCCGCCGTCCCGGAGGACGGTCAGGTGGGAGATCGGAGCCTCCACTTGTGGGCCGGACACCCTCACTGCTCATGGGTGTTCCAGCCGGTCGTCACACAAGGTTAGCAGCTCCGGAAGGGAAGGGCTAACCGAGGCCAACTGGGGGCCGGGCCGCCACGGCACCTATCGTGTCAGGCATGAGTGAGACCTCCCCCTCCGGCTCCGCCGAGCAGCCCGACTTCAACGAGATGACCCGCGACATCGCCGAGGTCCCGGCAGTCGAGGTGATCGTGACGGTCGCCGTCAACCTGATGAGCGCCGCCGCCGTGAAGCTCGGTCTGACCGAGGAGGGCGACAAGTTCAAGGACCTGGACGAGGCACGCAAGCTCGTGCACGCCCTCGCCGGTCTGCTGGACGCGAGCACGACCGAGATCAGCTCCTTCCACGCGGCGCCCCTGCGCGACGGTCTGAAGTCGCTGCAGCTGGCCTTCCGCGAGGCGTCGATCGTCCCGGACGAGCCGGGCCAGGGCCCGGGCGAGAAGTACACCGGCCCGATCTACGGCTAGCCCGGCGGCGGGTCCGTCCGCCGGATCCGTCCGCTCATCCGCGTACGAACAGGGGCTCGCCCGGTGGCGTCGCCTCGGCCGGCAGCAGTGCCAGGTCGAGGCCGTGCACCAGGCGGGCCCTCAGTGTTGCGTCGGCGGCGAGGCGCTCAGCCACCGCACGCGCGGCCCGGGCCGGGGGCTCGGACGGGTCCAGTACGAGGGCGAGGGTGCCGTCGGCCTGCCCCGGGCCGAGGTGGGCGCGCAGGACGGCGGGCTCGGCGGCGACGGCGGCGCGTACTGCCGCCAGCACGGCCGGGTCGGTGAGCGGGTCGGTCGTCGTACGGCCCTCGGCGAGCGCGAGCAGTGAGCGCCCCGACAGCTCGAACGGCACCGGGCCGGCCATGTCCAGCACGATCGTGTCCGCCTTCTCGTGCGCCGCGGCCTGCAGAGCCTGGTGCAGGGGTACGGCGACGGGGCGGGCCGCCGGGTCCCAGCGGGCGAGCGACTCGGTGGATGTGAAGGCGGGCAGGGCGGTGCGCTCGCCGGCCTTCAGGGTCGGTACGGCCATGTCGCTGGTCTTCTCACGGCGCAGCCCGTTCTCGTCCTCCTCGACCTCGCCGAGGACGGCCACGACGGGGACGAGCAGCCGGGCAGCCTTGAGCGCCTCCAGGACCGGGCCCTCGGCGGTGCGGTCCTCGGCCCAGGCGGCGAGCGCGGCGCTCAGCCGGGGGTCGGCGGAGCCGTCGTCGTCGGAGAAGAGAGAGTCGGGAATGTTCTTGTTCGCCACGGTCACCGACCCTATCGGGGGGATGCTGCTGCGCTTGTGCGGCCCCGGAAACGTCGCTGTGACGCCCTCACCGGATTCTCAGTTCTCCCTGACACAGATCTAACGTCCGTCTAACGGCCCGCACAGTCGCCGCCCCGACGATCGCGGGATGGAGTCCCCCAGAGCTCGCGCCCGCCGGCGACGCCGGTCACTGCTGTTCACAGCGCTCGCCCTCCTCACCGTCGTCGGCGGTGCGGCCGCGGGGACCGTGTATGTGAAGGCTCAGGCGCACTCGGGCAAGAGCCCCGTATCGTCGGCGTCGGTGTCGGTTCAGGCAGGGGAGGAGGCTTCCGTGGAACCCGTGGCGCAGCCGGCGGTGGACCACGACGCGGCCCTTGCCGAGGCCATGGCGTCGGTGACCGTCGAGGACGGCGCCGAGGTGTCCGTGGCGGTGCTGGATCCGGCGTCCGGTGAGAGCGCCACGTACGGCAGCGGCAGCTTCGACACGGCGAGCGTCGTCAAGGTCAACATTCTGGCGGTACTGCTGCTCCAGGCACAGGACGCGCGGCGACAGCTGACGGCGGCGGAGAAGTCGTACGCGAGCGCGATGATCGAGAACAGCGACAACGCCTCCGCATCTCAGCTGTGGCGGGCCATCGGGGAGGCGGCGGGGCTGGACGCCGCGAACAAGCGGCTCGGGCTCACCGCGACCGAGGGCGGTGACGGGATGCTGTGGGGGCTGACGCAGACCACCGCCGACGATCAACTGCGGCTGTTGCAGCAGGTGTTCGGGGAGGACTCGGAGCTGAGCGAGGCCTCGCGGACGTATCTGCGGGGGCTGATGGGGGCGGTCGCCGTCGACCAGCAGTGGGGCGTGTCGGCCGTGGCCGACGACTCCGCGTGGGCGTTGAAGAACGGCTGGCTGCCGCGTACCGCCACCGGGCTGTGGGACATCAACAGCATCGGGCGGGTGACCGTGGACGGCCGCGCGTATCTGGTGGCGGTGCTGTCCGGCGGCAACTCGACGAAGTCGAAGGGGATTTCGCTGGTCGAGGCGGCGGCCGGGGCGGCGGTGTCGGTGTTCACCGGACCCGGCCGCTAGAACTCGCGGCGTCCGCGTCGGCCCCGCCACACCACGACCGCCGAGACCAGCAGCAGGCCGCCGGCGCCGCCCGCGAGGGGGGCCGTCCAACTCGACGCGTCGTCCCCCGACTCGGCGGCGTCGGGACCCGAGCCGAAGTACTCCTCGCCGTAGGCCGCCGGCTGAAGCTTCTCCCGTTCCATGCGGGAGGCCTCCTTGATGGCGGCGGCCGGGTCGATGAAGCCGTAGCCGCGGGAGTCGTCGCGGCCGTCGGCGGGGGCGTTGCGGGCCGTGTCCTCCAGGAGCTTCTTGATCTGGGCCGGGGTCAGGCCCGGGTGGGCGGACTTGACCAGGGCCACCGCTCCGGAGACGAAGGCGGCCGCGGCGCTCGTCCCCCAGCCCTCGTAGTACTTGTGGTCGGGGTCGGCGATGACGACGTTGACGCCGGGGGCGCTGACGGTGGCATACCAGCGGCGGGTGGAGAAGGAAGCGCGGGTGCCGAACTTGTCGACAGCGGTGGCGGCGATGACGCCCGGGTAGGCGGCCGGGTAGGAGATGTGGTCGCCCTTCTCGCCGCCGTTGCCGGCCGAGGCGACGACGACGGAGCCCTTCTTCAGGGCGTACTGGACGGCCTCGTCCTCACCGGCCTCGGGGTGGGCGGACTTGGAGTCGTCGCCGAGGGAGAGGTTGATGACGTCCGCGCCGTGGTCGGCCGCCCAGCGGATGCCTTCGGCGAGGGCGTTGCCGCGGCTGCTGCGGGCCTTGGCGCGGGCGGGGTCGCCGTCCTCCAGGATGACGCGGACGGGGAGGATCTTGGCCTCCGGGGCGATGCCCATGACGCCGTCGCCGTTGCCCGCCCCGTGTCCGTGCCCGGCGATGATGCCGGCCATCGCGGTGCCGTGCCGGGCCCAGGCGCGGTCACCGCGCTCGGCTCCGAAGCCGACCATGTCCTTGCCTTCGAGGACGTTGCCGGCCAGGTCGGGGTGGTCGGCCTCGACGCCGGTGTCGAGGACAGCGACGGTCATGCCCTTGCCCTTGGTGGTCTGCCAGGCCTCCTCGGTGTGCATGGCGTCCAGGGCCCACTGCTGGGCCCGTATGGAGTCGGCGTGCGCGGCGGTGGGCGGCAGGACAGCGAGGCAGGCGCCGAGGAGGACGGCGAGGGAGCCGGTCCGGCGGGTCAGGAAGGTCTTCACAGTCCTGGTCACGGCGCCGGCCGCCGCGCTGTTCATGCCGGTGTTCGTGCGGGTGCTCATGACGGCTGCTCCGTGGACGTGCCGACGTTCTTGCGCAGGGAGCGCTCGACGCGGTCGGCGAGACCCTGTGCCTCGTGGCCGAGGCCGGCCTGGGCGACGGCCGTGGTGTCGCCGGACTCCATCGCCTGCCTGGCGGGCTCGGGCTCGTCGACGGTGCGGTCGTCGGCCCAGCCGGAGACGGCGTAGACGACGACCGGGGCGTCGGTGAGGACGGAGACGGTCCAGGAGGCACGCTGTTCGTCGCCGAATCCGGCGGCCGGGGTGCCCTTCGCGGCGTAGGGGCGGGGCATCAGGTCCGTACGGCGGTCCAGGCCCTCTTTGGTGAAGCGGGTGTCGAGCGAGCGCATGGCGGTGGCGTCGGCCGTGGTGAAGAGCAGGCCGACGGTGGTGACGTAGCTCTGGGTGGCGTCGATGTAGGTGGCGCGCAGCAGGCGCTCGCAGCCGACGGTGGACAGAGCCTTGCGCAGGAGCGGGTCGAAGGCGTTCGCGCAGCCCGTGTCGGGGGCGACGGCGATCCGCGTCCAGGTCCGGTCGGCGCCACCGGGGCCGGCGCCCCGGCCGATCACGGTGGGCGGGAACAGCTGGTCGACGGGAACGCTGTGCCACAGGCTTCCGGCCGCGGCGAAGGTGTCCTGCGTGCCGCCGTCGCCGGGCTCGCCGATCAGCCAACTCCCGGTCACGGACCCGCCGATGAGCCCCAGCCCGAGCACGACACAGGCTGCTGCCGCGGCGACCCGCGGCCTGATCCGCAGCCCGAGGGGCCGCGGTCGCGCCTGCTCGTCGTACCCCTCGGGCTGCCCGAACGAGACGACCGGCCGCCCGGCCCCCGGGCTCCCGCCCGGCGCCATCGGGGCGCTCCAGGAGAGCGACGGGTCCGGGGAGAACGCTGCGGAGCCGTGGCCGTTCGAGGAGTGGCCGGCGTGCGTGGAGTGCTGAGTGTCGGGCGAGGCGCCGGCGGGGGCCGAGGCCGCGTATCCGCGTGCCTCCGACCCCTTCCCTGCCGAAGGCCGGGGTGCGGGACGCTGCGGGGGCAGCGGGACGGAAGCGGGACTGCGAGGGGGCTCGCCGGGGGCGGAGCCGGGGCGGGTGGCGGGCTTGGGGGGCATGCCGGCCGAGCTCTGCGCGGGGCCGGGAGCCGCGTGCGGGGGCATGGCGCCGGGGCCCTGCGTGGCGGCGGTGGCGGCGTGCGGGGGCATGGGGCCGGAGCCCTGCGCCGGTCCGGTGGACGGCCGCTGGGGCACGCCGGCAGAGCCCGGCGCCGGTCCGGAGCTCGCATGCGCCCTGCCGGAGCCCGCCTGCGGACGCTCGGTCGGCTGGGGGCGTTCGGCGTACGGGCGGTTGCCCTGCGCCGGTGACGGGGCCGGGGTCGTTCGGATCGGGCGGAGTCGGAACGTGGTCTCCGCTGCCGTTTCCGCGGGAGCGGCCGGGCGCCGGGGCGGGGAGGGACGCTCGGGCGGGCGGGGCTGCGTATCGCCGGGTGCGCTGTCGCGGTGCAACGATCCGCCACTGTCCCGACGTCCGGCCGACGGCGGGGTGTCCGGGAAGCGTGCCGAGGCCCGGGGCGGCGGCGGGGCCGTCGCAGCGGTGTCCGCGGCGCTCGGGGTCTGGCGGGGCTGCGCACCGGAGGCCGCGGCCGGGCCACCGTCCTGCTGCTCACCCTGTGTGTCGGCGGACGTCGGAGGCTCCGCGGGTCTCGGCGGGGTCGACGGGCGGGGCGGGGTGGCGGGCGGTGGCGGCGTCGAGGGGCGTGGAGGGATGGGGGCGCGCCGCGCTTCCGTGCTCATGCACCCCCCGTTTCCTCGTGTCCGGGCCCGTCCTCGTGCGCGGGGCCGTTGTGCCGTTCTCCCTGGGCCCGGCCCGGCGCGGACTCGTCCGACCAGGCACGCATACCCGCACAGATGGATCGTCATCCCGGCGCGCCGAGCGGCCGGGGATGTTCCCCACATGCGTGCGCGTCACTCTACGGGTTGATCCTGGGCGAACGGGAACCAGTCCGGGACCCCGTGTGCATCTGCCCGGAACATCCCCCTACCCTGCGGTAATCCTGCATGGCAGGCTTCGTTCATGACTGCGCGCGCCGCCGACCGGGCCCGTTACGACCGGGCCACCGCCCATCTCGACGCCCCACTCGCGATCGTGGACCTGGACGCCTTCGACGCCAACGCCGACGACCTGGTCCGCCGGGCCGGCGGCAAGCCCATCCGGGTCGCCAGCAAGTCCGTACGCTGCCGTGCCCTGCTCGAACGCGTCCTCGCGAGGGACGGCTTCGCGGGCCTCATGTCCTTCACCCTCGCCGAGTCCCTGTGGCTGGCCCGCTCCGGGTTCGACGACGTCCTGCTCGCCTATCCGTCCGCCGACCGCGCCGGGTTCGCCGAGCTGACCGGTGATCCCAAGCTCGCCTCCGCCGTCACCGTGATGATCGACGACCCGGCTCAGCTGCGGCTCATCGACGAGGCCCGGGCCGGCGGGCGGGAAGTGGTCCGGGTCTGCCTGGAGTTGGACACCTCGCTGAGGCTGTTCGGCGGCCGGGTGCGCGTCGGCGCCCGGCGCTCGCCGCTGCACTCCCCCGCCCAGGTCGCCGACATGGCCCGTGCGGTCGCCCGGCGGCCGGGGTTCGAGGTGGTCGGGATCATGGCGTACGAGGGGCACATCGCCGGGGTCGGGGACTCCTTGGCGGGGCGGCCGCTGCGGTCGCGTGCCGTACGGCTGATGCAGGCGGCCGCCCGCCGGGAACTCGCCGAGCGGCGGGCCGAAGTGGTGCGGGCCGTCCGGGCCGTGGCGCCCGGGCTGGAGTTCGTCAACGGCGGCGGGACCGGCAGTGTGCAGTTCACCGCTGCCGAGGACTGTGTCACGGAGATCGGGGCCGGGTCGGGACTGTACGTGCCGCGGCTGTTCGACAACTACACGTCCTTCAGCGGGCGTCCGGCCGCGCTGTTCGCCCAGCCCGTCGTGCGCCGGCCGGGGGTCGGGGTGGTGACCGTCCTCGGCGGCGGCTACCCGGCCTCGGGTGCGGCCGGACCCGACCGGCTCCCGGTGCCGTATCTGCCGGAGGGCCTGAGGTACGACCCTCAGGAGGGGCCCGGCGAGGTGCAGACGCCGCTGCTCGGCTCCCCCGCCGACGATCTCCTGCTCGGCGACAAGGTGTGGTTCCGGCATGCCAAGGCCGGTGAGCTGTGCGAGCGGTTCGACACGCTGCATCTCGTCGAGGGCGACACGGTCACGGCGACCGTGCCGACGTACCGGGGTGAGGGCCACACCTTCCTGTGAGCCGGGACGGCTCCGGCGGCGGTGCGGGCGACGGCTCGGGGCCGCCGCCCGCGGGCATCGCCGGCGCTGTCCGTGGGGCGGCTACAGCGGTGTGACGTACGCCCCGGAGATTCCGCCGTCGACCAGGAAGTCGGTGGCGTTCACGAACGAGGAGTCGTCGCTGGCCAGGAAGGCAACGGCGGCGGCGATCTCCTCGGCGTCGGCGAAACGGCCCACCGGGATGTGGACGAGCCGGCGCGCGGCGCGCTCGGGGTCCTTGGCGAACAGTTCCTGGAGCAGCGGGGTGTTGACCGGTCCCGGGCACAGGGCGTTGACCCGGATGCCGTCGCGGGCGAACTGCACGCCCAGCTCGCGGGACATGGCGAGGACGCCGCCCTTGGAGGCCGTGTACGAGATCTGGGAGGTGGCGGCGCCCATCTTCGCCACGAAGGACGCCGTGTTGATGATGGAGCCCCTGCCCTGCTGCCGCATGTAGGGGATCGCGGCCTTGCAGCACAGATAGACCGAGGTGAGGTTGACCTCCTGGACACGCTTCCAGGCGTCCAGGCCGGTCTCCAGGATGGAGTCGTCGTCGGGCGGCGAGATGCCCGCGTTGTTGAAGGCGATGTCGACGCTGCCGTAGGTGTCGTACGCCGTCCTGAACAGCGCCTCGACCTGCTCGGGATCGGTGACGTCGACCTTGACGAAGGTTCCGCCGACCTCCTCCGCGGCGGCCTTGCCGCGCTGCTCGTCGACGTCGCCGCAGACGACGTGGGCGCCCTCGGAGGCGAGCCGGCGGGCGGTGGCGAGGCCGATGCCGCTGCCGGCTCCGGTGATGACGGCGGTACGGCCGACCAGGCGTCGGCAGACAATCTGTTCGGTCACTGTGCGGGGCCCTCCGTGCTGATGAAGACGTTCTTGGTCTCGGTGAAGGCGGTCAGGGCGTCCGGGCCCAGCTCGCGGCCGATGCCGGACTGTTTGAAGCCGCCGAAGGGGGTCCAGTAGCGGACGCTGGAGTGGGAGTTGACGGACAGGTTGCCGGCCCGGACCGCCTGGGAGACGCGCAGGGCACGGCCGACGTCACGGGTCCAGATGGAGCCGGAGAGGCCGTAGTCGGTGGCGTTGGCGAGGCGGACGGCGTCGGCCTCGTCCTCGAAGGGGATCACGACGGCCACGGGACCGAAGACCTCCTCGACGGCCACGCGCGCGTGCGGGTCGACGCCGGTGAGGACGGTGGGCGGGAACCAGAAGCCGGGGCCCTCGGGGGCCTTGCCGCGGATGCCGTCGAGGTCGTCGGTGGCGTACGAACGGACCCGGTCCCGCTGGACCTTGGAGATCAGCGGGCCCATGTCGGTCTTCTCGTCGGCCGGGTCGCCGACCGTCACCGCCTCGATCGCGGGGCTCAGCAGCTCCAGGAAGCGGTCGTGGGCGGAGCGCTGGACGAGGATGCGGGTACGGGCACAGCAGTCCTGGCCGGAGTTGTCGAGGAAGGCCATGGGAGCCGCAGCGGCGGCGGCCTCGATATCCGCGTCGGCGAAGACGATGTTGGGGCTCTTGCCGCCGAGTTCGAGGGTGACGCGCTTGAGCAGGGCCGACCCCTTTGCCAGCACCTGCTTGCCCACGGCCGTCGACCCGGTGAAGACGATCTTCGCGACGCCCGGGTGTTCGACGAGGGCGTTGCCGGCGACGGGCCCGCGGCCGGGCAGCACCTGGAAGAGACCCTCGGGAAGGCCTGCCTCCAGGGCGATTTCGGCCAGGCGCAGGGCGGTCAGGGGGGTCGTCTCGGCGGGCTTGAGGACGACCGCGTTGCCGGCCGCGAGCGCCGGGGCGGTGCCCCAGGCCGCGATCGGCATCGGGAAGTTCCAGGGCGCGATGACGCCGACGACGCCGAGGGGTTCGAGGATCGTCACGTTCAGGCCGCCGGGAACCGGGATCTGCTGTCCGGTCAGCCGCTCCACTCCCCCGGCCGCGTAGTCGAGCAGATCGCGGACGTTGCCCGCCTCCCAGCGGGCGTTGCCGACGGTGTGCCCGGCTTCCCGGACTTCCAACTGGGCCAGTTCTTCGAGGTGTTCGTCGACGGCGACGGCGAACCTGCGCAGCAGTCGGGCACGCTCGCCGGGGGCGAGCGCGGACCACACGGCCTGCGCCTTCGTGGCACGTACGACCGCCGCGTCCACGTCGGCCGCGGTGGCGGCCGGGACCGTGGCGACGACCTCTTCGGTGGCCGGATTCAGTACCTGGAGCTGGTCGGACAAGTGGTGCCTCACATGCGTTCGAAGGAGCGGCGCAGCTCCCAGTCGGTGACCGCGGCGTCGAAGGCGTCCAGCTCGACGCGCGCCATGTTGCGGTAGTGGGCGACGACCTCGTCGCCGAATGCGGCCTTGGCGATCGGGCTGTTCTCCCAGAGCTCGGCGGCCTCGCGCAGGGTCGTGGGGACGTGCTCGAAGCCGGCGGTGTAGGCGTTGCCGGGGCAGGGCTCGGGCAGCTCCAGCTTCTGCTCGATGCCGTACAGGCCGGCCGCGACCAGGCCGGCCACGGCGAGGTGCGGGTTGACGTCCCCGCCGGGCAGCCGGTTCTCGAACCGCATCGAGCGGCCGTGGCCGACGACGCGCAGGGCGCAGGTGCGGTTGTCATAGCCCCAGGCGACTGCGGTCGGGGCGAAGGAGCCGGGCTGGAACCGCTTGTAGGAGTTGATGTTGGGCGCGTACAGCAGGGAGAAGTCCCGCAGCGCGGCCAGCTGGCCGGCGAGGAAGTGGCGCATGACGTCCGACATGCCGCCTTCGCCGTCGCCCGGCATGGCGTTGTCGCCGGCCGTGTCCGCGAGGGAGAGGTGGATGTGGCAGGAGTTGCCCTCGCGCTCGTTGTACTTGGCCATGAAGGTGATCGAGACGCCCTCCTGGGCGGCGATCTCCTTGGTGCCGGTCTTGTAGATCGCGTGCTGGTCGCAGGTGACCAGGGCGTCGTCGTACTTGAAGGCGATCTCGTGCTGGCCGGGGTTGCACTCGCCCTTGGCGGACTCGACGACGAGGCCGGCGCCCGCCATCTCGTTGCGGATGCGACGCAGCAGGGGCTCGATCCGGCCGGTCCCCAGCACCGAGTAGTCGATGTTGTACTGGTTCGCCGGCGTGAGCCCTTGGTAGTTCGCGTCCCAGGCCTGCTCGTAGGTGTCCTTGAAGACGATGAACTCCAGCTCGGTGCCGACCTTGGCGGTGTACCCGTGCTCGGCGAGGCGCTCCAGCTGGCGGCGCAGTATCTGGCGGGGCGCGGCGACCACGGGTGAGCCGTCGCTCCAGGCGAGGTCGGCCACGAGCATGGCGGTGCCGGCGTTCCAGGGGACGCGGCGGAGCGTGGCCAGGTCGGGGTGCATGGCGAAGTCGCCGTAGCCGCGGTCCCAGGACGACATCTCGTAGCCGTCGACGGTGTTCATCTCGGTGTCGACGGCGAGGAGGTAGTTGCAGCCCTCGGTGCCGTGGTGGAGGACATCGTCGAGGAAGAAGCGGGCGGCGAACCGCTTGCCCTGGAGCCGCCCTTGCATATCGGGGAAGGCCAGGACGACAGTGTCGATCTCACCGCTCGCGACGAGGGCGTGCAGCTCCTCGACGCTCAGCGGGGGTGTGCGGTCTGCCACGGGAGAGCCTCCATTCGGCTACTTCGGTCAGCCGGGAGCCATAAGGTATTGCTGATGACCATTGCTTGGGAAGGGGGTACGGCCACATGTCGCAGACGGACACGGAGCACGGGGCGCCCGGGGCCGACGACCGGCTGACGTCGGTCCTGCGGCCGGTGCGGGCCGGCAACGGCTTCGAGGAGGCCCTGGAGCAGATCCTCCAGGTGGTCCGGCTCGGCCTGGTGCCGGGCGGCGAACGGCTGCCCGCGGAGCGCGAGTTGGCGGACCGGCTGGGGATCAGCCGGGTGACGCTGCGCGAGGTGCTGAAGGTGCTCCAGGACCAGGGGCTGGTCGAGTCGCGGCGCGGGCGCTACGGCGGAACGTTCGTGCTGCCGCGGCCCGTGACGCCGGGCGAGGAGGAGCTGCGCCGCCGCCTCAAGGACGTCGACGTCGAGGACGCGCTGCGCTTCCGCGAGGTCCTCGAGGTGGGTGCGGCCGGGCTGTGCGCGGCGCACGGCCTCGACGAGGAGCAGGCCGACCGGCTCCGTGCGGCCCTGACCCGCACGCACGACGCCCCGCTCTCCGAGTACCGCCGCCTGGACACGCTGCTGCACCTGACGCTCGCCGAGCTGTCCGGCTCCCCCACGCTCACCGCCCAGTACGCGGCCGTCCGCGCGACGGTGAACGACCTGCTCGACTGCATCCCGCTGCTCGTGCGCAACCTGGAGCACTCGCAGCGCCAGCACACCGCCCTGGTGGAGGCCGTGATCGAGGGGAACGCCGAATGCGCGCGGGAGATCATGCGCGAGCACTGCGGGGGGACGGCGGCGCTGCTGCGAGGCTTCCTGGGCTGACCGCGGCCGCGCCCGCCGACGAGTGGATTTACAGGCGATTAACGCAAGGGTCTTGCCTTTGAGCGGTCGACACCGCAAAGGTATGCATCCATTCCATTGAGCCGGAGCCCGGTCGACCCCACCGTGCCCGGAAGAGCCCGGTGTCCATCGCACGTGGGGAGTTGGCCATGTCCCTCGAATCCACAAGCACACCCGCCGCCGCTGAGGCGGACGACTATCTCAAGCGCAGAGCACTGCGCCGCGGCAGCGCCGGCTGGGTGCTGCTGACCGGTCTCGGCGTCGCGTACGTCGTCTCCGGCGACTACTCCGGCTGGAACTTCGGCCTGGCGGAAGGCGGCTTCGGCGGCCTGGCGATCGCCATGGTGCTCATGGGCGCGATGTACGCGTGCATGGTCTTCGCCCTGGCCGAGCTGTCCTCGATCCTGCCGACGGCGGGCGGCGGCTACGGCTTCGCCCGCCGCGCCCTGGGCCCCTGGGGCGGCTTCCTGACCGGCACGGCGATCCTCATCGAGTACGTCCTCGCGCCCGCCGCCATCGTCATCTTCATCGGCGACTACGTCGAATCGCTGGGCCTGTTCGGCCTGGAGTCCGGCTGGCCGATGTACCTGGTCTGCTTCGCGATCTTCCTCGGCATCCATCTCTGGGGCGTCGGCGAGGCGCTGCGCTTCAGCTTCGTCGTCACCGGCATCGCGGTGGTCGCCCTGATCGTGTTCGCGCTGGCGGCGCTGCCCGACTTCTCCTTCGGCTCGCTGGACGACATCCCGGTCGACACGTCGGCCGCGGGGTCCAGCTCCTGGCTGCCCTTCGGGCTGCTCGGGATCTGGGCGGCGTTCCCCTTCGGGATGTGGTTCTTCCTGGGCGTCGAGGGGGTGCCGCTGGCCGCCGAGGAGACCAAGGAGCCGGCCCGTACGCTGCCGAAGGCGATCCGCTGGTCGATGGCCATTCTCGTGGTGCTGGCCGTGGTGACCTTCTTCGCGGCGGCCGGTGCACGCGGCTCGGCGGCGATCCAGGAGGCGGGCAACCCGCTGGTCGAGGCGCTCCAGCCGGACGGCGAGGCGACGACGCTGAGCAGGATCGTAAACTACGCGGGCCTCGCAGGCCTGGTGGCGTCATTCTTCTCCCTCATCTACGCGGGCTCGCGCCAGCTGTTCGCCCTGTCCCGAGCGGGCTACCTCCCCCGCTTCCTCTCCCTGACCAGCAGCCGCAAGGCGCCGTACCTGGGTCTCCTGGTCCCCGGCACGATCGGCTTCCTGCTGGCTGCGATCTCGGGCGACGGCGCGCGGATGCTGAACATCGCGGTGTTCGGCGCGACCATCTCCTACGCGCTGATGTCCCTGTCGCACATCGTGCTGCGCCGCCGGGAGCCGGAGCTGGCACGGCCGTACCGCACGCCCGGCGGGGTGCTGACCTCGTCGGTCGCCCTGGTCCTGGCGTGCGCGGCGCTGGTGGCGACCTTCCTGGTGGACGTGACGGCGGCCCTGATCGCGCTGGCGGTGTACGTGGTGGCCGTCGGGTACTTCGGCCTCTACAGCCGTAAGCGACTGGTGGCGAAGGCGCCGGAGGAGGAGTTCGCGGCGCTGGCGGCCGCCGAGGCAGAGTTGGCACGGGACTGAACGCTTCGCCGTGAATTCGCTGTGAAGGGGTACGAGCATCGTGGGCAGGCCGTTGATCGGGGTCAGCACCTATCTGGAGTCGGGTGCGCGCTGGGGTGTGTGGGAGCTGGAGGCGGCGCTGCTGCCGGTCGGCTATCCACGGCTGGTGCAACGGGCGGGCGGACTCGCCGCGATGCTGCCGCCGGACGACCCGGCGCACGCCGCGGCAGCGGTGGCCCGCCTTGACGGGCTGGTCATCGCGGGCGGGCCGGACGTCGAGCCGGTGCGGTACGGCGCCGAACCGCACCCCCGCACCGGGCCGCCCGCGCGGGAGCGGGACGCCTGGGAGCTGGCCCTGATCGACGCTGCGCTCTCGGCGGGGGTACCACTGCTGGGGATCTGCCGGGGGATGCAGCTCCTGAACGTCGCCCTCGGGGGCACGCTCGTGCAGCACCTCGACGGGCATGCGGACGTCGTGGGCGTCTTCGGCAGCCACACCGTCAAGCCGGTGCCGGGGACTCTGTACGACGGGGTCGTGCCGGAGGAGACGTCGGTGCCCGCGTATCACCACCAGGCCGTGGACCGGCTGGGTGAGGGGCTGGTGGCATCGGCGTACGCGGAGGACGGGACGGTGGAGGCGGTGGAACTGCCGTCGGCGGCGGGGTGGGTGCTGGGGGTGCAGTGGCATCCGGAGATGGGGGTGGATGTGCGGGTGATGGGAGGGTTGGTGAAGGCGGCTGCGGGCGCGGGTGCGTGACGCGGAGACGGTTCGAATCCGACGCCGGCCCAGGCAATCCGGCCGGTCCGGCGCTTGAGGACGAGGCCGTTCAGGCCGGCTACCCCCGGGTCAGCGACAGCAACTCCCTCGCCGGTCCCACCGGCCGGTGCCCCGTCGGCCACACCGCCCGCAGGTCCCGCGCCAGGGACACGTCCGCCAGCGGCACACTCACCAGCCGCCGCATCGAAAGCTCCTCACCCACCGCGAGCTCGCTCAGCACCGCGGGTCCCGCCCCACTCACCGCCGCGGCCTTGACCGCAGTGGTCGAGGACAGCTCGATCAGCGGCCGGGCCAACCCGCCCAGCGCCACGTCGAGGACCTGCCGCGTACCGGAGCCCTTCTCGCGCAGGATCAGCGGAGTCACCGCCAGCTCGGACGCCTCCAGCGGGCTCCGCCGCCGGGCCCAGGCGTGCCCCGGCGCCGTCACCACGATCAGGTTGTCGTGGGCGATGACCACGGAGTCCAGCCCGGAGGGGACGGTGAGCCCCTCCACGAACCCCAGGTCCGCCTCGTCCGCCAGCAGCCGTTCCGCGACGGCAGCCGAGTTCCCGGCGAGCAGGGACACCGCAGTGTCCGGGCGCTGCGCGCGCAGGGCGAGGAGCCACCCCGGCAGCAGATACTCCGCGATCGTCATGCTGGCGGCCACCCGCAGCCGCGAGTCCCGTCGGTCCCGCAGCGCCTGCGCCCCCACGTCGAACGCCTCCGCGGCCTCCACGATGCGCCGCGCCCAGTCCGTCACCAGCGCCCCGGCGTCCGTGAGCCGCGACCCTCTCGGCGACCGGTCCACGAGCGCCACTCCCAGCTGGCGTTCCATCGACCGGATACGACTGCTGGCCGCAGGCTGGGTGATCCCCAGCTCCCGCGCCGCCCCACCGAGACTCCCGAGCCGCGCCACCGCCAGCAGCAGCTCCAGCGCACCGAGCTCCGGAACGCGATGCGCCAGGGTTTCCGTACGAAACTGCCCCTCCGCCGCCTCTGTCATAAGCCCAGTTTATGTGCTCATAGAGGCAGACTCCCTGGTCGTGGTCCACGCAGCGCGCGAGGCTGAGCATATGGTCACCGCCGTCCGTCATCTCGGACCCCATTGGTACGCCGCCGTCATGGGCACCGCCGCCGTTGCCACCGCCGGAGCCGGGCTGCCGGTCCACGTCGCCGGTCTGCGTACCGTCTGCACGGCCGTCTGGGCCCTCTCCCTCGTCCTCCTCGCCACTCTGCTCGCGGCCCGCGCCCTGCACTGGACCCACCATCGTGACCAGGCCCGCGCCCACCTCCTCGACCCGGCCACGGCGCCGTTCTACGGGTGCCTCGCCATGGCCCTGCTGGCCGTCGGCGGCGGTGCGATCACCGTCGGACGGGACTGGATCGGGACCGGAGCAGCCGTCGCGCTCGACGCCGTGCTGTTCAGCGCCGGTACGGTCGTCGGGCTGGCGGCCGCGGTCGCCGTGCCGTATCTGATGGCCGTACGCCATCGCATCGAGCCCTCGCAGGCCACGCCGGTGTGGCTGCTGCCGCTCGTCGCGCCCATGGTGTCCGCCGCGCTCGGGCCGCTGCTCGTGCCGCATCTGCCGGCCGGGCAGGCCCGCGAGACGCTGCTGCTGGCCTGCTTCGCGATGTTCGGGCTCAGTCTGCTCGCCACCCTGCTGATGCTGCCGATCGTCTTCGCGCGGCTGATCACGGGGGGTCCCCTGCCCCTCGTCCTCACGCCGACCCTGTTCCTGGTGCTGGGTCCGCTCGGGCAGTCCACCACCGCCGTCGGCACGTTCGCGGACGTGGCCCCGGGCGTGGTCCCGGAACCGTACAGCGAGGGCTTCGGCATTCTCGCCGTCCTGTACGGCGTCCCGGTCATGGGCTTCGCGCTGCTGTGGTTCGGGCTCGCCACCGCGCATGTCGTACGCGCCCGGCGGCACGGCATGGGCTTCGCGATGACCTGGTGGGCGTTCACCTTCCCGGTCGGCACCTGCGTGACCGGCGCCGAGGCACTGGGGCGGCACACCGGGCTCGTCGTCTACGAGGCGCTCGCCGTCGGGCTGTACGTCGTACTCGTCGGCGCCTGGCTCGTGGCTTCGGTGTGCACAGCGCGCGGTCTGCTCAGCGGCGTGCTGCTCGCAGGGCCTCGGCCAGCATCCGTGGTGCGTCGGCCAGTGACGGGCCGTACCACGTCAGGTGCCGTCCGCTGACCAGCGCGCAGGGCAGGCCGGCAAAGGCCTCCGGGCCGTCGTCGGCCGTGAAGCGGTACGGCTCGTCGGGGAGGACGACGACGTCGGGGGCCGCTGCGCGCAGCTCGTCCAGGGGGATGCGCGGGTAGCGGTCCTCGTGCGTCGCGTACAGGTGATCCACGCCCAGGCGGGCCAGGACGTCACCGGCGAAGGTGTCGCGGCCCAGCACCATCCAGGGACGCCGCCAGATCGGGACGACGGCCGTCGTACGGCGGTCCGGGGGCGGGAGCGCCGACCACATGTCCGCCGCCTCGTCCAGCCACCGTGGGCGGGACCCGACTCCACAGGCGGCCAGGACCCGCGCCAGCTCACCGAAGGCCTGCGGCACGTCCCGCACCTCGGTCACCAGGACCTCGACGCCGGCCGTGCGCAGGGCGGCGAGGTCGGGCTCGCGGTTCTCCTCCTCGTTGGCGATCACGAGGTCGGGGGCGAGGGCGACGATGCGGTCGACCTCGGGGTTCTTGGTGCCGCCGACGCGGGTGACGTCCAGGCCGGCGGGGTGGCTGCACCAGTCCGTGGCGCCGACGAGGACGCCGGGAACGGCCGAGACGGCGACGGCCTCCGTCAGGGACGGCACCAGGGAGACGACGCGCATCAGCGTCCCGGCCGGTCCCGGACCGCCTCGATGTGTTCCGCCACCGCGACGACGACCACGCGCGTGTCCGGCACGGTCGCCCGCCAGCGGTGGCGCACCCCGCCGGTGAGGTACAGGGTGTCACCGCGGCCGAGGCGGTACGCGCGGCCCTCGGCCTCGATCTCGACGGCGCCGTCGGCGACGTACATCAACTGGTCGTTGCGGAACTGGAATTCACGGCCCGCGTCATGGTCGCCGGTGAACTCCGAGGCGTGCATCTGGTGATGACCCCGCACCAGGGAACGCGCCCGGGGGGCGGGCCCCCACTCGCTGCCGTCGGCGCGCACGACATCGACGCTGCACGCCGGGTCGGCGGCGGCGAGGAGTTCGACCGCGGTGGTACGCAGGGCGTCGGCGACCTTTTCGAGGGAGCTTCTGCTGGGGCGTGCCCGGTCGTTCTCGACCTGGCTCAGGAAGGGCACCGACAGGCCGCTGCGCTCGGCCACGACGGCGAGGGTGAGCGCGAGGGCGCGACGGCGCCGACGCACGGCCGCGCCCACTCGAAGGGGCTGTTCTTTGTGGTCGCCCATCGCTCCGGCTCCCTCCTTCGCTCGTCGGTCCAGGGTCCTCGCGCCCGCCGCCCGGCGCACACCTTCTGTTGGGTTCTCTGCACCCTACGCATGTTCGGCAAACCGTTTCATGCGCCTGTCACATCGACGACACGTCGGGGGGAGTACGACCCACCGGTTCGCGCCAGCGGATCGGCTCCGCCGATAGGCCGGGTACCCCTGTGCCGCCCCTGACTCCCGCTCAGTACGCGAGAGTCGTTGTTCAGTTCAATGCGTCGGGGCTCTCCCGTGTTCCCTCGCCTCGTACGGGGTGGAGTGCCTGGTCAGCGGGGTTGTGCGGGGGTACAGGACCGGCCTTGAAATCGGTGCCGGGGGCGCGGAGTTGGCGGGGCCGGGCTCGGGTGGTGGGGTAGCGCTGCGTGGTTGGCCGGATCCTTTTCGTAGGCATGCCATGCGCCTATGCGGCCCGGCATACCGCGAGGGGTGGGTCCGTCGTACGCAGGGGAAGACGTACGGCGAGACCCACCCCTCGGGCGGCGGTCCGGGGCTGTCAGGTCACCCGGCCGCCTTGCTCATCTCCGACCCGGCGACCGGAGCCCACTTGTCCACCAGGCCCGGGTTCTGCTTCAGCCAGGAGCGGACGGCGTCCTGCTCCTTGCCCTTGCCGGCCTTGGTGATCTGCGACTCCAGGCTGGTCAGCTGCTTCTCCGTCATGGAGAAGTTGTTCAGCCACTTGCCGACCTCGGGGTTGTCGTCGGCGAAGCCCTTGCGGGCGAGGGTGTGCACGCCGTCGCCCTTGCCCCAGGCGCCCTTGGGGTCCTTGAGCTTCGTCAGGTCGTAGTCGCTGTACGCCCAGTGCGGCGACCAGAGCGTGACGGCGATCGGCTCCTTCTTGGCGTACGCGCGCTTGAGCTCGGCCAGCATCGCGGGCGTGGAGCCGTCGACGACCTCGTACGAGTCCTCCAGGCCGTACTCCTTGAGGACCTTGTCCTTGAGCAGGCCCATCATTCCGGCGCTCGGCTCGATGCCGATGATCTTGCCCTTGAACTTGGAGGCGTTGTTCTTGAGGTCCTCCAGGGAGTCGACGCCCTTGACGTACGACGGGACGCTGAGCTCCAGGGAGGTGGGGCCGTACCAGGAGCCGAGGTCCTCCAGCTGCTTGCCGTACTTCTTCCAGTACTCGGCGTGCGTGGTGGGCAGCCAGGAGTCCGTCTCGAAGTCGATCTGACCGGTGGCGAGGCCCGTGTAGAGGGGGCCGGCGGAGTACTGGCTGGTGGTGACCTCGAAGCCGCGGCGCTCCAGCAGTTCCTTCCACAGGAACGTGGAGGCGATGCCCTCGTCCCAGGGGATGTAGCCGAGCTTGAGCTCCTTGCCCTTGCCGACGTTCGTGGCGGAGGCCTCGGCGGTGCCCGCGGAGGGGCCGAAGACGCCCAGGCCGCCCGCGACGAGAGCCAGGACGGCCACGCCGGCGACGGCTACGACCGGGCGGGGCCGGTGGTTCCAGACCTTGACGCCGCCCGTGGCGCGGGCCTTGGCGGCGGCACGGCGGCCGAGCGGGGAGATCTGGGCACCGAGCGCGCCGGTGATGCGGTCCAGGTAGATGGCGAGGACGACGATGCCGACGCCCGCCTCGAAGCCGAAGCCGATGTCGAGCTGGCCGATGGCCTCGTTGACCGCGCCGCCGAGGCCGCCGGTGCCGACCATGCCGGCGATGACGACCATCGACAGGCTCAGCATGATCACCTGGTTGATGCCCGCCATGATGGTGGGCAGGGCGAGCGGCAGCTGGACCCGCAGCAGGGTGTCGCGCGGTGCCGTACCGAACGCCTCGGCGGCCTCGACCAGTTCCGCGTCGACTTGGCGGATGCCGAGCTCGGTCATGCGGACGCCGGGCGCGAGCGCGAAGATCAGGGTGGCGATGACGCCGGCGGCGGTGCCCAGGCCGAAGAACAGGATGGCCGGGATCAGCAGCACCATCGACGGCATGGTCTGGAGCAGGTCCAGGACGGGCCGTACGGCCGCGCTGACCGCCTTGGAGCGGGCCGCCCAGATGCCCAGCGGGATCGAGATCACCAGGGCGATCACCGTCGCGACCAGCACCAGGGCCAGCGTCGACATGGCCCGGTCCCACAGTTCGAGCGAGTCGACCAGTGCGAAGCCGGCGAAGGCCAGGACGCCCGGGACCAGGCCGCGCAGCCACCAGGCCAGCACGGCGAGGATGCCCGCGAGGAGCAGGGGTTCGGGCGCGGTCAGGACGGCGTTGACGGCGTCGTACATGCCCTCGACGACCGCCTTGATGGCGTCGAAGAGCCAGGACATGTGGGTGACGAGCCAGTCCACGCCGGAGTCGACCCAGTCCCCGAGATTCAGCCTAGGCACGGGCGGCCACCTTCCCGTCCGGGGTGTCGCAGGGCGCTGGTTCGGCACTCTCGTCGCCGAGGAAGCCGACCAGCCGCTGCCGCGGCACGACGCCTATGACCTTGTTGTCCTCGTCCACGACCGAGACGCGGTGCGACAGCCGGGCGCTGATGGCGCACAGCTCCGCGAAGGTCGTCTCGCCGGTCGCGGTCTCGCAGGCGCACAGAGGGGTGTCGGCGGTGACCGTGGTGTCCATCAGGGCGCTCGCGGTGAGCACGCGGGACCGGTCGACATCCTGGATGAAGGAGGCGACGTAGTCGTTCTCCGGGCGCAGCAGGATGTCCTCGGCCGTGCCGGTCTGCACGATGCGGCCGTCGCGCATGACGGCGATACGGTCGCCCAGGCGCATGGCCTCATTGAGGTCGTGGGTGATGAAGACGATCGTCTTCTTCAGGGAGCGCTGCAGCTCCAGCAGCTGGTCCTGCATGTCGCGGCGGATCAGCGGGTCGAGCGCACTGAAGGACTCGTCCATCAGGAGCAGGTCGGCGTCGGTGGCGAGCGCGCGGGCGAGGCCCACGCGCTGCTGCATGCCGCCGGACAGCTCGTCGGGCCAGGAGTTCTCCCACCCGGCCAGACCGCACAGGGCCAGCGCCTCGCCGGCGCGCTTTTCGCGCTCGGCGCGGGGCACGCCCTGCACGGCCAGGCCGTAGGCGGCGTTCTCCAGCACGCTGCGGTGCGGGAAGAGCGCGAAGTGCTGGAAGACCATGCTGATCTTCCTCGCACGGACCTCGCGCAGCTCACGGTCGCTGATCGCGGTCAGGTCCTGGCCGTCGAAGCGGACGTGCCCCGCGGTCGGCTCCAGCAGTCCGTTGAGCATGCGCAGCAGCGTGGACTTGCCGGACCCGGACAGGCCCATGACGACGAAGATCTGGCCCGGCTCCACGGTGAAGGAGGCGTCGATCACGGCGGCGGTGGTGCCGTCCGCGCGCAGTTCCTCCCGGTCGGCTCCCTGGCGGAGCCGCGCTACGGCCTCGTCCGGTCGTCTGCCGAACACCTTGTAGAGCTGTTCGGCCTCTAGCCTGGATGACACGTGTACCTCTTGTCTCGACGGCAAAGGAAGTGAGTGACGGCCGCAACAGTTGAATACGCAAGCGACGTCACTCCGGGAGCGCGCCTGCCCTGCCTCCCCGGACACAAACGCACAAGTGGTGCAGGCCACAGCCGCTTCGATCAGGGCCGCTGTCAGTGCCGTACGGCATGATGCGTGGCGTGACCGGACGACTGATGCTCCTCGACACCGCCTCGCTCTACTTCCGCGCCTACTTCGGCGTCCCGGACTCCGTGAAGGCCCCGGACGGCACGCCGGTGAACGCCGTGCGCGGGCTCCTCGACTTCATCGACCGCCTGGTCAAGGACCACCGCCCGGACGCGCTGGTGGCCTGTATGGACGCCGACTGGCGGCCCCAGTGGCGGGTCGATCTGATCCCCTCCTACAAGGCGCACCGCGTCGCCGAGGAGCGCGAGGCGGGGCCGGACGAGGAGGTGGTGCCCGACACGCTGTCGCCGCAGGTGCCGGTCATCGAGGAGGTCCTGGATGCCCTCGGCATCGCGCGTGTGGGGGTCGAGGGGTACGAGGCGGACGACGTGATCGGCACGTTCACCGCGCGGGCGAAGGGCCCGGTCGACATCGTCACGGGCGATCGCGACCTGTACCAGCTGGTGGACGACGACCGTGGGATCCGGGTGCTGTACCCGCTCAAGGGTGTGGGCACCCTCCAGCTCACCGACGAGGCGTGGCTGCGCGAGAAGTACGGCGTGGTCGGCCGCGAGTATGCCGATCTTGCGCTGCTGCGCGGTGACCCGAGCGACGGCCTGCCGGGTGTGCCCGGGATCGGCGAGAAGACGGCGGCGAAGCTGCTCGCCGAGTTCGGCGACCTGGCCGGGATCATGGCGGCGGTCGACGACCCGAAGGCGAAGCTCACCCCCTCGCAGCGCAAGCGTCTGCACGAGTCCCGGCCCTATGTCGCCGTCGCACCGACGGTCGTGCGGGTCGCGGCCGACGTCCCGCTGCCCGACGTCGACACGACGCTGCCGCGTGCGCCCCGGGATCCGGCGGGGCTGGACGAGCTGGCGCTGCGGTGGGGGCTGGGCGGGTCGCTGCAGCGGCTGCTGGTGACCCTGGGGGCGTGAGGACATCAGGGCGCGCACGGTGCCCCGATCGTGCGCATGGGGCTCGTTGCGCGGGGAAGTCGGTCCCTGCGTGCGCGACATGCACCATTTCATGAACGTTCAGAGCGACATTCGCCTGAGGGAGATGCTAACTTAGGTAAACCTAAGCTTGGAATGAGGGAGGCCAGCGATGGCACTACGCCCTGCCCGCAAGCCGCGGAAGCCCCACAGCGCGCAGGTCATCCGCACCGAACGGCTGACCCCGCACATGCAGCGTGTGGTGCTGGGTGGCGACGGGCTCGCCGAATTCGCGGCGGACACGTGCACCGACCATTACGTGAAGATGCTGTTCTCCCCCACGGGCGTGGACTACCCCGAGCCCTTCGATCTGGAGCGCATCCGCGAGGAGTTGCCGCGCGAGCAGTGGCCGGTGACGCGGACGTACACCGTGCGGGCGTGGGATCCCGAGCACCGTGAGCTGACGCTGGACTTCGTGCTGCACGGCGACGAGGGCCTGGCCGGCCCGTGGGCCATGCGCGCCCATCCGGGCGAGACCGTGCGTTTCATGGGCCCCGGCGGCGCCTACGCCCCCGATCCGGACGCCGACTGGCATCTGCTCGTGGGGGACGAGAGCGCGCTGCCCGCGATCGCCCGCTCCCTCGAATCGCTGCCCGACGGCGCCAAGGCGTACGCCTTCGTGGAGATCGCCGGGCCCGAGGAGGAGCAGAAGATCGACTCCGACGTCGAGGTCGTCTGGCTGCACCGCGGCTCGCGTCCCGTCGGCGAGGCGCTGGTCGAGGCCGTACGCACACTGGAGTTCCCCGAGGGCCGGGTGCACGCGTTCGTGCACGGCGAGGCGCACTTCGTGAAGGAACTGCGTCAGTTGTTGCGGGTCGAGCGCGGCATGTCCCGCGAGGACCTGTCGATCTCCGGCTACTGGCGGCTCGGCCACGACGAGGACGGCTGGCAGGCCTCCAAGCGGGACTGGAACGCGCGGATCGAGGCGGAGCAGGAGGGGTCGGCACCGGCCGCGTAGCCTGCGTACCTCCAAGGGGCGGCACCTTCGAAGGTGCCGCCCCTTCGCTGTGCCCGGACGATCGCGAGCGCCCTGCCCCAAGGATCGCGAGGCGCTCGGCGGCGTGAGGACTTGGGCCCGGCCCGGACATGCCCTCGTCATGCGGACGGAACAGCGCGTCCCCTGGGCCGCTGGGGCGTCCCGGTCAACGCCCTCGCGCTCCTGTACGGCCTTTTCATGACCGTCAACCTGGCCTGGCCGCGGGCGGCGGTGTACGACCCGGCGGGCGGGCACTGGTACTTCCAGTACTTCACCGTGCTGTTCCTGGGCGTGACAGTGGTCGCCGGAGTGGGATCCCGGGCGTACCGCCGGCGCGGCGCGGCCTCGACGGCCGTACCGGAGGCGGCGGTCGGGGAAGCGGCGGTTGGAGAAACGGCCGGATAGCCGGGCGCGGCGGAGCGTCCGGTCAGTCGCCCTGCACGCGGGCATGCAGATGCATGTCGTGCCAGCCGTCCCTGTGCAGGGCGGAGCTGCGCTTGGTGCCCTCCAGGAGGAAGCCGGCCTTGCCGGCGACACGGCAGGACGCCTCGTTGCGGACGGCGTGCAGCAGTTCGAGGCGATGGAAGCCGATGTCGTCGAGCGCCCAGCGGGCCAGGGTGGTCGTGGCGCGTGCCGCGACGCCCCGGCCGCGCGCCTCGGCGGTGGTCCAGTACGCGACCTCGGCCGTGCCGTCGTCGAGGTGGATCTCCCGCAGGGCCACGCGCCCCAGCAGCCGGTCGCTCTCCGCGTCGACGACGGCCCACTGAGGGTCCCGCTCCTCGGTCCACGCCGTCCGCCACTCCGCTATCCAGCCGCTGACTTCGGCCACGGAGTCGGCGGCCCGCGCGTGCCACTGGTGCATCACAGGGTCCTGGAAGGCCGCGTGCACGGCGGGCGCGTCGTCGGCCCGCCATGGGCGCAGGAGCAGGCCGTCACCGGTGCGGAGTGTGGGCTGCGAGATGCGGGAGAGGGTTCCGGCGGGCAGGACGGGGCTGGTCAGGAAGGGCATGTGCGGGATCCTGCCAACCCGCGCGGGCAGGTCCAACGGGTTTTCCGGCGCCGTACGCTTGCTCGTGATGAGACGCCGTAACCCGCTCCCGCCCTCTCCCCTGCCGCAGCGCGACGGAATCGACGCGGTGCGGGTGCGCCTGCCCTTCGACGGGGCGTGGGCGACCGTACGGGAGCATCTGACGGATCGGCTCGCGGGGGCCCGGCCCGAGGTCGTGGCGGGGATGTTCGAGGCGGGGCAGGTCGTCGGGGCGGACGGTAGGGCGGTGGCGCCGGACGCGGCGTACGAGCCGGGGATGTTCGTGTGGTTCCACCGGGAGCTGCGCGCAGAGGTGCCGGTGCCGTTCGCGGTGGACGTCGTGTACCGCGACGAGCACATCGTCGTCGCGGACAAGCCGCACTTCCTCGCCACCACCCCGCGCGGCGGCCATGTCACCCAGACCACGCTGGCGCGGCTGCGCCGGGAGCTGGACATCCCGGCGCTGGGCGCCGCGCACCGGCTCGACCGGCTCACCGCCGGGCTGGTGCTGTTCACGGTGCGGCCCGAGGAGCGCGGCGCGTACCAGACGCTGTTCCGGGACAAGCTGGTGCGCAAGGAGTACGAGGCCGTGGCGCCGTACGATCCCGCGCTCGCCCTGCCCCGGACCGTGCGCAGCCGCATCCTGAAGGAGCGCGGGGTGCTCGCCGCCCAGGAGGTCGAGGGCGAGCCGAACGCCGTCACCCGGGTCGAGGCCGTCGAGCACCGGGCCGACGGGCTGGCCCGCTACCGGCTGGCGCCCGCCACCGGGCAGACGCATCAGCTACGGGTCCATATGAACGCCCTGGGCGTACCGATCCTCGGCGACCCGCTCTACCCGGAGGTGACCGCCCCCGTCCCGGCCGACGACTTCCGGCGCCCGCTCCAACTACTGGCGCGAGCCCTGGAGTTCACCGACCCGGTCACGGGGACGGAACACCGGTTCCGCAGCACGAGAACCCTCGAAGCCTGGGTCTCGTACGGCGGTTGGGCGGCAGAAGAGCCGCGTAACGGGTCGGCTCAGTAGCCTCGCCACCACATCAGGAAGCGCCGCCAGGCGCCCTCCGGGCGGACCGGTTCCGGGGTCGGTACGGGCTGTTGCGGCGCGATCGTCGCGGCTGCCGGGGCGGCGGCCGGCTGCGCCTGCGGGGTGCCCACGTGCCAGGTCGGGCGCTGGGGCGGGGCCGGGGCGCGACCGGGCCGCTGCTTGATGTCCTGCGGCGGCTTCGGAGCGAAGCGGGCCGGCATCGACACCAGGTGGGCCGAGGCGATCGACTGCCGCCACTCCAACTCGTCCTCGTCGCAGTCGAGTTCGACGTCGGGCAGACGCATCAGCAGCGCGTCGACGCCGACTTCGGCGATCGCACGGCCGATGTCCGCGCCGGGGCACTCGTGCGGTCCGCCACCGAAGGCGAGGTGGGAACGGTTGCCCATCATGTTGGCGGCCAGGTCGGGGCGTACCCGCGGGTCGACGTTGCCCGGGGCGGGCGCGAAGAGGAGCCCGTCGCCCTGGCGGATGCGCTGGCCGCCGAGCTCGGTGTCCTGCTTGGCGAAGTAGGCGAAGACGGTGCTGAACGGCGGTTCGTCCCACAGGGACTGCTCGACCGCCTGGGGAACCGTCATCTGGCCGCCGCTGAGCTGGGCGCGGAACCGCGGGTCGGTGAGGACCACGCGCAGCACGTTGGCGAGGAGGTTGGTGGTGGCCTCGTAGGCGGCGATGAGCACGACCCGCAGGTGCTGGCCGATCTCGTCGTCGGTGAGCCGTGCCGGGTGGTTGATGAGGTGGGTGGCGAAGTCCTCCTCCGGCTGGGCCCTGCGCTTTGCCGTGAGCCGCATCAGCGCGTCCATGATGTACGCGTTGCTGGCGATCGCCGTCTCGGTGCCCTTGAGCATGTCGCGGGCGGCCTCGACGATTCGGTCGTTGTACTCGTCGGGCATGCCGAGGATCTCGCACATCACGGCCATCGGCAGGTGCTCGGCGAACTGGCTGACCAGGTCGGCGCGGCCCTCCTCGCAGAACCGGTTGACGAGGCGCTGCGTGGAGCGGTTGATGTGCCGGCGCATGCCGCGGTGGTCGATGGTGGACATGGCGCCGGTGACCGCGCTGCGCAGCCGCAGGTGTTCGTCGCCCTCCGCGTGGGAGCAGATCGGCTGCCAGGCGATGTGCGGCATCAGCGGGTGGTCGGGCTTGACCCGGCCCTCCAGGAGCGGGCTCCAGATGCGGCTGTCCCGGCAGAACTGCGAGGGCGTGCGCACCATGTGCAGGTTCTCGGTGTGACCGAGGACCACCCACATCGGCACGTCGTCGTGGAGGAGCACGGGCGCCACCTCACCGTGCTGCTCGCGCAGTTGCTCGTACAGCTCGCTCAGGTCCTCCGCCTCGTGGAGCCGGTGCAGTCCGCCGGGGCCGAGTCCGAGGCCGTGGGCGGGGCAGCCGGGCGGCGGGGTGGACAGGGGGTCGTGCGTACCGGTCGTGGAATGGGATTCAGGCATCACAGGGGTCGCTCCGAAGTGGATCCGGTGTCAGGGGAGTCAGGGCGGATGCGGATGCAGGGGGTTGCAGGGGTCGCCGGATGCACGGGGGTGGGATCGATCCGGCGGACGGGTCTACCTGAGCGCGCCCGACATGGCGAGCGAGTGCAGGAAGCGCATCAGGGTCATCAGGACGTCACGGCTGGAGGCCCGGCGGCGTACGTCGCACTCGACGATGGGGATCTCCGGGTCCAGGTCCAGGGCGGCGCGAAGATCCTCGACCGGGTAACGGGGCCCGTCGGGGAAGGAGTTGACGGCGACGACGAACGGCACGCCGCGCTCCTCGAGACGCCCTATGACGTCGAAGCTGACCTCCAGCCGACGGGTGTCGATCAGCACGACCGCGCCCAGCGCGCCCTCGAACAGCCCGTTCCACAGGAACCAGAAGCGCTCCTGGCCGGGGGTGCCGAAGAGGTACAGCACGAGTTCGTCGGTGATGCTGATGCGGCCGAAGTCCATCGCCACCGTCGTGGCCGTCTTGGTGTCCGAGCCGAAGTTGTCGTCGACACCGATACCGGCCTGCGTCATGGTCTCCTCGGTCGTCAGCGGCCTGATCTCGCTGACAGAGCCGACCATCGTCGTCTTGCCGACCCCGAAGCCGCCCACGATCACGATCTTGACCGCGGCCTCGGCCGTGTGCGGCAGCTGGTCCTCGGTCCGTGGACCGGGGATGGTGTCAGAGCCTTTGAAGTCCATGCATCACCGCTTCGAGAAGGGACCGGTCGGCGACGGACTGGCGCACGAGGGGGGCGCGCGCCGTCACCAGGTCGGCCGTCAGCATGTCGGTGAGCAGGACCGTCATCGCGCTGAACGGCAGATTCAGGTAGGCCGACAGTTCGGCCACTGACAGAGGGGTCGTGCAGAGCCGGAGCAGCGCCGTCTGCTCGGGCGCGGAGGAGGGCGTTGGGACGGCGCTCGCCACGATTAAGGTGACCAGGTCGAGCTCGGCGCGCTCGGCACCGTCCTTCCCCGCCACCACGAAGAGCCGTTCCGGGTTCTTCTTCACTCCCGGCCGCGGCGGCGGTGGCGGCGGGGGCAACGGCTCCATGGGAAATCGCCGCTGGCGTTGCGGAGGCGTCATACGGTCTGCCCGTTGCGCCTCGACGGACTGGTGAGATGGGCCCCGATGCGGCTGACGAGGTCCGACATGCGGTTGCTCATCAGACCGGGCTCGGCGAACGTGTCGGAGAGCACGGCGAGATACGCGTTGGCACCGGCGGCCATCAGGTAGAAGTAGCCGCCGTTGATCTCGATGAGGACCATCTTCATCTTGCCGTCGCTGTTGGGGATCTCCGTGGCGACGGCGGTCGCCAGGCTCTGCAGACCGGCACAGGCCGCGGCGACGCGGTCGGCGGTGTCCGGGTCGCCGCCGTAGCGGGCGATGCGCAGTCCGTCGGCGGAGAGCACCACGATCATCTCGATGCCCGGTACGCCGTCGTGGAGCTCCTTGAGCATCCAGTCGAAGTTGGCGCGCTGCTGGATCACTTGAGGTCCCCCTCGTCGTCGGCCTCGGCACGGGCCGGTCGGCCCGGTTGGGTTCGCGGCTGGAGTGTGTAGGGGTCGGGCTTGTCCTTGAGTCCGTTCCAGAACGCCTCGACCCACGCACCGGGTGCGGGCTCGTCCACGGCCGGCTCCGGCTCGGGTTCCGGCTTGGCCGTCGACCAGATCGTCGGCCTGCCCTCCCGTTCGGCCTGCTCGATGGCCGCCTGCTCGGCGATCCGCTTGCTGAGCGGGGTCTTGACCCGGCTGCGGCGCTGCGGCAGCCCGTTGGCGGTCCACTCGGTGACCACGGGGACGTCGTCCTCCAAGGAGACCGTGGCCGGGATCTTCGGGCTGGTGGGCCGCCGCTTCTTGGGGGTGCGCTTGGGACCTTCGAGGGCGCCGGGGCTGAGATCGGGCGCGGCGGCGGCGCCGATGCCGTGGGCGTAGCCGGGCGCGGGGTCGGTGGTCAGCATCTCGCGCGGGATGATGAGGACCGCGCGGACCCCGCCGTACGCGGAAGTGCGCAGGGAGACCTGCATGTTGAACGCCGTGCACAGACGGCCCACGACGGCGAGACCCAGCCGCGGGGACTCGCCGAGTTCCTGGAGGTCGCTGCCCTCCTTGGCGCGCTCCAGCATGTTCTCGACCCGGGCGCGGGCCTCCTCGCTGAGGCTGACGCCCGCGTCCTCGATCTCGATCGCGATGCCGGTCTGCACCTCGGTCGCGGTGACGTGCACCTCGGTCTGCGGCGGCGAGTAGCGGGTGGCGTTGTCGAGGAGTTCGGCCGCGGCGTGGATGACCGGCTCGACGGAGATGCCGCGGACGTTGACCGCGACGATGGAGTCCAGCTTGATACGGCGGTACTCCAGGATCCGGGACATGGCGCCGCGCAGCACGCTGTAGAGCTGGACGGGGTTGGGCCACTGCCGGCCGGGGCGGCCGCCGCCGAGCACGGAGATGGAGTCGGCGAGGCGGCCGATCAGCATGGTGCCGTGGTCGATGCGCAGCAGGTCGTCGAAGACCTCGGGGTTGCGGCCGTGGTCCTCCTCCATCTCCCGGAGTTCCTCGGACTGCTGGTGCACGATCGACTGGACGCGGCGGGCGATGTTGACGAAGGACCGCTGGGCGGAGTCGCGCAGGGCTTCCTCGCGGTCGACGATGTTGAGCATCGACTTCACCAACTCCACCTGCGCCGGTGGGAGTTGCGCGTAGGAGGGGTCGATCAGGGCGAGGTCGCGAATCACCTCATGGGGTGAATGGTCGCAACGCAGACGGTAGATCGCGGCGGGCGTGATCTCCGTGGCGAGGCGCTTCATCTCCTCGTCGTGGGAGGCGATACGCCGCTCCAGGTACGCAGCGTGACGGGCGTGCTCGGCTCGCGCATCCCGCAGGGCGCGACCGCGGCGCACCGCTTCGGCCACGGCTGCCAGCACCAGCAGCATGGCCACGGCGCCGCTCACTCCGACGGCCGTCCGTGCCGGTTCAGCCACCACGGCGACGGCTGCTCCGGTCGCCGCGGCCATCACTATCGCCGGGAGCAACAGTGCGCGCATGTACGGGAGTTCACGGCGTCTGGACGGGGATTGAACGCTCACCATGTGGGCCCTCTGAAACGAATCGGGTGGGTGTAGGGGGAGCTTGCAGTGGGGTACGTCATGGGTATGTCGGAATCTTCTGCATGTTTGGGAACAAGCGCACGATTACACCTCAACTCGGTGCGCTGCGGGCGAGCTTAGTCCGACCGGATCATCGCCGTGTCATATTCAGCAAGCACCTGAAACGGCGCGCGCGGCGGTAGTACCCTCAAGCCCATTTATACGCTCGGATTACATTCGTACACGGTGCGTCACGGCGTACGGGTGTACGAAGAATACTCACCGTGACGGGTGAAGATCGGGTTCCGGTCGCCGGTCGGCGGCTGGTTCAGATCCCGGCGATGCACAGCGCCGCATCGGCCGTGGCCTCGGCGAACACCGATACCGGGCGCTCCGGATCGGACCGGTGGACGAGGATGACGCCCTCGATCAGACCGAACAGCAGATCCGTACGCAGCTCCAGCTCGCTCTTGGCGAGTGCGCCGCCGGCGGCCGTGGCGGCGAGCAACTGGCGGTAGACGTCCTTGAGTTCGGCGCGCACGGCGTGGAAGCCGGCGAACCGCTCGGCGCGCGCCTCGGGCAGCAGGTAGAGCCCGCCGAGGTTGTGCGGTCCGCCGCACAGCAGCTCCACGTCCGTGCGGCACAGCTCCCACAGCCGGTCCTCGGCCGGGGCCGAGTCGTCGGCGAGAAGCTCGCGGGCGTACGCGAGCGAGGGCGTGACCGTGGATTCCAGGAGCTCGGCGAGGAGCTCCTCCTTGCCGGAGACGTAGTGGTACATCGACGCCTGTCGCATGCCCGCCCGCTCGGCGACGGCACGGGTGGTGGTGGCGGCGTAGCCACGGGTGGTGAACAACTCCGCGGCGGCTGCGAGCAGTTCGTCGCGTGGCGGGAGGCCACCGTCCGGCCGCTGCGCCGCCCGCGGCCTGCCGACCCGGCGACCGACCGGTTTACGTCGGCCGCCACGACACGGTCGGCGGCGCCTGCTCCAAGGAGTCGAACACGCTGCGGTACGGCCACCACACCTGGTCGCAGCGCGCCTGTGTGGACAACTTCCTCGCCGAGGGCGCCCAGCACGGCCTCGGCAAGCGCGACCTCGTCTCCAACATCAACCGGTACATGAACGTGCCGGTCGAGAAGGACGGCACCCTCGGCATCGTCGACGGCATCTCGGCACCCGGGCTGTACCTGACCCTGCGCGCCGAGCGCGACGTCCTGGTCCTGGTCTCCAACTGCCCCCAGATCAACAACCCCTGCAACGGATTCGAGCCGACGTCCGTGCACGCCGCGATGCTCTACGAGGGCGCCTTCGTCGCCGAGCGCTACACGGCGGTGAGGAACTTTGTCGACAAGGCGATTGCCGAAGGCGACACGGCCCTCGATCCCACCGTCGCCGGCATCATCACCCGCGCCCGCGACGTCCCGGCCGACCGGCTCTTCGCCGACCAGGACCGGCTCGCCGCCCTGCGCACCGGCGCCGAGGCCGAACTCGCCGACGCCGACACCCTGTTGCTCCCCACCGCACCGGGCCACCCGACCCTCGCCGAGGAGGCCGCCGACCCGCTCGGCGCCAACGCCCGGCTGGGCCGCTTCACCAACTCCACGAACCTGTTCGACCTGGCGGCGGTCGCCGTCCCGGCCGGTGAGGTGAACGGCCTGCCCTTCGGCGTGATGCTGCTCGGCCCCGCGTTCACGGACGACCGGCTGGCCCGGGTCGCCGGCCTGCTCCGGCCGGAAGTCCGCCTCGCGGTGGTCGGGGCGCACCTCACGGGCCAGCCCCTCAACTCGCAGGTGCTCGCCCTCGGCGCCCGTTTCGACCGTACGATCGCCACGGCCCCCGTCTACCGGCTGCACGCGCTGCCCACGTCCCCGCCCAAGCCGGGCCTGGTTCATGTCGGTCACGGCGTCGGCCCCGGCGAGGGCGGGGCGGCGATCGAGGCGGAGGTGTGGCGGCTCCCGGCGGAGGGGCTCGGCCGGCTCCTCGCCGACCTGCCCAGGCCGATGGCCCTGGGGCGCGTGCAACTGGCGGACGGCAGCCACGTCCCGGGGTTCCTGTGCGAGCCTGGTGCCTTGGCGGGCGCCGAGGACATCACGTCGAACGGCGGCTGGCGGTCCTATCTCAGGGGAGACCGCACCTGAGAACACGAACGACGCCTGAAAACACGAAGGGCAAGGAGGTCACGCTCTCCTTGCCACTATTAACTTATAACGCATTGGGGGGCTTGCGGCAAGGCCCCCCTCTTGCCGCAGAATCTCCGGCCTAAGGCCAAGACCTGCGGAAACGGGGAGTCACGTAGTGCGTGTGTTGTTGTCGACCTATGGGTCGCGCGGAGATGTCGAACCGCTCGCGGCACTCACGGTGCCCCTGCGGGAACTCGGCGCCGAGGTGCGGGTGTGTGCGCCGCCGGACGAGGACTTCGCGCGGCGGTTGGCCGAGGTCGGGGTGGCGATGGTGCCGGTCGGACCGTCGGCCCGGGAGCTGACGCAAGCGGTGCCGCCGCCGTCGATGCCCGAGCGGGCGGCCCAGGTGATCGCCGCCCAGTTCGAGGCGGTCGCCGAGGCGGCCGAGGGCTGCGATCTGCTGGTGGCGACCGGCATGATGCCGGCCGCGGCGGGCGCGCGGTCGGTGGCCGAGAAGCTGGGCATCCGCTCCGTGTCCGTGATCTTCCAGCAGCTCACCCTGCCGTCGCCGCACCGCCGGCCGCTGGCGTACCGGGGCCGCCCGTTCCCGCCGGAGGTGACCGACAACCGGGCGCTGTGGGACCTGGACGCCCAAAGCATCAACGAGCTGTTCGGTGAGGCGCTCAACACGAACCGGGCGTCGAACGGTCTGCCGCCGGTGGCCGACGTCCGCGACCACGTCTTCGGCGACAGCCCGTGGGTGGCGACGGACCCGGTCCTGGATCCGTTGCACGAGATGCCGGGCCTCGACGTCGTCCAGACCGGTGCGTGGGTCCTGCCCGACGTCCGTCCGCTCCCGGCCGAGCTGGAGGCGTTCCTGGACGCCGGCACCGCGCCGGTGTACGTGGGATTCGGCAGCATGCCCATGCATGCCGCGGCGGACGCCGCCCAGGTGGCCATCGACGCGGTTCGCGCGCAGGGCCGCCGCGTCCTCGTCTCCCGTGGCTGGGCCGACCTCGCCCTGATCGACGACCAGGACGACTGCTTCGCCGTGGGCGAGGCCAACCATCAGGCGCTCTTCGGCCGGGTGGCCGCCGTCATGCACCACGGTGGCGCGGGTACGACGGCCACGGCCGCCCGGGCCGGCACGCCCCAGGTCGTGGTGCCCCAGCTGGCCGACCAGCCGTACTGGGCCGGCCGCGTGGCGGACCTGGGCATCGGCACCGCACACGACGGTCCGACGCCGACCTTGGAGTCCCTGTCGGCCGCGCTCGAAGCGGCCCTCGCCCCCGAGACCCGCGCCCGCGCAGCCGCCGTCGCGGCGACGATCCGCACCGACGGGGCGGACGTGGCAGCGAAGCTGCTGCTCGACATGGCCGGCTGACACTGGCCGCCCGCGTCCGCGTGAAGCACGCGTGTTCTTCCCAGGCGCCGCCTTTCGCCGCGCGATGGTCGCCATCGACCGCACATTCGGAGCAACTGCCATGACATATCTGACCACCAGCGCGTTCGATCTTCCCGACCGTCTCTCCCTCAAGGCCGACCCGAAGCTGATCGCGGCCGACGAGCAGCACTTCGCGGCCATCGCGCGATGCCTCGAAGAGACGATCGCCGAGCTGACCGGCCGCCTCGACGCCGCCCGCAGGGCACCCGGCGGCATGGGCCGGGATGCCATGGACCGGGACACGGAGATCCACCGGCTCACCGCCCGCCTGCGCACCCTGCACCGCTTCGGCCTGGATCTGTGCCTCGGGCACATGGTCGGCGCGGACGACTCCGAGCCCGTGTACGTGGGGCGGCTCGGCCTGACCGACAGCACCGGCCGGCGGCTGCTGCTCGACTGGCGCTCCCCCGCGGCCGAACCGTTCTTCGGAGCCACCCACGGCGACCCGATGGGCCTGGCGAGCCGCCGCCGGTACCGCTGGACCCGCGGCCGGATCAGCGACTACTGGGACGAGGTGTTCACCCCGGACGGGTTCGCCGGTCACCATGCCTCGCTCGACGACCAGTCCGCCTTCATCGCCAGCCTCGGCAGCGACCGATCGCCACGGATGCGGGACGTGCTCGGCACCATCCAGGCCGACCAGGACGCCATCATCCGTGCGGGGTCGCGCGGCGCCCTCGTCGTCGACGGCGGCCCGGGCACCGGGAAGACCGTCGTCGCCCTGCACCGCTCCGCCTACCTCCTGTACTCGGACCCCCGGCTCGGTCACCGCCGGGGCGGCGTGCTGTTCGTCGGTCCGCACCGGCCGTACCTGGACTACGTCGCCGACGTCCTCCCCAGCCTCGGAGAGGAGGGCGTGCAGACCTGCATCCTGCGCGACCTCGTCGCCGAGGGAGCCGAGGCAACCGTCGAGGCCGATCCGGAGGTGGCCCGTCTGAAGTCGTCCGCGGAGCTGGTGAAGGCGCTCGAGAAGGCCGTCAGGTTCTACGAGGAGCCGCCCACGAAGGGCATGACGGTCACGACCCACTGGTCCGACATCTGGCTGAGTGCCACCGACTGGGCCGTGGCCTTCGAGGCGGCTGAACCCGGCACTCCGCACAACGACGCGCGCAACCAGGTCTGGGAGGAACTGCTCACCATCCTGGTGGACAAGCACCAGGGCGACGCCTCCGGTGACGACGCACACGTCTCGCCCGACCTGGTCCGCAGGTCGCTGAGGCAGAACAGGGAACTGCACACGGCCTTCAACCGCGCCTGGCCCCTGCTCGAAGCGGCCGACCTCGTCTCCGACCTGTGGTCGGTCCCCGCCTACCTGCGGTTGTGTGCTCCCTGGCTCAGCCGCGACGAGGTGCAGAAGCTGCAGCGCGCGGACCCCCAGGCCTGGACGGCGTCCGACCTGCCCTTCCTGGACGCGGCACGGCAGCGGCTCGGCGACCCGGAGGCGTCGCGGCGCAAGCGGCGGCACGACGCCGTCATCGCCGCCCAGCGGGAGCGCATGACCCAGGTCGTCGACAACCTGATCGAGGCCGTGGCCAACTCCGGTGCCGACGGCGACGACGGCATCGGCCTGGTGACGATGCTGCGCGGCGAGGACGCCCAGGTCAGCCTCGTCGACGAGTCCGAGGTCTCCACTGCCGACCCGGACCTGCTCGCCGGCCCGTTCGCACACGTCGTCGTGGACGAGGCCCAGGAACTCACCGACGCGGAGTGGCAGATGCTGCTGCTGCGCTGCCCGTCCCGAAGCTTCACCATCGTGGGCGACCGCGCCCAGGCCAGGCACGGCTTCACGGAGTCGTGGCAGGAACGTCTGAAGCGGATCGGCCTCGACCGGATCGACCTGGCCTCCCTGAGCCTCAACTACCGGACACCGGAAGAGATCATGACGGAGGCCGAGCCCGTCATCCGAGCCGCGCTCCCGGACGCGAACGTGCCGACCTCCATCCGCAGCGGCGGTACCCCGGTCGTGCACGGCTCGGCTTCGGACCTGGACTCGATCCTCGACACCTGGCTCGCCGCCCACAGCGAGGGCACCGCCTGTGTCATCGGGGCCCCCGCATTCCAGCCGACGGACCGTGTCCGCTCACTGCCCCCGGAGTTGTCGAAGGGACTGGAGTTCGACTTGGTCGTCCTCGTCGACCCGGAGAGCTTCGGCGAGGGGATCGAGGGAGCGGTGGACCGTTATGTGGCGATGACGCGGGCGACCCAGCAACTGGTCATCCTGCGCTGAGTGCATGCCCCACGGGCTCGGGGCCGCATCTGTGCGGCCCCGCCGCGTGGGCGCGACCGGCCACAGCCCGCCCGCACCCGCCCGACGAACGTGTCACCCCACCGACGAGTAGGCGACAACCCCCCGCAGCAGCCCATCCACAGCCTTGCGCGCGCTCTTGGCCACAGTGGAGCCCTCCGCAGGAGACGCCGCCGCGATCTGCCCCAGCACGTCGATCACCTGCTTGCACCACCGCACAAAGTCCCCCGCCGGCATCTCCGCCTCACGCAGCACCTCGTCCAGTCCCTTACCGCTGGCCCACATGTAGGCGGCCCAGGCAAAGCCGAGATCGGGCTCACGCTGCCCGACGCCCTCGGACTGCGTGATCCGGAAGTCCTCCTCCAGGGCGTCCAGCCGCCCCCAGATCCGGACCATCTCACCGAGCGCGGCCTTGGCCTTGCCCGACGGCAGCTTCGGGGCCATGGCGTCGTCCGCGGCCCTCGACTCGAACACCAACGCCGAGACGCAGGCGGCCAGTTCGGCCGGACTGAGCCCTTCCCACACCCGCTCGCGGACGCACTCGCTGGCCAGCAGGTCCAGTTCGCCGTACAGCCGCGCGAGCCGCTTGCCGTGCTCGGTGACCTCGTCGCCGCGCAGATAGTCCATCTCGGTCAGCAGCGCGACGATACGGTCGAAGGTCCGGGCGATGGTGTTCGTACGGCCTTCGATACGGCGCTCCAGCTGCGAGGTGTCCCGCAGCAGCCGGTGGTAGCGCTCGGCCCAACGGGCGTGGTCCTCACGGTCGTTGCAACCGTGGCAGGGGTGCGCGCGCAGGGCCTTGCGCAGCCGCTCGATCTCGCGGTCGTCGGCCGCCTGGGAACGCCGCTTGCGCTGCCGCTCGGGCGCAATGTGCCCGGCCTTGGTGCGCAGCGCGGAGGCGAGGTCCCGACGGGACTGCGGGGAACGCGGGTTGAAGGACTTCGGGATCCGCATCCGCTCCAACGCCTCGACCGGCACCGGGAAGTCCATCGAGGCGAGCCGCTTGACCTGCCGTTCGGCGGTCAGGACCAGCGGGCGCGGGCCGTCGTGGTGCTCGAAGCCGCGGTGACCGTTGGACCGCCCGGCCGGCAGCCCGGGGTCCAGCACCAGCGCGAGACCGGCGTACTTGCCCGTCGGCACATGGATGACGTCGCCCGGCTTGAGTTTCTCCAGGGCGACGGCGGCCTCCGCGCGGCGCTCCGCCGCACCCTGCTTGGCCAACTCGTTCTCGCGGTCCTTCAGTTCGCGGCGCAGGCGCGCGTACTCCTCGAAGTCCCCGAGATGGCAGGTCATGGAGTCCTTGTAGCCCTCCAGCCCCTCCTCGTTGCGCTGCACCTGCCGGGAGATCCCGACGACCGACTTATCGGCCTGGAACTGCGCGAAGGACGTCTCCAGCAGCTCGCGCGAGCGGTGCCGCCCGAACTGCTCGACGAGGTTGACCGCCATGTTGTACGACGGCTTGAAGCTGGACCGCAGCGGATAGGTGCGGGTGCCCGCCAGCCCCGCCAGGTGGTCGGGGCTCATGCCGCGCTGCCACAGCACGACGGCGTGACCCTCGACATCGATGCCGCGCCGGCCCGCACGGCCGGTGAGCTGCGTGTACTCACCGGGCGTGATGTCGGCGTGCTGCTCGCCGTTCCACTTGACGAGCTTCTCCAACACCACCGACCGGGCAGGCATGTTGATGCCCAGCGCCAGGGTCTCCGTGGCGAACACGGCCTTCACCAGCCCGCGCACGAACAGTTCCTCGACGACCTCCTTGAAGGTCGGCAGCATGCCGGCGTGGTGAGCGGCTATGCCGCGCTCCAGGCCTTCCAGCCATTCGTAGTAGCCGAGGACGTGCAGATCCTCGGTCGGGATGGCGGCGGTGCGCTCCTCGACCAGGGCGCGCACCCTGTCCCGCGCCTCCTCGTCGTTCAGCCGCAGTCCCGCGTGCAGGCACTGCTGGACGGCGGCCTCGCAGGCGGCGCGGCTGAAGATGAAGGTGATGGCGGGCAGCAGCCCCTCGGCGTCGAGGCGTTCGATGACCTCCGGGCGGCCCGGCGTCCACACCCGGGACCGTTGTCGGCGCTCCCGCTCCCGGTCGGCCTCGCGCATGGCGCGACCGCGCCTGCGGTCCTGGTACGAGGGTCTGGTCGCCTCCATGCGGGCCAGCCGCGTGAGGTCGGGGTTGACGGCCTTCTTGTGGCCCTCGCCCTCCTCGAACAGGTCGTACATCCGCCGCCCGGCGAGCACGTGTTGGAACAGCGGCACGGGCCGGTGCTCGGAGACGATCACCTCGGTGTCGCCGCGGACGGTGTCGAGCCAGTCGCCGAACTCCTCGGCGTTGGACACGGTCGCCGACAGCGAGACCAGCGTGACCGACTCGGGGAGGTGAATGATCACTTCCTCCCATACGGCACCGCGGAAGCGGTCGGAGAGGTAGTGCACCTCGTCCATGACCACATGGCCGAGGCCGAGGAGGGTCTGCGACCCGGCGTACAGCATGTTCCGCAGCACCTCGGTCGTCATCACGACCACCGGTGCCTCGGAGTTGATGCTGTTGTCGCCGGTGAGCAGACCGACCATGCCGTCGCCATAGCGGCGGCACAGGTCGGCGTACTTCTGGTTCGACAGCGCCTTGATGGGCGTGGTGTAGAAGCACTTTCTGCCCTGCAACAGGGCGAGGTGGACGGCGAACTCGCCCACGATCGTCTTGCCCGAGCCGGTGGGCGCGGCCACCAGCACGCCCTTCCCCGCTTCGAGCGCCTGGCACGCCTCGATCTGGAAGGGGTCGAGGCCGAAGTCGTACATCTCGCGGAATGAGGCGAGCGCCGTGGCCTGCTCGGCAGCACGCTGACGCGCTGCCGCGTACCGCTCGGCCGGTGAGAGGTCCTCTGTCATCGTGCTTTCGAGCGTACCGGGCGCCACTGACAACAGGACGATCATTATCCGGATCGCCCCCGGACAAACCCGCGATCCGTGCAGCTCACGGCTGCAAAGCGGAAGCGGCCGGGCACGCCCTGTAGGCGCCCGGCCGCACTGTTCCCGAAATTCCGCCTCGGTCAGGTCACGTCGTCGTAGCCGTTGACCCGCTCGGTGGTGGCCTGCTCGGGCAGGGCCCGGCTCGCGGACACGGTCTCGACCTCGCCGATGCTCTCGGGGGTCAGATCGAGGTCGGACGCCTCGTCGTCGGCGGGGCCCATGGCCTCTCGGCGGCGCCTGCGGCGGTCGTTGAGCAGGGAGACGAAGACGGCGCCGAAGTACAGGATCCAGATCGGTCCGGCGAGGGCCATCATCGTCAACGGGTCGGTGCTCGGGGTCGCGATCGCCGCGAACACCGTGATGCCCATGATCATGCCGCGCCACCAGCCGAGCATGCGCTTGCCGGTGATGGCGCCGGTGAAGTTGAGCATCACCAGCAGCAGGGGCAGCTCGAAGGAGAGACCGAAGACGATCACCATGCGCGTGACGAGGTCGAGCAGATCGTCCAGCGGCAGCAGGTTGTCGACGCCGAACGGCGTGAACTCGATCAGGACGGTGGCGGTCTTGGGCAGCACCTTGTAGGCGAAGAAGGCGCCGGCGAGGAAGAGCGGGAAGCCCGTGGCGACGAACGCGTAGGCGTACTTCCGCTCGTGCTTGTGGAGGCCGGGGGCGACGAAGCCCCACAGCTGGTACAACCAGACCGGTGCGGCCAGCACGACGCCGGCCATCAGGGACACCTTCAGGGCCAGCGTGAACGGCGCGAGCAGACCGTTGATCGTGATCTGCGCGCACGGGTTCTGTTCACGCGACGTCTTGGCCAGTTCCTCGAACGACTTCGGGCAGCCGACCGACTCGAGGACCGGCTTGGTGAAGAAGTTGATGATGTCCTGATAGAAGAAGGCAGCGACGATCGTGATGACGACGATCGCGAGCAGCGCTTTCGCGAGCCGGTTGCGGAGCTCACGGAGGTGCTCCGCGAGGGGCATCCGCCCCTCGGGATCCTTCTCCTCTTTGCGGGCAGACTTCAGCAACCCACGTTCCCATCTCGTGCGGCGGGCCGGAGGTCACCGGCCCTGCGTCAGCGCTTGGTCGTGTCCGTGGGCTCGTTGACCGGGCGCGAGCTGGTCACGTCGCCGGGAGATGCCTGGATCACGCGCTGAGCCGGGGGCTGCTGGTCGTCGCCGGCGTTGTTCGGCGGGTCGGCCGGGGCGGCGGACTTGCTGCCGTCGTCCTTCATCGCCTTCGCCTCGCTCTTCAGGATGCGCGCGGACTTGCCGAGCGAGCGCGCCATGTCCGGAAGCTTCTTCGCGCCGAACAGCAGGATGATGACGACGAGGATGAGAATGATCTCGGGGGCTCCGAGCCTTCCGAACATAAGTCTTTACCTTCTCACCGAGGCTACTGGGGTGGGGTGCTGTCCGATCGGTCGGACATGTGTCCGAACGATCGCGTTGACAGCGATCGTAACGCTCAGGGGTAAACGTCAGGCAATCCCCGTGCGTACTCCCTGTCCGCGGACCGGGCCTCGTTCTCCGGGCCGCGACCAGCAGCGTACCTGTCCGGGACGTCAAGTTGACAGGGCGAAGTGGCCCAAAACGCATGCGGGGAGGGACTCACACCCAATCCTTGGCGGCGCTAGAGCGTGTCCACAGCCCGGGCAGCGCTCATGCTCGCCCGCTCCAGGTCCTCTGCCGCCCTGCTGATGCGCCGCGCGGAGTCCGTCACCTGCCGGCCGAGGCGCTGTGCCTCCAGAAAGACCCGCACGGCGAGCACACCGAGAACGGTGAGACCCAGGAAACCCACAGCTACCGCGAACATCGGCCAGAACATGACGCCGAGCCTAGACCGTCCTACAGCGTGGAGTGCAGCCGCAGGGTGCTGACCCCGCCGCCGGTCAGCAGCTCGATGATCCGCTCCCCGGCGGGCTTGCGAACGGACGCGCCGCACTCGGGGCAGGTGAACGAGTAGAACGTCGTACGGCTGCTGGCGCCGATGGCGAGGCGCAGCGCGCTCGCGGCGAGCTCGAAGCGGCCCCGGCAGTCCGGGCAGCCCGCCTTGAACTTCACCGGGGTCACGCTTCTCATCCCGGCGAACGCGGACGCCACCGTCATTCCCACCGCACCGGACGTCGCCGAGTCACTCAAAGCCCTTGCTCCCCTTCTCCGTGGTCGCTCGTCTTCGGGGGCGCTGTCCTACTGTCCGTCGTGAACCCGGTGCGCCCCGTGCTCGCCCCGCACCTCGACCCCGTCGTACACCGCCAGCGCCTCGCGGGCCGCGTGCCGGGCGCTGTCGGCCAGCGCGGCCGGTGAGACGATCCGGCCGTCGCGCCCGAGCCGCAGTGCGAGGCGCCGCAGCGACGTGGGGTCGGGGGTGCGCAGAGTGATACGCAGCCCGCCGTCGGCAAGCTCATCGGCGCTGTCATGCGGGTAGTACTCGGCGACCCAGCGCCCGCCCGGGCCGACCTCGATCACGACCTCCGGGTCCTCGGCGGCGGGCTGCACGAGGCCCTCGGACAGGTCCCGAAGCTCGATCTCGGGCGGCGCGGACGGCTCGTCCAGGATCCTGATCTCGGCGACCCGGTCGAGCCGGAAGGTGCGGCGCGCCTCGGAGCGGCGGCACCAGGCCTCGACGTAGGTGTGGCCGACGCTGACCAGGCGGATCGGGTCGATCTCGCGCTCGGTGACCTCGTCGCGGGCCGGTGAGTAGTAGCGGATCCACAGGCGGCGGCGCTCGGAGATCGCACGGTCCACGTCGGCGAAGACGCCGCCCTCGGACTCGAAGGTCACCGACAGCCGCGAGCTGGCGCCGGCCGCCTCCCCGGCCGCGGCCTCCACCTTGGCGGTCGCCCGCAGCAGCGCCTGACGGTCGCTCTCCCGCAGGCCGGGCAGCGTGGACACGGCACGGGCCGCCACCAGCAGCGCGGTCGCCTCGTCGGCGGCGAGCCGCAGCGGCTCGGCCGCTTCTGCCGCCAGGGCGGCGGGGTTGTGCCACCAGATGCGCTCGCCGTCGGTGTCGATGTCGAGCAGGTCACCGCCACGGAAGCTGGTGCCGCACATGGGCAGCACGTCGAGGTCCGAGACCAGCTCGTCCTCGGAGATACCGAAGGCGCGCGCGACGTCCTCGATGCGGGCGCCGGGGCGCTCCCTGAGATAGGTCACCAACGAGAGCATCCGCCGGGTCTGGTCGATGGCGTTGACGGGCCTGACCGGTTTGCCTGCCACTGTGTCGCTCCGCTCCCCCTCAGCCCTTGGCCACGGCACGCAGCCGGTCCACCACGTCGGCCCGCAGCTCCGCGGGCTCCAGGACCACCACGTCCGGTCCGAACTCCACCAGCCAGGCATCCAGTCCGTGGCCGTACGGAATCTCCAACTCGTCCCAGCCGTCCCCGAGTTCCCTGACCGAGGTGGCCTTCGCCCGAAGGGGGTACCCGGCGTCCGTGCGCAGCCGGATCCGCGCGGAGCGGTCGGCGGTCTCCCCCGCCCAGCTCATGACGGTCTCCCGGACGGTGACGACGTCGGGGACCGGCGCGGTGAACCGCGAGCCGCGCGAGCGCACCTTGCCCGTGATGCGGGACAGCCGGAAGACGCGCTCGGCGCCACGGTCCCGGTCCCAGCCGGCCAGGTACCAGTGGCCGCGCCAGCACTCCAGCGCCCACGGTTCGACATGCCGGGGTTCGGGGCGGGCGGCGGTGGCCTTGCGGTAGTCGAAAACGACCGGGCGGCGGTCGCGGCACGCCAGCATCAGCGGCTCGAATGCGGCCTCGTGCACCGGAATACGGGGCTCCAGGGCGCCGTGCGCCTCGTAGGGATCGACATCCTCCGGCAGCCCGGCCGCGCGCAGCTTCTGCAGAGCGCCGCTGGCCGCACCCGCGAGCCGGACCTGCTGCCACACCTTGGCGGCCAGGCCCAGGGCGGCGGCCTCCTCGGCGTCGAGGGTGATGGGCGGCAGACGGTTGCTGTCGCGGCGGGCGAGATAGCCGACCTCGCCGTCGAGGTTCTCCACGGTCTCGATGACCAGGCCGAGCTCGCGCAGATCGTCCTTGTCGCGCTCGAACATTCGGTTGAAGGAGTCGTCGGAGCCGGCTTCGAGGTATGCCTCGATGGACTCACGCAGCTCGCGCTTGCTCAGCGGCCGCCGCGTCCCGAGCAGACACAGCGCCAGGTTCATGAGCCGCTCGGCCTTGGCAATGGCCATCGACGCCCTTCGCCTCCCTATGGTGCTTACGACCGATGAACCTACCGCCACACGGTGGCCCGGCAAAAGCCGAGGGCCCATGCCCGGACAGGCATGGGCCCCAGGTAGTCGGGTCCGGTCGCGCGCCGATCAGACGCGACGAGCCGTACGCCGGTCGGACGCGACGATCAGACGCCGAGCAGGTCGACGACGAAGATCAGGGTCTCGCCGGGCTGGATCGCCGGGGTCGGGCTCTGGTTGCCGTAGGCGAGGTGGGCCGGGATGGTCAGCTGGCGACGGCCGCCGACCTTCATGCCCTGCACGCCCTGGTCCCAGCCCTTGATGACGCGGCCGCCACCCAGCGGGAAGCGGAACGGCGCGCCGCGGTTCCAGCTGGCGTCGAACTCCTCGCCCGTGCTGAAGGCGACACCCACGTAGTGCACGGTGACGGTCTGACCCGCCTGCGCGACGGGGCCGTCGCCCTCCCAGATGTCCTTGATCTCGAGGTCCGCCGGGGGCTCGCCGCCCGGGAAGTCGATCTCGGGCTTGTCGATGCTCACTTCATCACTCCTTGTTGCGTGACCTGGGTCGCGAAACGACCTCAAGGACACCTCGGTCAGACGACGTCGAGGATATCCACCACGAAGACCAGTGTGTTCTTGGACAGCTCGCTGTTGGGGCTGGAGCCGTAGCCGAGGGAGGGCGGGATCACCAGCAGCACCCGGTCGCCCACGTTCTTGCCGACGAGGCCCTTGTCCCAGCCTGGCACGACGGAGCCGGTGCCGATCTGGAAGGCGGTCGCGCCGCCGTGGTCCCAGGAGGAGTCGAACTTCTTGCCGTCCTCCCACTTGACCCCGGTGTACTGGGCGACGAGCCCCTGGCCGGCCTCGACCTTCTTGCCGTCGCCCTTGATCAGCACCTGCTCCTTGAGGTCCTTGGGGGCCTTGGTGTTCTTGGGGATGGTGATGGTCGCCGCCTTCTGCGAGGGGGCCTTCACCTCCGGCATTCCCGCCTCGGTGGCCGCCTGCTCGCCCTTGGCCTCGCCCTTGGCGTCGACGGTGCCGGCACCGGCCACGTCGACCACCCAGATCAGTACGTCCTTCTGCTTGATGCCGGAGGACGGGTTCAGCGACTCGCCGATCAGATCACCCGCGGTGCCCTGCACGAGGACCCGGCTGCCCGGCTTCTTCCCCTTGACCGCGTCGAGGACCTTCGCGGGCAGCTGCTGGCTCGGCTTGCCGATCTGTTCGACGGACTGCCTGCGCGGGGTGCTCTCACCCGTCGACGTGGCCGCCCAGGTGCCGCCCAGTTCCTGGTCCTCGCCCCACTTCTCGACGGTCCAGTCCAGGCGGACGAAGTCGGACGCCTTGATCGCGGTGCCGCTGCCCTCCGAAACCGTCTCGACCACGGTCTTCCCGGACGGGTCGCCCTCCTTGGGTACGGAGATCTTGGGCTTCTCCCCGACCTTGCCGTCGACCTGGGCGACCCCTGCCGTCTCTCCCCCGTTGCTGTCGTCGTCCGATCCGCACGCGGCGGTGAACAACAGGGCGGGAACGGCCAGCAGCGCCGCGACGCGGCGTTTCGTGTTGTAGTTCATCAGTCCCACTGGGCTCGGGGGTGGCGGGCAATGGCCGCCACTCTACGACGAACATGCGCTCGGCACCGGTCGTCACCCGACACGCCGACGAGGAGAACGCCCGGTGCCCGGAGGTGTCACCACCTCCGGGCACCGGGCGTTCTGTACGGGACGCAGCCGAGGCGGCCGCGGCCCGCTCACATGCCGGCGATCAGTTTCTCCACCCGGTCGTCCACCGAACGGAACGGGTCCTTGCACAGCACCGTGCGCTGCGCCTGGTCGTTGAGCTTGAGGTGGACCCAGTCGACCGTGAAGTCACGGCGCTGTTCCTGGGCCCTGCGGATGAAGTCGCCGCGCAGCCGGGCCCGAGTGGTCTGCGGCGGCACGGACTTGCCTTCGAAGATCTTCAAGTCGTTGCAGATACGGGCTGCTTGACCCTTCTTCTCCAGGAGGTAGTAGAGGCCACGACGGCGGTGGATGTCGTGGTAGGCGAGGTCTATCTGCGCGACCCGCGGATGCGACATGGTCATGTTGTGCTTGGCCCGGTACCGCTCGATGAGCTTGTACTTCATGACCCAGTCGATCTCGGTACCGATCCGGTCGAGGTCCTCGGCCTCGATCGCGTCCAGCGTGCGGCCCCACAGCTCCAGGACCTGCTCGACCGTGCCCGTACGAATGCCGCGGCGCTCGCAGAAGTCCACGGCCTTCTCGTAGTACTCGCGCTGCACCTCGAGCGCCGATGCCTCCCGGCCGCTGGCCAGGCGCACCTTGCGCCGCCCGGTGATGTCGTGGCTGACCTCGCGGATCGCCCGGATCGGGTTCTCCAGGGTCAGGTCGCGCATCACCGTGCCCGCCTCGATCATGCGCAGCACCAGGTCGGTCGCGCCGACCTTGAGCAGCATGGTCGTCTCGGACATGTTCGAGTCGCCCACGATGACATGCAGGCGCCGGTAGCGCTCGGCGTCCGCGTGCGGCTCGTCGCGGGTGTTGATGATGGGCCGGGAGCGGGTCGTCGCCGAGGAGACGCCCTCCCAGATGTGCTCGGCCCGCTGACTGACGCAGTACACGGCGCCTCGCGGGGTCTGCAGCACCTTGCCGGCGCCGCACAGAAGCTGCCTGGTGACCAGGAACGGGATCAGAATGTCCGCGAGCCGGGAGAACTCCCCATGCCGTGCGACGAGATAGTTCTCGTGGCAGCCATAGGAGTTGCCCGCCGAGTCGGTGTTGTTCTTGAAGAGGTAGACGTCGCCCGCGATTCCCTCCTCGTGCAGGCGTCGTTCCGCGTCTACCAGGAGTCCTTCCAGAATGCGTTCGCCGGCCTTGTCGTGGGTGACCAGTTCGGTCACGTTGTCACATTCGGGTGTCGCGTATTCCGGATGTGAGCCCACGTCGAGATAGAGGCGGGCGCCGTTTCGCAGAAAGACATTGCTGCTACGGCCCCATGACACGACACGGCGGAAGAGGTACCGCGCCACCTCGTCAGGCGACAGGCGGCGCTGTCCCCTGAACGTGCACGTGACGCCGTACTCGTTCTCCAGCCCGAAAATGCGGCGGTCCATGACTGAACATTACGCCCGATCCCCTGAGCTGAAACGGGGTTCGACAGCACGGTTTGGATCATTTTCCGATGAAGCCGCAACGACCGCACCCCTGGCAGGAGCTGCGAGGACCCGCCCCGTGGCCAACAGGACCAGCCAGGACACGGCCCCCGCGGCCCCCGGCACGGCAAACCCCCACAGCGCCCCGCCCGCCTCGACGACCGGCCCCGCCAGGCCCGTTCCCACCGACGCACCCACGGTGAACGTCGTCACAAGCCAGGAGAACGCCTCGGTGACCGTCCCGCGCGGGGCGTGCCGGTCCACGAGCACGAACGCACAGGCGATGCACGGCGCGAGGAACACCCCCGCGAGCACGGCCAGCAGGGTCATCGGGGCGACACCCGGCATCAGCGTGAGCGGCAGGTAACACACCGCCAGAAGCGCGACCAGCCAACGCAGTCGCCGGGCCGGCTCACCGGCCCACTGCCGCGCCCCGTACACCATGCCCCCGATGAGCGCACCCAGGCCCAGGCCCGCCATCAGCCAGCCGTACACCACATCCCCGCCGTGGTCGTCCGCGTACGACACGGCCGCGACCGCGATGGACCCCATCGCCACGCCGACGAACAGAAAGGCGGCCAGGAGCGCCAGCAGCCCGGCCGAGCGCAGCGCACCCAGCCAGTGCGCCTCACGCGGCGCCGAACGCCACGCGCGCGAGGGCTGCGACACGACCACCGACAGGGCGCCCAGCACCCCGATCACGTTGAGGATCAGCAGCGCCGCCTGCGCCGACCACAGCGAGGCGCACAGCGTGAGCAGCAAGGGTCCGATGGTGAACATGACTTCCTGCGCCACCGCGTCCATCGCGTACGCCGTGTGCACCTGGCCCTCCTTGTGGAGGACGGACGACCACAGCGCCCGCAGACCGCCCTCCAAGGGCGGCGTGAACAGTCCGGAGGCGGCCACGGCCGCATACGCGAGAGGCAGCGGGCTGATGCCCACGAAGGCGAACACGCCCATCGCGAGCGCCGACGCGACGGCGGCGGGCAGCTGCACCCGCGGCTGCCCGCACAGGTCCACCAGCCGCCCCAGCAGCGGCTGGCCCACGGCATTGGCGACCCCGTACACGGCCGCCAGACCACCGGCCATGCTGTACGAGCCGCCCTCCGCGCGCACGAACAGCACGATGGCGAGTGCGGCCACGGCGTTCGGCAGCCGGCCTATGAGCGTGCCGACGAGCAGCCGGGCGGCATGCCTCGCCCTGAGGACCTCCAGGTATGCGCCCGTCATCAGCAGCGCCGCCCCTCCGGATAAGTTTTACGTATAACGTCCTTCGTCATACGTACCATGTGCGCTGTTCACGAGTCCAGACAACCGGAGTGAGCCGCAGGGCTGCAGCGCCCCGCGGCGAACGACCAGGAGCAAGGGAGCAGGCTGAAGGTGGCACACGGCAGCACCCGCCCCACCAGCCGGGACGTCGCCCAGGCGGCGGGCGTCTCGCAGGCCGCGGTGTCCCTCGTCCTCGGCGAGAAGTGGCGCGGCCGGGTCTCCGAGGCCACCGCCGAACGCGTCCGCGAGGCCGCCCGCGAACTCGGATACCGGCCCAACCTCGCCGCCCGCAACCTGCGCCTCGGCCACACCCGCACCGTCCTCCTCGTCGTCCCCGCCCTCACCACCGAGTTCTTCGCCGGGGTCTACACCGGCGCCGCCCGCGTCGCAGCCCACCACGGCTTCGGCGTCGTCCTCTACCCCTCCCCCGAAGGCATCGGCCCCGCCCGCGACCCGTTCGCCTCCGCCCAGGCCGCCCTCGACGGCGTCATCGCCTCCTCCATGGCCGCCGACGCCCTCACCGCCATCCGCGGCGACCAGCTGCCCCTGGTCATGCTGGACAGCGACCCGGACGGCAGCCTCGGGGCGGCGACGGTGAACCTCGACATCACGGACGGCGTCCGGCAGGTCGCCGATCACCTGCTCCGCCTCGGCCACCGCCGCTTCCTGCACCTCGCGGCCGACGTGCCCTCCTGGACCTTCGACGTACGGGCACGTGAGCTCGCCGCACGCGTCGGCGAGGTGCCCGGCACTTCGCTTCTCACCGTCCGCGCACCCATCTCCATCGAGGGCGCCCGCACCGCCGCCGAGACCGCCCTCTCCGCCAAGGGCCCCCGCCCCACGGCCATCGTCTGCGACGACGACAAACTCGCCGCCGGCGCCTACAAGGCCGTGCGCCGCCTGGGCCTGCGCATCCCGGACGACATCTCCGTGACCGGGCTCGACGACCTCGCCATCGCCACCGCCATCGACCCCGAGCTGACCACGGTCCGCCTGGACGCCGAGCTCTTCGGGGAACGCGGCATGCTGGCCCTTCTCGCGGTCCTGGAAGGCCGTGAGCCCAAGGCGGGTGACATCCCGGTCGAGCTCGTCGTACGGGGCTCCACAGCGCCGCCCAGCGCCCTCTGAAGCCCGCGTGAACGCCTGTGCCCCGGCCGAGCGGGCGGCCGGGGCACGGTACGGGCGAATCGAGGTCGGAACTGCTCCTCGGTGAGGTCGGACTACTCCTCGGAACTGCCGGAGTCCTCGGACTCCTCGGGGTCATCCCCGTTGTCGGCGCTCTCGGCCTCGGTGGCCGCACCCTCGGCCGCCAGCAGCCGGGCCAGCTGACGGCCGACGATGCGCTTGAACTTGCGCGACTGCGGACGCGTACGGTCCAGCACCGCGACCTCGAGCCGCTCCGCGGGAATCTCCCGCTGCGTGCCGTTCGACTCACGGGACAGGGCCTGGACCGCCAGCTTCAGCGCCTCGGCGAGACTCACGCCGTCCTGGTGACGCTGATCCAGGTAATTGCTGATCAACTCGGCATTGCCGCCGACCGCGACCGAGCCGTGCTCGTCCACGATCGAGCCGTCGTGCGGCAGCCGGTAGATCTGGTCACCCTCGGGCGTCTCACCGACCTCGGCGACGACCAGCTCCACCTCGTACGGCTTCTCCGCCGCGGAGGAGAAGATCGTGCCCAGCGTCTGGGCGTAGACGTTGGCCAGACCGCGCGCGGTCACGTCATCACGGTCATAGGTGTAACCACGCAGATCGGCATACCGCACGCCGCCGATCCGCAGGTTCTCGTACTCGTTGTACTTGCCGGCGGCCGCGAAGCCGATCCGGTCGTAGATCTCGCTGAACTTGTGCAGCGCACGGGACGGGTTCTCGCCGACGAACACGATGCCGTCGGCATACTGCAGCACGACGAGGCTGCGGCCACGGGCGATGCCCTTGCGGGCGTACTCCGCCCGGTCGGCCATGGCCTGCTGGGGTGAGACATAGAACGGCGTCGACACCGGTTATCCGTCCCTTTCTGTCGAAGTCACAGGATCACCTTGCTAAGACCGAGCCGCCGCTACAGCAGCGCTGCCCGCGGGCCGTCGGGCTGCTCCAGACGCCGCGCCAGGATGGAACGGGCGATCTCGGAGGACTCGTCATCGCCCAGTCGGCGGAATCCGTCATCGGTGATCACGGTGACGATCGGGTAGATCCGGCGGGCGACATCGGGACCACCGGTCGCCGAGTCGTCGTCAGCCGCGTCGTACAGGGCCTGCACCACGAGGGTCGTGGCCTCGGCCTCGCTCAGGTCATCACGGAAGAGCTTCTTCATGGCGCCACGCGCGAAGATCGAACCGGAGCCGGTCGCGGCGAACCCGTGCTCCTCGGAACGACCACCGGTCACGTCGTAGGAGAAGATCCGCCCCCTCTCCCGGTCGACGTCGTACCCCGCGAAGAGTGGTACGACTGCCAGCCCCTGCATGGCCATGCCCAGGTTGGACCGGATCATCGTCGACAGACGGTTCGCCTTGCCCTCCAGCGACAGCTGGGCGCCCTCGACCTTCTCGAAGTGCTCCAGCTCCAGCTGGAAGAGCTTCACCATCTCCACGGCCAGACCGGCGGTGCCGGCGATACCGACGGCCGAGTACTCGTCGGCCGGGAACACCTTCTCGATGTCGCGCTGGGCGATCACATTCCCCATGGTCGCCCGCCGGTCACCCGCCAGCACGACGCCGCCCGGGAACGTCACGGCCACGATGGTCGTGCCGTGCGGCGCCTCGATCACGCCCTGCGTGGGCGGCAGTTGGCGGTTGCCGGGCAGCATCTCGGGCTGGTGCTCGGAGAGAAAGTCCATGAAGGAGGACGACCCAGGCGTCAGGAAGGCAGCTGGTAGACGCCCGGTGCTACGAGTGTTGGCTTCCACGCGATTCCTTCCAGGTAATCGGCAGCTCGGTTCATCGCTTCGGGACCGTTCCCTCAACAGGCCGAGGCCGGAAAAGCAGTTGAAGCACAGTACGCCACGGACCCTACCCGTCTTGTGGCGGTGATCCACATGAACGGCAAGCCCTGTGAAACAGATCGCGCGGAGCTCGTCCGAGCGGCAACCGGCCGGTCACGCGAAGCGCTGCGCGCGGCTTGGACCCGCCGCACCGCACGCAGCGCTTCATCTCCGACTCGCGGTCCACCACTCCACCCCGTTTACCTTCGGATCGAAGGAAAGGGCGGTCTACTGCCCGCCCTTTTGAACGAAGGACCGCACAAAGTCCTCCGCGTTCTCCTCAAGGACATCGTCGATCTCGTCCAGAACCGAGTCGACGTCGTCGCTCAGCTTCTCCTGACGCTCCTTGAGGTCCTCCGAAGCCTGCGTCTCCGCGGTCTGCTCCTCGACTTCCTCGGTGGAACGCGTGGCCTTCTGCTGTCCGCCGCCGGTGTCCTTGGTTGCCATATCCCTCACCCCGCTCAGTTCGCCCGACATGGTCGACAGGTCGGCTTTCCTGCCGATCGGTGATGATCAGACCCTACAAGCCGGGTCTGACATCGGCCCCGCAGTTTCTCCAACGTACGGGGGCCATCTCGATGATTCCCGGACGCCGGGATTTCCACCCTGCTCGGCCGACGTCCGGCTGACACCGCCCGAGTACCCCTCAGCCGCCCGAGAGGACCTTGACCAGGTCTTCCGCCGTGCGACAGCGGTCCAGGAGCTCCTTGACGTGATTTCGCGTTCCGCGAAGCGGTTCGAGGGTTGGGACGCGCTGGAGGGAGTCGCGGCCGGGCAGGTCGAAGATCACCGAGTCCCAGGAGGCCGCGGCGACGTCGTCGGCGTACTGCTCCAGGCAGCGCCCGCGGAAGTACGCGCGCGTGTCCTCCGGCGGCTTCGTGCGGGCCCTCTCGACCTCGTTCTCGTCCAGGAGGCGCTTCATGCGTCCGCGGGCCGCGAGGCGGTTGTAGAGGCCCTTCTCGGGGCGTACGTCGGCGTACTGGAGGTCGACGAGGTGGAGCCGCGCGGCGTCCCAGTCGAGGTCGTCGCGGCGCCGGTAGCCCTCCATGAGCTCTCGCTTGGCGACCCAGTCCAGCTCGCCCGCCAGGCTCATCGGATCCCGCTCCAGGCGGTTGAGGGTGTCCTCCCAGCGGGTCAGGACGTCCTTGGTCTGTTCGTCGGCGTCGGCGCCGAAGCGTTCCTCGACGTATTTGCGGGAGAGCTCGTAGTACTCCATCTGGAGCTGTACCGCGGTCAGCGTGCGGCCGCTACGGAGCGTGATCAGACGTTTGAGGGACGGGTCGTGCGACACCTGGTGCAGTGTGCGAACGGGCTGGTCGACGGCCAGGTCGACCGCGATGAAGCTGTCCTCGATCATCGACAGGACCAGGGCCGTGGTGCCCAGCTTCAGGTATGTCGAGATCTCCGACAGGTTCGCGTCGCCGATGATCACGTGCAGACGGCGGTATTTCTCCGCGTCCGCGTGCGGTTCGTCGCGCGTGTTGATGATCGGGCGCTTCAGGGTCGTCTCGAGGCCCACCTCGACCTCGAAGTAGTCCGCTCGCTGGCTGAGCTGGAAGCCGTGTTCGTGGCCGTCCTGGCCGATGCCGACGCGGCCGGCGCCGGCGAAGACCTGGCGGGAGACGAAGAAGGGCGTCAGGTGGCGCACGATGTCGGAGAAGGGGGTTTCCCGCTTCATCAGGTAGTTCTCGTGCGTGCCGTAGGAGGCGCCCTTGTTGTCGGTGTTGTTCTTGTAGAGGTGGATGGGCTGGGCGCCGGGCAGCTGGGCGGCCCGCTCGGCCGCCTCGGCCATGATCCGCTCGCCGGCCTTGTCCCACAGGACGGCGTCGCGGGGGTTGGTCACCTCGGGGGAGCTGTATTCGGGGTGCGCGTGGTCGACGTAGAGCCGTGCCCCGTTGGTGAGGATGACGTTGGCGAGGCCGATGTCCTCGTCGGTGAGCTGGCTGGAGTCGGCGGCCTCGCGGGCGAGGTCGAAGCCTCGCGCGTCCCGCAGCGGGTTCTCCTCCTCGAAGTCCCAGCGAGCCCGGCGGGCCCGGTGCATCGCCGCCGCGTAGGCGTTGACGATCTGGGATGAGGTGAGCATGGCATTGGCGTTGGGGTGGCCGGGGACGGAGATCCCGTACTCCGTCTCGATGCCCATTACTCGCCGTACGGTCATGCGGCCCTCCTTGCCCGGCGGCGCCCTCGGTCGGGGGCGCCGCTCAAGTACCGCTGGCGCTCCGGTGCGTGTGCGGTGCCCGTCCCCGCACTGCGCGACTCGGCGGTACCGAAGAGCCTAGAACGCCTTTGCGCTGGTGGGGAGATCATTTGCGTCATTGCGTTGCTCGCCTTTGTTCCGGCGGTGGCCGGAAAAACAGTCGGCTGCGGGTACCCGGTGGGGGCACCCGCAGCCGCCCTGTCTTTTACAGGTACTGACCGGTGTTTGCCACCGTGTCGATGGAGCGTCCGGTGTCTGCGCCCTGCTTTCCGGTGATGAGGGTGCGGATGTAGACGATCCGCTCGCCCTTCTTTCCGGAGATCCGGGCCCAGTCGTCCGGGTTGGTGGTGTTGGGCAGGTCCTCGTTCTCCTTGAACTCGTCCACGCAGGCCTGGAGGAGGTGGGAGACGCGGAGCCCCTTCTGGTTGTGCTCCAGGAAGTCCTTGATCGCCATCTTCTTGGCGCGGCCCACGATGTTCTCGATCATGGCGCCGGAATTGAAGTCCTTGAAGTAGAGGACTTCCTTGTCGCCGTTGGCGTAGGTGACTTCCAGGAAGCGGTTTTCCTCGGATTCGGCGTACATCTGCTCGACGGCGGTCTGGATCATGCTCTGGACCGTCATGGCCTTGTCGCCGCTGTGCTCACCGACGTCCTCGGTGTGGAGCGGCAGGCGCTGGGTGAGGTACTTGCCGAAGATGTCCTTGGCGGCCTCGGCGTCCGGACGCTCGATCTTGATCTTCACGTCCAGGCGGCCGGGGCGCAGGATGGCGGGGTCGATCATGTCCTCGCGGTTGGAGGCGCCGATCACGACCACGTTCTGCAGGCCTTCGACTCCGTCGATCTCGGCGAGCAGCTGGGGGACGATGGTGTTCTCCACGTCCGAGCTGACACCGGAGCCACGGGTGCGGAAGAGGGATTCCATCTCGTCGAAGAAGACGATGACGGGTGTGCCCTCGCTGGCCTTCTCACGTGCACGCTGGAAGACGAGGCGGATCTGCCGCTCGGTCTCACCCACGTACTTGTTCAGCAGCTCGGGGCCCTTGATGTTGAGGAAGAAGCTCTTGCCGGTGGCCTGCCCGGTCACCTCGGCGACCTTCTTGGCCAGCGAGTTGGCGACGGCCTTGGCGATGAGCGTCTTGCCGCATCCGGGGGGCCCGTACAGGAGGACGCCCTTGGGCGGCCGCAGTTCGTGCTCCCTGAACAGGTCGGGGTAGAGGTACGGGAGCTCGACCGCGTCGCGGATCATTTCGATCTGGTTGCCCAGGCCGCCGATCTGCTCGTAGCCGATGTCCGGTACTTCTTCGAGGACGAGTTCCTCGACCTCGCTCTTGGGCACGACCTCGTAGACGTAGCCGGAGCGGGGTTCGAGCAGCAGGGCGTCGCCGGGGCGGATGGTGACGTCCAGCAGCGGCTCGGCGAGCCGTACCACCCGTTCCTCATCGGTGTGCCCCACTACGAGGGCGCGCTCGCCGTCCTCGAGGATCTCCTTGAGGGTGACGATGTCGCCGACGCTCTCGTACTCCATGGCCTCGACCACGTTGAGCGCTTCGTTGAGCATTACTTCCTGGCCGCGCCTGAGGTCGTCGAGTTCGACGCTCGGGCTGACGTTCACGCGGAGTTTGCGGCCGCCGGTGAAGATGTCGGCCGTGCCGTCCTCGTTCTGCGTCAGGAAGACACCGAAGCCGGCCGGTGGCTGTGCGAGCCGGTCGACTTCCTCCTTGAGGGCCACGATCTGGTCGCGGGCCTCACGGAGCGTGTTGGCGAGTCGCTCGTTCTGTGCGGACACGCCGGCCAGATTGGTCTGCAGCTCGACGATCCGCTCTTCGAGAATCCTCGTGTGCCGCGGAGAGTCGGCGAGCTTGCGTCGCAGGACGGCGATCTCCTGCTCAAGGTAGGCAATCTGCCCGGCCGGGTCGTCGGACCCCCGTCCCGGGCGGATGCCGCGGTTCATGTCGTCGTCGTGGGCTGCCACGGTCCTCACCTCCTCCAAGGGGAGCTGGACGCTTCCAGACCCTACCTGGGTGGGTGTCGATTGAAACCCCTAGATCACAAAGACTGTCGGGGTGTGTCCGATCTTCACCCTTGCGCTCTCCCTCACGCCAGGGGAATACCCACCGAACATGATTGGAAAGCCGCCGCAGGTAGGCTCGAAGCGTTCAACACCCTTCAGAGCTGGCCGGATTCCCGTCCGGCTCGACGTAAGGAACGGTAGGAGAGATGAGCGTGGAACAGACGGCCGGGGTCGAGGATCAGGCGCTGGAGGTCTGGATCGACCAGGATCTCTGTACCGGTGACGGCATCTGTGCCCAGTATGCGCCCGAGGTCTTCGAGCTGGACATCGACGGTCTGGCCTACGTGAAGGGCTCGGACGACGAGCTGTTGCAGGCCCAGGGGGCCACAACGCCCGTGCCGCTGCCGCTTCTCACGGACGTGGTGGACTCGGCGAAGGAATGTCCGGGCGACTGCATCCATGTGCGTCGCGTTTCAGACAAGGTCGAAGTCTTCGGTCCGGACGCCGAGTGACCTTGCGTATACGGGCTGTTACGACTGTCTGATTTCTCACACGGGCCGGTGGAGTGGGTCAGACGCTGTGGGCACCGGCGGGTGTCGAGCGGACGAACGAGCCGTTCTTCCACTGCCACTTCGCGCTGTCCTTCACGTCGGGGCAGCAGCGCGGCACGTCGTCGGACGAGTAGCCGAGCAGGTCGGCGACGACGGCTCCGTCACGGACGGCGAGGTCGGTGACGGTGATGCTGTCCTTCGGCTTCACCAGGGTGGCGACGACGCGGGGCGTGGCCGCCTCGGTGCCGCGGGTGAGGACGTAGACGCCGTCGGGCGGTGTGCCCATGGGGGCGTCGCAGTGCACGACGGCCACGGTCTCGGGGCTGCCGTCGCCGTCCAGGTCCCCGCCGGCCTTCTTGACCACGACCGCCTTCACCGGTCCGCATTCCAGGGGGAACTCCACGCTCGCGGGATCCGGCGGCGCGACGGCCGCTGGGGCGTTCTTCGCATCCGGGCCGGCCGTCTGGGCCGCTGTCGCCGAGTTGGGCTGCAGGACCGAGGACAGGGCGACGACACCGGCGAGCGCTGTGGCGGTGGCGAGCCAGTGGATCGGGCGGGTATGAGTGTGTGCCAGTTCCGGGACGGCGGATTGCTGCACTAGGAGCGTCTCCTGTGAGGGCTGTGCCGGTGGGGGTGGCCAGCATGGTGCCACACGTCACAGTACGGGGGAACGGCGGGGTGTGGAGTTCCCGTGCCGGTGTGATGGTTGGGAGCGCGTGGGGGGCGTGCGGGTGTCGTGCGGCGTTCGGACCAGCCGTTTGTCGTCTCGTGAATTTGTCGGCTTGTGGGTTTGTGGGCTTTTGCGTCAACAGAAAGGCGCTGTGGTCGAGTTCCAGGGGCGTTCCGGGAACTCGACCACAGCGCTTGTACGTTGATCGCGGCACAGGGCCGCCTCAGCGGCGGTTGCCTCCGTCGGCGTTGGGGCCCTCGTAGTCCTCGCCGTAGGCGCCCTTGGCGGGACGGCGGCGGCGCATGGGCGGCTCGACTCCGTCGGCGAGGCGGCGGGCGGTGAGCAGGAAGCCGGTGTGGCCGATCATCCGGTGGTCCGGGCGGACGGCCAGGCCCTCGACGTGCCAGTTGCGGATCATCGTCTCCCACGAGGTCGGCTCGTTGAAGCAGCCGATCTCGCGGATGGACTCGACGGTCCGGGCGAGCTGGGTGGTCGTGGCGACGTAGCAGCAGAGGATGCCGCCAGGGACGAGCGCCTTGGAGACGGCCTCCAGGCACTCCCAGGGGGCGAGCATGTCGAGGATGACGCGGTCGACGTCCGTGTCCGACAGGTTGTCCTGGAGGTCGCCCACGGTGAGCTGCCAGGCGGGGTGCGGGCCCCCGAAGTAGCGCTCCACGTTCGCCTGCGCGATCTCGGCGAAGTCCTCGCGGCGCTCGTAGGAGTGCAGCATGCCCTGGTCGCCGATGGCGCGCAGCAGGAAGCTGCTGAGCGAGCCGGAGCCGACGCCGGCCTCCACGACGCGTGCGCCGGGGAAGATGTCGGCGAAGGCGAGGATCTGCCCCGCGTCCTTCGGGTAGACCACGGCGGCGCCGCGGGGCATGGACAGGACGTAGTCGGGGAGCAGGGGGCGCAGCGCGAGGTAGGCGACGTTCCCGGTGGTGCGGACAACGCTGCCCTCGGGAGCACCGATCAGTTCGTCGTGCGGGAAGGAACCCTTGTGGGTGTGGAAGTTCTTCCCGGCCTCGAGCGTGAACGTGTAGTGGCGGCCCTTGGGGTCGGTCAGCTGAACCTGGTCCCCGACCTTGAAGGGCCCGCGCCTGCGGGCGGCACCGGTCGGTTCGGACATGTGAACAGCCTACCGGCGTTTCGGGGGGCCGCCGACCACCGGGAATTGGGAAGCGCCGCTTGAGGAGAGCGGTGCTCAGCTCGGGCGGGCCATCGCCTTCACGAAGGCGCGCTCGACATCCGCCGCCGACAGCACGCCGTAGATCTCGCCGGTCTCCTCGACGACCAGGTACTCGGTGGCGGGGGTGGCCCGGAGGGCGTCGAGGAGTTCCTCTCCGGCGAGTTCGGCGGAGACACGCATGCCGTCGGTCAGGTCCTGGGCGAGGCCGCTGACGGCGACCCAGGGGCGACGGTGTTCGGGGACGCCGACGATGGCGGCCTCGCGTACGAGGGAGAGCGGGTTGCCGTCGGCGTCGACGACGACCAGGGCGCGGGCTCCGGCGTCGTTGGCGCGGCGCAGCGCCTCGGACAGGGGTGTGTTCGTCTCGACGGGGACGGCGCGGCGGGTGAGGGTGCGGGCGCGCAGGTCGGGGAGGTGCTCGCGCAGGCGGGCCATGCGCAGGCTGTTGCCGGCGCCGGTCCAGATGATCGCGGCGAGGATGGCGGCCAGCAGGGCGTCCATGACGGTGTCCATGCCGACGTTGTCCACGGCGTCGGAGCCGAGCGCACCGGACTGGGTGAGCCACGGGAGCCCGACCAGGACGGAGACGGCGAGGGCGCGGCCGACCCAGGCGGCGGCGACGGTGCCGGTCATCGGCCTGCCGGTGATCTTCCAGACGACCGCGCGGAGCATGCGGCCACCGTCGAGGGGCAGGCCGGGGAGCAGGTTGAAGGCGGCCACGATGAGGTTGGAGATCATCAGGCCGGCCAGCAGGACGCCGGGGACCGTACCGGGCTCGACGGCCTGCAGGGCGCCGTAGAAGACGCCGGAGAGGACGAGGGAGAGCAGCGGTCCGACGAAGGCCAGCACGAACTCCCGACCTGGCGTCTCGGCCTCCTTCTCGATCTCGGAGACCCCGCCGAAGAACTGCAGCTGGATACGGCGCACGGGCAGCTTGAAGCGGAGCGCGGCGACGGTGTGGGCGAGCTCGTGGACGAGGACGGAGGCGTAGAAGGCGACCGCGAAGAAGAGGGAGACGAGGTAGCGGGCGGCGCCAAGCTCGGGCAGCACGCGGTCGAGCTGTCCGCCGAACACCCAGGTGATCAGCGCGGCGACCAGGAACCAGCTGGGGGCGACGTAGACGGGCACGCCGAACGGCCTGCCCATGAGCAGCCCACCGCGGGGGTCCTTGGGGCGCTGCGGCGGACGGCCCTTGGTGGTGCCGGAGTGGGCGAGGGTGCGGTCGGGGTGGGTGTCGGGGTGCCGGTCGCCGTGGGAGGCCTGCGTGAACGGGCTCTCGGCGTCGCGACGGTCAGGCGTGCGCGGGTCGGTGGCGTCGCCGGGGGCGGGGTCGGCTTCCTCCCGGGACCCGGACGAGGTCGGTGTCGCGGGGCCGGGCGTCGTGTCGCCGTTGTCGCCGGCGGCGCTCGCGTCGTCCTTGGGCTGCTCGTCGGACGGGGCCGGATCGGGGCGCGCGGGTCCGGTGGCCGGGGCCTCACGGTCCGGTCGGCGCTCGGTCGACTCGTCGGTGCCGGACCGCGGCTGCCCGCTCCCGCCGCTCTCGTCCACGGTGTCCCCTCGTTCGAAGCGTCGTCCGCGCCTGCCGGGCGGATGGGTCTCGGGTCGATGGTATGCGGCCGTCGCAACGCGTTTCGCCCCGGCACCCCCTCTGTTTCCCCGTCCGCCGCAGCCGTAACGGCCGGGGCTGGGTCACTGTCAGTGGTGGGCCGTAAGGTCTGTGGTCATGGAGACGAGCACGGAGGGTGCCGCGGCGGACTGCGGCAGTGACACCGCGCCGGTGGCAGAACCGGTGACGGACGAGTACCCGGTGGGGACGGACAGCACGGCGACGGCGGTCGACGCGGGTGAGAGCGCGGCCGCAGCGGGCGGCACGGCCGTGCGCCCGGCGATAGCGCCGGCCTCGCTCTCCCCTTCCCGTGCCAGTGACTTCATGCAGTGCCCGCTGCTCTACCGGTTCCGTGTGATCGACCGGCTGCCCGAGAAGCCGAGCGCGGCGGCGACCAGGGGCACGCTGGTGCACGCGGTGCTGGAGCGCCTCTTCGACGCCCCGGCCGCCGAGCGGACCGCGCCGCGCGCCAAGTCCCTCATCCCGGGCCAGTGGGACCGGCTGCGGGAGAGCAGGCCGGAGGTCCTGGAGCTGTTCGCGGACGATCCCGAGGGCGAGCGGCTGGCGACCTGGCTGGGTGAGGCGGAGCGGCTCGTGGAGCGGTGGTTCGGTCTGGAGGATCCGACCCGGCTGGAGCCCGCCGAGCGGGAGCTGTTCATCGAGGCCGAGCTGGACTCGGGGCTGCGGCTGCGCGGCATCATCGATCGCGTCGACGTGGCGCCGACGGGCGAGGTGCGGATCGTCGACTACAAGACGGGCAAGGCACCCCGGCCCGAGTATGCCGAGGGCGCGCTGTTCCAGATGAAGTTCTACGCCCTGGTCGTGTGGCGGCTGAAGAACGTGATCCCTCGCCGGCTCCAGCTCGTCTATCTCGGCAGTGGTGACGTGCTGACGTACGACCCCGTCCTCGCCGACCTGGAGCGGGTGGAGCGCAAGCTGCTGGCGCTGTGGGAGGCGATCCGGACGGCGACCGAGACGGGTGACTGGCGTCCGAGGCAGACGAAGCTGTGCGGGTGGTGCGATCACCAGGCCCACTGCCCGGAATTCGGCGGCACTCCCCCGCCGTATCCGCTGCCGGTCAGGGCGGGCGAGTCCGGCGGCGGTGCGCAGGGCAGAATGGGGCCGGACTAGGCGAAGGAGACTCACGTGGCCATCCGCGTCCTACTGGTCGACGACCAGCCCCTGCTGCGTACCGGCTTCCGGATGATTCTGGAGGCGGAGCAGGACATCGCGGTCGTGGGCGAGGCCGGTGACGGCCTGCAAGCTCTCGATCAGGTGCGGGCCCTGCAGCCCGACGTGGTTCTGATGGACATCCGCATGCCTCGCATGGACGGGGTCGAGGCGACCCGGCAGATCACCGGTCCCGGGCGGGACGGCCCGGCGAAGGTGCTGGTGCTGACCACGTTCGATCTCGACGAGTACGTGGTGGAGGCGCTCAAGGCGGGAGCCAGCGGCTTCCTGCTGAAGGACGCCCCGGCCAACGAGCTGGTGCAGGCGATCCGGGTGGTCGCAGGCGGCGAGGCGATGCTCGCGCCGAGCATCACGCGCCGGCTGCTCGACAAGTACGCCACGCATCTGCCGTCGGGCGACGAGCCGGTTCCGGACACCCTGCACACGCTGACCGAGCGCGAGGTGGAGGTGCTGAAGCTGGTGGCGCGGGGCCTGTCCAACGCCGAGATCGCCGCCGACCTCTTCGTCAGCGAGACCACGGTCAAGACGCACGTGGGTCACGTCCTGACCAAGCTGGGGCTGCGGGACCGGGTGCAGGCCGCGGTGTACGCGTACGAGAGCGGGCTGGTGCGTCCGGGCGCCCAGTAGGAGCCTGCACGGCACGACTGCCCGACGACGCAGAGGGCGCCCCTTCCTGAGAAGGGGCGCCCTCTGCGTACTTCGTCCTCCGTCAGCCCTTGCTCAGCTCCCAGAAGCGGAACACGGTGGAGGCGTCGAGGCAGTACTCCAGGCCGTAGACGTTGTCGCGGACGACCGCGTACTGCTTGGCCTGCCAGACCGGAAGGACGGGGACTTCCTCGGCCACGATGTCCTGGAGCCGGTTGAACTCGTCGTCCGTCGCGGCGCGGTCGCTCTCGGCGGCGGTGCGCGGGATGAGCGTGCCGGTGATGGTGTCGTTGCTGTAGTTGTTGCTCAGCACGTTGCCCTTGCCGAAGAAGGGAGCCGTGAAGCTGTCGGCGTCCGGGTAGTCCGGGATCCAGCCCTTCACGTACACGCCGTACTTGCCGTCGGCGATGTCCCTCTCGTACTGGTCGAACGCGACGGACTGCACATCGGCGTCGAACAGGCCGCTGTCGTTGAGCTGCTCAGCGATCGTCTTCAACTCCTGGTCGGTGGCCGGGCCGTAGCGCGACGGGGTGGACCAGAGAGTCAGCTTGACCTTGCCGTCGATGCCCTCGTCCTGCAGGGCCGCGGCGGCCTTAGCCTTGGAGGGGCGGGCGCCGTAGGTGTCGAAGAAGGCCGTGTTGTGGCCGCTGATACCGGCCGGGATGATCGAGTACAGCGGGGTGGCCGTGCCCTGGTAGACGTCCTTGATGAGGGCGTCACGGTCGATGAGGGAGGCTATGGCCTTGCGGACGCCGAGCTTGCCGGCGACCGGGTCGTCCATGTTGAAGACCAGGTGCTGGACCTCGGCGCTGCTGCCCTCGACGACCTCCACACCGGAGTCGCCGCCGGACTTCTCGACGTCGGCGATGCCGCCCGCGGTGAGGCCGCGGTAGGCGATGTCGACCTCGTTGGCGCTCAGGGCCTTCTTCAGGGCGTCCTGGTCGCCGTGGAAGAACTTCAGGGTCACGCCGTCGTTCTGGACCTCGGCGGTGCCCTTGTAGCTCTCGTTGACGGAGAAGACGGCCTCGTCGTCGTCGAACTTGTCGAGCTTGTACGGGCCGGAGCCGACCGCCTGGTCGTCCTTGCGCAGGCCGCTCGCGTCGTACTGCTCCTGGTCGACGATGGAGCCGGCGCCGGAGGCTATCTTGCTCGGGAACGTGGCGTCGGGGGTGTTGAGCTGGAAGACGACCGTCTTGTCGTCCGGCGTCTCGACCTTGTCGAGCGTGGGGAACATGACGGCGGGGCCGTCGGGGTCGTTGATCTTCAGCATGCGGTCGAAGGAGAACTTGACGTCCTCCGAAGTGAGCGCGTCACCGTTGCTGAACTTCAGATCGTCCTTGAGCGTGCACCTGTAGACCGTCGTCTGCGTGTCGGAGAAGGCGCACTGCTCGGCGGCCTCGGGCTGCGGTTCGGTGGCGCCCTTGGGGAAGCTGAGCAGCGACTGGAAGACGTTGTTGAACAACAGCCAGGAGCCGGGGTCGTAGCCGGAGGCGGGGTCGGTGGCGAGAACGTCGTCCGACATTCCCATGACCACCGAGGTACCGGTCCCCCCGGTGCCCGCGGTCTCGGTTCCACAGCCGGTCAGCAGGCCGGAGGCCAGCCCTGCCACGACGGGCAGGACCGGCCACTGGTTGCGCATGTTCACTTACAAGTGCCTTGTCGTCGGTTGTGAGGTACCCGGGCACCCGTCCTGGATCCCGGGCCGAGCCGGCGCCCTGGTCGTGGCCGCCGGGCACGGGTGAGGTCAGCCGCTCACGCCACGGCCGAGCTCCCACAGCTGAAGGGTCGAGGAGGAGTTGAGCACGTACGCCGTGCCCGTGACGTCGTCGCCGGCGGCGACGAACTGCTTGCCCTGCCACAGCGGCAGCACGGGCACGTCATCGGCGACGATGTCCTGAATGTCCGTCAGGCTGCCGGAGGCCGACAGCCGGTCGGCGACGCGGCGGGACTCCGGGATGAGAGTGTTGCGGATCGTGCTGTTGGCGTAGGGCGAGCCGAGGAAGTTGTCCTTGTCGAGGAACGGCGCGAGGTAGTTGTCGGCGTCCGGGAAGTCCGGGAACCAGCCCATGCCGTAGACCTCGTACTCGCCCTTCTGCTCGGCCGGGCGGAACGTCGCCCAGGGGGCGCCCTTGATGTCGACGTCGAACAGGCCGCTGCCGTTGAGCTGCTTCTTCAGCAGCTCGAACTCCTTCTTCGTGGCCGAGCCGTAGTGGTCGGTGGTGTAGTGCAGCGTGAGCTTCACAGGGGTGGTGACGCCGGCCTTCTCCAGCATGGACTTGGCCTTGGCGGTGCTCGGGTCGCCGTACTTGTTGAAGAACGCGTTGGAATGGCCCGTGATGCTGGCGGGGACCAGCGAGTAGAGCGGTTCGGCCTGGGAGCCGTAGACCTTGGAGACGAGTTCGCCGCGGTCGATGACCTGTGCCATGGCCTGGCGGACGGCCTTCGTGCGGACCGATGCGTCGTTGGTGTTGAAGGCCAGGTAGCGGATTTCCAGGCCCGACATGTCGACGAGGTCGACGGTGTCGTCGGAGTCGGCCGACAGCTTCTGGATCTGCTCGGGCGACATGGTGCGGGTCATCAGGTCGATGTCGCCCTTGTCGAGGGCGGTGCCCATCTCGTCGGCGTCCGCGAAGTTGCGCAGCTCGACCTTGTCGTTGTTCACCGTCAGACTCCCCTTGTAGTCGGGGTTCTTGGTGAACACGGCGGAGACCAGCTCGTCGTTCTTGACCTCGGCCTGGAGGGTGTACGGGCCGGAGCCGTCGAGCTCGAAGCCGTCGCGCAGCTTGTCCTTGGCGTAGATGTCCGGGTCGACGATGCCCGCGACCGGGGTGGACAGCTTGAACGGGAAGGTGGCGTCGGCGGTCTTGAGGTGGAAGATGACCTCGCGGTCGCCCTGGGTCTCGACGGTGTCGATGGTGGACAGCAGCGCGAAGACGCCGCTGTCGGCCTTGAGGGCGCGGGCGCGGTCGATGGAGTACTTCACGTCGTCCGCGGTGACCGGGTCGCCGTTCGAGAACTTCAGGTCCTTGCGCAGGGTGCACGCGTAGCGCTCGTTGCCGCTGTCGGTGAAGCCGCAGGTCTGGGCGGCCTCCGGCACCGGTTCGCCCTCGCCGCGCGGCTGGATCATCAGGGTCTGCACGGTCTGGCGCAGGATGTTCCAGGTGCCGACGTCGTAGGCGTAGGCCGGATCGAGCGGTGCGGGAGCGTCCTTCGAGGCAGTGAACGCGTCCGTGGTGCCGACGACGATCGCGTCGCCGCTGTCGCTGCCGCTGTCGGTTCCACCACAGGCGGCGAGAACCGGCACAAGCAGGCCGATGACGGCCGGCAGCACCAAAGTCTTGCGGTTCATGCTCGGGTTTCTCCAGCTGTCGACTCCGTGTACCCGGCATGCAGGGGTGTCGCGGCGGATCACGGGGTGAGTTCGATGTTCTCGCGATGAGGTTAGTCCGCGCCCGCAGGAGGGTTCGCCGCGACCGGAGTTGAGGCCCCATCACGCTGTGGAGCCGGTCGCGGACGCACCGGAAACCTTGGACCGGAAGGATTCGTGCACCGGTCCATCAATCGGGACACAAGGGTGCGCCCCAAACCCTCGACGCAGGGGGCACGGCACACGGCGAGTCACCTGTCGACCCCGTGGGCAGTGGCAAACGTCACAAACGGAACGGTCTTGGCGCGCACCGGAATTCAGCCATCCGGCGCCACTCGAATTCCCTTGCGGAATTCCGGCGCTATCGATGTTGCACGCTGGGTGAACACCGGCCCTAATTCAGTTGTCGGACGTTGTCAGTCGTCGTCAGACGGTGATCAGGCCGCGCAGAAATGCCAGATCGACCTCTTCCAGCGAGGTCACCACGGTGCGCCGGGCGGCCGGACTGATCGGCGCAACCGACGGCACGGCCACGACATGACAGCCGGCGGCCTCCGCCGCTGCGACGCCGGTCGCGGTGTCCTCGACGACCGCGCACCGGGCGGGATCGGCGCCCAGTCCGGCCGCGGCGAACAGGTACGGGTCCGGGTGCGGCTTGGTGCGCTCCACCTCGTCGCCGGCGACGGTCAGCGCGAAGTGCTGGGGGCCGAGCGAGGTGAGCACCCGGTCGATGATGCGCCGGTGCGAGGCGGAGACCAGGGCCGTCGGGATCTCGTACGCGGCCAGCTCGCCCAGCAGCCGGGCCGCGCCCGGCATCAGCGGCAGCGCGCGGTCGATACGGTCCTCGAAGCCCTGGTTCAGCAGCAGCGTGAGCTCGGCGAGAGCGATGTCGGCGCCGGTGGCCTCGATCAGGAATCCGGCGCTGCGGCTCATCGGGCCGCCGACCACGACATGGCGCCAGGTGTCGTCGAGGGTGTGGCCCAGGCTCGCGAAGACCTCGACCTCGACGTCCCACCAGAAGCCCTCGGTGTCCACCAGGGTTCCGTCCATGTCGAGGAGGACTGCCTGCAGGGCCGAGCCGTCGGCCGTACGGGTTACTGGTGCGGGGACCGTGCTGGTCATCCACGTACCTCCTTGAAGGGACGATCAGGCCGGTTCCCACGGAGGGAACCGGCCTGCGGTGGACCGTCCAGTGTACGACCTGCGCGGACGAAGCGCCTGGTTTGACCTGTGTGCCTCGGGGCACACCTGTTACCCGCCCGGAATCGGGCCGGGCGTCGCCTCAGCGTGCGTTGAAGTACTTCGCCTCGGGGTGGTGGATGACGATCGCGTCCGTGGACTGCTCGGGGTGCAGCTGGAACTCCTCGGACAGGTGGACGCCGATGCGCTCCGGCTGGAGCAGGTCGGCGATCTTGGCCCGGTCCTCCAGGTTGGGGCAGGCGCCGTAGCCGAGGGAGAAGCGGGCGCCCCGGTACTTCAGCGCGAACATGTCCTCGATCTCGGCCGGGTCCTCACCGGCGAAGCCCAGCTCGGAACGCACGCGCGCGTGCCAGTACTCGGCGAGTGCCTCCGCCAACTGCACGGACAGGCCGTGCAGTTCGAGGTAGTCCCGGTAGGCGTTGGCCTCGAACATCCGGGCCGTCTCCTCACCGATCCGCGAGCCCACGGTGACGACCTGGAGGCCCACGACGTCCGTCTCGCCCGACTCCTGCGGGCGGAAGAAGTCCGCGAGGCACAGCCGGCGGCCGCGGCGCTGGCGCGGGAAGGTGAACCGGGTGCGTTCGTTGCCGTGCTCGTCCAGCAGGATCAGGTCGTCGTCCTTGGAGACGCACGGGAAGTAGCCGTAGACCACGGCGGCTTCCAGGAGGTTCTCCGTCTGGAGCTTGTCGAGCAGGCCGCGCAGCCGCGGGCGGCCCTCGGTCTCGACGAGTTCCTGGTACGACGGTCCGTCGCCGCTGCGGGTCTCCTTAAGGCCCCACTGGCCCTTGAAGAGGGCGCCCTCGTCGAGCCAGGACGCGTACTCCTTGAGCTGGATGCCCTTGATGACGCGGGTGCCCCAGAACGGCGGCTCGGGCAGGGGGTTGTCGACGGCGACGTCGGAGCGGACGTGCCCTTCCTCGGGGCGCTCGTCCAGAACGGCCGTCGCGGTGGCGCTCTTGACCCGGCGCTGCTTGAGCTCGGGCAGCTGCACGCCGGGCACGCCCCGCTTGACGCCGATGAGGGCGTCCATCAGGCGCAGGCCCTCGAAGGCGTCGCGGGCGTAGCGGACTTCGCCCTCGTAGATCTCGTGCAGGTCCTGCTCGACGTACGCGCGCGTGAGGGCCGCGCCGCCGAGGATGACCGGGTAGTCGGCCGCGAGACCGCGCTGGTTGAGCTCTTCCAGGTTCTCCTTCATGATCACTGTTGACTTCACCAGCAGCCCGGACATGCCGATGACGTCGGCCCGGTGCTCCTCGGCGGCTTCCAGGATCGCGGAGACGGGCTGCTTGATGCCCAGGTTGACCACGTTGTAGCCGTTGTTGGACAGGATGATGTCCACCAGGTTCTTGCCGATGTCGTGGACATCGCCGCGGACAGTGGCCAGCACGATGGTGCCCTTGCCGTCGGCGTCCGTCTTCTCCATGTGCGGTTCGAGGTAGGCGACGGCGGACTTCATCACCTCGGCGGACTGGAGCACGAACGGCAGCTGCATCTGGCCGGAGCCGAACAGCTCGCCGACGACCTTCATGCCGTCCAGGAGCGTCTCGTTGACGATGTCGAGGGCGGAGCGGGCCTGGAGGGCGTCGTCGAGGTCGGCTTCCAGGCCGTTCTTCTCGCCGTCGATGATGCGGCGCTTGAGGCGCTCCTCCAGCGGGAGGGCGGCGAGTTCCTCGGCCTTGCCGGCCTTCAGGGACTTGGCGGTGGCGCCCTCGAACAGGGCCATGAGCTTCTGCAGCGGGTCGTAGCCCTCGGCGCGGCGGTCGTGGATGAGGTCGAGGGCGGTCTGGACCTCTTCCTCGGAGAAGCGGGCGATCGGCAGGATCTTCGACGCGTGCACGATCGCCGAGTCCAGGCCCGCCTTGACGCACTCGTCGAGGAAGACCGAGTTGAGCAGGATGCGGGCGGCCGGGTTCAGGCCGAAGGAGATGTTCGACAGGCCGAGGGTGGTCTGGACATCCGGGTGGAGCCGCTTGAGCTCGCGGATCGCCTCGATGGTGGCGATGCCGTCCTTGCGGGACTCCTCCTGACCGGTGCAGATGGTGAAGGTCAGGGTGTCGATGAGGATGTCGGACTCGAGGATGCCCCAGTTCGTCGTCAGGTCCTCGATCAGCCGCTCGGCGATCTCGACCTTCTTCTCGGGGGTGCGGGCCTGGCCCTCCTCGTCGATGGTCAGCGCGATCAGCGCGGCGCCGTGCTCGCGGGCGAGTTCGGTGACCTTCGCGAAGCGGGACTCGGGGCCGTCACCGTCCTCGTAGTTGACGGAGTTGATGACCGCGCGCCCGCCGAGCTTCTCCAGACCGGCCTGGATGACGTCGACCTCGGTCGAGTCCAGGACGATCGGCAGCGTGGAGGCGGTGGCGAAGCGGCCGGCCAGCTCCTCCATGTCGGCCACGCCGTCCCGGCCCACGTAGTCGACGCACAGGTCGAGCATGTGGGCGCCCTCGCGGATCTGATCGCGGGCCATCTCCACACAGTCGTCCCAGCGCGCGGCCAGCATGGCCTCGCGGAACTTCTTCGAGCCGTTGGCGTTGGTGCGCTCGCCGATGGCCAGGTAGGAGGTGTCCTGCCGGAACGGCACCGTCTGGTACAGAGAGGCCGCACCGGGCTCGGGCTGCGGCCTGCGCTCCACGGGTGTGGCCTCCCGGACCCGCTCGACGAGCTGCCTGAGGTGCTCGGGGGTCGTGCCGCAGCAGCCGCCGATGAGGTTCAGGCCGTAGTCCCGTACGAAGGTCTCCTGGGCGTCGGCCAGGCCCTCCGGGTCGAGCGGGAAGTGGGCGCCGTCCTTGGTGAGGATCGGCAGGCCGGCGTTCGGCATGCACAGCAGCGGCGTGCGGGAGTGCCGGGCGAGGTAGCGCAGGTGCTCGCTCATCTCGGCCGGGCCGGTCGAACAGTTCAGGCCGATCATGTCGATGCCGAGGGGCTCCAGCGCGGTCAGCGCGGCGCCGATCTCGGAGCCGAGCAGCATGGTGCCCGTGGTCTCGAAGGCCATGGAGACCAGCAGCGGCACCTCGGCGCCGGTCGCCTCCATGGCGCGGCGGGCGCCCAGGATCGACGACTTCGTCTGCAGGAGGTCCTGCGTGGTCTCCACGATCAGGGCGTCCGCGCCGCCGGCGAGCAGGCCCTCGGCGTTCGCCTGGAAGCCGTCGCGCAGCGTGCCGTAGCCGATGTGGCCGAGAGTCGGCAGCTTCGTGCCGGGTCCGATCGAGCCGAGCACCCACCGCTGGCGGCCGTCCCGGGCGCCGAACTCGTCGGCTGTCTCGCGGGCGATACGGGCGCCCGCCTCGGACAGCTCGTACACCCGGTCGGCGATGTCGTATTCGGCCATGGCCGAGTGGTTGGCGCCGAACGTGTTCGTCTCGACGCAGTCCACGCCCGCGCCGAAGTACTCCTCGTGGACGGAGCGGACGATGTCCGGGCGGGTCAGGTTGAGGATCTCGTTGCAGCCCTCAAGATTCTCGAAGTCCTCGAGTGTGGGCTCCTGGGCCTGCAACATGGTGCCCATCGCTCCGTCGGCGACCACCACTCGGGTGGCGAGCGCCTCGCGGAGCGCGGACACACGGGTCCGGCTGTCGGCGGAAGGGGTCGGTGGCAACGAGGCCATGTAAGGGCTCCCTGGAGTGCGACGGCTGTCGGCTTTGCGCCCTTTACGGATCCGTCCGCAGTGGGCGCACGCCGCCAGCGTAGCCGGGACCGCCGTCGAACGGTCAGGCGGTCCACGAGGCGGGACGAGGATGACGGCAGGGTCGATCTTCGGCCACGCGCGAGGCAACACCGGTGGACCGATAACCGCCGACCATTAGCGGGAGGTCGGCATCGACCGGTAGTGTTCGACATTGCCGAACGGCGGCAGCGACGTCGCACGGTCGACGCTCGAAGGGGACGGAGGCAGCACGGCGATGGCACGGAACATCCAGTCGCTCGAACGGGCGGCCGCGATGCTGCGGCTCCTCGCGGGCGGTGAGCGGCGCCTCGGCCTGTCCGACATCGCCTCGTCGCTGGGCCTCGCCAAGGGCACCGCCCACGGGATTCTGCGCACCCTCCAGCAGGAGGGCTTCGTCGAGCAGGACGACGCGTCGGGGCGCTATCAGCTGGGCGCCGAGCTGCTGCGCCTGGGCACCACCTATCTGGACGTGCACGAGCTGCGGGCCCGCGCCCTGGTGTGGACGGACGACCTGGCCCGCTCCAGCGGGGAGAGCGTCTACCTGGGCGTGCTGCACCAGCAGGGCGTGCTGATCGTCCACCACGTCTTCCGCCCCGACGACAGCCGGCAGGTGCTGGAGATCGGCGCCATGCAGCCGCTGCACTCCACGGCCCTGGGCAAGGTCCTGTCGGCGTACGACCCGGTCGCGCACAGCGAGGCCATCGAGGCCGACCGCAAGGCCTTCACGGACCGCACCGTGTGCGAGCTGGACGCCTTCGAGCACATCCTCGACATGACACGCGCGCGTGGCTACGCGGCCGACGTCGAGGAGACCTGGGAGGGCGTCGCCTCCGTCGCCGCCTGCATCCACGACCGGCGCCGCATGCCGGTCGGCTCGGTCGGCATCACGGGCGCCGTGGAGCGGCTGTGCCGCGACGGCGAGCTGCGCCCGGAGCTGGTCGCGGCGGTGCGGGACTGCGCCCGCGCGGTGTCGCGGGACCTGGGCGCAGGGCGGTTCTGAGAAGCCGAACGGGGCGAGGAGTGGGCGCCGGGACGTCGTAGGACGTTCCGGTGCTTCGCCATTCCCCGGCACTGCCGTCACTGGTGTCGACAAATCAACACAAGCGACAACGATCGCACATTCGACGACGCGACCCTTGACGCATGTGTGACGCCGGGGCAAGCTCCCGTCCATCGGTCGGCATTGTCGAACACCTACCGGCAATACGCGCTAGAGTGTGACAACGCCAAGGGCCGGCGCCGCTCTCACCCGAGGGCGGCGCGAACCACCGGAGGGACCCGGAGGTTCGGCTTCCCCTGGACGAAGGACAAAGGAGTCGCGGGTGTCCAGCTCCGACATCTTCATCGGCGAGACCATCGGTACCGCCATACTCATCCTGCTCGGCGGCGGCGTCTGCGCCGCTGTGACGCTGAAGGCCTCCAAGGCCCGCAACGCCGGCTGGCTCGCCATCACCTTCGGGTGGGGCTTCGCAGTACTCACGGCGGTGTACACCTCGGCGCCGCTGTCCGGCGCCCACCTGAACCCGGCCGTGACCGTCGCGCTCGCGATCAAGGACAGCGACTGGAGCAACGTTCCGACGTACTTCGCCGGACAGCTGCTCGGCGCCATGATCGGTGCGGCGCTGGTGTGGGTCGCCTACTACGGCCAGTTCCACGCCCACCTCACCGACAAGGAGATCGTCGGCGGTCCGGGTGCGCAGGCCACGTCGGCCAAGGCCGTCGAGGCCCAGGAGAAGGGCGCCGGCCCGGTCCTGGGCATCTTCTCCACCGGTCCCGAGATCCGGAACGCGGTGCAGAACCTCGCCACGGAGATCATCGGCACCGTCGTGCTGGTGCTCGCGGTCCTCACGCAGGGCCTGAACGACAGCGGCAAGGGCCTCGGCACCCTGGGCGCCCTGATCACCGCGCTCGTGGTCGTCTCGATCGGTCTGTCGCTCGGCGGCCCGACCGGCTACGCGATCAACCCGGCCCGTGACCTCGGTCCGCGTATCGTCCACGCCCTTCTGCCCCTGCCCAACAAGGGCGGTTCCGACTGGGGCTACGCCTGGATCCCGGTGGTCGGTCCGCTGATCGGCGGCGCCATCGCGGCAGGCATATACAACGTCGCTTTTGCTTAGGAGTACGAGCTTCACCCATTTGAGTGAGAAGCACCGAAACTCTCAGCACGCGCCGTACGTAAAGCCCCATAACCACGGAACTTCCAGGAGCACACAGTGACCGACGCCCACACCGCCGGGCCCTTCATCGCCGCCATCGACCAGGGCACCACCTCGTCCCGCTGCATCGTCTTCGACCGCGACGGCCGGATCGTCTCCGTCGACCAGAAGGAGCACGAGCAGATCTTCCCGAAGCCGGGCTGGGTCGAGCACAACGCCAACGAGATCTGGACCAACGTCCAGGAGGTCGTCGCCGGAGCCATCCAGAAGGCCGGCATCACCCGCGACGACATCAAGGCCATCGGCATCACCAACCAGCGCGAGACCACCGTGCTGTGGGACAAGAACACCGGTGAGCCCGTCCACAACGCCATCGTCTGGCAGGACACCCGCACCGACGGGCTCTGCAAGGAGCTCGGCCGCAACGTCGGCCAGGACCGCTTCCGCCGCGAGACCGGTCTGCCCCTCGCCTCCTACTTCGCCGGTCCCAAGGCCCGCTGGCTGCTGGACAACGTCGAGGGCCTCAAGGAGCGCGCCGAGGCCGGCGACATCCTCTTCGGCACCATGGACACCTGGGTCATCTGGAACCTGACCGGTGGTGCCGACGGCGGCAAGCACGTCACCGACGTCACCAATGCCTCCCGCACCATGCTGATGAACCTGCACACCATGGAGTGGGACGAGAAGATCGCCGAGTCCATCGGCGTACCGCTGCAGATCCTGCCGGAGATCCGGTCCTCCGCCGAGGTCTACGGCGAGGTCACCGGCGGCAAGCTGGGCGACCTGCTCGGCGGTATCCCCGTCGCCTCCGCGCTCGGCGACCAGCAGGCGGCCCTGTTCGGCCAGACCTGTTTCTCCGAGGGCGAGGTCAAGTCGACGTACGGCACCGGCACCTTCATGGTGATGAACACCGGTGACAAGATCATCAACTCGTACGCGGGCCTGCTGACCACGGTCGGCTACAAGATCGGCGACGAGCCGACGGTGTATGCCCTGGAGGGCTCGATCGCCGTCACCGGGTCGCTGGTGCAGTGGATGCGCGACCAGATGGGCCTGATCTCCACCGCCGCCGAGATCGAGACGCTCGCGCTCTCGGTCGAGGACAACGGCGGCGCCTACTTCGTACCGGCCTTCTCCGGCCTGTTCGCCCCGCACTGGCGCTCCGACGCCCGCGGTGTGATCGCCGGCCTGACCCGGTACGTCACCAAGGCGCACCTCGCGCGTGCCGTCCTGGAGGCGACCGCGTGGCAGACGCGGGAGATCGCCGACGCCATGGTCAAGGACTCCGGCGACGAGCTGGTGGCCCTGAAGGTCGACGGCGGCATGACCTCCAACAACCTGCTGATGCAGACCCTCTCGGACGTACTGGACGCACCCGTGGTGCGCCCGATGGTCGCCGAGACCACCTGCCTCGGCGCCGCCTACGCCGCCGGTCTCGCCGTCGGCTTCTGGTCCGGCACCGACGAACTGCGTGCCAACTGGCGCCGGGCCGCCGAGTGGACCCCCCACATGGACGCGGAGACCCGCGACCGTGAGTACAAGAACTGGCTCAAGGCCGTCGAGCGGACCATGGGCTGGATCGAGGACGACGAGAGCTGAGAGCAGCACTCGCCAGCTCTCGAACTCTGATGAGGAGTAAGAACCCGAAATGACCAGTCAGACCACCCTGCAGTCCGTGCCTGCCCTCGGTACGCACCCGGCCTCCGGCTCCAACCCGAGCCGCGCCGAGACCCGGGAGCAGCTCGCCAAGGCGTCGTACGACCTTCTCGTGATCGGCGGCGGCATCCTCGGCATCTCCACCGCCTGGCACGCCGCGCAGTCCGGCCTCAGGGTGGCTCTGGTCGACGCCGGCGACTTCGCCGGCGCCACCTCCTCCGCCTCCTCCAAGCTGCTCCACGGCGGTCTGCGCTACCTGCAGACCGGCGCGGTGAAGCTGGTGGCGGAGAACCACTTCGAGCGCCGTGCGGTCTCCCGCCAGGTGGCCCCCCACCTGGCGAACCCGCTCACGTTCTACCTCCCCGTGTACAAGGGCGGGCCGCACGGCGCCGCGAAGCTCGGGGCGGGCGTCTTCGCCTACTCCGCGCTCTCCGCGTTCGGTGACGGCGTCGGACACCTCCTCTCCCCCGCGAAGGCGGCGCAGGACGTGCCCGAGCTGCGCACCGACAACCTCAAGGCCGTGGCCGTGTACGGCGACGACCAGATGAACGACGCGCGCATGGCGCTGATGACGGTCCGCGGTGCCGTCGAGGCGGGCGCGGTCGTACTCAACCACGCCGAGGTCACCGGCCTGCGCTTCACCAAGGGCCGGGTGACCGGCGCGGACCTGAAGGACCGCACGACCGGTGACGAGTTCGGCGTCAACGCCCGCCTCGTGCTGAACGCGACCGGCCCGTGGGTCGACCACCTGCGCAAGATGGAGGACCCCAATGCCGCGCCGTCGATCCGTCTGTCGAAGGGCGCGCATCTGGTCCTGAAGCGGACCGCGCCCTGGAAGGCTGCGCTCGCGACCCCGATCGACAAGTACCGCATCACCTTCGCCCTGCCCTGGGAGGACATGCTCCTGCTGGGCACCACGGACGAGGAGTTCGAGGGCGACCCGGCGGACGTCGCGGTCACCGAGAAGGACATAGCCCAGATCCTGGACGAGGCCGCGTTCTCCATCCGGGACCAGCAGCTGGACCGCGACCTCATCACCTACTCCTTCGCGGGTCTGCGCGTACTGCCGGGCGGCCCCGGTGACACGGCGAAGGCCAAGCGCGAGACGGTCGTGACCGAGGGCACGGGCGGCATGCTGTCCGTCGCGGGCGGCAAGTGGACCACCTTCCGGCACATCGGCCGCACGATCATGAAGAAGCTGGAGGCGCTGCCGGGCCACCCGCTGGGCGACGACTTCGAGCCGATCGCCTCGCTGCCGAAGAAGCTGCCCCTGCCGGGCATCGCCAACCCGCGCGCGGTCGCCCACCGTCTGCTCACCGACCGCCCGGCGCCGGGTCCGCGCATGGCGGCCGACACCGCCAAGCACCTGGCCACCCACTACGGTTCGCTTGCCTTCGACATCGCCCGTATCGCCAACGAGAACCCGGAGCTCGGCGAGCGCGTCCACCCCGACGCCCCGGAGATCTGGGCCCAGGTCGTCTACGCCCGCGACCACGAGTGGGCCGAGACGCAGGACGACGTGCTGCGCCGCCGTACGACGCTGACGATCCGGGGTCTGGCGACGGACGACGTCCGGGCGAAGGTGCAGGACCTGCTCGACAAGAAATGACCTCGCACGCGCCGAGGGAGGGTTTCGCCGGATGAGCCTCCCACGGCGCCAGGTCCGGCCACTCCCCTGACCAGGCCGGATCGCACGAGGGCGGCCCCTTCCGCACCGGGGCCGGCCACCACCGGAAGGGGCGGCTCCATGCCGACGGAGCCGCCCCTTTCGTCTTTCGGGTTCCGTCTCTCGGGTTCCATCGTTCGGGTTCCGTCTCTCAGGCAAGCAGCGCCTCGCCGAGCCGCCTCCAGTGGCCCGACGCGGATCGGCCCGTCTCGATGCCGATCACCTGGACGGCGACATGATCGGCTCCCGCCGCCACATGGGCCCGGAGCTTGTCGGTCACCGTGTCCACGTCCCCCCAGAACACCAGCTCGTCCACGAGGCGGTCGCTGCCGCCGTGCTCGATCTCCTCGTCCGAGTAGCCCAGCCTGCGGAACTTGGCCAGGTTGTACGGGGTGTTGAGGTACGGCCCCAGATGCTCGCGTGCCGTCGCGCGCGCCCGGGCGGGGTCCGGCTCGAGGAGGACCGGGTGCTCGACGCCGAGAAAGGCGTCCGGGCCGAGGATCTCCCTCGCGGCGGCGGTGTGGGCGGTGTTGACGTGGTAGGTGTGCGCGCCGAGGGAACGGTCCCGGGCCAGGGCGAGCATCTTGGGGCCGTACGCGGCCAGGACGCGCCGTACCGGGGTCTGCGGGGCGGGGACGGGTGACTCCTTGGCGAGGGCGTCCAGCTCGTCGAGGTAGGCGGCCATCGCCCCCAGCGGTTTGACGCCCGGCCTCTTGAGCCCGCCGAAGCCCAGGCCCAGCACATGGCGGTCCGGGTAGGCGTCGGCCAGCAGCGCGCTCGCGCCGTACGTCGCCCGGGCCTCGCGGGACCAGATCTGGGCGATGCCGTTGACGACGTGCAACCGCTCGGTGGCGGCGAGCAGGAGGCCGGCGTGGGTGAGTGCCTCGCGACCGCCGACTTCCGGGACCCACAGGGTCCGCCATCCCCGTTCCTGCAGCTCCTGGGCCGAGTCGCGTACCTGTGTGGCCGGCTGGTGCTCGAAGTCGAAGGTGTAGATGCCGAACGTTCCCAGATTCATCATGGATCGAAATATCGCAGATTCTCGATATGAGACGCAACAGACACGCCACGCCCGGCGCGAGACGCGCCAACGACTAGAGGGTCTCCCCGAGTTGGGCGACCAGCCCGGCGATGCGGCCCTCGTCGCGCCGGTAGTGGGTCCACTTCCCCACTCGTGTCGCCCGCACCAGCCCGGCCCGCTGCAACTCCGCCAGATACGCCGACACCGTCGACTGGGCCAGCCCCGCCTTGGCCTGGATGTGGCTCACGCACACCCCGACCTCGCCGGGATCGGCGATGGCCTTGTCCATGGGGAAGTGCCGCTCGGGCTCACGCAGCCACAGCAGCAACTGCAGGCGCACCGGATTCGACAACGCCCGCAGGGCGCTGACCAGGTCGGAGTCCGGTGAGGTCGCTGCGTCGGCCATGGATCCGGAGTATAGGTCGCCCTCTCGGCCGACCCCGCATAATGGCGTCAGACATCGGATGTCTTGCACGACATCCTGAACGGCAGGAGGCCGGCCATGGCAGTCACCGACGAGGCGATCGAGAAGATCAAGGGCATGATCGTCTCCGGCGCGCTCCGCCCCGGCGACCGGCTCCCCAAGGAGAGCGAACTGGCCGCGGAACTCGGGCTGTCCCGCAACTCGCTGCGGGAGGCCGTGCGCGCCCTGTCGCTGATCCGCATCCTGGACGTACGGCAGGGCGACGGCACGTACGTCACGAGCCTGGATCCGCAACTGCTGCTGGAGGCGCTGAGCTTCGTCGTCGACTTCCACCGCGACGACACGGTGCTGGAGTTCCTCGCCGTGCGCCGCATCCTGGAGCCGGCCGCCACGGCGATGGCCGCGTCGCGGATCAGCGAGCAGCAACTGGGCGCGCTGACGAACCAGTTGGACAAGCTCGGCAACGACCCGTCGGTGGAGGAGCTGGTCGCCTGCGACCTGGAGTTCCACCGGGGCATCGTGCAGAGCTCGGGCAACTCGGTCCTGTGCTCGCTGCTGGACGGCCTGTCCGGGCCCACCACGCGAGCGCGCATCTGGCGCGGCCTCACCCAGGAGGACGCGGTGAGCCGGACCCTGCACGAACACCGAGCGATCCTGGAGGCGTTGCGGGACCGCGACGCGGAGGCGGCCCGGTCGTGGGCGACGGTGCACATCGCGAGCGTGGAGCAGTGGCTGCGCTCCACTCTGTGAGTCGGTGCGGGGGTCAGGGCTGAGGTCCGGGGCTGAGGTCCGGGCCGGCCAGGCGGTGCTGCAACTCGATATGGCGGAACTGGTAGACGGCGCCGGTGCGGCGGAGCACGCCGTGATGCTCGTGGGCGTCGGCCAGGAAGGTCATGAGGTCGAAGGGCACCTTCGCGCGCAGGGCGAGGTAGCCGCGGGCCACCGCGTACCGGCTCCAGGCCGACTGGCGGATGCCGATGGCCAGCCCGGTCAGCAGCGAGGGGACCAGCCCGACGGCGTAGGCCCAGTGCCGGCCCTCCGTGGCGGCCCCGCCCCACACGCCCGTCGAGCCCCAGACGGTGGCGCACCAGCCCTGGGTGCCGATCACCACGGCGCCGAGCACCGCCGACGTCAGCACACAGGTGCCGAGCGTGCGCCGGTCGTTGGCCAGGAGGGCGCGGCCCTCGACGCAGACGCCGAGGTCGACGGGCACCGTCCGCAGGCCGTTCACCAGCAGACAGGCCACCGCGAACACCGCGCCCACCTGCAGTGCCGCCCAGCCCGCCGCAACGGGATCGGCGGGCGCGATGTACATCCGGGCCTCCCCGCCCGAGAGGACGTCCGCGAGGAGGCCCTCGATCAGGATGCTGCCGCCCAGCAGCAGCCCGCCCAGCAGCCCCCGGCTCACGCCCCGCGGGCTCCAGTGCCAGCGCACCCGGGCCACGGGGCAGGCGGGATCCGCACCGACGCCGTCCCTGCCGACGGCCGCCGCCATCAGGCCGTAGAACAGGGCGCTGACGGTTCCGCAGGCGTTGCCGAAGCAGAGTGCGTAGCAGATCGCGGCCGCGCATCCCGTCGCCGGGAGCCGCCAGTCCCAGTCGGCGGGCCGCCGTACGGCGGCCCTGCTGCCGAAGGCGAATCCGGAGATGATCACTCCGACGAGCGCCAGCGAACCACCGTCGGCCAGGCGGTGCAGGACGAGCGCGGCGGGTACGTCGGGGGCGACCGCCGCCACGCACAGCAGCGTGATGGCCATGCCCGCCGCGAGGCCGCCCGCGAGCCCGCCGCAGATCCCGGCCGCCACCACCCCGAGTCCGCCCCGCTCCTCCCACCGGGTCGGCGACGGCACCTGCGGTGCGAACAGCTGGATCACCTCCATGATCGCCCCTTCGACCAGCCAGCCCAGGACGCCCAGCAGCACACCGGCCAGTACCTGAGGCAGGGCGCCCGGTACGGCCTGGCCCAGCTTCCACCACGCCACCTCGGCCGCCCCGTCCGCGCCCCGCTCCATGTGCCGTGCCAGGAACCGCAGCGCGTGCCGGGCCTGGCCGGGGGTCCACGGACACGGGCGCTCCCGGCGCGGCCGGTACGCGGCATCGACGAAGGCATCGAGCAGATGGCTCTCCACCGCCCCGCGCGCAGGGCACCGCAACAGCTCGGCGGGATCCGGCAGTTCGCCCTCGACCTCCCCCGGCCGGGGGTTGTACACGGTCCTGGCCAGCGACACCATCAGCGGACTGCCGAGCGCCCGCGCCACCGGCGCGTCCGTCCCCAGCACCGCCACCACCGGTGCCCACCGCGTCGCCGCCGGCGCACCATGGCCACCCGCGCCGCGCAGGAGATAGTCGGCCACGTCGTCGGCGACCAGCGGTTCGAGGTGAATCCCCGCCATCCCCGTCAGCCGCGCGGGCACCCCCGTCCGGGGCCGAAGCGCCGCCCGGTACTCGGCCGGACGGCTGGACAGCACCAGACCGCAGCCGTACGGCAATGCCTCGGCGATCAGGTGCAGCGCCAACCCGCCCATCTCGGGGGGCAGTTCGTCGAACCCGTCCAGCACCGGAAGCACCTGCCGCCGCTCCAGCAACATCCCGGCGAGGGTCGTCTCCCCGTACTCCCCCGGCGCCGCCGCTCCCAGCTCGGCGTGGTCCTGCACCAGCTTGCGTTCCATCCAGGCCCGCAGATCCACGGCCGTCGGGTCCCAGGAGGCCAGGGGGAAGAGCACGGGGACCGGATCGCCCGCCGTCCGGTCCTCGATCAGCGCGAGCAGCAGCCGTACCAGCAACAGCGTCTTCCCCGACCCCGGCGCCCCCAGCACCAGCAGTCGCCGGCCGGGGACGCGGTCCGCGAAGACCGCGCCGATCTCCCCGTCGCGGCCCGCCGGCCCCGCCGTCACCTCGGCCAGGTCGGCGTCGGCGCCCCGCCAGGACACCGGCAGCGGATACGGGTCCGCCAGCCGCCGCGCCCGCGCCTCCGCCTCCCACTGCCGCCGTACGGCGACTGCGAGCCGGTCGGCGACCACTGCGGGGTCCGTCGCCGCGGACGCCGCCTCGGCGCGGTCCGCCCGATACGCGCTCCACGCCAGATAGGCACCGGCCCCCGTCGGCAGCAGCGCCGCGACCACGGCCGCCGGGTCCTCGACACGCGGAGCGATCAGCAGTGCCCCCAGCGTGCCCGCGGCGAACAGGGCCAGGTAGACGATCCCGGCGCGCCGTACGCGCGACCTGGGGGCAACTCCGCTCACCCGACGAAGAGTTCCGCAGGTCGGCCACGCCGGGAGCCGGTTGCGGCCGCTGCCACACGAGTGGGTGACGGGACCGTCAACCGCACCCGACGGCCAGGACACAGCTCGGATGACTGCGGGGTGTTCCGGGGTGGTGAACGGGGCAGTGATCCGTTCACTCCCCCATGCAAGGGGGCTGCGGGCGCCCCCGTCGCACGCCGTAAGGTTGGGTCGTCAGGCGAGGGCACGTCGGAAGGAGGCACTGGGTGATCGAGCTCGAGGGGGTTCCCGAGCTGATCGACCCGGTCATGGTGGCCGCGTTCGAGGGCTGGAACGATGCCGGCGACGCCGCCTCCACCGCGGTCGCGCATCTGGACAAGGAGTGGAAGGGCGAAGTGTTCGCGGCGCTGGACGCCGAGGACTACTACGACTTCCAGGTCAACCGCCCCACGGTGTGGATGGACGACGGAGTGCGCAAGATCACGTGGCCCACGACAAGGTTGTCGGTGGTCCGCATCAGCGGCGAGAAGCCGCGTGATCTCGTCCTCGTCCGAGGTATCGAGCCATCCATGCGCTGGCGCTCGTTCTGCAACGAGCTCCTCGGCTTCGCCCACGAGCTGGGCGTGGAGCTGGTGGTCATCCTGGGCGCCCTGCTCGGCGACACCCCGCACACGCGTCCGGTCCCGATCAGCGGGACCACGTCCGACCCGGACCTGGCCCGCCGCATGGACCTGGAGGAGACCAAGTACGAGGGCCCGACGGGCATCGTCGGCGTCCTCCAGGAGGCGTGCACGCACGCCGGCGTACCCGCGGTGTCATTGTGGGCCGCCGTACCGCACTACGTCTCGCAGCCGCCCAACCCGAAGGCGACGCTGGCCCTGCTCAACCGGCTCGAGGACCTGATCGACGTTCGCATCCCGCTGGGCGAGCTGCCCGAGGACGCGCGCGCCTGGCAGGTCGGCGTGGACCAGCTGGCCGCCGAGGACAGCGAGGTCGCGGAGTATGTGCAGTCACTGGAGGAGGCCCGGGACACGGCGGAGCTGCCGGAGGCGTCGGGTGAGGCGATCGCCCGCGAGTTCGAGCGGTATCTGCGCAGACGGGACGGCGGCAGCCCGTCGGCGGGCGGGCACGCCACGGCGGACGGCGGGGAGACCGGGCCCTTCCTGAAGGACAACCCCGGCGGCCGGACGAAGCCGCCGAAGCCTCCCAGGCCGAGCGGCACGGACGACGACGAGTCGTCGGAGGAGTGAGGACGAGGGCGGTGCGCCGGGCGCACCGCCCTCGCTCGCCTCACGGGGACGGAGCTCGTCGTGTCGGCACGGAGATCATGCCGGCATGCAAATCACACCGGCACGGAGATCATGCCGGCACGGAGATCACGTCGTACGTCGTCTCCGGTGTCGGCGTCGTGGTGAAGCGCGCGTTGGGCAGGTAGAGGCGGCCTTGGTACGCCGCCACCGTGGTCGGCACGTCGAAGAGCGGGTCGGTGATCCGGCGCCGCAAGACGCCGCTGCGGCCGTCGGCGGCGAGCCTGAACACGTCGATGGCGTTCTGCCGGTTCTGGACGACGTAAAGCGTCCGCCCGGTCAGCAGCAGCCCGTCGCCGTTGGTGAGCGGGGCCGCGTCGCCGAGGTCGACCAGTTCGGTGACGCCGGTGCGCGGGTTGACGTGGTGCAGACCGCCGACCCCGGACTGCACCACCAGGAGCGCGGAGCCGTCGGGGGTGCCGGTGATGCCGTTGGCGTTGACGACCTCGCCGGGGACCTGGCTCCAGGCACCGCTGAGGGGAAGCGTCACGACCTCGTCCGCGTCCGGCAGTTCGCCGCGCCGGCCGAGCGGCAGGGCGTACAGCGCGGGCTGGTAGGAGTCGGTGAACCAGGCCGTGCGCGAGGTCAGGAACACGTCGTTGGCGAAGGTCGGGGTCGCCGTTGTGAGGACGTACGAGGCGAGGATCCTGCCGCTGCGGGCGTCCACGACGCGGGCGCCCTGGCCGCGTCCGGCGACGAACAGGCGTCCCCGGTGATCGAGTTTGAGGCCGACCGAGGGCGTGCCCGGCCCGGCCGCGATGACGGAACCCTCGCCGGTGCGCAGGTCGGCGCGGAGGATCGAGCCGTCGCCGAGGGAGCCCAGGTAGGCGTACGGTCCCCCGCCGATGGTGATGCCCTCCGGGCGGAAGCCGTTCGGGAGGTTGATCACGGTGGGCCGGGTCTTTCCGGCCGCCGTGGCGGGGGTGCCGGCGGACCCGACGAGTACGGCACCGGCGGTGGCGGCGGCGGCCGTGAGGAGGGTGCGGCGGGTGGGATGAGGTGCGAAGGAGCGGTGCTCGGGGGCCACGATGCGTCCTTCCGCGGACAGGACCGGCCGTCGGCTGGTCCAACGGTCAACTGACTCCTCCACCCCACCACACGCCGACCGCCCCCGCAGCCGTAGACAGCCTCTCGACAGCGACTGGACACATCTGACCCGATTGCCGCGTGACAGCTGTTTCCAGCCGGAATGCACACGTTGCCCAATTCAACTTGTTTCCAAACCGAGTTGGCGAAAGCGGTCTGGACGGAACGCTCCGCGAGTGCTTGGTTGTCCCCCGAAGGCGCGCCGCACCACCCGCACTTGCCACCCGCAGGACCGAAGGGAGCGGCAGACGATGACCGACCAGGCACAGCCGGCGCAGGGCCCGGGGGCGTCCGGGCCGGGGCCCGACGGAGCGGGATTCACCTATCGAGGAGCCGAGCAGGAACTGATCGTCGTCGCCCGGCCCGAGGCCCGGCTGCGAGCCCGGGCCGAGGGCGTGCGGTCGGTGGCGGGCGCCGACGTCTCGGCTCTCAACATGTTCCTCACCGACGAACAGCTGGCACTTCAGCCCCTGTTCGGCAGCGAGGAACGGCTGCAGCAGGACACCGGCGCGCAGGACGTGCCCGATCTCGCGCTGTTCTACCGGGTACGCGGCGGGGAAAGCCGAGCCGAGGAACTGCGCGCCCGCATCGCCGCGTTGCCGGGCATCGACACGGCGTATGTGAAGCCGGGCGCGGTGCCCGCCTCCCTCGGCCGGATCGGGGAGGAGAGCGGGCGCCTGAAGGAGGGCGCGCCGGTCACGCCCGACTTCAGCGGCCGGCAGGGGTATCTGCGGCCCGCGCCCGAGGGCGTCGACGCGCACTGGGCCTGGCAGCGGCCCGGCGGCACGGGTCAGGGCGTCACCGTGATCGACGTGGAGGGCTCCTGGCAGCTCGGCCACGAGGACCTGGCCGCCAAACTGGCCGGCGTCGTCGTCGGCACCCCGCTGACCGACCTCGCCTGGCGCAACCACGGCACCGCCGTGCTCGGTGTGATCGGCGGTGACCGGGGCGAACGCGGCGTGACCGGCATCGTGCCGGACACGGTGACCGCGGCCGCTTCCTTCCAGGGCATCGGCACGGCGGGCGCGATCCACGCGGCGGCCGACCGGCTGGCCCCCGGCGACATCCTGCTGATCGAACTCCACCGCCCGGGTCCTCGGTTCGAGTACGCCGAACGCGACGACCAGCGCGGCTACGTCGCTCTCGAATGGTGGCCGGACGACTTCGCCGCCGTCCGCCACGCCACCGCCAAGGGCGTCCTCGTGGTCGCCGCCGCGGGCAACGGCGCCGAGTCCCTCGACGACGCCGTCTACGAGCGCCGCCCGGACGGATTCCCCGAGGTGTGGCGCAACCCGTTCAACCCCTCCAACCCGTCCTCCGGCGCCGTGCTGGTCGGTGCGGGCGCCCCGCCGCCCGGCACGCACGGCCGCGACCACGGCCCCGACCGCTCACGGCTGGCGTTCTCCAACTACGGCGCCCGGGTGGACGCGCAGGGCTGGGGGCGCGAGGTGACGACGACCGGCGGCTCCTGGGACCGGCCCGGCGATCTGCAGGGCGGGCCCGAGGAGATCGCCTGGTACACCGACACGTTCTCGGGGACGTCGTCCGCCTCCCCGGTCGTGGTCGGCGCGCTGGCCTCGCTGCAGGGCATGCTCAAGGTGGCCGGCCAGCCGCCGATGTCCCCCGAGCGTGCGCGCGCCGTGCTGCGGGCGACGGGTTCCCCGCAGCAGGACGCGCCGGGCCGGCCCGCCTCCCAGCGGATCGGCAACCGGCCCGACATCAAGGCGGCCGTCACCCATCTGGTGCCGCAGGCGGTCGGCTCCGGCCGGGCCGAGCGGTACTGGGACGAGCTGCTGCCGTATCCGCGTGAACTCCCGCCCCGGCTCCGGCTGTTCGTGGCCGGCCAGTGGCGGAACCTCAACCACCCGTCCCCGGAGATCCGCCAGGCGGTCCACACCGCCTTCGCGGGGGGACGGCCCGATGTCCGAGTGTGGTTCTCGGACGACGAGATCGTCGGCCTGGTGATCACCGGCTGACGCAGCCCATCACATCAAGGGAAGGTGACACCCGTATGAGCACCACCCCGCAGATGAGTCACATGGGACAACAGCAGGGCCAGCAGTTCCCGAGCACGTCGCCGTACCAGCAGCAGCCGTACGGACAGCAGCAGGGCCACGGCCAGCAGCAGCCGTCCGGCATGGGCATGAGCGGTTCGCTGGAGCAGCTCCAGCAGCTCGGCCAGCAACAGCCCTACCAGCAGCTGCTCCAGCAGCTCGGCCAGCAGTTCGGGCAGCACCAGCTGGGCCAGCAGCAGTTCGGCGGCCAGCAGTTGGGCCAGCAGCAGAACCCGCAGCAGGACCAGCAGGCACAGCAGGCCGAGCAGCAGATGCAGCAGCAATTGCAGCAGGTCGCGCTGGCGGCGGTGCAGCAGGTCGTCCAGCAGGTCCAGGCGCAGGCTCTGGCCTCCGGTGTGGCGAACGGCTTCATCGACATCGTCCACCCGTTGCAGGGGCAGCCGCATCAGATCTTCCTGCGCATCAACAACCAGTTCCGGGTCCTGAACAACCCGAACCCGCAGATCCACCAGCAGATCCAGCAGGCCTTCGCGTTCGGCCACCAGGTGATCGGCATCTGGGACACCCAGTCGCCGAGTGTGCTGCGCAGCGTCCGGATCCAGCGACTCTGACGGCCACCTGAACATCTGACGGCCACCTGGAACAAACGCGTCGGGGCGCTTCCACCCGTGGGGAGGAAGCGCCCCTCTCGTGTCCGCGGTTGTCCCGGGGTACGCCTAGAGAGCCACGCCCAACAGCGCGTCCACAGCGCGCGATACGACGCCGGGGGCGCCCTCGTCCGTGCCGCCGCTCTCCTCCTGCGCGGCGGCCCAGCGGTCGACCGCGGCGAGCGCGGCCGGGGCGTCCAGGTCGTTCGCCAGGGCCTCGCGGATCTCCTCGACGAGCGCCTCGGCGGGTGGTCCGTCGGGCCGGGACACCGCCGCGCGCCAGCGGTCGAGGCGGGCCACGGCGTCCTCCAGCACCCGGTCGGTCCACTCCCAGTCGGCCCGGTAGTGGTGGGCGAGGAGGGCGAGCCGGATGGCGGCGGGGTCGACGCCGTCGCGGCGCAGCCGGGAGACGAAGACGAGATTGCCCTTGGACTTGGACATCTTCTCGCCGTGCAGCGCGACCATGCCGGCGTGGACATAGGCCTTGGCCATGGGGAACTCGCCGGTGAGCACCTGGGCGTGCGAGGCGCCCATCTCGTGGTGCGGGAAGGCGAGGTCGGAGCCACCGCCCTGGACGTCGAAGCCCATGCCGAGGTGGTCGAGGGCGATGGCGACGCACTCGATGTGCCAGCCGGGCCGGCCGCGTCCGAGCGAACCGCCGTCCCAGTGGGGCTCGCCCGGGCGTGCGGCCATCCACAGCATCGGGTCGAGCGGGTTCTTCTTGCCCGGACGGTCCGGGTCGCCACCGCGCTCGGCGGACAGCAGCCGCATGGCGGCGGCGTCGAGGCGGGACACCTTGCCGAAGTTCGGGTCGGACTCGACGGAGAAGTAGATGTCGCCGTCGAGTTCGTACGCGGCACCCGCGTCCCGCAGCCGCTCCACGAGCGGCACGATGCCGGGTATCGCCTCGACCGCGCCGATGTAGTGCTGCGGGGGCAGCATGCGCAGGGCGGTCATGTCCTCGCGGAAGAGGGCCGTCTCCTTCTCGGCGAGGGCGGCCCAGTCGATGTCGTCACGCTCGGCGCGCTCCAGGAGCGGATCGTCGATGTCGGTGACGTTCTGGACGTAGTGAACCTGGCGCTTGGTGTCGAGCCACACGCGCTGCACGAGGTCGAACGCGTTGTAGGTCGCCGCGTGTCCCAGGTGGGTGGCGTCGTACGGCGTGATGCCGCAGACGTAGATACGGGCGACGGGACCGGGGTCGAGGCTGACCAGGCCCCCGGTCGCGGTGTCGTGGATCCTCAGGTCGCGGCCCTCACCGGGCAGGGCGGGGACCTCAGAAGCGGGCCAGGCATACATGTCATGAGCCTAACCGGACGGATGTTCCGTACACGAACCGGACCAGGCCGGATGGCCGGTGATGCGTTCTTGCGCGATGCCGGCCGCTGTGCTGCGCACGACACCTCCGGAGTGGCTTCCTACACGGGCGGCCAGGGAATGGCCGGCCACTCCCCGCTCGGCTCCGGATGCTTCCCGGACGTCAGCAGCGCCTCGACACGGGCGCGCGTGGCCTCCACCTCGGCGGCCGTGATCAGGCCGGCCAGGCGTACGGCCGGCTCGCCGCCCGCCGCCAGCCCCTTGCGCAGGGAGCCGAGCACCTCGACGGCCTCCCCGGTCAGCGGCTCCCCCGCCCAGCCCCACAGCAGGGTCCGCAGCTTGTTCTCGACGTTGAACGTGACGCCGTGGTCGATGCCATACAGCCGGCCGCCCTCGGTGGGCAGCAGGTGCCCGCCCTTGCGGTCGGCGTTGTTGATCACGGCGTCCAGGACGGCCATGCGCCGCAGCCGCTCGTCGTCGGCGTGCACCAGCAGCGCGGTCCTTCCCTCGCCGACCTCGGCGAACCCGATGGCCTTCCAGCCGGGCTCGGGCTCCTCGCCGTCGACCAGGGCGAGCAGCTCGGCCTCGGGCGCGGCCTCGATCCAGAGCTGGACCATGCCCTCGCCGTACGGCCCGTCCCGCAGCACGGTGGGCGGTACGAGACCCCAGCCGGTCACCTCGGAGATCTCGTACGCGGCGACCTCGCGCTGCGCGAGCGTCCCGTCGGGGAAGTCCCACAGCGGCCGCTCACCGGCGACCGGCTTGTACACGCAGGACGCCTCCCGCCCCTCGTACGCGACCGTGCAGAACAGCGCCGCGTTGGACGCCTCGCGGATCCGGCCGCGCACGGTCAGCTCACCCTCGGTGAGCAGCTCCACCGAGGTCACGCTCCGCGGCGGTATCCGTTCTGGCGCGGACATACGTGTCCTTCCGGGTCGAGCGGGAGGCTGCACAACGGACACGGCGGCCGCCCCGCGTTGACGACGTCCAGGGCACGCTTGGCGAAGGCTCGCGCCTGCGCGCCGGTGAGCCGGACCCGCAGCATCGGGGGCCCGTTCTCCTCGTCCTGAAGCAGCCGCTCCTCGGCCTCGGCGAGGTCCTCCTCGGAGTCGGCGTCGAGCTCCACCAGGGCCTGCGCCTCGACGATCATCCGCTGCTCCTCGCCGTCCCAGGCAAGGGCCATGGTGCCGACGCGGAACTCCTCGTCGATGGGGGTGCCCAGCGGCTCGGTGTCGGCGATCTCGGAGGGCGCCATGGCAGGGACGGAGGCGCTGCCTCCGCTACGCCGTACGACCTCGTCGAGCAGCTCGTCCATGCGCTCGGCGAGGGCGGCGACCTGGGTCTTCTCCAGGGCCACGCTGGTCACCCGGGAGCCTGCGGTGGCCTGGAGGAAGAACGTACGGCGCCCGGGCAGCCCGACCGTACCGGCCACGAAGCGGTCCGGGGGGTCGTAGAGGAACACCTGACGGGACACGTCCTGTCTCCATTGGAATCGTGAGTACGGCGAATCGTGGGTCGACGGAATCGTGGGTACGACGCTGCTTCGACCGCTTCACCCTACTGCGCCGAACGATCACGGTGCGCCCGCGCCGCCCCCGACCGTCGCGTCACCGGCCGGCGGCTCCTCGCGCGGGGCGAGGGACGCGAAATCACCGGTGTCCCCGAGGCGTACGAGAAACGGCCTCAGGCGTGTGTAGCGGATCGCGGTGATGGAACACGGTTCAACGGAAATCCTCTGGAAGAGGTCGAGATGAAGACCCAGTGCGTCCGCGACAAGGGACTTGATGATGTCGCCGTGCGAGCACATCAGGTACACGGCGTCACCGCCGTGATCGCGCTCCACGCGCGCGTTCCACTCACGTACGGCCTCGGCGGCCCGGGTCTGCATGGCCCGCATCGACTCCCCGCCGGGGAACGCGGCCGCAGACGGGTGTGCCTGGACGACCTCCATCAGCGGCTCGTCCTTGAGCTCGGCGAGCTTGCGGCCGGACCAGTCGCCGTAGTGGCACTCCCCGATCCGCTCGTCGGTGTGCGCGGTGAGTCCGGGCCGGGCTTCGAGGAGCGGGCGCATCGTCTCCTGACAGCGCTGGAGAGGGCTCGTGACGACCTCGGACAGCGGCAGAGCGGCGAGCCGTCCGGGCAGTGCGGCGGCCTGCTCGGCCCCGCGCTCGTCGAGGGCGACGCCGGGCGTCCACCCGGCGAGCAGTCCCTCGGTGTTGGCGGTGGAACGTCCGTGCCGGACCAGGATCAGCGTGGGCATGCCGCCCAGGGTAGGCGCACGACGGGGTGCGTTCGTGGCCGGAGGACGGGAGAATACGCTCCGTGATCGTCGACTGCGCCATCTACCGGGACGGGCGCCGGATACCGGGGCCGGGTGACATCTCCGACGCCCTGGATCTGTGCCGCCTCCAGGACGACGCCTTCGTCTGGATCGGCCTGTACGAACCCACGGAGAAGGAGTTCGACAAGGTCACCGAGGAGTTCGGGCTGCATCCGCTGGCCGTGGAGGACGCGCTGAACGCTCATCAGCGTCCCAAGCTGGAGGTGTACGACGACTCGCTGTTCGTGGTCCTCAAGCCGGTCGGCTACGACCCGGACAGCGACGTCGTCACCTCCGGCGAGGTGATGGTCTTCATCGGCGACTCGTTCGTGGTGACCGTCCGGCACGGCGAGGAGGCCCCGCTGGCGGCGGTACGAAGCCGCCTGGAGCACGAGCCGGAGATGCTCCGGCACGGTCCCACGGCGGTGCTGTACACGATCGCCGACGCCGTGGTCGACCACTACGTGGACGTGGCGGACGAGTTGGGCACGGACCTGGACGAGCTGGAGGCGGAGGTGTTCTCGCCGGCCCGCGGGGGCTCACGGCACACGGCGTCCCGGATCTACACCTTCAAGCGGCAGGTCCTGGAGTTCCGCAGGGCCACCGGCCCGCTCGCGCAGCCCCTGGAGCGGCTCGCCGACACGGGTCTGCTCAGCTCGCGTGTGCCCTTCGTGCACGACAAGGCGCAGCCCTTCTTCCGCGACGTCAGCGACCACCTCACGCGCGTGAACGAGGCGGTCGAGGGCCTCGACCGCCTCGTCTCCGACGTCCTGTCGGCGCACCTCGCGCAGACGAGCGTCCGGCAGAACGACGACATGCGGAAGATCTCCGCGTGGGCGGCCATGGCCGCGGTCCCCACGATGATCGCGGGGATCTACGGCATGAACTTCGAGCACATGCCGGAGCTGACCTGGCGGTGGTCGTATCCGGCGCTGATCGCGGCCATGGCCGCCCTCGAGGTGCTGCTGTACCGGCTGTTCAAACGCCGGGGCTGGCTGTAGGGACCGGATGCGGTCAGGCGAACTCGGGCGCGGACGTGGCGGGTCCGCCGAGGGCGTCACGTCGTTCCGGCATCCTCAGGGACACCATGCGCCGCCAGCCCGCGATCCGCTCCCAGACGTACATGGCGTGGATGCCCGCGGCGAGCACGGCCGCCTTGGGGCGGGGCCAGCCGAGGATGCGCCCCATGTGGTCCATGACCGCGAGGCTGACGTCCCGGTAGACCCGGATCTCGGCGAGCGCGCACTCGCGCAGCGTCCGCTGAATCAGCCGGCCGCGCCCCGCTGCCGCGAAGCGCAGCAGTTCCTCATGGGTGTACGCGAGGTGATTGTCCTCGTCGTTGGAGATCATCCGCACCGCCTTGCCGACGTCCGGGTGGTCGGCGAAGTACCTCCTGAGCATCACCATCTGGTCGGCGGCCCGCTGCTCGGTGACCCGGCTGTGCGACAGGTAGACGACGATGTCCTCGACCGTGAGCGGTTGCTCGGACTTGAGCTTCTCGTGGGCGAGACCGATGCCGTGCTGCTCCAGCAGCATCGTGTAGTCGGTCTCGGGCGGGACGGGGACGGGTTCGAGGCCGCGCTTCTTCATCAGGGCGTTGAAGATCCGCCCGTGCTTGTCCTCGTCCGCCCCGTGCCGGGTGATCTTGGGCGCGAGGGCGCGCTGGCTCTCCGGGACGAGCGCGGCGATGCGCGCGTTCTCCCAGCCGCCCTGGGTCTCGCCGCTGGCCGCGATGGAGCAGAACAGGCGGAAGGACTCGTCGTTGTCGATGATCTCCTGGAACAGACTCTTGGCCGAAAGCATCGTGGGGCACCTCTCTGCAGGACGCCGCAGGATTCCGCAAAGAACGAGTCAAATGCGGTAAGAGAGGTGCTGCAACAGCTGTGTCGGACAACTCCGCCAAAAGAATGACGATCGGGGTCACGACGCGGGCGTAACCGCGTGGACACGCGCGCGTTGTTCTGCATGACGGCCGTGGCGGGGAAGACCCCCGAGCCCCCACCACGGCCGCTGAACTTGCCAGGCCCTACGGTCGGCCGCTGATGCCGGGCGTCACGCGAGCCCGGCGCGCTCCAGGGCCTCGGTACCGGCGCGGAGCGAGGCGAGCCGCTCGTCGAGCGTGAAGCCCGCGGGAGCCAGCGACAGGGTCGTGACCCCGGCCGCCGCGTAGGCCTTCATCCGGTCCGCGATGCGGTCGACGGAGCCGAGCAGCGTGGTCCTGTCGATCAGGTCGTGCGGTACGGCGGCCGCGGCGCCCTGCTTGTCGCCGGAGAGGTACTTGGTCTGGATCTCGGCGGCTTCCTTCTCGTACCCCATGCGCTGGGCGAGCTGGTTGTAGAAGTTCTGCTTGGGGCTGCCCATGCCGCCGACGTACAGCGCGGTGTAGGGGCGGAAGGTGTCGGCCAGCGTGGCCACGTCCTTGTCGTCGCCCACGGCGAGCGGCAGGGTCGGGCAGACGTCGAACCCGTCGAGGGTCTTGCCGGCCTTCTCGCGCCCGGCGCGCAGGTACTTGATCGTCGTGTCCTCCAGGTGCTCGGCGGAGGGGAAGATCAGCAGGGCGCCGTCGGCGATCTCACCGGTCTGCTCGAGGTTCTTCGGGCCGATGGCGGCGATGTAGAGCGGGATGTGCTCGCGCTGGGGGTGCACGGTCAGCTTGATCGGCTTGCCGGGGCCGCCGGGCAGCGGCAGCGTCCAGTGCTGACCCTCGTACGACAGGCGCTCGCGCGTCATGGCCTTGCGGACGATCTCGACGTACTCACGCGTGCGTGCCAGCGGCTTGTCGAACTTGACGCCGTACCAGCCCTCGGAGACCTGCGGCCCGGAGACGCCGAGGCCGAGCCGGAAGCGGCCGCCGGAGAGCGAGTCCAGGGTCGCGGCCGTCATCGCGGTCATCGCCGGCTGACGGGCCGGGATCTGGAAGATGGCGGAGCCGACGTCGATGCGCTCGGTCTGGGCGGCGACCCAGCTCAGCACGGTGGCCGCGTCCGAGCCGTACGCCTCGGCGGCCCAGCACACGGCGTACCCCAGCCGGTCTGCCTCCTGCGCGACGGCGAGGTTGTCCGCGTCCATTCCGGCACCCCAGTAGCCGAGGTTGATCCCGAGCTGCATGGCCGATCCCCTTACCGATCAGTAACGTCCCTTGTGGGCCCGACCTTAGCGCGGGGGACGTCCCGCGGGGAGGCCAGTGTGGCGGGCGTCGCCCCACAGGCGGTGGCACGGCCGTCGGTATCCCCGGTCACCGTCCGGAAAACTGGTTATCCACAGGCCCCCACATGGCAGGTTCTGGCCAGTAATCTCGGCGTTCATGGAGCAGAGGCATCTCGGCCGCACCGGCCTGCGCGTGTCCCGGATCGGACTCGGCACCCTCACCTGGGGCAGGGACACCGACGAGCACGATGCGGCCGACCTCTTGAAAACCTTCTGGGAGGCGGGCGGCACCCTCGTCGACACGGCCGACGTGTACGGCGACGGGGAGGCCGAGTACCTGCTCGGGCGGCTCATGGAGGGGCTCGTCCCGCGCCAGGACCTGGTCATCTCGACGAAGGCGGGCAGCGTTCCCGACCCGGACCGCCGCTTCGACGGCTCGCGCGGCCATCTGCTCGCCGCGCTGGACGCCTCACTGGCCCGGCTCGGCACGGAGTACGTCGACGTCTGGCACATCCACGCCTTCGATCCGTACACCCCGCTGGAGGAGACCCTCCAGGCCCTCGACCTGGCCGTCAGCAGCGGGCGCGCCCGCTATGCCGGCGTCTCGAACTTCTGCGGCTGGCAGCTCGCCAAGGCGGGGACATGGCAGCTCGCGGCGCCGGGCATACGCACCCGGCTGGCGAGCACACAGCTGGAGTACTCCCTGCTGCAGCGGGGCGTGGAGCGCGAGGTGCTGCCGGCCGCGCTGGACCTGGGCATCGGCATGCTCCCCTCCTCCCCGCTCGGCCGGGGCGTCCTGACCGGCAAGTACCGCAACGCCACACCGCCCGACTCACGCGGCGCCTCGGAGCATCTGGCGCCCTTCGTCGCGCCGTACCTCGACGACACGGCGAGCCGCATCGTGGACGCCGTGCAGACGGCCGCCGACGGGCTGGCCGTGACCCCGCTGCAGGTCGCCCTCGCCTGGGTCCGCGACCGGCCCGGGGTGGCCGCGCCCGTCATCGGCCCGCGCAACGCGCAGCAGCTCACGGCGGCATTGTCAGTGGAGGCCCTTAGTCTTCCTGACGAGATCTGCCGGGCGCTCGACGATGTGTCGGCGCCCGTGCACCGCTATCCCGATCACGACTGGAGCACGCTGTGAGCACGGAGCCGCCCGAGACCACGGGGAACACCGAGCCGGGGCCGACCCAGGCCGCGCCGGGGGCGGGCGCCGGAGGTGCCGGGGAGCGGCCTGCCGGGGTCGAGGCCGCGGATTCGCGGTCGGATCACCAGGGCGCGGAAGGCGAAGGCGCAAGCCCTGCCGTCGAGGCGGACGGTGACGAGGCTGACGGCGGCGGGGGGGAAGCTGCCGTCCAGGACTCCGCGGCCAAGGACGGCGACGACGGCGACGGGGCGCAGTTGTCGGAGGCAGAGGCCGAGATCGCCGCTCAGCGGATCGAGCGGGAGCGGATCGAGCGGCGCAAGGCCGAGCGGCAGGGGCCCGTGGAGAGCGGGGCCAAGCTCAGCGGGAAGGCGGCCGATCTGCTCGCCGCCGTACGGGCCGTGGAGACCGGCGCGAAGCCGGCAGCCACCGTCTTCAGCGAGCCGGAGCCACCGCGCCGCCCCGCCCCGGAGCCGGTGCGCCCGCCGCGGCCGGTGGCGGCCGGCGGGGCCGCGGCTCCGGCGCCGGAGGCCGTCGAATCCGTGCGGCTCGTGCTGGCCGACGGCGGCGCACCGGAGGCACTCGCCCCGCAGGCCGCCGCGGTCCTCGGCGAGGGCGCGGACGACCAACTGCGGGCGGACCCCTGGCAGTTGCTGCGGATCGGCGGGGTACGGCCGGAGCAGGCCGACGGGTTCGCGCGGGCGCTGCTCGGCGCGGAGTGCGGACCCGACGACGAGCGGCGCGGCCGGGCGGTCACCGTCTGGCTGCTGGAACAGGCGGCACTGGCCGGACACACGGCCCTGGAACTGGCGGCGCTCACCGCCGCGTTGAACCAGCGGGGCGTGCCGGACGCCGATGCGGCCGTGCAGAACACCCTGGCCGAGGGCGAGGCGCTGGCCTTCCAGGACGCCCTGGACGCGCCCGGCGCCCCGGCCCGGCCCGGCGACGATGCCGAGGAGGGGGACGAGGAGCGGCCGGTCCGTGTCCTCGTCGGTCTGGAGCGGTACGCCCTCGCGGAGGAGAGCCTCGCCGACGGGCTCGCCCGTCTGATCAACTCGGCGCCCAAGCAGGACGGTTCGGCCGAGGACTGGGAGCGGGCCGCGGCCGACGCGGGCTCCGCCGCCGACCTGGTCCGCGCGGTGGCGAGCCATGGCCTGGTCCTCCACACCGGCGGGGAGGCCTCCCTGGCCGAACCGGCCGCGCTGCTGCACGCGGCGCGTGCCCTCGGGCTGCGGGCCTGGGCGGCCACCCACAGCCCGATCGGGCGGAGTCGCTTCGCCGCACGGCTGAGCGGAGCCGACGCACCCGGCGTCGCCACCGTGGCCGGTCTGCTCTCCGGTGCCGAAGGGCCCGGCCGTGACGCGGACGGTGCGTTCGACCTCGATCTTCTCGTCGTGCTGGACGCACCGCAGGTGGATGTCGAGACGGCCGCCCTGCTCACGGAGTCGTTGCCGGACGGGGCCCGGCTGGTGCTGGCCGGAGATCCCGCGGTGCTGTGGTCGGCGGGGCCCGGGCGGGTGTTCGCCGACCTGCTGGCGGCGCGCGGCTGCCCGCAGATCGCCTCTCGGCAGCCTGATCCCGGCCCGCTGGGCGAGTTGGTGTCCGGTATCGGCATCGGCGAGCTCAACCAGGTCGAGGCGCCCGGCAAGGAGGTCGTGATCGTGCCGGTGCGGGACGCGGGCGAGGCAGTGCACCGCACCGTGCAGCTCGTCGCGGACTCGGTGCCCCGCGCGTTCGGCGTTCCCGCCGAGGAGACCCGGGTGATCACGCCGGGCCACGGCGGCGCGGCCGGCACGCGCGCGCTCAACGCCGCCCTCAAGGAGCGGCTCAATCCCGGCCCCGGCCGCTTCGGCGGCTTCGACCCCGGTGACCACGTGGCCTACTCCCCCGCGCCGGGCCGTACGGTGCCGGGTCGGGTGGTGAAGGCCGACGCCGAGGGACTGCACATGTCCTGCGAGGGCGAGGCCGTCGTCGTACCGAAGGAGCGGGTGGAGCAGTCCGTGCGGCACGGCTGGGCCCTGACCGCACACCAGGCGGCGGGCGCCCGGTGGCCCGCGGTGGTCGTGGTCCTCCCCGGCGACGCGGCCCAGGCCCTGAGCCGCCCCTGGGTCTACACGGCCTTCAGCCGAGCCGACCGTCACCTCTCCGTGGTCCACGGCGTGGAGCAGGCCCTGCCCCGAGCCGTCGCCGAGGTCCCTGCGAAGCCGCGCACGACCCGCCTCCCCGCCCTGCTCGGCACGCAGGTGCCGGCGGCGGGCTGACCCGGGCCGCACACACGACGGCGGCGGGGGGGGCGGGATTGGTTCGTTGCCGGCGGGGGCTTTTTAAAAACCCCACCCCCCCCCGGCCCCACCTCCCCCAGCCCCTTTCTCGATTCGAGTCCCGTCGCTCTCCCCTCTCCTTTTCTCTCTT
>NZ_JBVKAV010000007.1:353111-369842 GCF_055639295.1 Streptomyces sp. NPDC107528
GCAAAGCCGCACAAGCCTTCTCTCTCTTCCCGGTTAGGCAGGCGGGTTCGGGGGGTGGTCGGGCCTGGCCCGCACAAGTGGTTTTGGAGGTGTTCCCCTCGCCCTCCCGCCCCCCCCGCCGCCGTCGAAACAACCGCGCCCGCGCCGGCAATCGCCTCAGCGAGCCGCGTCAGCGATCGGCGTCCAGTGGCTCCAGCTCGTCCTCGTCCAGATCCCTGTCGAGTTCGTCCTCGAGGTCGTCGTCGCCGTCGTCGCTGTCGTCGGCCTCCTCGGCACCGTCATCCGCCTCGTCGACGTCGTCCAGGTCCTCGTCGAACACCGTGCTGACGTCGAAGCGGCAGACCACCCGCTGCGGATCGACCCCCTCGAAGGGCGCCTCCAGCCATTCCCCCGGTTCGGGTTGCTCGTCCGAGGCGGTCACCCAGAGCGTGGAGTCGCCCTCCTCCAGGCCGAACTCCTTGTGCCGGGACCCGATCTCGTCCGGCTCGAACTCGCCGAACAGGATGCCGAGCGCCCCGTGCACCGTGCCTGAGGCATCCGCGTCCGAACCGTCGTCGTAGTCCGCCGCCTCGATCCGCTCGGCATGCGCCAGCAGTCGCTGCGGCTCCACCACGACGTAGTCGCGGCGGATCAGCACACTCACAGCGTTCGGTTCCTCGGGTCCCGTGTACGGCGGCAGTGCGTCGTCCGTACCGGGGATCTCGAAGGGCGTGACCTCGTCGTAGCGGTCGTAGAGCAGCTCGTCGTAGACCTCGGCGGCTGCGGCCAGCTGGTTGAACGCCTCGTAGACGGCCGGGTCGTCCTCACCCGACCGGCGTTCGACCGCGGCCAGGTGACGGTCGAGCGCGGTCTTGACCGCCTCGGCGGCGGCGCGTACCTCGGCAGCGGTGGGCTGCACAGCATCAGACATAGTGCAGACGCTATCCGTACCGGGCCCCAGCCCGCACAATAGATGCGATGCCGGAATACGAATTTGTCGACGTGTACGTACCGCGCGAGGTCTCCCGCAAGGACGCCACACGCCTGCTGACGGACCATGCCGAGTACGGACACTGGGAGTTGGACCGCCTGAGCCTGCTGCGCGACGGCAGTCGCAGGGTGCGGCTGCGGCGCCGGATCATTCGCCAGGTGCGGGCCACATGGTGAGCTGAGAGGCCACACAGCGAGACGGGGACCGCAGGACGGACGAGACAGCAGAACAGGAAACACACGGAGCGGGCCCCGCCGAGGCGGGGCCCGCTCCGTTGCGTGCCGGATGCCTCTGCTCTACTCCGAGGGCCGTGCCTTGCGGTACAGCACCGCGCCCGCGAGCAGCGCCGCCGCGCCGACCGGCAGGGCGAGGCCCATCGGCAGGTCGACGCCGGTCTGGGCGAGCTCGGCGTCGCCCCGGGGCTGGGTGACGAAGTGGGCGCCCGGGTGGTTGCCCTGCGAGGAGCCGCCCGGAGTCAGGCCGCCCGTGCCAGGGGGCGTGCTCGGGGAACCGGGGTTGCCCGGCTCGACGGGGTTTCCGGGGTTGCCCGGATTGCCCGGCTGCCCGGGGGTACCGGGATTCCCCGGGTTTCCGGGGTTCCCAGGATTACCCGGCTGCTCGGGGTTGCCGGGGTTTCCAGGGTTGCCCGGCTGTTCCGGCGACCCGGGCGGGTTCTCGTGGCCGCCGCCCGGCGGGGTGTGACTCCCGCCGCCGTTGTTGGAGCAGTCGTTGTCCTCGGCGGAGTTGCCGATGCCGATGATGTCGACGGTGTTGCCGCAGACGTTGACCGGCACATGGATCGGCGCCTGGACGTGGTTGCCGGAGCCGACGCCGGGCGAGTCGGTGGCGTGCCCGCCGGCCGACGCCCCTGAACCGCCGTGGCCGCCGGACGAACCGCCGCCCTGGTTGCCACAGCTGTTGCCGCTCGCCGGGTTGAGCACCCCGACGACGTCGACCGTGTTGCCGCAGACGTTGACCGGCACGTGCACCGGCGCCTGCACCGTGTTGCCCGACAGCACGCCGGGCGAGTTCGCGCTGGAGCCGTGCGCACCCGAGCCGGTCGCGTGGGCGGCGCCGCCCGCGGCGGCGACGATGCCGGTCGCGGCCGCCACGGTCATCAGGCCCTTGCGGGTGACCTGTCGCATTCGCTTGTTACCTGCCTTCGACCTTGTTCCGAAAATACGACGCCGGAAATCGACCGACGCTGTAGAAAAGGCCGGTCGGCCCCGGAGCGCATGGCACGCGCTCCGGGGCCGACGGGCTCAGCCCCATTCACGGGGCGAGGCACAACGTCACTTGTTGATGCAGGTGTTGCCGAAGGCGGGGTTCAGCAGCCCGATCACCGAGATCGTGTTGCCGCAGACGTTCACGGGGACGTGAATCGGAGCCTGAACGACGTTGCCCGACAGGACACCCGGGGAGTGCACGGCAGCACCCTGGGCACCGGAATCGGCGACGGCGAGGCCCGCGCCCGCGAGAACCAGCCCACCAGTGGCAGCCGCAGCGGCGACGACCTTCTTGATCATTATTCCTCCTTGTTGGCAATGCGATCACAAGTAGCTGATCGCATCACCTGTAACGAGGAGGAACTAATAGGGCTACGACCTGATGAGCGCGTTCACCCTCCCCGGTCACAGCCAGTACGTCTGGTCGAATTCTGAAGTGTGCTTTCAGCGGGCCAATTCAGGACGCATCGATGAACCTGTCGAGAACCCGGACCCCGAATTGCAGGCCGTCCACCGGCACCCGCTCGTCGACGCCGTGGAACATGCCCGCGAAGTCCAGCTCCGGCGGCAGCTTCAGCGGTGCGAAGCCGAAGCCGCGGATGCCCAGGTCGTCGAAGGACTTGGCGTCCGTTCCGCCGGAGAGCATGTAGGGGATCGCCTTCGCGGCCGGGTCCTCGGCCACCAGCGCGGACTGCATCGCCGCCACGAGCGCCCCGTCGAAGCCGGTCTCGACGGCCTTGTCCGCGTGCACGTCCTCGCGCCGCACGTTCGGCCCGAGGATCTTGTCGAGGTCGGCGAGGAACTCCTCCTCGAACCCGGGCAGGAAGCGGCCGTCCACGTGCGCGGTGGCCTCGCCCGGGATGACGTTGACCTTGTAGCCGGCGGTCAGCTGCGTCGGGTTGGCCGTGTTGCTGAGGGTCGCGCCGATGAGCTTGGCGATGCCGCCGAGCTTGGCGAGGGTGCCCTCCATGTTCTCCGGGTCGAGCTCGGTGCCGAGGGCGTCGCCGAGTTCGTCGAGGAAGGCCCGGGTGGTCTTGGTGACCCGCACCGGGAACTTGTGCCGGCCCAGCCGGGCGACCGCCTCCGACAGCTCGGTGATCGCGTTGTCCCGGTGGATCATCGACCCGTGCCCCGCCGTGCCGGCCACGGTCAGCTTCATCCAGTGCATGCCCTTCTCGGCCGTCTGGATCAGATAGAGCCGCCGCTCCTCGCTCACTGTGAACGAGAACCCGCCCACCTCACTGATCGCCTCGGTGACGCCCTCGAAGAGGTCCGGGTGCTTGTCGACGAGGAACCGCGCGCCGAACTTGCCGCCGGCCTCCTCGTCGGCGAGGAACGCGAGCACGATGTCCCGCGGCGGCCTGCGGCCACTGCGCAGCCGGTCGCGTACGACCGCCAGCGTCATCGCGTCCATGTCCTTCATGTCGACGGCCCCGCGCCCCCACACGCACCCGTCCGCGACCTCGCCGGAGAAGGGGTGGTGCGTCCAGTCGTCCGCGTTGGCCGGTACGACGTCGGTGTGCCCGTGGATGAGCAGCGCGGGCCGGGAGGGGTCCTCCCCCGCGATCCGCGCCACGGTGGAGGCGCGTCCCGGGTGCGACTCGAAGATCTTCGGCTCCAGGCCCACCTCGGCGAGCTTCTCGGCGACGTACTCGGCCGCCCTGCGCTCACCGGGACCCGAGTGGTCGCCGTAGTTGCTGGTGTCGATCTGGATCAGCTCGCGGCAGAGGTCCACGACCTCGTCCTCGCCGGTGACGCCCCTGGCCGTGTCCGTCTCGCTCACGCTGCTTCCTCCCGCGCTGTCGCTGCTGGTGGTCCCCCTCATCCTCTCTCTCCCACCGTCCCCGCCCAAGACCGGCCGCGGCCCGTCACACACCGTTCACGCCGCGACGGGGGGTGATCGGGCACCCCGCGAAGCCTGGTAATGTTTTCTCTGTCGCCGCGAGGGAAACCCCGCGCGACGGACACCTTGTCCGGGTGGCGGAATGGCAGACGCGCTAGCTTGAGGTGCTAGTGCCCTTTATCGGGCGTGGGGGTTCAAGTCCCCCCTCGGACACGCGAAAGAACGCGGGCCGTGACCACGAGGTCACGGCCCGCGTTCGTTGTGTGTGGGGGAAGTCTCGTTCCGACGAAGATCACCAGGTCAGCGCCCGCTTCCCCGCGCCCGTGCCGCCCCGAAAGGCTGCTCCGAGTGGCGTATCGAAGGTCGCGAACCTAGCTTCGTACTAAAATTTCCGGCTTGTTACGGAGCTGGCGCCGGACAACCCCAGGCAGACCTGCGGGCCCGCCAGCGCCCCGGATGCTTCCGGGATCGAGACGCGAGGACCGGATGGCAGCCATACAGGAGAGCAATGCTCTCGGCCTGCTCGACGAAAAGCTCGGCGCAGAGATCCACCAGCGGTTCGGCGACACGGCACGTTTCTCCGGAGGCCCGGCGGCCTCCCCGCGGACGCTCGTCGACATCTTCGAGGCGTCCGTGCGGTCGTACCCCGACGAGCCGGCGCTGGACGACGGCACGACCAGCCTGTCCTACCGTGCGCTGGCCGTCGAGGTGGACCGGCTGCGGCGCGGGCTCGCCGCGGCCGGCGTCGGGCTGGGCGACCGGGTGGGCGTGCGGGTGCCGTCCGGCACCAATGACCTCTACGTGGCGATCCTCGCCGTGCTCGCGGCCGGTGCCGCATACGTCCCCGTCGACGCCGAGGACCCGGACGAGCGGGCCGAGCTGGTGTTCGGGGAGGCGGATGTGCGGGCCGTCGTCGGTGCCGGGCACGAGATCACCATGCACGGCACGTCCGAGTCCCCCGCTGCCCGTCCCGGTGTCGAGCACGACGCGTGGATCATCTTCACCTCCGGTTCGACCGGGAAGCCCAAGGGCGTCGCCGTCTCGCACCGCAGTGCCGCCGCGTTCGTGGACGCCGAGGCCGCGCTGTTCCTCACCGAGGAGCCGATCGGGCCCGGCGACCGGGTCATGGCGGGGCTGTCGGTCGCGTTCGACGCGTCCTGCGAGGAGATGTGGCTGGCGTGGCGGTACGGCGCGTGTCTGGTGCCGGTGCCTCGTGCGCAGGTCAGGAGCGGTGCCGACCTCGGTCCCTGGCTGGTCGAGCAGGAGATCACGGTCGTGTCGACCGTGCCCACGCTCGCCGCGCTCTGGGAGCCCGAGACCCTGAACGACGTACGCCTGCTGATCTTCGGCGGCGAGGCCTGCCCGCCCGAGCTGACCCAGCGGCTGGTGACCGAGGGGCGCGAGGTCTGGAACACGTACGGCCCGACCGAGGCGACCGTCGTCGCCTGTGCGTCGCTGATGAGCGGTGCGGAGCCGATCCGGATCGGGCTGCCGCTGGACGGCTGGGAACTGGCCGTCGTCGACGAGGCCGGGGAGCCCGTGCCGATGGGCGCCAGCGGCCAGCTGGTGATCGGCGGGGTCGGTCTGGCCCGCTATCTCGACGCCGAGAAGGACGCGGAGAAGTACGCGCCGCTGCAGTCGCTGGGCTGGGAGCGGGCGTATCGCAGCGGTGACCTGGTCAGGGCGGAGCCGGAGGGGCTGGTCTTCCTCGGGCGGGCCGACGAGCAGATCAAGCTCGGCGGACGGCGGATCGAGCTCGGTGAGGTGGACGCCGCGTTGCAGGCGCTGCCGGGTGTGGCCGGTGCGGCCGCCGCCGTGCGGTCCGCTCGCGGTGGCAATCAGCTGCTCGTCGGGTACGTCGTCACGCAGGACGGCTGGGATCACGCCGTCGCCGTCGAGAAGCTGCGCGCCGAGCTGCCCGCCGCGCTCGTGCCGCTGCTGGCACCGGTCGCGGAGCTGCCGACCCGTACGTCGGGCAAGGTCGACCGGAACGCGCTGCCCTGGCCGCTGGAAGGCCTGGAGACCGGTGGTCCGGCGGAACAGCTCTACGGCACCGAGGCCTGGCTCGCCGAGCAGTGGGCCGAGGTGCTCGGCATCCCCGTGTCCCGCGCCTGCGACGACTTCTTCGCGATCGGCGGCAGCAGTCTGGCCGCCGCGCAGCTGACGACGCGGCTGCGGACCCGCTATCCGAGCGCGGCCGTTCTGGACATCTACCAGCAGCCGGTGCTGCGGAAGCTGGCCCGGCACCTGGAGAAGTCCGCGCAGGACGACGGGGCCCGCCGCACGATTGCCCCGGTGCCCCGGCGCGCGCAGGTGATCCAGCTCCTCCTTCTCGTTCCGCTGTTCACGCTGCTCGGCCTGCGCTGGACGGTCGCGCTGGCCGCGCTCGGGAACCTGCTGCCCGCCTACGGGTGGCTGCCGACGGCCCCCTGGTGGCTCGTCGCCGCCGGCGCGGCCGTGCTGTACAGCCCGCCGGGGCGGCTCGCGCTGGCCGCCGGGGGCGCGCGGCTGCTGCTCAGGGGCGTGAAGCCCGGACGGTACGCGCGCGGTGGCAGCCTGCATCTGCGGTTGTGGGCGGCCGAGCGGCTGGCCGAGTTCAGCGGGGCGACCTCGCTGACCGGGACCTGGCTGGAGCGGTACGCCCGGGCGCTGGGCGCCAAGGTCGGGCCGGACGTCGACCTGCACTCGCTGCCGCCGGTCACCGGGCTGCTCAAGCTGGGACGCGGCGCGGCCGTCGAGTCCGAGGTGGATCTGTCCGGCTACTGGCTGGACGGGGACCGGCTGGAGATCGGCACGGTCAAGGTGGGCGCACATGCCGTCGTCGGCACGCGCAGCATGCTCTTCCCCGGCGCCCGGGTCGGCAAGCGGGCCGAGGTGGCTCCGGGTTCCGCGGTCACCGGGCAGATTCCCACCGGTCAGCGGTGGGCGGGCGCCCCGGCGGTCAAGCTGGGCAAGGCCAAGCGCAACTGGCCGAAGGAACGGCCGCGGCGCGGGACGTACTGGCGTGTCATGTACGGCATCACCGGCTTCGCGCTCAGCGCGCTGCCCGTGCTGGCGGGAGTGGCGGCGTTCCTGGTGGGCCGGGTGTTCTTCACGCCGGACGCGCCCCTGACGGGCGCCGCGCTGGCCCTCGTACCGGCGACGCTCGCCTTCGGGGTGGCGTACGCCGTGCTGATCCTGATCGGCGTACGCCTGCTGAGCCTCGGCCTGCGTGAGGGAACGCATCCCACGCACAGCCGGATCGGCTGGCAGGCCTGGACCGTGACGCAGCTGATGGACCGCTCGCGCGAGACCCTGTTCCCGCTGTACGCCGGGCTGGTCACGCCGGTGTGGCTGCGGCTGCTCGGGATGCGGATCGGGCGGGGCGCGGAGGTCTCCACGGTGCTCGCGCTGCCCAGCCTGACCACGGTCGGTGAGGGCGCGTTCCTGGCCGACGACACGCTGACCGCACCGTACGAGCTCGGTGGCGGCTGGATGCGGATCGGGCGGGCGGAGATCGGGCGGCGGGCCTTCCTCGGGAACTCGGGGATGACGGCGCCCGGGCGGACCGTGCCGGAGGGCGGCCTGGTCGGCGTGCTGTCGGCGACGCCGAAGAAGGCGAAGAAGGGCACGTCGTATCTGGGGCTGCCGCCGGTGAAGCTGCCGCGCAGCGCGGCCGACGGCGACCAGAGCCGGACGTACGATCCCCCGGCCCGGCTGTTGTGGGCGCGCGCCCTGGTGGAGCTGTGCCGGATCGTGCCGGTGTTCTGCTCGGCGGGGCTGGCGGTGCTGACCATCGCGGCGCTGTGCGCGCTGGGGGCCTGGGCGCCGCTGCTGTCGGGGCTGGTACTGCTCGGGGCCGGTGCCCTGGCGGGGCTCGTGTCCATCGTCGCGAAGTGGCTGCTGGTGGGCCGGCATCACAGTGCGGAGCATCCGCTGTGGTCCGGGTTCGTGTGGCGCAACGAGCTGGCGGACACGTTCGTCGAGGTCCTCGCGGTGCCATGGCTGGCGGGTTCGGTGCCGGGTACGCCCGTGATGACGGCCTGGCTGCGCGGGCTCGGCGCGCGCATCGGCAAGGGCGTGTGGGTGGACAGCTACTGGCTGCCGGAGACCGATCTGGTGACCCTTGAGGACGCCGCCACCGTGAATCGGGGCTGTGTGCTCCAGACACACCTCTTCCACGACCGGATCTTGCGGACGGATACTGTGGTCCTCCGTGAGGGCGCGACGCTGGGTCCTGGCGGGATCGTCCTTCCGGGCAGCGCGATCGGGGCCCGTACGACACTGGGTCCCGCGTCGCTCGTCATGGCGGCGGAGTCCGTCCCCGACGACACCCGTTGGCTCGGTAATCCGATCGAGGCATGGCGTCCCTGAGGCGAAGAATGTCGCAGCCAGTGGGCCGGCACGGAGTGGCAGCAGTACGGCGCAGGGAGCACAGACAGCAGTGGCAGTTCAGCAGACGGCAGGCGCGGACCCGTACTTCCCGGAGCACGGCGATCCCCGGTACCGGGTGCACCGGTACGAGTTCGCGCTGGACTACCGCCCGGGCCCGAACCGGCTCTCCGGGGCGGCCCGGATCAACGCCATAGCGGGACGGGCGCCGCTGACCGAGTTCGTGCTGAACCTTGCCGACTTCAAGATCGGCCGCGTCCGGGTGGACGGACGGCAGCCGCACTACACCCACCGCGGCGGGCGGCTCCGTATCCGCCCTGCCAAGCCGATCCGCGCCGGGGCGGCCTTCACGGTCGAGGTGCACTGGTCGGGCAACCCCAAGCCGGTGAACAGTCCCTGGGGCGGGCTCGGTTGGGAGGAGCTGGAGGACGGGGCGCTGGTGGCGAGCCAGCCGATCGGGGCGCCGTCCTGGTACCCGTGCAACGACCGGCCCGCCGACAAGGCGTCGTACCAGATCTCGATCACCACGCCGTCGGCGTACGCGGTGGTCGCGGGCGGGCGGCTGCTGACCCGTACGACGAAGGCGTCCACGACCACCTGGGTATACGAGCAGTCGGCGCCGACGTCCAGCTATCTGGTCGGGCTGTCGATCGGCAAGTACCAGACGGTGCTGCTGGGCGACCCGGGCCTGGGCGGGGTACCGCAGCACGGGCACATTCCGGCGCATCTGCTGCCGGAGTTCTCACGGGACTTCGCGCGCCAGCCGCAGATGATGGAGCTGTTCCAGAAGCTGTTCGGGCCGTACCCCTTCGACGAGTACGCGGTCGTGGTGACCGAGGAGGAACTCGATGTGCCCGTCGAGGCCCAGGGGTTGTCGCTGTTCGGCGCCAACCACGTGGACGGGGCGCGGGGTTCGGAGCGGCTGGTGGCGCACGAGCTGGCGCACCAGTGGTTCGGCAACAGCGTGTCCATCGCGGACTGGCGGCACATCTGGCTGAACGAGGGGTTCGCGAAGTACGCGGAGTGGCTCTGGTCGGAGCGGTCGGGCGGGCGCACGGCACAGCAACTCGCCGCCGCCGCACACCGCTTGCTGTCGTCGATGCCGCAGGATCTGCGGCTGGCGGATCCGGGGCGCAAGTCGATGTTCGACGACCGGCTGTACGAGCGCGGCGGGCTGACCCTGCACGCCGTGCGTTGCGCGCTCGGGGACATCGCCTTCTTCCGCATGCTGCGCGGCTGGGGCGGGCTGCACCGCAACGGCACGGTGACGACCCAGGCCTTCACCTCGTACGTGGCCCGCTTCGCGAACGAGCCGGTGGAGGAGTTGTTCGAGGCGTGGGTGTACAGGGCCGCGCTGCCGCCGTTGCCCGGGTCCGCGACGCGGGCGGCGGGGTAGAACAATGGCGGCCATGACGACGCGTTCCTGCCCGTGCGGGCTGCCCGAGGCCTACGACAGGTGCTGCGGCCGCTACCTGTCCGGTGCCGCCGCCGCGCCGACCGCCGAGGCGCTCATGCGGTCGCGGTACAGCGCGTTCGTCAAGGGGGACGCGTCGTATCTGCTGCGGACCTGGCATCCGCGGACGCGGCCCGCGCGGCTGGACCTCGATCCGGGGATGCGGTGGACCGGGCTGGAGATCCTTGAGACGGCTGACGGTTCGGCGTTCCACCCCACGGGGACGGTGACCTTCCGGGCCTCGTACCGGGGTGGGTCGCTGCATGAGCGGAGCCGGTTCGAACGGGTCGACGGGGCGTGGGTGTATGTGGACGGGGAGTTCCTGAGCTAGGGCACCTACGGTGCCAGGATGTCCAGTTCCTGGAGGGCGCCCACCGTGATCTCGCGGGTCAGGTGTTCTGCCCGGACCGCGTCGCCGGCGCGGACCGCCTCGGCGACCTGGACGTGCAGCGTGACCGCGGAGGGGTCGGGGTCCTCGAACATGATCTCGTGGTGGGTGCGGCCGGCGAGGACCTCCGCGACGACGTCGCCGAGGCGGGCGAACATCTCGTTGCCGGAGGCGTTGAGGATGACGCGGTGGAAGGCGACGTCGTGGACGAGGTAGCCCTCCAGCTGGTGGCCGCGTGAGTGGGCGACCATGCCGAGGGCGCACTCGGTGAGTTCGGCGCACTGATCGGCCGTGGCGTACTTGGCGGCCAGTCCCGCCGCCACCGGCTCGATGGCCGAGCGCAGGACCGTGAGGGAGCGCAGTTGCTGGGGGCGGTCGGCGCCGGCCAGGCGCCAGCGGATGACCTGGGGGTCGTAGACGTTCCACTCGGACTTCGGACGGACCGTCACGCCCACGCGGCGGCGGGACTCCACCAGGTACATGGACTCCAGGACGCGCACCGCCTCGCGCATCACCGAGCGGGACACCTCGAAGCGCTGCGCGAGTTCGTCCGTGCGCAGGACACTGCCCGGCGGGTACTCGCCCGCGGTGATCGCGGGGCCGAGGGTTTCCAGTACTCGGCCGTGCAGCCCCCGGCCCGTTGTGCTCATGCACTCAGCGTACGGGCCAAGTCACGCGATCAAAAAGTCAGACTTATATGTCACACACTCTTGAATTCGTCGTACCTAATGAGTTTCAGTTGCGTCGACATCACGTGTCGACGAGGACAGCAGACAGTGAGGCAGCGATGAGTACCCCCCATGTCGTCGTGGTCATGGGCGTTGCGGGCACCGGGAAGACCACCATCGGTCCCCTGCTCGCGGCCCGGCTCGGCGTCCCCTATGCCGAGGGCGACGACTTCCACCCGCCGGTCAACATCGCCAAGATGTCGGCCGGCACCCCGCTGGACGACGACGACAGGTGGCCGTGGCTCGACGCCATCGGCACCTGGGCGCACGAACGGGCGGGGCTCGGCGGGGTGGTCAGCTGCTCGGCGCTGAAGCGGTCGTACCGGGACCGGCTGCGGGCCGCCGCACCGGACCTGGTGTTCGTGCACCTGGCGGGCGACCGCGCCCTCATCGAAGACCGGATGTCGCACCGGCAGGGGCATTTCATGCCCACGGCACTGCTCGACTCCCAGTTCGCCACGCTCCAGCCGCTCCAGGAGGACGAGGCGGGAGTCGTCGTGGATGTGTCGGGCAGCCCCGAGGAGATCACCGGACGGGCCGCGTCGGCCCTGACGGCGCTTCCCGAGCCGACCCAGTAACCCCCCGCACCCCTCCCCCGTCCCCGTACCTGCAAGGGAATCCATCCCCGTGACCAGACTCAACGTCGAGCTGCTGGCAGCGGACACCGTCGAGCCCATCACCTCGGCCGGCCACGCTCAGCTGGGCATCGCCGTCCTGGCGGGCATCGCCGTCATCGTGCTGCTCATCACCAAGTTCAAGCTGCACGCCTTCCTGTCGCTGACCATCGGGTCGCTGGCGCTCGGCGCGTTCGCCGGGGCACCGCTGGACAAGACCATCCTCAGCTTCACCGCCGGTCTGGGGACCACGGTCGCCGGCGTGGGCGTACTGATCGCCCTGGGCGCGATCCTCGGCAAGATGCTCGCCGACTCCGGCGGCGCCGACCAGATCGTCGACACGATCCTCGCCAGGGCCAAGGGCCGTTCGATGCCGTGGGCGATGGTGCTGATCGCCTCGGTGATCGGTCTGCCGCTGTTCTTCGAGGTCGGCGTCGTCCTGCTGATCCCGGTCGTGCTGATGGTCGCCAAGCGCGGCAACTACTCGCTGATGCGCATCGGCATCCCGGCCCTCGCCGGTCTCTCCGTGATGCACGGTCTGGTCCCGCCGCACCCCGGCCCGCTGGTCGCCATCGACGCGATCGGCGCCAACCTCGGTGTCACGCTGGCGCTCGGCGTGCTCATCGCCATCCCGACGGTGATCATCGCCGGTCCGGTGTTCTCGCGCTACGCCGCCCGCTGGGTGGACGTCCCGGCCCCGGACCGGATGATCCCCCAGCGCGTCTCGGAGGATCTCCAGAAGCGTCCCAGCTTCGGCGCCACGCTGACGACCATCCTGCTGCCGGTCGTTCTGATGCTCTCCAAGGCGCTGGTCGACATCGTGATCGACGACCCCGAGAACACCGTGCAGCGCGTGTTCGACGTCATCGGCTCGCCGCTGATCGCGCTGCTCGCCTCCGTGCTCGTCGGCATCTTCACGCTGCTGAGGCCTGCCGGGTTCAGCAAGGAGCGTGTCTCCCCGCTCGTCGAGAAGAGCCTCGCCCCCATCGCGGGCATCCTGCTGATCGTGGGCGCGGGCGGCGGCTTCAAGCAGACTCTGATCGACACCGGTGTGGGCCAGATGATCCTGGAGGTCTCCGAGGACTGGTCGATTCCGGCGCTCCTGCTGGCCTGGCTGATCGCGGTGGCGATCCGTCTCGCCACGGGTTCGGCGACGGTGGCCACGATCTCGGCGGCCGGCCTGGTCGCCCCACTCGCGGCCGACATGTCGACGACCCACGCGGCCCTGCTGGTCCTCGCCATCGGCGCCGGATCGCTGTTCTTCAGCCATGTCAACGACGCCGGGTTCTGGCTGGTGAAGGAGTACTTCGGGCTGAGCGTCGGCCAGACCGTCAAGACCTGGTCCGTGATGGAGACGATCATCTCGGTGGTCGCCGGTGGTCTGGTCCTGCTGCTCTCGCTGATCATCTAGGGGTACGGACATGAGCCACCCGCTCTTCGACATCACCGGCCGCACCGCCCTGATCACCGGATCCAGCCGGGGCATCGGGCTCGCGCTCGCCCGCGGCCTCGCGGAGGCCGGCTGCACGGTGGTCCTCAACGGACGCGACGGCGAGCGCCTCACCGAGGCCGCCGACGAACTGGCCGCCGAACTTGCCGCCGAACCGTCCGGCGACCGGATCCGCACGGCCGCGTTCGACGTGACCGACGGTGCGTCGGTGGCCGCCGGTATCGCGGACGTCGAGGAGCGGGTGGGCCCGCTCGACATCCTGGTCAACAACGCGGGCATGCAACTGCGCGCACCCCTGCTGGAGTTCACGGACGCGGACTGGCACCGCATCCTGGACACCAATCTCACCAGCGCGTTCCTGGTGGGCCGGGAGGCCGCCCGGCGGATGACGGAACGGGGCCACGGGAAGATCATCAACATCTGCTCGCTGCAGAGCGAGGTGGTCCGCCCCGGCATCGCGCCCTACGCCGCCACCAAGGGCGCCCTGAAGATGCTCACCAAGGGCATGTGCGCCGACTGGGGTCCTTACGGCGTGCAGGTCAACGGCCTCGGCCCCGGCTACATCGAGACCGAGCTGACCCAGCCCCTCGTCGCGGACGAGGAGTTCAGCGCGTGGGTACGGCGCCGGACCCCGGCGGGACGCTGGGGCCGTACCGAGGACCTGGTGGGCGGGGTGCTGTTCCTCGCCTCACCGGCCGCGGACTTCGTCGGCGGACAGGTGCTGTATGTCGACGGCGGCATGACGAGCGTGCTGTGAAGGAGGCCTCGGGGATGCTCGGTTGTGTGATCCACGGTCAGGGTGATCTGCGGGTCGAGGAGCTGCCGGTGCCGGTCCCCGGGCCCGGGCAGGCTCTGGTGGCCGTGCGCTACGGCGGGGTCTGCGGCTCCGATCTGCACTACTGGCGTCACGGCGGGGTCGGGGACTTCCGGCTCAGGGAGCCGATGGTGCTCGGGCACGAAGTGGTCGGGACGGTCGTGTCGTACGGCTCCCCGGACGCCTCGGGTCCCGCTGTCGGTACGGCCGTCGCGGTGCACCCGGCCACGCCCTGCGAGGTCTGCCCCGAGTGCGCGGACGGGCGGCGCAACGTCTGCCGGGACACCCGCTACCTGGGCAGCGCGGCGCGCTTTCCGCACGTCCAGGGCGGGTTCGCCGCACAGGTTGCCGTACCGGCCGGCCAGTTGAGGCCGCTCCCGGCCGGCCTCGGCCTGCGGCGGGCGGCGCTCGCCGAGCCGCTGTCCGTCGCACTGCACGCGGTGCGGCGGGCCGGTGACGTGACCGGGAGGCATGTCCTCGTGACCGGCGCCGGCCCCATCGGCTGTCTGGTAATCGCTGCGGCGAAGGCGGCCGGGGCGGGGCTGGTCACGGTGACTGACCTGCTGCCGACGGCGCTTGAGTACGGGCGGATCGCCGGCGCCGACATCCTCGTACGGGCGGACGATCCGGACGATGCCGGGTGGCCCTCCGAGGTGGACGTGGCGATCGAGGCGTCGGGGGTTGCCGCGGGACTGGACAGCTGTCTGCGGCTCGTGCGGCGCGGTGGCGTCGTGGTGCAGCTGGGGATGCTGCCGGCGGGGCACAGTCCGTTCGCGGGGAACCTCGTCGTGAGCCGGGAGATCGAGCTGCGGGGCGCGTTCCGCTTCGATGTGGAGTTCGACGGGGCGCTGGAACTGCTCGCGGCCGAGGCGTCGTTCGACGGGCTGGTCAGCGCGGTGGTGCCGGTGCGGGAGGCCGAGGCGGCGTTCGCGCTCGCGGCGGACCGGAGCGGCTCGTGCAAGGTGTTGTTGGACTTCGCGGACTGAGCTGCCTGAGCGGCGGGCGGTCCCGCCGGGCTTCCGCTTCCCCGGATTACGGGGCGCCGGTACCTGAACTCGCCCTGACGATCACATGAAGCGGCTTCCCCAAGAGCGTTTTCGGCCCGATGATGAGGTGACCTCCGGAGGCTGCCGCAGCCGTCGGGGGCGTGAACATCGGGGGGCGTCATGGCGGTTTCCCTCGGGATGCGTATCTCGGGGCTGCTCGTGGTGGGGGCGGTGGCGGTGGCCGCCGCCGCCTTCACGAGTGACGGGCGTGGCAGTGCGGACGGCAGGGGCGGCGACGGTTCGGTCGTGACCGCCGGGCCGTCCGAGGGCGACAGTGGGCCGACGGCACCGGCGGATCGCTCCGCCCCGGTGGCCCAGCAGTCGCCCAACGGCCGGGCGGGCGAGAACGCCTCCGGGCCGGCCGCTGTCCCGAGCGGGTTGCCGGGCGGGGTGGTGAGTGTGAGTCCCAGCCCTTCGCCGACCCCGTCCCCGAGCGGCAGGGGCACCGTGGTCCTCCAGGCCCCGCCATGGCTCCCACCCGGCCCGAGTTCGCCCGACTCGGACAACACGCCGGATCCGGCGAGCGTCTACGACCTGCTCCGAGCGCCGGAGCACTGCGACTCCGCCCTCGGGAAGATCCCGCAGGACTCGGCGGAGGCGGAGTGGCAACTGCTGCGCGGACTGTCCGCGGCCTGTCTGGCCGTGCAGGGCAGGGGCGGCGACTGGGACACGGCAGCCGGGGCCCATGCGGAACTCGCCGGGCGGGTGGACACCTGCAAGGGGCGTGCCGCGTACGCCGTTCTCGGTGGGCTGCTGGACTTCCACCGGCGGCACCCGGGCGGCACCGTGCGGCTCGCGGCCACACCGGGCGGCACACCGGCGTGCGGCTACCGGATCGCGGGCGTCGACACGGGCGGCGACGGCGAGGCACGGCCCGGCGACACGATCGGCATCGAGCTGACCGGCACCTACTTCGACCATGCCGAGCTGCTGCAGAACGCGAGCGTGAGCATCGGCGGGCTGGCGGTGCCGGGTGTGCCCGTCCTGAAGTCCGAGTCGGGTGACAGGCTGGTGCTGTCCGTTCCTGTACCGCCCCTGGAGCCGGGCCCGGCCGAGGTCGCCGTCCGGCACGCGGACACCGAGGTCCGACTACCCACGGCCTTCACGGTCACGGGCCCGGACACGGTCGAGGAGCCGGGCACGGGCACGGAGGCCACCGATGAGCCGGGGCCGCCGGCCGGGGCGGCGGTGTCGGATCTCGGGGCATGGCTGTCATCGCTCGGTACGGAGGTGCCTGATGGCGGCGGATCTTTGTCATCGCCTGGCGCGGACGTGCCAGCCGGCGGCGGACCAGTGACGTCGCCCGGCGCGAAGGTGGCGACTGGCAGCGGATCGGTCTCATCGCCCGGCACGGACGTGCCAGCCAGCCGCAGATCAGTGACATCGCCCAGCACGAAGGCACCGGCCAGCGGCGGACCAATGTCATCGCTCGGCGCGGAAGTGCCAGCTGGCGGCGGACCAGTCACATGCCCGGCGCGGAAGTGCCGACTGGCAGCGGATCGGTCTCATCGCCCGGCACGGACGTGCCAGCCAGCCGCAGATCAGTGACATCGCCCAGCACGAAGGCACCGGCCAGCCGCGGACCAGCGACATCGCCCGGCACGGACGTGCCAGCCAGCGGCAGATCGGTCTCATCGCCCGACGCGACGGTGCCAGACCTCGGCGGACCAGTGACTCGCCCGGCACGGACGTGCCAGCCGGCGGCGGACCATTGACATCGCCCGGCGCGAAGGTGCCGACTGGCAGCGGATCGGTCTCATCGCCCGGCACGGACGTGCCAGCCAGCCGCAGATCAGTGACATCGCCCAGCACGAAGGCACCGGCCAGC
>NZ_JBVKAV010000007.1:369941-527300 GCF_055639295.1 Streptomyces sp. NPDC107528
CCGCGGACCAGCGACATCGCCCGGCGCGGACGTGCCGGCCAGCGGCAGATCGGTCTCATCGCCCGGCGCGACCGTGCCAGACCTCGGCGGACCAGTGACTCGCCCGGCACGGATGTGCCAGCCGGCGGCGGACCAGCGACATCGCCCCGCCCGGAGATGCCGGCCGGTGGCACAACCCAGCCCACCGACCTCGACCTCGACCTCAGGGACTCTCAGCAGGCCCTTCAGCCGGTCGTCGTGCGGCACGTCATGGCCGCCACCGTGAATGCTCCCGCTTCGCCCACTCCCGGCTGACTGAGCCCGTCCGCATGCCCCGGCGGGCCTCCGGGTCGCCCAGGGCCATGCCGATGTGGCCGGCGAGGACGATGCCGATGGTGAGGGCCAGCCAGTCGTGGACGAAGGTCGCGCTGGTGCGCCACTGCAGAGGAGTGAGGTGGGTGAACCACATGATGAGGCCCGTCCCGACCATCACCAGTGTCGCGCCAGCGATCCATGCGGCGTAGATCTTCTGCCCGGCGTTGAACTTGCCCGCCGGACGGGACGCGGACCGCTTGTCGCGGTGCAGGGCGGCTCGTAGCCAGTCGCGGTCGTGCGGGCCGAAGCGGTTGAGGAAGCCGAGGTCGGCGCGGAAGAAGCGGGAGGCGAGGCCGGCCAGGACCGGCACGGGCAGAGCGAGGCCGGCCCACTCGTGGATACGGACCACCAGCTCGCGGCGGCCGACAAGCTCGGCGAGCTGCGGGATGTACAGACAGGCCGCGGTCACCACGCACACGCCCATCAGCGCGGCCGTCGTGCGGTGCACCCAACGGGTGGCCGGGCCGAAGCGCCGGACGTCCGTGGACCGGCCGGGGGCGTCAAGTCGTAGGCTCATCGTCGCGTCCGTTCGAGCGGCCGACCCAGGCGTCGACGTCGTAGCCCCGTTCCTCCCAGTAGCCCGGTTTCACGTCCTCGGTGACGGTGATGCCGGAGAGCCACTTGGCGGACTTGTAGAAGTACATGGGTGCCACATAGAGGCGGACCGGGCCGCCGTGGGCGTGGTTCAGGTCCTTGTCCTGCATGCGCAGGGCCACCATGACGTCGGCGCGGCGGGCCTGTTCGAGGGTGAGGCTCTCGCTGTAGGCGCCGTCGAAGCAGGTGAAGCGCACCGCCCCGGCACCCTTGCGCACTCCCGCGGCGTCCAGGAGGCGGGACAGGCGCACGCCCTCGAAGGGGGTGTCGGGGACCCGCCAGCCGGTGACGCACTGGACGTCGCGAACCATCCGGGTCTGCGGCAGGGCGCGCAGGTCGGCCAGCGTGTAGGTCCTGGGGCGGTCGACCAGGCCGTCGATGGTGAGGCGGTAGGTGGTGGCGTTCTTGCGGGGGACGGACGAGGTCACCGAGTAGTAGCGGAAACCGCCGCCGTTGGGCAGCAGGTCGGTCAGGCCGGTGGGGTCCTTGTCGGACGCGCTCGCGAGGAAGGACTCCATCCCGCGCTGCAGGACGGGCGCGGTGACCACGCCGAGTGCGCCCAGGCCGAGTGTGCCGAGGAGGACGCGGCGGCCGATCGGTTTGCCCTTCTGCCCGATCTGCTCCTCGCCCTGTTCCCTGCCCTGCTCCCTGCCCTGTTCCTCGTCCTGTTCTCCGCCCTCGTGCTCGGGCTGTTCGCGGTTCACATACTCATTCGAACACCCGCGACCCCGGCCGGACCAGGGATCGCGGGTGCTCGTCAGGGTTCCGTAAGCACTTCTTACGCGGCTCTCGCGCACGGATGCCGGCTACGGCGTCTTCGCCGCCGCCTTGTCCAGCTGGAACGCCTCGTTGCCGAGCCCGATGCGGGCGTACCGCTCGGGTGCGCGGGAGCGCAGGAGCAGGCCCTGGAGCACACCCACGACCAGCGCGAGGACGATGACGGCGGGCAACGCCCAGTTCAGGGCCGAGTCCGGGCCCGCGCCGATCAGGACGTCGAAGTCCTTGACGGTGTAGACGACGATGAACAGCAGCCCGACGACCGAGAGCCCGGAGGCGGCCAGCCGCCAGAACTGGGCGGCGACGGCTCCGCGGCGCACGAAGAAGGCGATGACGGAGACCGACGCGGCGGCCATCAGCGCGGCGACGCCCAGCGCGCCGAGGTTGCCCATCCAGGTGAACAGGTGCAGCACCGGTGCGGTCGGGTCCCCCGTCGGCTTGTCGTCGGTGAGCGCGAAGGCGGCGACGACCACGAGGGAGATCGCCGTCTGCAGCAGCGAACCGGTGCCGGGGGCGCCGCTCGCGCCGCTGGTGCGGCCGAAGGCGGACGGCAGCAGGCCCTCGCGGCCCATGGCGAAGGCGTAGCGGGCGACGACGTTGTGGAAGCTGAGCATCGCCGCGAACATGCCGGTCACGAACAGCACGTGCAGTACGTCGGTGAAGCCGGCGCCGAGGAGGTCCTCGGTGAAGAAGAACAGCAGCCCGGCGCTCTGCTCCTGCGCCGTGCCGACGATGGCCGAGGGGCCGGCGGCGACGGTGTACGCCCAGCAGCTGATCGTGTAGAAGACGGCGATGCCGCCGATGGCGAGGAACATCACGCGGGGCACGAGGACGTGCGGGCGGCTGGTCTCCTCGGCGTAGACGGGGGCCTGCTCGAAGCCGAGGAAGGCGGCGACGCAGAAGCACAGCGCGGTGCCGATGCCGGCGCCGGTGAGGGTGTCCGGGTTGAAGGCGTGCAGCGACAGGCCCTCCTTGCCGGGGTCGGCGATCGCGGCGACGTCGAAGATGACCACGAGGGCGACCTCGATGATCAGCAGGACGCCGAGCACGCGCGCGTTGAGGTCGATCTTCAGCCAGCCGAGTCCACCGACGAGGAGGACGGCCGCCAGCGCCGGTATCCACCAGGCGACCTCCGTGTCGAGGTAGGTGGCGAACAGCCCGGAGACCTCGAAGCCGAAGATGCCGTAGATGCCGACCTGTAGGGCGTTGTAGGCGACGAGCGCGACCATCGCGGCGCCGGCGCCCGCCATGCCGCCGAGGCCGCGGGAGATGTAGGCGTAGAAGGCGCCGGCGTTGTGGACGTGCCGGCTCATCTCGGCGTATCCGACGCTGAAGAGCGCGAGGACCAGGCCGAGGATCACGAAGAGGAGCGGCTGCCCGACGACACCCATCACCCCGAAGGTCGTGGGCATGACACCCGCGACGACCATGAGGGGTGCAGTCGCGGCGAGCACGGACAGCAGCAGGCCCGTCGTGCCCAGCCGGTCGGCGCGCAGGGCCCGGTCCTGCCCCTTGAACGTACTGATCCCGCCACTGCCGGCGGTGGCTCTGCTCGTGCTGGAACTGCCCGTGGTCATCGGGGACCGTCCTTGGGTCGACTGCGGTTGGGGGCGTTACGCCGTGCCGAGCGCGGTGTCGCGTGCGGCACGGAAGGCGGGATACGGCTCGCGGTCCGGGTACGACCACGGCGACGGGGTGGCGTGCTCGCCGATGCGGTGGAACAGGGCGGCGGCCTCGGCGCCGCGGCCCTCGCAGACCTTGGCGTGGGCGAGGTAGTTCAGGTCGATCAGACGGCGCGGGTGACCCTCCTGCTCCCACTCCAGCCACCAGTCGAAGGCGGCCCGCATCACCTGCCGGGCCCGGCGGCCGGCCCAGTGCCCGGAGGTGGCCGCGTCGGGCTGCTCGCGCCCCGCCCCCGCGAGGACGCGGTATCGCTCGGCGTGGGCGATGACCGGGAGGACGGCGAGCGGGGAGTCGGCGGGGGCCCGCTCGGCCGCCGCGTTGGCGAAGTCGTACACCTCGTGCAGCGGGTCGGGACCGGCGCCGGTGTGGCGTTCGGCGAGCCGGGCGACCATCAGGTGGTGGGCGTGGTGGTGGTCGGCGTACCGAGCGCCGACCTCGGCGAACAGGCGCCGTACCGCCTCCTCTGCGCCGAGCGAGCTCTCCAGCATGAGCAGGCCGAGCCAGGGGGTGGGGTCGGCGGGCGCGAGCGCGGCGGCGGCGTGGCACGACTCACGGGCGCGGACGGGCTTCTCCTTGCCGCGCAGGGCGCGCCGAACCTGGGCGAGGGCGAGCAGGACGGCGGCGTCGGCGGAGTCGGGCTCGGCGAGCAGCCAGTCGCGGGTCCAGGGGACGCAGTACGGCTCCTGCGCGAGGACGGTGACGCGGTGCCCTCTGCGGTCCCAGTCGTCGCCGGTCCGGGCGAGCAGTGAGCGGGCCGTCTGCCATCTGCCCTGGGCCAGCGCGGCGCGGGCTGCGGCGAGCTCGGCGTCGTCCAGGGCCGCGTCGAAGGTGTGGGATGCGCGCTTGCGGCCGCGGCCGAGGGGTGGCGGGGGTGGGGACACCGGTTCTGGGTTCTGTCGGGGGAAGAATGTGGGGGAAAGAATGTGACCTGTCATCGAGCGATCACGCACAGCAAACCCGCAGCCAACGGTTCACGTCAAGGGCCGTCGAGGCGTTACACGCGTCAACTGGTGTTACTGGTGGGACAGTTGATGCGTTCAATAGCCACGCACCGAGCCTTAAATGTCGGAATTGTTCAGAGTGTGTGGCGTACGTCATGGCGTAGCCGGACCAGGCACCGCACGATGGGGAGCCTGCGCATGCCGGGCCTTGGGCCGCTACAGTCGGCCCTTACGCACCCCGTCCCCTCACCCCGGCAGGATGATCGAGGTACGCAGCGTGTCGCTTCTGATCCTGATACTCGCCGTGAGTGCCGCCTGCTGCCTGGGCTTCGGCTTCGTACTGCAGCAGAACGCGGCTCAGAAGGCGCCGCTGAACGACTTCCTCTCCCCCCGGATTCTCCTCGACCTGATGAAGGTGCCCCGCTGGCTGGGCGGCATCGGGCTCATGGTGGTCGGCATGGCGCTCGGCGCGATGGCGCTGGGACAGGGCGAGATCTCCCTCGTGGAACCGCTGCTGGCGACAAACCTGCTCTTCGCGCTCGCTCTCTCGCGCCGCCAGACCAAGCAGCCGTTGGGCCGCCAGGGCTGGACGGGACTCGCACTGCTCGCGGGCGGTGTCACGGCCTTCATCATCGCCGGACAGCCGCACGGCGGGGCGGCGCCCAGCGGCCCCTTCCGGCAGTGGCTGATCATCGGCGTCATGATCGGGGCGGCTCTGCTGCTCACGGCGTATGCGAAGCGTTCGCGGCTCAGGGCCGGTCCCGCGCTGCTGGCCACGGCCGCCGGTCTGCTGTACGGCGTGCAGGACGCGCTGACGCGCCTGACCGGGCAGCGTTTCGCCGAGGGCGGCATGGCTGAGGTTCTCACCAGCTGGCAGCCGTACGCCGTGGTGGCGCTCGGCCTCACCGGGCTGATCCTCGTCCAGAGCGCGTTCGAGACGGCCTCCCTGCGGATGTCTCTGCCGGCCCTGACCGCGGCCCAGCCGCTGGCCGGCATCCTCTGCGGCGTCGGCTTCCTCGGCGACCGGCTGCGCGCCGACTCGGGCGCGCTGGCGTGGGAGGCGGCGGGGCTCGCCGCGATCGTGGTGGGCATCATCATGCTCGGCACCCACTCGGCGATGCCGTGCGGCGTGAAGCAGCCGCAGCCTCGTGCGGCGGTGGCGGCGGTTCCGGCGCGCTGACCATCCGGGTGCCGCCCTGGTTGGATGGCCCTCATGAGCGCCACTGACGAGATCCTCGACATCGTCGACGAACACGACCGGGTCGTCGGCCGGTCCCGGCGCGGCGAGGCCTACGCCAAGGGGCTGCGCCACCGCTGCGTCTTCATCGAGGCCCGGGATTCTGAGGGCCGCCTCTTCGTACATCGCCGCACGCCCACGAAACTGGTCTTTCCCTCGCGGTACGACATGTTCGTCGGCGGGGTGGTCGGCGCGGGCGAGTCGTACGACGACGCCGCGCTGCGCGAGGCCGAGGAGGAACTCGGCGTCAGCGGCCTCCCCCGCCCCACCCACCTCTTCAAGTTCCTCTACGACGACGGCGCCGGGCAGACCTGGTGGTCGGCGGTGTACGAGGTCCGCTGCGAGCTGCCGGTGCGCCCACAGCCGGAGGAGGTCGCCTGGCACGACTTCCTGCCGGAGGCCGAGGTGGAACGGCGGCTGGCGGACTGGACGTGGGTACCGGACGGCCTGGCGGCGTACGAGCGCCTCAAGGCCCACCGGGCGGCCGGCTGATCCGCCGCGCTGCGGCCCCGCGGGCGCGTCGACGGGGGTGCACCCCTGCCCCGGGGCGCCGGCGGACGTGCCGCCGACTCGGGGAGGCGGCGGGGGAGTCGCAACGCCTTGGCCTCTGGGAGCACCGGGACTGCCTCGACGAGGCCGGCTCCTGGCCGCCGTCCCTCCCGGACACCCTTCTCCGCGGCCGTCCCGACCTTTCTGAACACACCGGCCGCCAGCCCCCTCTGGGAGCACCCGTGCTGCCTCGACGAGGCCATCTCCTGGCCGCCGTCCCTCCCGGACACCCCCCTCCGCGGCCTTCGCGACCTCCAAGCACACCGGCCGCCCACACCATCGCAACCGCCTCGGCTCCGCCCATGGAAGTCCGGGCTGCAGGCATGGCTCGGGCGGGGCCGCCTCCGCGCCGACGCGACCTTTTCTCAGCCCGCCGGCCATCCGCGCCGTCGCCACCACCTCGGACACGCCCCTTGGGCAGCCCCCGCACCCTCCCCCGGCCCTCGCGCCCCCTGTGCACACCCGCCGCCCGCGCCATCACCACCGCCACCTGCGGTTGCCACGTGCCCGGGCAGCCCACCGTCTCCGCCCCTGGCAGCACCGGCCTGCCGGCGGTCCGCGCCGTGGCCCGCCGCGGCGGGGCGGGGCGGGGCGTGCCGCGGCGGGGCGGGGCGGGGCGTGCCGCGGCGGGGCGTGCCGGGCGGTGCCGGAACGCCCCTGTCCGTGGCCCCGGATAGGGTCGGGCATGTGATCGAGTTCGTACGGAACGTCCGGCTGTGGTTTGCGCCGCAGGAGATCCGGCAGGAGGGCGGCACGCCCGACTACCGGTTCTCGCTGGCCAACGAGCGCACCTTTCTGGCCTGGCTGCGTACCGCGCTCGCACTCGTCGGCGGTGGCTTCGCGGTGGACCAGTTTCTGCCGGACCTGCGCTGGGGCTGGCGCGTCGGGCTGGCGCTCGCGCTGCTCGCGGCCGGCGTGCTGTGTTCGTTGCGTGCGGTCAATCACTGGGTGCGCTGCGAGCGGGCCATGCGGCGGGGCGAGGACCTGCCCGTCTCGCGGTTCCCGGCGGTGCTGAGCCTGGTGGTCGCGGTCGTGGCCATCGCGATGGTCGTCGTCGTGCTCGTGGGATGGGAAGGGTGAACCCCGGGGCGGTCGCCGAGCCCGTCAGGGATCCGGGGCTGCAGCCCGAGCGGACACGTCTCGCATGGCGCCGTACGACACTGTCCGGCACCGTGGCCGCCGTACTCGCCGTGAAGGCCGCACTGCACGGCGACGTCTCCGTGGTCGGGCTCCTCGTCTGCGCCCTGTGCATCGGGCTGTGGCTGGGCTTCCTGGCCCTCGCCCACCGCCGTATCCGCGTCCTCGCCTCGTCCGCCGAACCGGCGGCGCTGGCCCCCCGGCATGCCACGGCCACCGTCCTCTTCACCCTGGCCCTGGCCATCTGCGGCGCCGCCCTGGTCCTCTGAGACCCGCGTAAGGCTACGGCCCGCTCACTCCGCCCCCTGCCACAGCCCCTCCGGCGCCACCGTCTCCTCCTCCGTCTCCCAGTCCACCGTCACCACGATCTTGCCCCGGGTACGGCCCTCCTGGTTGAGCCGGTGCGCGTCCGCCGCCCGCTCCAGCGGGAACGTCTCCGAGACGTGCACGGACACCACCCCCTCCTCCGCCAGCTCGGACAGCCGCAGCAGGTCAGCCGTGTCGGGGCGGACGAAGTAGTAGCGGCCCCCGTAGTCGAAGACGTCCGGGTCGGCGATGGACACCAGGCGGCCCTCGGGGGCCAGCAGGTTGGCCGAGGCCTTCAGCGCGTCGCCGCCGACCGTGTCGAACGCGGCGTCCACGCCCTCGGGCGCAAGCCCCCGCACCCGCTCGGTCAGGCCGTCGCCGTACTCGACCGGCTCACCGCCGAGCTGTCGTACGAAGTCGTGGTTGTGCGCGCTCGCCGTACCGATCACCCGGGCACCCAGATGGCGGGCGAGCTGGACGGCGATCGAGCCCACACCCCCGGCCGCGGCATGCACCAGGACCGTCTCGTCGCGCTTGACCTGGAGGACCTTGGTCAGCACCTGGAACGCCGTCAGCCCCACCAGCGGCAGACCGGCCGCCTCCTCCCAGGTGAGGTTGCGGGGCTTGCGCGCGAGGGTGCGTACGGGCGCGGCGACGTACTCGGCGAAGGTGCCGCGGGAGAGCACGTCCTCACGCACATAGCCGATGACCTCGTCACCGACGCCGAACTCCGTGACGGACACGCCCGGCTGGACGACAACGCCGGCTACGTCCCAGCCGGGGACGACCGGGAAGACCGGCTCCAGCATCCGGTCCATGTAGCCCTCGCGGCACTTCCAGTCGACCGGGTTGACCGCGGCCGCCCGCACCTTCACCAGTACGGAGTCGGGGCCGACGCGCGGATCGCGCAGATCCCCGTATGCGAGCTCGTCGGGCCCGCCGTAGCGTGTGTAGCTGATCCCCTTCATGGGTTCGACCCTCCGGGCTGGGAGGGCGCCACGCAAGCCCGAATAACCCGATATGCGCCGTTTGCGTGGCAGCCTGTCCGACGTCACAACCCGCACCTTCGAAGGTGAGCACCATGACCACCATGCACGTGGAACACCCTTCCCACACGCACGCCCACGGTCCGGACTGCGGGCACACCGCGGTGCCGCACGGCGACCACACCGACTACGCGCACGACGGTCACCTCCACAGGGAGCACAGCGGTCACTGGGACGAGTGCGAGTCGGACGGGCACGTCGCGCACGACGGCCACACCCATCAGCACGGCGCCGACTGCGGGCACGAGAGCGTCCTGCACGGCGACCACGTCGACTACCTGCACGACGGCCACCGGCACGCCGCCCACGCAGGCCACTGGGACGACCACTGAGCCCACGGGCGGCCCTGACCGACCGGCCCCGTTCTGGCCGAGAACGCACTCCCGACAGCTCCCCGACGCACCGCGCGGGGAGCTGTCGGCCTATCGTGGCCCCGATCACGTTCGGCTCCCCCACTGGACGACATACCGACTGGTCGGCATCATGAGTCAGGTCTCGTTCACCTGCCCTTAGGAGCCCTGTATGAGCCCCGACCATCCGCCCGGCCTCGACCTGGACCGGCTGCGCGGCCTGCTCGAGCGCGAGCGGCCCGGTCTGGCACACGGTCCGCTGACCGGCCGGCTCATCGAGGGCGGACGGTCGAACCTCACGTACATGGTCTCCGACGGCACCTCGCAATGGGTCGTACGACGGCCCCCGCTCGGCCACGTCCTCGCCACCGCGCACGACATGAAGCGCGAGCACCGGGTCATCAGCGCGCTGCATCCGACGGACGTGCCGGTGCCGCGGCCGGTGCTGCTGTGCGAGGACGAGGAGGTGCTCGGAGCGCCGTTCTACGTCATGGAGTTCGTCGAGGGCACCCCGTACCGCACGGCCGACCAGCTCGCCCCGCTCGGCGCGGAGCGCACCCGGGGCGCGGTCCTGTCGCTGGTGGACACGCTCGTCGAACTGCACGGGGTGGATCCGGCGTCGGTGGGCCTCGATGACTTCGGCCGGCCCGAGGGCTTCCTGGACCGTCAGCTGCGCCGCTGGGGCAAGCAGTTGGACGCCTCCCGCAACCGCGACCTGGCCGGCATCGACGAGCTGCACGCGACCCTCGGCCGCAGGCTGCCGGCCTCTCCCGCGGCGACGGTGGTCCACGGCGACTACCGGCTGGACAACGTCCTCATCGGTGACGACGACAAGATCAAGGCGATCCTCGACTGGGAGATGTCGACGCTGGGCGACCCGCTGACCGACCTGGGTCTGCTGGTCATGTACAGCATGCCGCTGGGCATGCCCGACTCCCCCGTCTCCACGACCGCCGAGGCCCCCGGGCATCCGGAACCGGCCGAACTGATCGAGCGGTACGCCGCGCGCTCGGGGCGCGACGTCTCCGCGGTCTCCTGGTACACGGCGTTCGCCTGGTTCAAGCTCGCCGTGATCCTGGAGGGCATCCACTACCGCTACACGCTGGGCCAGACGGTCGGCCGCGGCTTCGACCGCATCGGCGACCTGGTCCCGGTCTTCATCGAGCACGGTCTGACCACGCTTCAAGACGGCATCCAGGAGGGCTGACGGGCCATGGACTTCGCGTTCGACGCACGCACGGAGGAACTGCGCGCCAAGCTGCTCGCCTTCATGGACGAGTACGTCCATCCCGCCGAGGCGGTCGCCGAGGAGCAGCGGGCCGAGCTGGCGTCCCCGTGGGACACGCCGGCCGTGGTGGAGGAGCTCAAGGCCGAGGCGCGCAGGCAGGGCCTGTGGAACCTCTTCCTGCCGGACCGGGAGTACGGGGCCGGGCTCACCAATCTCCAGTACGCACCGCTCGCCGAAATCACCGGCCGCTCCCCGCACCTGGCACCGACGGCCACGAACTGCGCGGCGCCCGACACCGGGAACATGGAGGTGCTGTTCCAGTTCGGCGACGAGCAGCAGAAGAAGCAGTGGCTGGAGCCGCTGCTGGCCGGTGAGATCCGCTCGGCGTTCGCGATGACCGAGCCGGATGTGGCCTCCTCGGACGCCACCAACATCACCACGCTCATCGAGCGGGACGGCGACGAGTACGTCATCACCGGCCGCAAGTGGTACATCTCCGGGGCGATGAACCCGGACTGCAAGATCCTCATCGTCATGGGCAAGACGGACCCGGACGGCGAGGACATCCGCCGTCAGCAGTCCATGGTCCTGGTGCCCCGGGACACCCCGGGCGTCACCATCAAGCGCGCGATGCAGGTCTTCGGCTACGAGGACCACTCCCACGGCGGCCACGCCGAGGTGATCTTCGACCACGCGCGTGTGCCGGTTTCCAACCTCGTCGGCGAGGAGGGCGGCGGGTTCGCCATCGCGCAGGCGCGGCTCGGTCCGGGCCGTATCCACCACTGCATGCGGCTGATCGGCATGGCCGAGCGGGCGATCGAGCTGATGTGCCGGCGGGCGGTGTCCCGCAACGCCTTCGGCAAGGCGCTGGCCCAGCAGGGCGTGGTCCACAACTGGATCGCCGACGCGCGGGTGACGGTCGAGCAGTTGCGGCTCCTGGTCCTGAAGACGGCCTGGCTGATGGACACCGTCGGCAACAAGGGCGCCCACACGGAGATCCAGTCCATCAAGATCGCCACGCCGCGGGCGGTCGTCGACATCATCGACCGGGCGATCCAGTTGCACGGGGCGGGAGGTGTCAGTCAGGACTTCCCGCTCGCGGAGCTGTACGCCGGGGCGCGGACCCTGATGATCGCCGACGGGCCGGACGAGGTGCACCAGCGGTCGCTGGCTCGGCGGGAGTTGAAGAAGTACCTGTAACGGGACGTAGGTAAGGGGCGGTCGCAAGAGCGACCGCCCCTTACCCGTACCCGAACCCGTCTCCTCAGGGCCGCAGCGCCCGCAGCAGCAGGTCCGCCAAGTGGTCCGCGACCTCCTGGGGGCTCATCGGGCCGTCGGGGCGGTACCAGGTCGACAGGTGGTGGACGGAGCCGAAGTGGTAGTCCACGACGAGGTCCGCCGGGGTCGCCGTGGAGAAGACGCCCGTCTCCTGGCCCTCCTCGACGAGTGCGCGGAAGCGCTCGTGGTAGCGCCGCCGCTCGGCGCGCACCTGCTTGTTCTTCTCCGGGCTCAGATGGTGCATCGAGCGGAAGAAGATCATCGCGTCGTCGAGGTTCTCGATGGTCGTCACCACGACGTCCGCAGCCGCTCCCCGCAGCCGCTTCTCGATGGGCTCGTCGGCCCCCGCGAAGGCATCGAGCCGCTCCTGCTGAACGCGCAGCACGCGCGCGTACACCTCGTGCAGGAGGTCGTCCTTGGAACCGAAGTAGTGGTACAGCGCCCCTTTGGTGACGCCGGCCGCCTCGACGATCTCCTGCACCGAGGTGCGGTCGTAGCCCCGCTCAGCGAAGAGCCGGGTGGCGGCGGCGAGCAGCCGCTGCGGGACGGGCGTACCGTCACCGTCCGTCGTCCTGGCCACTGTGCCGCCACCTGCCCTTCCGATATTTTCCTGCTTGCGTCTAGCCGTCGTTCGCGCGGGAACGAAGTTCCCGACGGAGGATCTTCCCACTTGCCGTCTTGGGCAAGTCCGGCAGGATCTCCACCTGACGCGGATATTTGTAGGCGGCCAGTCTCTCCTTGCAGTAAGCGGCGAGTGTGTCGGGGTCCGTTTCCGCACCCGGACGGAGGCTGATGTACGCCTTGACGGTCTCCCCGCGGTACCCGTCGGGCACCCCCACGACGGCCGCCTCGCGCACCGCCGGGTGCGTGTAGAGCACGTCCTCGACCTCGCGCGGCCACACCTTGAAGCCGGACGCGTTGATCATGTCCTTCTTGCGGTCGACGACGTACAGCCAGCCCTCGGCGTCCATGAAGCCGATGTCCCCGGTGCGCAGTTCGCCGTCGGGGAAGGTCTCGGCGGTGGCGTCGGGGCGCCTCCAGTAGCCGGGCACGACCTGCGGCCCGCGCACCACGATCTCGCCCTGCTCGCCGAACGGCACCTCCTGGCCCTGCTCGTCGACGATCCGTACGACCGTCTCCGGGCCCGGCAGCCCCACGGCCAGTGTCCCGGAGGCCGGGTCGACGGGGGCCTCCAGGCCGGGCGGGACGGAGGCGCACGGGGCGGTGCACTCGGTGAGGCCGTAGCCGTTGCGGATGTACGGCCCGAAGCCGGCCCGGAACTTCTCCACCAGGGCGGGCGGCACGGGGGCGCCGCCCGAAGAGATGTTCACAAAGGAGGAGAAGTGCTCCGGGGTGACGGCCGGGTGGGCGGCCAGCGCCATGAAGGCCGTCGACGGGCCGACCGTGTAGTGCGGCCGGTGCTCGGCGAACGCGTCCAGCACGACACCCGCGTCGAAGCGGTACGTCAGCACCAGCGTGCCCGCGCTGTTGAGGCTCGCGCCGAGCTGGCAGACCATCCCGGTGATGTGGAACAGGGGCGCCAGCGCGTAGTACACGGGCGCGTCCGGCAGGCCGAGCCCCGTCCGCTGGCGCTCGGCGTTGTACATGACGTTGCCGTGCGTGTTGGTGGCGCCCTTGGGGGTGCCGCTCGTACCCGAGGTGTAGCTGATCAGCGCGATGTCGGACGGGCCGAGCTCACGCCCCTGCGGCGCCTTGTGCCCGGCTCGGGCGACGGCCGTCAGGTCGTCGGCGTCCTCGGCGCCCGGCAGTCGCTCGAAGGTCAGCACGCGCTCGTCGCCCCGCGTCTGGAAGTCCAGCTCACAGCCGGTGAGCACGATCCGCACCGGCGAGTCGGCCGCGGTCTCGCGCAGATACGACTCCCAGGCCCGGTCCGAGCAGATCAGCGCGGCCACTTCCCCGTCCCGCAGGACATGGCCCACCTCCCCCGACTTGTACATGGGGTTGACCGGCACGACGACCGCCCCCGCCTTCCAGGCGCCGAGCAGGGCGAGCACGAAGTGCGGGGAGTTCTGCAGCAGGATCGCCACCCGGTCGCCGCGCTCCAGGCCACGGGCGGCGAGGTGCCCGGCGACGGAGTCGCTGAGCTCGTCGACCTCGCGGTAGGCGAGGCGGCCGTCGAAGTACGCGAGGAAGACGCGCTCCGGGGTCTCGGCGACGGCCCGGCGCAGGGCGTGCACGAGCGAGTCGGCCGGTGCGATCGGGGCGCGCTGGACGTCGGTGAGCAGGGCCACCCAGGGCTTGGCCGCGTACGGGGATTCGGTCACCGGGCTTCCTCCCACTTCTGCTGGAGGTGGTTCATGTTGGTCAGCCAGCGGTCCGGCTCGGCGGCCCGCGCCTGGTAGTACCCGGAGACCTCGGGGTGCGGCAGGATCAGGAAGCGGTCCTCCGCCATGCCCTTGAACAGGGCGTCCGCCACGTCCTGTGGCGCGATGGCGGTGGGCTTGAGCACCAGGTCACCCGCGCTGCCGGTGGCGTCCAGCATGTCGGTGCGCACGCCCTGCGGGCAGATGGCGTGCACCTTGACGCCGCGGTGGCGGTACGTCAGCGACAGGTACTCGGCGAAGGCATAGGCGCCGTGCTTGGTGACGGCGTAGGGCGCGGCGCCGATCATGGTGAGCAGTCCGGCGGCGGAGACGGTGGAGACGAAACGTCCGCTGCCGCGCTCCAGCCAGGCGGGGAGCAGTTCGTTGGCCGCACGCACGTGTGCCATCACATTGACGTCCCAGGACGTCGACCAGGCCTTCTCGTCGAGCGGCTGTCCGGGGTCGTCACCCCCGAAGGCGACTCCGGCGTTGGCGCAGTAGACGTCGACCGTGCCACCCAGCGCGTCCCGGGCATCGGCGACGACGGCGGAGGCATCACCGGCGACCGCGATGCCGCCGATCTCCTCGGCGACCGCCTCGGCCTTCCCCGCGTCCAGATCGTTGACGACGACACGAGCCCCCTCGGCGGCAAAGCGCCGGGCCAGCGCGGCCCCGATGCCACCCCCAGCCCCGGTCACGACGACTCCGGCACCCTGAACGGCTTCCACCATCGGTCTCCTTCGACTGCGGCTCTGCTATGACGACCAGACTAACCGGTCGGTATGTCACACGGAAGGGCGACTGCAAGCGCCCTCCAGGGGCGCGGGGCCGTATCGATGTGCGGCTCCGCCGCGTGGGCGCGACAAGCCACAAACGACGGCACCTTCCCCACACCCTGCGGGAGCAATACCGTGCCCCTCATGCGCCTATCCAGACGAGCTCTCCTCGCAGCGACCACGGCAGCAACCGCTCTCTCCGCCGCACCCCCGGCCTCAGCGACCCGGCACCGCCTGCGGACCGGCTTCGAGAACCTCGCCGCAAACGGCTACGCGGACCTGCGGGGCCAGAGCGTCGGAATCGTCACCAACCCCACCGGCGTGACCCGCGACGTCCGCCACATCGTAGACGTCATGCACGCCGACGAGAGGGTGAACCTGACGGCCGTCTTCGGCCCCGAGCACGGCTTTCGCGGCACCGCCCAGGCGGGCGGCTCCGAGGGCCGCTACGACGACCCGGCGACCGGGCTCCCGGTCTACGACACGTACCTGAAGAGCGGCCGCCCCCTCGCCGACATCTTCACCGCGTCCGGCGTGGACACGGTGGTCTTCGACATCCAGGACGTGGGCGCCCGCTTCTACACCTACATCTGGACGCTCTACGACTGCATGGAGGCGGCCCAGCTGGCCGGCAAGCGCTTCGTCGTACTTGACCGGCCGAACCCGGTGACCGGACGCGCGGCCCAAGGCCCCGTCCTCCACAAGGAGTTCGCCACCTTCGTCGGCCGCCGGCCCATCTCCCAGGCGCACGGCATGACGGTCGCCGAGCTGGCGCGGCTGTTCAACGGGGAGTTCCTCACCACCCCGGTGGCGCTGGAGACCGTACGGATGACGGGCTGGAAGCGGTCCGGGTTCTACGACGCCTGGGACCTGCCGTGGGTGCCGCCGAGCCCGAACATGCCGACGCCGGACACTGCGCTGGTCTACTCGGGCACCTGCCTCTTCGAGGGCACGAACCTCTCGGAGGGACGCGGCACCACCCGCCCCTTCGAGCTGCTGGGCGCTGAGGGCATCGACGGACGCTGGGCGGCGGCCGCGAACGAACTTGGGCTCCCCGGCGTGCGCTTCAGGGAGGCATACTTCGCGCCCACGTTCTCCAAGTTCCAGGGCAAGACCATCGGCGGCGTACAGCTCCACGTCCACGACCGCGCCGCATACGACCCCGTCCGCACCGGCATCGCCCTGCTGGTGACCGCCAAGAGGGCCTGGAGCGGTTTCAGTTGGCGTCCGGACAACTGGATCGACAAGCTCACCGGCTCCGCGCAGGTCCGCACGATGATCGACGCGGGCGCGAGCGCCGACGAGGTGGTGGCGGGCTGGCAGGGGGAGCTGGCGGCGTTCCGGCGGGTGCGGCGGGAGTACCTCCTGTACAAGTGAGCGGCCCGTGCTCATGGCCACCACGGCGGGTTACACGGATGGGTGATGACGTATGGCCAATCCCGCCCGGTAGCAGGACGATGCGCCCGTATCGCACCACTTCGGGGGACGAGAGGGCCCGTCATGGCGGAACCGGCAGTGAGCGTGACTCCTTACTGGGAGCTGACCTTCGACGCGGACGGCGATCCGGACTCCGGGAAGCGGGACCGGCTGCTGGCCCAGGTGGCGCAGCACCACGTCCGTGATCTGATCGTCTTCGCGCACGGCTGGAACAACGACCGCTCGGTGGCGACCCGGCTCTACGACCGCTTCTTCGCACCGATCCCGCAGCTCGCCCCGGCGGCGAAGATCGGGTACGTGGGCGTGGTCTGGCCGTCGATGAGGTTCGCTGACGAGCCGATCCCGGACTTCCCGCGGGCGGTGGCGGCCGAGCTTCCGCGTCGTCCGGCGCTCGACAAGGACACGCGGCACGCGCTGCTGGAGACCTTTCCCGGGCGGGCGACCGTGATCGACCAGATCGCGCGACTGTTGGACCAACAGCCGCGTGAGGAGGCCGAGTTGGAGGAGTTCGGACGGCTGGTGCGGATGCTGGTGGACGTTGTTCCGCCGGGACCGCAGGTGCTGTTCGCGGCGGACACGCTGGCGGAGGGCGTGCCGCAGAACTCGCCGGACATGCTCTCGGGGCCGGTGGCGGCGGTGTGCGAGGAGTTCGCGCGGGCGCTGGCGCATCTCGAAGCGCCGGACAGAACTCCGGAGGGCAGCGCGCCCGACCCCGTGCCCGATGGTGCGGCCTCGTTCTCGCTGCCGAACCCCTGGGAGGGCGCGCACGAGCTGCTGCGGCAGGCCACGTACTACGCCATGAAGCGACGCGCCGGAACGGTCGGTGAGCGTGGGCTCGGAAGGGTGGTGGGGCAGCTGGCCGGGCGGGCGCCCCAGGTGCGGGTGCATCTGGTCGGGCACAGCTTCGGAGCGCGGCTGGTGTCGTTCGCGCTGCGCGGGCTGCCGAAGGGCGTGCGCACGGTGAAGTCGGTGACGCTGCTCCAAGGCGCCTTCTCGCACTACGCGTTCGCGTCCCGGCTGCCGCACGACGCGCGCGCGGGCGGGGTGCTGGAGGGCCAGCAGAACCGCATCGACGGACCGCTGGTGTGCTGCCACTCGCGGCACGACTCGGCCCTGTCGACGGTGTATCCGCTGGCCTCCCGCATGGCGGGGGACGCGCGAGGGGTCGCGGCTGTCGACGTCGGCCGGATGCTGGGCGCCAAGTGGGGTGCGTTGGGGCACGGCGGGGTGCAGGCGGTGCCGGGGACTCGGTCGTTCAAGCTGGCCGACGCGCTGAAGGCGAGGTTGCCCACCTCGGGGTGCGTGAACATCGACGCGGCGGCGGTCGTCAAGCGCGGGGGGCCGCCGGCGGGGGCGCACAGCGACATCGTGCACCGGGAGCTGGCGCAGGTGGTGCTGGCGGCGGGCCGCATCAAGTGACCCGCCGCCACCTTGCCGTCACCGGTGTGACGTGAACTCCACCACCTGCTGATACGTCGGCCGGTTCTGCCAGCTGATCCTGCCGTGCTTGATGCCGCCCAGGGTGCGCTGGACGATCGAGTCGGCACACCACTGGTCGCCCGCCGAGCACTGGTCGTCGCCGGGGTAGACCTGGGCCGCGGTCTTGCCGGCCGCCTCCTTCAGGGTGCCGATCAGAAGGTCGCGGCAGGCGCTGAGGCTGCCGCCGCCGCAGTACTCGCGGTCGAGCGGCCCCTGGACCGGCTCACCGAGCACGGCGCGGATGTCCTTGTCGACGTAGGACCACCAGCCGTACTGGAAGGCGCTTCCGGCGTGCGCGCCGGTCGGGCCGTGGGCGGCCGACGGGGACTCGTCGATGGGCAGGTTGTCCGTCATCGCGGCATACAGTTCGCTGCCGAGGCTCGGTTCGAACTGGGCCTTCACCAGCAGAGGCCACCACGCGTCCAGGATGCGGATCGCGTCGGCGTCGGCGTACTTCTTCGAACCGGCCGACGTCTCGGTGCGCTTGCCGCCCGCCGACAGCCACGTCTGCAGCTTGCTCACCGCCACCGAGGCCGTCGGGTCGGTCACCGGGGAACTGGTGACGACCTTGAGCAGGTCCGGGAGTACGTCCTCGGCACGCAGGTCGGCAAGGCCCGCGTCGGCCATCGCCTTCACCAGCGAGGCCCGGGTCACGCCGCCCGCGTCGACGAGCTTGCGCACCCGGTCCTGAAGCAGGTTGCCGCGGTGGACCGAGCCGTCGCCCCAAGGTGCGGTCGTGTAGTCCTTGGCCTGCTTGTTGTTCCAGGAGACGTAGTAGTCCTGGTCGATGGAGTTGGGGTGGGCCGAGGGCGGGGTGTACTGCGCCGTGTTCGTCGCCGGGTCCCAGTTCCGCCACTCGTAGGCCGACTGTGCCCATGCGGGGAACTCCGCGTCGACGCCGGTCGCCCGCACCGGGTTGTCGCCGCTGTTGTAGTAGGCGGTGTGCTCGGAGTCGGCGTAGAACCAGTTGAAGGTGTAGTTGATGTGCTGCACCGCCTTCTGGAAGTCCTCCGGGCCCTTGACGTAGTCGGGGTCGTTCAGCATCTGGAAGCCGATGATGGAGTCGGCCTCGTGCAGGTAGGAGGAGCGCAGGGTGGTGTAGGCGACCTTCTTGCCGCCGACGGTCGCGCGGTGCGTGACGGGGCCGTACTTCGTCCGCCAGACACGCATCGTGTACGAGCCCGCGGGGGTGCTGTCGGCCGTCGTCGGCTTCCAGGCGTTCTTCTGCTCGATCTTCTCCATCGCCGTGCAGGTGCCGCGGTACAGGTAGTGGTGGTCGTCCTGGCACAGCTCGACGGCGTAGGTGTCGATGATGTCCTGGCCGGACGTCGTGGCGCTCCATGAGTAGTCCTGGCCGCGGCCGAGCTCGACGTACATGCTCAGGCCCGCGAAGGAGGCGCCGCGCGCGCTGATGCCGGGGCCCTGGATCTCCTGGAGCAGGAGGAGCTGGGGTGCGAAGTACCCGGTCTGCGGGCCGAAGACGGCGACCGGGTGGCCGCTCGCGGTGTGCTCGCCGCTCACCACCAGGGCGTTGGACATACCCCGCTTCGCCGAGGTCATCGCGGTCTCGGCGGCCTTGGCGGAGGCGCCGGCCGCGGCGGAACCGGCCGCGCTGCCGGCGCGGTCGTACACGAGCTGTTCCTCGGCGACCGAGCCGGCGTCCGGCAGGGCCGCGCCCTGTGGGTTCTCGGGCTTGGTGGCGTACGGGAAGCTCTTGTCGTGGACGGTGACGACGGCTTCGGGGTCGTTGCGCTCGCGGAAGGACTCCCAGAGCTCGGTGCCGTCGGCCACACCGTACTTCTCCTGGGCGGCCAGCAGCGAGATCGCGTTGTTGACCTCGCCGCCGCCCCCGGAGCCGAACAGGGCACCGATCACGGAGCCCAGCGCGACCATGTCGGTCAGCTTGAAGTGCTCGATCGTGCCGGCGTTGGTGACGGAGTCCTTGTGACCGGTCAGGACGTACTCGCCGGGGAAGTAGCGGCCGCTGTCGGAGGCGTCGATGTAGGCGTTGATGCCGTCGAGGTAGGCCTTCGCGTCGGCGAAAGCCAGCTGCCCGCGTTCGCCGTTCGAGGCGACGGCGCTGTCGATCTGGGCCTGGAGGTCGGCCTCGGTGTACGGCGCGTGGCGCCAGAACTGCTGCTCCAGGCCCTGGTTGGACGGCGCGCCTCCCGCGAAGGAGGTCAGCTGCCCGCGTCCGACGTGCCGGAAGACGTCCATCAGCCACAGCCGGTCCTGGGCGGCCGCATAGCCGGCGCCGAACTCCGTGCCGAATCTGGTGGTACCGGTGATGTGCGGCACACCCGTCTTCTTGTCACGGACGATCGTCACGTCGCCGCGCCCGGCGGGATTCACGGTGGAGGCGACTTGATCGGACGGGACGCCGAACGAGGCGTCGTTGAAGAAGTTGTTGATCGTCGCGTTGGTGAGGCCGGGGTGGCCCTTGGCCAGGTCGGCATAGGGACCCAGCTGGTCGGAGGCGTGTTCGGGCATCGTGCCGAAGGCCTGGTTGAGCAGGATCTGGGCGAGGGTCGCGTTGCCGTTCTGGCCCGGCGGAAGGATGTCGGAGCACTGCTTCCCGCAGTGGTCGGCGGCCGCCGGCGCCTCGGCCGACGCCTCGGGCGCGGCGACCGCCGGGGAAAATGGCGACAAAAGACCGGCGATCAGAGCGCATATGGATGCGGTCTTCAGGAACCCGTGGAATCTGCCGGGAGTTCTCAGTCCGACTAAGGCGTTGCGTGGGGTACGCCGTGGCATGGCCGCTCCTACCGACGAGGGTGAGCCGGGATGTTACCGGCGGTATCCCCGAGATTGAAGATGAACATGCGTCATGTTTGGGAGTCGCCTGGGAACGCGACAGAGACCGCACGAGGGAGCGCTATGGAGGCCATCGGAAATCGGATGGAGCGGGGATGGAGCCGAATCGCTTGTCGATACGTCTATTCGTCAACGTCGCGCGAAGTCCGTGCGGCGACGCCGAAGTGACCGAAGTACAGGTGCAGGTGTGACGGAGGTGCAGGGCGATGGCCGGTTTCCGGAGTCTGGCGAGACAGGTGCGCGACCCGCGGTGCGATCTGGCGCTTCGGCGCTACTCGCTGCGTAAGTGCCTTGAGCGTTTCGCTCCTTACGGGCACAGGGCGACCTGGGACCACTTGTGCTCCCGGGCAGGATTCGGTCCGGAGGACCGGTCCCCCGATCCGGCGCGGCTCGTGGCTGCGTTGGACGAGCTGGAGGAAGCGCGTTCGGTCTGGCTGGCCTACGAGGTCGAGTTCGCCGAGCGACGCAGGAAGGAAAAGCACGACGGACTGCGCAGGCCGGGCAGCGTGGACGACTGGCACCGGCTGACCTGGGGCGGTTTCGGAGTCGCCTGGTGCGACAACCCCCGGGTCCACCCCGATGAACCACTGGCCGAGGTGCTGCGCCGACTGATCTCCGCGCTGGAGCGCGATCCGGGTTGCGAGTGCCCGGTGTGCGGCGGGGAGCGACTGGTCTGGCAGTACGACCTGGCCCATGAACCGTCGTCGGGCCCGGTCTGCACGGACTGCGGAATCGTGGTGCCGCGTCCGGTTCTCACGCCGGAAGCGCTGGCGGCGTCGCGGCGCGAGCGGCGGTTGTTGGTGTCCGCCTAGTACGACGGGGGTGCGCCGGGGATGCCGCACCCCCTATTGCCCACCCGTCATGCCGTCTGGGCCAGATGTCAGTGGTGACTGACACCATCGAGCCATGATCCAGGTGTGTCTGAACGGGTCCCGCGGAGCGGGCGACGGTGCGGTGGTGCCGCTCTCGCCGGATGCGCTGGCCGACTCCGCGGCCGAGGCCGTCGCGGCCGGGGCCACGGACCTCCATGTCCATCCCAAGACCCCCTGCGGTGGGGACAGTCTGTCGCCGCGCGTGCTCGCACCGACGCTGGCGGCGATCCGGGCGCGGGTGTCGGTGCCGGTCGGGGTGACGACGGGCGCCTGGGCGGAGCCGGAGCCCGAGAAGCGGCTGGAGCGCATCCGGAGCTGGACCGTGCTGCCGGACCACGCCTCGGTCAACTGGCATGAGGAGGGCGCCGAAAAGATCGCTGCGGCGCTGATCGAGCGCGGCGTCGGCGTCGAGGCCGGCATCTGGTCCGGCACGGACGGGGCGGTCCGGTTCGCGGCCTCGCCGCTGGGGCCAAGGGTGCTGCGGGTGCTGGCGGAGGTGACGGACACGTCGGCCGAGACGGCCGAGGGGACCGCGCACTCGCTGCTGACCGACCTGGGCCCGGCGTTCGGCCGCCCGGTGCTGCTGCACGGGGAGGACGGGGGTACCTGGCCCGTGCTGCGGCTGGCGGGAAGGCTGGGGCTGGCGACGCGCATCGGCCTGGAGGACACGCTGGTCCTTCCGGACGGGGAACGGGCGGCTTCCAACGCCGAGTTGGTGGCCGAGGGGCTGGCTCAGTACGGGTGGGCCCAGCGCTCGTCGTAGGGCAGGTCGAGGAGTTCGGCGCGGGTCGCGAGGTCGTACTCGCCCGCCTCGTGCAGGCGTGCGGCGCCGGGACCCGAGAGCCAGGTGCGCAGGTCCGTAAGCCCGGCGTCCGCGGTGTCGTCGTACCACCAGCAGAAGGGTGAGGAGTCGGACAGCAGGTCGTAGAGCCAGACGTCGGCGCAGCGAGCGAGGTGCGCGTCGGCGACCCGGCCGGGACCCCACCCCGCGAGGAAAGGGGTCACTGTCCTGGCGATCGTGGCGCAGGTGTCGAAGATGCCGTCGATGCCGTACGGCGGCTCGGGCGACGCCAGGGCGGCCTGCCACCAGGCGTGCAGGAACGTCTCGATCGCTGCGGCCTGCTCGGCCGGCCAAAGGCGCCAGTCCACCCGGGACAGCCCATGACACCCGTGGCCGATCGCGCCCGGGACGCCGTCGGCCATCGCCCGTACCGCCTGCGGCAGCAGGCGGCGCATCACGGCCGCGTGGTCGTCGAAGTGGTCGGGCACCTCGAAGAGGAAGTACCACACCACGTCCTCGGGGATGGGCACGTCCGGCGTACGCAGGTACGCGATCTCCCCGGGCGCGTGGCAGTAGCCGCAGCCGGTCTCGTCGGGGCTCGCGAATCCGCTGAAGACGGTGTCGATCTGGGCGAGGGCTGCGTCAAGGGCGGCTGAGGACATGGTGGGTCGGTCCCGTCAGGACTCCGTGCACGGCAGCGGGCCGCCGGCCGAAGATCGCGACGATAGCAGGCGGTAATCCGGTCGCTCCATCCCTTTCCCGTCCGGACAGTTGGGGGCGATGAAACCCGTCTGAGCGACACCCCCGTCTGAGCAATACCGAGGAGCCTCATGTCGACGCTGCGCGTCACCGCCGAAGTGCTGACCGTCCACGAACATCCCAACGCCGACGCGCTGGAGCTGGCCCAGGTGGGTCTGTACCGCGCCGTCGTCGCCAAGGGCGCGTACCGCACGGGTGACGCCGCCGTGTACATCCCGGAGCAGTCCGTGCTGCCGGCGGGGCTGATCGAGGAGCTGGGGCTGACCGGGCGGCTGGCGGGGAGCAAGGCGGACCGGGTCAAGGCGGTGCGGCTGCGCGGTGAGCTGTCGCAGGGCATCGTGTGCCGGCCGAAGGCTCTGGCCGACGTCGACCTGGCGCGCGCGGCTGCGGAGGGCGCCGACTTCGCCGAGCGGCTCGGGATCACCAAGTGGGTGCCGCCGGTCCCGCCCACGATGTCCGGCGACGTGGAGTCGGCGCCGGATCTGCTGCCGTGGGTCGACATCGAGAACATCCAGCGGTATCCGGACATCTTCACCCCGGGCGAGCCGGTGGTGCTGACCGAGAAGCTGCACGGGTCGGCGTGCCTGCTCACGTATGTCGCCGACGAGGAGCGGATGTACGTGTCCTCCAAGGGCTTCGGGTCGAAGTCGCTGGCGCTGAAGGAGGACCCACGGAACCTGTACTGGCGGGCGGTGCAGGCGTACGGCGTCGCCGAGGTCGCGGCTCGGGTGGCCGAGCGACTGGGCGCGCGGCGGGTGGGCGTCTTCGGTGAGGTGTACGGCGCGGGCGTGCAGGACCTGACGTACGGCGCCGACGGGCGCCGGGAGACCTTGGGGTACGCCGTGTTCGACGTCTCCGCGGAGATCGACGGCCGGGTGCAGTGGCTGGACGCGACGGAGGTGCTGAAGGGTGAACTGCCTCTGGTGCCACGCCTGTTCGAGGGCCCGTACGACATCGAGCGGGTGCTGGAGGTCGCCGGCGGACGGGAGACCGTGTCCGGGCGGGAGCTGCATCTGCGGGAGGGCGTCGTGATACGTCCGGTCGCCGAGCGGTACAGCACGGTGACCGGCGGGCGGGCCATCGCGAAGGCGGTCAGCCCGGCGTATCTGACGCGGAAGGGCGGGACCGAGTACGAGTGACTCGGGCTCCGCCGGCTTGTGGGTGCCCGGCGCTTGGGCTGCGCCCGAAGGGGTCGCTCACCCGCGCTCGCGGAGTGCCGCTTTCTTGGGGACGGGCGCCGGCCCAGCGGCACACCGCTGCCCCCAGTCATGCCGGCATGAGCGCCCGCCGCCACGGGTCGCGGGCGCAGCTCCGTGGGCACGACCACGAGTGCAGGGCCGCGGCTGCCCTCGGCAGTTGCCCGGCGCCAGCGGCCCCCGGCCTCCTGCCCCTGCCTCCGCCGCCCCTACCGCCCGGCCCCGCCGCCGCTCCTCCCCTTCTCCCGGCCTCCCCCCTGTTCCACCATCAGGCGCGATCCCGCCCGGCGTTCACCGAAGGCGTCGTTCGGGTTGGAGAGGATGCAGGTGTCCAGGGAGAGGCAGCCGCAGCCGATGCAGTCGGTCAAGTGGTCGCGGAGGCGGTTCAGTTGCTTGATGCGCTCGTCCAGTTCCGAACGCCAGGCCTCCGACAGGCGTGCCCAGTCCTCGTGGGTGGGGGTGCGTTCCTCGGGGAGCTCGGCGAGGGCGTCGCGGATCGTCGCCAGGGGGATGCCGACGCGTTGGGCGGCGCGGACGAAGGCAACCCGCCGGAGGGTGTCACGCGTGTAGCGGCGCTGGTTGCCTGAGGTGCGGCTGCTGCTGATCAGGCCCTTGGACTCGTAGAAGTGCAGGGCGGAGACGGCGGCGCCGCTACGGGCGGCGAGCTGGCCGACCGTGAGCTCGTGGATCTTCTCGGGGATCTGGGGCACCCCTCAAACCTACCTACCGCGGCACGGCCCCCGTCCGTTGACAGGGACCCCAAGGCCTAGCATGCTAAGCAGTTGCTTAGACATGACGGAGACATGCGACGCGAGAGGCCGGGACATGGCAGAGCCGAGGATCTTCACAGGCGCCGACGACCTGAAGGCGGCAGTGGGTGAGCAGCTGGGGTACACCGACTGGGTGGAGGTCGACCAGAAGCGGATCGACCTGTTCGCGGAGGCGACCGGCGACCACCAGTGGATCCATGTCGACCCCGAGAAGGCCGCCGCGGGGCCCTTCGGGACCACCATCGCCCACGGGTACCTCACCCTCTCCCTGCTCCCCATTTTCGGACCCCGGCTCATCGCGGTCGAGGGCGTGAAGATGGGCGTCAACTACGGGACGAACAAGGTCCGCTTCCCCGCCCCGGTGCCGGTCGGCTCCCGACTGCGCGCCACCGCCACCATCACCGGTGTGGACGACGTCAACGGCGGCGTCCAGGTGACCGTCGCCTTCACCGTGGAGCGCGAGGGCGGGGACAAGCCGGTGTGCGTCGCCGAGTCCGTCTCCCGCTACTACTTCTGAGCCGCGGCCACCGCTGAGCGCGGGCTACTTCGCGCCCACCATCCGCAGCACGAGGTCGGCGTACAGCGCGCCGACCTCGTCGGGCGTCCAGGGGCCGTCGACGTTGAACCAGCGGGCCACGTCGATGCACAGCGAGAGGACGGCGAGGGTCGTGCCGTGGACGTCCAGCACGTCGAAGGCACCGGCGGCCACGCCGTCCTCGATGATCCCGCGGACCTCGGCGTCGCACTGCCGGCGCAGCGCGAGGATCTCGGCGCGGGCGTCCGGGCCGAGCGAGTCCAGCTCGTACTGCACCACCCGCGCGGTCGTACGTCCCCCGGCGTGCCAGCGGACGAAGGAGCTCACCGCGTCGGCGAGCCGCTCATTCGGCGTGCCCTCCCGGCGGGCCGCCGTCTGCAGGATCTCCAGGGCCTTTTCGTGGCCGATCCTGCTGATGCGGTGGAGCAGCTCTTCCTTGGTCTTGTAGTGGATGTAGAGCGCGGCCGGGCTCATGCCGGCGCGGCCCGCGATGTCACGGGTCGTGGTGGCGTGGTAGCCACGCTCGGCGAAGGCCTCCACGGCGGCGATCAGCAGCCGCCGGGCCGCGTCGGGCGTGACCTCACCCCACGCCGACGTCTCGCCGTCGGCCGTGTCCTCCGCCGTACTCATCGCTCACTCGCCCCTCTCGCTGACAGAGCCACCACCATACCGCCGATACTGAGCGAGCGCTTAGCGAGGCGTCGGCAGGGGCGGGAACGAGCCGGACCGGGCCCGCCCGGGCCGGTCCCGCACTCCTCGGGGCTCAGATCTTCTCGAAGGGGTCGTGGTCGGCGAGCAGCTTCTCCAGCCGGGCCTGGTCGACCCGGCTGACGATCTGCCCGGCCTCCTGACGGTCCCGGATGACCTTGGCGAGCGTGAACGCCGAGGTCACCAGGTAGAGAACCGCGATCGCGAGGAAGCCACGCACCCAGGCGTTGGCACTCAGCTGGTAGATGCCGATGCCGGTGGCGGCCATGGCGACCGCGAAGGACGCGACGGCCTGGCCGTAGAAGGCGGCCGTACTCTGCTGCTTGACCGGTGTGTCACTCATGGGCCAAGGGTCGGCGAACGAGGCCCGCGCCACATCCGCTGAACTACTCAGCCGCGTACTCAGAACGCCGAAACCCCCGTCAGCGCCCGCCCGATGACCAGCTTCTGGATCTGGCTCGTGCCCTCGTACAGGGTCATCACGCGGGCGTCGCGCAGCAGTTTGCCCGCCGGGTACTCGTCGATGTAGCCGTAGCCGCCGAAGACCTGGAGGGCGTTGTTGGCGGCGCGGACCGCGGCCTCCGAGGCGAACAGCTTGGCCTTGGAGGACTCGACGGCGAAGGGCAGCCCGCGGTCGATCAGGTCGGCGACCCGCCAGGTCAGCAGCCGCGCCGCGTCCACGTCGACGGCGATGTCGCTGATCAGCTCCTGGACCAGCTGGTGCCGGGCGATGGACTTGCCGAACTGCTCGCGTTCACCGGCGTAGCGGACCGCCGCGTCCAGGGCGGCCTGGGCTATGCCCACGCACCCTGCGGCGACCGACATCCGGCCCTTGGCCAGGGCGGACATCGCGACCGAGAAGCCCTTGCCCTCCTCCCCCAGCATGGCCGCCGCGGGCACCCGCACGTCCTGGAGGACCAGCTCGGCGGTGGCCTGACCGCGCAGGCCGAGCTTGCCGTGGATGGTGCGGCGGGCCAGGCCGGGCGTGTCGGTGGGGACCAGGAAGGCCGAGACGCCCTTGTGGCCGGGTGCGTCCGTGGAGCGGGCGAAGAGCAGGACGACGTCGGCCCAAGTGCCGTTCGTGATGAACATCTTGGTGCCGTTGATGACGTAGTCGTCGCCGTCGCGGACCGCCCGTGTGGCGAGGTTGCCGGCGTCGGAGCCGGTGCCCGGCTCGGTGAGGCCGAAGCAGCCGACCTGCTCGCCGGAGGTGAGCCCGGGCAGCCAGCGGCGCTTGTGCTCCTCGCTCCCCCAGGCCGCGACGGTCTTGGCGACCAGACCCAGGGAGACCGACACGATGCCGCGGACCGAGGAGTCGCCCCGGCCCAGCTCCTCCGTGACCAGGCAGTACGCCAGATGGTCGCCGCCCGAGCCGCCGTACTCCTCGTCGATGGTCAGGCCCAGGAAGCCGACCTCGCCGAGCTTCTTGACGACTCCGCGGTCCACCTCCTCGGCCCGGTCCCACGCGACGACGTGCGGGGCGATCTCGCGCGCCACGAAATCCCGGGCGAGTTGCCGGACGGCGGTCTGCTCGTCGCTGAGCTCCAGATTCATGCCGAGTCACCCCACAGAGAACGGACTTCGACGGCCGCACATTGAAAGCCGTACATTTAAATTAGCACTGCTAGTTTCCGTTCGGCAGCCCTACTATGTGCGCCATGGCCCGACCCCGCAAGCCCCTCCTCAGCTACGACCGGATCGTCGCGACGGCTCGCGAGCTCGTGGACGCGGAGGGCCTCGCGGCCGTCTCCACGCGCCGGCTCGCGGCCGAGCTGGGCGTGAGCGGGCCCTCCCTCTACAACCACTTCCGTACGAAGGACGAGATCCTGGAGGCGGTCGCCGACTCGGTCAGCGCGCAGGTCGACCTGTCGATGTTCGAGGACGGCCGGGACTGGCGCACCGCGCTGCACGACTGGGCAGTCTCCTACCGGGCCGCCCTGCGCGACCACCCGAACATCGTCCCGGTCCTCGCCCGCGGCCCCGGCCGCCGCCCGGCGGCGCTGCGGCTCGCCGACGCCGTCTACGGCGCGATGGTCGACGCGGGCTGGCCCCCGGCACAGGCCACGTCCATCGGTGCGCTGATGCGGTACTTCATCATGGGCTCGGCGCTCGGCTCGTTCGCCGGGGGCTTCGTGGACGACGCGAGCGCGTACGACCCCGCCGACTACCCCCACCTCGGGCAGGCCCATCTCCTCGCCGAGTTGCAGGAGAAGATCGACGAGCGCGCCTTCGAGACGGGCCTGACGGCGCTGCTGGACGGCCTCGCGCGGCAGTACGAGCAGGTTGGGCGGGCCACGTAGGCACACCTGCCGATACTTCGGCGCACGCCGAAGTATCCGTGTCGCATGCTGGGGCCCATGAGCATTAGGGACCCCCAGGCACTGCAGCTGGCCCGCCTCGCCGGACTCATCGCCGACGAGACCCGGGCGGCCTGTCTGCTGGCGCTGCTCGACGGACGGGCGTGGACCGCCGGTGAGCTGGCCCGGCACGCCGGGGTCGCCGCGTCGACGTTGAGCGAGCATCTGGGCAAGCTCGTCGCGGGCGGGCTGCTCACCGAGGAGCGGCAGGGGCGGCACCGGTACGTGCGGCTGGCCGACGCACGGGTCGCCCAGCTGGTGGAGGACCTGGCCGCGCAGGTCGGCCCGGCGGCGGACCGGCGCCCGCGGACCCTGCGGGAGTCCAGCGCGGGCTCGGCGATGGCCCGCGGCCGCACCTGCTACGACCATCTCGCCGGGCGGCTCGGCATCGCCGTCACCGACGCGCTGACCTCGCGCGGGCTGCTGCGGCAGGACACCGGGTTCGCGCTGACCGACGCCGGCCTCGGCTGGTTCGGCTCCGCCGGCATCCGCCTCGAGAGCACCGGCCGCCGCCCGCTGGCCCGCGCCTGCCTCGACTGGACCGAACGCCGGCCCCATCTCGCCGGGGTCGCGGGTGCGGCACTGTGCCGGCACGCGCTGGAGGCCGGGTGGTGCGTACGGATCGGTTCGGAGCGGGCCGTGAAGGTCACGGACAGCGGCGAGCGAGTGCTGTTCGAGCTGCTCGGCATCGAGTCGTCGGCGCTGCGCTGAGCCGCAGCGTCCGGTCCGAATTCCGCCAGCCCCGCACCCCTTCCCCTCCCTAGCCTCTGGAGCATGGTGAACGTCCCCCTTGCACACTCCGCCCGCCGACCCGGGCTGCTGGCGGCCGGTGCCGCCACCGTCACCGTCGTGATGTGGGCCTCGGCCTTCGTCTCCATCCGCAGCGCGGGTGCGGAGTACTCGCCGGGCGCGCTGGCGCTCGGGCGGCTGCTCGTCGGTGCCCTGGTGCTGGGGGTCGTGTGTCTCGTCCGGCGGGAGGGGCTGCCCCCTCGCGCGGCCTGGCCCGGGATCGCGATATCGGGGCTGCTCTGGTTCGGCTTCTACAGCGTCGTGCTGAACTGGGGCGAGCAGCAGGTGGACGCCGGTACGGCCGCTCTGGTCGTGAACATGGGGCCCATCCTGATCGCCCTGCTCGGCACCCGGCTGCTCGGTGATCCGATGCCGCCGCCGCTGCTGGCCGGTATGGCGGTGTCGTTCGCCGCTGCGGTGACCGTGGGGCTGTCGATGTCGGGCGGAGGCGGCTCGTCGGTCCTCGGCGTGGTGCTGTGCCTGCTCGCCGCGCTCGGGTACGCGGGCGGAGCCGTGGCGCAGAAGCCGGCGCTCGGCCACGCCGGCGCGCTCCAGGTGACGACGTTCGGCTGCCTCGTCGGCGCGGTCCTCTGCCTGCCCTTCAGCGGGCAGCTCATCTCCGACGCCGCCGATGCCTCCCTGTCGGCGACACTCAACATGGTCTACCTGGGCGTCTTCTCGCTGGCGCTGGCCTTCACGACGTGGGCGTACGCCCTGGCCCGTACGACGGCCAGCCGCATGGGCGCGACCACGTACGCGGTGCCCGCGCTGGTCGTGCTGATGTCCTGGCTGACTCTGGGCGAGGTGCCGGGGCTGCTCACGCTGGCCGGCGGGGTGCTGTGCCTGGCGGGTGTCGCCGTGTCCCGCTCCCGGAAGCGGGCCACTCGGGTCGTGGCAGCTTCGCCGCGACCCGAGCAGACCCGGGAGTCAGCGTGAACGCGCCCTGTCCGCAAGGACCTTGATGGACAGCAGGGCGATCACCGAGAGGAAGATGATGTAGCCCGAGACCGCCATCGAGGTGCCCGTGGCCTCCAGCAGCAGCACCATGACGAACGGGGCGAGGCCGCCGCCGAGCACGGCCGCGATCTGGTAGCCGAGGGAGGCGCCGGTGTAGCGCATCTCGGGCGTGAACAGCTCGGCGAACAGGGCCGCCTGGGGGCCGTACATGATGCTGAGGAAACAGCTGGCGACGAACGTGCCGACGGCCAGCCACAGCAGTGAGCCGGTGTCGATCAGCAGGAACAGGGGTATGGCCCACAGCGCGATGCCGGCCGCGCCGATCGCGTAGATACGGATGCGGCCGAACTTGTCGGAGAGCGCGGCGGCGGCCGGGATCAGCACCAGCTGGGTGAGGCTGATGCAGAGCGAGACGGTGAGGACGGCGCTCTTCTTCATACCGAGTTCGCGGGTCGTGTAGTCGAGCACGCCGGTGATGATGATGTAGAAGGTCGCCGTGTTCACGGCGAAGGAGCCTCCGGCGAGGAGCACCGTACCGAGGTGGTCGCGCAGGATCGTCCGCAACGGAGAGGACTGTTCGGCCTTCTGCTCCTCGGCCAGCTTCTTCTCCGCGTCCCGGAATTCGGGGGTCTCCTCGACGCGCGTGTGGATGTACCAGGCGAGCACGAGGACGAACAGGCCGACGAGGAACGGCACACGCCAGGCCCAGGCCGCGAACTCGGAGTCGGTGGTGAACGCGCCGGCCAGCAGGAACACCGTGTTGGCGGTCACCACGCCGATGGGGACGCCGAGCTGGACGAAGCTGCCGTAGATGCCGCGCTTGCCCTCGGGGGCGTACTCGGTGGCCATCAGCATCGCGCCGCCCCACTGGGCGCCGACGGCGATGCCCTGCAGCACGCGGAAGAGGACCAGCAGGATCGGGGCGGCGACGCCGATCGTGTCGTAGGTCGGGAGCAGGCCGATGCCGGTGGTGGCGAGGCCCATCAGGGTGAGCGCGAGGACCAGCATCGGCTTGCGGCCGCGCTTGTCGCCCAGCTGGCCCGCGACGACGCCGCCGATGGGACGGGCCAGGAAGCCGACGGCGAAGGTCGCGAAGGAGGCGAGCACGCCGGCGGTGGGGCTGCCCGCCGGGAAGTACAGGTCGCCGAGAACGAGAGCGGCTGCGATACCGAAGACGAAGTAGTCGTACCACTCCACGGCTGACGCGAGAGCGGCGGCGGTGGCGACGCGGCGGCGGTTGCCGGCGGCGGGCGCGGTAGGGGTGAGCGGCTGGGCGGAAGGTGCCGTGTCCATGCGTGCACACTCCGATGGGTGCTGGGGACGGAACGGGGGGTGGCTCAGGTTCCGGGGAACGTACTGACCGGACGGTATGTACGTCAACGGTCGTACAGCAGGAGTTTTTACCTGCACATGGCACACAGAGCGGCATCCGGACACGCCTGCGGCCCCGGCCTCGCACGGAGACCGGGGCGTGCGGAAAGCAGGTCTAGAACACCACCAGTGCCCTGCCGCCCTTCCCCGCGAGCATGTTCTCGAAGGCCGCCGGGATGCCCTCCAGGCCGATCCGTTCCGTCACGAGCGCGCCCAGGTCCAGGCGGCCTGCCCGTACGTGCTCGGCCAGGACCGGTACGTCCCGCGCCGGGTCGGAGTTGCCGTAGACGCAGCCGGCGAGGGTCCGGCCCCAGTGGAAGATCTCCAGGGCGTTGAACGTGACCTGCTGGTCCTTGCCGCCGATGCCGACGACCGTGGTGCGGCCGCCGCGGCGGGTGGAGTCCCAGGCCGTGCGGATCGTGGCCGCGCGGCCCACGCACTCGACGGCCACGTCCACGCCCTGCTTGTCGGTCAGCCCCCGGATCTCGCGGGCGGTGGTCTCGGAGGCGACCACATAGTCGGTGGCCCCGGCCGCGCGCGCCAGTTCCTCCTCCGCCGGGGAGACGTCGACCGCGACGATGCGTCCGGCACCCGCGATACGGGCCGCCTGGAGTGCCGAGAGACCCACTCCCCCGACGCCGTACACCGCGACCGTCTCGCCGGGCTGGACCCGCGCCGAGTGGTGGACGGCGCCGTAGCCGGTGAGGACCGCGCAGCCGAGGAGGGCGGCGTCGGTGAGGGGGATGCCCGCCGGGAGCGGCAGGACGCAGCCCGCCGACACCACTGTCTCCTCGGCGAACGCCGCGACGTTCAGACCGGGGTGGAGGTCGGTGCCGTCGGCCGTGCGGGCGTACACGTCGCCGGCGCCGTTGAGGGCGTTGGCGCACAACCAGACCTCGCCGAGCGAGCAGGCATGGCAGCTACCGCAGGACGGGGCCCAGTTGAGGACGACCTCGGCGCCGGGCGCGACGTGCGTGACGCCCTCGCCGACGGCGACGACGGTGCCGGCGCCCTCGTGGCCGAGGACGGCGGGGACCGGCACCCGCATGGTGCCGTTGGACAGGGACAGGTCGGAGTGGCACACCCCGGCGGCGGCGAGACGGACGCGGACCTGGCCGGGGCCGGGGTCGGGAAGCTCGATGTCCGTGATCTCCAGCGGGGCACCCACTTCGGGCAGGACGGCTGCGCGTACCACGTGAACGCTCCTCAGAACTGCAGGGACTTGGTCTGGAGGTACTCGGCGAGACCGTGCGAGCCGAGCTCGCGGCCGACGCCGGACTGCTTGTAGCCGCCGAAGGGGGCGAGCGGGTTGAAGCGGCCGCCGTTGATGTCGACCTGCCCGGTGTCCATACGGCGGGCGAAGGCCACCGCCTCCGCCTCGTCCCCCGCCCAGACCGCGCCGGCGAGGCCGTAGACCGTGCCGTTGGCGATGCGCAGGGCGTCCTCCTCGTCCTCGTAGCGCAGGACGGACAGGACCGGGCCGAAGATCTCCTCCTGGGCGATCGTCATCTGAGGGGTCACGTCGGCGAAGACGGTCGGGGAGACGAAGTAGCCCTGTTCACGCGGGGATTCGGGGCCTCCGGCCACCAGTCGCGCGCCCTCCGCCACACCCTTCTCGATGTAGCCGCGCACCCGCTCCTGCTGCTTGGCGTTCACCACCGGGCCGATGCGCTCGCCGTACTTGGTGGCGGCGGCCGTGGCCAGCTCGACGGCCTCGTCGTACTGGTCCCGGTGCACCAGCATCCGCGTCCAGGCGCTGCACGTCTGCCCGGAGTTGGACATGACGTTGGCGACGCCGACGTTGACCGCCTTGGCCAGGTCGGCGCTCGGCAGGATGACGTTGGCGGACTTGCCGCCCAGCTCCAGGGCGACCTTCTTGATCGCCGCGCCGGCGACCGCGGCGAGCTGCCGGCCGACGGCCGTGGAGCCGGTGAAGGAGACCAGGTCGACGCCCGGGTGCTCGGCGAGCGCCTGGCCCGCGACCGGTCCGCGGCCGGTGACCAGGTTGAAGACGCCCGCGGGTACGCCGGCCTCGTGGGCCGCCTCGGCGAAGAGCTGGGCGACCAGCGGGGTGTCCTCTGCGGGCTTCAGCACGACCGTGCAGCCGGCGGCCAGCGCCGGGGCGACCTTGGCGACGATCTGGTGGAGCGGGTAGTTCCAGGGCGTGATCGCGCCGACCACGCCGATGGGCTCGTGGTGGACGGTGGAGTTGCCGACCTTCTCCTCGAAGGCGTACGTCGCCGCGAGCTCGGCGTAGCTGCCCGCGACCGCGATCGGCAGACCCGTGTGCACCGACTGCGAGAGCTTCAGGGGCGAGCCGAGCTCGGCGGTGACCGTCTCGGCGATCTCGTCCTTGCGGGCCTCCAGGGCGTCCCGCAGGGCGGTGAGCCGGGCGGCCCGTTCCGCGGGCGGGGTGGCGGCCCAGGCCGGGAGGGCGGCACGGGCGGCCCGTACGGCGGTGTCGACGTCGACGGCCGTACCGGCCGGGACCTGGCCGATGACCTGCTCGTCGGCCGGGTTCACGACGTCGATGGTGTCCGGGCCGGCGGCGGGGCGCCACTCGCCGTCGATGTACATGCCGTCGTGCGCCTTCATGGTGCGTCCTCCCGGGCTGGGCCGTGTCGTCGTGCCACTCATAAACTAGCGGCGATAGTTTTCGGGCGCCAGGCACCCCCTGACTTCGCGCCGGGGCTGGCCCCTGGCATCAGAAGTCCACCCTGGCTCTGTCGTCCACCCTAGCCACGGCCTCCTGGCCGAACTGCTTCCCGTACGCCCGGCGGATCTCCTCGATCTTCCGGTCGTTCGCGGCGGCCCGGTCGACCGGGTACAGGAGGATCAGTTCGTACGACCGCTCCTTCTCGATCGCCCCGCTCGCGTCCCGCCACTGCCCGCGCCCGCTCTGCAGGGTCAGGCCGTCCGGGAAGTCCGGCGTGACCTCCTTGTCGACGAAGGCCATGAACTGCCGGTCGGTGACGGCCGGGCCGCCGTCGGGGCGCGCGGTGCCGAAGAAGAGCCGCGTCTCGACGTACGAGTCCCCCCGCGACGGCGCCGAGGCGGTTGTGTCGTCGAGGGTGGCGTACGCCGCGGGCGCGCCGACGGCCAGCAGCAGACCGGACACCGCCAAGGCGGTCCTGGTTCGGGTGAGTTGCAGGGTCATGCACCCATGACTACCTATGCCCGAGATGTCTCATTCATCCAGATCCGGAAGCCGCGCCGGGGCGGGACAAATACGTTCGCCGTGCTGGTCGAAGACGAACAGGTGGGCGATGTCGACCAGGAGCGGAACCTGCATGCCGTGCCGCAGGTCGATGTCGGGCGTGGTGCGCACGATGAGGTCCCCGGGGAGCCGCCCCTCGGGCGGCGCCGCGTCGGGAGCGGCGTCGGCCGGATGGTCCAGCGTCACCACCGGCCCGGCGCGCAACGCGCCCGCCCGGCTGCGGAGCCGGTCCAGCACCGTGCCGGCGTCACGGCGGCGGCGCCGGACCGGCGGCACGGGGCGCGGCGCCTCCAGGTCCGGTACGACGGCCGACTGGGAGCCGGTGTTGAAGTGGACGAGGACCTCGTGGCCCTGGAACTCCACGTGCTCGACGAGGCCAGTGATGTGCACCTCGCCGGGGCGGGCGGTGGCGGGCGAGGCGATCCGCACCGCCTCCGAGCGCAGACCCACGATCACCTCGCGGCCCTGCCGGACGCGGAGCAACTGGTGGTCCAGGGACAGGGGTTCGGGCAGCCGGAGGTACTGCTTGCCGAGGCTGATGGTCATCGCGCCGTCCAGCGGGGCGCGCACGAGGCCGCGCAGGAGGTTGATGCGCGGGGTGCCGATGAAGGCGGCGACGAAGACGTTGCGGGGCAGGGCGTACACCGAACGCGGGGTGCCGACCTGCTGGAGGACGCCGCCGCGCAGGACGGCCACCCGGTCGCCGAGCGACATCGCCTCGGCCTGGTCGTGGGTGACGTACACCGTGGTGACGCCCAACTTCCGCGTGAGGGAGGAGATTTCGGCACGCAGGTGGTTGCGCAGCTTGGCGTCGAGGTTGGACAGCGGCTCGTCCATCAGAAAGGCCGTGGGGTGACGGGCGATGGCCCGGCCCATGGCGACACGCTGGCGTTCGCCGCCGGAGAGCTGGGCGGGGAAGCGGTCGAGGAGGTCCTCGATGCCCAGCATGCGGGCGGTGGCGTCCACCCGCGGGCGGGGATCCGCGCCGGGCGACTCGATGCGCAGCGGGAAGCCGATGTTGTCGCGGCTGGTCATGCTCGGGTAGAGGGCGAAGTTCTGGAAGACCATCGCCATGTGCCGGTCGGCGGGCAGCAGGTCGTTGGACCACTCGCCGTCCAGCAGCAGCTCGCCCTCGTCGATCTCCTCCAGGCCGGCGATCATCCTCAGCACGGTGGACTTGCCGCAGCCGGAGGGCCCGAGGAGGACGAGGAACTCGCCGGGCTCGATGTCCAGCATGAGCCGGTCCACGACCCGGAGGCCTCGCGTGTACGACTTGCTCACGTGGTGCAGGGATATGGCGCGTGTCATGACGGCTGCCCCCGGGGGCTCATTTGCTCCGCGGTCGAACGCCTCGTGCGGGTCGTACGGGGCGTATGAGTCACGGAAGTTAACGGAATGTGTGCGGCTGGGGGAAGGGACTGGGCGCAATCGCGCGTCGCGGTCGGGCAAACGAGAAAGCGGACGGCCTGGTTCAGCGCTTGTCGGCCACCGCGCGCGGCTCACGGGTCGCGGTGAGATGGGCGAAGACGACGAGGTTGCCCGAGTAGCCGGTCCGGCGGTCGTAGTTGCCGCCACAGGTGATCAGGCGCAGCTCGGGTCGGCTCCGGGAGCCGTACACCTCCCGGTTGGGGAACTTGTCCTTCTCGTACGACTTGATGGCGTCCACCTTGTAGACGGCGCTCCGGCCGTCGGCGCGCCGGACCTCGATGCGTTTGCCGCGCTTCAGCTCGCCGAGACCGCCGAACACGGCCGGGCCGGTGTTCGTGTCGAGATGGCCGACCGCGATGGCGGTGCCCTGCTCGCCGGGTGACGGCCCGTCGGCGTACCAGCCGGCCACTTCGGGCTCGCTCTCGGGGGGCGCGGGCAGTCGCCGCTCGCCGTCGAGGCGCAGGTCGATGAGGGTGGCGTCGACGCCGATGTAGGGGATGACGAGGCGGGTCGCACGCGAGCGGGGCAGGGGGCGGGGCGAGGCCGGGCGCTTGACGGCCTTCCCCTTACCGGCGGGGCTCGGGGGCGGCGGGGAGGGACTGCCGGCCGCGCCTGCGGGCGGAACCTCCGTTTCGGAGCGAGTGGGCTGCGGGGGCGACGCCTCGCGGGCGGCGGCGCCCGGGTCGGTGGGGCCGGGACGGGAGTCGGCGCCCGCCCCGCCGGCACCGGACCCGGTGCCGGCGGACTGGACCTCGGAGGCCTCGGGGGAGCCCGGAGCGGCCGTATCCACTCCGGGCCGCTCGTGGTCGCACCGGACGCCGACCACCACCAGCGCGGCGGCCAGTACGGCCGTCCTCGTCAGACGGTAGGCACGCCTGCGGTACCAGGGCCTGCGTCGCCTCCTACGCGCCATGCGTACGGCGACGGAGCCGGAACCACATCACCCCGCCCACAGCGGCGAGGCCGACGACGCCGGCGCCGGCGACCGTGGTGAACGCCTCATCGCGAGCGATGCCGCCACCGCCGGCGGGCGGACCGCCCTGCGGGCCGGGCGAGGGTGTCGACATCGAGGACCGGCAGTCGACCGTGAAGCTCTTCTCCCGCTCGGGGGCCGTGGCGCCCGGGTACGTCCAGTAGAGCCGGTACTGCCCGTCGGGCAGCGTCAGGTCCACGGAGTGGCCGGCGCCATTCGCGAGGTTGATGGTCCCGGTGAGCCCGGCAGCTCCGCCGGCCGGGGGTTCGGCCGCGATGCGGTAGGTGGCGGTGGTCACCTCTTCGAAGTTGACGGCGTCGAGGTAGAACCGGCAGACACGCGGCTCGTCGATCGCGTCTCCGTACGGCGTGCGCGCGACCCCGTCCCACGGCGCCGTGTGGATCTTGATGGTGGCATTCTCCTGTGCGCCCGCCGTCGGCATCCCGGAGAGCGGTGTGAGCGCGGCAGTGAGCGCCGTGACGGCGGCGATACGCAGTCCGGCGCGGCGTGGAAGAGGCGTGGTGGGCATGCGAGTCCTCCGAGTCAGACGATTTTCGTACAAATCGCGCTTTGCCTGACTCTCTTTCACATGCGCGCGACGAATCGGGGGAGCATCGCCCTACGACCCGTCAGATACCACTCTTTCGCCGCAATGCCGGTCTGGCTCCGCCCCGCTCACCGCCGCCCTCCGCCTCCCCCGCCGGCCTCGCCGGCGCCCGCAGCGCGACCCCGGCCGACAGCAGCAACAGCGCCCCCAGCATGACGAAGGGCGCCGCCACGCCCGCGAGGCCCGCTATCAGGCCCGCCGACGCGGGCGCGGCGACCTGCCCGAGGCGGTTGCCGGTCAGCCGCAGGGCGAGGGCCGTGGAGCGGGCGCCGTCGGGGGCCGCCCGGACGACCGTCGTCATGGAGAGCGGCTGCCCGACGCCGAGGCAGAAGCCGAGAACCGCCAGGACCAGGGCCAGCGCCCACACCGGCACCGGCAGCGCGATCCCGGCGCACAGCAGGGCCGCGAGCAGACAGGTCACGGTCAGCAGCAGGGCCCGGCCGAGCAGCCGCAGCAGGGGTGTCAGGACCAGTCGGCAGGCGATGGTGGCCGCCGCGCGCAGACTGAGCAGGAGGCCGATCACGGACGGGGCGATGCCGCGGTGCTCGCCGACCACCGGGAGGTAGGCGGTGAGGATGTCGGTCGCGGACAGCACGGCGAGGCTGATGAAGATGCCGGCGGGCACACCCCGGGCGCGCAGGATGCGCCGGACGGGGACGCGCTCGCCCTGCTCCTTGCCGGACTCGGACGCGGTACGGCTCTCTATGCGCCACAGCGAGGTCAGCGCGACCGCGCCGCCCGCACCCGCCACCAGCAGGGCGAGTGCGCTGGTCCCCGCCATGTCCCGGCCGCCGATCAGCGCGCCCGCGGCGATCGGGCCGACCAGTTGGCCGAGCGAAGCACCGATGGTGAAGTGGCCGAAGTTGCGGTCCTGTTCGTGCGGGGCGGACTGGCGGGCCACGAGCGACTGGGCGCCGATGACGAAGCAGAGGTGGCCGAGGCCCATGACCCCGCTCCAGATCGCCATCGCCCACAGGGAGTCCGCGAGGCCGCTCATGGCGCAGCCGCCGGATATCAGGACGACACCGACGGGCAGCAGCGGCGCACAGCGGCCGTGGTCGGTGCGGCGGCCCAGCGGGACGGCGACGAACAGCGGGAGCAGGGCGTACAGCCCCGCGATCACGCCGATCGCCCGCTCGTCGGCGCCCAGCGCGAGGGCCCGGTAGGAGACGGCGGGCCGGGCCATCGACACCGCCCCCTGCGCGAAGCTGAAGGCGATGACGAGACGGAGCAGCCAGCCGCGGTTCCCACCGGGCGCCATGATCGTGTTCCTTCCAGACTTGAAGGTGCTTGCTCGCGGGGTCAGATGATTCCGAAGAGCATTCCCGCCGCGAGGATGATGAGGCAGGTGAGAGCCGCCCACTTCACCACGAACTTGGTGTGGTCGCCGAACTCCACCTTGGCCATGCCGACCAGGACGTACACGGCGGGGACGAGCGGGCTCGACATGTGCAGCGGCTGGCCGACCAGGGAGGCACGGGCCATCTCCAGCGGGGTGACGCCGTGCGCCGCGCCGGCCTCGGCGAGGACCGGCAGGACGCCGAAGTAGAAGCCGTCGTTCGACATGAAGTAGGTGAGCGGGAGGCTCAGAACACCGGTGACCAGGGCCATGTGCGGGCCCATGCCCTCGGGGATGACGTCCACCATCCACTTGGCCATGTGGTCGACCATGCCGGTGCCCTGGAGGACGCCGGTGAAGACTGCGGCGGCGAAGACCATGCCGGAGACGTTGAGGACGTTGTCGGCGTGGGCGGCGAGGCGGGCCTTCTGGTCCGGGATGTGCGGGAAGTTGACCGTCAGGGCGAGCGCGGCGCCGAGCAGGAACAGCACCGGGATCGGCAGCCACTCCATGATCATGGCGGTGAGCAGGGCGCCGGTGAGCAGCGCGTTGAACCAGTACAGCTTGGGACGCAGCGTGGGCCGGTCCGGGTCGAGGACCTGGAAGCGCTCCGCGTCGCCCTCCTCGTCGTCGTCCTCGGCGTCGTCCTCGGCGTCGTCCTCGGCGTCCGTGCCGGAGCCGGCGCCGCCGGTGGCCTTGCCCGTACCGGAGGCACCGGAACCGGACCCGGACCCGGCGCCGACGAGAACCGTCTCGGTCTCCTTCTCCTCGGCCTTCTCCTCGACCAGGACCTGGTCCAGCGTGAGGACACCCAGGCGCTTGCGCTCGCGCAGGCCGAGGAAGTACGAGAGGACGAAGACGGCCACGAGACCGACGGCGAGGGCCGGGATCATCGGGACGAAGATGTCGCTGGCGTCGAGCTTGAGCGCGGTGGCGGCGCGGGCGGTCGGGCCGCCCCACGGCAGCGTGTTCATCACGCCGTTGGCCATCGCGGCGACACCCGTCATCACGACCAGGCTCATCTTCAGGCGCTTGTACAGCGGGTACATCGCCGAGACGGTGATCATGAAGGTGGTCGAGCCGTCGCCGTCGAGCGAGACGATCGCGGCGAGGATCGCCGTGCCGACCACGATCCGCATCGGGTCCGCCTTGGCGAACTTCAGGATCCCGCGCACGATCGGGTCGAAGAGGCCGACATCGATCATCACACCGAAGTAGACGATCGCGAACATGAGCATCGCCGCGGTGGGGGCGAGGTCGGTGACGCCGTCGAGGACGTAGTCACCGAGCTTGGCGCCCTTCCCGACGAAGACGCAGAACAGTGCCGGAATCAGCACGAGCGCCGCGATCGGCGACATCTTCTTCATCATGATCAGGACCAGGAAGGTCGCGATCATGGCGAAGCCAAGGATGGTCAGCATGAGTGGATACCTAACGTTCGCCCTTGAACGACCCACCAGGGCCGGCGGTGCGTTGACGTTAGGTCCCGTCAAGCGGCGTTAACAAGACGTTGACATGCGAGCAATAAGCGCAAAACTGCTGGTCACAGCTTTGCACTGCTCACAGCGCTGATCCCGTGGCGAGTTTTACCGGTACGCCGTTGAGGACCGCGTTGCCCGAGAGCGGGTCGAGCAGGCTGCCGTCGAGGAGCTGGTTGACGTTGACGCCGGGGTCCTTCAGCGCATGGTTCAGCCGGGTGCCGGGGCGGCTGTGGCCCCAGCCGTGCGGCAGGCTGACGACACCGGGGCGGACCGCGTCGGTGACCTCGGCCTCCGCGACCACCTCCCCGCCGGCGCCCTTCACGCGCACGGGCGCCCCGTCCCGCAGTCCCAGCCGCTCGGCGTCCTCGGGGTGGATGTGCAGGGTGCAGCGGTTGGTGCCGCCGGTGAGGGCGGGCACGTTGTGCATCCAGCTGTTGTTGGAGCGCAGATGGCGGCGGCCGACCAGGACGAGCCCGTCGGTGCGCTCGCGCAGGGCCGCCCGCAGCCGGGGCAGGTCGTCGGCGATGGGCCGCGGCAGCAGCTCCACCTTGCCGCTGACGGTCTTCAGCGGCTGCGGCAGCCGGGACTTCAGCGGCCCGAGGTCGATGCCGTGCGGATGCGCGAGGAGCCTGTCCAGGGCGAGTCCGTCCGGTCGTACGCCGAAGCCGTCGCCGTACGGGCCGAGGCGCAGCATCATGTCGAGGCGCCGCTCGGGACCGTTCACGCCGGTGAGCTGAGCTGCGAGTTCCTTCGGGTCGCGGCCGTGGACCGGGGAGTGCGGCTCCTTGACCGCCTTGCCGAGGGTCTGGTCGATGACCAGCGTGTCGACCGCGGCCGGGTCGGCGCGGTGCATGCCGGTCGCGGCCAGGACCAGCCGGGCCAGGATCTCGGACTCGGCCATCCGGCCCGGCTCCAGTGGGACCGCGGGGCGGGTGTAGCGGACCTGGTTGCGCACCGCGAGGGTGTTGAAGGCGAAGTCGTGGTGCGGGCTCTGTGAGGGCGGGGGCGGCGGCAGCACGACCTGGGCGTGGCGCGAGGTCTCGTTGAGGTACGGGTCGACGCTGACCATGAAGTCGAGCGAGTCGAGGGCCTTGTCGAGGCGGTCGCCGTCGGGGGCCGACAGGACCGGGTTGGCGGCGACCGCGATGAGGGCGCGGACCGGCTCGCCCTCGTCGGTGGCCGTGTCGATCTCCTCGGCGAGCGCGGACAGCGGCAACTCCCCCTTGGCCTCGGGGTGTCGGCTCACTCGCGAGTGCCAGCGCCCGAGCGCGAAGCCGTGGCCGGGCCCTGCGGGGCGGGGCGTCTTGTCGGTGGCCGCCTGCGGGAAGAGGGCGCCGCCGGGGCGGTCGAGGTTGCCGGTGAGGATGTTGAGGACGTCGACGAGCCAGCTGGCCAGGGTGCCGTGCGGGACGGTGCAGCTGCCGATGCGGCCGTAGACGGCGGCGGTGGGGGCGGCGGCCAGCTCGCGGGCGAGGGCGCGGATCGTGCCGGCGTCCACGTCACAGGCGTCCGCCACGGCTTCGGGACTGAAGCCCCGTACGGCGTCGGGGAGTTCATCGAGACCCTGGAGGTGCGGCGCCAGCTCACCGGGGGCCACGAGCCCTTCCTCGAAGAGGACGGATGTCATCGCCGCGAGGAGCAGCGCGTCCGTGCCGGGCCGGATCGCGATGTGCCGGTCGGCGAGCTTGGCGGTGCGGGTGCGGCGCGGGTCGATGACGGTGAGGGTGCCGCCGCGGGCCTTGAGCGCCTTCAGCTTGCCCGGGAAGTCGGGGGCGGTGCACAGGCTGCCGTTGGACTCCAGCGGGTTGGCGCCGATGAGGAGCAGATGGTCGGTGTGGTCCAGGTCCGGCACGGGGATCGCGAGGGCGTCGCCGTAGAGCAGGCCGCTGGAGACGTGCTTGGGCATCTGGTCGACCGTGGACGCGGTGAAGATGCTGCGGGTGCCCAGGCCGGCGAGCAGGACCGGCGGGTAGAGCGCGCCGGCCACGGTGTGCACGTTGGGGTTGCCGAGCACCACGCCCACCGAGTTCGGCCCGTACCGCTCGACGACCCCCCGGACACCGGCGGCGACCGCGTCGAACGCCTCCTCCCAGGTGGCCTCGCGCAGCTCGCCGTCCTTGCGCACGAGCGGGGTGCGCAGCCGGTCGGGGTCACCGTCGACGGCCCCGAAGGACGCGCCCTTGGGGCAGATGAACCCCTGGCTGAACACGTCGTCGCGGTCACCACGGGCGCCGGTGACCGCGGTCCCCTCGATGGCGAGCGTCAGGCCGCAGGTGGCCTCGCACAGGGGGCAGATGCGCAGTGCGGTGCGGGACACGGGTCCTCCCGGGGTGGCGGCGGCGGTGACGCACGGGCGAGGCCGAGCATACCGACCGGTATGCACGGAGGGGAGTCCTCGCGAGGGGTGAGGTCGGAAATTCGCGAGTCGGAAATTCGCGAGCCGTCAGCCGGGCGGAGCGTCCGCGCGGCGCCCGGGCAGGGTTGTCAGTCCAGCACCCGCGCCAGATACGCCCGCAGCATGTCGCGCGCCTCCTCGATGATCCGTTCGTCGCCCTCCGGGGCCACCCGGAACGCGAGGTGGACCAGGGTGTCGGCGGTTTCGACGGCGATGAGGAAGATGCGGCGGAGGTCCTCGTCGGGTTCGCGGCCGAGGTAGCCGGCGAGCAGGTCGGTGAGCGCGTCGGCGACGCGGTGGTTGGGCTCGCCGCGGGTCCCGACGGGGATCTGGTTGCCGAAGTCGACGAGGGAGAAGCCGGGGGCGGTGCGCTTCATGGCGATGTACTCGTCGAGCACGGCGTCCATCGCCGCACGCCAGCCGCCGTCGCCGGCCTCCTTGAGGCGCTCGGTGACACGGGCGGCGTACCGCTCCAGGTTGCGCTGCGCCAGGGCGTCGGCCATCTGGCGTTTGTTGCCGAAGAACCGGTAGACCGAGCCGATGGGCACGCCGGCGCGCTGGGCGACGGCCCGGGTGCTCAGATCGTCGTAGCCGACCTCGTCGAGGAGGTCGGCGCAGGCGTCCAGGATCCTGGTGAGCCGTTCGGCGCTGCGCCGCTGCACAGGCGCCCGGCGAAGCGTGTCTGGGTGGGGCACGGTCTTCATGATGCCTTTCCGCCTCGGTCCGGTGAACCTCGGCCCCCTGTACGGAAGCGGGTACCCGGCGTGCTCAGTGCCGCGGCGGACGCTGTCGACGCGGACTCCGGCGTCACGGTCGTCTCCGCCCCCGATGCCGTGATGTCGGCCGTGCTCTCGACAGGGTCGCCGTCCACGGCCCACACCGTGCCGTCGTCCGCGTACAGCCGGACGGTGACCTGGTGCGTGCCGCGTGGCACGAGCTCCGCCGGGAGACGGTGGTCGGGGCTGCGCAGCCCGGCGACCAGGCGGTCGTCCACGTAGAGGTACGCGAGCCCGCGCCCGGCGACCGCCCGCGCCGGCGCACCTGCGGGCGAGAAGCGGAAGTTGCGGACCGTCAGCCGTACGTCCCAGCCCCGGTCGCCGCCGTCCGGGTCCGGCTGCACCTCGATGCCGACCTCGGGGGCGTCACCCTCGTCCACCGCGCGATAGTGCCGCCCCTGCTCGTCGGTGTCGTCGAGGACCTTGCCCACCGGGGAGGGCGAGACCGCGTTCGCACCCTGGTGCCGCGCGTCACCGGAGCCGCAGCCCGCGGATCCGGTCAGCAGCAGGACACAGACCGCGAGCGCGGCGAGCAGGGTCCGCGTCCACGACATGCCCGGGAGACTAGAACACCGGCCCGACAGCCGGATCCCCCTGGAGTCGGGTTCCCGCCCGTTTCTCGTCGTCCCCGCAGAGGAGGTCCGGCGGATCACTTGCGCCGATGAAATCGCAATCCTACGGTGAAGCATAGGAATCAGATCTCGAGGGAGCGATCATGAGCGATGGGGGTACCTCCCGCGCGAGCGGGTTCGAGCGTGGGGGAGCGCGGAAGACCGCCGAAGGGCTCACCTACCTTTCCGGTTTCGGCAACGAGCACAGTTCGGAGGCGGTGCCCGGCGCCCTTCCCGAGGGCCGGAACTCACCCCAGCGCGCCCCGCTGGGGCTGTACACGGAGCAGCTGAGCGGTTCGGCGTTCACCGAGCCGCGGGCCCACAACTGCCGCTCCTGGCTGTACCGCATCCGCCCGTCGGCCGCCCACCCGGCTTTCACCCGCACCGACAACGACGCGATCCGTACGGCGCCCTTCACCCAGTCCGAGCCGGACCCGAACCGGCTGCGCTGGAACCCGCTGCCCGAGCCCGCTCCCGGAACCGACTTCCTGGCCGGCCTGTGGACCCTGGGCGGCAACGGCGACGCCACCCAGCGCACCGGTATGGCCGTGCACCTGTATCACGCCACCTCCTCGATGGACCGTGTCTTCAGCGACGCCGACGGCGAGCTGCTGATCGTGCCGGAGCAGGGCGGACTGCTGCTGCGCACGGAGTTCGGGCTGCTTCATGTGGAGCCGGGACATGTCGCACTGATTCCGCGTGGGGTGCGCTTCCGTGTGGAGCTACTGGATGACTCCGCCCGCGGCTATGTGTGCGAGAACTACGGTGCCCCCTTCCACCTCCCCGACCTCGGCCCGATCGGCGCCAACGGCCTCGCGAACGCACGGGACTTCAAGGCGCCGGTGGCCGCGTACGAGGATGTCGAGGGCCCGGTGGAGGTGGTGAACAAGTTCTGCGGCAACCTCTGGACGGCCACCTACGACCACTCCCCGCTCGACGTGGTCGCCTGGCACGGCAACCATGTGCCGTACATCTATGACCTGCGCCGTTTCAATGTGATCGGCACCATCTCGTACGACCATCCCGACCCGTCGATCTTCACGGTGCTGACGTCCCCGTCGGACACACCGGGCCTCGCGGGTGTCGACTTCGTCGTGTTCGCCCCGCGCTGGCTGGTGGGTGAGGACACCTTCCGGCCGCCGTACTTCCACCGGAATGTGATGAGCGAGTACATGGGCCTCATCGAGGGCGCCTACGACGCGAAGGCGGAGGGCTTCGTGCCCGGGGGCGGGTCGCTGCACAACATGATGTCGGCGCACGGCCCGGACCGGGAGACGTTCGACCGGGCGAGCGCGGCCGAGCTGAAGCCGCAGAAGATCGACGACGGTCTTGCGTTCATGTTCGAGACGCGCTGGCCGGTCACCCTGACCCCGCACGCGGCCGGCGCCGAGCACCTGCAGAAGCGCTACGACGACGTCTGGCACGGCATGGAGCGGCACTTCCGCCCCTTGCAGTAAAGATCCCCGACCGGTACGGATGGCCCCGTGACCTCCTTCGCCCCGGACTCCATCGTCCTGAACCGCAAACTGCCGCTCTGGTACCAGGTGTCGCAGTCACTGCGCGCCTCGATACTGGGCCGCCGGCCGCAGGACCCGCTGCGCCTGCCCACCGAGGAGCAGTTGGCGGAGCACTACGGCGTGAGCGTGCTGACCATGCGCCAAGCGCTGAAGGAGCTGGAGGACGAGGGCCTGATCACGCGCCACCGCAGACGCGGCACCTTCATCGAGCCGGACGCCCTCCCGGGCGCCCCCGTGCGGCTGCTCGGCTCGGTGGACGCGATCGTGGCCCAGCAGTCCGGGATGGTCACGGAGCTGCTGGAGCACGGCACGGCACCCGTGCCCGCCGAAGTCGCCGAGTTCTTCCCGGATCTCGACGAGGTGGCGACGTACCACCGCCTGCGCAGTGAGGAGAAGTCGGGCGAGCCGACCAACCACGCCCGCAATTACGTCCGCCCCGAACTCGCCGCGCGCATCGACCTGGACGACCTCGTCCGCTGGCCGATGACCAAGGTGCTGCGGGACGTGGTCGGGGCGGACATCAGCCGCATCACGGACACGGTGGAGGCGCGCCTCGCCGACCCGGAGACGGCACGGTTGCTGCAAGTCCCGCTGCTGAGCCCGATCCTGCACTACACGGGCGTGACGTACGACGCGCAGGGCCGGGTCCTGGACGCGGCGGTCATCCACTACCGCGGTGACCGCTTCTCCTTCACCGTGACCCTGGACGCCACCTGACCCATGTGTCGTAGCCAGGTCGTACGATGCCCAGCGTGACGCACGACGACGCTCCGCTGCTGGCGGACCTCATGCCGTGGTCCGTCGCACCGCCGCGGCTCGGCCGGGGGTGGCCGACGGGTCCCGACGCGGCTTCCCTGAAGGCCCGCTGGGACGCCTTCGTGAAGGCCGAGGGCCCGGACCGGGACACCCTGCTGGAGCCGACGCGCTCCCGCACCCTGCACTCGGCGGTCGGCCAACTACCGGGCCGGCCCACCGGCACGGAGAAGCTGATCCGCGCCTCGGGTCCTTGTCCGGAGCCGGTGCGGGTCCTGCACGCCCCGTTCGACGAGCAGTGGCTGATCCCCGACCACCGTCTGATCGACGCGGCCCGCCCCGAGCTGTGGCGGGTGGCGGACGAGCGCCAGGTCTTCGTCCTGGAGACCCCCGACTCCCCGCTGCTGGCGACCTCCCTGCTGCCGCTGCTCCGCCCGGGACGTGTCCGCCCGCTGTACCGCCGCCCCGGCGGCACGGAACCCAACCTGGCCCCGGGCCTGCTGCCACACCTCGCCTCCCGGCTGGGCCACTCCCCCGCGCCGGCGGACGTCCTCGCCTGGATCCTGGCCGCCGCCCGCCCCGACCTCACCGTCCCGCTCCCGCGGGACCCCGAACTCTGGGCGCGAGGCGTCGAGTCGGGCCACCGCATGCTCTGGCTGATGCTCCGCCACGGCGACCGCCCGAAGCTCCCCGGCGGCCGTCGCCCCTACGTCCGTGCCCCGCTCCCGGCCCGCCCGCTGACCCTGCACTACGACCGCGACGAGGAGGCCCTCCACGTCGACGGGGGCCGCATCTCCCCCGTGCCGCCGGAGGCCTGGGACTTCGAGATGGCCGGCGCGAAGGTTCTGGAGCAGTGGTTCGCAGCCCGGGTCGCAGAGCCCGAGCCCGGCACGCTGGCGGCGATCCGCCCGACGACCTGGCCGCAGGCGTGGACGTCGGAGCTGCTGGAACTGATCACGGTCCTGGCCCTGCTGGCGGAACTGCGGCCGCTCCAAGAGGAGTTGACCTCCGCCATCACCGCGAACGACCTCCACGAGGCCGGAGTCCTGCCGGTGCCGGGGGCGGCGCGCAGGCCGGCATCAGTGCTGGACGGGCACGAGGAGGGCCCGGAGGGACAACTCGCGCTGATCTAACGCGGGTCGGGGTCGAAGGCGTCCAGCACCCGTTCGAGCGCCCGCGCGAACACCGCCTCCAGATCGATCGGCCCGCTGTCCGCCATGAAGGCCGCGGCCAGCCGCGGATAGGCGCCGGTGGCGACCTGGCTGCCGAGGTAGGCGATACGGACCGCGTTCTCCTCCTCCTCGGACCAGGGCATGGCACGGGTGCGCTCGGCGGTGGCGATCTCGTTCTCGGTGTACGTCGTCACCACGCCGTTGAGCAGCGCGACCAGCTCCATCTTCACGCTGTACGGAACGTCGAGCGGTTCGAGACAGGCCAGGCAGTGCTCCAGGTAGCGCAGGGTGTTGGGGCTGAAGCCGTACACCCCTGACATCAGCCGGGGCACCCAGGTGTGACGGCGCATGATGGCCCGGGTCTCCTGCGCGTTGCGGATCATGTCGGCACGCCAGTCACCCGAGGGCTCCTGGATGTCGTGCTCGGCACCGATCGCGTCGATCATCAGCTCGTACAGGTCCTCCTTGCGGGGGACGTAGTTGTAGAGCGACATCGTCCCGCAGCCCAGCTCGGCCGCGACATGTCGCATGGACACGGCATCCAGCCCGCCGGTGTCGGCGATCCGCACCGCCGCAGCCGCGATGTCCGCCCGCGTGAACGCGGGCCTGGGGCCACGCCCGGTCCGCTCGGGACGCGCCCAGATCACTTGGGGTTCGGCCGCCTTGCCCGCCATCGATCATCACCTCGGCCTCCATCCTAGTTACGTACAGCGTACGTAGTGCGCTATGGTCGACCCATGACTTCTACGTACGCTGTACTTAGTGAAGGCCTGGAGAAGCGATTCGGCGAGGTCCACGCCCTGCGCGGACTCGATCTGGCCGTCGCGCAGGGCACCGTCTGCGGCCTCCTCGGCCCGAACGGCGCGGGCAAGACGACAGCCATACGGCTCCTCACCACGCTGCTGCGCCCCGACGCCGGGTCGGCCCGCATCGCCGGGCACGACCTGCTCCGGGACCCCGCGGCCGTCCGCCGCAGCATCGGCGTCACCGGCCAGTACGCCTCGGTCGACGGCGACCTCACCGGCCGCGAGAACCTCCGGCTGTTCGCCCGGCTGCACCGGGTGCGCGGACCGGCCGAGCGGGCCGGTGAACTGCTGGACCGCTTCGGGCTGACCGAGGCGGCCGACCGGCAGGCGTCGACGTACTCGGGCGGGATGCGGCGCCGCCTCGATCTGGCGGCGAGCCTCGTGCGCCGCCCCGACGTGCTGTTCCTGGACGAGCCCACGACCGGCCTCGACCCTGCCAGCCGCAACCGGATCTGGGACGCCGTGCGGGAGCTGACCGCCGACGGCACGACCGTGCTGCTGACCACGCAGTATCTGGAGGAGGCCGACCAACTCGCCGACGACATCGCACTGGTGGACAGGGGGCGGGTCGCCCACACGGGTTCACCGGCCCAGTTCAAGGCCGCCATCGGCGCGCACGTCGAGGTCGTCGTCACCGATCCGGACGTCATGGTGAAGGCGGCGGCCGTGCTGGACCAACTGACGGGCGCCGAGCCGTCGTTCGACCACGAGCGGCGAGCCGTCGGCACGGTCACCCGGGACGCCACGCTCACCCTCCCCCGCCTGGTGCGTGAACTCGACGCGGCGGGTGTGCCGTTGCTCGACGCCCGCATCGAACCACCGACGCTCGACGACGTGTTCCTGCGACTCACCCAGGAATCCCCGGAAGCCCAGGAAGCCCCGGAAGCCCCGGAAGCCCGAGAAGAGGAGCGTGCCGCATGAGCACCCTGGCGTACGACGGCGGCGCGATGCTGGGCCGGCAGCTGCGGCGGATCCGCAACAACCCGGGGCTGCTGGTCCTGACCCAGACCATGCCGATCACCATGCTGCTGTTCTTCGGCTACGTCTTCGGCAGCGCGCTGGCGATGCCCGGCGAGGAGTACCGCTCCTTCCTGGTGCCGGGGCTGCTGGTGGCGACCGCCGCGAACGGGATCATGACCGGCATGTTCCAGGCCGCCCAGGACACCCACCGCGGCGTGATGGACCGCTTCCGGACGCTGCCGATGAGCCGGGCCGCCGTGCCGCTGGGACAGGCGGCGGCGGATCTGCTGGTGACGGCTGCCGGAGCGGTGCCGTTCCTGCTGGTCGGGGTCGCGGTGGGCTGGCGGATCGAGGGGTCCGCGCCGGCAGCGGTCGGCGCCGTGGGGCTGTTGCTGCTGTTCCGGTTCGCGACGACGTGGGTCGGAATCTTCCTGGGGCTGCTCACGCGGAACGAGGAGGCCGCCGGTCAGCTCGGCGGGGCGACCTTCATCCTGCCGCTGCTGTCCAACGCGTACATTCCGACCGAGGGCCTGCCGGGCTGGCTGCGCACCCTCGCCGAGTGGAATCCGATCAGCGCGGTGACCATGGCCCTGCGGGACCTCTTCGGCAACGCGCCGGTACCGGACGGTGCCGCCTGGCCGGTCGCCCATCCCGTCGCCGGGTCGCTGGCCTGGTGTGCGGTGCTCATAGCGGTGTTCGCACCGCTCGCGGTACGCCGGTACACGCGCGGGGAGCGGTGACGTACGGCGACCGAATGACGCGACGACCGTGTTGGCGGCCCGGTGGGTCGCCGACACGGTCGTCGGCTCGTGCAGGGTGGCCCGTCAACGTCCGTACGTGACCGAGGTGTTACGTGGGGCGGACGTGGGCCGGGGAGCGGGGTGGGTGGATTTCAGGGTTTGGGCCCGCGCCGAGGCAGCGCTCCGAGGTGCCGCTGCGTGCCGTTGGGGATGACGGCGACGACAGCGCGGCGTGACGCCGGGTCGGAGCGGGTTGTCGAGCGCGGGCCTTGCGAGGTCGTCAGGGGGAACGCCGGTGTGAGTCAGCGTCCGCCGAACAGCGAACGACGCAGTCGACGCAGCGGGGCGAAGAGCGAGACGCGGCGGACTCGCGCACCCCGGTCGCTGCGCGCGTGCGTGGTGTCACGACTGGTCAGCTCACGCATCAGCGAGGTCGCTTCGGCCGCCTCCGTCTGCGGCACGGCGGGACCCGCCAGCACCGAGAGATGGCGGTCGAGGCGCGAACTGGTCGCGCTGCTCCCGCAGGTGATCGCAGGGACCCTGGCCCTGCTGCGCACTGTTATCTGATCCATGTCACTCCCCACCCGTACGAGTCCACCCGGCCCGGGCAGGTTAACCCTATCGCCCCGGCGGGGCACTCGTGTATCGCGGTCACAGGATTCACCTTCCCCGTAAGGGTGTTGACGACTCGTCGTTGATTACTCTCCGAATCCGACCGATTTCAGGGCGAGTTGGACAACGGGCTGGCTGGTGGGTTGCGGAGACCCTCCGTCCGGCTCCACGGTCACAGCCAGTGACGTCGCCGACTTGTCGAGACCGGACGCCAGCAAGGGCGTGTCGCCCTCGAAGAGCCCGAGGGAGCGCGGTTGCACCTCGGGGCGCATCTCCCAGAGCTGGTGCACCCGGCCGCTCGGCAGATCGCCGTAGCCGCTCAGAGTGACGATCGCGCTCCCCGCCGATGCGGAGGCGACCACTCCGATCGTTCGCCCCTCAGCGTCCTCGCCGGCGGTCGCCCGGGCGTCGGGCGCGGCCAGAACGTTAGCGATCTCACTTGCCTGCGCACGCTGGGCGTCCAGCTGGTCCTGCGTCCTGGTCGCCTGGACGGCGAAGAGGGAGGCGACGACGAGGGCCGCGGCGGCCGTGAGGGTGGCGAACGGCGCCAGCAAAGGGCGCGTCCTGGTCGCACGGGTGCGCGGCGGCGGCTGGTTCCCCCACACATGCGGCGGCAGCTGAGTGGCACGCGCGTGTGCCGGCTCCCGGCCGACGGCCTGCCCGGCGGACTCCTGCGGAGTCGACCGTACGGCGGCCAGGACCCGGTCGCGCATCGCGGCGGGCGGTGCGGCAGCCGTCGACCAGGCGAGGCGCACGGCGTCCTCGGACAGGGCGCGCACCTCGGCGGCGCAGACGGCGCAGTTCCTCAGGTGCTTCTCGAAGCGGTACCGCTCGCCGGGTTCCAGGGCGTCGAGGGCGTAGGGGGCGGCGAGGGAGTGCAGGTCCTCGCGCCGGAGCAGTCGGTCGACGAAACTCACGCGACACCTCCCAGGCACTTGCGCAGCTGGGTGAGTCCGTCGCGCATCCGGGTCTTGACCGTGCCGAGCGGCAGGGAGAGCCGCTCGGCCACTTCACGGTATGTGTAGCCGTCGTAGTAGGCGAGGGTGACGGACTGGCGTTGCAGGGCTGTGAGCCGCTCCAGGCAGCGCCGCACCCACTCGCGTTCGAGGCCGGCCTCGACCTCCTCGGCGACATGGTCGAACGCGGGGTGGTTCGCGCGCAGTGCCTCGCGCTGCTCGCGCTCGCCTGCCGCGCGGGCGCTGCGCACCCGGTCCACGGCGCGGCGGTGGGCGAGGGTGAGGATCCACGACAGTGCGCTGCCCCGGCCGGGGTCGAACTTGGCGGCGGACCGCCACAGTTCGAGCAGCACCTCCTGCGCCACCTCCTCCGACTGGGCGGGGTCGCGCACGACGCGCCGTACGAGCCCGAACACCGGTCCGGAGACCAGCCCGTACAGCTCCTCGAACGCCTTCTGGTCCCCGCCCGCCACGAGCACCAGCAGCTCGTCCGCCTCCAACTCGTCTCCCCCTCCAGCCAGACCGCATCTCGGCCGTCTTGTCCCACGAGGTATTCGCAACGAACACACCTCCGGATGGGGTTACGGATCAACGAACCGAAAACGCGGGTCGAGCAGCCGAGAAATTTGTTTTCGAGATCGACCAATCCGGCCCGCCCCCGGCTCCGAATCCCGGTGCGTCAGGCAAGTTGGCACTGAGGACGGACAGCATGACACCTAATTCCAGGAGCGGTGCGGGACGCAAGGGCCTCGCGACCCTCGTATGCGGTGCGCTGGCCGCCGGGGGGCTCGCAGCCGCCGGCGTGACCGCGCTGGAACCGGGGGCGGCCTCCGCCTCCAGCCACCGCGAGGCCCCGCTCATCTCGGGGACTCCGCAGTACGACAACACGGACGTGTACGCGTTCGTCAGCCCGGACAAGCCGGACACGACGACGATCGTCGCGAACTGGATACCGTTCGAGGAGCCCGCCGGCGGACCCAACTTCTTCACGTTCGCCGAGGACGCCCAGTACGACATCCACATCGACAACAACGGTGACGCGCAGGGCGAGCTGCTGTACCGCTTCACCTTCAAGACGCACGTCAAGAACAAGAAGACGTTCCTCTACAACACGGGTCCGGTCGAGAGTCTGGACGACCCCGACCTCAACATCACGCAGACGTACGACGTAGAGCTGCTGAAGCTGAAGGACCAGCACCTGGTCTCGAAGACGAAGGTCGCCAACGACGTGCCGGTGGCGCCCTCGAACGTCGGCAAGGCGTCGATGCCGGACTACGCCAAGCTGCGCGATCAGGCCGTGCACAAGCTCGCGGGCGACGCCTCTTCGTTCGCCGGGCAGGCCGACGACCCGTTCTTCCTGGACCTGCGCGTCTTCGACCTGCTGTACGGCGGGAACCTCTCCGAGGTCGGCAACGACACGCTCAAGGGCTACAACGTCAACTCCATCGCCCTGCAGGTCCCGACGCACATGATCGCCGAGTCGGCGGACCAGCCGATCGTCGGCATCTGGTCGACGACTCAGCGCAAGAACGCGCAGGGCCACTTCGAGCAGGTCTCGCGCCTCGGCAGCCCGCTGGTCAACGAGGTCGTCAACCCCATCAAGGACAAGGACAAGTTCAACGCGTCCTCGCCGTGGGAGGACGCCCAGTTCCTGAAGAACGTCACCAACCCGGAGCTGCCGAAGCTCATCGAGGCGATCTACAAGATTCCGGCCCCCGACGAGCCGCGCAACGACCTCGTCGACGTCTTCCTCAAGGGCGTGAAGGGTCTCAATCAGCCTCCGCACGTCACGCCTTCGGAGATGCTGCGCCTGAACACCTCGATCAAGCCGACCGCCGAACCCAAGCGGCTCGGTGTCCTCGACGGCGACAACGCCGGCTTCCCGAACGGCCGTCGCCTCACCGACGACGTGATCGACGCCTCGCTCCAGGTCGTCGAGGGTGAACTGCTCGGAGCCAAGAACGACCTGGGCGACGCCGTCGACAAGAACGACAAGGACTTCGAGAAGGCCTTCCCGTACGTCGCCCTCCCGACCGAGGGTTCCCGCGGCCCGCTCGCCAAGGGCACGGACGGCGAGACCGACGTCCGCAGCCAGCTCGGCGACGCGCTGCAACCGGCGGGTGCCTCCGGCGGAACGGACGACATGACCCTGATCGCCGGTTCGGCAGGCGCCGGAGCGCTGGGAATCCTGCTGATCGGCGCGGCCCTGTTGTGGTGGCGCCGGATGCGGGACCGGGCGTACTAGGCGCTGAGTCCCCCCAACTGGCGCGGCCCGCGCAGTACTCATCCCCCACGGCGCGGGCCGCGCCGCCGCACGCAGCAACCACCGTCGCAGGAAAGCCAACTGAGGAGAGGGCATGGCCCCGCGTACGAACGACAGCGCGCCGGAGAACGAGGAGCAGCGCGTGGCCGCCGTACGGCGGGCACGGCAGGCCTTCCAGCCCGTCCGGCGTTCGAGGACGAGGCCCGTTCAGGGGGAGGACGACAAGGGCCGGGGCGGCGGGGACGAGAACCGCAAAGCCGCCCTGCGCCGCGCCGCCGCAGCCGCACGCCGCAGCCGCACGCTCCACGTCGCCGGCTGCGCCACCCTGCTGGCCGTAGCACTCACCGCGGGCTCCATCGCCCTCGGCGCCGCCCGCGACAACACGAGCCAGAGCCTCACCCCGGCGGCGGCCGCGGTGTCGCCCGGCCTCCTCGCCACCGGCGACCTCGACTCAGGAATCTCCTCCCTCCAGGCCCACCTCCGCGACCAGCCGAAGGACGTCGGCAGCTGGGCCACCCTCGGCCTCGCCTACGTCGAGCAGGCCCGCACGAAGGGCGACCCCTCCCGCTACCCGCAGGCAGAGCAGGCCTTCAAGCGCTCACTGGAGCTGGACCGCGACAACGACCAGGCCCTGGCCGGCCGGGCCGCCCTCGCCGCCGCCCGCCACGACTTCGAGGACGCCCTGAAGTACGCCGACCGGGCCCTGAAGATCAACCCCTACAGCGAACGCGCCCTGTGCACCCGCATCGACGCCCTCGTCGAACTCGGCCGCTACACCGACGCCGCCGAGGCGGCCAACACCGCCGACGACCGCCGCCCGGGCGTCCCGGTCTTCACGCGGTACGCGTACGTGCACGAACTGCGCGGCGACGTCACCACGGCCCAGCGCGTGCTGCGGCAGGCACTCGCCTCCGCGGTGGCCCCCGGCGACATCGCCTTCGTCGCCACCCAGCTCGGCCAACTCGCCTGGAACCAGGGCGACTACGACACCGCCCTCACCCACTTCGCCCGCGCCCTCGCCGCCGACGAGAACTACGTCCCCGCGCTCGAAGGACGCGCCCGCGCACAGGCCGCGAGCGGTGACAGGGCCGGCGCGATCAAGGGACTGAAGGACGTCGTGTCCCGGTACCCGCTCCCGGGCCCGCTCGTCGAACTCGGCGAGCTGTACGAGGCGGCCGGCGACCGGACCGAGGCCGACGACCAGTACGCCCTCGTCGACGCCTGGACGGCCCTCGCCCGCGCCAACGGCGTGAACGCCGACCTCGACACCGCCCTCGCGGCGGCCGACCACGGCGACAAGGCGTCCGCCCTGCGCGCCGCCCGCGCCGAATGGAACCGCCGCCACACCGTGCACACCGCGGACGCCCTCGCCTGGGCACTGCACGTCAACGGCAAGGACGAGGAAGCCCTGCCCTACGCCCGCAGGGCCACGGCCACCGGCTACCGCAGCGCCGCGTTCCTGTACCACCGCGGGATCATCGAGCACGCCACGGGCAACGCGGACAACGCCCGCGAGCACCTCCGGGCCGCGCTGAAGCTGAACCCCGGCTTCTCGCCGCTGGGCGCCAAGGAAGCCCGTACGGCCCTCAAGGACCCGGAGGCGGCCAAGTGACCCTCCGTCGTCCGCTCGCCTCCTGCGCCGCCGTCCTCATGGCGGCCTGCGCGCTCGCGCTGTTCTCCGCCCCTCCCGCGAGCGCGCACCCCCTCGGCAACTTCACCGTCAACCGCTACGACGGTCTCGTCGCCGCCCCCGGCGAACTGCGCGTCCATCACGTCGAGGACCTCGCCGAGATCCCGGCGACGCAGGCCGAGCCGGACATCGAGAAAGCGGGCATGTCGGCATGGGCCCGGCAGCGGTGCTTGGACGCCGCGCGGGGCAGCGCGGTCACCGTGGACGGCCGTTCGGTCGGACTCGCGCTGAACGGCAGCCACGCGCGCGTGCGGCCCGGTCAGGCGGGGCTCGACACCCTGCGCGTCGAGTGCCGGCTGACGGCGCCGCTCCCCGAGAACGCCGGCGATGCCGCGATCGACCTCGGCTTCCGCGGCGCGGGCACGGGATCCGGCCCCGGCTGGCGGGAGGTCACGGCGCGCGGCGACCGTATGACGCTCACCGCCTCGGACGTGCCGAAGGAGTCGATCTCCCGTGAACTGACCGCGTACCCACAGGAGTTGCTCTCCTCCCCGGCCGACACCAAGGCCGCGTCCCTGCGGGTGCGCCCCGGCGGACCGGCCCTCGCCGAGGCGGAGCAGAACGCCCCCGCAGCCTCCGTCCTGCCGCGCGGCGCCGACCGCTGGACGCGCGCCCTGGACGGCCTGGTCTCCCGCCAGGACCTGACCGTCGGCTTCGCCGCCCTCGCCCTGCTCCTCGCGATCTTCCTCGGCGCGATGCACGCGCTCGCGCCGGGCCACGGCAAGACCCTGATGGCAGCGGTGGCGGCGGCCCGCGGCGGCCGGGCCCGGATGAAGGACGTCCTGCCGCTGGCCGCCTCGGTGACGGTCACGCACACCCTGGGCGTGGTCGCCCTCGGCCTCCTGGTCACCGCCGGTTCGGCGGCGGCCCCCTCGGTCATCACCTGGCTGGGCATCGCGAGCGGCGCCCTGGTGATCGCGGCGGGCGCGACACTCGTACGCCGGGCCTGGCACTTCCGCGGCCACGGCCGCCCCGACACGCACGGGCACGAACACACGCACGACCCTGGCCATGGCCATCCCCACGGGCACGAGCACGACGACCACACCCACCCGCACGATCACACCGACGGACACGAGCACACCCATGAGGCCGGCCACACCCACAAGCGCCAACCGGTCCTGGTCGCCGCCAACGCCCACACCGCTCCAGCGACATCCACCCCCACGCACGGCCACGCCCATGCGCACGCCCCCGCCGGCCACTCCCACCAGCACGGACACGACCACGACCACGGACACGACCACTCCCACACGCACGGGCACCCCCGCGCCCGCGGCCTCCTCACCCACACCCACGGCGGCTTCACCCACACCCACTCCACCGCCCCCACCCTCCGCGGCACGATCCTGCTCGGATTCGCCGGCGGGCTCGTGCCCAGCCCCTCCGCGGTGGTGGTGCTCGTCGGCGCGGCCGCGCTCGGGAAGGCCTGGTTCGGGCTGCTGCTCGTCATCGCGTACGGCGTCGGGCTCGCGCTCACCCTCACCGCGGCCGGGTTCGCCGTCGTGAGGCTGGGTACGGGAGTGACGCGGGTGCTGGACAGGCAGCCCCGCTGGATGGCGCACCCCCTGACGGTCTTCGTCCGCAGGACCGCTCCACTGGGATCCGCGGTGCTCGTCGTGCTGATCGGGGCCGGATTGGTTCTCCAGGGGGCGGCATCCGCACTCGGCTGAGCTACTTTTGTGGAGAAATCACGCGGAGTGCAGATTTCGCTCGGATGCGAATGGGGGACGCCCGTGTCCGAAGAACCGGGCAGTGAACGTCTGATCGCGGGCCGCTACCGCCTCCTCTCCCCGCTCGGCGAGGGCGGCATGGGCACCGTGTGGCGGGCCCGCGACGAACTGCTGCACCGCGAGGTCGCGGTCAAGGAGGTGCGTGCGCCGCACGGGCTGGCGGGCCCGGAGGTCGAGCGGATGTACGCCCGGCTGGAGCGCGAGGCGTGGGCCGCGGCGCGGGTCGCCAATCGCAATGTCGTCACGGTGTACGACGTGGCCACGCAGGACGGCCGGCCCTGGATCGTGATGGAGCTGGTCCGCGGCATCTCGCTGGCCGAGCTGCTGGACGCCGAGGGCCCGCTGAGCCCCCAGCGTGTGGCGCACATCGGCGCCGAGGTGCTGTCCGCGCTGCGGGCCGCGCACGAGGCCGGGGTGCTGCACCGGGACGTGAAGCCGGCGAACGTGCTGCTGTCGAACGACGGCCGGGTCGTCCTGACCGACTTCGGTATCGCCATGGTCGAGGGCAGCTCCGCGCTGACGATGACCGGCGAGGTCATCGGCTCCCCCGAGTTCCTCGCCCCGGAGCGGGCGCTGGGCCGCACGCCCGGCCCTGAGTCGGACCTGTGGTCCCTCGGCGTCCTGCTCTACGCGGCCGTGGAGGGCAACTCCCCGTTCCGCCAGACCACCCCGCTCAGCACCCTGCGCGCGATCGTCGACGAGGAGCTGCCCCCGCCCCGCCGGGCCGGACCGCTCGCCCCCGTCATCGAGGGACTGCTGCGCAAGGACCCGGCCGAGCGGCTGCCGGCCGACCGGGCCGAACAGGACCTGCGGGTCATCGGCGCGGGAGGGACGCCGCGCGCGGACGCCGTCCAGGGGGTTCCTTACAGCCCGCCCATCGCGGCCCACCGGACTCCGCCGCGGACCGGACCCACGGCCCCCGTCCCACCGCCCGGACCCACCCGGCCCACACCGGCCGCCGCTTCCGCTCACGACACCGCTCCCGTCCGCCCCGAGCGGCGTCGCCGCGCCGCTCTCGTGCTGATCGCGGGCATCGCCGCCGTCGCACTGGCCGTGGCAGGGCTGACGTACGCCCTTCTCAACCGCGGGGGCGACGGCGGCGGGGACGCGGGCGGGCAGGAGACCACCACCCAGACGGGCGAGGGGACTACGCCGACCGAGACGGACGACGAGAACGCGACCGACGGGGGCCAGAGCCCGACGCCCAGTCCGAGCAGCAGTCGTACGACTCCGGCGCCGCAGTCCGTGAAGGTGACGCTGGCGGGCGCCAACACCGAGTACTCCGGGTCCTGTCCGCCGCCGGACGGCCGGGCGCCCGCCTTCACGGCGACGTTCACGGTGGGGCGGCTGCCCGCGCAGGTCAGCTATCGCTGGGTGTCGCGGGACGGCGAGGTCATGGACCAGGGCTGGAAGACCCTGTCCTTCCCGGAGGGCGGGGGGCGGACCAAGCAGGACAGGGCCTTCGTGACGACGTACGACGACAGCGGAACATTCGAGAACGAGATCAGTGTCGAGGTCCGCGACCCGGTGGAGACGAAGTCCAACTCGGTGCCGTTCTCGGTGACCTGTGAGACGGAGACCCCGACGGACGGGGTCTCGCAGACGCCTACCGGATCGCCCGGCTCCTAGTTCAGGCCGCGGCGTTCAGAACCGGCAGATAACCACCCGACTGGCCCGCGGCCGTCGGGTGGTACGACTCCGGGATGTTGAGCCAGTTCACGGAGTGCATCCATGAACTGCCGGAGCAGAGCTCGTGCCCGGTGAAGGTGGGCCGTACGTCGCCGAAGGTGAACCCGTGGTCCAGGGCGCGCTTCTCGGTGGCGGCGTTGATGTAGTCGGCGGCGCCGTTGAGCGCCTTGCGCTTGGTCTCGGAGAGGCCGATGCAGCCCGACGCGCTCAGCTTGTAGAAGCGGGGGTAGCCGAGCACGACCACATGGGCGGACGGGGCCTTGGTCCGGATGGCCGTGTAGACGTTGTCGAGCCTGCCGGGCAGCGTCGAGTCGACGAACGCCTTCGCGGTGTTGATGCGTGAGACACAGGCGCTGTCACCCTGCAGCACACAGGTCGTCATGATGTCCGCGAAGCCTGCGTCGTTGCCGCCGATGGAGATGGACACGAGTGCGGTGGCGGAGCTGAGGGGGCCGAGCTGACTGGCCGTGACATCACCCGTTTGAGCGCCCGAGCACGCCGTGAAGTCGAACGACGAGGGTGAGTTCGCGGCGGCCCAGAGGTACGGGTACGCCTTCGTGCTGCGCTTGCAGTCGCCGCTGGAGCCGATGTAGCTCCCCGCGCCGAGGCCCGAGGAGTAGGAGTCGCCGAGGGCCACATAGCCGCCTGCGGCGGCGCTGTCTGCGGCCTGCGCCGTCGCAGCCCCGGTGAGGGCGGTGCCGACGGCGAGGAGGAGTGAGGCGACGTATACGGAAAGTCGGGAACGTCTCATGGAACCTCCCTATAGCAGGATCTCTGCTTTAACCGTCGTACCAACTACGCGTGTTGACGGGAAGTGTCCATGCCAAGACTTTCCCGGACATCACGACTTCCTCCCTGTGCGTTCGCCATGTGGTGCATTTCGTGTGCATGACAGCATTGTTGACAGGTCGTCAACTCCCTTGTCCGCCACCTCGGGACCACAGATCCTTTACCTCGGCTCGGGAACGGGAACGCAACGTCCCAGGGCCGTGCGTGCGACAGCGCACGCACCCCCCACATGTGCGCGCACCACCTGCGCACCGCCTTGAGGAGGACTCCCTCGTAATGGCACAACTGCGTAGCGACAAAATCCGGTTCGCCGCGATAACCGGCCTGGCGACCGCCGCCCTCGTCGGCGGGCTCACCTCCCTCCCCGCCCAGGCCGCCCCGGCCGAGGGGAACGTCCTGGCCGCCGGCTCCCCCACGGCGATCAAGGACAGCTACATCGTCACGCTGAAGAAGAGCGCCGGCCTCAAGGCCTCCTCGGCCGCCGGCAAGGACCTGGTGAAGGAGTACGGCGGCTCGGTGAGCAAAACGTTCACCAAGGCGCTGAACGGCTACACCGCCGGCCTCTCCGCAACCGAGGCCAGACAACTCGCCGCCGACCCGGCCGTGGCGTCCGTCGAGCAGAACCAGCGCGTCCAGGTGGCCGACACCACGCAGACCGGCGCCCCCTGGGGCCTGGACCGCATCGACCAGTCCGCGCTTCCGCTCTCCGGCACCTACACCTACCCGGACAGCGCGGGCAGCGGCGTGACGGCGTACGTCATCGACACCGGTGTGCGCATCACCCACCAGCAGATCAGCGGCCGTGCCACTTACGGCTACGACGCGGTCGACGGCGACACCACCGCCTCCGACGGCAACGGCCACGGCACCCATGTGGCGACCACGATCGCGGGCTCGACCTACGGCGTCGCCAAGAAGGCGAAGATCGTGGCGGTGCGCGTGCTCGACAACGCGGGCTCCGGCACCACCGCCGGCGTCATCGCGGGCATCGACTGGGTGACCAACAACCACTCCGGCCCCTCGGTCGCCAACCTCTCGCTCGGCGGCGGCGCCTCCACCACGCTGGACACGGCCGTGCGCAACTCCATCGCCGGCGGAGTGACCTACGCCGTCGCGGCCGGCAACAGCAACGCCAACGCCTCCTCGTACTCCCCGGCCCGCGTGACCGAGGCGATCACCGTCGGCGCCACCACCAGCTCGGACGCCCGGGCCGGCTACTCCAACTACGGCTCGGTGCTGGACATCTTCGCCCCCGGCTCCTCCATCACGGCCGGCTGGTACACCAGCGACACCGCGACGAACACCATCTCCGGTACGTCCATGGCGACCCCGCACGTCGCGGGCGCGGCGGCGGTCTACCTGGCGAACCACACCTCGGCCACCCCGGCCTCGGTCGCCTCTGCCCTGACGGGCGGCGCCACCACCAACGTGGTCACCGGCCCGGGCGCCGGCTCGCCCAACCGGCTGCTGAAGCTCGTCCCGTAACAGCACACCCGTACGACCAGAACCACCCGTTCCCCGGAGACGCCCACCGTCTCCGGGGAACGTCTTGACGGCCCCCACGGAGCTGAGCGACATTGAAGCCCGGCATCCGGCGCTTCGGGGGGCAAAGTCGCCAATGCAGACCTTAAGTAGCAAGACAGGTGCGTCTCAGGACGCCGAGCGGGAGCGGTCAGGACCGGGGAGGGACCTGACACCGCTGCTCGCGGGCGCCGCGACGGCCGTGGGGGGACTCGGCGCGGTTCTCGCGCTCGTCGGCTCGCAGTCACCGCTGCGCGGCCCGTTCACGCTGTTCTTCCTGCTCGCGGCACCGGCCGTGGCGATCGCCGCGGCGCTGCGCGGACTGGAACCCTTCGGCAGGACCGTGGCCGCGGTTGCGGGCGCGGTCGTCGTCAACATGCTGGTGGCCCAGGGCATGCTGGCCGTGCACCGGTGGTCGGTCCGCGGCGGGATCGTGGCCGTGACCGCGATCAGCGCCTTCATTCTCCTGCTGGTTCTGGTGCGGCGACTGCGCGGCCGTACGACGCGAAGGCGGACTGACTGACGTGGACATCAGCGTGTACCGCCCCGGCGAGCTCAGCTCCGCCGACCGGGCGGCGTGGACATCGATGCAGTCCAAGGCCCATCTTCAGGGGTCGCCCGAACTGGCCAACCCCTTCCTCTCGCCCGAGTTCGCCCTCGCGGTCGGCCGCTGCCGGCGCGGGGTGCGGATCGCGGTCGTGCGGGAGGGCGGCGAGCCGGCGGCGTTCTTCCCGTTCCAGCGAACGGCGACCGGAGTCGGCCGGGCCATCGGGCTCGGCGTCTCGGACGCGCAGGGGGTGGTGCACCGGCCCGGGTTCACCTGGGACGCCCGGGAGCTGCTGAAGGCGTGCGGGCTCGCCGTATTCGAGTTCGACCACCTGGTGGGGGGCCAGGCGGCGTTCGAGGAGGCGGCGTCCGGCACGTTCCCGTCACCGGTCATGGACATCGACCAGGGGTACGAGGCGTATCTGAGCCAACTGCGCGAGCGGTCACCGAAGTTCACGAAGTCGACGCTCGCCAAGGAGCGCAAGCTGGGCCGGGATCACGACGGCGTGCGCTATGTGCACGACGAGCGCGATCCCGCGGCCCTGCGCACGCTGATGGCCTGGAAGTCCGCGCAGTACCGCAGGACCGGGCGCAGCGACCGGTTCGCGCACGAGTGGATCACCGGGCTGGTGGATCAGCTGTTCCACACCCGTTCCGAGCCGTTCGCGGGGATCCTGTCGGTGCTCTACGCGGGCGGCAAGCCGATCGCGGCGCACTTCGGGCTGCGCACCGAGAGGGTGCTGGCCTGCTGGTTCCCGGCGTACGATCCGGCGTTCTCGAAGTACTCCCCGGGGCTGGTCCTGCATCTGCGCATGGCCGAGGCGGCCGCCGCCGACGGCATCGCCCATCTCGACCTCGGCCGGGGCCAGAAGGAGTACAAGGACTCCCTGAAGACACGTGAGCTGCAGGTGTCGGAGGGGTGGGTGACCCGGCGTCACCCGGTCGCGTTCGGACACCGGGCACGCCGTGCCCCGGTCCGGGCGCTGCGCAACACCGTGCAGACCCGGCCGGAGCTGTTCGAACCGGCCGACCGGCTGCTGAAGAGCATGGGGAAGATCCGCTCGGGACGTCGGTGACGGTCAAGACAACCCGGCCGGTTACGGTCAAACCAACAAAAACGTGAGAGCTCGTTCCAGCTCTTGCCATACAGTCTCAATCATCAATACCGTCGTACATCTCACTCGCATCGGACTGTCACCAAGCGGTTCTAGGGGAGGGCTCAAGACCCGCGACAGTCCCGGCGCGAGGCGCGGTAGGGGGGTGCTCGGTGACGGTGTCCGCACTTGTGACCGAGTCGTGCCGCGCGACCGGCTGCCGATTATCGGTGGTCGGCCAGATATGCCAGCTCACCATGCGTGCCCGGAGATCCATTCGTCCGTGCCGTACGTGAGAACCCCCCTTTCGAACCGGACACAATGCCGGGCCGCCCAGGGGCGGGCGGTCCACCGGACGAGAGGGACCAGACTCATGAGTTCTTTTCTGCGCCCGGCGGTCGCGGACCAAGGTCCGTCAACTGTCGGCAAGTACCGGCCCGTCTCCACGCATCTGGCCATCGCACCACCGGTCAGCGTGGTGATCCCGGCCATGAACGAGGCGGAGAACCTTCCGTACGTCTTCAAGACACTGCCGGACTGGATACACGAAGTGGTCCTGGTCGACGGCAACTCCACCGACAACACCGTCGAGGTGGCCCGCGAGCTGTGGCCTGACGTCAAGGTCGTGCGGCAGCGGGGCAAGGGCAAGGGGGATGCCCTGATCACCGGGTTCGAGGCGGCCACCGGCGACATCATCGTGATGGTCGACGCGGACGGCTCGGCCGACGGCAACGAGATCCTGTCGTACGTCTCCGCCCTGGTCTCGGGCGCGGACTTCGCCAAGGGGTCCCGCTTCGCCAACGGCGGCGGCACCGACGACATGACGCCGATCCGCAAGCTCGGCAACTGGGCACTGTGCACGGCGGTCAACCGCAAGTTCGGCGCCCGCTACACCGACCTCTGCTACGGCTACAACGCGTTCTGGCGGCACTGCCTGGACAAGATCGACCTCGACTGCACCGGCTTCGAGGTGGAGACCCTGATGAACATCCGGGTCGTCAAGGCGGGCCTGAAAGTGCAGGAGATACCGAGCCACGAGTACCTCCGCATCCACGGCACGAGCAATCTGCGGGCCGTTCGCGACGGGCTGCGGGTGCTCAAGGTGATCCTCAAGGAGCGCTCCAACCGGCGTGCTCTGCGCCGCCGCACCGCCGCGGCGCACTCCCCGACGCTCGGCTCGGTGCCGTCGGTTCAGCCGGCGCACCCGGTTCACTCGGTCCGGGGAGAGGCGTCTTGAGCGGTCCCGACATCTCCGTCGTGATCTGCGTGTACACCGAGGACCGCTGGGAGGACATCCTCGCGGCGGTCTCCTCGGTGCGGGCGCAGTCGTATCCGGCCCTGGAGACGCTGCTGGTCGTCGACCACAACGAGGCGCTCCTGGACCGGCTGACCAAGGAGTACAAGGAAGCGACCGATGTGCGGGTGTTCGCCAACGCGGGCCCCCGTGGCCTGTCGGCGGGCCGCAACACCGGCATCGCCGCCTCGTACGGCGAGGTCATCGCGTTCCTCGACGACGACGCGGTGGCCGAGCGGGACTGGCTGAAGCACTTCGCGGCCGGGTACGCGGACCCGCGTGTCATGGCCGTCGGCGGGCGCACCGAGCCGATCTGGGCGTCGGGGCGACGCCCGGCCTGGTTTCCGGAGGAGTTCGACTGGGTGGTCGGCTGCACCTACCGCGGCCTGCCACGCGGGCTCGTGAAGGTGCGCAACGTCCTCGGTGGCAACGCCTCCTTCCGGCGTACGGCGTTCGACTTCGCGGGCGGCTTCGCCAGCGGCATCGGACGCGACGGCGACCGGCTGCCGCTGGGCTGCGAGGAGACGGAGCTGTGCATCCGCCTGACCCGGGCCAAGCCCGACGCGGTCCTGCTGATCGACGACCGGGCGGTGATCCATCACCGGGTGCCGGGGCCGCGGGAGCACTTCCGGTACTTCCGCACGCGTACCTATGCCGAGGGGCTGTCCAAGGCCCTGGTGGCTCGAAGTGTCGGCGCCGACAAGGGACTTGAGTCGGAGCGCCGGTACGCCACCCGGGTCCTGCCGGCCGGAGTCGCGCGCGGGCTGCGGGACGCCGTGCTGGCCCGACCGGGCGGTGCGGGGCGGGCCGGCGCGATCGTCGCCGGGGTGCTCACGGCCGCCGGTGGGTACGTGGTGGGGAGTGTCCGGGTCCGCCGGGGCGGCGTTACGTACTCGGTGGCGGGGACCGGAGCGGGAGCCGGCGGCGAGGGGGCAGCCGGCGCAGAGGGGGGCAGCAGATGACCGACACGCGCGTGCCGATCCTGATGTACCACGCCGTCTCCACCTCGCCGAACGACGCCACCCGCGAACTGTCGGTGGCGCCGGAGGCGTTCGCGGAGCAGATGGCGCTGATCGGCGACCTGGGCCTCACGCCCGTCAGGACCGCCGACCTCGCCGCGCGCTGGCGCTCGGGCAGGCCCTTGCCCGAGCGGCCGGTGCTGATCACCTTCGACGACGGCTACGAGGGCGTGCACCGGCACGCCCTGCCCGTGCTCGCCAAGCACGGCTTCGCGGCCACGGTGTTCGTCTCCACGGGCTGGCTGAAGGGCCCGCACGACATGGGCGGCGGCCTGGACACCATGCTCGACTGGGACCAGGTCCGCGAACTCGCCGGGGCGGACGTCGAGATCGGCGGCCACAGCCATACGCACCCCCAGCTCGACCAGCTCCCGGACGATCAGCTGCGCTCCGAGCTGATCCTGTGCAAGGAGATCATCTCGGACCGGCTGGGCAGCGTCCCGGCCTCGTTCGCCTACCCGTACGGCTACTCCAGCCGCCGGGTGCGCGAGGCGGTGCGCGAGACGGGGTACGAACAGGCGCTCGCCGTCAACAACGGTCTGGCGCGGCGCCGGCAGGGGCCGTACGCGCTCACCCGCCTGACCGTGCGCCGCACCACCTCGATCGAGGAGTTCGGGCGGATGGTCGAAGGCCGTGCGATCGCCCGCAGCTTCGCCAGGGACCGTGCCCTCACCAAGGGGTACGCCGTCGTCCGCAGAGCCCGACAGGTCCGCCGGAAGGCCATCCGTTCCCGTGTCTGACACGACGACCACCACCGAGCCCGCATCGACCGACGCGCCGGCGCCCGAGCAGTCGGGGCGCCGCCTTCGCCTGCCCGGCATGGGCGGGTCCTCAGGGGGCAGCCAGCTGTTCCGCAACGCCTACGCCCTGATGATCAACACCGGTGTCTCCGCGGTGCTGGGGCTCGGCTTCTGGCTGGCCGCCGCCCGCTACTACTCCGAGTCCGCGGTCGGCCAGGGTTCCGCCGCGATCGCCGCGATGAAGTTCCTCGCGGGTCTGACCGCGGTGACGCTGACGGGCGCGCTGGCCCGGTTCATCCCGGTCGCGGGACGTAAGTGCGGTCGCCTGATCTTCCGGACGTACGCGGGCAGTTGCGTGGTCGTGGCCCTGGCCGCGGGGGTCTTCCTGCTGACGCTGGACCTGTGGGGGCCGTCGTACCGGTTCCTGGGCGGGCCGGTCAACGGGCTGTTCTTCGTCGTGGCCGTCATCGCCTGGAACCTGCTCACGCTCCAGGACGGCGTGCTGACCGGGCTGCGCAGCGCGGTGTGGGTGCCGGTCGGCAACACCGTGTTCTCCGCGGTGAAACTGGCTCTGCTGGTGGCCTTCGCGGTGGCCATCCCGACCGCCGGTGTCTTCGTGTCGTGGGTCGCGGCGATCGCGGTGTCCGTACTGCCGCTGGGCTGGCTGGTGTTCCGGCGTCTGGTGCCGCGCCATGTGCAGGCCACCGAGGACCGCATCAGTCCCCCGTCCCTGAAGGAGATCGGGAAGTTCCTGGCCGGCGACTACACCGGCTCCCTGTTCTCCCTCGCCGTGGTCTATCTGATCCCGGTGATCGTGGCCGCGCAGGTCTCCGCCGAGGACAACGCGTACTTCTACATCACGGCCACCATCGGCGGCACGGTCAATCTGCTCGCCATCAACATGGGCGCCTCCCTCACGGTCGAGGGCTCGCACGACCCGGGGCGGCTGGCCGCCAACACCCGGGCCGCGCTGAAGCGCATGGCGCGGATCATGGTGCCGGTCGCCGCGATCCTGTTCTTCGGGGCGCCCTGGATCCTGGGCGTCTTCGGCCAGGGTTACGCGGACGCGGCCACGCCGCTGCTGCGCTGGTTCGCGGCCGGCGCGCTGCTGCGGGTCGTGATGGAGACGTACTTCGCCGTCCTGCGCGCGCAGAGCCGCACCGCCGGACTGGCCTGGCTGCAGGGCCTGCTGTGCGCCCTGGTGCTCGGTCTGACACTGCTGCTGCTCCCCCGCATGGGCCTGACCGGCGCCGGTGTCGCCGAGATCGTGTCCCTCGCGGTGATCGTCACGATCGCGGCGCCCAAGCTGTACAAGACGGTGCGGGCGACCTCGGCCGAGGTGCCCGCGGGTGCGGCGCCCGACGGTGATCTCGCCGACCTGGGGGCGCGCGAGGTGGCCGACGGGGCGCGCAAGCGGGGGCCGGGCTGGGCGCTCGACACCGACACGCTCGCCCTCGGCATCCACGTCGACTTCGACCACCTGGAACGCCGGCCCGACGTCCGCCCGGGGCCCGGTACGCCGCCCACGGGCACCCCGCCGGTACGCCCGGACCACCGCCCGACCTGGGCACGCAAGCCGGAAGTGGGGTTGCCGGTCGAGGAGCGGGAGCCCGGCTCGGAGGCATCGCTGGGGCCGGCCGAGGTGGACGCGCCGTTCGCCGAGACCGAGTTCGACCTGGACGCGAGCGACGCGGACGCGAGCGACGGTGCCGTACCGGAGGAGCGCGAGGAGGCTGCCGTACGGGAGGAGGCCGTCGTACGGCGGGAGTCAGCCGTACGGGAAGAGCCGCCCATGCACGAAGAGGCCGTACGACAGCCCGCGGCGCCCGCGCTCACCTGGCGTGAGCGGCTGCTGCCCACGCGCCTCGGGGTCGTCCTCGGCTGTCTGCTGGTCGCCGCACTGCTGCTGTACTGGGTGCCGGCGCTGCGGCTCGGCGAGAGCGACCTGGACAAGATGGGCGGGCTCGGGCTGATCTCCGTGCTGCCGCTGCCCACCCTGGTCGGGGCGGCGCTGCTGACGGTGGTGTTCGCCTCGCTGCTGTGGCTGGGCCGCGAGCACCGGGCGCTGCTGCTGATCACGCTGCTCGCGACGGTCGTGTCGCTGCACGCCCTGCCCGCTCTGATCGAGACCGAGCCGCGGTTCGCGACGGCCTGGCAGCACCTCGGCTTCCTCGACTACATCGACCGCACCGGGTCGGCGGTGCCCGACCTGGACGCGCGCTGGAGCTGGCCGGGCTTCTTCGCGGTGGCCGCGTTCGCCGCGAAGGCCTGCGGGGTCAGCGATCTGAGCGAGGTCATCCGCTGGTGGCCGCTGGCCGTCCAACTGCTGTACCTGGTTCCGATGTTCCTGCTCGTGCGCTCGATGCGGGCGAGCTGGCGCGCCAAGTGGACCGGCATCTGGATCTTCGTGCTCAGCGGCTGGGTGGGCCAGGACTACTTCTCGCCGCAGGGCTTCACGTATCTGCTGTACCTGGTGTTCGCGGCGATCCTGCTGGTCTGGTTCCGCGCGCCCCGCGTGATCTGGACGAAGCGGCGGCCCGGCGAGGTCGAGGTCGAGCCGACGGGCCGGCGGCAGCGGGCCGTGCTGCTGATGGTCGTGATCGGACTGTTCGCGGCGAGCGTGCCGGCCCACCAGCTCACGCCGTTCGTGATGCTGGGCGTGCTGACGGCACTCGTCCTGATCGGCAAGTCGGAACTGCGCGGTCTGCCGATCCTGTTCGGCGTCATGGTGACGGTCTGGATCGGCTTCCTGGCCGAGCCGTACTGGTCCGGGCACTTCGACGAGCTCTTCGGCGGGGTCGGCGGTGTGGGCAGCAATGTGTCGTCCTCCGTCTCCGGCCGCATCGAGGGCGGCAGTTCGACGCACAAGCTCGTCCTCTACACGCGTGTGCTGCTGGCCGGCGGTGTGATGGCCTTCGCCTGCTGGGGCTGGTGGCGGCGGCGCTTCCACAACTACCGGGAGCGTTCGCTGCTCGTCCTCACCTTCGTGCCGTTCCTGGGCTTCGGCATGCAGTCGTACGGCGGCGAGATGGCGCTGCGCGTCTTCATGTTCGCCCTGCCCGGCGCGGCCCTGCTGGCCGGACTCGCCCTGTTCCCGCGCACCGGCATCACCACGAAGGAGCGCGACAAGGACCGGGTGAGCCTCGCGCCGCTGGCCGCGCTCATGGCGGGCCTGGTGCTCATGGGCGGCTTCCTGGTGGCCCGCTGGGGCAACGAGCCGTTCGAGCGGATCCTGCCCGGCGAGGTCGCCGCCATGGAGTACGTGTACGCCCATGACGATCCGACGGTGCGGTTGCTGTGGCTGAGCAACGACCCGGTCAACGTCGTGACTCCGTCGATGCCGTGGGGCTCCCAGGACATGGAGAAGGTGGAGTACCTGCCCACGCTGGCGCCGACCGACCCGGTACTGGTGTCGGGACTGGTCAAGGCCCTCAAGGATGCGGGTCCGAACTCGTATCTGATGATCAACCGGGGTCAGGTCACCTATCTGCGGATGGACGTGGGCTATTCGGCGACCTGGGAGCCACGGCTGATCCAGAACCTGGACAAGCGGCAGGAGCTGAAGAAGGTCTTCGCCAACACAGACGTGACGATGTACGCGCTGCGCAAGCAGCCGGCCGGCGAGGCCCCGAAGGCCGATCCCGGTCCGATCGGGCCGCAGGTGACCTGGACGCCGTGGTCGGTGGTCGGAGGGCTCGCGGCGCTCGCGCTGATCGTGCTGCTGATGGCCCGCGAGATCGTCCGGGTGGCGATGGCGCCGAGCGTGCGGCAATTGCGCTGGCTGCAGAGCAGCTTCTGGTTCTCGCTGCCGCTGCTGGCGGTGCTGCTGGCCTCGCTGGTGCAGCGGTTCCTGACGATCAAGTGAGGAGCGTGACGGTCAAGTGGCTCAGCGCTTGAGCCACTTGACCTCGTACGCCTGCAGCTCGACCTTCTCGCCGTCGATCTTCGCGCTGGTCTGCCGGTCGAGGGTGTTCACGACGAGGGCCGTCCTGTCCGTGGCCAGGACCCGCACATCGGGCTTGTCCACGGATACCTTCTGGTACTCGGTGCCCGGCCGGAACTCCTTGCCGAAGCGGGCCACCAGGTCGTACATGGGCAGCTTCGCACCGCCGCCCGCGGTGTCGGTCGGCGTCCACAGGCAGCCGGCGCATTCGGTGCCGCGCTCCTCCTGTGGGTTCCAGTAGAAGGCGGAGGAGGCGCCGCCCTTGGCCAGCGCGATCATCCCGGTGGCCTGTACGGCGACCCGGCGGGCCTCGGACCAGTCCTTGCGGTCGTCGTTGCCGTCGGCGGGCTCGACGTAGTACTCGGCCCACCACAGCGGCAGATCGCCGGTCTGCCGGCGCACCCACTGGCTGACGGCCGTGAACTTGTCCGTGGCCGTGAACTCGTCGGGCAGCAGCTCGTCGTCCCGGGTGTAGCTGGAGCCGTCCACGACGACGAAGTCGGCGCCGGTCTTGTGCCGGTTCCAGTACTCGAAGGCGTCGATCGTGCGCTGGTCCATGGCGCCCCAGGAGCCCTTCAGCTCCGTCGACGCCTCCTGCGCGCGCGGGTCGACGCTGTCCATCACGAGGTACGGCCCGCCGACCATGATGTCGGGGTTGACCTTCTTCAGCGCCTTGTAGACCAGGTTGTAGAGCCGGGTGTAGCCCTCGTAGTCCCAGCGGGCCTCGGCATCGTTCCAGAAGCCCTTGAACTCGTTCCACACGATGAAGTGCCGTACGTCCGGATAGCGCTTGGCGACGGTCACCGCGAGCGCGGCGAAGTCCTCGAAGTGCCCGGGCTCGGGCGGCGTCTCCAGGGCGGCCTGGCTCCAGTTCGTGTTGTCGACGCCGGCCTTGCCGCCCTTCATCCAGTCGGGGGCGCAGCACAGGGTGACCACGGGGGTGCTGCCGGAGGCGCGGATGAAGTCGATACGGCGGTCCATCGCCTCGAAGTCGTAACGCCCCTCGACCGGCTCGGGATTGTCGGAGCCCCAGCCCATGATGTGCTGGATCTGCGGCAGTCCCCCGGCGTCGGCCAGCCGTCCCTCGACGCGCTTGACGGCGGCGGAGTCGCCTTCGTCGGCGCTGTACTGGGTGTGCGTGAACCCCCAGCCCACCTCCGGGTTCGTGGCGTCCGGCGTGGCGGTCGGGTTGCCGTGCACCTTGTCGCCGTCGCGTGAGGTGCCGTCGGTGTTCACACCGTTGCCCGGGAGCGTGTTGAGGAGCGTCACCACCAGTGCCAGAGCCGCCGCGCCCACCCCTAGCAGCGCGGTGAGCCGCCACCGCCCTGCCCCCGAATTCCACCCATGACGTCCCATCAAGGACAACGGTAACGGCGGCGGCATCCGCGCGGGCAGGTTTCGGCAGTGCACGGTCCTGTAACAGGGTGGAGAGGGTGCGCCGGGAGCGTCGGCACGGGTGGCGGGCATCGTCCGTTGGCGGGGTGTGGCGCGGAAACCGGGTGCACGGGCCCGCCGCTTGACGGATCATGGCCGCATGTCTGCGAACCCACACGACGCTCTGCCGATCCGGCTCAACGTCGACGACAGCGACTCGCCGTCCGACGTCGTCGACGCGCTGTTCCTCGGCCGCTTCGCGACGGGCGAGCAGCCGTACTCGCACGCGGCGAACATCGACCGCGTACGGTCCGGGGTGACGCTCCTGCCGCCGGGCGCCCGTGTGCTGCGCACCGCCCGCGACGACGACCGCAGCGCGACGCTGGCGGAGGGCGACGGCTGGACCGTGCTGATCTCCCGCTGGAACCGGGGCGCCGACGTCACCGTGACGGCGACCAGCGAGGAACTGGCGGAGCGCGTCCTGGGCGAGGCGACGGACGGCGCGGCGGACGAGCCCGAACCGCAGCCGGAGAACGTCACCATGGGCTTCTGGTACGTCTCCCCCAGGCGCGGCCCGCACCGCACGACCCGGCAGATCTCGGCGGGCACGTGGGACGAGGTGCGGCCCAACTACACCGCGCCGGTGGCGGACGCGATGGACCGCCTGATGAAGACGACCCCGGAGGACATCGCCGGCCGGCTGCTCCTGCTGCACGGCCCGCCGGGCACGGGCAAGACGTCGGCGCTGCGGACGCTGGCCCGCTCCTGGCGGGACTGGTGCCAGGTCGACTGCGTCCTGGACCCGGAGCGGCTGTTCAGTGACGTCGGCTATCTGATGGACATCGCGATCGGCGAGGACGACTCGACCGGCAAGGGCCGCTGGCGGCTGCTGCTCCTGGAGGACTGCGACGAGCTGATCCGCGGCGAGGCGAAGCACACGGCGGGCCAGGCGCTGTCGCGGCTGCTGAACCTGACGGACGGCCTGCTGGGCCAGGGCCGTAACGTCCTGGTCGGGGTCACCACCAACGAGGACCTGGAGCGCCTGCACCCCGCCGTCGTCCGCCCCGGCCGCTGTCTCGCCCGCATCGAGGTGGGTCCGCTGACGCGCGGTGAGGCGACCACCTGGCTGGGCACGGAGGAGGGCGTCGGCCGTGAGGGCGCCACGCTGGCGGAGCTGTACGCGCTGAAGCGGGGCACGTCCCCGACGTCGCTGCCGGACCCGCGGGACGGGGCGGACGCGGGGCTGTACCTCTAGCCTTCCGGTGCTTTGATGGACGTATGACCCTGTTCGTCGGGACGTCGGGGTGGCAGTACCGGGACTGGCGGGGTGCCCTCTACCCCGCCGATGTGCCCATGCGGCTGTGGCTGGAGGAGTACACGCGGCACTTCGCCACGGTGGAGATCAACAACGCCTTCTACCGGCTGCCCACGCGGGAGAACTTCGAGGTCTGGCGTGACCGGGTGCCGGGGGACTTCGTGGTCGGGGTGAAGGCGAGCCGCTATCTCACCCACATCAAGCGCCTCAGGGATCCCGAGGAGCCGGTCCACCGCCTGATGTCCCATGCGGCGGGCCTGGGCGACCGCCTGGGACCGGTCCTCCTCCAACTCCCGCCGACCCTGCGCGCCGACCCCGGCCTCCTCGACGCCTGCCTGGCCTGCTTCCCGTCCGGGACCCGGATCGCGGTCGAGCCCCGCCACGAGTCCTGGTGGACCGCCGGCACCCGCAAGGTGCTGGAGTCCCGGGGTGCCGCCCTGTGCTGGGCCGACGTACAGGCCCGCCCGGTCACCCCCCTGTGGCGCACCGCCGACTGGGGCTACGTCCGCTTCCACGAGGGCCGGGCCCACCCCTGGCCCCGCTATGGCCGGCGCTCCCTGGAGACCTGGGTCGACCGCATCGCTACCACCTGGTCCGACGCCGAGGACATGTACGCGTACTTCAACAACGACCCCGGCGCGGCGGCGGTGGCGGACGCGGTGGCCTTCGGGCGCGCGGCGACGCGGGCGGGGCTGACGGTGACGCGAACGCCGGAGTTCGCGGCACGTCGCTGACCAGCGGGGCGGGAAGAGGCGCGGGGCGGTGCTCGATGTGCGGCTCCGCCGCGTGGGCGCGACCAGCCACGACGGCGCCGCAGCCGACCACCCGCCCGCCTCGGCACCTCCGGCGGAGCGCTCAGCCCCTGTAGGCCGCCCGCAGGGCATCCCGCACCGCGGCCAGCGCATCCGCCTCCGTCAGCCCAAGCCGACGAGCACGCTCGACGTACGCCTGGGCGGCCGTCGCAAGCTCCCGTTCCGCGGCGGAGCCCGCCGCGGCCACGAACGTGCCGTTGCGCCCCCGCGTCTCGATCACCCCGTCGCTCTCCAGGGCGCGGTAGGCCTTGGCGACCGTGTTGGCCGCCAGGCCAAGGGACTCCGCCAGCCCCCGCACGGTCGGCAGCCGGTACCCCACCGGCAGCACCCCCGAGCGCGCCTGCTCCGAGATCTGCGCCCGCACCTGCTCGTACGGCGCGGCACTGTCGTCGATGTGGATCTTCAATGTCACAGGCCGATTGTCCCGTACCCGCCGGAAAATGAGAGGCACTCCGGCACATCGCCCGCGTAGCGTGCGGCCACATGACCGTCTCCGTCCGCGATCTGCGTCCCGAAGTCCGTGCCGACGTCGAGGGATTCGTCAATGTCTGGCACCGCGCTCTCCCGTATCTCGTAGTGACCCCGGAGGCCGTCGTCCACGGCGCCACCCGTGCCCACCCCGACGCCCATGCGCGGCCTCTCCTCGCCGAGGAGAACGGCGAGATCATCGGTACGGCCCAGGTGGGCATCGCCCACGACAGCCCGGAGCCCGGGCAGGGCTTCGTCAACGTGTACGTGCACCCGGAGCGCACGCGCCGCGGCGCCGGCGCGCTCCTGCTGCGCACCGCCGAGGAACACCTGGCCGCCGTGGGTGCGACCGCCCTGTTCGCCTGGGTGCTCGACGAGCCGGACAACCGCGCCTTCGCCGAACGGCACGGCTATCGCGCGAGCCGCTGCGCGCACTTCCTGCGCCTCGACCTGGCGAACGGCACGCTGCCCCCGCTCCAGGCGCTCCCACCCGGCGTCGAACTGCGCACGGCCGCCGACTTCGCGGACGACCCGCGTCCGCTGTTCGAACTGGACGCGGAGACGACGCTGGACGAACCCGGTGACGTCGACACCGAGTTCACGGACTACGAGGCCTGGCTGGAGGAGACCTGGCGGCATCCGCTGAACAGCCACGAGCTGACCTCGGTGGTCCTCGTCGACGGCCGGCCCGCCGCCTTCAGCGCCGCCCGCACGGACGGCGCCACCCGCTACGGCACCACCATGACCGGCAGCGCCCGCGCCTTCCGCGGCCGTGGCCTGGCCAAGCTGGCCAAGAACGACTCGCTGCATCGCGCCCGCGCCGCCGGGTACACGGAGGCGTTCACGGGCAACGACGCCGGCAACGGCGCGATGCTCGCGATCAACAAGTGGTTCGGTTACGAGGTCTGCGCGACGGAGGTGCGCCATGTCCGTGAACTCGGCTGAGCAGGGACGCCCGCTGGACGTGGTCCTCGTCAAGGGCGGCCGTACGAAGATCCGTTACGAGGCCGAGCTGGTCGCCGACGACGGCACCCGCATCGCGGTCCGGGCTCCCTGGGCCGGCGTCGGGGTCCGCGACTTCGGCTTCGTCCGCTTCGAGCCGGGCGACGTCTTCACGGAGTACTACTGGCGCGACCGCTGGTACGCCGTGAAGGAGGTCCGGGACGCCTCGGGTGCCCTCAAGGGCTGGTACTGCGACATCACCCGCCCGGCCACGCTGTCCGGCACCGAGCTGGTCGTCGAGGACCTCGACCTGGACCTGTGGCGGTCCGCGGACGGCACGGACGTACGCCGCCTGGACGAGGACGAGTTCGCCGAGAGCGGTCTGGCGCAGACGGACCCCGAGGCGGCAGCGGCGGCCGTGGCGGCCCTGGACGAACTGGAGGCGTTCGCCACCGTCGAGGGCGGTCTGGAGTCCCTGCTGGCCTAGGCCGTCGCCACCACGGCGTACCGCTCGTCGTCCACGGGCTTTCCCCACAGCAGCTCGTCGTCCGACAGACGCTCCACGCGCACGTGGCCGACGAACGGGGCGAGCAGCGCGGTGAGCCGGTCCGCCGTCAGGCCCACGGCGTCGACGGTCCCCCACACGCCCTCGACCAGTACGAACCGCCCTCCCGGGCGCAGCAGTCCGCGCCAGTGCCGCAGGTCCCGGCCCGGGTCGGGCAGCGCCCACAGGAGGTGCCGTACGAGCACGACGTCGAACCGCTCCTCACCCACCGGCGGCGCCGCGGCGTCACCGACGAGGAACACCGCGTCACGCCCGGCCAGCTTGGCGCGGGCCAGGTCCACCATCACCGGTGACCGGTCCACCCCAGTGACCCGGTGTCCCTGTTCGGCGGCGAGGAGCGACAGGCTGCCGGTGCCGCAGCCGAGGTCGAGGACGTCGGACGCCCGCTCGGGCAGCCAGGATCCCAGCCGGAAGGCCCAGGCCCGGCGCACCTCGGGGTCGCGCAGGCCGTGGTCCGGCTCGTCGTCGAAGGAGGCGGCTGCTGCGTCCCAGTCCGTGTCCCTGTCCGGGTCCGCCCCTGTGATGGCCTGTTCACCGTTCGTCATGTCGGTCATACGGCCAAGAGTGACACCCGCCACTGACAGTCGAATCGTGACAGCGGCCACTGACAGGACCAGCGGCGATGAGGAACTCTCCCCGCACGGGTCTACCCCCTTGAGAACGAGGAACTCGGTGGACCCTGAAGGAGGCAGCCATGCGCCGTGTGACCGTGCAGAAGCCCCTGAAGAGGACGACGGACGCCCGCCGGATCCGTGAGGAGGCCGACGAGCGCCCCTCGGGACGACCCGAGGTCCGCAAGGACATCGCGCGCACCTGGTGGCCGGACGGCTGAAACGCCCCGACGGCCCTCTCAGACACGTCAGTCGAGCCGCTTGCGGTAGTGGATGCGGTCGTACGGCCCGTCCACGCGACGCTCGACGATCTCGTAGCCGTACTTCGGGTAGATCTTCTGGTTCTCCCACATCAACGCGTGCGTGTAGAGCCTGACCTCGGGCAGACCCAGCGCACGCGCGTGTGCGTCCACGAAGTGAAGCAGCCGTCGCCCCACGCCCTGCCCTTGGGCGTCGGGGTGGACGGCGATGTTGTCGAGGTACAGGTGGTCTTCGTACGCCTCGACCACGACGAGCCCGACCACGCGCCCCGTGCCGGGCTGCTCCGCGACGAACACCTTCCCCTCGGCCACGTTGGCCGCGTGGTCACGCTCCATGGGCTGCGGGACCCTGCCGATCCGCTCGATGTAGTGGTGGTAGGCGGCGTCGGTCACGGCTCTGACGGCGGGCACGTCGGCGGTGACGGCGGGCCGGATCCCCTCATCGGTCATGCCGGGAACGGTACCTACCTGATCTCCGCCTGAGCAGTCCCTCAGGGCCGCACGTCCATGTGCGGCTTCTCATCTCGTGGGGTGTCAAGCGGGAGCAGGCGTTGCGGGCGCTGGCGGGTCGGGTGGATCCGTGTCCGCACTGCCGTCGGGACACCGCGCTCGGCTTTGTGGACTGCGATGTGCAGGATTGCGTGCGGCACTGTTCGCACCCGGCCGGTGGGCTGTCAGCTCCTGGCTCGCCGCCGGGATGCCTCCCAGGCCTGCTCCTGCCAGAACAGCACAAGAAAGAGCGCCAGGACATGGTCCTCGGACAGCCGCTCGCTGCCGTCGTGCAGCCGCACGCGAATGGGACGAGAGCCGAGTCGGTCGTAGAAGACTTCGAGCGGGCCGATGCCGCGAACGCGGAAGCGGCCATGAACCCAGGGCGCGCGGTGTGCTGTCCAGCCACTCCCGTCGCCCGTAGGAGATCTCCACGTCGCCGATGCTCCGAAGCAGCCCCTTGCTGTACGTCAGCTCGATGTCCATGCTGGGCCTCGCCTAGGCGCTGCGGGGCCGGCGCCCGGCGGTCTTCTTCGCAGTGCTCTTCTTTGCGGCCGTCTTCTTGGCGGGCTGCTTCTTCGACGGTGTCTTCTTGGCCGTGGCCGCCTTCTTCGGTAGCTCGTGTACCTCGGCGGTGCCTTCGCCGCGGGAGGCTTTCGCCTTGGCCACGGACTCGTTGAGGGCGGCCATCAGGTCGAACACCTTGCCGTCTGTGTCCGCGGGCTCGGGCGCCTCGGGCAGGGGCTTGTCCTCGCGCTTGGCTTCGATGATCTGCGCCAGGGCATCGGTGTACGCGTCGTGGAACTCCGGGCCCTCCAGGGCTTCGCGGGTCATGCTGTCGATGAGTGCGAGCGCACCGTCGATCTCGCTCTCGGTCAGTTCCACGGGCGGCGGCAGCAGCTCGCTGGGGTCACGGATCTCGTCGGGCCAGTACATGACGTGCAGCACGAGCGCTTCGTCCCGCACGCGCAGCATGCCCAGGCGCTCGCGCCCGTGCCACGCCCACTTGGCGATGGCAACCCGGGACGATCTGCCGAGGGCCTCACGCAGCAACTTGTACGGTTTCGCCGCGACCTGCCCCTTGGGGGTGAGGTAGTAGCCGGCGCTGATGCGAATCGGGTCGATGGACTCCAGCGGCACGAACGCCTCGATCTCCACGGCCTTCGCGGTGGGCAGCGGCAGATTTTCGAGGTCGGCGTCGCTGATCGGGATGATGTGGCCCCTGGCCAGCTCGTAGCCCTTGCCGATCTCGCTCTCTTCGACCTGGCGGTCCTCGATCTCGCAGATCTTCCGGTAGCGGATCCGGCCCTGATCCTCCAGGTGGTACTGGTGGAAGCTGATGCTGTGGTTCTCCGTGGCGCCGGCCACGTTGACCGGCACCGTGACCAGGCCGAACGAGATGGCTCCGGACCAGATCGATCGGGGCATGACTGTCCTCCGTGGAGACCCCGAGCAACAACAGCTTATGAGCGCCGTGGGCGCCCCGCATACGCGCATCCAGCCCGGGCTCAGGTCGCCCGGCTCAGACCCGCAGAGCTGCGGCCTGGTCTGGGTGCAGCCCTGCACCTGCTGCGCGTCGGGTGGTATGCGGGTGATCAGCAGGGGAATTCTTCTCGGGGAGTGTGGACGGTGGGCATGTATTCGATGGTCACCGGGCCGGGGAGTACTCGGCTGCCGTCACGGTCGAGGCCGTGGTACCTGCTGGAGCTCTCCAGGCGGGTGTCCTCGTCCGGGTGCCTTCGATCAGGACGAGCTTGCGCGGGAGCTCGGTGATGGCGAAGTTGGCGTGACCATCGCGGAGTTTGGCGGGCTCGGCGCCGAAGAGTCGGCTGTAGAAGGCGATGGACGCGTCTAGGTCCGGGACTCACAGGGCCAGCTGTACGCGGGACATGTTGATCCTCCTTGTGCAGGTGTGGGGTCAGCAGCGGCCGGACGTGGGTGCCGGGGCGCCGACTCCGATCTGGAGGGTGGTGGGGGCGGCGCAGCATCCACCGCCGGACTCCTCGGCGTTCTCCGGCTCGTCGAACAGGCCCGCGCCGCCGCATACGCCCGTTTCCGGGAGGGTGAGTTCGACGCGCTCGGCGGCCTCCTGGTCGCCTGCGAGCGAGGCGGTGATGGAGCGGACCTGCTCGTAGCCGGTCATGGCGAGGAACGTCGGCGCGCGGCCGTAGGACTTCATGCCGACCAGGTAGACGCCCTGTTCCGGGTGGGAGAGCTCGTTGACGCCGTGCGGGTAGACCGTGCCGCAGGAGTGGACGTTGGGATCGATGAGCGGGGCGAGCGCGGTCGGGGCCTGGAGGCGCTCGTCGAGGCCGAGTCGGAGCTCTGAGAGGAAGGACAGGTCGGGGCGGAAGCCGGTCAGGACGATGACCTCGTCGACCGGGTCGAGGCGGCGGCCGTCCTCCGCGACAAGGACAAGCTGATCGCCGTCGCGTTCCAGGGCCTGTGCACGGAAGCCGGTGACGGCGCTCGCCTGGCCGGCCTCAACAGCGGCTTTGGCGCGCAGGCCGAGTGCGCCGCGGGCGGGGAGCTGGTCGGCCTCGCCGCCGCCGTAGGTGTTGTCGCTGATTCCGCGGCGCAGGATCCACACCGCGTGTGTGCCGTCGTTCTCCTTGGCGAGGTCGGCGAGGGGGGCGAGGGCGGTGAAGGCGGAGGCGCCGGAGCCGACGACGGCGGTGCGCTTGCCCGTGTATCGGGCGCGAACGGCAGGGTCGCTCAGGTTGGGGACGCGGTAGGTGATGCGGTCGGCGGCCTTCTTCTCGCCGAGGGCGGGCAGTCCGTCGGCGCCCATCGGGCTCGGGACGGACCAGGTGCCGGAGGCGTCGATGACTGCGCGTGCGGTGAGCCGTTCCTCGGCGCCGTCGGTGGACTGGATGTGCACGGTGAACGGCTGCTCGTCGCGGCCGGAGTCGACGATGCGGTCGCGGCCGGCGCGGGCGACGCCGGTCACTGTGGCGCCGTATCGGACCTTGTCGCCGAGGATTTCGGCGAGCGGCTGGAGGTAGCGCTCGGCCCAGTCGCCGCCGGTCGGGTAGGTGGAGGCGTCGGGGCGGACCCAGCCGGTCGGGGCCAAGAGCTTCTCCGCGGCCGGGTCGATGAGTTCGCCCCAGGTCGAGAACAACCGAACGTGCGACCACTCGCGCACAGCGCTGCCAGCCGTCGGGCCGGCCTCCAGGACCAGGGGTTCAATGCCGCGCTCGACGAGATGTGCAGCGGCAGCCAGGCCGATAGGACCGGCGCCGACGACCACGACGGGCAGCTGGTCAGTGGTGAGCGCGTTCACGGGATTCCCCTTTGTTTCGACATCCGTCGATCTCTTGCGCTGCCAAGCATCACACCTGTATCGACGAGCGTCAACATAGACAATCATCGAATATAAAGATCAACATGGGGCGGACAGGTGTAGCGGCGCCCGGGACACGCCACCCCTCCAAGACCTGAGACCGTCCGACCCTCGCATCGCTGGTTCGACATGTGTCAACATAGATGCATGTCGAATACGAAGGTGCTACCGCTGCTGGAACCCGCCCCCGGCGAGGCTGCGGCGCCGTGCTGCCCACCGGTCACCGAGCGCCCTTTCACGGCGGAGGAGGCCGAGACGGCCGCGCGGATGTTCAAGGCGCTCGGCGACCCGGTGCGGCTTCGGCTGTTCTCGGCTGTGGCCTCGCACGAGGGCGGCGAGGCTTGTGTGTGCGACATCTCCGACGTGGGCGTTTCCCAGCCGACCGTCTCCCACCACCTGAAGAAGCTCAAGGAAGCCGGGCTGCTTACGTCCGAGCGGCGCGGCACCTGGGTCTACTACCGAGTCGAGCCGACGGTCCTCGCGGCGATGGGGCAGCTGCTGATCAAGGCCGGGCCGACCGCAGCCTGATCGCCATAGCCGTGGGCCGCCACGCTCGCCGTGTCGGGGTTACTCAATTGCCGCGCGGCGCGTATATCGGTACCGCCATGCCGGTGGTTGCGGTACGGGACAGCGGCCCCACAGCGTTCAGCCGCCCGAAGGCGACCGCAGCCCGGCGCTACTGGTCGCGGGGGTGTGCCCGATGAACGAGGTGCCCGGTCAGCACCCCGGCCAGCACGCCCCAGGCCAGGCCCGACCAACCTGCGCCCTTCACCGTGACGACCATCATCACTACGGCACCCGCGGCGACCGCCGTCCGGTCGCGGATGAGGCCCCATGTGACGCGGGCTGAGCCAGGAGACCGGAGTTCGGTAACCGCGGTGCCGATCGCCAGGGCGGCGGCGAAGACGACTGGTGCGATCAGTGCCGAGTCCATGTCGTCATCTCCTCGCGATCATGAAGGATGCGCCGCCAGTTGCCGCTGCGACGTACGCGTCACTCGGCGGTTGTCCGGTCGGGAAGGAAGATCAGGGCCACGAGCGCCAAGCCGACCACGGCGCCGACGAGTTGCATGCCGATGAAGCCCACGACCGAGCCCGGAGCAATGCCGGCGAAGGTGTCGGTGAAGGCACGGCCGATCGTCACGGCCGGGTTGGCGAAGGACGTGGACGAGGTGAACCAGTACGCGGCGCCGATGTAGGAGGCGACCGCGACCGGGGCGTAGCGGAGGCGGTCGGTGTGGGCCAGGCCGAAGATCAGCAGGATCAGCCCGGCCGTCGCGACTACCTCGCCCAGCAGCAGGTGCCCGGCTGAGCGATCGTGAGTGGACCACTTCACCAGCGGTTCGCCGAACATCGCATCGGCCAGGATCGCGCCCGCGATGGCGCCGACGATCTGGGCGGGGACGTAGACAGCAGCCTCCTGCAACGTCACGCCGGGGCCGCCGCGGCGAGCGGTCCACCACTCGGCGAGGGTGACGGCGGGGTTGAAGTGCGCGCCGGACACCGGGCCGAACAGCAGGATCAGCACCCCCAGGCCGAAGACCGTGGCCGTGGAGTTCGCGAGGAGTTGCAGGCCCACGTCCTCGGTGAGTTCGGTGGCCTGGATGCCGGAGCCGACCACCACCGCCACGAGTCCCGCGGTGCCGACCAGTTCGGCCGCGGCCCTGGCGAGCAGCGGCGGCGTCCGGGGCGGGGTGGCGCCCGGGGCGGGCTGCGGGTCGGCCACGACCACGTCCGGGGCTGTCGGGGATTCCTCGGCTCTGTCGTGCTCGGCAGCCTCGGTGGCGGTCAACTGGACTCCTCGGTGCAGGTCGCCGCAGGGGCGGGGATCAGGGGCAGGACCGCTTGACGTTGTTCTCGGCGGTGGTGCGCGCGGTCTCCGCCAGGTCGGCGAACTGGCCCGCGAGAGAGGTGATGACGTCGGGCTTGAGCCGGTAGTAGGTGAACCGGCCGCACGGCTCGGTCTCCACGACCCCGGCCTCGCGCAGCACCTTCAGGTGGTTGGAGAGATTGGTCTGTCTGGCTCCCGTCTCCTCGATCAGGTGCGTGGTGCAGAGCGTCTCCTTGGCGAGCAGGGTGACGATCCGGAGGCGGAGCGGGTCTGCGAGAACCCGCAACAGATCAGTGTCGACTGACGTCAGCATGGACTGATAATCTCACATCACTCCAGGCTGATACCAGCCTGAGCTGATCTTTGGGACCCGTATCCCCGCACCCGTGGGGGCCCATGCCCCGAAGGGGGTTCCCGTGACCGCATCCCCGCCCCCCGTCCTGCCCGACGACCGCCTTGCGTCCGGCACAGCCCGCCTGGCCCTGCACTACCGCGGACGCTTCTCCGCCGAGACGATCCAGCGCCTGGTCATCGACTCCTACGAGCGGCTGGCCGAGCACGCGCGGGTCCGTACTCACCTGGTGGTGCTGGCCGAGCACCTGGCAACCGAGCGTCTGAACGCCCTCGCTCACATCGAGGGGGCCCCGGGGTGCGGCCTGCCACGGGTGCTGTTCGTGTGCAGCCACAACGCCGGCCGCTCCCAGATGGCCGCCGCCCTCCTCGCCCACCGCGCGGGCGGACACGTGGTCGTCTCCTCCGCGGGCACAGACCCTGCGGCCGAGGTCGAACCGGTTGTCGCCCAGGCGCTCACCGAGGCCGGTGTGGACCTTGCGGACGTGTTCCCCAAGCCGCTGACCGACGAGGTCGTGCAGGCGGCCGACATCGTCATCACGATGGGATGCGGGGACGCCTGCCCAGTACTGCCGGGCCGTCGCTACCTGGACTGGCCGGTCACCGACCCCGAGGGCGCCCCGATCGCCGTCGTCCGCGGCATCCGCGACGAGATCGACGCCCGCATCACCGAACTCCTCGTCTCCCTGCCGAGCACCTGAACCCACCCTCTGCACAACCCGCTTGACCCATTCACGAAGGAAGAACCGATGTCCTCCAGCCCGCTCGCCTCCGTGCTGTTCGTCTGCGTCCACAACGCCGGGCGCTCCCAGATGGCCGCCGGATTCCTCAGCCACCTCGCGGGCGACCGGATCGAGGTCCGCTCCGCCGGCTCCATCCCCGGCGACCAGGTCAACCCGGCCGCCGTCGAGGCCATGCACGAGGTCGGCATCGACATCTCCGCGGCCGAGCCGAAGGTCCTCACCACCGAGGCCGTCCAGGCGTCCGACTACGTCATCACCATGGGCTGCGGCGACGCCTGCCCGATCTTCCCCGGCAAGAAGTACCTCGACTGGACCCTGGAAGACCCGGCGGGCAAGGGCGTCCAAGCTGTCCGCCCCATCCGCGACGAGATCCACAAGCGCATCGAGGCCCTGATCGCCGAGATCGACGCCACGCAGGAGGCGTGAGTGAGTCCGGACTCGGCCGGAGACGGCATACGCCAGGTCATCATCAGCTCCGGCTTCGCCGGACGACCCGGCCGACGCCCGTCTCAGTTTCCGTCCCATTCAGCCCCGTTCACGTGTCCGCAGCTTCCCAAGCCGATGGCGTCGACATGCGCCAGCGTGCACCAGGCAGATCCGACGCGCGCCTTCCCTGCCGGCAGAAGCCGAGCCACGGCGCCCAGAGCTGCCCGTACTGCGTGACGAGACCAGACGGTAAGCAACGGCGGGAGCCGGAGCCATTCGGGGAGCCAACCGAAGCGTCTCAGGGCGGACGGACGCGAACGACCGCGAACAGCTCCGAAGCTCGCTCACAGGTGGGACAGGGCGCTTCAACCACCCATCCTGAGCCCCTGGTTAGCCGCACCTTAAGGCGACCCTAAAGATCGCCGCGAACCCCCTGCGACAGGCGTTTTCGCGGTTTCTTGGATCCGGCACCCATCAGTTCCGTTTCCGAGGAGACCCCCCATGCCCGCACACCGCAGGGCCGCCACCGTCGCCGCCCTGGGCCTGACCCCGCTCGCCCTCACCGCTCTCGCCACCGCGCCCGCCTCGGCGCACGGCTCGATGGGCGACCCGGTCAGCCGGGTCTCGCAGTGTTACGCGGAAGGCCCGGAGAGCCCGAAGTCCGACGCGTGCAAGGCCGCGGTCGCGGCAGGCGGTACGCAGGCCCTCTACGACTGGAACGGCATACGCATCGGCAACGCGGACGGCCGGCACCGGGAGCTGATCCCGGACGGCAAGCTGTGCAGCGCGAACAGCGAGGCGTTCAAGGGCCTCGACCTGGCCCGCGTTGACTGGCCGGCGACGAGCGTGAGCAGCGGGTCGTACACGTTCAAGTACCGCGTGACCGCGCCGCACAAGGGCACCTTCAAGGTCTACATCACGAAGCAGGGGTACGACCCGTCGAAGCCGTTGGCCTGGGACGACCTGGACCTGGCGAACCCGGTGGCGACGTCCACCGACCCGGCGGCCTCGGGCGGCTTCTACACCTTCTCCGGCACCCTGCCGCAGCGCTCCGGCAACCAGCTGCTGTACGCGGTCTGGCAGCGCTCGGACAGCCCGGAGGCGTTCTACTCCTGCTCGGACGTCAGCTTCGGCGGGGCCAGCGGGGGCGGTTCGGGCAGCGGCAGCGGCGGAGGCAGCACCGACAACTCGGGCGGCGGCGGCAGTGACAGCACCGGCGGCGGGGCCGCGCCCGCGCCGAGCGCCTCCGCGCCCTCCGAGGAGCAGATCGAGGACGGTGCCGACGAGTCGACGATCGAGCACAACGGCCACGGCGACCAGGACGCCAGTACGTCGGCGGAGCCGGCCGCCGCTGCCGCGCGGGAGGAGTCAGCCCCGGCCAACCAGCCGAAGGCCGCCGGCGCGACCGAGAACCTCGCCGAGACCGGCGGGGACAGCAGCACGGCGTATCTCGCGATGGGCGGCGCGGCGACCCTCGCGCTCGGCTCGGCGGTCCTGTTCGCGTCGGTGCGCCGCCGCGCGGCCGGCGCTCGCCACAGGCGCTGACCCGCGGCTCACACCGCCCCACAACTCCGGGGCCTGACCGGCGGCTCAGGCCGGTCAGGCTCCGGCGGAGTGCTCAGCCGATCACGGACGCACAGGTGGTGGGCGTGGCACGGGCCGGGTCGAGCGCGTTGACCACCTCGTGGAAGGCGATCCGGTCGGTCAGCCCGAGGAGCGCGTGCTCGGACAGGTCGAGCGCGCATCGGTCCTGGATCAGGACGTTCTTCACGTCGGGGCCGTTGAGGAACTGAGTCCGGTACGGCGTGACCACCTCGTCGTACTTGGTGGCGATGACCGTGTAGCGGACGCCGGGGACGGTGTCGCCGCCCTCGTTGAGTTTGGTCATGAAGGCGGATCCGGCCATCTGCTGGGCCAGGGCGGGAGTGGCGGCGCTGAGCAGGTCCTCCGCGCCGGGGAAGTACGGCAGCAGGTTGGCGAGGCCTCCGAGGGTGGTGCCGTGGTTGTTGGGCGCGATGCCGACGAGGGCGTTCACCTTGGCGGCCCCGCCGAGGAACTTGACGTAGTAGCGGGGCATCATGCCGCCCTGCGAGTGGCCGACGAGGTCGGCCTCGGCGGCGCCGGTGGCGGCGAGCACCTTGTCGACATGGGCGGACAGTTGCTCCGCCGACTTGTCGATGGGGCCGAGGGCGTGGAAGAACGGCACGCCGGGCAGCTGGCCGTAGTCGAGGGAGAAGACGCAGTAATCGCGGTTCTTCAGGTAGGGCGCCAGGCCCAGCCAGTTGTCCACGGAGTTCGCGAAGGTGCCGTGCACGAGGACGACGGGGCGGGGATGGGCGGCGGAGGGCTTGCAGGAGTAGTCGTTCCAGCCACTGTGCGTGGTCGCCGCCGCTTCGGCCGCCTGGGCCGTGGTGGCGGGGACGACGGCGACCGCGGCGGTAAGCAGCAGCGCGGCCAGGGGTCTGAGCGCTCGTTTCCAGGGCAGCATCGTGTGATCTCCTTGCGGCTCAAGGGAGTTGCGACGGCCTTACGCCCTGTGATCCGGATCACGAGGATGCTGTTCACCCGTCAAGTTACGGGCGAGTAGTAGACGTGTGAAGTTACGCGTCAGTAAAAACTTCCAGTGATAACCAGTGGCCGGTTGCATCCACTGATGAACCATCACCAAGTGGGCCTGATGGGGCCATGGGGTGCGATGCGTCCCAACTGGCGCGACAGCGCTTGCACTTCGCTCTCACCGAGCACACCCACCCACGCCCGGACGGCCTCCGCGGCCGCCTCCTCGGCCGCACGGGTGCAGGCCCACCCCCGCTCGGTCAACACGACCAGCCGGGCGCGCGCGTCATCGGGATGCGGTCGACGCTCGGCGTACCCCTTGCGCACGATCTCGTCGACGAGCTGACTCGCCGCCTGCTTGGTCACGCCGAGGTGGGCGGCGAGATCGGTGGCCGTCGCACCGTCCGGGGCGAGCCGCGCGAACGCGAATCCGTGCGCGGGCCGCACCCCCTCGAAGCCCCGGGCCACCACGCCGTCGTTGATGCGTTGCGTGAGCTCACCGGCGACGGCGAGCAGGGCGGCGGACAGGGCCATGGCTTCGGAGTTCTGCACGCAGGCATTGAAACACCCTTGACGTGTTGGTCAAGCCGCTTGACCATAGACACATATAGTCAAGTTTCTTGACCATCTACGCCCAGGAGACACCCATGCCCGTGATCCGCGCGTCCGAAGCCGTCACCCACGAAATCCACGGCGCCCGTTTCGTCTCGTACGCCACGCCCGCCCGCGGCAGCAAAGAACTGTGCGCCTGGCGCGGGGAGATCCCGGCCGGGACCAAGGCGCCCGCGCACACCGTCAACCGGGAGGAGATCCTCCACCTGCTCGACGGAGAGCTGCTGATCACGCTCGACGACCGCACGGACCGGATCGCGGCGGGCGACACCCTGATCATCAACCCGGGCGCGACGCTGACCGTCGAGAACCCGACCGAGCGGACCGCCGTCACCTGGGTCACCACCTCCATCGGCCTGACGGCGGAGCTGGCCGACGGCACGCGCATCACGCCGCCCTGGGCCAACTGACCTCCGCATGAGGGGAGTCAGGCGGCCAGCGACCCCGGCATCACCGCATGCGGCCCGAACTTCGCCCGCGCGCGGTCCGCGACCTCCTCGATGCGGCGGGCCTTCTCGTCGAGCGGGTCGAAGGTGAGCTGGTAGGAGGCCTGCTCGGCGGGGTCGAGGCCCTCGGCACGCAGGGCGAGGGCGCGGACGCGGGCGCGCTGGAGGCCCAGAACCTCGTACATGTCGTACGCCGCCCTGGTCAGCGCCGGCGAGTGGGCCGTCGGCTCCTTCAAGGTACGGCTGCGGGTCGTCGAGGAGCGGTCGGCGTAGCGGACGGTGAGGGTCAGGGTGCGGCAGACCTTGTCCAGGGCGCGCAGTCGGGAGCCCAGTTCCTCGGCGGCCGAGAGCAGGGCGCGGCGGTGCCGGTCGGGGTCCAGCTCGTCGCGGGTGAAGGGGCGTTCGGTGGCCAGCGAGCGCGACACGGAGTTCGGCACCACCCGGCCCCGGTCGATTCCGCGCGCCTTCTCGCGCAGCTCGCGGCCGGCCTTCGCGCCGATCAGGCGCTGGAGCGTGGACAGGGGTGCGGCGGCGACCAGGCCGAGGGTGTCGAGGCCGTACTCGCCCAGGGTGCGGGCGCTCGCGGCGCCGACGCCGGGCAGCGCGGCGACGGGCTTGCCGGCGAGGAACTGCGCGATGGCGTCCGGCTCCTCGGGAACGGCGCACGTCACCCCGGGCCGGGCGTCCCCCAGTGCCATGCGGGCCAGCATCGGGCCCGGCCCTGCGCCGATCACGCAGTCGACCCCGTGGTGGGCGAGGGCGCGCACCCGGATCACCGACGCCAGCTCGACGGCGTCGCGCCCGAAGTACCGCTCGGCGCCCCGCAGATCGGCCAGTGCTCCGTCCGGTGGCAGCGCCTGAACGACCGGCGTGAAGTCCTCCAGCAGTCCGAGCAGCCCGGGCAGGGCCGCCTCGCCCGCCGGCGGCAGCTGGAAACGTACGCAGAGGATGGTCATCCCGCACTCCCCGGACTCTGGTGCCACAACTTCCTTACCTGTGAGGGCTCTTGACCCGCCGGTCGCAGATCGGCCCACGGGTGCATTTCGTATCCGGTCGGCATCTGGATGCGCCGGCCGTGCGTCGGATCGTCTCCGTCCCCCTCCGCCATGGGCTCCGCCAGCCGCGCCGCCACCACGTCCAGGCCTCCCTCGGCGCGCAGCTCGACCAGCTCGGCGAGGTTCCAGGCGGCGGAACCCACCACGCTCAGACTGCGCGGCCCGCGCCGCTGCACCACCCCGCGCACCAGCAGCAGCCAGGAGTGGAAGACGGTGTGGGCACACGCGTCGTGCGAGTCGTCGAAGAAGGCGAGGTCCACCAGCCCCGTCCCGTCGTCCAGCGTGCTGAAGATGACCCGCTTGCCGGACCGGATCGGCGGCGTCTGGGTGGCCGCCTTGGCACCCGCGACCAGCACCGTCTCGCCGTGCCGGGCATCGCGCAGCCGCCGCGCCGAGACGACACCCAGCTCGTCGAGGAACGCCCGGTGGTCGTCCATCAGATTGCGCGAGGCGTCCATCGACAGCACACCCAGTTCGGCGCTGAGCCGCTCCGACGAGCTGAGGTCGGGCAGCCCCGCCGCGGCCGTGTTCCGCCCGCCGGCCAGCGGGAGCTGTCCCCCGCCGCCACCCCGGGCGCCCCGGTGCAGCTCGGTCAGATGCAGTTGCAGATCACGCCGGTTGGCCCCGAAGGCGTCCAACGCGCCCACCTGCGCGAGCCGTTGAGCGAGCGGTCGGCTCGGCCGCCCCCGCTCCCAGAAGTCGAGCAGCGAGGCATACGGCTGCCCCTGCGCGATCCGTGCCGCCTCGGCCTCGCTGATGCCATGCACGTCGGAGAGCGCGAGCCGCAGTCCCCAAGTCCCCCCACCTTTCTCGGATTCAGACACCAGTTCGATCCCGTGTGCGACCCCCGACACATTCACGTCCAACGGCAGGATCGGCACCCCACGCCGCCGCGCGTCCGCCAGCAGCAGCCGCTTCGGATACATCCCGGGGTCGTGGGTGAGCAGCCCCGCATAGAAAGCGGCGGGGTGATGGGCCTTCAGCCAGGCCGACTGATAGGTCGGTACGGCGAAGGCGACGGCGTGCGCCTTGCAGAAGCCGTACGACCCGAAGGCCTCGACGATCTCCCAGGTCCGCCGGATGGTCTCCGTGTCATACCCCTTGGCCGCCGCATGCTGTGCGAACCACACCCGGATCCGCCCCTGCGACTCCGGATCGGACAGCCCGCGCCGCACCCGGTCCGCCTCGTCCCGCCCGCACCCGGTCATGATGTGCACGATGTCGATGATCTGCTCATGGAAGACGACGACCCCGTACGTCTCCCGCAGCGGCTCCTCCAGATCCGGATGCGGATATCGCACCGGCGCCCGCCCGTGCCGCGCCTCGATGAACGGCCGCACCATGTCGGCGGCGACCGGCCCGGGCCGGAAGAGCGAGATGTCGACGACAAGATCGTGGAAGGTGGCCGGCTGAAGCCGTCCGACCAGGTCCCGCTGCCCCGGCGACTCGATCTGGAAGCAGCCCAGCGTCTCGGCGGACCGGATCAGCTGATACGTCGCCGGATCGCCGTCCCCCCGCTCGAAGTCGAGCGCGTCCAGATCGACCCGCTCCCCCGTGACCCGCTTCACCTCCGCGACCGCGTGCGCCATCGCCGACTGCATCCGCACGCCCAGCACGTCGAGCTTGAGCAGCCCCAGGTCCTCGACGTCCTCCTTGTCGAACTGCGACATGGGGAAGCCCTCGCCGCTGGTCGGCATGACGGGCGTACGGGAGAGCAAGGAAGCGTCGGACAGAAGCACCCCGCACGGATGCATGGCGATGCCACGCGGAAGGGCGTCCAGTCCCTCCACCAGTTCCCACAACCTGCCGTACCTGTCCCGCTCCCCGGCCAGTTGCCGCAGCTCGGGCAGTTCCTCCAGCGCCGCCCGGGCATCGCGCGCCCGGATGTGCGGGAAGGACTTGGCGATTCGGTCGATGTCGGCGGGGTCCATGGACAGGGCGGCACCCACATCCCGGATCGCATGCCGCACCCGATAGGTCTCCGGCATCGACACGGTGGCGACCCGCTCGGTCCCGAACCGGTCGATGATCGCGCGGTAGACATCCAGCCGGCGCGCGGACTCCACGTCGATGTCGATGTCGGGGAGCACCAGCCGGCGCTTGGACAGGAAGCGCTCCATCAACAGCCCGTGCTCCACGGGGTCGGCGTGCGCGATGCCGAGCAGATGATTGACGAGTGACCCCGCACCGGAGCCACGCGCGGCCACCCGGATCCCCATCCTCCGTACGTCATCGACGACTTGGGCGACCGTCAGAAAATAAGAAGCGAACCCGTGGTGGGCGATGATGTCCAGCTCCTGGTGCATCCGCTCCCAGTACGCCCGCCGCCCGTCATGGCCGCGCTGCACCATGCCCGCCACCGCCCGCGAGGCAAGCGCCCGCTGGGCGGTACGCTGCCCGGCGCCGACGAGATACGGCTCGGGAAAGTGGACGCTACCGATCCCGAGGTCGTCCTCGGGATCGACGAGACACTCGGAAGCGGTCGCCCGGGTCTGCTCCAGCAGCCGGTGCGCGGTATCGCGCCGGAAGCCCGCGGCCTCGACGACCCGCTCGGCAACCTGCGCCATCTCCCCCGCACCCTTGAGCCAGGCTTCGCCGGAGTCCAGCTCCTTGGTGGAGTCGATGGGCACGAGCCGCCGCGCGGCGTCCAGCACATCGGCGACCGGCCCCAAACCGGAATCCGCGTACCGGACGGCATTGCTCAACACAGGCCGCACCCGCTGCTCGGCGGCGAAGCCGACGGTCCGGGCGGCCAGCCGCAACGACCCCGGGCCGGTGCCCTTGCGCCCGTGCCATACGGCCTCCAGCCGCAGGGAGTCGCCGTAGACCTCCCGCCAGGGCCCGAGCAGCCTGGCCGCCCGATCGGGACGACCGGCGGCGAGCGCGCGCCCGACATCGGAGTCGGGCCCGAGCAGAACGATCAGACCGTCCCCCCGGTTGTCCTCGCGGGGCAGCATCGGCGGCCCCTCCCCACCATGCGCAGCCGAAACGATCCGGCACAGATCACCCCACCCACGGGCCCCGTCCCGGGCGAGAAAGGTGACACGAGGCGTCGAGTCGTCGACAAAGGCACCGCCCCGCACCGGAACCCGGCGCCGCCGCCCCGCGGACTCGCCCGCCTCCGAGAGCCCGAAGTCCTCCACGGCCAGCTCCACGCCGAACAGCGGACGCACGCCGGCCTTCGCACAGGCCTTGGCGAATCGAACAGCGCCCCCGAGCGTGTCGCGATCGGTGAGAGCCAGGGCGTCCATCCCCCGCTCGGAGGCACGCTCGGCCAGCCGCTCCGGGTGCGAGGCCCCGTACCTCAGGGAGAACCCGGAGACGGTGTGCAGATGCGTGAACCCTGGCACACGCACCTCCCGCACTCATGAGCCGCTCGAACATCAGTTCCCAACTCTCCCACCCCCACCATAGACCATTTCCGGACCGTTTCTCGAACACTCGTGCGACATCCGTTCGGCCGCCTCCCACCTGCACAAACGCCTGACCAGCAGGACTGTGGGGGGCATGACGCAGACCCCGGGCGCCGACACTCCCCGCAGCCCCTTCCTCGCCGAAGTGAAGGACGCCGTCACCCCGCGGGCCACGATGCTCGTGACCGGCGCCGTCGGCCTCGCTCTGCTCTTCATCGCCTCCTACGTGGGGGCGCTGCACGACCCGAGACCCAAGAACGTCCCACTGGGAGTCGTGGCACCCGGGGTCGCCGCCCAGCAGACGGTGGACCGGCTGGAGAACCTGCCCGACGACCCCCTGGACCCGCGCACGGTGGCCGACGCGGCGACGGCCAGGAAGCAGATCCTGAACCGCGAAATCGACGGCGCCCTACTGGTCGACCCGAACAGCACCACCGACACCCTCCTGGTCGCCACCGGAGGCGGCAGGGTGCTGGCCGCCACCCTGGAGTCCCTGGTCGCCACCCTGGAGAGATCCGAGGCACGCACCCTGCGCACCATCGACGTGGCCCCGGCCGACCGGCACGACGCCAACGGGCTCACGTCCTTCTACGCGACCGTGGGCTGGTGCGTGGGCGGCTACCTGTGCGCGTCGATCATGACGATCAGCTCGGGCGCCGGCCGCCCCACCCCGAGACGCTCGGTGATCCGCCTCATCGTCATGGCCCTCGTGGCGATCGCCGCCGGCCTGGGCGGCGCCCTGATCATCGGCCCCATCCTGGGCGCACTGCCGGGCAGCCTGGCCGCCCTCTGGGGCGTGGGCGCCCTGATCACCTTCGCCGTGGGCGCGGCCACCCTCGCCTTCCAGGCCATCTTCGGCATGGCCGGCATCGGCCTGGTCATCCTGATCGTGGTGATCCTGGGCAACCCGAGCGCAGGCGGCGCCCTCCCCCTCCCCCTGCTCCCACCGTTCTGGAAAGACATCGGCCCGGCCCTGCCCCCCGGCGCAGGCACCTGGGCCACCCGCTCGATCGCCTACTTCAAGGGCAACGACACCACCGCGTCCCTACTGGTCCTCTCGGCATGGGCAGCAGCAGGAACCGCGATCACACTCCTGGCGGCGAAACTGCGAACAGGCGGCACCAGAAGGCCGTAGAGACATAGGGGCGAACGCACCCGCACCCGCGTACGGCGGAAAGGGGACGTGCCGGGGGCCGTGCCAGGGGGTGTCCGCCCGCAGCGGCGGGCGTCAACAAATAGCACCTCTCGAGACACACCCCCCGGCACGGCCCCGACCCACACCACACCCGCAGGCGCTACGCGAACCCCCGCCGGAGAGCAACGGGCCGCCGCAGGCATCCCGGCGCTCACCCGTCACGCTGACACGACGAAGAGTCCCGCCCCTCACAAGAGGGACGGGACTCCACAAAAGCGACGAACCGTCAGCCGATCTCAGTACCCGTGGCCGACAGCGCCTCAGTCACCGGCTGGAAGAACGTCTCCCCACCGGAGGTGCAGTCACCGCTGCCCCCGGAGGTGAGCCCGATCGCCTTGTCACCGGAGAACAGCGACCCACCACTGTCGCCGGGCTCGGCGCAGACGTCGGTCTGGATCAGCCCGTTGACGATGTCACCGTTGCCGTAGTTCACGGTGGCGTCCAGCCCGGTGACCTTGCCGTCGTGCACCTGGGTGGTCGACCCGCTGCGGGTGACCTCCATGCCGACGGTGGCCTCGGCGGCACCGCTGATGGCCTGCGTGGAGCCGTTGTAGAGGTTGACCTCGCTCGGGTGGTCGACCTCGGCGGTGTACTTCACCAGGCCGTAGTCGTTGTCCGGGAAGCTGGACGTCTCGTTGCTGCCGATCGCGTTGCCGTCCGCGTCCGACCAGTCCGTGATGCCCTCGGTGCAGTGCCCGGCGGTCAGGAAGAACGGCTCGCCGCCCTTGACGACGTTGAAGCCGAGCGAGCAACGGCCACTGCCACCGGTGATGGCGTCACCACCGGCGATGAAGGGCTTGAACTCCCCCTTCGACCGCTTGAGTTCGACCGTGGCACCCAGCCCGTCGACGACCTTGCCGAGCTTGGTCCACTCGGCCTTGGAGACCGTGCGGTCGGCGGTGACGACGACCTTGTTGGTGGCCGGGTCCGTCACCCAGGCGGTGCCGGGGATGGTCGCGTCCTGCTTGAGCGTCGTACGGGCGCTCTTCAGCTCGGCGAGCGAGTTCTCGACGACTCTGGCCTTGGCGCCGGCGGCCTCGACGGCGTCGGCGGCGACCTCGTCGAGGACGTTCACGACAAGGCTCTTGGTCTGCGCATCGTAGTAGGTACCGGCGGCGTCGGCGCCGAGGTCCTTGGCGAGCGTCGATGCGAGCTTTCCGGCCGCGCCGACCGAAAGGGTCTTCGGCGCGGACGCGTCAGGCGACTCACTCGCGTTCGCACTCTGCAAGGTCACTCCCGCGGCAACCAGTGCGGCGATGCCCGCACCTGCCACGGCTGCACGCCGCTTGGGTATGCGTCGGTGCTTCAACTTACGTCCTCCTGTGGGGGGTCGGACCGAGAGGTTGTGGGGACCTCACGAACCGGAAGGCGTACGGCTACGAAGGCGACTCACAACAAAAGCCACACCCGTGCCGGTTGAACAACGCTCACTATTCCTAGGCCCACAGGGAGCGCACAAGGTCGACTTCAGGACGCGCGTAGAACACGGTTGCACGCCCCCGCCACCTTGACCGTGCACAGTCACGCGGGGCCTATTCGCACAGCAAACACTGCAAGCGAGGGAACCATACGCAGCGCGTAAGGTCTACTCCTGTCTCGAAATCGACCCTTCGAGGCCCGACTCCAAGCGTGGTTCGAGAGGCGGAAGTTCCTCCTGCACGGCCCGCGGCCCGACGGACGGCGCCCGCTGCGCACCGGCGGCCTCCGCAGACACCTGCGTCCCCTTCTCCAGAAACCGCAACAACTCCACCGGAATCGGAAGAACCAGCGTGGAGTTCTTCTCGGCCGCCACCGCCATCACCGTCTGGAGCAGGCGCAGCTGAAGAGCCGCGGGCGCGTCGGACATCTGATGTGCTGCCTCCGCCAGCTTCTTGGAGGCCTGGAGCTCCGCGTCGGCGTTGATCACCCGCGCCCGCCGCTCCCGGTCGGCCTCCGCCTGCCGGGCCATCGACCGCTTCATGGTCTCGGGCAGCGAGACATCCTTGATGTCCACCCGGTCGATCGTCACGCCCCACTCCACCGCCGGGCTGTCGATCATCAACTCCAGCCCCTGGTTGAGCTTTTCGCGGTTGGACAGCAGATCGTCCAGCTCGCTCTTGCCGATGATCGACCGCAGCGACGTCTGCGCCATCTGCGAGACCGCGAACCGGTAGTCCTCCACCCGTACGACCGCCTCGGCCGGCGCGGTCACCTTGAAGTAGACGACGGCGTCGACCCGCACGGTGACGTTGTCCCGCGTGATGCCCTCCTGCGCGGGCACGGGCATGGTCACGATCTGCATGTTCACTTTGCGCAGCTTGTCGACGCCCGGAACGATCAACGTGAAGCCGGGACCGCGCACTTGGGGCCGGAGCTTCCCGAGGCGGAAGACCACGCCCCGTTCGTACTGCTTGACGACCCGCGCGGCCGCCGCCACATAGACCACACCGGCGGACGCGAGCGTCACTCCCGCCGCCACCAGCTCCTCGACCATCACCGACCCCCAGGGTCCGACGTGGGCGCACTACAGGGGAGTACTGCCTGCACATCGACGGTAACCCCGGCATGAGAACAAGGGCGAGCCCCCGCACGACAGTTGCGTGCGGGGGCTCACATGCTGCCGGCTGCTGCTCAGGCAGAACCGAGGTGTCAGTAGACGCTGACGCCGTACGCGCTGAGGGCCTCGGTCACCGGCTGGAAGAAGGTCGTGCCGCCGGAGCTGCAGTTGCCGCTGCCGCCGGAGGTCAGACCGTACGCGGTGCCGTTGCTGCCGTAGAGCGAACCGCCGGAGTCGCCGGGCTCGGCGCAGACGGTGGTCTGGATGAGACCGGAGACGATGTCGCCGCCGCCGTAGTTGACGGTCGCGTTCAGGGCGGTGACCCGGCCGCTGTGCGTACCGGTGGTGGAGCCGTCACGGATGACGGTGGTGCCCACGCTGGGCGTGGCCGCGCGGGTGATGTCCACGCCGTTCGCGGTGCCGGGCCTGCTGACGGAACCGGAGTAGCGCACGATGCCGTAGTCGTTGCCCGGGAAGCTGGAGCCGGCGGTCGAGCCGATGACCGTGGTGCGGCCGGAGTTGGAGTACCAGGTGCCCGCACCGTCGGTGCAGTGGCCGGCGGTCAGGAAGTACTGGTTGCCGCTGCTGTCCTGGACGTTGAAGCCGAGCGAGCAGCGCCAGCTACTCGCATAGATGGCGTCGCCGCCCTGGATGAACTTGCTGAACTTGCCGGCGGTGCGCTTGATCGTGAGCGCGTCGGCGTTGGTGCCGGCCTGCTCCTTGATCTTCGCGATCTCCGCCTGGGAGACCGTGGAGTCCACGGTCACCGTGACGCGGTTGGTCTTGCTGTCGACGGCCCAGGCGGTGCCCGGGATGTCGGCCTTCAGCACGGAGCCACTGGCGCTCTTGAGCTGGGCGGCGCTGAAGGTGTCGGGGGTCTCCGCGGCGGTCGCGTTGGGGATCGCGATCGCGGCTGCAGCCACGAGGCCGGTGGATACGGCGATCAGCCGGGTCCGTCTCGCAATGCCACTGCGGGGGGTGGTGCGCTCGATCCTCACGTTTCGTTCCCTCCAAGGGAAGTCGGGGGCCCGCGTGGGGTCGGGGCCCGTGAGGCGCAGTCAAAAAAGCCAGGATGTCCGGATTCCGAACATGCCGTGCCCCTGACAAGCGCTGAGGGGGAGTATTCGGCCGAACGGTGGGTAGCCGCAAGAGCGCCTTTCGGCCGTCAATCTTTGAACGATCTGTGCGAGTTGACCGTCCCTGTCCCGGTCAGCCCGCCTCTCGGCACCTCAGCGCAGGGTGCGCTCCCCCGCCGGGATCGCGACTGCGAGGGTGTTCCCCGGTGGCGGGAAGGGGCACACGAAATGGTCGGCGAAGGCGCACGGCGGCAGCAGGGCACGGTTGAAGTCGACCGTCGTCCGGCCGTCGGCGTCGGGCGCGGCGGGCCGCAGGAACCGGAAGCGATAACTGCTGTCGCCGCTGGTCGCGTCGGCGAAGACGGCCCACAGCGAACCGTCGCCCTCGACGGTGACCTGCAGCGTGAACTCCTGCCCGTCCAGGGCGAACGCCAGTTCCCCGCCTAGTCCGAGCCCGCGCCTGCGCCCGTCGACGTTGTCGACCCGCACGGTCCGGCCCTCGCCGTACTGCGTGAAGTGCCCCTGCGCCGACCAGCGCGGATCGTACGGCGTGGCCTCGATGCCCCGGAACGCCCGGCGCGCCTCGGAAGCGGGGTCGAAGTCGCGTAGGCCCCACGCCCCGTCGCGCCTCAACACGACCAGCCTGCGCTCCCCGTACGCCACGCGCGCCCCGCTCGCAGGCTCCGGATCGGCCACCAGCCTGACCGCACCCTCGAATGGCCGCCCGTCCAAGGTCAGCCCGTCCGCCTCGGCCGCCGTGAGGACGACCTCGTCACCGTCGGCGGCCCACGCCCCGGGGATGTCCGGAAGTCGCCTCTCCGGATAGTCCTCCAGCCAGTGCGTCCCGGTCAGCGCGAGCGGCCCGTAGGGCGCCGAAACCGACGCGGCGCGCTGCTCGTGCCACCGCTGCCAGGCGTCAACCGAGTCCGGGGTCATGCCGTCAACCCTTCCATACCGGGCTGAAGTTTCCGATATCGGACCCAGGAGACCCCAGGAGACCCCGGGAGACCCCAGGAGACCCCGGGTGACCCCAGTCGACCCAGCAGCCCTCGTCACCTAGCAGCCATCGCAAGGGCAGCAGTCGCCGCAGTCACAGTCACGGCAGCAGCCCTCACGCTTCTTACGGGACCACGGGCCCTCGTACTCCTTCGCACAGCACAGCTTGCAGGTGCAGCACAGCAGCCAGAACATCCCGCAGCCGGCCCAGAACCCACGCCGCCCACGGGGCTGAGGCGCCGGCCCGCCCCCGAACCCACCGAAGTCACCACCACCGCCACCACCGCCGCCGGGCACTCCCCCGCCGCCGGCGTACGGAGTCCCGCCCGCGTACGGGTTCTGGCCGCCGTACGGGTTCTGCGGCGCCCCGTACGGCCCGGGCCCCTGCCCGTACCCCTGCCCCTGTCCATGCCCATGCCCATGCTGATGCGGCTGGCCGTACGGCCCGGGTTGATGGGACGCGCAGGTCGGCACCGTGCCGAACGCCCGGTCCACCGAGCGCCGCAGCTCGTGCACGAGCAGCAGGTGCGCGAGCTTGGCGTCGGAGAACTCGGCCTCACGCAGCGCCAGCCGCACCCCGTGCACGGCGTCGTCGGCGAGCCGCCGCGCCTCGGCGAGCGAGGTCCCCGTGGCCGTCAGCGGGTTCCACGCACCGGCCGCGGCGTCGGCCGCCTGGTCCTCCACGGCGTCCAGGAGATGCGCGAGCCGTCCGAAGAGGCGTCCGGCCTCGGCGAGCGGTTCGGCGTTGCCGGGCCGTCCGGCCAGGATCGCGGTGTGGGCGAAGGCGGCGGCGGTCGCCGTCTCGGTCGGTTCGGTGACCGCGAGGATCGGCGTCCCGGGCCCGGCGAGCGCCTCGATGCCGACCTGCCGGTCCACGGCGTCGACCAGTACGGCGGTGTCGAACCCGACGGCCGAGCCGCTGCGCGCGCCCGCCGCACCCCACCCGGTGGCCACCCGGCGAGCGGCGCGCGCCAGGGGCCGGCGGGCCAGCAGCCCGTCCCCGTCGGCCACATGGTCACGCACCTTGGCCGAGGCGAGCACCAGCGAGACGGCGGCGGCGAGCCGGGCACCCTCACCCTGCGCCACGGACGCGGTGCGCATGCCACGCAGCGGGCACGGTCCGGCCGTACGCCGCATTCCGCTGTCCATTTCGGCTTGAGCCTCCGTCAGAACGGAGATAAGGAGACCGTCGTAGTTCGTCACGATCCGCGCGAACTGACCGTGGTCCCCACGCAGCGAGAGGCACAACCCGCACAAATGCGCCATCCATTGACCGGTGAGCTGGTCTCCGAGCCGATGACGACAGGGCCTGACGATTCCGAACACGATGTCCCCCCGTGGTTCTTACGACGCCACAACGACGCTGAGCTGCCGCATCGTACCGACCGTGGCACAGATCGCCATGGCCGACTCGTTCACCCGTACGCACCCCGCATCACCCATACGCCGTGAAGAATCATATTTCACTCACAGTCAGCAGCCGTACGTGGCATGCCCCTTGGGGGACACGGGCTCTCGACGTATTCGCTGTGCACCAGTACCGTCACAAACCCCCCGCGCGGCGTCTATCCACTTGGCGCGACGTCCGCATCATGGATGACCATAGGGATGCGGAATGTAAGAAGACCGCTGTGAGAGGAGGCGTCCATGGGATCGGTGCGCAAGGCGAGTGCCTGGCTGGGCCTCGTTGACGACAACGATGACGAGCGTTACTACGACGACGACTACTCCGAAGGGACCGAGTCCGGGGATGCCTGGGTCACCGACCCGAGGGTCAAGGTGGCCACGGACGTCGCCGAGGAGAAGGGCCGCCGGATCGGCACGGTCACCCCGGACAGCTTCCGGGACGCCCGCGCCATCGGCGAGCTGTTCCGGGACGGGGTCCCGGTCATCATGAACCTCACGGCCATGGAGCCGGCCGACGCCAAGCGTGTCGTCGACTTCGCGGCGGGGCTCATCTTCGGTCTGCGCGGTTCGATCGACCGCGTGTCCAACCGCGTGTTCCTGCTGACTCCGGCCGACACGGAGATCATCAGCGGGGAGGCGTCGGCTCACCGTTCGGACGGCTTCTACAACCAGAGCTGAGGCAGGGCCGCTCATCGGCCCTGCCCCCTGGTGGGGTTCAGTGGAAGGCGTCGAGCCCGGTGAGAGCCTTGCCCAGCACGAGCTGGTGCATCTCGACGGTGCCCTCGTAGGTGAGCACCGATTCGAGGTTGGTCGCGTGCCGCATCACGGGGTACTCGAGCGAGATCCCGTTGGCACCGAGGATGGTCCGTGACGTACGGCAGATGTCGATGGCCTCGCGGACGTTGTTGAGTTTGCCGAAGCTGACCTGTTCGGGACGCAGGCGGCCGGTGTCCATGCGTCGCCCCAGATGATGGGCGAGCAGAATCCCCTTGTGCAGTTCGAGCGCCATGTCGGCGAGCTTGGCCTGGGTGAGCTGGAAGCCCCCGATCGGCCGGCCGAACTGCTCCCGCGACTTCGAGTAGTCGACAGCGGCCTCGAAACAGGACCGCGCCGCACCCATGGCCCCCCACACGATCCCGTACCGGGCGTGCGAGAGACAGCTGAGCGGCCCCTTCAGCCCGACGACCTCGGGCAGCACGGCATCGGCGGGCAGCCGTACGTCGTCCATGACCAGCTCACTGGTGACCGAGGCGCGCAGCGACAACTTGTGCTTGATCTCCGGAGCGGAGAACCCGGCGCTGTCGGTCGGCACGACGAACCCGCGGATCCCCTCGTCGGTCTGCGCCCACACGACGGCGACGCCGGAGACGGACCCGTTGGTGATCCACATCTTCCGCCCGGTGAGCACCCAGTCGGACCCGTCACGCTTGGCGTAGGTCCGCATGGACGCCGGGTCGGACCCGTGGTCCGGCTCGGTCAGCCCGAAGCACCCGATGACCTCGCCGGAGGCCATGCGAGGCAGCCACTGCTGCTTCTGCTCCTCGCTGCCGAACCGGTGGATGGCGTACATGGCGAGGGAGCCCTGCACGGAGACCAGGGACCGGATCCCGGAGTCGGCGGCCTCCAGCTCCAGACAGGCGAGCCCGTACTGCACGGCGGAGGCCCCGGCGCACCCGTAGCCGCTCAGGGACATCCCGAGCGCGCCGATCTCCCCGAGCTCCCGGGCGAGCTCACGAATCTCCGGCAGCTCGCCCTTCTCGTACCAGTCGGCGACGTACGGCAGCACCCGGTCCGCGGCCCACTGCCGCACGGTGCCGCGAATCGCCAGATCCTCGGGCTCCAGGAGGTCGTCGATGCCGAGGGGGTCGGCAGGGTCGAACGGGGGCAACTTCGAGGACGCGGACATGGGACACCCTCCGGCAACGACTAAAACTAGCGCCGCTAGTCACGGCTCGGGCCTGACGCTACGACGCGGCGCGGTGCACGTCCAGTACGACTCCCGGGTGGAGCGGCAGGTCCAGAGGGGAGCAGGCTCGTCAGGCGGAGACGCGGGACTCCGCGACTTCCCGCGGCTTGGGCAGCTCCACGGCCGGCGCATCGCACTGCATGACCCGCGGCAACCGCAACGCCATCACCGCACCCAGCAGCAACAGCCCCGCACTCACGAGCAGGGTCACATGCAGCCCGTGCACGAAGGCGTTCTGTGCGGCATGACGCAGGGCAACCCCCGCGGACCCGCCCAGCTGAGCAGCGACCTCGTACGCCTCACCCAGCGAGTGCGAAGCGGCGGTGGAGGCCGACGCCGGAACACCCGGCACGGCCGTCAGTCCGGGGGCGTACGCCGCGTTCATCACGCTGCCGAGCAGCGCGATACCGATGCCGGCGCCCAGCTGGTACGACGTCTCGCCGATCGCCGCCGCCCCGCCGGCCTGCTCCTGCGGAGCCTCGCTCAGCATCGACTCGTACGCCCCGAAGAGCGTCGTCTCCAACCCGAAGCCCAGCAGCACGAAGCCGAACAGCAGCAGGCCCGGGTTGTCCTCGCCGCCCATCGCCGTGAGCAGCAGGACCGCGACGGCCGTGACACAGAATCCGGCGCACACCATGCGCCGTGGCCCGAACCGCCGCAGCATCCGCGCGCCGGCCAGCCCGGCCGCCATGGCGGCGAAGGTCAGCGGCAGCAGTCGTAGCCCTGTCTCCAGTGGTGACAGGCCCAGCACCAGCTGCAGATACTGCGCCGCGATCAGCTCTAGCCCCACGAGGGCGAGCATGGCCAGCACGATGCACCCGACCGACGTACTGAAGGCGGGCCGCGTGAACATCGCGAGGTCGACCAGGGGATACGCCCGCCGTCGCTGCCGTCGTACGAAGAGGACCATCAGGACGACACCGACCACCAGCGGCACCACGGTGAACAGGCTGCCCACCGGTTCTCCGCCGCCGAGCCGCTTGACGCCCAGCACCATGCCGAAAAGGCCGGCTGCCGCGAGCAGCGCGCCGACCACGTCCCAGGGACCCTTGTGGTCGCCCTTGGACTCGGGCAGCAGCAGGCGTCCCACCGGAAGGCTGATCAGCATCAGCGGGATGTTGACGAGGAAGACCGAGCCCCACCAGAAGTGCTCCAGGAGGAAGCCGCCGAGCAGCGGTCCGACCGCCGCGCCGACGGCGGCGACGGCGCTCCAGATGCCGATGGCGAGGGCCCGCTCACGCCGGTCGGGGAAGACCTGGCGCAGGATCGAAAGGGTCGCGGGCATGATCATCGCGCCGCCGACGCCGAGCAGGGCGCGGGCCAGGATCAGTACCTGTGGGTCGTGCGCGAGGGCCGCGAGGCCGGAGGCCAGGCCGAAGAGGGTGTACCCCAGCAGCAGGACCCGTCTGCGGCCCACCCGGTCACCGAGTGTGCCGAAGAGGATCAGCAGCGAGGCGCAGACCAGCGGATAGATGTCGACGATCCAGAGCAGCTCTATCGCGCCGGGCCGTAGGTCCTCGGTGACAGCGGGCACCGCCACGTGCAGCACGGTCGCGTCGACCGCGACGAGCAGCAGGCTGACACAGAGGACGACGAGGACGACCCAGCGGTTGGCACCGGCCCCGGCCGCCCGACGGCGCAGCGCAGCGGCAGCCGTGGTCGTCCCGGACATGTACGTACCTCCCAGATGTTCCCTCGCCCTCGGCGGGGCACACGGGGTGGGGACTCCCCGTGGACTCGGCCGGAGAGGAGCGGTGGTCTCCGGCCCGCGCAACGAAGGGCGAGTGACTCGTCAGAGTACGCGAGTCCGCGTCGGTGCCGAGTGGCGGACCTCTCAGACTCCACACGAACGCGTGTGGCGTACGCCACATCCACCACCCCTGACCGGTGAGCTTCGGGGGAATTCCGCACCATGATTCGGTGAACGAATTCATAAGCAGTAAAAAACGAACCAACAGAATGATCAAAGGAATTGAAGGATGTAGCGTCCGTCGATTGCGGATTCCTTGGAAATAAGCCCGCGCCTGAGAGGAATCCCACATCACATCGTCATCACAAAGCCGTGGAATCGCCGTTGAACTGCGCTCACTCGCTGTAACGTCGATTGGGTGTGTACCGAACGAAAGCTGACCCGTCTGGACCGGGTCTTCGCCAGGCTGGACCGGGAGCCCGAACGCCCGGCCCACATCGATGTGCCGCGGATGACGCGGCACAGGGTCGTGCTGTTCACCTCGACCCTGGCCTTCTACGTGGCCATCGTGTGGGCCATCATCATCACCTCGTGGCTGGTCCGGCTCGACTGGCAGGTCATGTTCTTCCGCCCGTACCAGCAGTGGGCCGAGATCCACGCCTTCGTCGACTACTACGTGGTGCTCGGTCAGCGCGGCCCGACCGCCGTGATGGTCGCGGCGTGGCTGGGCTGGCGTTCCTGGCGGCAGCACACGCTGCGCCCGCTGCTCGCGCTCGGCGTCTCCCTGCTGCTGCTGAACGTCACGGTGGGTGCCGCCAAGCTCGGCATGGGCCGCCTCGGACCGCACTACGCGACGACCGTCGGCTCCAACGAGATGTGGCTCGGCGGCGATATATTTCCCAGCGGCCACACCGCCAACGCCGTGGTGACCTGGGGAATCCTGGCCTATCTGGCCTCGACCCCGAGAGCGCGCCGCTGGCTGTCGGCCCTGTCGGCGGTGACCTCACTGGGCGTCGGACTGTCCACCGTGTATCTCGGTACGCACTGGCTGAGCGATGTGCTGCTCGGCTGGGCCGCCGGCCTGCTGATCCTGCTCGCCCTGCCGTGGTTCGAGCCGCTGATCGCCCGGTCCGAGTCCTGGATCTTCGACCTGCGTGACCGCTGGCGCGAGCGCCGGGCCGGCACGGTGTCGGTGCCGACCGCCCCGGTCGAGGCTCCGGTGCTGCTCAAGACACACCCCGTGACCGTCGACGACGAGGCCGCGGCACGCGAGGCCGCCTCCCCCGCCCGCTCGCCCCGCACGACCGTGCACCCGCCCGCCTACCTGGCCCCCGGCCCGCACACGGCCCGCGGAGAGCGCACACCGGTCACCCCGGCCGGCAGCCGCCGCCCGCCGCACACGGAGCGCAGCACCCCCCGCCCCGCCCATCCGGCCCGCCCCCTCACGGGCGGCTGACGGCCCCTGCCTGCGGGGTTCGGTACACACAGCCCCCCCTGCACGGCGACGGCCTCGGTTCCTGATTCAGGAACCGAGGCCGTCGCCGTTCGTCAGCCCTTCCAGGCCCGAGCCACCTGGCCGTCCTTCACCTCGAAGTTCATCCGGCCACTCCGGTACTCCATGGTGATGATCGCCCCCGGCGGCAGCGAACGCACCGTCGACCACCCTCGGTCACGGGCCAGTCGCTCGGCCCGGTCGGCGTCGAGGCCGACATAAGTGTCCGGGCTGTCCTGTGGTTCGGCAGGGGGTTTCGGAATGGGTGCCATGCCGCCACGCTAGGGCCTTCGCGCGGGATCGGGCCAGAGCGGACCGGGGGCCTTTGTAGCGGCCATCCAGGCCACACGTCCCCCTCCGGTCACGCTTTTGTCACAGAACCACGACACGCGTTTCGGACACTCCGCGTCACACGGATGAGCGGTTCCGTAGGCCTTCCGCAGGCATTAGATCGTAATTCCTGCGTGTCGCGAAGCCATGGCGAATAGGACGGAGGAAAAGTTCCCGGAGAACTGCCGTGGACTCCTTTTCCCGCCACAGCGACATTGGCTGCTGCCGCAGCGGGTGCGCGGGCCGGCGAGAGTCTGTGCCGCACAGAAAGTACATGGTTCCACCACAGAATCGCCGTACGCCCTCTGTCGGAGCGCCGGTCACGCGAGCATCATGGCGTGAGCTCGCGTCGGCGCGTGCGGCGCGGGCTTCAGCGGGCCCGGGGCGCGACGAGCGAAGGGGCGAGCGAGCGATGGGGACGCACACCGCAGAGGCGGCGGCACGGCCCATGCGGGGCAAACAGCCGGGCGGCCGGGTGGTCGTCGACTGGCTGACCACCACGGACCACAAGAAGATCGGGCACCTCTACCTGATCACGTCGTTCGGGTTCTTCCTGGCCGGCGGTGTCATGGCCCTGCTGATGCGGGCCGAACTGGCCCGGCCGGGGATGCAGATCCTGAGCAACGAGCAGTTCAACCAGCTGTTCACCATGCACGGCACGATCATGCTGCTGCTGTTCGCGACCCCGACCTTCGCGGGCTTCGCCAACGAGCTGATGCCGCTGCAGATCGGCGCCCCGGACGTGGCGTTCCCCCGGCTGAACATGTTCTCGTACTGGCTGTTCCTGTTCGGCGGGCTGATCGTGATGGGCTCACTGATCGTGCCGGACGGGCCCGCCTCCTTCGGCTGGTTCGCCTACGCGCCGCTCAACAGCCTGGAGCGCTCCCCCGGTATCGGACCCGACCTGTGGATCATGGGCCTCGCGCTGGCGGGCTTCGGCACGATTCTCGGCGCGGTCAACTTCATCACCACGATCATCGGGATGCGCGCGCCCGGCATGACGATGTTCCGGATGCCGATCTTCGTGTGGAACACGCTGTTCACGTCGATCCTGATCCTGATGGCGTTCCCGGTGCTCGCGGCCGCGCTTCTGGTGCTGGAGGCGGACCGCCGGTTCGGCTCGGTGGTGTTCGACGCGGGCAACGGCGGGGCGCTGCTGTGGCAGCACCTGTTCTGGTTCTTCGGGCATCCCGAGGTCTACATCATCGCGCTGCCGTTCTTCGGCATCATCACGGAGATCATCCCGGTCTTCAGCCGCAAGCCGATGTTCGGCTACCTGACGCTGGTCGGGGCGACGATGGCGATCACCGGTCTGTCGATCGTGGTGTGGGCGCACCACATGTTCGTCACCGGTGCGGTGCTGCTGCCCTACTTCTCGTTCATGAGCTTCCTGATCGCGGTGCCGACGGGCGTGAAGTTCTTCAACTGGACCGGGACCATGATCAAGGGCTCGTTGTCCTTCGAGACGCCGATGCTGTGGGCGGTGGGCTTCCTGGTGACGTTCCTGTTCGGCGGGCTGACCGGGGTGATCCTGGCGTCGCCGCCGATGGACTTCCACGTCTCCGACTCGTACTTCGTCGTCGCCCACTTCCACTACGTCGTCTTCGGCACCGTCGTCTTCGCGATCTTCGCCGGGTTCCACTTCTGGTGGCCCAAGTTCACCGGGAAGATGCTCGACGAACGGCTGGGCAAGATCCACTTCTGGACGCTGTTCGTCGGCTTCCACACCACGTTCCTGGTGCAGCACTGGCTGGGCGCCGAGGGCATGCCGCGCCGCTACGCCGACTATCTCGCCGCCGACGGCTTCACGGCGCTGAACACGGTCTCGTCGATCGGCGCGTTCCTGCTCGGCATGTCGACGCTGCCGTTCCTCTACAACGTCTGGAAGACCGCGAAGTACGGCAAGAAGGTCGAGGTCGACGACCCCTGGGGCTACGGCCGCTCCCTGGAGTGGGCGACCTCCTGCCCGCCCCCGCGGCACAACTTCAACGCGCTGCCGAAGATCCGCTCCGAGTCCCCGGCGTTCGACCTGCACCACCCTGAGCACGCGTTGGAGGCTCCGCAGCCCGAGCCAAAGAGCGAGCAAGCCGGCCGTGAGCCGTCCTGATCGCCTCGACGAGCTCGTCCGGCTCCACGACCTCGAACTCGAAGCCCAGCAGCATCACATGGATCACCATCACGTCGAGGCTCCCGGCGCCGGTGCGCAGGAGGCAGCTGTCGGGACCGTCCGCCTCCAGCTGACCCGTGGTGGGCGAGATGCTCGCGGCGGCCTCCTCCAGGGGCACCAGCAGCCGGACGACGGCGTGCGAGGCGTACGCGCGCGTGGAGACGCCCTGCGAGACGTACGCGGCGAGGTCCTCGGCGGGCGGGGTGCGCGGGGTGAAGCGCGGGCCGTGCGGCGGCCTGGGGGCGATGCGGTCGACGCGGAACGTACGCCAGTCCTCGCGGTCGAGATCCCAGGCGACCAGGTACCAGCGCCGTTCGCTGCACACCAGGCGGTGCGGCTCGACGGTACGGCGGGTGGGGGCGCCGCCGTGGTCGCGGTACTCGAAGCGCAGTCGCTCGGCGTCCCGGCAGAGGTTGGCGAGTTCCGTCAGTACGGCCGGGTCGACGGCGGAGGGCTGGGGGCCGCGCAGCATCGGCACGGTGAAGGCGTTCAGGGCGCCCACGCGGCGGCGCAGCCGGTTCGGCAGGACCTGCTCCAGCTTGGCGAGGGCCCGCACCGAGGTCTCGCCGATGCCCTCGATGCCCTGGCCCGCGGCCGTGCGCAGCCCTACGGCCACGGCGACCGCCTCGTCGTCGTCCAGCAGCAGGGGTGGCAGCTCGGCACCGGCGCCGAGCTGGTAGCCGCCGCCGGTGCCGGGGCTGGCGTTGACCGGGTAGCCCAGCTCGCGCAGCCGGTCGACGTCCCGGCGGATGGTGCGCGGGGTGACGCCGAGGCGGTCGGCCAGGTCGGCGCCGGACCACTCGCGGTGGGCCTGGAGCAGGGAGAGCAGCCGCAGGAGTCTTGCCGAGGTCTCCAACATGATCCGATTTTGCCTCGTTCAGGGGCTCGGGAGTGCCCCTAACAGCGTTGCCGGCACCCGGGATTCGACGCTCAGGTTGCCTTGCCGGGTCTCGTACGGCACCCGGGAGGCGGCGGGGTGGACGTCCATGTCACCCGGCGCCAGACGATGGTCCGACTCCTCCTCCGTCACGCTGGCGTACGCGTCCCAGTGGCCCTCCGGCAGGGCCACGCTGCTGGGGAGCGCGGCCCGCAGTCGGCCCGTCGTCGCCGGGGTCAGTGGCAGGGTGACCTCCTCGTCGCCCTCGCGGTGGCGCAGCACGAGGTGGGCCGCCTCGGTGGCCACGACCGCGGTGACGTCAAACGTCAGCCCGCCCGCCGAATCCGCGATGCAGTCGGCGCGCAGTGGTACTGCCTGCGACACGGGCGTCATGCGCTGCGGTTCCTCCCTCGGCTCTCGGCTTGGTCGGTTGGACCGGCGACACCGCCTTTTGGTTGCCCGTCACGGCCGGTACGACAGCTGCGGGACGTCGAAGCACGTGTGGTTCATGTCTCCTTGGGCGACCCAGCCCCGGCCGTCCTTCCAGCGGGCCACCGACAGACAGCTCCGGCGGGTCTTCGGCGGCTCGGCCAGCCGCTCGAACCGGACCGGGATCAGCAGGCCGTCGGCGGTGTATCCCTGGCTGCGGTTCATGAAGTCGTCGACGCACGCACGCGTGACGCCCTGCCCGGCGCACGACTTGGCGGCGTCCGTGAACCACATGGCCGCCGCCCAGCCCTCCAGCTGCCACTGGGAGTGTGTCCTGAGCCCCTTGGTGGCGTCCCGGAACTCCCGTACGGCGGCCTGGCCGGTGTCCTCGTGGTTGCGGGACGATCCGGTCGCCCACAGGGCGTTGCGGCAGCGCGGGGAGTCCTTGTGGTCCTCGGCGACGGTGGACGTCCAGTTCTGGACGTTCGTCACCTTGGCGGTGACCTCGGCGCCGACGTCGTCCATCGCCTTGCACAGCTGGGCGTTGCCGTGGGTGTCGATGGCGTCGAAGACGAGGTCGGCGCCCTGCTCTTTCAGATCAGCCGCCACCGCGCGGAAGTTGGGCAGCGCGAAGTCGACCTGCTCGGTGACGACCTTGTAGCCCTCGGCCTTCAGCCCCCGCTCGACGAGCCGGGCGTAGGCGGCGGACGCGGACTGGTTGTACGAGACGACGGCGGCCGTACGGGCGCCGTGCTCGCGCTTGAAGTAGCGGTAGACCTCGGTGCCGCCGTACTGCTTGCCGTCCCAGCCGGTGGTGCCGTCGCGGGGCGCGAGGCTGCCGTAGATGCCGTACAGGTGCGGGTAGGTGTCGTAGGCGGTTCCGATGGGCTGGCCGCCGATGTCGGGCACGCGTGCGCGTGAGACGCGGGACGCGCCCGCGTAGTCCAGGGCGGTGGTGGCGACCAGGGCGACGACCTTCTCCTCGTCGACGAGCTTGTGCACGCACTCGTTGTTGCCGACACCGCTGCCGCCGTCGTCGCACTCGCGCACCTCGACGGGGCGGCCGTCGACGCCGCCGCGTGCGTTGAGGCGGTCGAAGTACGCCTTGGCGCCGTCGCGGGGGCCGGTGAAGGCGCTGCCGCCGACCGGGCTGGTGACGCCGGCGATGATGCCGACCCGGATCGGGGTACGGTCGCCCGCGGGTGTCGTGGGGCCGCCCCGGTCGCGGTGCTCGAAGTCGCTCTCCGGCAGCCGGCTGCCGCACGCCGTACTCAGAGCCAGCACCATCACGGCGATCGCCGCCTCAGCACCCCGGGATCGGCGACCCATTGCCGCTCAACTGGACCAGCGCGCACAGTGTCTTCGCGGACACCTTCCAGGTGCCGTTCTGTTCGACGGCGGTGCCTGAGGCATCGGGCAGGGCCGTCGCGCCCTTCAGCGTCAGGTCGTACGTCACGTTCGCGCCGGTCGGCGAGGTGAACTCGACCTTGGAGACCTTCGCCTCGACCTGCCCGCCGCGCTCGTCACCGCTGAACGCCTCCAGGACCGGGCCCATCCGGTCGCCGTTCTCCAGGACGGTCTGCTTCTCCTTCGTGGGCGTCGCCGGGTCGAAGAACTTCTGCCAGTTCTGCTTGATCTCGGTCTCGGCCGCCCCTGCGTCGGCGGGCGCCGTCGCGGCCGGCGACTGCTGCCCGCCCGGCTCGGTCTGCTCGACGGTGGGTGTCGGCGGCGTCTCGTTGCCGCCGCCTCCCTCGTCGTCGCTGCAGGCCGCCAGGGCCGGGGCGAGGAAGAGGAGCAGGGCCGCCGCCACCGCGGTGCCCTGTCCTGTCGCCCGTGGGCCGTGCCGCCTGTCCGCGTTGCTCCGCCTGAGGTCGCTCCCGAGAACCATCTGGCTCACCGCCGGGTGTCGATCCGGGCCGTGTGCGCCCGGTGCTTTCAGGGTCAGCTTGCAGGAGGCATAGTGCAAGCCATTGGCTGACATGGACAGGCACATGCGCCGAATCCCGATGTGCGTGCCCCCGAACCGACGCGTGGGAGCCAGCGATGCGGACAGCCCGACTGCGGACCGTGCACCCCGCCCTGTGGGCCGGCTGGGCCGCGCTGGCGGCCGGCGCGGTGCTGTGCGTCATCGGCTGGTACGGCGTCTCCGGCGAGCGCTTCGCCGAGCGGCAGCTGCCGTATCTCGCGTCCTGCACGGTCCCCGGCGCGGCGCTGATCATCGCAGGGTCGCTGCTGCTGACGCACGGCCGGGGCGCGCTCGCCGCCGCGCGCGTGGAGGAGCTGTACGGCCTTCTGGTGGCCGTGGAGCCGGCCGACGCCGATGAGTCCGGCCAGACGGCCACGGCGCCCACGGCGGTCAGCGGGGACCTGCTGATGGTGCCGGGCGGCACCCTCTGGCACCGCGCGGACTGCCCGCTGGTCGCCGGCAAGGTGGAGGCCGTACCGGTCGACGCGAAGCTGGTGCGCGGCGGCGAACTGGGCCCGTGCCCGATCTGTGAGCCAGCCGAAGCGGACGACTGAGGTCCGCCCCGGTGTCCTCCCTGACGTACGACCTCACGCTGGCCGGTCTGGCGGTCGGCAGCGCCGCCGCGCTCAGCGGGATCGGCCTGGTCGTGACGTACCGGGCGACCGGCGTGCTGAACTTCGCGCACGGGGCGATCGCGATGGTGTGCGCGTATGCGCTGCGGCAGTGCGTGGTGGAGTGGGGCTGGCCACTGTGGGCGGGCGCGGCGGTGACCCTGCTGGTGCTCGCGCCCGGCATCGGGATGGCGCTGGAACGGTTCGTCTTCCGTCCGCTGGCGGTCCTGGGCAGCGACCCGGCCCAGACCCTGGTCGCCTCCATCGGCGTCTTCGTGCTGCTGGTGGGCGGCGCGGTACTGCTGTGGGGCCAGGGTGCGCGGAACGACGCGCCGGAGCTGATGTCGGCGGAGCCCTGGGGCCAGCTGGCGGTGGCGCTGCTGCTGGCGACCGGGGTCGGCGCGGTGATCCGCTGGACGCGCTTCGGCCGGGAACTGCGTGCCGTGGTCGACGACCGTCAACTGGCGGTCCTCGGCGGTATCGACGCGGACCGGGTGGCGGCGGCGGGCTGGGCGTTCGGCTCGTTCACGGCGGGCCTGACGGGCGTGCTGCTGGCCCCGTACGTGCGCCTGGACCCGTACGGCATGCCGCTGCTGGTCATGGAGGTGGTCGCGGTCGCGGTGGCCGCGCGAATGCGCAGCCTGCCGGTCGCCGTGCTGACGGCGCTGGCCATCGGGGTGGCGCAGAGCCAGCTGACGCGGCTGCACCCCACGGGCCGGGGCGCCCCGCTCCTCCAGGCCGTCAGCACGAACCTCTTCGTCGTCGCCCTGCTGATCGCGGCCCTGGCCCTCCCCCGTGTCGGCACCCGCGACGCGCTCCCCCGCTCCGCCACCGTACGCGTGCGGACCCCTCCGGGCGCCTGGATCGTGGCGATGGTGCTCTTCCTGCTCCCCCTGGGCTTCGCGGGCTCGGACCTGCATACGTCGGTGCAGGTGCCGGCGCTGGGCGTGGTGCTGCTCTCCCTGGTCGTCGTCACCGGCCGCGGCGGCCAGATCTCCCTGGGGCAGGCGGCGTACGCGGGCCTCGGCGCCCTGTTCACGGCCCTGCTGGCGGCGGGCAGCTTCCCCGGCCTCCCCCGGCTGCCGGAGCTCGCGGCCCTCGCGCTGGCGGTCGTCCTGGTGGCCCCCCTCGGTCTCCTCACCGGCTGGCCGGCGATCAGCCGCCGGGGCCTGGCCCTGGCGCTGGCGACCTTCGCGGTCGGCGTCGGCGTGAGCCGCTTCGTCTTCGCCCAGCCGTACGCGATCTCGGGCCTCTCCCTCGGCCGCCCGGCGGGCTTCGACGGCGACCGCGCCTACTACGCCCTGGAACTGACCCTCCTGGCAGCCGCCCTGCTGACGACCTGGCTGCTGCGCCGGGGCCGCACGGGCCGGGCCCTGGCGGCGATGCGGGACCACGAGTCCGGGGCATCGGCGGCAGGCGTCCAGGTGCCCTCCCTCAAACTCCTGGCCTTCGTCTCGGGCGCCGCCCTGGCTGCCCTGGGCGGCGGAATGCTCGGCATGGGCCTGCGCGCCTTCGACCCGGCCGCCTACGACCCCGTCCGCGGCCTCCTCTGGTTCGCCGCGGTAGTCGTCCTGGGCGCCGACAGCACCCTCGGCGCCCTGGTCGCGGCGGCCCTCCTCGTCGGCCTCGACGCGGGCGCCCGTGGCGGCGTGGCAGCGGCCCTGATCGGCATCCTGGCGGTACTGGTGGGCCGCTTCCCCGGCGGACCGTACGAGGCACTGCGGACGGCGGCGGGGAGTCTGCGGCTGCGACGCGGGGCGAGGCTGACGGAGGTGGGGGTGAGGGTACGGAGGCGACTGCGGCCGACGGAGCGAGGAGCCGCACCTCGGCCGACCCTGACGGGCTTGACCGCGTCGGGCGTCGCAGGCCAGGAGGCCGCCGACGGCGCTCGGCCCCCACACGGGCCGAACGCGGCCAAAGGCCATGCGCCCACCCGCGCACCGGAACTCAGCACGCACCACCTCCAGGCCCGCTACGACAACTTCACCGCCCTGGACGACATCACCGTCACCGTCCACCCCGGCCAGGTCACCGCCATCGTCGGCCCCAACGGCGCAGGAAAGAGCACCCTGTTCCACTGCCTCGCCGGCACCCACCGCCCCGCCCACGGCCAAGTCCTGCTCGGCACCCGCGACATCACCCGCCTCCCCGCACACGCCCGCACCCGCCTGGGCATCGCCCGCACCTTCCAGCAACTGGCCGTCTTCTCCTCCTTGACCGTGGCCGAGAACGTCCGCGTAGGCGCGGAGCAGGGACGGATCCGAGACCCCTCGGCCGTGGAGCGGGCCCTCAGACTCCTGGGGCTCGACGGCCCGGTGCGGGCCCTGCCGGCCGCGGACCTGCCCACCGGCACACTGAGACGCGTCGAACTGGCCAGGGCCCTCGCGGGCAGCCCGCGCGTGCTGCTCCTCGACGAACCCGCCGCGGGCCTCGACACCGCAGAGGTCACCGCACTGGCCCGCATCCTCAAGGCCCTCGCCGCCGACGGCACTGCCCTGCTCGTCGTCGAGCACGACCTCGACCTGGTCGCCGACCTCGCCGACACCGTGTACGTCATGGCGGCGGGCCGCATCGTCGCCGCCGGCCCTCCCGACCGTGTACTCGGCGCGGCAGGCTCCCAGGAGGCCCCCGCATGACGACGATCTCCCTGCGCCACGCACGCGTGCGCTACGGCCCTCTGGAGGCCCTCCACGGCATCACGATCGCCGCGCCCGGCCCCGGCCTCACCATCCTGCTGGGCCGGAACGGATCCGGGCGCACGACAGCGCTGCGCGCCCTCGCGGGGACCGTGCCCCTGTCCGGCGGCGCGGTGTTGTGGGACGGCGCCGACGTGACCCGGCTGCCCGCGTACGAACGCGCCCGCCGCGGACTGTGCCTGGTGCCCGAGCGGCAGGCGGTGTTCGGCTCCCTCACCGTCCGCGAGAACCTCGAACTCGCGGCCCGGTCGTACGACATCGCCCTCGACGCCTACCCGCGGCTCGAACCGCTCCTCGCCCGCCGCGCCGGCACCCTCTCGGGCGGTGAGCAGCGCATGCTGGCCCTGTCCCGCGCCCTGTTGGCACGCGCGCGTGTCGTGCTCGTGGACGAACCCGCGCAGGGCATGTCGCCCACGGTCGCCGCCCGCACGTACGAGCTGCTGAGCGAACTCGACGCCTGTGTGGTCGTCGCCGAGCAACGGGTGCCGCCCGGCCTGCACGGCCGGGCGGCACTCGTCTACGAACTGCGCCGCGGAGCGGTCGTGTTCAGCGGCGAGTCGGGCGAATGGGCGCGCCGTGCAGCGCACCGAACCGGGTCGACCCCTTCCGGATGAGCTGCGACGTCTTCGAGGTCAGCCGTTCCGTGACGCTGGGCCGCCGCAATTCCATACGGCCCTTGAGCCCGTACCGCCTGGAACAGTGCGGCCAGGCTCCCCACCCCTGACTTGCCACCACCTTCCGGGCGATGGTGATCTGCTCCTTGCGGCTGGCGAGATCCGCGCGCGGGGCGTACTTCGACCCGCCGAAGGCCTCCCAGGTGCTCTGCGAGAACTGCAGCCCCCCGAAGTGACCGTTGCCGGTGTTGATGTGCCAATTCCCGCCGCTCTCGCACTTGGCGACACAGCCCCAGGGCCACTGGTCCTTGGCGCACGCGAGCGCCGCGGGTTTGGGAGGCGGTCCTGGGGCCGGTCGGGGCGGCGCCGTATGGATGTGACGCGTTGCGTGTGTCGCCTGTGCTGCGTGCGTCGGTCCTGGGGCGACGGCTGTGAACAGCGTGGCGGCCAGGACGATCGTGAGCGGTGTGCATTTCATATGAGCACGCTAGGCAGCCCATTGCGGCCATCCCGCGCGGCGCGTCCGATGAAGGCCGGGGCCCCACCCGGTCGGCGGACCGGGCGGGGCTCCGAGGCGTGGGCAGGGAGCGCTGCTCAGAGTTCGAGGCGCTGCCCGGGCACGATGAGGTTGGGATCGGCCCCGATGACGGACTTGTTGGCCTCGTGGAGCTGTCGCCAAGTGGTCCCGTGCCGGGCTGCGATGCCGCTGAGCGTGTCGCCCTCACGGACGGTGTAGTCACCGCGGGACGAGTCGCGGTTCGTGTGTCCCGACGAGCGCTCCGAACGCTCCGACGTCCGCGCCGGAGTCGACGGGGCCGCCTTGGCGGCGGGGGCGCCCGAACCGGCGGCGGAGGCCGCGGGTGCGCTGCCGGACGCTCCGGCCCGGGCCGAACAGGTCGGCCACGCGCCCCACCCCTGGGCACGCTGGACCTTGGTGGCCACCGCGATCTGCTGGTCCTTGCTTGCCTGGTCCGCCGTGGGGGCGTAGGCCGTACCGCCGTAGGCGCGCCAGGTGGAGGCGGCGAACTGCAGTCCGCCGTAGTAGCCGTTGCCGGTGTTGATGTGCCAGTTGCCGCCGCTCTCGCACTGGGCGATGCGGTCCCACACTCCACTGTCCGCCGCTGCGGCGTTGCCGGTCGCGGCCAGCAGTCCGAGCGGGGCGAGCAGTGCCGCCCCGGCGAGGACCGCCGTCGTACGAGTCCGGCTCCCGTTCGGAGCCTTCGGCGCCTTACGAGCGTTGTTGTGAGTGGTATCGGCACATTCGGACATGTAGTTCCCTCTCCAAGGACCCGGGGTCCCCCAAGACGGAACGCCACTCCCCACGCCACCGGGCGTGTGAGTCGCGCTCGCCCCGTCCGCCCGGGGATGGTGCTGCAAGCTGGTTGGTGCGGTCGGCGGACGTACCCGAGCGGTGCTCGTTGCACACGGCCGAGGAATCTATGGACAGCGGGCAGTCGGCATCAACCAACTCCTCGTCGCTCCAGGCCAGTTCACAGTTACCCCCGGTATCGGCGAATTTCAGCCACCCACTTCATTCGCTGATTTCCGGATTTGTCGACCAGGCACCCTGATGATCTGTGACGTACCCCACGCAACCAACTTCCTTGCATTTCCCTCCAGTTGACCGTGAGTGCGCGATTCCGCACCCGGGGTGACGGTGCGCGATGGTTGGTTCGATTCCGTTCGCCCTGATGCGTGACTCCCGCCACAGATCGTCCGTTGTCTTCTTCATGAGCCCGGGACCCGCCCGGTTCACGGGCCGGGAGCCACCCGGCCCGTCCACGCACCACATCCCGAGGGAGCCACCCGTGCCGCGCATGCTCGACGTCAGCGACGAGGTACGTGCCGAGATCGGCGACGAAGAGGCCGACCGGCTGCTCGCCGGAGAGAACGCCCCGGGCAGCTACGACTGCACCTCCTGCCGCACCCCGGGCGACTCCGAACAGGAGCGAACCAGCACCGTCCTGTTCATCGGGGACGAGACCGCCGTCCTCGCCTTCGCCCACGCCACCTGTCTGCCCTCCCAGGTCGTCCAGGTGACCGAGGAGCAGTTGCAGGGTGCCGTGAAGTCCATCACCGGCGACCGGGTCGACCTGGAGCCGGAGTCGATCGTGCCGGAGCAGGCCGTGCTCGGAGTCACCAGCGGACTGGTGCTGCTCGCCGGGGAGTTGCACCCCGCCCTGGTGGTCGAGCCGACCGGACCCATCGTGCGGCCCGGGGCGATCGGCGCCGGGGACGACTTCCTGCCGTTGCTCATCGAGCAGGGATTCATGCCGCTGACGGAGCTGGCCGACGTGCCGCCGGTGCTGCACGGATGGTCCGTACTGCTGGCCATGGGGCAGCTGCACGCCGTGCTGCAGCCGGGGCCGACCGGTGGGCAGCCGGTCGCGTGGTGGCAGGCGCATCAGCCGCTTCAGGTGACCGACGGGTGGCGAGCCGCCGCGAACAAGCACCAGCAGGTGCTGATGTTCGCGGCGCCGGTGGGTTCCATCGGACGCCAGCCCCGGGAGGACCTGCTTCGGGGGGCGCTGGACAAGTCGGCGGCCAACGGAAAGCTGGTCGGGGCCGCGCTGCCACTGGCGGGGACCTGAGAGCGCCCGCCGACACGGAGCTGTGCGCGTAGTACGTTCCTGCGCCTGAGCTGAGCAGGCGACCCGTCACCACGGCCGCATCTCTTCGAGCGCGGGGTCGTTTGGACATACGTGCATGCATACGACGTTCCCCGCCTCCAGGGCGGCTCATCGCCCACGCCGATCTACGACGCGCTCTACGCCGAGTACGTCAAGTCCTTCCGCTCGCTGCCGGGTGATCGCAGCGGGGAGGAGGACATGGGGTTCGTCGCGTTCGGGAACATGCAGCGCGGCACGGGCTCGTACGGCGGCCACCGCCCGGGGTCGTTCAGCAGCTCGTACAGCGCCTACAGCGCGGGGGCCCACAGCGCCCGGCACGGCAGCAACGGCCAGCAGCCTCAGTGGCAGCGCGTCGGACACATCGGACCGCAGGGCGCGGGGATGCATCACGTCCCGGCCGCGCTGCCGCCGGCGCGCAGAGGCTGAGCACACGTCAAAGGGGCGGCCCGCACCGGGCCGCCCCTTTGACGTGTCCTTGAGCAGCTCTAGCCACTACTTCTTCTTGCCGCGCTTCTCGCGCACCCGCACCGAGATGTGGATCGGCGTGCCGTCGAAGCCGAACTCCTCACGCAGCCGGCGCTCGATGAAGCGGCGGTAGCCCGCCTCGATGAACCCGGAGGCGAAGAGCACGAACCGCGGGGGCTTGGTGCCGGCCTGCGTGCCGAACAGGATGCGGGGCTGCTTGCCGCCGCGGACCGGGTGCGGGTGGGCGGCGACCAGCTCGCCGAGGAAGGCGTTGAGCCGCCCGGTCGGGACCCGGGTCTCCCAGCCCGCGAGGGCCGTCTCGATCGCCGGGACCAGCTTCTCCATGTGGCGGCCGGTGGACGCCGAGACGTTCACCCGGGGCGCCCAGGCGACCTGGCCGAACTCGGTCTCGATCTCCCGCTCCAGGTAGTAGCGGCGCTCCTCGTCGAGGGTGTCCCACTTGTTGTAGGCGATGACCATCGCGCGGCCCGCCTCGACGGCCATCGTCACGATGCGCTGGTCCTGGACCGAGATGGACTCGGAGGCGTCGATCAGGATGACCGCCACCTCGGCCTTCTCGACGGCGGCCGCGGTGCGCAGCGAGGCGTAGTAGTCGGCGCCCTGCTGAAGGTGGACGCGCTTGCGGATGCCCGCGGTGTCGACGAACTTCCAGGTCACGCCGCCCAGTTCGATGAGCTCGTCGACCGGGTCACGGGTGGTGCCGGCCAGCTCGTTGACGACGACGCGCTCCTCGCCCGCCACCTTGTTCAGCAGGGAGGACTTGCCGACGTTCGGGCGGCCGATGAGAGCGATACGGCGGGGGCCGCCGATCCCGGCGCCGCCGAAGGTCTGCTCGGGCGCGTCCGGCAGGGCCTCCAGAACGGAGTCCAGCATGTCGCCGGTGCCACGGCCGTGGAGCGCGGAGACGGGGTGCGGCTCGCCGAGGCCCAGGGACCACAGGTAGGTCGCGTCGGCCTCGCCGCTGGGGCCGTCCACCTTGTTGGCGCACAGCACCACGGGCTTGCCGGCCTTGCGCAGCAGGCGTACGACGGCTTCGTCGGTGTCGGTGGCGCCCACCTTGGCGTCGACGACGAAGACGACGGCGTCGGCGGCCTCGATCGCGTACTCGGCCTGCGCGGCCACGGAGGCGTCGATGCCGAGGACGTCCTGCTCCCAGCCGCCGGTGTCGACGACCTTGAAGCGGCGGCCGGCCCATTCGGCCTCGTAGGTCACGCGGTCGCGGGTGACGCCCGGCTTGTCCTCGACGACGGCCTCGCGGCGTCCGATGATGCGGTTGACGAGAGTCGACTTGCCGACATTCGGCCGGCCGACGACGGCGAGCACGGGCAGCGGTCCGTGACCGGCCGCCTCGATGGCACCCTCGACGTCCTCGAGGTCGAAGCCCTCTTCCGCGGCGAGCTCCATGAACTCCGCGTACTCGGCGTCGCCAAGCTCTCCGTGGTCGTGCCCTTCGGGCGAGCCCTCGGAGTGGATGTGGTCGTTCATGAAGTCCGTACCTCGTCGTTCATCGTGGTGATCGGTGGACCGCGCGGCTGTCGCCCTGCTGATCCACTACTCAGTGTCGCCTAGCGACCGGTCAGTCGCCTGGCGTTTTCCAGGTGCGCGGTGAGCTGCTTCTGGATGCGCTCGGTCGCCTCGTCGAGCACCTTGCGCGTACGCCGTCCGCTGCCGTCGCCCGCCTCGAACGGGTCGCCGTACACGACGTCGACACGGTGGCGCAGCGGCGGCAGCCCCTTTATCAACCGTCCCCGCTTCTCGGAACTTCCCAGCACCGCGACCGGGACGACGGGGGCCCCGCTGCGCACGGCGAAGTAGGCGAGCCCGGCACGCAGCGAGGCGAAGTCGCCCTCACCGCGGGTGCCCTCGGGGAAGATGCCGAGGACACCACCGTTGGACAGCACGCCGAGGGCCTGCGAGATCGCCGTGCGGTCGGCGGAGTGACGGTCCACCTTCAGCTGGCCGATGCCGGTCAGGAAGGGGTCGAGCGGGCCGACGAAGGCTTCCTTCTTGATCAGGAAGTGCACGGGCCTGGGCGACACGCCCATGACCATCGGCCCGTCGATGTTGTGGCTGTGGTTGACCGCGAAGATCACCGGCCCGGTCGGCGGCACCTTCCAGGCGCCCAGGACCCGGGGCCGCCACAGCCCGTACATCAGGCCGACGCCGATGCGTCTCCCGACGTCGGCACCCCGCTCGGACGATTGGCTCACTTCCCTGCTCGCTTCTCCTCGACGAGCGTGACGACGCACTCGATGACCTGCTGCAGCGTGAGCTCGGTGGTGTCCACCTCGACCGCGTCGTCCGCCTTGGCGAGCGGCGAGGTCTTACGGCTGGAGTCCGCCGCATCACGCTTGACCAGCGCCTCACGGGTGGCGTTGACGTCGGCACCCTTCAGCTCACCGCTGCGGCGGGCCGCGCGGGCCTCCGGGGAGGCGGTGAGGAAGATCTTCAGGTCGGCGTCGGGCAGCACGGTCGTACCGATGTCACGGCCCTCGACGACGATGCCGCCCTCCGCGGAGGTCGCCAGGCTGCGCTGCAGCTCGGTGATCCGGGCCCGCACGTCGGGAACCGCGCTGACCGCGCTGACCTTGGAGGTGACCTCCTGGGTGCGGATCGGGCCGGAGACGTCGGTGCCGTCGACGGTGATCGTCGGGTTGCCCGGCTCGGTGCCGGAGACGATCTCCGGCTTGCCGGCCACGGCGGCGATCGCGGTCGGGTCCTCGATGTCGATCCCGTTGGCCACCATCCACCAGGTGATCGCCCGGTACTGGGCGCCGGTGTCGAGGTAGCTCAGCCCGAGCTGTGCGGCAACGGCCTTCGACGTGCTCGACTTGCCCGTGCCGGAGGGGCCGTCGATGGCGACAATCACGGGCTTGGCGGCACCGTTTTCCACGGGGGACACCTTCCAGATGCGGTGTGACGGGAGTGTGGGGACGCGAGGGCGCCCCGCACAAGGTTACTGGGTGCGCGTCACTCGTCCGGCCGCCCGTGGCTCGCCCTGACGGCCACGGGGCACGGCGGCGGTGGCGGGCCCCCTACTGACGGATCGCCCAGCCCCGCTCCCGCAACGCCGCCGACAGCACCGGCGCCGCCTTCGGCTCCACCATCAGCTGGACCAGACCCGCCTGCTGCCCGGTCGCGTGCTCGATCCGTACGTCCTCGATGTTGACCCCGGCCAGCCCCGCGTCCGCGAAGATCCGCGCCAGCTGCCCCGGCTGGTCGTCGATCAGCACGGCGACGACCTCGTAGATCCGGGGAGCGGCCCCGTGCTTGCCGGGAACGCGCACCTGCCCGGCGTTCCCCCGCCGCAGCACGCCCTCGATTCCGGACGCGCCCTCCAGCCGCTTGTCCTCGTCGGAGGACTGCAGCGCCCGCAGCGCCCGCACCGTCTCCTCCAGGTCGGTCGCGACATCGGTGAGCAGGTCGGCGACGGGCCCCGGGTTCGCGGAGAGGATGTCGATCCACATCCCGGGTTCGGAGGCCGCGATCCGTGTCACATCACGGATGCCCTGACCGCACAGCCGTACGGCCGTCTCCTCGGCGTTCTCCAGACGCGCGGCGACCATGCTGGACATCAGGTGCGGCATGTGGGACACGAGGGCCACCGCGCGGTCGTGGGCGTCGGCGTCCATCACCACCGGCACGGCCCGGCAGTGCGAGACCAGCTCCAGGGCGAGGTTCAGCACCTCGGTGTCGGTGTCGCGGGTCGGCGTCAGCACCCAGGGGCGGCCCTCGAAGAGGTCGGCGCTCGCGGCCAGGGGGCCGGACTTCTCACGCCCCGACATGGGATGCGTACCGATGTACGAGGACAGGTCGAGGCCCAGCGCCTCCAGCTCACGGCGCGGCCCGCCCTTCACACTGGCCACGTCGAGGTAGCCGCGGGCCACGCCCCGGCGCATGGCGTCGGCGAGCACCCCGGCCACATGGGCGGGCGGGGCGGCGATGATCGCGAGGTCGACGGGGCCGTCGGGGGCCTCGTCCGTGCCAGCGCCGAGCGCGGCCGCCGTACGGGCCTGCTCGGGGTCGTGGTCGGCGAGGTGGACGACGACGCCGCGGGCCGCCAGCGCGAGGGCGGCGGACGTGCCGATGAGGCCGGTGCCGATGACGAGTGCGGTTCTCACTGGGCGATGTCCTTGCGCAGGGCGGCCGCGGCGCCGAGGTAGACGTGCGCGATGTCGGCGCGGGGCTTGTCGGACTCGATGTGCGCGAGGACCCGCACGACCCGGGGCATGGCGCCCTCGATGTCCAGTTCCTGGGCGCAGATCAGCGGTACGTCGGCGAAGCCGTTGCCCAATTTGCGGGCGGCGGCCGCCGGGAAGTCGCTGTGCAGGTCGGGCGTGGCCGTGAACCAGATGCTGATCAGGTCGTCCGCGGTGAGGTCGTTCCGCTCCAGGATCGCGGTGAGCAGGGCCCCGACCTGCTCGTCCATGTGGCCGGCCTCGTCCCGCTCCAGTTGGACGGCCCCCCGGACCGCTCGTACCGCCACGGCGCTGCTCCTTGCTGACGTACGGATCGACTCTTCGACTGTCCAGCCTAGTCAGCCCATGTGCGGCCCAGGCATGTCGCCCGCCCCCTGAGACACTGAGCGGCACCAGAGTACGAAATGCGCGTTTTCCTGTATCTGATCCTGTGTTGCTTCTTGTTTGGCATTTTGAGTGCAAAGATGCTGTTGATCCATGCGAAGCGCTTCCGCCCTCTGGTACTCCCGCCCTCTGGTTCTTCCGCACTTTCGGAGTGACGACATGACCTACCGTCCGACGCGGCGCACGATCCTCATCGCGACCGGCGCGACGGGTGCGACGGCGCTCGTCGCCGGCTGCGGCGATTCCGACGACAGCGGCGGGTCGACCGACTCGACCCCCACCACCTCGCCCGACCAGGACAGTCAGGACGGCCAGGAGGGCCAGGAACTGGCCTCCACCTCCGACATCCCGGTGGGCGGCGGCACGATCTTCAAGGACGAGAAGGTCGTGGTGACCCAGCCCGAGCAGGGCGAGTTCAAGGCTTTCTCCGCCATCTGCACCCACCAGCAGTGCCTGGTCGGCAGCGTTGCGGACGGAACGATCAACTGCCCGTGCCACGGCAGCAAGTTCAAGATCACGGACGGCGCGGTGGCCAACCCGCCGGCGACGAAGCCGCTGCCGGCGAAGAACATCGTCGTGGAGGGAAATTCGATCCGGCTCGTGTGATCCGCCACGTACGCTCCGGGGCATGCGCCCCGAGACCCTGGTCCGCGACCACACGATCTATGCCTGTGTGATGGGCTCGCGCGCCTTCGGCCTGGCGACGGACGGCAGCGACACCGACCGCAGGGGTGTGTTCCTCGCCCCCACGCCGCTCTTCTGGCGCTTCGACAAGCCGCCGACGCACATCGACGGCCCGCTGGAGGAACAGTTCAGCTGGGAACTGGAGCGCTTCTGCGAGCTCGCGCTGCGCGCCAACCCGAACATCCTGGAGTGCCTGCACTCCCCGCTCGTGGAGCACGTCGACGACACGGGCCGCGAGCTCCTCGCCCTGCGCGAGGCGTTCCTGTCCCGCCAGGCCTTCGAGACGTTCACGCGCTACGCACTGGGCCAGCGCAAGAAGCTGGAGGCGGACGTCCGCTCCCACGGCGCCCCGCGCTGGAAGCACGCGATGCACCTTCTCCGTCTCCTGACGAGCGCCCGCGACCTGCTGCGCAGCGGCCACCTGACGATCGACGTGGGTGATGGGCGCGAGGCGCTGCTGGAGGTGAAGCGCGGCGAGGTTCCCTGGCCGGAGGTCGAGTCCCGGATGACCCGCCTGGCGAGGGAGGCGGAGGAAGCCGTCCACCACAGCCCGCTCCCGGCCGGGCCGGACCGCCGCCGGGTCGAGGACTTCCTGATCCGCGTCCGCCGCGCGTCAGCTCTCCAGCCGGGTCCGTACGACGAAGGTGTGCAGGGCGTCGTGGACGCTCGGGGCGTCGGGCAGCGCTGAGGCCGCCTGCGCCTCGTCGAGCGCATCGTGCAGCCGCTCGACGTCGGCCGCCGCACGCGCGTGGTCGACGTCGGCGGGCCCGTGCTCCTGCTCCGCCTTCGCCGCGATCAGCTCCGGCAGATAGCCGGGCGCCTGGGCCTGCCCGCCCGGGACGCTCTCCCCGACCAGCGTGGGCAGATGCGGCTGCACCTCACCGCTGCGCATCAGATGGATGCCGGTGAGCAGCACCCGGAAGGTGTAGAGCAGCGGCTTGAGCTCGCCGGTCTTCTCGAAGAGCCGCCACTGCGTGTTCGCGAAACCCCGGTAGTGATGGGCGTGGTGGCTGGTGAGGACGCCGGGCGCCAGCTCGGCCAGCTCACGGTGGGCGTCCGTGGTGTGCACGACGAGCGGCGAGAGCAGCTGCTCCAGCACATAGCCGTTACGGCGCAGCATCAGCCTGACGAACTTGCGCAGGTCGTGCGTGACCAGGTCCATCTCGACGCCGTCCCGGACCCACATCCGTGACCGCGTCTCGTCCGGCTCCCGCAGCCCGACGAGATCGGCGGCCGGCAGCAGATGCACGCCCCGCAGGTCGACGTCCGAGTCGCGCGACGGAAAGCCGTACAGATGCGCGCCGGAGACGGTCGCGAACAGCACCGGGTCGGGCTGCTCGGCGACGACGGGCGTGAGGTCGATGTCCAGGGCGTCGATCATCCGTCAAGCGTCCCAGAGCGCTCCGAGGGTCAGCAGATCACCCCGGTACTCGATCCGGTCCGCCCACTCGGTCGGCCAGGCGTCCGCGCCCAGGTACGCGCCCGCGAAGGCCCCCGTCAGGCACGCGATCGAGTCCGAGTCGCCCGACGTACAGGCGGCCCGGCGCAGCGCTGTCAGCGGCTCGTCGACGAACCACAGGAAGCACAACAGGCCGCAGGCCATGGCCTCTTCGGCGATCCAGCCCTCCCCCGTCGCCAGGCACGGATCGGTCTCGGGCGAGACGGTCCGTACGGCGCCCTGGACCCCTCACGGAAGGCAGACCCGGCTCACTCCGGAAAGGAATCGCGGCGGCCCAGGAAGGCCAGCAGCCGGACGTCGGCACGCGCGCGTGGCGGCACCTCGACCCGCGCGCCGAACCGCACGCCCCGGTCCTCCTCGGCGACCACGCAGCGGGCGATGCTCAGCAGCTCGGCCGCGAGCGCGCCCGGGATGGGCCTGGGCCGACCGCAGGCCTGGGCGACGTCCCACCCGTGCACGGCGATCTCGACGGCGCCCACGGCGGCCATCACCCGTACGTCCAGCGGCCGTTCACCGACCAGGACACGCTCCTCGGCGGGCCCGGCCGACCAGGCGCCGAGCACCGCGCACGCGCGCGTACGGAAGCCGCAGGCCCGGTCGGCACGCGGGAGCAGCCCGATCCGCCCGCCGGTCAGGCCCTCGTACAGCGCGTCCAGCGAGTCGTCGAGATGCCCGAGCAGCTCCCCGAGGTCCCATTCGGCGCACGGCGTCCCGCGCGTCAGGCTCGCGGACTCGGAGCCGGCGACGCTGCCCAGCGCGTAGGCGAGCGAACGCTCCAGCAGCTCCCCGGAGTTCATGACAGCTCCTCGGGCAGCCCGAAGCGGTCCAGCAGGTCCGCCGGGTCGAGGAAGGCCGTGATCCGGGCCAGGAGTCCTTCCCGCACCGTGAGCACCTGCAGGGAGTGCACTCGCAGGACGTCGTCCTCGTCGCGGACGTACATCGCCACCGCCGGCTGCCCGTTCGCGCGCGTGCGCAGCATCCGCAGGGTGCCCTTCTCGTGGACACGCGCGTGCAGGAACCGCAGCACGTCCTTCTTGCCGCGGTACCACTCCAGGAAGGGCGGCATCTCCAGCTCGACGCCGTCCTTGAGGAGCCCGATCAGCGAGTCCACGTCGGCGTTCTCGAAGGCGGCCACGTACCGGTCGAGCACCTCGCGGTCGGCGGCGCCCTCCGGTTCCTCGACGAGGTCCTCGTCGGGAGCCACCTCGTCGAGGCGGGCACGCGCGCGCTGGAGGCTGCTCTTCACCGCCGCCGTCGACGTGCCCAGCAGCGCCGCCACCTCGGGCGCCCGCCAGGCCAGCACGTCCCGCAGGATGAGGACGGCCCGCTGCCGCGCGGGCAGCTGCTGAAGGGCCGCGACCAGGGCGAGGCGCAGACTTCCCCGCGCGGCGACGACGCCCGCCGGGTCGACCAGCGCGTCGGGCAGCGGCTGGAGCCACGGAACGTCCGTCACAGGGGCCCTCAGCGGCTCCTCGGGCTCCTCTGCGGGCCCGCCGAGCCCCGAGGGCAGCGGACGCCGGGCACGGCCCTCCAGCGCCGTCAGGCACGTGTTGGTGGCGATCCGGTGCAGCCACGTCCGCAGGGACGCCCGGCCCTCGAAGCCGTCGTAGGACCGCCAGGCCCGCAGATACGTCTCCTGCACCAAGTCCTCGGCCTCGTCGACCGACCCCAGCATCCGGTAGCAGTGCGCGAGCAGCTCCCGCCGGTATGGGTCGGTCAGCCGGACGAACTCGTCACGATCCGCGGTGGTCGTACTCATCCCCGCTCCCTCCGTCACTGATACAGACCGGCGGAGCGGCGAAAACGAATCGGCCGGCCCCGGAGCACATCCGGAACCGGCCGATTCGCACGCGTGGGACCGGGATCCGGCCTACAGGTCGACTTCCTTCATCAGCATGCCGACCTCGGTGTTCGACAGCCGCCGCAGCCAGCCCGACTTCTGGTCGCCCAGCGTGATCGGCCCGAAGGCGACCCGCACCAGCTTGTCGACCGGGAAGCCCGCCTCGGCGAGCATGCGGCGCACGATGTGCTTGCGGCCCTCGTGCAGGGTGACCTCGACCAGGTAGTTCTTGCCGGTCTGCTCGACGACCCGGAAGTGGTCAGCGCGCGCGTACCCGTCCTCCAGCTGGATGCCGTCCTTGAGCTGCTTGCCCAGGTCGCGCGGGATCGGGCCCACGATGTGCGCGAGGTAGACCTTCTTCACGCCGTACCTGGGGTGGGTCAGCCGGTGCGCCAGCTCGCCGTGGTTGGTGAGCAGGATCACGCCCTCGGTCTCGGTGTCGAGCCGCCCGACGTGGAAGAGCCGCGTCTCCCGGTTGGTGACGTAGTCACCAAGGCACTGCCGGCCTTCGTTGTCCTCCATGGTCGAGACGACACCGGCGGGCTTGTTGAGCGAGAAGAACTGGTACGACTGCGTCGCGACCGTCAGGCCGTCGACCTTGACCTCGTCCTTCTCCGTGTCGACGCGCTTGCCCTGCTCCAGGACGATCTCGCCGTTGACCTCGACCCGGGCCTGCTCGATCAGCTCCTCGCAGGCACGCCGCGAGCCGTAGCCGGCACGCGCGAGGACCTTCTGCAGCCGCTCGCCCTCCTGCTCGGCGCCCGGGAAGGTCTTGGGCAGCTTGACGTCCTTCTTGCCGGCGTAGCGCTCACGGTTGCGCTCCTCGGCCCGCGCGTCGTACTCGCGGGAGGTCGACGGAACCGAACGGCCCCGCCCGGTGCCCTGGCCCTGCTTGGGGCCGCCCTTGGCGCCACCGCGCGCAGAGGCGCCACGCCCCGACTTGGGGCCTTCCTGGGTGGCGCCGGGGCCTACGTCGTAGCGCCGCTCCTCCGGGCGCGGCCTCTTCGGCCGGCCGCCCTGCTTGTCGTCGCGGTTGTTACCGGCGCCGCGGTTGGTACCGCGGCCACCGCTGCTTCCGCCGCGGCCGCCGCTGTTGCCACCACGGCTCCCGCCGTTGTTTCCGCTGCTGTTCCTGCCGCTGCTGCTTCGCATCAAAGTTCCGTCTGGTCGTCTACGTCGTCGGTGCCCCGGGGTGCCGGGACGCCCGGACCGTCATCGGGAGCGTCCGGGTCGAACGACGGAACGCCTTCCTGGGTCTCGGCCTCGATCGCCTCCGCCTCCGGGAGGAAGGGCGCGAGCTCCGGGAGCTCGTCCAGACCGCGCAGGCCCATCCGCTCCAGGAAGTAGTTCGTCGTCCTGTACAGGATCGCACCTGTTTCGGGTTCCGTGCCCGCCTCCTCGACCAGCCCGCGCTGCAGGAGGGTGCGCATCACACCGTCACAGTTCACTCCGCGCACGGCCGAGACCCGGCTACGGCTGACCGGCTGGCGGTACGCGACGACCGCGAGCGTCTCCAGCGCAGCCTGCGTGAGCCGGGCCGTCTGGCCGTCGAGCACCAGCCGTTCGACGGCGGCCGCATACTCGGCGCGGGTGTAGAAGCGCCAGCCGCCGGCCACGAACCGCAGCTCGAAGCCACGGCCCTGCACGGCGTACTCGTCGGCCAGCTCCCGCAGAGCGTCGGCAATCTTGCGACGGGGCCGCTCCAGGAGCTTTGCGAGGCGCTCCTCGGTCGCGGGCTCGTCCACGACCATGAGCATCGCCTCCAGGGCGGGCTTCAGGTCGAGGTCCGCGACGCCGCGCAACCCGGCCGGAAGCTCGGTGGTCTCCTCACTCACGCCTTCTTCTCCTCCTTGGGCGGCTCGGGCGGCCGGTCGAACTCGTCGGTCACCAGGGGTGCCTCGTCCCCTTCCCCACCCGTCCACCGCACGATGAGCTCGCCGAGAGCGATCTCCTGGTCGAGGACGACGGCCTTCTCGCGATAAAGCTCCAGCAGAGCCAGGAATCGCGCCACGACGGTGAGGGTGTCGTCGGTGTCCTCGATCAGGGCACGGAAGCTGGCCTCGCCGAGCTCCTTCAGCCGCGCGACGACGATCCCCGCCTGCTCCTGCACGCTGACCAGCGGCGCGTGGATGTGATCGACGTACACCTGCGGCTTGGGCTTGGGCTGCATCGCCTTGACCGCGAGCCTGGCGAATCCTTCCGCCCCGATGCTGATGACGACCTCGGGCAACAGCTCGGCGTGCTGCGGCTCCAGCCCGACGGTCCGCGGATAGCGCCGGGCCTCGTCGTCCAGCCGCCGGCTGAAGATGTCGGCGATCTGCTTGTACGCCCGGTACTGCAGCAGCCGCGCGAACAGCAGATCCCGCGCCTCAAGCAACGCGAGGTCGGCCTCGTCCTCCACCTCGGCGGCAGGCAGCAGCCGCGCCGCCTTGAGGTCGAGCAGGGTCGCCGCGACGACCAGGAACTCGGTCGTCTCGTCGAGATCCCAGTCCGGCCCCATCGCCTTGATGTGCCCCATGAACTCATCGGTCACCTTGGACAACGCCACTTCGGTGACATCGAGCTTGTGCTTGGAGATCAGCTGGAGCAGGAGGTCGAAGGGCCCCTCGAAGTTGGAGAGACGGACCTTGAAGACGCCGTCGTCGGGTTCTTGGGGGTCGGGGGCTGCTTCCGCGGGTTCGGCAGCAGGCGGCACTCCGCCGTCACCACCCCCGTTGTGCCCGCCGGCCGGAGCCGAAGACTCGGCCTCGGCCGATGACTCGCTCTCCGCCGCAGGCACAGCAGGCACCGCCTCCGCAGGAGGCGACAGATCCGGCTCGACCTGCGCAGCGCCCGGCCCCCGGCCCAGCGCACGCCGACGACCGCCGGATGCACCGGGACCGGTGGCGGGAACGTCGTTCGAGGTCATAGCCCCCGCAGGCTACCGCTACCGCCCGCGAAGCCGTCGTACCAGGATGCTGGCGTCTCCCCGGCTCTCCAGATCCGCGAGCACCACGGCCACCGCCTCGCGGACGATCCGCCCGCGGTCGACGGCCAGCCCGTGCTCACCGCGGAGCACCAGACGCGCGTGCTCCAGATCCATGAGCTCCTCGGCGGAGACGTACACGGTGATCTTCTCGTCGTGCCGCTCGCGACCACTGGGCCGGCGCGAGGCCTGCCGTCCGCGCTTGCGCGGCGCGGCGGAGGCGGCGGCAGAAGCAGCCGCACCCGACGCGGTGGAACCGCCCACGGCATTCGCGGACGCCCCGGCAGAACCTTCCTGCGCCCCCTGCCGCCGAGCGGAGCGCTCCGCGGCGGCAGCCCGGCTGCGCGACTCACCGGCATCGACGGACTCGGCGTCGGCCGCCACATGCTCCGCGCCGTCACCGTCTCCGCCCTGCGCGGGCACCGACTGCGGCACGTCCTCGGCGGCGGCGTTGTCGCTCTCCCCCGCGGGAGCCGGCACCCGGGCCTCGCCGTTGGCCGGGCGCCGGGGAGTGGACGGCTGGAGCGCCATACCCCCTGTCGTACGGAACAGTTCGTCGGCCCCCGGCAGACTCACTCGGCGTGACACCGGGCGAGCACCTCCCTGGCGAGCTGACGATAGGCGGCGGCTCCGACGGAGTTGGAGGCGTACGTGGTGATCGGCTCACCGGCGACCGTGGTCTCCGGGAAGCGGACCGTGCGCCCGATGACCGTGTGGTAGACGTGATCGTCGAACGCCTCGACCACACGGGCCAGGACCTCGCGGCTGTGGACCGTCCGCGAGTCGTACATCGTGGCGAGGATCCCGTCGAGCTCCAGCTCGGGGTTGAGCCGCTCCTGGACCTTCTCGATGGTCTCCGTCAGCAGCGCGACACCGCGCAGGGCGAAGAACTCGCACTCCAGGGGCACGATCACCTTGTGGGCGGCCGTAAGCGCGTTCACCGTGAGCAGACCCAGCGAGGGCTGACAGTCGATCACGATGAAGTCGTAGTCCGGCAGCAGGGGCTTCAGGGCGCGCTGGAGTGTCGACTCGCGCGCGACCTCGCTCACCAGCTGCACCTCGGCGGCCGACAGGTCGATGTTGCTCGGAAGCAGGTCCATGTTCGGGACCGCTGTCTTCAGGAGCACCTCGTCGGCCGACATGCCCCGCTCCATGAGCAGGTTGTAGACCGTGAGGTCGAGCTCCATCGGATTGACGCCGAGGCCGACCGAGAGCGCGCCCTGTGGGTCGAAGTCGACGAGCAGGACCCGGCGTCCGTACTCCGCGAGCGCGGCACCCAGGTTGATGGTCGACGTCGTCTTGCCTACGCCGCCCTTCTGGTTGCACATCGCGATGATCTTCGCGGGGCCGTGGTCGGTCAGTGGACCCGGGATCGGGAAGTACGGCAGCGGACGCCCGGTCGGACCGACGCGCTCGCGGCGCTGGCGGGCAGCGTCGGGCGCGAGCGTGGCCGCGTACTCGGGGTCGGGCTCGTACTCCGCGTCGGGATCGTAGAAGTGCCCGTCGGGCAGTTCGTCGTAGACGGCGAATTGGTTGTGGGGCGCGCCACTTCCGTCGCCGGCCATGGCGTTCACGTGATGGCCATCCATGCTCTGGTGTGCTGTCTGAGTCAACCCTGAGATCTGGTGACTCTGGTGGGCTGCGAAGGTGCGCACCGCAACGGAGCCGACAGCCTCGAATCCCGCGGGACCCTGGTCCCGTACCGGCATTCCTGGTTGACCACCCCCGGGAGAAAATGTCGACTCATTCACAAGTCGTCTTACCTCCTTGGTGACCAGGAAACTTCTAGACAGGTCAGCGTGGCACCATGCCGACAGTCGGCGACTCTATGGCGTGTCGGCGGTCCGCAGCAACACAATCCGCCGGACCGGGCAGATGTGTCGACAATGAAACATCCCGCTGTCAAGGGCGTACGGCCGTCGCACAGCAGGTTTCACCGGTGTGCGAATCGGTCGAAGGGTTGCGTTCGAGGCGAGTTGACCGAGAGTCGCAAAGTGACCATACACACATCCGGCCGGACCTTTTCGGGCAAGGTCCGGCCGGGTGCGTTCGGTTGACGACTTGTGTTGACGTATCGCCTTTACCAGAAAGTGACTTAGCCGATCGGCTCAGCCGAGCAGCGAGGCGAGCTCCACGTGCTCCAGGCCGTGCGCCTCCGCGACCTGGCGGTAAACCACCTTGCCGTCATGCGTGTTGAGGCCCCTGGCCAGCGCGGGGTCACGGCGCAGCGCCTCGACCCAGCCATGGTTGGCCAGTTCGATGATGTACGGCAGCGTGGCGTTGGTCAGCGCGTAGGTGGAGGTGTTGGGCACCGCGCCGGGCATGTTGGCGACGCAGTAGAAGACCGAGTTGTGGACCGGGAAGGTCGGCTCGGCGTGCGTGGTGGGACGCGAGTCCTCGAAGCAGCCGCCCTGGTCGATCGCGATGTCGACAAGAACACTTCCGGGCTTCATCCGCGACACCAGCTCGTTGGTGACCAGCTTCGGGGCCTTGGCGCCCGGGATGAGGACGGCACCGATGACGAGGTCGGCCTCGAGGCAGGCCTTCTCCAGCTCGAAGGCGTTGGAGACGACGGTCTGGATCTTCGTACCGAAGACCTTGTCCGCCTCCTTGAGCTTGTTGATGTCCTTGTCGAGCAGGGTCACGTGGAAGCCCATGCCGATGGCGATCTGCGCGGCGTTCCAGCCGGAGACACCGCCGCCGATGACGACGGCCTTGCCGGCCAGCACGCCGGGGACACCGCCGGGCAGGACACCGCGGCCGCCGTTCGCGGCCATCAGGTGGTAGGCGCCGACCTGCGGGGCGAGGCGGCCAGCGACCTCGGACATGGGGGCGAGCAGCGGCAGGGCGCGGGTGGGCAGCTCGACCGTCTCGTAGGCGATCGCGGTGGTGCCGGACTCGATGAGCGCGTCCGTGCACTCCTTGGAGGCGGCCAGGTGCAGGTAGGTGAAGAGCGTCTGGTCCTTGCGGAGGCGGTGGTACTCCTCGGCGATGGGCTCCTTGACCTTCAGCAGCAGGTCGGCGGCGGCCCACACCTCGTCGGCGGTCGGAAGGATCTGGGCGCCTGCGGAGACGTACTCGCTGTCCGGGATCGACGAGCCGACACCGGCGCCCTGCTCGATGACGACCTGGTGGCCGTGGCGCACCAGCTCGTGCACGCCTGCGGGGGTGATGGCCACCCGGAACTCGTTGTTCTTGACCTCGCGGGGGATGCCGACCTTCACGTCGATCACGGTCCTTGGCTCAGAGGGTGTGGGGCATTACATGACATACCCAGGCATGCATGGGCACACCGGGAGACACCGCAGAGAAGGTGCGGCAGAGCCAGTCTAATGAAGGTGTTCTCGCTGTCTAGCCTTTCATTGCATCAATCTTCTTCGGATGCACTACGGATTTCGCAGGCGTCAGCCTCCTCTTCCGGCTCGAAACCATCTTGTCCGGGCTCAGACTCGGCCGCATCGGACTCCTCAGGCTCCTCTCCCAGCATCCGCTCGGCGGCGCCTCGGTGCAGCTGCGCCGCCGACGGATCACCGAGGTGCTCGAGCGTGTCGGCGAGCCGCAGATGCAGCGCGCCCTGCAGCCGTACGTCCTCGGCGCGTCGCGCCCACTCCACCGCCTCCTGGCAGGTGCGCAACGATTCCTCGGGCCGGCCGGCGTACTCCTGGACCCGCGCCAGCTCGCTCAACGCCCGGGCGTGACCGGCGACATCGCCGTTCCTGCGGTGCCCGGTGACCGCGGACCGCCAGTTGCGCAGCGCGTCGCCATACCGGCCCGCGTAGGTGTGCGCCTCGGCGATCCGGCCGTACAGCCGGGCGGCGTCCGCCCGCTCGCCCCGGGCCAGCCGCTCGGCCAGCGCGCGGCCGAACCAGTCGGCGGCCCGGTCGTAGTCCCCGAGCTCCAGATGGGCGCCGCCTACGGATTCCATCGCGCGGCCGGTCGCATACGGGTCATTTGCTTCCCACCCGGCGTCCAGCGCGGCCCGGAACCGAACCAGGGCCTCCCGGGTACGTCCCGTCCGGGCGTCGAGATCGCCCAGATTCAGCAGGGCCGCGGCCTTCTCGCGGGGCAGCTGACGCCGCTCGGCCACGTCGAGGACCAGGCCGTGGATGTCGTACAGGTCACCGGCGGCCGCCTGGGTGCCGAAGTGCGCGGCCATCGCCCTGACCAGCTGGGACATCAGGCGCCTGGCGAGTGTGTCCAGCTCCCCGTCGGCGACCGCGGCCCGGGCCGCGGCCAGCAGGGCGGGCCTGCGGATGCTGAGCCACTCGGCGGCTGCCCGGGGGTTGGGGAAGCGCAGGGCGCGGGGCATGCCGAGGAGCTTCTGCCGGGTCTCGGGGTTGTCGGTCTCGGTGATCGCGCGGCAGGACTGCAGCAGCCGTACGGTCCGCTCCAGCATGCGGGCGCGGGCGAGCTGCAGCTCGGCGGGCCGATCCTGGGTCTCGGTGAGGGCCCGCAGAAGCCGGTGCAGACAGGTCGGGACCTCGTACTGCGGCAGCGGCGAGTCGACGACCTGCAGCAGGCCGAGGGCGACGAGGTCGTCCAGGGTGGTGTGGGCCCCGTCCACCGAGGAGCCGGCGAGCGCTGAGGCGGTGTGCGGGTCGACGAGGCCGCCGGGGGCCAGCGAGAGCAGCCGCAGTATCCGGGCGGCCGGGGTCGGCAGGCCCGCGTAGGCGAGGCGGAAGACCCTGCCGAGCGGTGTGCCGTCCTCGCCCTCGGCGTGCAGCTGCTTGGCGAGGTCGGCGACGGCCGCCTTGGGCCGGGCCGCGAGCCAGCCGCCGGCCAGCATCAGGGCGGCCGGCTGACCCTGGCACACCTCCACCAGGTCCTCGGCGGCCCGTGGGTCGACGGTGATGCGCACCGAGCCGGCGTGCCGGGACAGCAGTTCCACGGCCGACTTGGTGTCGAGGCCGCCGAGCGTGCAGGGCCGCACGTCCGAGATCCCGGTCAGCGGGCCGCCCGAGACCGCGACGGCCAGGCACTCCGGGGTGTCCGGCAGCAGGGCGTCGACCTGCTCGGCGCGGGCCGCGTCGTCGAACAGCAGCAGGACCCGGCGGTCGGCCAGGGTCTTTCGGAGCACCGCCGTGAGGTCGTCCTCGGCGGCGCCGGCCGGTGCCGGCCGGTCCAGGGCGGCGAGCAGCTCACGGGCGGTGCGCGCGACGGGGACGGGGGTGCCGTCGGGCTCGCTGAGGCGGGCCCGCAGGACGCCGTCGCCGTAGCGGTCCGCCACCTGCCGTACGAGTTCTTCGGCTAGCGCCGTGCGTCCCGAGCCGGGGCGGCCCGCGATGAGCAGTACGCGCGCGCGTGGCGCCTTGCGGCCGGAGAGGGTGTCGAGTCCCGCGCGCTCGATGTCGGCGAGGAGTTCCTTCAACTCGCGCGTACGGCCCAGGAATTGGCGCCCGGCAGGAGCCTGTGGCAACGCCTGGACGCCGCCTGTGTCCACGACCTGATCCGTCACGGGCCACACTCCCGTCCCACGCACGCGCAAGCCCGCCGGGACTCCGGTTCGGGCGTAATCAGAGCCTAGTTCACGCTCTGCTACGTTCCGGGCGGAGCGTGGCGGGCACGGCGAGGACGTCCCTCGATCGGATCAGCCGATCTTCACACCGAAGGCGGGTCGGTTTCGCTCGGGACTTGGAGTCATGGTCGCTCGGGACTTGCAGTCATGGTCGCTCAGGACTCGAACGGGCGCGCCGGCCAGGGCGCCTCCGCCGGGCGCAGGGCGTCGAGCCCGTCGCCGCTACGGGCGGCGACCAGCGACAGCACGCCGACGACGAGGCAGTTGTTGTGCACCTCGCCCGCGAGGACACCCCGGACCAGCTCGTCGACCGGCACGCGCGCGTGCTCCATGTCGGCCTCCTCGTCCTCCACCTCGAAGCGCTCGCCCTCGGCCTCGGACAGATCACGGGCGAGGAAGATCCGTACGGCCTCGTCGCAGCCGCCGGGAGTGGTGTAGACGTCGGTCAGCACCCGCCAGTCCTCGGCCTTGACGTGGGCCTCCTCGTACAGCTCGCGCTGGGCGGCGTGCAGCGGGTTCTCGCCGGGGATGTCGAGCAGGCCGGCCGGGATCTCCCACAGCTTCTGCCGCACCGGGTGGCGGTACTGCTTGATGAGCAGGACACGGTCCTCGGCGTCCAGGGCGAGGACCGCCACGGAGCCCGGGTGGACCTGGTAGTCGCGGCGGACGACCGAGCCGCCGGGCATGACCACGTCGTCCGTGCGGACGGAGGTCTTGTTGCCCACGAAGGGGGTGTCCGTCGCCCGGATCTCCCACTCCTGCGGGGTGTCCTTGATCGTCATGCCCTGCCCTTCCACACGCCTTCAAAAAGAACCCGCCAAAGAAAACCGGGGTGCGAACCTTTGAAGGTTTGCACCCCGGCCACCGTACAACTCTCGTGTCAGTCCGAATTCTTGCCGACGCCCTCGGCCTGCTGGCGTTCGACCGCCGCCTTCACGAGGCCGGCGAACAGCGGGTGCGGGCGCGTCGGGCGCGAGCGCAGCTCGGGGTGGGCCTGCGTGGCCACCAGGTAAGGGTGGACCTCACGCGGGTACTCCACGTACTCGACGAGCTTGCCGTCCGGCGACGTGCCGGAGAACAGGATGCCCGCCTTCTTCTCCAGCTCCGCCCGGTAGGCGTTGTTCACCTCGTACCGGTGACGGTGCCGCTCCTCGACGTACTCCTTGCCGTCGTACACCTCGCGCACGATCGAGCCCTCGGCCAGCTTGGCCGGGTACATGCCGAGGCGCATGGTGCCGCCCATGTCACCCTCGCCGGCGACGATGTCGAGCTGCTCGGCCATCGTCGAGATGACGGGGTGGGAGGTGGCCGGGTCGAACTCGGTGGAGTTGGCGTCGCCGATGTCGGCGAGGTTGCGGGCCGCCTCGACCACGATGCACTGAAGGCCCAGGCACAGGCCGAGCAGCGGGATCCGGTTCTCGCGGGCGTACTTGATGGCGCCGACCTTGCCGAGCACACCGCGGTCGCCGAAGCCGCCGGGGATGCAGATGCCGTCCACGTCGGCGAGCTGCTGCTTGGCGCCGGCCGGGGTCTTGCAGTCGTCGGACGTGACCCACTTGATCTTCACGCGGGCCTTGTTGGCGAAGCCGCCGGCGCGCAGCGCCTCGGTCACCGACAGGTAGGCGTCGGGCAGGTCGATGTACTTGCCGACCAGCGCGAGGGTGATCTCGTGGTCGGGGTTGTGGACGCGGTCGAGCAGGTCGTCCCAGGTCGTCCAGTCCACGTCGCGGAACGGCAGGTCCAGCTTTCGGACGACATAGGCGTCCAGGCCCTCGCCGTGCACGGTCTTCGGGATGTCGTAGATGGAGCGGGCGTCGGGGCAGGCGACCACGGCCGCCTCGTCGACGTCGCACATCAGCGAGATCTTCCGCTTGATCGCGGTCGGCACCTCGCGGTCGCAGCGCAGCACGATCGCATCTGGCTGAATACCGATGTTCCGCAGTGCCGCAACCGAGTGCTGGGTCGGCTTCGTCTTCAGCTCTCCCGAGGGGCCGATGTACGGCAGGAGCGAGATGTGGACGACGAAGACGTTGTCACGACCGACCTCGTGACGGACCTGGCGGACGGTCTCCAGGAACGGCAGCGACTCGATGTCGCCGACCGTGCCGCCGACCTCCGTGATCACGACGTCGACCTCGTCCGTCGCCATGCGCCGGATGCGGTGCTTGATCTCGTTGGTGATGTGCGGGATGACCTGCACGGTGTCGCCGAGGTACTCGCCGCGCCGCTCCTTGGCGATCACGGTCGAGTACACCTGGCCGGTGGTGACGTTCGCGGAACCGTCGAGGTCACGGTCGAGGAACCGCTCGTAGTGGCCGATGTCCAGGTCCGTCTCGGCGCCGTCGTTGGTGACGAACACCTCGCCGTGCTGGAAGGGGTTCATCGTGCCAGGGTCGACATTGAGGTACGGGTCCAGCTTCTGCATGACCACCCGCAGGCCTCGTGCCTTGAGCAGCATTCCGAGGCTGGAGGCCGTCAGGCCCTTGCCGAGCGAGGAGGCGACACCCCCGGTGACGAAGATGTGCTTGGTCGTCGTGGCTGCGTTGTGTCGAAAAGCAGCGGGCGGCATGGCCAAGAGGGGGCTCCCGTGGTCGCGATCTTGAAGTGCGGTTCGGGGGTCTTTGACGCCCACCGGTCCACGGGCTACCAGGGTATCAGCGACCGAGACCGATGGCTTCCGGCCACGCTCCGCACACGAGTCACCACGAACCTGCACAGGTGTCGCGGTTTCTCACCCGTTGCTCACCCGTTCGGCCGACTCGGGTTGCCCGGAGCGGCACGCAGATCATCTACGTGCGTCGTATCCTGCTCGGACATTCGCTGCCGAGCCCGGCCGGCAACACGGCACCACCCCTCGCCCGTAAGCACCGGAACAACGAGAGCTCGTCAGTTCGTTGAGCAGAGATTGTCGAGAAGCGACTGTCGTTTTGCCTCACGGCGGAGACGACTGCTTTGCTTCACCGCTCGACGACGCATTACAACCACCCCTTGACCGCACTAAGCGAGAGCCCCCTTGGCAGAGAAGGGGGTGACGTGGCCGTTCGACTGGAGTTGCACGTGGCCGGGCGCATCGAAGACTACGCACTCATCGGAGACATGCAGACCGCAGCCTTGGTCTGCCGGGACGGCACAGTCGACTGGCTGTGCCTGCCCCGCTTCGACTCGCATGCCATCTTCGCCGGCCTGCTGGGCACCGAAGAACACGGTTTCTGGCGGCTCGGTCCGGCACACGCCTCCGACGCCGAACCGCCCACCGCGGCCCGGCGCAGCTACCGCGGCGACTCGCTGATCCTGGAGTCCGAGTGGGACACGCCGCGTGGCACGGTCAGGGTGATCGATTTCATGCCCCCGCGTGACGGCGCGCCCCAGCTGATCCGGATCGTGGAGGGCGTCTCGGGCCGGGTGCCGATGCGCTCGGCGCTGCGGATGCGCTTCTCGTACGGCCGGGTCGTGCCCTGGGTGCACAAGCACGAGGGCCGTACGGTGGCCGTCGCCGGCCCGGACTCCGTGTGGTTCGACACGGAGGCCGAGACGTACGGCAAGTCGCTGACGACGTACTCGGACTTCACGGTCGCCCCGGGTGAGCGGATCGCGTTCACCATCTCCTGGGAGCCGTCGCACAAGCAGCCCCCCGCGCTGCCGGAGCCGGAGCAGTCGCTGGAGGCGACCGAGGACTTCTGGCGGGAGTGGGTCGAGCACTGTACGTACCACGGCCCGTACCGCGAGGCGGTGGTCCGCTCGCTGATCACGCTGAAGGCGCTGACGTACGCCCCGACGGGCGGGATCGTCGCCGCCCCGACGACCTCCCTGCCCGAGGACATCGGCGGCGTCCGCAACTGGGACTACCGCTACACCTGGCTGCGCGACGCGGCGATCACCCTGTCCTCGCTGCTGCGCACCGGCTATCGCGAGGAGGCCCGCGCCTGGCGGGAGTGGCTGCTGCGGGCGGTCGCGGGCGACCCGGAGAACCTGCAGATCATGTACGGCATCGCCGGCGAACGCGAGCTCGGCGAGGCGGAGCTGGACTGGCTGCCCGGCTACGAGAACTCCGCGCCGGTCCGGGTCGGCAACGGCGCCGCGCACCAGCTCCAGCTGGACGTGTACGGCGAGGTCACCGAGGCCCTGCACCTGGCCCACATGACGGGCCTCGCCCGCAACGACTACGCCTCGCTGCTCCAGCTGAAGCTGATCCGCTACCTGGAGGACCACTGGGACGAGCCGGACGAGGGCATCTGGGAGGTGCGCGGCCCGCGCCGCCACTTCGTGCACTCCAAGGTGATGGCCTGGGTCGCCGTCGACCGCACGATCAAGCTCATCGAGTCCGGCGACGCGGACGGCCCGCTGGAGCGCTGGCGCGAACTGCGCGACGACATCCACCGGGACGTGTGCGAGAAGGGCTACGACAAGGAGCGCAACACCTTCACGCAGTCGTACGGCTCGAAGGAGCTGGATGCCTCCCTGCTGCTGATCCCGCAGATGGGCTTCCTGCCGCCGGACGACAAGCGCGTCATCGGCACCATCGAGGCGATCCAGCGCGAGCTGTCGACCTCGGACGGTTTCATCCTGCGCTACCCGACGCAGGGCGAGGACGAGGGCGTCGACGGCCTCCCCGGTGACGAGGGCGCCTTCCTCGCCTGCTCGTTCTGGATGGCGGACGACCTGGCGATGATCGGCCGCGTCGACGAGGCCCGCAAGCTGTTCGAGAAGCTGCTGTCGCTGCGCAACGACCTCGGTCTGCTGGCCGAGGAGTGGGACCCGCATCTGCAGCGTCAGGTCGGCAACTTCCCGCAGGCCTTCAGCCATGTCCCGCTGATCGACACCGCGCTGCGTCTGACGGCGTCCGGGGCGTACGGCGGCTGAACAGGACCGGCGTATCGCGCCCGCCTAGGCTGGGAGCAAGCGAATGCCCCGGCACGGAAGGGGGCAGCCATGGCTTCCCTCTCGAAGGCGGGCGCGGCTCTCACCGCGCTGCGCGAGGATCTGGCCGGTGATGTGTTCGCGCCGGGGGACTTCGGCTACGACGACGCAAGGGTCGTCTTCAACGCCATGATCGACCGGCGGCCCGCGGTGATCGCGCAGTGCGTGGACGAGGACGACGTCGCGCGGGCCGTGCGGTTCGCACGCGACCTGGACCTCAACATCGCGGTGCGCGGCGGCGGGCACAGCGTCGCGGGCATGGCGCTCAACGACAACGGCCTGGTGATCGACCTGCGCCACATGCGCGCGGTCACCGTCGACCCCGCGGCCGAGGCGGTACGGGTCGCGGGCGGGGCGACGATGAGCGACCTGGACCGCGCCTGCCTGCCGCACGGCCTTGCCACGACCGGCGGCCGGGCCTCCACGACCGGGGTCGGCGGCTTCGTCCTGGGCGGGGGCACCGGCTGGCTGGACCGCTGGTGCGGACTGGCCGTCGACAATCTGCTGGGCGTCGAACTCGTCACCGCGGACGGCGAGCGCACCCACGCGAGCGCCGACGAGAACCCCGAGCTGTTCTGGGGTCTGCACGGCGCTGGCGGCAACTTCGGCGTCGCGACCGCACTCACCCTGAAGCTCCACGAGCTGCCCGAGTTCTCCATCGCGCTGGTGCTGTACCTCCCGGAGTTCGCCCCCAAGGCCGTCCACACCTTCCGCGAGCTGATCACCGTGGCCCCGGACGAGGCGAGTGGCGGTGTGTTGTATCTCACCGGCCCGCCCGAGGAGTTCGTACCGCCGCACCTGGTCGGCAAGCTCCTGTGCGCCGCACTGCTGACCTACGCGGGGCCCGAGGAGGACCTGATCAAGCTGGCCGAGCCGCTGCTGGCGCTGCCGCACGAGTCGGAGATCGTCGGGGCGATGCCGTACGCCGACGTCCAGTGCATGCTCGACGATCCGCCGGGGATGCGTAACTACTGGTCGGCGGAGTATCTGACGGGCGCGCCCGACGCCTACCTGGAGATGTTCTGCGCCCGGGGCGAGGCCTTGCCCGCGCCCACGGGGACCCTCCACGTGCTGTTCCCGCAGGGCGGGGCGATCGCCGCGGGCCCGCACGAGTACCCCGCGCCCTACCGGGACGCGCCGTGGGCCGTGCACCCCTTCGCGATCTGGGAAGACCCCGCGGACGACGAGCGGTGCGTCCAGTGGGTCCGGGACGTCCGTGCCGACGCGCAGCCGTGGAGTACCGGCGCGGTCTACCTCAACTTCATCGGCGACGAGGGCGCCGAGCGGGTCGAGGCCGGACTCGGCGCCGAGAACACCCGTCGGCTGGCGGATCTGAAGCGACGGTACGACCCGGACAACGTCTTCCGGTTCAACCACAACATCAGGCCGGCCTGAGCACGGTCGGCCCGAACCCCGTCAGCCCACTTGCTTGAACGCCGTCAGCGTCCGCTCCCCGCCCGGGTCGCCCGCCGTCGCCGGCACAAGAGCGATCTCGTCCAGTCCTGCGTCGGCGTACGCCTCGACACGCGCGCGTACCGCCTCCAGGTCGCCCACCAGGCCGACCGCGCTCGCCGCGGAGGCGGGCAGCGCCCGGGCCGGCGTGCCGGGATCGGCACCGGTACGGGCCAGCTCGACCGCCTCGCCGAAGCCGGCCGCCTCGAACATGTCGCTGTAGCCCGGCACCGTGAGATACCCGGCGATGCTCCGCAGGACCTGCGCGAGGGAGTCCGCGTCCGGGTCGACGGCGGCGGGCAGCCAGGCAGCCAGCGTCGGCGGCGACGTACGGCCCGCGCGCGTAGCGGCCGCTTCGAGCTTCCCCCGCAGCGTCCGCACCTGTTCCGGCGAGACGATGTCGAGCAGCATCCGGTCGGCGTGCGCCGCCGCCGTGGCGATCGCGCGGTCCCCGAACGCCGCCACGGTGAGCGGGCCGCCGGGCGGTGGGAGGCGTCGCGGGAAGGCGCTGCCGGGGACGACCGGTTCGCCGGGCCTGCCGTGCAGGAAGACGCGCAGGGCCGCCGCCGAGGCCTCCATCGCCGCGGCGGGCCGCGCGCGCGGCACCCCGTGCACGCCCTCGACCACCCGCTTGCTGGACGTCCCCAGCGCCACCCCGACCGGCCGCCCGGTGACGGCGGCGACCGAGGCGGCGCCCCGCGCGATCCCGAACGGCTCGCGCACCGACACCGCCACGGGCCCGGCCGTCTGCGCGACCCGCTCGGTGGCCCGCCCGATGGCCGTGGCAAGGACGAAGGAGTCCCAGGTCGGCCCCTCCCCCGCCCACACCTCGCGATACCCGAGCCGGTCGGCGGCCACGGCCACCCGCAGCGGCTCCTCGACCGGGCTGTCGTCCTCCCGTGCCACGGCGACCACGCTGAAGTCCATGCCGACGCGGCTACCCCGCTCCCGGGCCGCAACGCATGATCGGCTCCGGAGATGTCAGGGAAGCCCGTGCACGGGTAGCGTCCGGCACATGGACAGCGGTACGGGCGGGACGGACAGCGGCTACGGCACCCACGGCGCCGGGATCACCGTGCGGCGGGCGCTGGAGCTGCCCGGTCTGCGCAGCGGGCTGCCGGAGGTCCTCGCGGGCGGCGACCGGCTGGGGCGGACCGTGCGCTGGGTGCACGCCGGCGAGGTGCCCAACATCGCCTCGCTGCTGAAGGGCGGGGAGCTGTTGCTGACCACGGGCTACGGCCTCGGCACCCGCCCCGCCGACCAGCGCGCGTTCGTGCGCACCCTGGCCGAGCGGGGCATCGCGGCCCTGGTCGTCGAGCTGGGCCCACGCTTCACGCGGCTGCCCGCCGCGCTGGTCGACACGGCACGTACGGCCGGTCTGCCGCTGGTCCAGCTGCATCGCGAGGTGGCCTTCGTGACGGTCACCGAGGAGATCCACACCGAGATCGTCAACGGCCACTACGCGCTGCTGCAGCGGGCGGAGGAAGTACACCGCCGGTGCACGGAGGCGCTGGTCGGCGGCGGTGGCGTGCCCCAAGTGCTGGGCATCCTGGCCGACTTCAGCGGCAATCCGGTGTTCCTGGAGACGACGGACGGCCAACTGCTGTACGCCGCCGGGTCGGGCCCCGAGGGCGCGGATCCGTTGCAGGTGTGGGAGGGGCTGCGGGGCCAGCACAAGGACACGCCGCCCCCGGGTGGGTCGGTGCTGGTGGATGTGCCGGGTGGTGGTCCGGGGACGGGGTCGGTCCGGGCCCGTCTCGTGCTGCTCCCCGTACGGGGCCCGCTCGCGCCCGTGCACCGGATCGCCGCCGAGCGCGCCGCGGGCAGCCTGGCCGTGGTGCTGATGCAGGCACGTCAGGAGGAGGAGCTGGCGGCGCGCGGGCGCGGCGACTTCCTGACCGACCTCGCGGAGGGCCGTATCGCCGCCGAGGCCGCCCCGGCACAGGCGCGCGTGCTGGGCTTCAAGCCGGGTGCCAGTCCGCTGCTGCCGGTCGTGATGCGGCTCGGGGACACGATGTCGCCGGGCGGCGGCTGGGCGGTGCTGGCGCGCACGGTCGGCGAGGAGCTGGCCTCGGTGGGGGCGCCGGTGCTGTTGGGCGTACGGCCGGTGGAGGGGCGGGTGCCGCTGCTGCTGGGCCTGCGTTCGGAGTCGGAGCGGTCGGCGGTCGCGGACCGGGTCGCGGTGGCGCTGCGGGCGGGCGTGGAGCGGGCCGGGGTCCAACGCCCCGGGGCACCGCCGCCGGTCGTGGTCGTCGGGGTGGCCGGCAGCTGGGCTGCGGCCTCGGCGGGCCTCAGGCACGCGGCGGAGACCGCGACTGCGGCGCAGGGCCTGTCGGACCGCCCCTGGTACGACGCCCGGCGCCTGGACATCGACCTGCTGCTGTGGCGGCTGCGCGACCACCCGGACCTCGCGGCCTTCGTGGACCGCGCGATCGGCCCGCTCCGTGACCACGACAACCGCTCCAAGCCGCCCCTGCTGCCCACCCTGGAGACGTACTTGGCGCACGCGGGCCGCAAGGCGGAGACGGCCCGCGAGCTGCATCTGAACCGGCAGACGCTCTACAACCGCCTCGCCCGCATCGGCGAGTTGCTCGGCACGGACCTCGACGACCCGCAGACGGTACTGGCGTTGAGCCTGGCCCTGCGGGCACGCAGGCATGCGGGCTAGGACGGCCCGTGGGCCGCGGACGCTTCCGGCGTCTAGATCATGGGCCGAGGCTGCGTCAACTCGTCGTACACGCTGAGCACTTGGGCGACCGTCTCGTCCTCGGTCGGCCAGGTGGCCGCCTGCCGCGCGCCCCGCTCCCTGAGGAACTCCTGCCGCTCGGCATCGCCGAGCAGCCGTACGACAGCGTCGGCGAGGGCGTCCGGGTCGCCGTACGGGACGAGTTCGGCCGCGTCGCCGACGAGTTCCGGCACGCCGCCGACGTCGGTGGCGACGAGCGGCACGCGCGCGTGCAGGGCCTCCTGGGCGAGGACCGACCGTGACTCCCAACTGCTCGGCAGAAGCGCCACGTCGGCCGCCGCGAGCAGCTCGGAGACGTCGTCGCGCCGGCCGATGAGCCGCACGGGCAGCCCCTCGTCCTCGATCCGGCCCTGCAGTTCGGCACGCAGCGCCCCCTCCCCCGCGATCACGACCAACGGCACGGCATCCAGCTGCAGCCACGCGCGCGAGGCGTCCAGGAGCACGTCGTACCCGCGATGCCGCTCCAGCGAGCCGACGGCGATCAGCAACGGGCGTCCGGTGGCGCCGAGTTCGGCCCGGACCTTGGGGCGCAGTCGGTCCGGGTCGTCGTGCTCGACGGTACGGCTCGGCGCGGGCAGCGCGGCGGCGGCGAGGCGGGCGTCCCGGGCGCCGGTCCGGCGGGCCCGGTCCACCAGCGCCGATGTGGTCCCGAGCACGACGGAGGCGGCCTTGACGACCCGCCGCTCCAACAGCCGCAGGAGATGGGCGCGGGCGCCCTCCGCGTGAGCCCGGTCGTGCCAGGTGACGACGAGCGGAGTACGCCGTCCGCTCAGCGCGAGCACGGCACGGAAGGACGCGTGCAGCCCGTGCGCGTGCACCAGATCGGCGTCCACGCAGGCCGCCCGCAGAGCGGCCACGGAACCCGGATCGCTGCTGCGCGGCACATGCACATGTTCGGCGCCGGCGCCCGTGAAGTCGTAGAGGTGATCGGCCTCGACAGGGGCGCATACGGTGACCCGCACGCCCCGTGCGACCAGCCCCGAGGCCAGCGATCGCACATGCGCGCTACTGCCGGCGTTGCCGCCGCCCAGCACCTGCACGGTGCGCAGCGACGACTGGCCGTGCGGTGAGTGGCTGCTCACGGGGGTCACGTGGCCGGGGCTCCTGCTTCGGGTCGGGCGGTCACGAAGAACGTACAGAAGGATCGGGCGGAGGGGGTGTACCGCGAGAATCCCTACGCGTACGACGTGTTTACGCCAAGGATGCCAGGACGTACGGCCGTTCCGGGAACGGCGACAGGGCGTGGACGGCTCAGCTGCGGGGCAACGCGCCGGGCCGAGTCACCTGCACGAGTGAGGCGGGGTGGGGGTTGTGGCCGAACATGCGCGCGCTGGGCATGCCCCACGACCTGCGGCGCGTCACCCGGCCGCCCTGCGGGCGACCTCGCTCACCTTGTCGCCGTACACCGCCGCGGCGACGACCGCAGCGGCGTGCGCGACCAGCCCGGCGCGCCCGTTCCCGGCCACGACCGCCGCCCCGAGGGCCGCGCCGAGCGCATGCGCTCCGGTGTCGCCGATCATCGCCCGCTCGCCGAGGTCGTCGGGCAGTACGGCCGCTGCGGCTCCCATGGCACCGGCGGCCGACTCGGCGCCGGACCCCGAGCGCAACAGCCCGGGCGCACCGAGCGCAAGCACCGCGGCGGCGGCCCGACCCGGCCACACGTCCACGAGGTTGACGAAGTGCGCGGTACCGGCGATCACGACACCCGCGAGCAGCTTGTCCAGCGGCCGCTCCTTGAGGACGGCCCCCGCGACGAGCCCGGCGGCGCAGACCCCGAACAACTTGACGGCCCCGCTGGTCACTTCGCCGTCCCGCAGCGCGGAGAGATGCGCCCGGAACCCACGCCGGGGGTCACCGTCCGCCACGACGTCGTCATACGCGCCGCAGGCTCCCGCAACGGCCACCGCGACCCCGGCGCCCGGCGCCACCCGCCCGACGGCCACCGCAGCCGCCAGGGCGGAGGCGGGCCCGGCGTACAACTCCACGGTCCGGCCCGCGTAGTTCTTCCGCTCCCAGCGGTCACGGCCACCGGGAGCCTTGGCGCGCAGGGCGGCGACGGCGGCGCGGGTGAGGGCGGCGGAGAGGCCGAAGGAGACGGCTTGGTTGATCATCCGGCCACCCTACGGGCCGCACTACCCGTCCGCCCGAGCCGTCTCCAGCAGCTCCTCCGCGTGCGCGCGGGCCGTCTCCGAGTCCTCCTGCCCGGCGAGCATCCGGGACAGCTCCCGGATGCGCTCCTCGCCCTCCAGGACCTTCACGCCGGACCGGGTGACCGACCCGTCGTTGGTCTTCTCGACGAGCAACTGCCGGTCGGCGAAGGCAGCGACCTGCGGCAGGTGGGTCACCACGACGACCTGCGCGGTCCTGGCCAGCCGGGCCAGCCGCCGGCCGATCTCCACGGCCGCCTTGCCGCCGACGCCGGCGTCGACCTCGTCGAAGAGATAGGTCGGCACCGGATCGGTCCCCGCGAACACGACCTCGACGGCGAGCATCACGCGCGACAGCTCACCGCCGGACGCGCCCTTGGCGATCGGCCGGGGCGGCGCTCCCGGGTGCGGGGCGAGCAGCAGCTCGACCTCGTCCACACCCGAGGGCCCGTAGGCGACCGCGCGCCCACCGACCTCCACGCCCTGCGCATCCTCGGTCTGCCGGATGTCGAAGGACACGCGCGCGTGCGGCATCGCGAGCGAGGCCAACTCCGCCGTCACGGCGGCGGCGAACCGCTCGGCGGCCTCGGCCCGCGCATCGGTCAGCGCCTGTGCCAGTCCGCCCAGCTCAATCCGCAGCCCGTCCCGCTCGGCGGTCAGCTCGTCGATGCGCTCGTCGTCGCTGTCCAGTTCGGTGAGCCGCCGGCTGCTCTCCTCGGCCCAGTTGAGCACGGCGGCGACGTCCTCGCCGTACTTCCGTGTGAGCGCGTTCAGCGCGGCCCGTCGTTCCTCGACGGCCGCGAGCCTCAGGGGGTCGGCGTCCAGGTCGTCGGCGTATCCCGCCAACTCCCCGGCGACATCGCCCAGCAGGATCCCGATCTCCCCGATCCGGTCGGCCAGCGCGGCCAGCGCCGGATCGTGCGACCGCACGGCGTCCAGGGCCCGCTGCGCGCCCGCGACGAGCGTCGTCGCGTCGATGCCCTCGGGATCCTCCGGGTTGCCGGCGAGCGCGGCGTGCCCGGCCGTGGCGGCCGACGACAGCGCCTCCGCGTGCCCGAGCCGCTCCGCCTCCTCGGCGAGCTCCACGTCCTCCCCGGCGCGCGGTTCGACACCGGCGATCTCGTCGAGCCCGAACCGCAGCATGTCGGCTTCCTGGGCCCGCTCACGCGCGCGCGTGGTGATCTCGTCGAGCTCGACGGAGACCGCGCGCAGCCGCCGGTACGCCTCGCCGTACTTGGCGAGCGGCACCGCGACGGCATCACCGGCGTACCGGTCGAGCGCCTGCCGCTGCCGGGTCTGCTTCAGCAGCCCCTGCTGGTCCGTCTGCCCGTGCACCGCCACCAGGTCGTCGGCCAGGTCGGCGAGCAGCCCCACGGGCACGCTGCGCCCGCCCACATACGCCCGTGACCGCCCCTCGGCGGAAACGGTACGGCTGATCAGCAGCGCCCCGTCATCTAGCTCGGCACCGGCCTCCTCGGCCCGTACGAAGGCCGACGCGCCCGCGGCGACGCTGATCCGCCCCTCCACGACCGCCTTGTCGGCCCCGATCCGCACGAGCGCCGGGTCGGCACGCCCACCCAGCAGCAGCCCGAGACTGGTGACCACCATGGTCTTGCCCGCACCCGTCTCACCGGTGACGGCGGTGAACCCCGGCGACAGCTCGACGACAGCGTCGTCGATGACTCCGAGCGACCGTATCCGCATCTCCTCCAACACGGACACGACCTTACGAGGTCAGCACGGGGAAGTGCGACGGCCCCCGGCCCGATGATGTGAAGGTGCAGGTGACGAATGTGCATCGACCGCACATGTCACCCAGGCGAGTGCAACGCCCTCAAGGGGCGCGGGGAACCACCCGCAGCCGCCAGGAGCCCCCACCACCCCCTGCGTACCGCTAGTGAGGCGCACCCCGCCACCCGGAAACCGGCAACGCGAACTTCGCCACCAACCGATCCGTGAACGACGCATGATGCAGTCGAGCCAACCGCACCGGCACAGCCCCCCGCCGCACCTCGACCCGCGCCCCCGGCGGCAGTTCCACCGTCCGCCGCCCGTCACACCACAACACCCCCGGCGGGATGTGCGGCAGAACCTCCACCGCCAGCACAGAATCCGGCGACGTCACCAACGGCTTCGCGAAAAGCGCATGCGCGCTGATCGGCACCATCAGCAACGCCTCGACCTCGGGCCACACCACAGGCCCGCCCGCAGAGAAGGCGTATGCCGTGGATCCGGTCGGCGTGGACAGCACGATCCCGTCGCACCCGAACCCCGTGACCGGCCGCCCGTCGATCTCCAGCACGACCTCGAGCAGCTTCTCGGCGCCGGCCTTCTGCACGGCCGCCTCGTTCAGCGCCCAGTCCGTGTGCACGATGTCGCCGTTCTGATGGACGACGACGTCGACGGTCATCCGCTCCTCGACCTCGTACGCCCTGGTGACGACCCGGTCGACAACCTTGTCGAGATCATCGCGCTCCGCCTCCGCGAGGAACCCGACCCGCCCGAGGTTCACACCCAGCATCGGCACCCCGGACGCCCGGGCGAACTCGGCGCCGCGCAGCAGCGTCCCGTCGCCGCCCAGCACTATCAGCAGCTCGCACCCGTCGAGGCACTGCGCAGTCGCCTCCTTGACGAGCTCCACCTCGTCCGGCAGCGGCAGGTCGGCGGCCTCGTACTCCAGGACACGCACCCCGATGCCCTCCCGCAGCAACCCCTTGACCACCAGCTCGGCGCTGCGAATGGCCGCGGGCCGCCCCGTGTGGGCGAGCAGAAAAACAGTACGAGCTCGGTTCGGTGTCAACGCGGCCCCTCCGCAACTGCACGGTCAACGTCGGCCGGGTCCAGAGCGGGCGCCCCGGCACGCAGCCACAGAAAGTACTCGACATTCCCGGAGGGGCCGGGCAACGGACTCGCCGTGACCCCCTTCACCCCGAGCCCGAGTTCCCACGCCTTCTCGGCCACGCCGCGCACGGCCTCGGCCCGCAGCTGGGAGCTGCGGACGACCCCGCCGCTGCCCAGCCGCTCCTTCCCCACCTCGAACTGTGGCTTGACCATCATCACCAGATCGGCGTCCGGCTTCACGCACCGCACCAGGGCGGGCAGCACCAGTCCGAGCGGGATGAAGGACAGATCCCCCACGACAAGATCCACTGGTTCCCCATCGATCGCTTCGAGCGTCAACTCGCGTACGTTCGTACGGTCTTTGACGGTCACGCGTTCATCACTCCGGAGAGTCCAGGCCAGTTGTCCGTATCCGACGTCGACGGCCACGACCTGCGCGGCCCCGGCCCGCAGCAGCACATCGGTGAACCCGCCGGTGGACGCCCCGGCATCGAGCGCCCGCCGCCCTTCGACTGCCAGCCCCTGGGGCACGAAGATCTCCAGAGCGCCCGCGAGCTTGTGCCCGCCCCGGGACACGTACTCGGGGTCACTGCCGTCGGCGACCACGACGATCGCCGCCGCGGTCTCCACCTGTGTGGCCGGCTTGGTCGCGACGGTCTTGCCGACGGTGACCCGCCCGGCGGCAATCAGCTGGCTGGCGTGCTCGCGCGAGCGCGCCAGCTTCCGGCGGACCAGCTCCGCGTCAAGACGGCGGCGTGCGACTCCTGCCACTTTCGGTTCAGCTCCTAGTCCCATACGTCGACGGGGGCCCCGGAGGTCCCGGGCGGGCGTCGAGCGCGGTGAGCGCGTCGCGCAGCCCCCGGTGTACATCCTCGTACACCTCCAGATGCCCGTCCGTGGCGAGGTGGTCGGCATCGCCGAGCCGCTCCAGCTGAGCGTCGACGTCGGCGTGGCCGGTGGGGGTGCGCGGGACGTTCAGCGGGGCGGGGGCGGCGGGGTCGTACTCGGGCTCGACCGCGAGCCCGGGGTCGGTTGCCTCCTCGGCCTCGACCTCGGTCTCCTCCGGGACCTCCGGCTGCGGAACTGTGTCGCTCATGCCCAGACGCTACCCCGAACCGCTGGGGTACCGTCGATCGCGATGGCCACGACTGAGGAGTGCCGCGCCGCACTCGAAAAGCTCTCGGACAACATGCAGCGCGCCGAAGGGGACGTCCGCTCGGCCGCCGCCCTGGACCGCTCGGTGAGCTGCCACATCACCGACCTGGACGTCACCTTCGCCGGCCGCATGGCGGGCGGTCGCATCCAGGTCCACGACACGCTCCAGGGCCCGCCCCGCGAGAAGGCCCAGATCAGACTGAGCATGACCGGAGACGACCTGGTCGCCATGGTCGACGGCGACCTGAACTTCGCCAAGGCATGGGGCTCGGGCCGGGTGAAGCTGCACGCGGGCCTGCGCGACCTGCTGGTCCTCAGGAAGCTGCTCTGAGTCACCTCAGGAGGCTTGCGCGGATCACCTCGGGAAGCTGCTCCAGGTCACCTCATGAGGCCTCTGCGGCGGCCACCTTCGCGATGTCCGCCTTCGTGACGTCAGCCTTGTCCCCGACCCGTGCCTTCCGCGCCGCCGGCACCACCAGCGGCGTCCCCGTCTCGGGGTCGTCGATGACCTGGCAGCGCAGGCCGAAGACGTCCTCGACCAGCTCGGCCGTCACGATGTCGTTCGGCGCGCCCTCGGCGATGATCTCCCCGCCGCGCAGGGCGATGAGGTGTGTGGCGTACCGGGCGGCGTGGTTCAGGTCGTGCAGCACGGCGACCAGCGTCCGCCCCTGCTCCTCGTGCAGCTGGGCGCACAGGTCGAGGACGTCGATCTGGTGCTGGATGTCGAGGTAGGTCGTCGGCTCGTCGAGCAGCAGCAGCGGCGTCTGCTGCGCGAGCGCCATAGCGATCCATACGCGCTGGCGCTGCCCGCCGGACAGTTCGTCGACATAGCGATCCGCGAGCTCGGCGACCCCGGTCTGCGCCATCGACTCCTGTACGACCCGCTCGTCCTCGGTCGACCACTGGCGCAGGATCCCCTGGTGCGGGTACCGGCCACGGCCCACCAGGTCGGCAACGGTGATCCCGTCCGGTGCGATCGACGACTGCGGCAGCAGCCCCAGCGTGCGCGCGACCTTCTTCGCCGGCATCGACTGGATGACCGACCCGTCCAGCAGGACCCGGCCCTGGCTGGGCTTGAGCATCCGCGACAGCGCCCGCAGCAGCGTGGACTTGCCGCACGCGTTCGGGCCGACGATCACGGTGAAGGAGTTGTCGGGTATCTCCACCGACAGCTGCTCGGCGATGACCCTCTGGTCGTAGGCGAGGGTGACATTGTCGGCGGACAGGCGGTTCACAGTGCTCCTTCGGTTGTTCAGCCCGTTGGTGAGGCTCTCGTTGCCGTTGCTGCCGGCGCTCATATCCGGCCCGCCTTGCGCTCGGTGACCAGCAGCCAGAGCAGGTATACGCCGCCGAGCACGCCCGTGACCACGCCCACGGGCATCTGGTCGGCTCCGAAGACCCGCTGGGATGTCCAGTCGGCGGCGACGAGGAGGGCGGCGCCCATGCACAGCGAGGGCAGCAGGTTCGGCCCGGGCGAGCGGGTCAGGCGCCGGGCGAGCTGCGGCGCGGTCAGTGCCACGAAGCTGACGGGGCCCGCGGCGGCGGTAGCGGCCGCGGTGAGCAGCACGGCCGCCAGCATCAGCAGCAGCCGTACGCGTTCGACACGCACTCCGAGGGCGTACGAGACGTCGTCGCCCATCTCCATCATCCGCAGCCCGCGCGCATTGGCGAGGACGAGCGGCACGAGGACGAGGCACAGCGCCAGCAGCGGCCAGACCTGGGCCCAGTCACGACCGCTGAGGGAGCCGGTCATCCACACGACCGCGCGGGCCGCGTCGACCAGGTCGGCCTTGGTCAGCAGATACCCGTTGACCGCGGTCATGATCGCGGACATGCCGATACCGACCAGCACCAGTCGGTACCCGTGCACGCCCCGCTTCCAGGCGAGCAGATAGATGGCGAGCCCGGTCGCGAGTCCGCCCACAAGGGCACCGACCGTGACCTGGGCGGAGTCCCCGGAGAACAGCACGATCATCACGAGCGCCCCGGCCGTGGCCCCCTGCCCGAGGCCGAGGATGTCCGGGCTGCCCAGCGGGTTGCGGGACAGCGCCTGGAACAGCGCCCCGCCGAGACCGAGCGCGGCACCGACCAGGAGCCCGACCAGGACCCTGGGCAGCCGCAGCTCGTTGACGATGAACTCCTGCCCCGCGTTGCCGTTTCCGGCCAGCGTCTTGAGCACGTCGCCCGCCGAGATCGGGAAGTCGCCGGTGCCGATCAGCAGGACGCTCGCGGTGAGCGCGGCGAGCAGCAGCAGGACGACGGCGGTCAGCGCCCGGACGTCCAGTCGGACGGAGATCCCGCCCGGCGTCCGCACGGCACGGTTGGCGCGGGTGGTCGCCGCCGGCTCCGCGGTCTTGGCTTCGCTCTTCACTGCGGTCCTCACAGCTGGGCCGTCCTCCGCCGTCGTACGAGAAAGATGAAGACCGGGCCGCCGAGGATCGCGGTGACGATGCCGACCTGGAGCTCGGCGGGCCGGGTGACGGTCCGGCCGAGCACATCGGCGCCGAGCAGCAGCACCGGCGACAGGACGGCCGCGTAGGGCAGGATCCAGCGCAGGTCGGGCCCGGTGAAGGACCGCACGACATGCGGCACCATCAGGCCGACGAACACGATCGGCCCGCAGGCCGCGGTCGCGGCGCCGCACAGGACGGTCGCGGCGAGCATCGACAGCACCCGGGTCCGGTTCAGGTTGGCGCCGAGCGCCTTGGCGGTGTCGTCGCCCATCTCCATGGCGTTGAGCGGCCGGGCCAGGGCGAGCGCGAGGACCACGCCGACGACGAGGAACGGCAGCACCTGCTTGATGGTCGAGTCCGTCGCCGAGGTCAGCGAACCGACCGTCCAGAAGCGCATCTTGTTCAGCGCCGCGTCGTCCGTGATCATCACGGCCTGGAGATAGCCGTAGAGCGCGGCGCTGATCGCCGTACCGGCGAGCGCGAGCCGCACCGGCGTGGCGCCCCGGCTGCCGCCGAGGAACCAGACCATCGCCCCGACCGCGGCAGCGCCGAGGAAGGCGAACCAGACATAGCCGCTCAGGCTGGTGACACCGAAGAACGTGATGGCGGTGACGACCGCGGCGGACGCGCCCGCGTTGATCCCGAGCAGGCCGGGATCGGCGAGCGGGTTGCGGGTGAGCGCCTGCAGCACCGCCCCGGCGAGACCGAGCGCGGCGCCGGCCAGCAGTCCGAGGACGGTGCGCGAGATCCGGTCGTCGACCACGACGTCGCCATAGGTCCCGGAGCTCTCGAAGAGCCCGTGCCAGACCTCCCCCAGGGACAGCTGTTTCGCCCCGATCGCGATACTCGCCGCAACGACGACCATCAGAATCAGGACAGAGACAAGCAGCCCAACGGCACGTATCGCCCATCGGGTTGGGGGCGCGGACTGGGACTCCGCGCGCTGTTCAGGAGGACTGTCGACCAACACGCAGTTAGGTTAGCCTACCCTCCCATTCAGCCACGATCCGCCGTACACGGTCACTGTGCCGCCGTACGGCGTCACCGCCCCGGCCACAATCCCTCCCCGGCGACGTCACACCCACGGCCACGGCGATTCCCTACGAGGTCACAACCCCAGCCGCGCCAGCCCCTTGCCCGCGTCCAGCGCGCACGAGCCGTCCCCGGCCGCGGTCCAGGCCGCCGCACACAGCGCCCGCAGCCCGTCCAAGGCCTCACCGTCACCGACGAGTTCCAGCCGGTCCGCCCGCGCGGTCGCCGTCCAGCCACCGCACCGGAAGCCCTCTCCGTCCTCGGCAACCTCCGGCTGCCCGGTGAGCAACCCGCGCAGATCGGCGTCGACATAAGTCGGCCGATGCTGCGGCGGCGCGGCAAGCAGCTGCGCACCATCGGTCACCCCGGTCAGCACCAGCAGCGAGTCGACGTCCCCGTTGAACGCGCCCTCGATGTCCGTGTCCAGCCGGTCCCCGACGACCAGCGGCCGCTCGGCGCCGGTGCGCAGGATCGTCTCCCGGTGCATGGGAGGCAACGGCTTGCCCGCCACCTGCGGCTCGGCGCCGGTGGCGATGCGCACTACCTCCACCGCCGCGCCGTTGCCCGGCGCGATCCCGCGCGCGCTCGGAATCGTCAGGTCGGTGTTGGACGCGAACCACGGCACCCCACGCGCGATGGCGTAGCACGCCTCCGCGAACCGGCCCCACGCGAGCTCCGGCCCGCCGTACCCCTGCACGACGGCCGCCGGATCGTCGTCCGCCGACTCCACCGGCTCCAGCTCACGCTCGCGCAGCGCCACCCGCAGCCCCTCCCCGCCGATCACCAGCACCCTGGCGCCCGCCGGCACCTGCTCACTGATCAACCGCGCAACCGCCTGCGCCGAGGTGATGACGTCGTCCGCCCCCGTGGGTATCCCCAGCGCGGTCAGATGCGCGGCCACGACGTCCGGAGTCCGCAGCGCGTTGTTCGTGACGTACGCGAGATGCATCCCGCCCGCACGGGCCGTTGCCAGCGACTCCACGGCATGCACGATCGCATTGCCCCCGGCGTACACCACACCGTCGAGGTCGAGCAGCGCCGTGTCGTACGCCTCGCTCAGAGCCTGGCCACTGCCCTCCGGCCTCCTCCTGACGCTCTGGCTCATTCCACATCGCTCCTCGCTCGACGGCTTTCCCTCGATCATCCCCCATGCCACCGACACCCGTACGATGCCGGGATGAACACAGCAGGTCACCAGGAAGCAACGGCGCGCCGAGGCCTCGAACTCACCCCGTTCCGAGGGCTTCGCTACGACCCCGACCGGGTCGGCAGCCTGGCCGCCGTGACATCGCCTCCGTACGACGTCGTCGTCCGCCCCGACGGCCTGCATCACCTTCAGGACGCGGACCCGTACAACATCGTGCGGCTGATCCTCCCTCAGGCCGACACCGCGGACGCCCGCAACGACCAGGCCGCGACGACCCTGCGCCGCTGGCTGTCCGAGGGCGTACTGACCGCCGACCCGGAGCCCGGCCTCTACGTCTACGAACAGCGTGACGGCGAGGGCATGCTGCAGCGCGGCATCATCGGCGCCCTGCGCGTGACGGAGCCCTCGGAGGGCCTCGTCCTGCCGCACGAGGACGTCATGCCGCACGTGGTCGCCGACAGAGCGGCTCTGATGCGCGCCACCTCCGCGAACCTCGAACCGCTGCTGCTGACCTACCGCGGCAACGGAACGGCGACCGACACGACCGCCGTCATCGAGCGCACGGTCGAGGGCCCTCCGCTCTTCGCGACCACCACGGAGGACGGCTTCAGCCACCGCCTGTGGTCGATCACCGACCCCGCCGACCTGGCCCGCGTCCAGTCGGACCTGACCCTCCGCCAGGCCCTGATCGCCGACGGCCATCACCGCTGGGCGACATATCGACGTCTACGCGCGGAGCACGGCTCGCCCAGCCCCTGGGACTACGGCCTGGTCCTCCTCGTCGACACGGCCCGCTACCCCCTCCGCGTCCGCGCCATCCACCGCCTCCTGCACGACCTGCCGGTGCCGGACGCCCTGGCCGCCCTCGACGGCCACTTCCGCGTACGCCGCCTCGAAGCCCCGCTCGCCGAGGCCATGGAGGCGCTTGCCGACGTCGCCTGCGCGGGCAACGCCTTCCTCCTCGCCGGAGACGGCGCCTTCCACCTGGTCGACGACCCGGACCCGGCCCTCCTCGACCGCACGGTCCCCACCGACCGCCCCGCGGCCTGGCGCACCCTGGACGCCACCGTCCTGCACGCCACACTCCTCGCCCACGTCTGGCACATCCCCGAGGACGACCCCACCCGCATCGCCTACATCCACGACACCGCCGCCACCGTCAAAAAGGCGGAGAGCGACGGCGGTACGGCCGTCCTCATGCACCCGGTCCGTGAGGACGTCGTACGCGACCTGGCCCGCCAGGGCGTGACGATGCCCCGCAAGTCGACGTCGTTCGGCCCGAAGCCGGCTTCGGGCCTGGTGCTGCGCACGCTGGACGGATAACGCCGAAGGGCGGGACCCCAGCCCGGGATCCCGCCCTTCATGTCACACGCGGCTCACTCCTTGTCGCCCTCTTCGGGGTCGACCGAGGCCTGCTCATCACGGCTGCCGTCGCTCTCGCCCTCGCCCTCGCTCTCGTCGAAGGCGTCGACGAACTCGACACCGTCCAACTCGGCGAGCCGGTCGGAGGCGTCCGTGCTGCCGTCCTTGTCCGCCTCGACGGCCTTGGCGAACCACTCACGCGCCTCACCCTGCCGCCCGGCGGCCAGCAGCGCGTCCGCGTAGGCGTACCGCAGCCGCGCGGTCCACGGCTGTACGGCGTTGGAGGCCAGCTCGGGGCTCTGCAGCGTCACGATGGCCGCGTCCAGCTGCCCCATGTCACGCCGAGCGCCGGCCGCGACGAGCCGCATCTCGACCTGTCCGGCCTTGTCCAGCTTGTGCACCTCGGACGCCCCGGCCATGTCCAGCGCCTTCTCCGGCCGCCCGAGCCCACGCTCACAGTCGGCCATCAACGGCCACAGCTCCACGCCACCGGTCATCCGCCGCGCCGCCCGGAACTCGGCAAGCGCCTCGGCGTACTTCTGGTTCGCATACGCCGCGAACCCGCCGGCCTCTCGCACGGCCGCGACACGCGACGCCAGCCGAAGGGCCACCTTGGAGTAGCCGTAGGCGCGCTCGGGGTCCTCGTCGATGAGCCGCGCGACCATCACCAGGTTCTTGGCGACGTCCTCCGCGAGCGTCTTCGGCAGGCTCTGCAGCTCCTGCCGTACGTCCTTGTCGATCTCGTCACCCGTGACGTCCTCCGGGATCGGCAGCCGCTTGATCGGCTCACGGTCCCGGTCCCGCTCATCACGGAACCGGCCACCGCCACGCCGGTCGTCACGCCGGTCATCGCGCCGTTCGTCCCGCCCACGGAACCCACCGGGACGCCCACCGCGGTCGTCCCGACGGGGCCCACGACCACCACGGTCGTCACGCCCACGGAACCCACCACGGTCGCCCCGGCTGTCATCCCGCCGGAAGCCGCCACGCTCATCGCCACGACGATCATCGCGACGGTCGTCACGCCGATCATCCCTGCGGTCATCACGCCGGTCATCGCGACGGAAGCCACCGCGGTCATCGCCACGTCGGTCGTCACGACGGTCATCACGCCGGAAGCTGCTTCGATCGCCGCCGCGGTCATCGCCACGACGATCATCGCGACGGTCGTCACGCCGGTCGTCACGGCGGAAGCCACGATCCCGGTCGTCGCCACGGAACCCACGGTCCCGATCGTCGCGGCGGAAGCCGCCGCGGTCACCATCACGGCGGTCGTCGCGCCGGCCATAGCCGCCACCGCCACGGTTGTCCTCCCGCCGGAAGCCACCGCGGTCGTCGCCACGACGGTCATCGCGCCGGGCGAAACCGCCGCGCTCGTCGTCGCGACGCTCCCCCCGGTCGTCCCGACGGAAGGACGGACGATCGCCCTCGCGACGGAAGCCACGGTCACGGTCGTCCCGACGCGGTCCACCGGAACGGTCGTCCCTACGGAACGGCGGACGGGGACCGCGATCGCCTTCACGCCGGTCGCCACCACGGTCATCACGCCGGCCGTAGCCACCGCCACGGTTGTCGTCCCGCCGGAAGCCGCCACGGTCATCGCTGCGACGATCGTCACGTCGGTCGTCACGTCGGTCATCGCGGCGATCGCCGCCCCGGTCGTCACCACGGCGATCGTCACGACGCCCGTAGCCACCACGGTCGTTGTCACGACGGGGACCGCCACGGGCACCACCACGGTCGCCGCCGCGGTAACCGCCTCGATCACCCCGGTCGCCGCGGTCACCACTGTCCCGTCGCCGCGGTTCGCGCTCCGGTCGGTCGTCGGGAGAGTTGGTGGACATCGGTGACTCCTGTCTTCGGTACCTCAAGCATTGTAAAAACGAAAGGACCCCTGGTCCCAGCTGAACGCTGGTGACCAGGGGTCCTTCCCAAAGATTGTTCGGCGGCGTCCTACTCTCCCACAGGGTCCCCCCTGCAGTACCATCGGCGCTGTAAGGCTTAGCTTCCGGGTTCGAAATGTAACCGGGCGTTTCCCTCACGCTATAACCACCGAAACCCTAATGGTTTCGAGCGAACAAGCACACTTTTCTTTTGTCTGTTCTGCTCAAAAAACCGGCAACGGTCGTTGCCTCAGAACTAACACAGTGGACGCGAGCATCTATGGACAAGCCCTCGGCCTATTAGTACCGGTCACCTCCACACGTTACCGTGCTT
>NZ_JBVKAV010000008.1:0-486764 GCF_055639295.1 Streptomyces sp. NPDC107528
CCTTCGCGCCGGAACTGACCGGCTCCAGCGACCCGTTCACGGTCCACACCCGCTGGATCGAGACCGAGTTCGTCAACGAGATCAAGCCCTTCGCCACCCCCGTCGACACCGACACCGAGAACGAACCCGGCCGCGACACCGTGGTGGTCGAGGTGGGCGGCCGGCGCCTGGAGGTCTCCCTGCCGGCTTCCCTCGGCATGACCCTGGCCCGCACCGGGCTGGCCGCCGGTGCCAGGCCGAAGCGCCGGGCGGCACGCAACTCCGGCCCCGCCGCCTCCGGCGACACCCTCGCCTCCCCGATGCAGGGCACCGTCGTCAAGGTCGCCGTCGAGGAAGGCCAGGAGGTCGAGGAAGGCGACCTGATCGTCGTACTCGAAGCGATGAAGATGGAACAGCCGCTCAACGCCCACAAGTCCGGCACCGTCAAGGACCTGTCCGCCCTCGTCGGCACCTCCCTCACCTCCGGCGCAGCCATCTGCGAGATCAAGGACTGAGGAAGTCCCAGGGAGGTGTGACCAGATGTACTCCGAGACGTACTCCGAGACGTATTCCGAGAAGTATTCCAAGACGTATTCCAAGGCGTACTCCGCAACCTGTTCCGAGACCTTTTCCAGGACGGGTTCCGAGTCGTACGACGGGCACGACGCGCCCGTGCCCCAGGCGCCCGCCTGGCTCCTGGCCGGCGAGGACGACGAGAACGACAGCGACCATCCGCACATCTGCCGGGGCATCGACTGACGGAACTCGACTTCCCATTCCGTGTTCCGTGCCCCCTTTCCCACGCACCATTTCCAAGGAGAGAGCTCATGCACAGCACCTTGATCGTGGCTCGGATGGAACCGGGCTCAGCGGTCGATGTCGCCAAGTTGTTCGGCGCGTTCGACGAGACCGAGATGCCCCATCTGATGGGTACGCGACGCCGCCAGCTCTTCCACTACCGAGGTCTCTACTTCCACTTGCAGGACTTCGACGCGGACAACGGTGGCGAGCTGATCGAGAAGGCCAAGTCCGACGAGCGTTTCGTGCGCATCAGTGAGGACCTGAAGCCCCACATAGAGGCCTACGACCCGGCCACCTGGCGTTCCCCCGCCGACGCCATGGCCACGCGCTTCTACAACTGGGAGGCCTCCCGATGAGCGGCCGTCGGGACAGTCCCGCGCGGGTCGTCATCACCGGGATCGAGGTCCTCGCGCCCGGAGGCGTCGGCAAGGACAGCTTCTGGAACCTGCTCAGCGAGGGCCGCACCGCGACGCGCGGGATCACCTTCTTCGACCCGAGCCCGTTCCGCTCGCAGGTCGCCGCGGAGATGGACTTCGACCCGGACCGGCACGGGCTCACCCCGCAGGAGGTCCGCCGGATGGACCGGGCCGCGCAGTTCGCGGTGGTCGCGGCGCGTGGCGCGGTGGCCGACAGCGGGATCGACCTCGCCGCCCACGAACCGCACCGGGTGGGCGTCACCATCGGCAGCGCGGTCGGTGCCACGATGGGGCTGGACGAGGAGTACCGGATCGTCAGTGACGGCGGCCGGCTGCACCTGGTCGACCACGAGTACGCCGTACCGCACCTCTACAACTACTTCGTCCCGAGTTCCTTCTCGGCCGAGGTCGCCTGGACGGTGGGCGCGGAGGGCCCCAACACCGTGGTGTCCACCGGCTGCACCTCCGGCATCGACTCGGTCGGCTACGCCGTAGAGCTGATCCGTGAGGGCTCGGCCGACGTGATGATCGCCGGTTCGTCCGACGCGCCGATCTCGCCGATCACCATGGCCTGCTTCGACGCCATCAAGGCGACGACCCCGCGCCGGGAGGACCCCGAGCAGGCCTCGCGGCCGTTCGACGGTACTCGCAACGGGTTCGTGCTCGGCGAGGGCTGTGCGGTGTTCGTCCTGGAGGAGCTGGAGAGCGCGCGGCGGCGCGGGGCGCACATCTACGCCGAGATCGCCGGCTACGCCACCCGCAGCAACGCGTACCACATGACCGGTCTGCGGCCGGACGGCGCGGAGATGGCCGAGGCGATCACGGTGGCGCTGGACGAGGCCCGTATGAACGTGGACCAGATCGACTACATCAACGCCCACGGCTCCGGCACCAAGCAGAACGACCGGCACGAGACGGCCGCCTTCAAGAAGAGCCTCGGCGAGCACGCCTACCGCACTCCCGTGAGCTCCATCAAGTCGATGGTGGGGCACTCGCTCGGCGCGATCGGGTCGATCGAGATCGCCGCGTCCGCGCTGGCGATGGAGCACCACGTGGTGCCGCCGACGGCGAACCTGCACACCCCCGACCCGGAGTGCGACCTCGACTACGTGCCGCTCACCGCCCGCGAGCAGCTGACCGACGCGGTGCTGTCGGTGGGCAGTGGGTTCGGCGGCTTCCAGAGCGCGATGGTGCTCGCCCGTCCCGAGAGGAGCATGGCATGAACGCGGTCGTGGTGACGGGCCTCGGTGTCACGGCCCCCAACGGCCTGGGAGTTCAGGACTACTGGGCGGCGACGCTCGCCGGGAAGAGCGGCATCGGGCGGATCACCCGCTTCGACCCGTCGAGCTACCCGGCGCGGCTGGCCGGTGAGATCCCCGGCTTCGCGGCCGAGGAGCACCTGCCGAGCCGGCTGCTGCCCCAGACCGACCGGATGACCCGGCTGGCACTGGTCGCCGCCGACTGGGCGCTCGCGGACGCGGGGATACGGCCGCAGGACCTGCCCGGGTTCGACATGGGTGTGGTCACGGCGAGCTCGTCGGGCGGCTTCGAGTTCGGCCAGGGCGAGCTGCAGGCGCTGTGGAGCCGGGGCAGCCAGTACGTCAGCGCGTACCAGTCGTTCGCCTGGTTCTACGCGGTCAACAGCGGCCAGATCTCGATCCGGCACGGCATGAAGGGCCCGAGCAGCGTCGTCGTCAGCGACCAGGCCGGCGGTCTGGACGCGGTGGCGCAGGCACGCCGCCAGATCCGTAAGGGCACGCCGATCGTGGTCTCCGGCGCCGTGGACGCCTCCATCTGTCCGTGGGGCTGGGTCGCCCAGCTCGCCGCGCAGCGACTGACCACGCGCGACGAACCCAGCCAGGCGTATCTGCCCTTCGACGGGGCCGCCGACGGGTACGTGCCGGGCGAGGGCGGTGCGCTGCTCGTCATGGAGTCCGAGGAGTCGGCGCGGTCGCGCGGTGCGCGGATCTACGGCGAGATCGCCGGGTACGCCGCGACGTTCGACCCCGCACCGGGCACCGAACGCCCGCCGGCCCTGCGCCGCGCGATCGAACTCGCCCTGGACGACGCTGAGTTGCGGGCCGACCAGGTGGACGTGGTCTTCGCCGACGCGGCGGCCGACCCCGAGCTCGACCGCATCGAGACCGAGGCGATCACGGCGGTCTTCGGCCCCCGCTCCGTCCCGGTCACCGCCCCCAAGACGATGACGGGCCGCCTCTACTCGGGCGCGGCCCCCCTGGACCTGGCCACCGCGTTCCTGGCCATCCGGGACGGAGTGATCCCGCCGACGGTGAACGTCACCCCGTCCGGCGACTACGCCCTCGACCTGGTGGTCGACCGGCCGCGCGAGGCGGTCCTGCGGACGGCCCTGGTGCTGGCCCGCGGTCACGGCGGCTTCAACTCGGCGGCGATCGTACGGGCAATCGCCTGACCACCACACCACGAAGAACGAACCGACCCGAAAGGAACCCCACGTGGAACCGCAGCAGTTCACCCTCGACGACCTCAAGCGCATCCTCATCGAGGGCGCCGGCGCCGAGGAGAGTGTCGATCTCGACGGCGACATCCTCGACGCGGACTTCGAGCACCTCGGCTACGAGTCGCTGGCGCTGCTCGAGACCGGCGGCCGGATCGAGCGGGAGTACGGGATCGTCCTGGACGACGACGTCCTGTCGGAGAGCAACACGCCCCGCGCCCTGATCGATGCGGTCAACACCCAGCTGGGGGGCGGAACTCAGGCTGCCGCCTGACGCCTCGCTATACCCGACATTTCGTGATCACGCCGCCGTCGGCGCATCCCCACTCCACTCACCCGGCGGCGGCTCACCACCCGTCCCCCCACCACCCCCCATCCCCACACCCCCCGTAGTCCTCCACCCAAGGGAGTTGAAAGAGCATGCCGCAGCACCAGACGCAGCGCGTCGCGCTGATCACCGGAGCCACCAGTGGCATAGGCCTGGCCGCGGCCCGGCAGCTGGGCGCCGCAGGGCACCGCGTGTTCATCGGGGCGCGTGACGCCGACAACGTGGCCGCGACGGTCAAGCAGCTCCAGGAGGAGGGGCTGGAGGCGGACGGCGCCGCCGTGGACGTCCGTTCGGCGGACGCAGTCCAGGCCTTCGTGCAGGCCGCCGTCGACCGCTTCGGCGCCGTCGACATCCTCGTCAACAACGCCGGCCGCAGCGGTGGCGGAGTGACCGCCGACATCGCCGACGAGCTGTGGGACGACGTCATCGACACCAACCTCAACAGCGTCTTCCGGATGACCCGCGAGGTGCTCAACACCGGCGGCATGCGCGGCCGCACCTGGGGCCGGATCATCAACATCGCGTCCACCGCCGGCAAGCAGGGAGTCGTCCTCGGCGCCCCCTACTCCGCCTCCAAGCACGGCGTCGTCGGCTTCACCAAGGCCCTCGGCAACGAGCTCGCCCCGACCGGCATCACCGTCAACGCCGTGTGCCCGGGCTACGTCGAGACCCCGATGGCCCAGCGCGTCCGTCAGGGCTACGCCGCCGCCTACGACACCACCGAGGACGCGATCCTCGAGAAGTTCCAGGCCAAGATCCCGCTCGGCCGCTACTCCACGCCGGAGGAGGTCGCCGGGATGGTCGGCTACCTCGCCTCCGACACCGCCGCCTCCGTCACCGCTCAGGCGATCAACGTCTGCGGCGGCCTGGGCAACTTCTGATCCCCGCCGGCTCCCGAGGGCGCCCACTCCAGACGCCGGCGCCGGCGCCGACACCCGCACTGCCGGACCAACACAGGAAGATGAGGACGAGGACGTGACCACGACGGAAGAGACAACCCGCGAGGTGGCGCACGAGATCACCGTCTCGGCCCCCGCCGACGCCGTCTACCGGCTGATCGCGGAGGTGGAGAACTGGCCCCGGATCTTCCCGCCCACCATCTACGTGGACCACCTGGAAAAGGGCGCGCGCGAGGAGCGCATCCGCATCTGGGCCACCGCCAACGGCGCCCCCAAGAGCTGGACCTCGCGCCGCACCCTGGACCCCGCGAACCGCCGGATCACCTTCCGCCAGGAGGTCTCCGCGCCCCCGGTCGCCGCGATGGGCGGCGCCTGGGTGATCGAGGAACTGCCGGGCGGCGACTCCCTGGTGCGGCTCCTGCACGACTACCGAGCCGTCGACGACGACCCCGAGGGCCTCGCCTGGATCGACGAGGCCGTCGACCGCAACTCCCGCTCGGAGCTGGCCGCCCTGAAGGAGAACGTCGAGCGCGCCCACGCCACCCGCGAGCTGACCTTCTCCTTCGAGGACACGGTGCTCATCGAGGGCGCCGCCAAGGACGTGTACGACTTCATCAACGAGGCCCACCTCTGGGTGGACCGGCTGCCGCACGTGGCCCGCGTCGGCTTCGAGGAGCCCACCCCCGGCCTCCAGGTGCTGGAGATGGACACCAGGGCCAAGGACGGCTCGACGCACACCACCAAGTCGTACCGGGTGACGTTCCCGCACCGCGCGATCGCCTACAAGCAGGTCACCCTGCCGGCCCTGATGACGCTGCACACCGGCCTGTGGACGTTCGAGGAGTACCCGCGCGGGGTCGCCGCCACCTCGCAGCACACGGTCGTGCTCAACCCGGACAACATCGAGCGGATCCTCGGCCCCGACGCGACCGTCGAGGACGCCCGCGAGTACGTCCAGGGCGCCCTGAGCACCAACAGCCGCGCCACGCTGGGGCACGCCAGGGACCACGCGGAGAAGAGCCGCTGACCATGGCCGACGACACCTCCCGCGCCCTGGCGGACGAGGCCTCCCGGGTCACGGGCGACGACTCCTCCCCGGCCACCCGGGTCATCGTGGTCGGCGCGGGCCCCGTCGGCCTCTTCCTCGCCGGAGAACTCCGCCTCGGCGGCGCCGACGTGGTCGTACTGGAACGCCTGCGCACCCCCACCACGGAGTCCCGGGCCTCCACGCTGCACGCCCGCACGGCGGAACTCTTCGACTGCCGCGGGCTCCTGGACGCGCTCGGCGACCCGCCGCGGGAGCCGCGCGGCCACTTCGGCGGCGTACCGATGGACCTGACCATGCCCGGCCCGTACTCGGGCCAGTGGAAGGTGCCCCAGACCAGGACCGAGGAACTGCTTCAGGGCTGGGCCGGTGCCCTCGGCGCCGACGTCCGCCGTGGCTGGGAGGTGCGCGAACTCGCCCAGGAGGACGGGTACGTGGAGGTCACGGCCGACACCCCGGACGGCGTACGGCGGCTGCGGGCGGCGTATGTCGTCGCCTGCGACGGCGAGGACAGCACCGTGCGGCGGCTGACCGGGGCGGCCTTCCCCGGCACCCCGGCGGGCCGGGAACTGCTGCGCGCTGACATCGCCGGGATCGACATCCCGAACCGGCGTTTCGAGCGCCGGGAGCACGGGCTGGCCATCGCGGCCCGGATGCCCGGCGGTGTCACCCGGGTGATGGTGCACGCCTTCGGCCGCCCGGCCCGGCCGCGGACGGGACCGCCGGAGTTCGCCGAGGTGGTGGACGTATGGCGAAGCGTCACCGGCGAGGACCTGAGCGGCGGACGCCCGGTGTGGCTCAACTCCTTCGGTGACGCCAACCAGCAGCTGGAACGGTATCGGCACGGGCGGGTGCTGTTCGCCGGGGACGCCGCCCACCGGCAGATGCCGAGCGGCGGCCAGGCGCTCAACCTCGGCCTCCAGGACGCGGCCAACCTGGGCTGGAAGCTGGCCGCTGTGGCCTGCGGCCGGGTCCCGGCGGGGCTGCTCGACACCTACCACGACGAACGGCACGAGGTCGGGCGCCGAGTGCTCGCCAACATCCGGGCCCAGGCGCTGCTGTTGCTCGGCGGGCCGGAGGTGGAACCGGCGCGCACCCTGCTCGGCGAGCTCATCGCCGCGGGACCCACGCGGGACCACCTCGCGGCGATGATCACCGGGCTCGACATCCGGTACCCCACGGGCGGCGGCACCCACCCCCTGCTCGGCGCCCGGCTCCCGCTCGGCACGCTGCCGACGCCGGACGGCCCGGTCGGCGTCGCCGAGTCCCTGCGCGACGGACGCGGACTCCTGCTGGTCGCCGACTCCGCCCGGGCCGAACTGCGCTGGCTCGGCAAGGTCTGGTCCGACCGCGTCACTCAGGTGGCGGTACGACCGGACGCGGCCGGACCGCTGCACGGTGCCGACGGGCTGCTGATCCGCCCCGACGGCCATGTCGCCTGGGCGGGGGAGGACCCGTGGGCGGCGTCGGCGGCGATTCGCCACTGGTTCGGACGGCCCGATCCCGGGCTCTGACCGGGAGACGCGACACCGGACACCACAGTCATGGCAATACGGATGAAATCATCTCAATTCAGGTTCAGAGAGGGAAGCGCTGTGGACACGGATGTGACGGACGTGATCGTCGTCGGCGCGGGGCCGACCGGCCTCATGCTGGCCGGGGAACTACGGCTGGGCGGCGCCCGGGTCGTCGTCGTGGAGAAGCTGGCACGGCCCACCGGGCAGTCCCGGGGGCTGGGGTTCACCGCCCGCGCGATGGAGGTGTTCGACCAGCGCGGGCTGCTGCCGCGGTTCGGCGCGCTGGAGAAGAGCCCGATGGGCCACTTCGGCGGCGTGCAGTTCGACTACACCGTCCTGGAGGACGCCCACTTCGGCGCCCGGGGCGTCCCCCAGTCGCAGACGGAGGCCGTCCTGGAGGAATGGGCCGGCGAACTGGGCGCGGACATCCGGCGCGGCTGGGAACTCGCCAAGCTGGCCGAGGACGGCGACGGCATCGAGATCGTGGCGGTCACGCCCGAGGGCGAGCAGCGGCTGCGCGGGGCGTACCTGGTGGGCTGCGACGGCGGGCAGAGCGTCGTGCGCAAGGCGGCCGGGTTCGACTTCCCCGGGCTCGCGGCCACCCGCCGCATGTACCTGGCCGACGTCACCGGCTGCGAGATCCGGCCCCGCTTCCTGGGGGAGCGGCTGGACAACGGCATGGTGATGGCCGCGCCGCTGGCGCCGGGCGTCGACCGGATCATCGTGTGCGAGGACGGCACGCCGGCCGGGGACCGCCCCGAGGAGGTGGAGTTCGACGAGGTCGCCGCCGCCTGGGAGCGCATCACCGGCGAGTCGCTGGCCGGTGGCGGCGCCGACTGGGTCAGCTCCTTCACGGACGCCACCCGCCAGGTCTCCGCCTACCGCAGGGGCCGGGTGCTGCTCGCCGGGGACGCCGCGCACGTCCATCTGCCGGCCGGGGGACAGGGACTCAGCACGGGCGTGCAGGACGCGGTCAACCTCGGCTGGAAGCTGGCCGCGGTGATCCGCGGTGAGCAGCCGGACGCCCTCATCGACAGCTACCACGACGAACGGCACCCCGTCGGCGCCCGGCTGCTGATGAACACCCGCGCGCAGGGCATGATCTTCCTCGGCGGCGCCGAGGCCGACCCGGTGCGCAAGGTGTTCGGCGAGCTGATGGAGCTGGAGGACGTACGCCGCCGACTGGCCGGTGTCGTCAGCCACCTCGACATCACCTACGACCTCGGCCCCGGCACCCACCCCCTCGTCGGCCGCCGCCTGCCCCCGCGCCCGCTCCAGCTGGCCGACGGCACCCCGACCACCACGACGGCCCTGCTGCACCCGGCCCGCGGTGTCCTGCTCGACCTGACCGACGACGCCACCGTCCGCGAGGCCGCGGCCACCTGGGCCGACCGGGTCACCGTCGTCACGGCCACCCCCGAACACTTCGGCGTCTTCGCCGGCGCGACGGCCCTGCTGGTCCGCCCCGACGGCCATGTGGCCTGGGCGGCCGTCGGCGAGAGCACCACAGCCTCCACCCGGCGCCTACCGACCACCACCGCCGCCCCCGCCTCCGGCCCCACGACGGCCGACGGCCGTGTCTCCGGCCCGCCGGCGGCGGACACGCCTGTCTCCGCTGTCTCCGCGCCCGCCTCCGGCGCCGTGCCCTCCGGCCCGCCGGCCTCCGGTCCCATGGCCCCCGGAGCTCCCCGTCCCGTTCGCTCGCCCGCCGGAGCTCCCGGCCCCGTTCCTTCGCCCGCCGACGGCCGTATCCCCAGCCCCACGGCTGCCGACAGCCCCGTCCCCGGCACCCCCCGCGGGGCCGAGGCCACGACGCCCGAGGCCGGCTGGCCGTTCGCGGACGACCCGACCGGTATCGAGGCCCTCGTCATCGCCCTGCACCACTGGTTCGGCACCCCGGAGGTGGCGTAGCACGATGGTCACGTCCCTGTCGGTCGGCCCGCGCGTGCGGCGGATCACGCTCGATGCCGCCGGGTACACCCTGTCGGCCCTGCTGAGCGCACCCGAGAGCACGCCGCCGCGTGCCACCGTGGTCGCGCTGCACGGGGCCGGGATGAGCGCGGGGTACTTCGACGGCGGGGCCCAACCGGACGCCTCCCTGTGCGCGTTGGGAGCGCATCTGGGGTACGCGGTCCTCGCCGTCGACCGGCCCGGCTACGGCGACTCCGCCGCCGGGCTCCCCGAAGGCCTGGACCTCGCCGGGCAGGCCCGCGTTCTGCGGGCCGCGCTCGACCACTTCGACGCCGAGTACGACATCGGCATCGGTACGTTCCTGCTCGCGCACTCCTTCGGTGGCAAACTCGCCCTCACCCTGGCCGCCGACGCCCCGCCCGCCGAACTGCTGGGCCTGGACATCTCCGGCTGCGGCCACCGCTACGCCCCGCGCTCCGCGGAACTGCTGACCGGCCCCGACCGGGCCCGCTGGAAGCACAACTGGGGCCGGCTCGGCCTCTATCCGCCCGCCACCTTCAAGCGCAGCGCCGCCTTCGTGAAGCCCATCCCCGAACTGGAGCTGCGGGCCGCCTCGGACTGGCCGGACGTCTTCGACGCGCTCGCCCCGCGCGTGCGCGTCCCCGTACGCATGACCTTCGCCGAGCACGAACTGTGGTGGCGGCACGACACCGACGCCCTCGACGACCTGCGGGCGAGGCTGAGCGCCGCGCCGCGCGTGGTCGTCGACCGGCAGCCGGACGCCGGGCACAACATCAGCCTGGGCCTGACGGCCCGCGCCTACCACCTGCGCGCGCTCGCCTTCTTCGAGGAGTGCCTGTACTTCGAGGAAGGCATGCCGGAGCGGGACGGTCCATGACCCCGGCCAGGACACCAAGCAATCCTCGTCGCACAGCACTGCGCAAGTCCCGACGACCGCCCCGCCGACTCCTGGCCACCAGCCTGCGCTCCCTGACCGTACGCAATTTCCGTCTCTTCGCCGGCGGTCAGATCGCGTCCGCCACCGGCACCTGGATGATGGTCGTCGCCCAGGACTGGCTCGTGCTCGAACTGACCGGCGACTCCGGCACGGCCCTCGCCACGGTCACCGTGCTCCAGTTCACGCCGATGCTGCTGCTGACGCTGTACGGCGGCCGTATCGCCGACCGGTACGACAAGCGGGCCCTGCTGACGGGCGCCAACGTCGTCTCCGGTGTGCTGGCGCTGCTGCTCGGCCTGCTGGTCACCGGCGGCGCCGCCGAGCTGTGGCACGTCTACGTCTTCGCACTCGCCCTCGGTGTCGCCAACGCCGTGGAGGTCCCAACCCGGCTGTCCTTCATCGCCGAGCTGGTGGGACCCGACCTGGTGCCCAACGCGTCCGCGCTCAGCGGCGCCTACTTCAACATCGCGCGGGTGCTGGGCCCGTCCCTGGCCGGGCTGCTGATCGAGGCCGCCGGCACCGGCACCGTGATGCTGCTCAACGCGGCGAGCTATGCGGCGACCGTGGCCGGGCTGCGCGCCATGCGGCCCGGGGAACTGCACCGACCGCCCCGCCCGGCCGCGGGCCAGGCCCGGGTCACCGAAGGACTGGCCCATCTGCGGTCCCGGCCCGACCTGGTGGCGACGCTGGCCCTGCTCGCGGCGGTGTCGCTGTTCGGCCTGAACCTCCAGCTGACCCTGCCGCTCATGGCCCGTACCGTCTTCCACACCGACGCCGCCGCCTTCGGTCTGCTCACCGCGGCGCTCGCCGCCGGATCGCTGCTGGCCGCCTTCACCGGCACCCTGCGCCGGGGCCGCCCGCGGGCCCGCCTGGTCATCGGCTGGGCCTGCGCCTTCGGCGTCCTCGCGGCGGCCACCGGCTGGGCGCCGAACCTGGCGACGGCGCTGGTCCTGCTGGTACCGACCGGCTTCGCGTCCCTGTACTTCGCACAGGCCGCCAACCACCGCGTCCAGCTGGGCAGCGACGCCGCCTACCGGGGCCGCGTCATGGCCCTCTACACCCTGATCCTGCAGGGCAGCGCCCCGCTCGGCGCCCTGTTCGTCGGCGCCGTCACCTCGCACCTCGGCACCCGTTCCGCGCTGTGGGCGGGCGGCTTGCTCTCCCTGACGGCCGCCCTCGTCGCGGCGGTGGCCGACCGCAGCGACACACGAGCCGCGGCCACCACCCAGGCCGACCGGCCCCAGGAACACCCGCACCCCCGCCCGGCGGACCCCGAAACCGACCCCACATCCGAACCCGCATCCGAACCCACGCCCGGCACCGGGAGCCGCCCATGAACCTCCCTCACATACCGAACACGCCGAACACCCCCCGCGGCACCCGGGAGTTGGGCCCGTCGGACCTGCACGTCTGGCTGCTGCCGCCCCCCACCTCGCCGCGCGACCTACCGGTCGGCGAACTCGACGAGGACGAGCGGCGCCGCGCCGCCGCCTACCGCAGGCAGAGCGACCGGCAGATGTACGTCGCCGCCCACGTGGGCCTGCGCCGGGTCCTGTCGGTCTACACCGGCGTAGCACCCCGGAGCCTGCCCCTCGGCCGGGAGTGGTGCGAGGAGTGCGGGGAACGGCATGGCCGGCCGGTCCTGGTCGATCTGCCGGGCGCCCCCGAGTTCTCGCTCTCGCACAGCCACGGCCTGGCTCTGGTCGCGGTCGCCCGCACTCGCGTCGGCGTCGACGTCCAGGCGCTGCCGTCGCCGGAGACCGTCGACGCCTGTCTGCCCCTGCTGCACCCGGCCGAGCGGCAGGAGATCACCCGGCTCCCCGCCGACCGGCGCCAGACGGCCTTCGCACGGCTGTGGTCCCGCAAGGAGGCGTATCTGAAGGGCCTCGGCACCGGCCTCGCCCGTGCGGCCGACCTCGACTACCTCGGCGAGGCCGCCGAGTCCTGGCGCCCGACCGGCTGGACGGTGCGCAACATGCCCCTGTGCGACGGCCATGTCGGCGCCGCCGCTCTGGCCGGCGACAAGGACTGGCGGACCGCCCTGCACCCGGTGCCCGCCGAGTGGCTCCACACCCGGGACGCCGGCCTGCTGATCTCCGCCGTCCAGCCGGCCCTGCGCACGGTACTGCGCGCCCACGACCCCTCCGCCGTCCGGACGCACGCCCTCATCGACACCAGGAACAGGAAGGAAAGGGCCCAGGCATCATGACCGTAACCGTCACCGAACCCCGAGCTCCCGAAGCTCCCGTGCTCGACCCCGCCCCGGACACCATCGAGGCGGACCGGCTCACGGAACTGCGGACCATCAAGGAAAGCGCCCGCAACGGCCCCGACCCCAAGGCCACCGAACGCCAGCACGCCAAGGGCAAGCTGACCGCCCGCGAACGCATCGAACTCCTCCTCGACCCCGGCTCGTTCACCGAGGTCGAGGCCCTGCGCCGACACCGCGCCCAGGGTTTCGGCCTGGAGGCGAAGCGGCCGTACACCGACGGCGTCGTCACCGGCTGGGGCACGGTGGAGGGTCGCACGGTCTTCGTCTACGCCCATGACTTCCGCATCTTCGGCGGCGCCCTCGGCGAGGCCCACGCCCAGAAGATCCACAAGCTGATGGACATGGCCATCGCGGCGGGCGCACCCCTGGTCTCCCTCAACGACGGCGCGGGCGCCCGCATCCAGGAGGGCGTCTCCGCGCTCGCCGGCTACGGCGGCATCTTCCAGCGCAACACCAAGGCGTCCGGCGTCATCCCGCAGATCAGCGTCATGCTCGGCCCGTGCGCGGGCGGCGCGGCCTACTCACCCGCCCTGACCGACTTCGTCTTCGCCGTACGCGACATCTCCCAGATGTTCATCACCGGCCCGGACGTGGTCAAGGCGGTGACCGGCGAGGAGATCACCCAGAACGGCCTGGGCGGCGCCGACGTGCACGGCGGCATCTCCGGAGTCGCCCACTTCGTCTACGACGACGAGCGCAGCTGCCTCGAAGAGGTCCGCTACCTCCTGTCGCTGCTCCCCTCCAACAACCGCGAACTGCCGCCCGCCCACCCGACCGACGACCCCGCGGACCGTCCCGGCGACGCGCTGCTCGACCTGGTCCCCGAGGACGGCAACCGCTCCTACGACATCCGCAAGGTGATCGAGGAACTCGTCGACGACGGCGACTACTTGGAAATCCACGCCGCCTTCGCCACCAACATCGTCTGCGCGCTGGCCCGCCTCGACGGCCACGTCGTGGGCATCGTCGCCAACCAGCCCGCCTCCATGGCCGGCGTGCTCGACATCCGGGCGAGCGAGAAGGGCGCGCGGTTCGTGCAGTTCTGCGACGCGTTCAACGTCCCGCTGATCACCCTGGTGGACGTGCCCGGCTTCCTGCCCGGCGTCGACCAGGAGCACGAGGGCATCATCCGCCGCGGGGCGAAGCTCCTGTACGCGTACTGCAACGCCACCGTGCCCCGCGTCTCGGTCGTCCTGCGCAAGGCCTACGGCGGTGCCTACATCGTCATGGACTCCCGTTCCATCGGCGCCGACGTCGCCCTGGCCTGGCCCACCAACGAGATCGCCGTGATGGGCGCGGAGGGCGCGGCGAACGTCGTGTTCCGCCGGGAGATCGCGGCCGCCGACGATCCCGAGGCGATGCGCCGCCAGAAGATCGCGGAGTACAAGGACGAACTCGTCCACCCCTACTACGCGGCCGAGCGCGGCCTCGTCGACGACGTGATCGACCCCCGCGAGACCCGGCTGATCCTCAGCCGTGCCGTGGCGATGCTCGCCACCAAGTCCGCGGCCCTGCCCACCCGCAAGCACGGCAACCCGCCCCAGTAGGAGCCCACATGACCACGCCCCGGACCCCGGCCACGCGTCCGTCCGCCTCCGACCTGCTCGCCGCCACGTCCTTCAAGGTCCTGCGCGGCGAGCCGAGTCCCGAGGAACTCGCGGCGTTCACAGCCGTCCTGACCCTGCGTCTGACCACCCCGGACGCCACCCACGCCCCCGCCCCGCAACGCCCCACCACGGCCCACTGGACCCGCCCGGAGCGCCTGCGCACCTACGCATGCCCGCGGGCCTGGCACGGCTGAGCCATCAACTGGCCTTCCGTCGCTGTCCGTTGTCGCACGACAGCACGCCGTAGCCGGTATTGTTGTCCCCGTGACGCACCCGATGGGTGCGTCCTCCCTTCATTCCGGGCCCCACCTCGTCGGGGCCCGGCCCGACGAGAGCGGCTCCGGGACCGTGGCCGGCCGCCTCACGTCGAAGGGAGGACGCCCCCGGATGGGCGGTCACGAGGAGCAGAAACTGACTTTCGTCATGCGGCTGATCCGGCTTCTGCCGGAACGAGCGGCGAGGCACGCGAGGAGGTGGCTGCTCTGGTGGTGCAGCAGGTAGCCGGATATCCCCATCGGTCCTGGGGACATCCGACAGGCTCCCGCTGAGCCGGGGCCTCGCTCGAAGTTCGCGCTTCGGGCGGGGCCCGCTTTCATTGGTGGTGCAGCAAGTAGCCGGATATCCCCACACGGCTTGGGGACATCCGACAGGCTCCTGCTGAGCTCGGGCCACCGTCCGTCCACACGGCCGGGCGAGGGCCCTTCTGCACCCAAGTACAGCACAACGGCCCCCCACCCGGCAGCACGATCACCCACTGTTCACGCGACCGCGCGCCGAGCCGACGGCCCCTGTCGCGAGGGCGATGAGCAGTGCCGCGGCCGCCGCCGTGACCGGCACGCCGTAGGCCGCCGCGGGGGAGAGGCGCTCCGCCAGCCAGCCGCCGGTCGCGCTGCCGCACGCGATGCCGCCGAGCAGGGCGGTCACCGCGAGGGTCATGCCCTCGTTGAGCCGGCCGTCCGGGGTGCGCTGCTGGACCAGGGCCATGTTGGTGATCATGGTCGGAGCCGTGGCCATGCCGGCGAACAGCAGCGCGAGGCACAGCAGCGGGAGCGAGCCGATGAGGGACGCGGCCAGCAGGGGCAGCGTCAGCAGCGCGGTCATCGCGGCTATGCACCACACATAGCGGTACTCGGCGGGACCGGAGAGCCGCAGCCGCCCGTACAGCAGACCCGCAGCACCGGAACCGGCCGCCTGGAGCGCGAGCACCGCACCCGCCGCGGCCCGGTGGCCGTGGGCGTCCGCGAACGCGATCGTGACGACCTCCGTCGACCCGAACACCGCGCCCATGGCTAGGCAGACGGCCAGCAGCGGGGGCATCCCCGGCGCGCGGAACAGCGAGGTGCCGGCCGCCCCGGCGGCGGGGGCCCAGGGCGGCGGTTCCGTCGACCGCTGGGCCGCGAACGCCAGCACGCCCGTCACCAGGAGCACCACCCCGACGAGCGTCCCCGCCTCCGGGAAGAACGTCCCGCACAGGAAGGCCGCGAGCACCGGGCCCAGCATGAAGCACAGCTCGTCCGCTGCTTGCTCGAAGGAGTTCGCGGTGTGCAGGGCCTCGGGGTCGCCCTTGAGCAGGTGGGCCCAGCGGGCGCGGGACATGCCGCCGGTGTTGGGGGTCGTCGCGGTGGCGGCGTACGCGGCGAAGAGGGTCCAGGCGGGGGCGTCGTAGCGCACGCACAGCAGCAGCGCGAGGCTGCCCAGCGCCGCGCAGAGCGTGGCGGGTACGGCGACCCGGGCCTGGCCGTACCGGTCGACGAGCCGCGCCGTCCAGGGGGCGACCAGCGCGGTCGCCGCGAGGCCGGTCGCGGTGACGGCGCCGGCGAGGGCGTACGAGCCCCGGGTGCCGGCGATCATCACGACCGCGCTCACGCTGAACATGCCCATGGGGAGGCGGGCGGCCAGGTTCGCGAGGGTGAAGGCGCGGGTGCCGGGGTGGGCGAAGAGCCGGCGGTACGGGCGGGAGGTGTGACCGGCGGAGGGGGTGGGGGCGTTCGTGGACGGCGATTGCGGCATGGCCCCACCGTCGCCCGCAGTGGATCAAGGGGTCCAACACCTGTTCGGCACGGATTCACGCACCTGTGTTGTGAGAGACGCGCGAGCTGTAAATTCCCCCGCATGCCCGCTGCCGCCCCCGCCCACCTCGACCCCCGCCTCCTGCGCGCTTTCCTCGCCGTGGCGGACGAGCTGCACTTCACGCGTGCCGCGGCCCGCCTGTACGTCGCCCAGCAGGCGCTGAGCCGGGACGTACGGCGGCTGGAGCGGGAGTTGGGCGCCGAGCTGTTCGTGCGGACGACCCGGCACGTCACGCTGACGGCCGACGGCGAGCGACTGGTGCCGTACGCCCGCCGTGCCCTCCAGGCCCAGGACGACCTGCTCGCCGCCTTCGGCCAGGCGCGGCCCCTGCTGGTGGACCTGAACTCGCCGGGCCTGGTCACCGGCCGCCGGGTCCTGCACCGGGCCCGCGAACTCGCCCCCGAGCACGAGCTGATGGCCCGCTACGAGAGCGGCCTGACGGGTGCCGCCGCGGAGCTGGTCGCGGGGCGGCTGGACGCGTCCTTCGGACGGTTCGCGGGACTGGACCCGGCGCTGCGGGCCGGCCTCGACCATCAGCCGGTCCGCTACGAGCCGATGGCGATCGTGCTGCCCGAGGACCACCCGCTGGCCGCCCTGGAGCGGGTGCCGCTGGCCGCGCTGGCCGGCGAGACCGTGTACGCCGGCGCCGGCAACCCCCGTACCCCGGAGTGGACCGACCTCGCGCACCGGCTCTTCGACGGGCGGGGCATCGGGGTCGCTCCGCCCGCGCCGCTCGCCGTCGGTGACGAGGAGTTCCAGCGGATCATGGCCAAGCTGCGCCACCCCGTCCTCGCCGTGGTCGGCTTCCCGGCCATGCCCGGGACCGTGCTGCGCCCCCTGACCGACCCCGTGCCCCTGTCGCCGGTGTCGCTGGTGTGGCGAAAGGGCCTCGCGCACCCCGCGTTCGACGCTCTGCGACACGCCGCGGCCCGGCTCGCGGCCGAAGAGGGTTGGCTGGAGCCGCCCGCCGATGGATGGGTCTCGGACGCGGACTCCACATCCTGGGTGTATGCAACTAACGGCCCGACGTGAGCGTCTAACGGCCCGACGTGAGCGCCATCACCTGTACGCCAAATGTCCCTTATTCGCCAATGTGCTGAGTCACATAACACTTTCCTCCGTGGAGAGATTGTGAAGGGCGCTGGTAATTTGTAGGCGCGCTGGACTGTGAGGTCGGCATATACCGAATGCGAGGGGGAGGTCGTGGCGCCGAGGGGGAGCGGGGAGGAGCGGGAGGAGCCTCAAGAGCGGGACGCCACCATGCAGCTGAAGGTGTCCGGTTTGTTTCCGGTGGACCAGACCGTTCAGTTGCGTGTGCCGTCCCAGCGCATATCCGATGCCGAAAGCGAATCGGCGATATCCGAAATATCCCGTTCCGCGGTGGCGGACTCATCGCAGCGAATACCCGGCGATGACACGCCCGACCAGCAGCATCGCCACAGAAACCGCAACCGCCGCAAAGCCCCCAGCCCGCCCCTGGGCCCCCGCCTCGTCGCCGCTCTTCACCTGGCGCCCGTGCTGGCCTTCCTCGCCCCCCACGTCGCCCGCCTCGCCCCCCTGGCCGACCGCCTCGCGCCCTACGCCCGCCGGATGCGGCCGCAGTACCCCCGGCCCGGACGCACCGGGTGGCGCCGGTGGCTGCCCTCCTGGCGGCAGTGGCTCGGCGGCGCACTCGCCGGCGTGGGCCTCAGCGGGCTCCTCCTCGCCGTCGCCTACGCGGCCACCGACATCCCGGACAACCTCAACTCGTACGCCACCCAGCAGGACAACGTGTACTTCTGGGCCGACGGGACGCCCATGGCCCGTACCGGCTGGGTGCAGCGGCAGGCGATGCCGCTGAAGGACATCCCCGACGACGTCCGCTGGGCCGTCCTCGCCGCGGAGAACGCGAGCTTCTACAGCGACCCGGGCATCTCCGTCCAGGGCATCACCCGCGCCCTGTTCCGCACGCTGGGCCAGGGCGACACCCAGGGCGGCTCGACCATCACCCAGCAGTACGTCAAGAACGTCTACCTGAACCAGGACCAGACGCTGCGCCGCAAGGTCAGCGAGGCGATGATCGCCCTCAAGCTCGACAACCGGATGAGCAAGGACGAGATCCTCGAGAGCTATCTGAACACCAGCTGGTTCGGCCGGGGCACCTACGGCATCCAGCGCGCATCCCAGGCCTACTACGGCAAGGACGTCAGCGAGCTCAACGCCAGCGAGGCCGCGTTCCTGGCCGCCCTGCTCAAGGGCGCCGGCCTGTACGACCCGACCCTGAGCAGCGCCAACCGCGCGCGGGCCGTGGAGCGCTGGTCCTGGACGCTCGACCGGATGGTCCAGATAGGCAAGCTCTCGCAGGCCGAGCGGGACACCTACAAGAAGTTCCCCGAGCCGCTGAAACGCAACCCGCTGTACGACACCGGTGAGCAGAGCGACTACCTCGTCGAACTCGCCTCCCAGTACGCCAAGAAGGCCGCCCAGATCTCCGACAAGGACTACGACCTCGGCGGCTACCAGATCTACACGACCTTCGACAAGAGACGGGAGGACCAGCTCACCGAGGCCGTCACGAAGGCGCGCAAGAAGGCTCAGAAGGACGACCCGAAGGCCGCGAAGAGCGTGCACTACGGCGCGGCGTCGGTGGCCGGCGACGGCCGGATCCTCGCCGTCCACGGCGGCCCCGACCACCGTAAGCAGGGCTACAACGAGTCCAACGCCACCACCGTCCCGGCCGGTTCCGCCTTCACTCCGTTCGTGTACGCGGCCGGTCTGGAACACGGTGTCCGCAAGACCCGCGACGGGGAGGCGACCGCCGTCACCGGGGAGTCCGTCTACGACGGCGACGACGACGTGCCCGTGACCACGCCGGAGGGGCCGTACTGGGACCGCAGCGGCCGCAAGGTGGCCGCCAGCAACGACGGCAACAAGTCGTACGGGCAGATCTCCCTGCACCGGGCGATGGCGCTGTCGGTGAACACGCCGTTCATGCAACTCGGCATGGACACCGGCCTGGACAAGGTGCGCTCCACCGCCGAGGCCGCGGGTCTGCTGAGCTCCAGCATCGGGGCCCAGGTGCCGACGCTGTCCATGGGCAGCTCGACGCCCAGCGCCATCCGCATGGCCAGCGGCTACTCCACGTTCGCCGCGGCCGGCAAGCACACCGAGCCGTACTCGGTGCGGCGGATCACCCACAACGGCGACAAGATCTCCCTGGACCTGCCGGACCCGCGCCGGGCGGTCGGCGCCGACGTGGCCGAGGAGGTCACCTCCGCGCTCACGGACGCCTTCCGGACCGCCCACCCCGACGCGGCGCCCGCCACCGCGCAGGTGGCCGGGAAGGCCGGGACGACACCCAAGGACACCGCCTCCTGGTACGTCGGCACCCACAAGTCCGTCTCCACGGCGGTCGTCGTCTACCGCATCGACCTCGCCAAGAGCCTCGAACCACTGCCGCTGAAGGGCCTCGCCGGCACCGCCGACGACAGCGTCCCCTACGGCATCTGGTCCGGTGCCATGAGCCCCCTCGGCTGACCACCGACCCCCGGTACCGCAGTCCAACCGTCAGGAGAATGAGCCGCACATGAAGCCACCGTCTGGGCGTCGCCGCAAGGCCCGGGCAGCGCGCCGCACCGCCGCCGCACGCCGTCCGGGGTTCCTGGCCCTGGCGGCGCTCCTCGTCGTCGCCTCGCTGACGGCGGGCTACCTGGTGCTGAACCGCACGGGGAACACCGAGCCGACCGCGTCGTCCGGGGGACAGCACAAGGCGGGCGGGGCGGGCGCCGAGGAACCGCAGTGGGACGGCAGGACCAAGATCCTGGGGGACGGCTCCACTTCCTACACCGGTCCGCAGAAGGGCCAGTTGAAGCCGGTGCCGCTCAAGCCCGGACAGAAGCCGCCGCAGTTCGTCGTCTTCTCCTGGGACGGCGCGCTGGAGGGCGACGACGAGCTCTTCTCCCACTACCGCGAGGTGGCGAAGAAGTACGACGCCCATATGACGTTCTTCCTCACGGGCATCTACCTGCTGCCGAAGGACAAGAAGGCGCTGTACGACCCGCCCCAGCACGACAGGGGAGCCGCGGCGATCAGCTACCCCACGGACGAGCACATCCTCACCACGGTGGAGCAGCTCGGCAAGGCGTGGCAGGACGGCAACGAGATCGGCACCCACTTCAACGGCCACTTCTGCGGCGAGAAGGGCGGCGGCGACTGGAGCGTCGAGGAGTGGAAGAGCGAGATCGACCAGTTCAACTCGTTCGTGTCGAAGTGGAAGACCAACACCGGCGCCACGGATCTCCCCCCGCTGCCGTTCGACGTCTCCAAGGCGATCACCGGCGGGCGCGCCCCGTGCCTGGAGGGCCAGAAGAACCTGCTGGAGGCCGCCAAGGACTACGGCTACCGCTACGACGCCAGCTCCGCCGGCGACTTCCAGATATGGCCGACCAAGAAGAACGGCATGTGGGACTTCCCGCTCCAGATGCTCCCTTACGAGGGGGGCAAGTACCAGGGCCTCTCCATGGACTTCAACTTCCTCTACAACCAGTCCGACGGCGAGACCGAGGGCGACCCGGCCCGGTACCCCCAGTGGGAGGAGGAGACCGTCGGCACCTACCTGGCGGGCTTCAACCGCGTGTACTACGGCAGCCGGGCGCCCCTGTTCATCGGCAACCACTTCGAGGACTGGAACGGCGGCATCTACATGCGGGCCGTCGACCGGATCATCGAGGAGGTGTGCACCAAGAAGGACGTCAAGTGCGTGTCCTTCAAGGAGCTCGCCGACTGGATGGACGTGCAGAAGCCGGCGACGCTGGAGCGCCTGCGCACCCTCGATCCGGCCCAGTCCCCGGACTGGTCGACCGTGGTCCAGTGACGTTCGCATAACGTCCTTGAATCACGCACGCATCCCCCTGCACAACAGCCACACATGGCGTGCGAAGATGCGCTGCCCCCGGCATCCGTCCGCCGGGACAAGAGGGGAACCATCAGTGAAGACAAGGAAACTGAGCCGTACGCGGCGACGCGCCACCATACTCGGCGCGGCGGCCGCCTCGGTCGTCGCCGGAGCGGCGATGCTGCCCAACTGGAGCGCGGGCGCCGCGGTCGTCGACGACCCCACGGTGGACGCCAGGACCAAGGCCACCTTCCAGCGGCTGGCGGACGCGGTCTTCACCGACCGTACGGACGCGCTGGTCGACGGCCGGCAGGGCAACCGGGACAAGCCGCTGACCGACGGCTTCTCCGGTGACGTCAGGATGTCCGCCGGTACGGCCCGCAGCGAGGACGCCGCACTGTCCGCGCTGGACCAGCGCAAGGACAAGCTCGCGAAGCTGGGCGAGAAGTACAGCAAGGGCAGCACCACGGTCACTCTGGACGCCACCAGCGTGAAGGGCCGCAAGGCCAAGGTCGCGGTCACCGAGACCACCACCCTCACCTACGAGAAGGTCCGTGGCAGCGAGCCGGGGACCACCGGGTTCCAGGCGCACCACGAGCTGACGTTCAGCGCCGACCGGCGGGGCGACTGGCAGCTGACGGGAATCCGGGCGACCGACGAGGGCGACCTCGCCGTGAACTCGACGGCCAGGCCGGCCGTCGAACCGATGACCGCGAAGGTCGCCAGCACCACGCCGTCGGCGCCCAAGGCGTCGACCTCGTACCCCGGCCCGGCCAACCCGAAGAACTTCACCGCGTCCGGCCTGAACTACCCGGCCATGGCCACCTACGCCAAGCAGTACTGGTCCAACTACAACCCGGCCTACCCGAACTTCAACGGCCAGGGCGCGGGCGGCGACTGCACCAACTTCGTCAGCCAGTCCCTGAAGGCGGGCGGCTGGAAGCACGTCCCCGGCTACGTGTACGACTACACCAAGTGGTTCGGCAACGCCGACATCCAGTCGCACTCGTTCATCGGCGTCAACGAGTGGTCCTGGTTCGCCCAGAACTCGAAGCGGACGACCAGCCTCGCGAACGTCTACCAGCTCGACGTCGGCGATGTCCTCCAGCTCGACTTCGACAAGGACGGCTCGAAGGACCACACCATGATCGTCACGTCCCGCAACCGCGGCGTGCCGTATCTGACGTACCACTCCACCAACACCTACAGCAGGTCGGTGGCGAGCATCATCGCGTCGTACCCGAACGCTCTGTACTACGCGTACCGCACCTGATCTTCATCTTCCGAGCCTCGCCGGCTCGACGTGACGCGGCCCCCGGCGCTGATGCCGGGGGCCGCCCTGCTGTCGCCACACCGGGACCGACCGCCGCCACCTCTCAGCCCTCCACTCCATCAGGTGAGAGCAAAGTTCCTTTCCGGTCACCCGTAGCCACAGCCCCGAAACGCGCCCTCCCTACCTTCGGGATCAGCCACTCGTGGAGCAATCGAGAGCGACCGAGCCCCGAAGGAACCGTGGAGGCGTCATGACAGCCCCGAGCACAGCCCCCGCCGCGAGCAGGGGAGGCCGCTGGATCGATCACTGGGATCCCGAGGACGAGGTCTTCTGGGAGGAGATCGGGGAGAAGGTCGCCCGGCGGAACCTGTTCTTCTCCGTCCTCTCCGAGCACATCGGGTTCTCGATCTGGACCCTGTGGTCGGTGATGGTGCTGTTCATGGGGCCGGAGTACGGACTCACCCCCGCGGACAAGTTCACGATCGTCTCGATGGCCACGCTGGTCGGCGCCATCGTGCGCGTCCCGTACACCTTCGCCGTCGCCGTCTTCGGTGGCCGGATGTGGACGGTCGTCTCGGCGAGCCTGCTGCTGGTGCCGACGGTCGCCGCGTTCGCCGTGATGGAGCCGGGAACGTCGTTCACGACCTTCCTGGTGTGCGCGATGCTGGCCGGCGTCGGCGGCGGGAACTTCGCCTCCAGCATGACCAACATCAACGCCTTCTTCCCGCTCCGTAAGAAGGGGTGGGCGCTCGGCCTGAACGCCGGCGGCGGCAACATCGGCGTGCCCGTCGTGCAGCTCGTCGGGCTCGCGGTCATCGGTGCCAGCGGCGGGCCGCGCCTGCTGCTCGGGATCTACATCCCGTTCATCGTGATCGCCGCCGCCCTCGCGTGGCTGAAGATGGACAGCATCTCGTCCGTCAGGAACGACACCGGCGCCGCCAAGGACGCCGCGAAGGACGCCCACACCTGGATCATGTCCTTCCTCTACGTCGGCACCTTCGGTTCGTTCATCGGGTACTCCTTCGCCTTCGGGCTGGTGCTCCAGACGCAGTTCGGCCGTACGCCGCTCCAGGCCGCCTACGTCACCTTCATCGGCCCGCTGCTCGGCTCCCTGATCCGGCCCGTCGGCGGCTCGCTCGCCGACCGGTTCGGCGGAGCGAAGATCACGCTGTGGAACTACGTCGCCATGGCCGCCGCGACCGCGGTCATCATCGTGGCCTCGATGCAGAAGTCGCTGCCGCTGTTCACCACCGCGTTCATCGCCCTGTTCGTGCTCAGCGGCCTCGGCAACGGCTCGACGTTCAAGATGATCCCCGGCATCTTCCACGCGAAGGCCCTCGCCAAGGGGCTCGAAGGTGAGGAGGCCGCCGCCTACGGCCGCAGGCTCTCCGGTGCCTCCATGGGGCTCATCGGCGCGGTGGGCGCACTCGGCGGACTCGGCATCAACCTCGCCTTCCGCCAGTCGTTCCTCACCGTGGGTTCCGGCACCGGCGCGTTCGTCGCCTTCCTCGCCTTCTACGGCCTCTGCTTCGCGGTCACCTGGGCCGTATACCTTCGCCGCCCGGCCGCCGCGCAGACCGACACGGCACCTGCCACCGACGCAAAGCCGCAGCTCAGCTATGCCGAGGTGTGACGTAACACCACCGACATCAAGTCGAACCGAGCCTGTCACGCACCGTTGACAGGCTCGCTCGGCATACAGGTGTAACCACCAAGGGCGCGATCGGTAGCCAGAAGACCAGGAGTCAGAAGACCAGGAGTCAGAAGACCAGGAGTCAGGAGATCTGGAGCCGGAAGATCAGGAGCCGCTCCCGCCGACCCCGGTGGGAGACCCTGGTGCAGGCATCACAACTCGAGTGCGGGACGAGAGTTATGTACGACGAACAGCAGCAACCCGAACACGGGCCCCTCGCGGGATTCACCGTGGGCGTCACCGCCGCGCGCCGCGCCGACGAGCTCGGGGCGCTGCTTCAGCGGCGCGGCGCCGCCGTACTGCACGCCCCTGCCCTGCGCATCGTGCCGCTGGCCGACGACAGCGAACTGCTCGCGGCCACCAAGGAGATCATCCAGCGGACGCCGGACGTCGTGATCGCCACCACCGCGATCGGCTTCCGGGGCTGGATCGAGGCCGCCGACGGCTGGGGCCTGGGCGAGGACCTGCTGGAACGGCTGCGCGGCGTCGAACTGCTCGCGCGCGGCCCCAAGGTCAAGGGCGCGGTACGGGCCGCCGGGCTGACGGAGGAGTGGTCGCCGTCCAGCGAGTCCATGGCCGAGGTGCTCGACCGGCTGCTGGAGGAGGGCGTCGAGGGGCGCCGGGTCGCCATCCAGCTGCACGGTGAGCCGCTGCCCGGGTTCGTGGAGGCGCTGCGGGCCGGGGGAGCGGAGGTGCTCGGGGTGCCGGTCTACCGGTGGCTGCCCCCGGAGGACATCGGGCCGGTCGACCGGCTGCTGGACGCGACCGTCTCCCGAGGCCTGGACGCCCTCACCTTCACCAGCGCCCCGGCCGCGGCGTCCCTGCTGTCGCGGGCAGAGGAGCGCGGGCTGCTTCCCGAACTGCTCGCCGCCCTCAACCACGACGTCCTGCCGGCCTGCGTCGGCCCCGTCACCGCCCTGCCCCTGCAGGCGCTCGGCGTCGACACGGTCCAGCCCGAGCGCTTCCGGCTCGGACCGCTGGTCCAGCTGCTGTGCCAGGAGCTGCCCGGGCGGGCCCGGTCGCTGCCGGTCGCCGGGCACCGGGTGGAGATCCGGGGCCATGCGGTCCTGGTCGACGGGGCGCTGCGCCCCGTACCGCCCGCGGGCATGTCCCTGCTGCGGGCCCTGTCCCGACGGCCGGGCTGGGTGGTGCCCCGCGCGGAGCTGCTGCGTGCCCTGCCGGGCGCCGGCCGCGACGAGCACGCCGTGGAGACGGCGATGGCCCGGCTCCGTACGGCCCTGGGGGCGCCGAAGCTGATCCAGACAGTGGTGAAGCGGGGGTACCGGCTGGCGCTGGACCCGGCGACGGACGCGAAGTACGCCGACGGGTAGGGAGGCACCCGGCGTCGGAGTCACCCTCTGGGGGCCCGCGGCCCCCAGCCCCCCGCCCTCGGCCCTGAGCGGGCCTCGTCCTCAAACGCCGGCCGGTCCGATGGCCGGGGTGCCGACCGGCGTTCAGCCGAACCCCGCGAGATCCGCCCGTACCGGACCAGCGCCCGCCCCAAGCACCCCAACGCCACCGTCGACAGCACCGTCCGTACGACATTCCACGCCAGCCACGGGTCCTCGAACTCCTCTCGCAGGGCGGTCGGATCACCGGCCCCCTTCAGGCTGTCGTTCAGCGGGATGTTGAACAGGACGGTGACCACGAAGGCAAGCCCGTACGCGATCGCCGCCGCCCATACCCACCGCCGGTAGGGCGTCCCGCGGACCTGCCACGCCGACACGCCCGTCAGCACCAGCGCCCCGAAGAAGCTCAGGAAGAACACCGGGTTCTCGAACGCGTCGTTGATGTCGCGCATGACCTCGACGTACACCCGGTCATCGCTGCGCGCCAACCCCGGCATCACCCCGCAGGCGAAGATGTAGAAGGCCCCGGCGATCAGGCCCATCGCGACCGTGGCCGCGCCCAGTACGGTTCCCACGACTTTGCTGTTCGGTGTTGTGGTCATGCCCTCCAGTCAACGGACCCGCAGGCCCCCCGAACATGGCCGTCACGCGCAGCCGCATAAGCGGACGTCCAGGCCCGCAGGCGGTACGAGGGGTTCCGGCCCCGCCCCCGGGCAGGCACTGTTAGGGGGAACGGTTCTCCCCAGCTCTCCTCACGGCATCTCACCGACCCCTCATGACCGGGGTGACCCCTAGGCGGTGACAGGCACATGGCACTGGGTACGGCCACGGGCGCGTTCGAGCTGCGGTTCGACGCCGGGCGGATCTGTCTGGATCTCCTCGCGACCACGCACCCCGAGGAACGGTTCGACTCCGTCGAGGTGTTGTGCGCCTGGATCGTCGGGGCCGGCCTCGCCCCGCCGGGCACACCGCTGACCCACGCCGACGCCTCCTGGGTGGCGCGCTTTTGCGAACTGCGCGGCCGTATCGACCAGTTGGTCCGCGGCGATCTCGGCTCGGGGCTCTGGACGTCGTACGACAGGCCGTACGACAGGCCGTCGTACGACATCGCGCTCGCCCGCGTGAACGACATCGCCCGCGTGGCGCCACCGGCCCCCCGTGCCGTCAGGGGGGAAGACGGCACCCTCGTGCGGCAGTTGGATCACCCGCCCGAGTGCCCCGCCCTGCTCGGCGCCGTCGCGCGGGACGCCCTGGAACTGCTCACCGATCCGGCCGCGCGGGCCGGACTGCGGGAGTGCGAGGGCGACAACTGTCCGATCGTTTATGTCGATACGTCCCGGGGGCGCAGGAGGCGCTGGTGCTCCAGTGAGGTCTGCGGGAACCGCGAAAGAGTGGCCCGGCATCGTCGCCGCGCGGCGCTCACCCGAGCCTGACAGTCCGTTATGCGGCTTCTGTGGAACGACTGTCGAAGTGATTTCGATTACACGTCGTTTACCTACGGGGCCGTAGGGAAGCACTCTTTCGATCTTGCCGTTGTGACGGAAATGTAAAGATCGCACGGTGGGAATGTGCTGCCATGTCCCGCTCGTCACGTCACTCCGAAGAAAACTGTCGCCTCTGTTTGAACACTCGAAGCGCCGCTTGCGTACGGGTAGTCGAGCGACCGACTGGGGGAACCCCCGGACATCGGAGGTGGGCGTGCGCAAGGATTCCGTCGTGGCCAATGAACGTGGATCGAGGGCCCGACATCGCATGTCCCAGCCCTCGGAACCTGATGAGGAGCTGATGCGTGCGCTGTACAGAGAGCACGCCGGACCCCTCCTTGCGTATGTCCTTCGACTGGTCGCCGGTGATCGGCAACGAGCAGAGGACGTTGTGCAGGAGACGCTCATCCGTGCCTGGAAGAACGCCGGACAGCTCAATCGAGCGACCGGATCGGTACGCCCCTGGCTGGTGACGGTCGCCCGGCGCATCGTCATTGACGGCCACCGCAGCCGGCAGGCCCGGCCGCAGGAGGTCGATCCGTCGCCGCTGGAGGTCATCCCCGCGGAGGACGAGATCGACAAGGCGCTGTGGCTGATGACGCTGTCGGACGCACTCGACGACCTGACGCCCGCCCACCGGGAAGTCCTGGTCGAGACGTACTTCAAGGGGCGTACGGTCAATGAGGCGGCCGAGACGCTGGGCATACCCAGCGGCACTGTTCGCTCAAGGGTCTTCTATGCCCTGCGGTCGATGAAGCTGGCTCTGGAGGAGCGGGGGGTGACGGCGTGATGAGTGTTTACGGGGGAAACCAGGGATTCGGGATGGGCGGTTCGGGTATGTCTGGACCCATGACGGGACATCCGGTTCCGAGCGAACACGAGACCGTCGGCGCCTATGCCCTCGGGATTCTCGACGACGCCGAAGCAACCGCTTTCGAGGCACATCTCGCGACCTGCGAGTGGTGCGCCCAGCAACTGGACGAACTCGCCGGGATGGAGCCGATGCTGGCCGCGCTCGCGGACCTGCCGGGTACCGGTTCACCCGCGATCGGCGAGTCCCTGTCGGCGAAGCCCAGCCCGCGCCTGGTGAACAAGCTCGTCGACGAGGTCGCCGAGCGCCGCGCCCAGAAGCGCCGGCGCAGCTTCTACATGGTGGCCGCGGCGGCCGCGCTGATCGTCGGCGGTCCGTTCGTGGCCGTGGCGACGAACGGCGGCGACTCGGACGGCGGCGGCAGCCCCGGTCAGACGCTCGCGGCCAACCCCGCCAAGGACCTGTTCACCGGAACCGAGAACAAGGTCTCGGGGACCGACCCGACGACCGGCGCCAGCGCGACCGTCGGCATGTCGGAGAAGGCGTGGGGCACCGAGACGGCCCTCGAACTCAAGGGCGTCAAGGGTCCGCTCAAGTGTTCCCTGATCTTCGTCAGCAAGGACGGCGAGCGCGAGACGGCCGCCTCCTGGTCCGTCCCGAAGTGGGGCTACGGCATCCCGGACGCCAAGACCGAGCAGGCCAGGAACCCGCTCTATGTCAGCGGTGGCGTGTCCATGTCCCTGGACCAGGTCGATCACGTAGAGATCATGGAATTCGGCGGAAAGAAGATCGTCGAGGTAGACGTGTAGTCGCCGTAGCAATTCCGGGTCCCCTTCGCGTACGGTTGACGGCTGCCCAGCACGTCAGAAGGGGGCCCGGTGGCCGCTCAGGCTCCACAGGAAACCGCGCTCGAAGACTCCTTGAGAGATCGGGAGATCGGCGTCGAACAGGTGCACCTGAACCGGGTGTACCAGCGCCTCGAGGAGAAGATCCACGAGGCGGAGTTCCTCATGAACGACGCGGCCCAGCGCGGCCAGGTCGGCACGCCCGGTGCGCTCGCCGAGCGGGACGCGCAGGTCTTCCGCGCAGGTGTCCACCTCAATCGGCTCAACAACGAGTTCGAGGACTTCCTCTTCGGCCGTATCGACCTGCTGCCCGGCAAGGACGGCAAGAAGGGGCCCGACGGCGCGTACACCGCCGTCGAGCCCGCCGAGGGCGCGGTCCGCGAGGACGACACCGCCGACATCGCCGAGACCCTGCACATCGGCCGCATCGGCGTGCTCGACCAGGACTACGCCCCGCTGGTCATCGACTGGCGGGCCCCGGCCGCGGCGCCCTTCTACCGCTCCACGCCGGTCGAGCCCGGGCGGGTCGTGCGGCGCCGGGTCATCCGCTCCAAGGGGCGCCGGGTGCTGAGCGTCGAGGACGACCTGATGCGCCCCGAGCTCAAGGCGTTCCTCGGCGGCGACGAGCTGCCCGTCATCGGTGACGGCGCCCTCATGGCCGCCCTCGGCCAGGCCCGCAGCCACACCATGCGGGACATCGTGGCGTCCATCCAGGCCGAGCAGGACCTGGTCATCCGGGCGCCCGCCGCCTCCGTGACGTACGTCGAAGGCGGCCCCGGCACCGGCAAGACCGCCGTCGCCCTGCACCGCGCCGCCTACCTGCTCTACCAGGACCGGCGCCGGTACGCGGGCGGCATCCTGATCGTCTCGCCGACTCCGCTGCTGGTGGCGTACACCGAGGGCGTGCTCCCGTCGCTGGGCGAGGAGGGCCAGGTCGCCATCCGCGCGATCGGCTCCCTCGTCGACGGTGCCGAGGCCACGCTGTACGACTCCCCGGCCACCGCCCGTGCCAAGGGCTCGTACCGCATGCTCAAGGTGCTGCGGAAGGCTGCCCGGGGCGCCCTGGAGCTGGGGCCGGGCAGCGGGGCCGATGCCCGCCGGCCCGCCAACGGCGACATCGCGGCGAACCGGACGGGACAGCTGGCCTTCGGCGACGACGACGGCGACACCTCCGCACAGACCCCCGCCGGACCTCCCACCCGGCTGCGTGTGGTCGCCTTCGGGCGCCGCCTGGAGCTGGAGGCCGACGCGCTGGAACGTATCCGCCGCACAGCGCTGGGCGGCACCGCACCCGTGAACCTGCTGCGTCCGCGCGCCCGCAAGCTGCTGCTCGACGCCCTGTGGGCGCAGTCGGGCGGGGCCGGCCGGCACACCGACCCGGAGCTCGCCGCCGAGCTGCGCGCCTCCTTCGACGAGGACGTGATGTCGGAGGACAGCTTCACCGCCTTCGTCGACGCCTGGTGGCCGGAGCTCACCCCGAAGGCGGTCCTGACGGCGATGGCCGACGAGCGACGCCTCGGCCGCTGGGCCCGCCGGGTGCTCAACCCCGGTGAGGTGCGCAAGGTCGCCCGCTCGCTGAAGCGGGACGGGTACTCCGTGCACGACATCGCCATGCTCGACGAGCTCCAGTCGATCCTCGGCACCCCGGCCCGCCCGAGGAAGAAGCGCGACCTGGACCCGCTCGACCAGCTCACCGGGCTGGAGGAGCTGATGCCGGTGCGCGAGGAGTCGCAGCGCGAGCGCGCCGAGCGGCTGGCGGCCGAGCGCACCGAGTACGCCCACGTCATCGTCGACGAGTCCCAGGACGTCACGCCGATGCAGTGGCGCATGCTCGGCCGCCGCGGCCGGCACGCCACCTGGACGGTCGTCGGCGACCCGGCCCAGTCCTCCTGGTCCGACGTCGACGAGGCGGCCGAGGCCCGCGACGAGGCCCTCGGCACCCGCCCGCGCCGTCGCTTCCAGCTCACCGTGAACTACCGCAACCCGGCCGAGATCGCCCAGCTGGCGGCGAAGGTGCTCGCCCTCGCCATGCCCGGCTCGACGTCACCGTCGGCGGTGCGTTCGACCGGCGTCGAGCCGCGCTTCACCGTCGTACGGGACTCCCTCGCGCAGACGGTCCGCGAGGAGGCCGCGCGACTGCTGGACCGGGTCGACGGCACGGTCGGCGTCGTCGTCGCGATGCAGCGGCGCGAGGAGGCGGCCAAGTGGGTCGCCGGGCTCGGCGACCGGGTCGTGGCGCTCGGCAGCCTGGAGGCGAAGGGGCTGGAGTACGACGCGACGATCGTCGTCTCCCCGGCGGAGATCGCCGACGAGTCCCCTGCCGGCCTGCGGGTGCTGTACGTCGCACTGACCCGGGCCACCCAGCAGCTCGCGGTGGTGTCGGGAGAGCGCGACGAGCCGGACGCGAACGGGGTGCCGGACCTGCTCCGAGATTGATCCCGCTGAACCACCGGTACGGGAATGGCCTTACGGGATCGGTTTGTTAGCCTGGGTGTGGCACCGGCTCGATCCAAGCCCCCGGGCCCAACCTTCGTCGCTACGAGCGACCACTTGCCGCGAGGCGAGCATGGCGGGTCGGTGTCATGAACGTTGGAGAGACCCACGTCACGAATGTGACGTGGGTCTCTTTTCATGGGAAGGCGTGGCGAACAATACGTTCGCAATCCAAGCCCGGCTAACTCCTACTCGGCGGTAGGTGCGACGATCGGACGGCATCCAGCGTCACAGGTGAAAGCAGAGGAAGTCGGCCATGGCAACGGCGCCCAGCGTCTCCTACTCGATGACGGTCCGGCTGGAGGTGCCCGCGAGCGGAACCGCGGTCTCCCAGCTCACCGGGGCCGTCGAGTCCCACGGAGGCTCGGTCACCGGCCTCGACGTCACCGCCTCCGGGCACGAGAAGCTCCGCATCGACGTCACCATCGCCGCCACCTCCACCGCGCACGCCGACGAGATCGTCGAGCAGCTGCGCGGCATCGAGGGCGTCACCCTGGGCAAGGTCTCCGACCGTACGTTCCTGATGCACCTCGGCGGCAAGATCGAGATGCAGTCCAAGCACCCCATCCGCAACCGTGACGACCTGTCCATGATCTACACGCCGGGTGTGGCGCGGGTCTGCATGGCGATCGCCGAGAACCCCGAGGACGCGCGGCGTCTGACGATCAAGCGGAACTCCGTTGCGGTTGTGACGGACGGCTCGGCGGTGCTGGGCCTGGGCAACATCGGCCCGAAGGCCGCGCTGCCCGTCATGGAGGGCAAGGCGGCCCTCTTCAAGCGGTTCGCCGGCATCGACGCCTGGCCGCTGTGCCTCGACACCCAGGACACCGACGCGATCGTCGAGATCGTCAAGGCGATCGCCCCCGGGTTCGCCGGCATCAACCTGGAGGACATCTCCGCGCCCCGCTGCTTCGAGATCGAGGCGCGGCTGCGCGAGGCCCTCGACATCCCCGTCTTCCACGACGACCAGCACGGCACCGCGATCGTCGTCCTGGCCGCCCTCACCAACGCACTTCGCGTGGCGAGCAAGGCGATTGAGAACATCCGCGTCGTCATGTCCGGCGCCGGCGCGGCCGGTACGGCCATCCTGAAGCTGCTGCTCGCCGCAGGCGTGAAGAACGCCGTCGTCGCCGACATCCACGGCGTCGTGCACGCCGGGCGCGAGGACCTGCGCCAGGCCCCCGCGGACTCCCCGCTGCGCTGGATCGCCGACAACACCAACCCCGAGGGTCTGACGGGCACGCTGAAGGAGGCCGTGCGGGGCGCGGACGTCTTCATCGGCGTCTCGGCCCCGAACGTGCTCGACGGCGACGACGTGGCCGCCATGGCCGACGACGCCATCGTGTTCGCGCTCGCGAACCCGGACCCCGAGGTCGACCCGGCAATCGCCCGCCAGACGGCCGCAGTTGTGGCCACGGGCCGCTCCGACTTCCCGAACCAGATCAACAACGTGCTGGTCTTTCCGGGTGTCTTCCGCGGTCTGCTGGACGCGCAGTCCCGCACGGTCAACACCGACATGATGCTCGCGGCCGCGAAGGCGCTGGCAGATGTGGTGACCGAGGACGAGCTGAATCCGAACTACATCATCCCGAGCGTGTTCAACGACAAGGTCGCGGGTGCGGTCGCCGGTGCGGTGCGGGAGGCGGCGAAGTCCGTCAGCGCGGCGGGTTCGGCCGAGTAATCATCGAGTAATCACCGGGTGTCGCTGCCTCACAGTCCTGAAAAATGTGTATGGGCTGTGAGGATCGCCACGGCAAGCCCTTGTGACGGCGCGTCGTGGAACCTGGGGCCCATTGCTGCCGTTTATCGTGACGCGAAAAGCTCAGGCCCTCTCTTCGTGTGACTCCCAAGGGTGTTCTCACGACTCCTCCGGGTGCCGGATTGGCTTTCCCGCCGCAGGTAGGGGCAGGATGCGTCTCTGGGCGCGAGGGTCCGTGGACGGACCCGGGTCCGGGGACTGTCCGAGGACCCTGGCAGCATCGGCTTCGCTGTGCCCAATGCGGCTCCGCCGCGTGGCACGCCTCAACAGCAAGAAGAACACGGGAGTAACAACATGAACCGCAGTGAGCTGGTGGCCGCGCTGGCCGACCGTGCCGAGGTGACCCGCAAGGACGCCGACGCCGTGCTGGCCGCGTTCGCCGAGACCGTCGGCGAGGTTGTCGCCAAGGGCGACGAGAAGGTCACCATCCCTGGCTTCCTGACCTTCGAGCGCACCCACCGTGCTGCTCGCACCGCGCGCAACCCGCAGACCGGCGACCCGATCCAGATCCCGGCCGGCTACAGCGTGAAGGTCTCCGCGGGCTCCAAGCTCAAGGAAGCCGCCAAGGGCAAGTAAGGGCGCGCGAGCGCCGTTGTGGCATGGCGCCGTGGGCGACTGCGGGCCCGCCGTGGCTGGTCTCGCAGTTCCCCGCGCCCCCTCCAGGGCGCCGCAGTAACGCCGATGGGGCGGCCACCCGGTTCGGGTGGCCGCCCCATCGGCTTGCGTGTGTCAGCCGAGGGCCTTGCCCGGCAGTTCCACCTTCGCGCCGAGCTCGACCAGCTTCTCCATGCTGTGTCTGCCCGGGGGGTGACCCCCGGACCCCCAGCCGGGGGCGGCGTTGGGCCGCCCGGGGCTGTGAGGTGTCGTCAGCCGAGGGCCTTGCCCGGCAGTTCCACCTTCGCGCCCAGCTCGACCAACTTCTCCATGAAGTTCTCGTAGCCGCGGTTGATGAGGTCGATGCCGTGGACCCGGGACGTGCCCTGGGCCGCCAGGGCCGCGATGAGGTACGAGAAGCCGCCGCGGAGGTCGGGGATGACCAGGTCGGCGCCCTGGAGCTTGGTGGGGCCGGAGACGACCGCGGAGTGCAGGAAGTTGCGCTGGCCGAAGCGGCAGGCGGAGCTGCCGAGGCACTCGCGGTAGAGCTGGATGTGTGCGCCCATCTGGTTCAGCGCGGAGGTGAAGCCGAGCCGGGACTCGTAGACCGTCTCGTGGATGATGGACAGGCCGGTCGCCTGCGTCAGGGCCACCACGAGCGGCTGCTGCCAGTCCGTCTGGAAGCCGGGGTGCACGTCCGTCTCCAGGGCGATGGACTTCAACTGGCCGCCGGGGTGCCAGAACCGGATGCCCTCGTCGTCGATCTCGAAGGCACCGCCCACCTTCCGGTAGGTGTTGAGGAACGTCATCATCGAGCGCTGCTGGGCGCCACGGACGTAGATGTTGCCCTCGGTCGCGAGCGCCGCGGACGCCCAGGAGGCCGCCTCCAGGCGGTCCGGGAGGGCGGCGTGGGTGTAACCGCCGAGCGTGTCCACACCGGTGATGCGGATCGTCCGGTCGGTGTCCATCGCGATGATGGCGCCCATCTTCTGCAGAACGCAGATGAGGTCCTCGATCTCGGGCTCCACGGCCGCGTTGGACAGCTCCGTGACGCCCTCCGCGAGCACCGCCGTCAGCAGCACCTGCTCGGTCGCGCCCACCGACGGGTACGGCAGCCGGATCTTCGTGCCGCGCAGCCGTTGCGGAGCCTCCAGGTACTGCCCGTCCGCCCGCTTCTCGATGGTCGCGCCGAACTGCCGCAGCACCTCGAAGTGGAAGTCGATGGGCCGGCCGCCGATGTCGCAGCCGCCGAGGCCGGGGATGAACGCGTGTCCGATGCGGTGCAGGAGGGGGCCGCAGAGGAGGATCGGGATGCGGCTCGAACCCGCGTGGGCATCGATGTCAGCGACGTTCGCGCTCTCCACGTGGGAGGGGTCCATCACCAACTCGCCCGGTTCCTCACCCGGACGGACGGTGACCCCGTGCAGTTGGAGCAGACCGCGGACGACCCGGACGTCACGGATGTCGGGTACGTTGCGCAGTCGGCTTGGCGCGCTGCCCAGCAGGGCGGCGACCATGGCCTTCGGTACGAGGTTCTTCGCACCGCGGACACGGATCTCGCCCTCCAGCGGGGTTCCGCCGTGGACAAGCAGGACATCGTCGTTGACGGTCATGTATCTCGCGTTCCGATGAGTTGGGCAGGGGCCAGGAGGGAAAGGGTAATCGCCGCAGACCCCCCTTCTGTAAGCCCAAGCACGCCTCAGGAACGTCATAGGTCTGTCACAACACGAACCGTTCCGCCACGAGTACGAGCGGTCACCGTTCCGGCCGTGCGCCGGGGGACGCTCCTTTCCGCCCTGAGCTGCATTCACTGACGAACCGGCATTGCCTCCCCACGCGAAGGGAAGATGCGGGATCATGTCTGGCATGACCGAGGTGTCCTCGCTCACAGGGCGGCTGCTCGTGGCCACGCCCGCCCTGGCGGACCCGAACTTCGACCGCGCGGTGGTGCTCCTTCTCGACCACGACGAGGAGGGCTCCCTCGGTGTCGTCCTCAACCGTCCTACGCCCGTGGACGTGGGCGACATCCTGGAGGGCTGGGCGGACCTCACCGGCGAACCCGGTGTCGTCTTCCAGGGCGGCCCGGTGTCCCTGGACTCCGCGCTCGGCGTCGCCGTCATCCCCGGCGACGCGAACGGCGAGAGCGCCCCGCTGGGCTGGCGCCGGGTGCACGGAGCCATCGGGCTCGTGGACCTGGAGGCGCCGCCGGAGCTGCTCGCCTCGGCCGTGGGCAGCCTGAGGATCTTCGCCGGGTACGCCGGCTGGGGACCCGGCCAGCTGGAGGACGAGCTGGTGGAGGGTGCCTGGTACGTCGTCGAATCGGAGCCCGGGGACGTCTCCTCGCCGGCGCCGGAAAGACTCTGGCGCGAGGTCCTGCGCAGGCAGCGCAACGAGCTCGCGATGGTGGCCACCTATCCGGACGACCCTTCGCTCAACTGATGCCTGTGAGCTTCAGTACCCTTGGCGGCATGAGCACTCTCGAGCCCGAGCGCGGGACTGGTACGGGAACCCTCGTAGAGCCGACGCCGCAGACGTCCCACGGCGACGGCGACCACGAGCGCTTCGCCCACTACGTCCAGAAGGACAAGATCATGGCGAGCGCACTCGACGGGACCCCCGTCGTGGCGCTCTGCGGCAAGGTGTGGGTGCCCGGCCGCGACCCGAAGAAGTACCCGGTGTGTCCCATGTGCAAGGAGATCTACGAGTCCATGGGCGCCGGCGGCGACAAGGGCAAGGACGGCGACAAGAAGTAGCGGTCCCTTCCGTTCGGCAGACGTAAGGCCCTCAGAGTGCGTTTTGCGCGCCCTGAGGGCCTTTGTGCTGTCCGCGCGTTGCAGGGAGTGCGTTCGCCGGTCACAGAGTGGTTGAGACCTCTTGTGATCGTGTTCATGAAGTCCCTAGCCTCCGAGTGTTGTGCACAGCGAAACCGTCATTGCGCATGTTGCAACACTCCATCGGAGGAGCACTCCATGAACGCCAGGAAGCCGTCCGTCCGTTTCCTTGGGGCCACCGCTCTCGCGGCCGCCACCCTGATCGTCTCCGCCTGCGCCCCGCAGACGTCCACCAACTCCTCCTCCGACAAGGACGAGAAGACCGGCACCCTGCGGGTCTGGCTCTTCCAGGAAGTCGGCAACAAGCCGAAGGAGAAGGTTGTCGACTCCGTCGTCACCGCCTTCGAGAAGGCTCACGAGGGCACGAAGGTCGACGTCGAGTACATACCGATCGAGACCCGCGCCCAGCGCGTCAAGGCCGCCTTCAACGACCCGAAGTCCGCGCCCGACGTCATGGAGTACGGCAACACCGACACCGCCGGCTATGTGAAGGACGGCGGACTCCTCGACGTCACCGAGGAGTTCGGCGACTGGACCGAGGCGAAGGACACCGACCCCACGGCCAAGCAGTCCGTCACCGTGGACGGCAAGATCTACGGCGCGCCCTTCTACGTCGGAGTCCGCGCCCTGTACTACCGCACGGACGTCTTCGAGGAGCTAGGCCTCGAAGCGCCGAAGACCATGGACGAGTTGGCCGAGACGGCCCGCAAGATCCGCGCCGCGAAGCCCGAGCTGTACGGGCTCGTGGTGGGCGGCGCGTACACGTACGGCGCGATGCCGTTCGTGTGGGCCAACGGCGGCGAACTCGCCACCGGCAAGGGCGGCTCGTACGCCTCCGCCATCGACAGCGCGGCCGCCCAGAAGGGCATCAAGGCGTACACGTCCCTGTTCAGCGACGACAACTGCCCCGCCGCCAAGTGCGCCGGCATGGGCGGCAACGACACGATCACCGCGTTCGCCGCGGGCAAGGCGGGCATGGCGATCGGCGGCGACTTCAGCCACACCGCCGTGGAGGCGGGGAAGGCCAAGGGCAAGTACGCGGTCGTGCCGCTGCCGGGCGTGAAGGCCGGTTCCATCGCGCCGGCGTTCGCGGGCGGCAACAACATCGGCGTCCTGAAGAGCACCTCGCACCGCACGCTGGCCGTCGACCTCATGGAGCAGCTGGCCTCGAAGAAGACGCAGACCTCGATGTTCGGGGCGATGGGCTTCCTGCCCACCTTCTCGGACGTACGGCAGCAGGTCGCCGCCGAGGAGCCGTACGTCAAGCCCTTCGCGCAGACCCTGTCCGCCGGCACCAAGTTCGTCCCCGCGTCGCCCGCGTGGGCGCAGATCGACTCCTCGCTGGTGCTGCCGACCATGCTCCAGGAGGTCATCAGCGGCAAGAAGGACGTGGCGGCGGCCGCGGGTGAGGCGGCCACGAAGATGGACGCCGCGTTCGGCTCCGCCGGGTGACGCGGGTGCCCGGTGAGTCGGGGGTTGTGGAGCGTCGGCGGGTGCGGGTGGATCGTGGCTGGTCGCGCCCGCGCGGCGGTAGCCGCAAGTTCAACAAGGCCCCGCGCCCCCAAGGCCGTCCGCGTGGGCGCAGTCGGAGGACACCCTGGCTCTATCTCGCCCCCGCGCTCGTCGTCCTCGGTGGGCTGCTCGTCTATCCGATCTATCAGCTCGGGCTGATCTCGTTCTTCGAGTACACGCAGGCGCAGGTCAGTGGCGGGGAACCCACCACCTTCCAGGGGTTCGGCAACTACTCGGAGTTGTTCTCGGACTCCCAGTTCTGGCAGGTGCTGCTGGCCACGGTCGTGTTCGCGGCGGCGTGTGTCGTGTCGACCCTCGCCGTCGGGTGTGCGCTCGCCGTGCTGCTCACGCGCGTGCGTGCCGTGCCGCGGCTCACGTTGATGCTGGCGGCGCTGGGGGCGTGGGCGACGCCGGCCATCACCGGGTCGACCGTGTGGCTGTTGCTGTTCGACCCGGACTTCGGGCCGGTGAACCGCATCCTGGGGCTGGGCGACCACTCGTGGACGTACGGGCGTTTCAGCGCCTTCTTCCTCGTCCTGCTCGAAGTGGTGTGGTGCTCCTTTCCGTTCGTGATGGTGACGGTGTACGCCGGTATCCGCTCCGTACCGGCCGAGGTGCTGGAGGCCGCCGCGCTGGACGGGGCCTCGCAGTGGCGGATCTGGCGGTCGGTACTGGCGCCGATGCTGCGGCCGATCCTCGTGGTCGTGACCATCCAGTCGGTCATCTGGGACTTCAAGGTCTTCACCCAGATCTACGTCATGACGAACGGCGGCGGCATCGCGGGCCAGAACCTCGTGCTGAACGTGTACGCGTACCAGAAGGCCTTCGCGTCCTCGCAGTACAGCCTCGGCTCGGCGATCGGCATCGTGATGCTGCTGATCCTGCTCGCGGTGACGCTGGTGTATCTGCGGCTGCTGCGCAAGCAGGGGGAGGAACTGTGAGGTCCGTGAAGTCCGTGGGTTCCGTGCCCTTCGTACGGCGGCCCTGGCGGCTGCTCGCGGAGGTGTCCGCGCTGCTGATCGCCGTAGTGGTGGCCTTCCCCCTGTACTGGATGGTGCTCAGCGCCTTCAAACCGGCCGGGGAGATCGAGTCCAGCGAGCCACGGCCCTGGACGCTGGCCCCTTCCCTGGATTCCTTCCGCCGGGTGTTCGAGCAGAACGAATTCGGCCGCTACTTCCTCAACAGCCTTGTCGTGGCGTGCACGGTCGTGATCGTCTCGGCGCTGATCGCGTTTCTCGCGGCGACCGCGGTGACGCGATTCCGGTTCCGCTTCCGGACCACCCTGCTGATCATGTTTCTGGTGGCCCAGATGGTGCCGGTGGAGGCCCTGACGATCCCCCTGTTCTTCCAGATGCGGGACTTCGGCCAGCTGAACACGCTCGGCTCGCTGATCCTGCCGCACATCGCCTTCTCGCTGCCCTTCGCGATCTGGATGCTGCGGGGGTTTGTGAAGGCGGTTCCCGAGGCGCTGGAGGAGGCCGCGTACATCGACGGGGCGAGCCGGTCGCGATTTCTGTGGCAGATCCTTTTCCCGCTGGTCTTCCCTGGGCTCGTGGCCACGAGCGTGTTTTCCTTCATCTCGGCCTGGAACGACTTCCTCTTCGCCAAGTCCTTCATCATCAGCGACACTTCCCAGTCGACCCTCCCGATGGCCCTGCTCGTCTTCTACAAGCCCGACGAGCCGGACTGGGGCGGCGTCATGGCGGCGTCGACGGTGATGACGATTCCGGTGCTGATCTTCTTCGTGCTCGTGCAGCGCCGGCTGGTGTCGGGGCTGGGCGGAGCGGTAAAGGACTGACGTGACTGAACTGATTCCAGCGCCGGGCCATGTGACGGGCCAGGGCTCGCGCTTCTTCGAACTGGGACCGGCGACACGGGTGGCCGCGGGAGAAGGCACGGAACGGACGGAACGCTGGCTGCGCGCATCGCTGGGCGCGGCCACCGGGCTGCCGCTGACGCCCGGGCAGGCGGACGAGGCCGACGTCATCCGCCTGTCCATCGACCCGGTGGTCGCCAAGGACCTGGGCGAAGAGGGCTATCGACTCGCCGTCACGCCCGAAGCTGTCCATCTCGCGGGCGGCGGCCCCGCCGGTCTCTTCTGGGGCGCCCAGACGCTACGGCAACTGCTAGGCCCCGACGCCTACCGCCGGGCCCCGCTGCCCGACCGGCAGTGGCAGCTGCCGGAGATCCATGTCCAGGACGCCCCCCGATTCCGCTGGCGCGGCCTCATGCTCGACGTCTCCCGGCACTTCATGCCCAAGGACGGCGTCCTGCGTTACGTCGACCTGATGGCCGCCCACAAACTCAACGTCTTCCACTTCCATCTGACGGACGACCAGGGCTGGCGCGTCGAGATCAGGAAGTACCCCCGGCTCACCGAGGTCGGCTCCTGGCGGGCGCGTACCAAATTCGGCCACCGGGCCTCCCCGCTGTGGGACGACAAGCCGCACGGTGGCTACTACACCCAGGACGACATCCGCGAGATCGTGGCGTACGCCGCCGAGCGGCATATCACCGTCGTCCCCGAAATCGACGTACCCGGCCACTCGCAGGCCGCGATCGCCGCGTACCCGGAACTTGGCAACACCGACGTCATCGACACCTCCGCACTCACCGTCTGGGACACCTGGGGGATCAATCCGAACGTACTCGCCCCCACTGACAACACCCTGCGCTTCTACGAGGGGGTGTTCGAGGAACTCCTGGAGCTGTTCCCCTCGGAGTTCATTCATGTCGGGGGTGACGAATGCCTCAAGGACCAGTGGCGGCAGTCCCCGACCGCGCAGGAGCGCATCAGGGAACTCGGTCTGGAGGACGAGGACGAGCTCCAGGCGTGGTTCATCGGCCACTTCGACAAGTGGCTGGCCGCGCGCGGGCGCAGGCTGATCGGCTGGGACGAGATCCTGGAGGGCGGGCTCGCAAAGGGCGCGACCGTGTCGTCCTGGCGCGGCTACGCCGGCGGCATCGCGGCGGCCCGCGCGGGCCACGACGTCGTCATGTGTCCCGAGCAGCAGGTGTATCTGGACCACCGTCAGGACGCGGGCGCCGACGAGCCGGTGCCGATCGGGTACGTCCGCACCCTGGAGGACGTCTATCGGTTCGAGCCCGTTCCCGCGGAGTTGACGCCGGACGAGGCGCGGCATGTGCTCGGGACGCAGGCCAACGTGTGGACCGAGGTGATGGAGGACCACGCACGCGTGGACTACCAGACCTTCCCGCGCCTCGCCGCCTTCGCCGAGGTCGCCTGGAGCCGCCTTCCGGCCCCGGCCGAACGGGACTTCGCCGGTTTCGAGCGGCGGATGGCCGCCCACTACGGGCGACTTGACGCCCTGGGAGTCGCCTACCGTCCGCCGGCCGGGCCGCGGCCGTGGCAGCGGCGCCCCGGGGTCCTGGGCCGCCCGATCGACGGCCCGCCCCCGAACAAGTAAGTGAAAATAACCGGCAAGGTGTCACCGAAGAGTGTCAATCGGTACTCACCGGAGATGCCGTGCGAAAACGGACCATCTCCCCGATGAGGTGGGCGAATGCCTCCTAGCGGACCCGTGTCCTCGGGTCCTGCGAAGATGTGCCAGAGTTGCCACGTCCGCCCTGTCAGCACGTACCGTACGGCAGCACAGGTGGGACCAGGTGGGGCAGCGGGAAGGGGCAGCCGGTTTGACCACGCACGCACCGCAGGCGGCGCAGTCCGTCACGCTGCCCACGACGCTGGACGAGGCCGTGGCGGCACTGGCCGCCATGCCCGCCGCCGTGCCCGTCGCGGGTGGCACCGACCTCATGGCCGCCGTCAACTCCGGGCAGCTCAGGCCCGCCGCGCTGGTCGGCCTCGGCAAGATCAGCGAGATCCGCGGCTGGCAGTACCAGGACGGTCACGCCCTGCTGGGCGCCGGCCTCACGCACGCGCGTATGGGCCGTCCCGACTTCGCCGCGCTGATCCCGGCGCTCGCCGCCGCCGCACGCGCCGCGGGCCCGCCGCAGATCCGCAACGCGGGCACGCTGGGCGGCAACATCGCCTCGGCGTCCCCGACCGGTGACGCCCTGCCGGTTCTCGCCGCCCTGGAAGCGACCCTGATCGTCGCGGGCCCGGGCGGAGCCCGCCGGGAGATCCCGGTGTCGCACCTGCTGGCCGGCATGGAGATGCTGCGGGCCGGCGAACTCATCGGCTACGTGCGCGTGCCGCTGCTGCACGCCCCGCAGGTCTTCCTCAAGGCCACGGGCCGCACCGGCCCGGGGCGCGCCATGGCGTCCGTCGCCGTCGTCCTCGACCCCGCCCGGCGCGGCATCAGGTGCGCAGTGGGCGCCATAGCGCCGATGCCGCTCAGGCCGCTGGACGCCGAGCACTGGGTCGCCCAGCTGATCGACTGGGACAACAACCGCGCGATCGTCCCCGAGGCGCTGAACGCCTTCGGGGAGTACGTCGCCGCGGCCTGCATTCCGGACCCGACGCCGGCCGAGGACGGCTCCGTACCGCAGCATCCGCCCGCCGTACTGCACCTGCGGCGCACCGTCGCCGCGCTGGCCCGACGAGCACTGGGGAGGGCGCTGTCGTGACCGACGACCAGCACGGAGAGGGCACGCCCCAGGGCGCGGGCCGCTGGGACCCGCTGCCTCAGGGCGACTACGACGACGGCGCCACCGCCTTCGTCAAACTCCCCGAAGGGGGCATCGACGCCCTCCTGGCATCCTCGGACACTCCGCTCGCCGCGCGCGGGCACGGCTATGTGCCCCCGCAGATAACGGTCACGCCGGGACCGGGCACCGACCCCGCCGCCCCGGGCGGCTGGCCGGTCGCGGGTGCGCCCGACGGCAACGCGCAGTGGCCCGACCCCAACGCCGTGCCGCAGGACGGGGGCACCGGCCAGTTCACGTACAACCCCGGGGCCACCCAGCAGTGGAACTTCTCGGAGACCGCCGCAGGCCAGGACGCCGCTGCCGCGTCCCGTCACGACGTCACCGGACAGTGGTCGATCCCTGTCGCCGACGGTGACCTTCCGGACGAATCGGGCGAGTTCACCACGTCGTCGCTCGTCGAGCAGTGGGGCGGAACGCCTCCGGCCACACTGCCGGGCGGCGCGCCCGCCCCGTGGGCACCGCAGCCGACCGGGCAGCCGTGGGCACCGCACGCGCAGGCCGGGGTGGCCGGGGAAGCGGTGGAAGCCGGGCCCGCGGCCGGGCATCCGACGGGCGCCGGGCACGTGCCCGGACGACCGGGGCACCCCGGGGCGTACGCCGGTGACCAGCACGCCGTGCACGCCGGTGACCAGCCCGGCGAGCGGCCTGCCGCGCACCCGCAGGACCAGGCCGCCCCGGGCGCACCCGACTTCGCCGCCGAGGCGCCCGCCCAGGACCCCGCCGAAAGCGCTTCAGAGGCCTCACAGGCCGCTTCCGGGCCCACCGACCGTGCCACGGGTCCCCGGGGCGCCGCAGAGGCCGCAGAGGGCCCGGCAGAGGCTTCCGCCGCGTCCGTCCCGGCCGAGGCCCGCCACTCCGACTCCGAGGCCGCGCAGGAGCCCGAGGAGGCCGCCTCCGACGAGGCACCGGCGCCCACCGGCGAGGAACACCCCCTCGCCTCCTACGTCCTGCGCGTCAACGGCGCCGACCGGCCCGTCTCGGACGCCTGGATCGGCGAGTCGCTGCTCTACGTGCTGCGTGAGCGGCTCGGCCTCGCGGGCGCCAAGGACGGCTGCTCGCAGGGCGAGTGCGGGGCGTGCAACGTACAGGTCGACGGACGGCTCGTGGCGTCCTGCCTGGTACCCGCCGTCACCGCCGCCGGCAGCGAGGTCCGTACCGTCGAGGGCCTGGCCGCCGACGGGCAGCCCTCCGACGTGCAGCGCGCGCTCGCGCGGTGCGGCGCGGTGCAGTGCGGTTTCTGCGTGCCCGGCATGGCGATGACCGTGCACGACCTCCTGGAGGGCAACCCGGCGCCGAGCGAGCTGGAGACCCGCCAGGCGCTGTGCGGCAACCTGTGCCGCTGCTCCGGCTACCGGGGCGTGGTGGAGGCCGTCAAGGAGGTCGTCGCCGAACGCGAGGCGCACTCGGCGGGCGACGACGGCGAACAGGACGGCGACGAGCCGCGTATCCCTCACCAGGCGGGCCCGGGAGCCGGCGGGGTCCACCGCTCGGCGTTCGAGGCCCCCGGTGCCATGGGACCGCATGACCAGGCGTACGGACAGGACGGAGGCCAGACGTGAGCAACGAAGCCGCCACCGCGACCACAGCCGCGGAGGCAGCCCCCGCCCCCGAGCCGATCCCGCACGGCCTCGGCGCCTCCCTGCCGGCCGCCGACGCCCGCGCCAAGACCGAGGGCACCTTCCCGTACGCGGCCGACCTGTGGGCCGAGGGCCTGCTGTGGGCGGCCGTACTGCGCTCGCCGCACCCGCACGCGCGCATCACGTCCATCGACACCACCCACGCGCGTGAGATGCCCGGCGTCCGTGCCGTCGTCACGCACGAGGACGTGCCGGGCAGCCCGCTGCTGGGCCGTGGCAGGGCCGACCGCCCTGTCTTCGCCTCCGAGGTCGTACGCCACCACGGCGAGCCCATCGCCGCGGTCGCCGCCGACCACCCGGACACCGCGCGCCTGGCCGCCGCGGCCGTCATCGTCGAGTACGAGGTGCTCGACCCGGTGACCGACCCAGAACAGGCCTTCGAGGCCGAGCCGCTGCACCCCGACGGCAATCTGATCCGCCACATCCCGCTGCGCCACGGCGACCCCGACGCGGCCGGCGACATCGTCGTCGAGGGGCTCTACCGCATCGGCCGCCAGGACCCCGCCCCCATCGGCGCCGAGGCGGGCCTCGCGGTACCGCGCCCCGACGGCGGCGTGGAGCTCTACCTCGCCTCGACCGACCCGCACACCGACCGCGACCGCGCCGCCGCCTGCTACGGCCTGGAGCCCGAGCGCGTCAAGGTCGTCGTCACCGGCGTCCCCGGCGCCACCGCCGACCGCGAGGACCAGGGCTTCCAGCTCCCGCTCGGCCTGCTGGCGCTCAAGACCGGCTGCCCGGTGAAACTGACGGCCACGCGCGAGGAGTCCTTCCTCGGCCATACGCACCGGCACCCCACCCTGTTGCGGTACCGCCACCACGCGGACGCCGAGGGCAGGTTGGTCAAGGTCGAGGCGCAGATCCTGCTGGACGCGGGCGCGTACGCCGACACGTCCTCCGAGGCCCTGGCCGCCGCGGTCGCCTTCGCCTGCGGCCCGTACGTCGTCCCGAATGCCTTCATCGAGGGCTGGGCCGTACGCACCAACAACCCGCCCTCCGGTCACGTGCGTGGCGAGGGCGCGATGCAGGTGTGCGCCGCCTACGAGGCGCAGATGGACAAACTGGCCAAGAAGCTCGGCGTCGACCCGGCCGAACTGCGCCTGCGCAACGCGCTGGCGACGGGCGACGTACTCCCGACGGGCCAGACGGTGACGTGCCCGGCCCCCGTCGCGGAACTGCTCCAGGCCGTACAGGACCACCCCCTGCCGGCGCTCCCGAAGGACACGCCCGAGGACGAGTGGCTGCTGCCCGGCGGCCCCGAGGGCGCGGGCGAACCCGGTGCCGTACGAAGGGGCGTGGGCTACGGCCTGGGCATGGTGCACATGCTCGGCGCCGAGGGCGCGGACGAGGTCTCCACGGCGACCGTGAAGGTCCACGACGGCGTGGCGACGGTGCTGTGCGCGGCCGTCGAGACGGGCCAGGGCTTCGCGACGCTGGCCCGGCAGATCGTCCAGGACACGCTGGGCATCGACGACGTTCACGTGGCGCCCGTGGACACCGACCAGCCTCCGGCGGGCGCGGGCTGCCGCGGCCGCCACACCTGGGTGTCGGGCGGCGCGGTGGAACGGGCCGCCAAGATGGTCCGTACGCAGCTGCTGCAGCCCCTGGCGCACAAGTTCGGCATGTCCACGGAGCTGCTCCAGATCACCGACGGCAAGATCACGTCGTACGACGGCGTCCTGTCGACCACCGTCACCGAGGCGCTGGACGGCAAGGAACTGTGGGCGACGGCCCAGTGCCGCCCGCACCCGACCGAACCGCTCAACGACGCCGGCCAGGGCGACGCCTTCGTGGGCATGGCCTTCTGCGCGATCCGCGCGGTCGTCGACGTCGACATCGAACTGGGCTCGGTCCGCGTGGTCGAGCTGGCGCTCGCCCAGGACGTCGGCCGGGTGCTCAACCCGGCCCAGCTGGAGGCGCGCATCGAGGCGGGCGTGACGCAGGGCGTGGGTATAGCGCTCACGGAGAACCTGCGCTCCGCGCGCGGCCTGATCCGCCACCCGGACCTCACCGGCTACTCCCTGCCGACGGCCCTGGACGCCCCCGACATCCGGATCGTGAAACTGGTCGAGGAGCGGGACGTGGTCGCGCCCTTCGGCGCGAAGGCGGTCAGCGCGGTACCGGTGGTGACGTCCCCGGCGGCCATCGCGTCGGCCGTACGCGCCGCTACGGGCCGCCCCGTCAACCGCCTCCCGATCCGGCCGCAGGCGGCGGTGGTGACCGGCCAGTGAGCCGGCGGCCCCTTCGAAGCTGAGCGCGGAAGGAGACCGTGGCGGGAGACCGCTGCGGTAGTTCTCGCGGCAACAGAACGCGCGAGAAGGGAACGCGCGAGGGTGGGCCGAGCGTCTGATGATGTGAAGCGCTGTCAGTGGTCGTGCCGATTCGGCGGGCGTTGTGATTCGGCGGGCGTTGTCAGTGGTGGCGCGTAGTGTTCTGGGCAGTGGGGACGGCGGCCGGGGCCGGCGGGCCGGTCGGTCGGCTGTGTCGTGCCCAGGGGTGGTGGGAAAGCGCATGCGGGGGAGCCATGAGCACGACGATCACGACGCACGCCGGTGATACGGCGATCATTCTGAGCGAGGCCGTGCTGGATCCGCACGTCACGCACGCGTCGACGCGGCGCTGGCTGACCGGACCCGGACTGCCCGGCGACAGCGGCGTGTTGAGCTTCGCCGAGCTGTGCCGTGACGGCCTGCGGACGGTGGCGGACTCGACGGGCGATCCGGCGGACCGGCTCGCGGCGGAGCTGCGCGACCAGCTGGTGATAGGCGGACTGCTGGGCCCCGGCGGCCTGGAGACGGAATCGGTCCTGCTGGACGGCGCGACGGGCGAGGTCTCCACGGCGTACTTCCTGCACGACCGACCCGACCTGATGGACCGTCGTGCGCTGGCGCCGTCGCTGCGGACGCTGGTCCGGTTCGCCGAGGCGACGGACGAACTGGCGGACCTGCGCGGCCAGTTCGCCTCCTACGTGGGGCGCTACGGCCCGCAGGCGGTGGCGGACGCGTCCCGGCATCTGCTGGCGGTGTTCGACGAGGGCGCGGACGGCGAGCCGGCGCCGTTCTGGAGGATGGCCGCCCTGATCCGCCCCCTGGCGCTCGTGGCGGGCCGCGCCGGGCATTCGGGCCTCGCCCTGGACCTGCCCCGGCGCCTCCTGGACCAGGAGTTCGGGCAGGGCAAGGTGGTGCGCTTCGAGGAGGTCGACTTCCCCGCCACGCTCACGCACGAGCCGACGCGCCGCTTCCTGCGTGAGGTGGGCCTGCCGGAGAACGGCTTCCTGTTCTGCCTCGACACCGATGTGCCACTGCAGACGCTGGCCGAGTACTACTCCGACGACGAGTGGTCTGCGGAACTGCCCGTCGCGGCCGGTCACTTGATACGCCTCGGCCATCTCGTGGAGGACAACAGCCTGGTCATCGACGGCGCGACGGGCGCGGTCCTGAACTGGAGCGAGCCCGAGGCGAGGCTCTTCCCCCTGAACACGGACGTCTCCACCCTCGCCTTCACGCTCTGGCTGCTGCACCGCGAGCAGGCGATCGACGAGCAGTCGGGCCACGCACTGACGACCGACACCTACGACCAGCTGGCCATGACCATGCTCCAGGTCCTGTCGACGGTCGACCCGACCGGCATCAGGGCGGCGGGCGGGGACGGCCGGCACTACTGGACCGAGGTGTTCAAGGACGAGTCGAGCGGGGTGCTGGAGTCGGTGGGCGGGGTGTGGTGAGGCATGCGACGCGGGGCCGGGCGACCGGCTGATCACCGAGACCCTGGAAGGGCCCGCCTGCTCCAGCCCCACGTCGCGCGGACGACGCCGTATCCCTGAGGCGTCGTCAGGAGGACTTGCCGACGGCGCGGCGACGGCGTACGGCCAGGACCAGGACACCGCCGAGTGCCGCCACGGCCGCTGCGGCGCCGGCGATGAGCGGGGTGCCGTCGGAGCCGGTGCTGGCCAGGTTGCCGTCGACGGATCCGGTGGAGCCGCCAGTCGAGGTGCCGGACGACGTGGAGCCGGTGCCGCCCGTGCTCCCGTTGCCGCCGGTGGACTGACCCTCGGGGTCGTTGCCGTTGCCGGCCGTGGTGGAGCCGCCGTCCGTGGAACCGCCGCCGGTGGAGGAGCCGCCGGACGTGGCCGGGCCGGGCTCGTTGTCGGTCGGGATGGCTATGCGGATCTGGGCCTTGTCGTTGGCGGGGTTCTTGTCGAAGGCCGGGTGGATGTCGTAGACGGAAGTCGCCTTCACCTCACCGGTGGTGGTCCGGGTGTCCTCCCCGATCTTCAGGGTGAAGGTGAAGGAGAGGGACTCGCCGGCCTCGATGGTGTGGTCGGCCGGCCAGCAGACGTACGTGGACTTGCCCGGCGTCCCCCCGGGCCCGGACGGACCGTCGATGCCGAACGGCGCGCAGTCCTCAGGCACTTCGGTGGTGGTCGTGCCCTTCGGGATCCGCACCATGAGCGCCGGCTGGTCGTCGCTCTCCTGGTTCTGGATCCAGCCGGGGCCGTCATTGCGGAGCTGCACCGTGATGGACTGCTTGTCGCCCGCGAGGGCCTCCGTGTCCTCACCGACTGCGACGAGGTCGGCGGTGCTGTCCGCGGTCAGGGTCAGGCGCCGGTTGCTGTCGTCGAACCCTTCGCCCGGGGCCTCACCGGTGGCCGAGGTGCCGTACTCGACCGCCTCCATCAGGGCGTGGGGCAGCGCCTTGAACCGTACGGGCGTCTCGACGGAGGCGCCGGGTTCGATGACGGTGTCGAGCTCGCACAGAGCCTGCCTGACCTTGTCCCCGACGGTCGAGTAGGTGCAGCCCTCGACGGCCCCCGGGAAGTCGAGCCCGCGGGTCAGCCGGATCCGGAAGGTGACGCCGTCCGCGGCCGCCGTGCCCTTGTTCGTGATGATGACGTTCTCGTCGTACACCTCGCCGGGCTTGGGAGACGCACTCGGCAGAGTCGAGATCACCAGGGAGGGGTCACCCTCCTCGGCATACGCCGCGGGGGCGACGACTGCGGGAAGCGCCGCGACGGCGGCGGCAGCGGCCACGAGGGCCGCCGAGTGACGGATGTGCGAGGGGCGGATGCGCTGGCGCACGGATGGGTCTCCTCGTAGGACAGGAAGTACGGCGACCGGAGGTTGGCCGTCCAGTCATGTACTGGACACCTGGAGGGCGCCTGGGGTTGTGCTGTCCGTACGAGGAACTGTCACTGGGCCGTCAAGGGCAAGCAGGCGTCAACTCCGCCTTCCAGCCCTCTGATGAAGGCGTTGCTCCGCTGATCTGCGTTCCCGTGGTCCCCCTCCGCGGTCCAGGGGAGTTCGTCGGAAACACTGTGGATGGCCTCTATCAACTCTTTGGCGTCGCCTTCTTCGAACACAATTGTTTCGTCGTTCTGGGCGCCTTGGAGTTCTGCTCCCGCGATGCAATCGGCCTGTAGTTCGCCGGCGACTTCTTGCAGTTGGCTGTTCAAGCGGTTTTGTATGGCGTGCCCCCACTCGTGCGCCACGATGAAGTACACATAGGCATCGCCGGTCGAATAACCCTCGCGCATGAGTCCGACGTCCCACGCCAGGTAGTCCTCCGGTCGGCAATAGGCCGCGTTGCCCGCCTCCAGTTGCTCCCCGCCGCAGGTGGGGACGTCGGCGGAGGTGCCGTCGTACAGGCCCAGCACGCCGGGGGACGCATAGGTACCGGTGAAGTATTCGGGCCAGTGCCTGGTCCAGAATGCGTCGACGCCTTGCACCGCAGTATCTATGTCCTGCTCCATTGTGTCGACCGCTTTGGCAGGGGTGGCGTATCCAGTGGTGACGAACAGCAGCGGAGCGATCGCTGCCGTCATGCATACGCGCAGCCAGAATTCCCTGCTCATGGCAACCTCTGCTAAGGGGAGGGAGGGGAGGGGGAGTAATGCGCCGAATGCAATTCAACACCCGGAACTGCAGGTCGCATCCTCAACTGGGAGCCCGAGGCTCCCTGTTCGAGTCGCTGCGCAGCAGGCTCATGTACTCGGGCGGATCTGAGTACATGAGCCCTGTTCGCGCGGCGGGCCGGCCGCAACGCTGGGCCCATGCGCCAAGGACCACTGAGAATCGCCCCCTCCCTGCTGCCGACCCTCGTGACGGCCGGCATATCGCTCGCGGGCTGGGCCGCCTGGCTGGGCTGGGATCAGCACCGCGACATACAGCCGGACGGCTCGACGACCGGCCCGTACGAGGCGTGGCAGGTGATCGGCCTCGTGCTGACCCTGCTGGTGCCGCTGTACTGGGTGGCGTCCCGGCACCGCGGCACGGCCGCCGTCTTCGGCCCCACGATGGGCCTGGCCGTCGCCGCCTTCTACGACTGGTCGGACGACGCCTCGGGCCTGTACATGGTCGGCGTGGTGATGGTCACGGCCGGAAGCCTCGCCGCGACGGCCGCGGTTTCCGCCGTGATCGGAGCCATGCCCTGGAACGGGCGGCGAGCCGGAGGCCGACAGCGCCCTGCATTGTGATGCGGACCGACGCGGGCGTCGGCGAGGGGGAAGAGAGGCCGTGGCGGGATTCGAACCCACGTAACTCGCTTTGCAGGCGAGCCCCTGAACCACTCGGGCACACGGCCGTTGCACCGGCTTCGGGCGGGTTGCCCCCTGGTCGGTGAGTCGACCGTAGGCGGGGGTGTGCGGGCCGCTCAAGGGAATCGGTGGGGCTGCAATGGGACTGCCACACCGCGTTCATGAACGGCGTCGGTCGGGCGTCGGTCGTACGACCAAGGTCCCGGGACGGGGCCTCCTTCCGACAGGGGTCAATGTCAGTTGTGGCCCTTACGCTGGCGGACATGACTGCCCTCGAGCCGCGCGACGCCGGTGTCGCGAAGAGATCCGATGTCCCCCCGGTCCCCGCGTCCGAGGGAACCGTGCTGAGCCGGGACTATCGGGCCCTGAGCATCGGGATCGTCTCCGTCGTGCTGCTCATCGCCTTCGAGGCGACCGCCGTCGGGACGGCCATGCCGGTGGCGGCGCGGGAGCTGGACGGGGTGTCGCTGTACGCCTTCGCGTTCTCCGGGTACTTCACCACCAGCCTGTTCGGGATGGTGCTCGCGGGCCAGTGGTCGGACCGGCGCGGGCCGCTCGGCGCGCTCACCGCCGGGATCGCCTCCTTCGGGGCCGGGCTGCTGCTGGCCGGGACGGCGGGGGCGATGTGGCTGTTCATCCTCGGGCGGGCCGTGCAGGGGCTCGGCGGCGGGCTCGTGATCGTCGCGCTGTACGTCGTCGTCGGGCGGGCCTACCCCGAGCGGTTGCGGCCGGCGATCATGGCGGCGTTCGCGGCGAGCTGGGTCGTGCCGTCGATCGTGGGACCACTGGCCGCCGGGGCGGTGACCGAGCAGCTGGGCTGGCGCTGGGTGTTCGTCGGGATTCCGGTGCTCGTCGTGTTTCCGCTCGCGCTCGCGCTGCCGCAGATACGGCGGCGGGCGGGCGGACCGGTCGACGCCTCCGCCCGCGGCACCTCGTTCGACCGGCGCCGGATCCGGCTCGCCCTCGGCATCTCACTCGGCGCGGGGCTGCTCCAGTACGCCGCCCAGGACCTGCGGTGGCTCTCCCTCGTCCCCGGCGTCGCGGGCGCCGCGCTGCTCGTGCCGGCCGTGCTCGGACTGCTCCCGCGCGGCACGTACCGGGCGGCGCGCGGGCTGCCGTCCGTGGTGCTGCTGCGCGGGGTCGCGGCGGGGTCGTTCATCGCGGCCGAGTCCTTCGTGCCGTTGATGCTGGTCACCCAGAGAGGGCTGTCGCCGACGCTCGCCGGGTTCTCGCTCGCGGCCGGCGGGGGGACGTGGGCGCTGGGTTCGTGGATGCAGTCGCGGCCGCGGGTGGAGCCGTACCGGGACCGGCTGATGACGCTGGGGATGGTGCTGGTGGCGGCCTCCATCGCCGCCGCGCCGAGCGTGCTGATCGCGTCCGTGCCCGCCTGGACCGTCGCCGTGGCATGGGCGTTCGGCTGCTTCGGGATGGGGCTGGTCATCTCCTCCACGAGCGTGCTGCTGCTCCAGCTGTCCGCCCCCGAGGATGCCGGTACGAACTCCGCAGCCCTCCAGATCTCCGACGGCCTGTCCAACGTCGTGCTCCTGGCCGCGGGAGGCGCCGCCTTCGCCGCCCTGGGCGGTGGCACGGTGAGCCATGCGGCCACGGGGGCGTCCGGCGCCGGGTCGCATCCGGCGGCGTTCGCGGCGGTGTTCCTGCCGATGGCGGGGGTGGCGTTGGTGGGGGCTTGGGTGACCACTCGGGTGCGGGAGCGGTGAGACCCGGCGGCGTGAGCCGTAAACCGCTCGCCCGCTCCACGGCCCGCTCCCTATCGTCCTCGCATGAACGACTTCACCCTCTCCCTCCCGCCGGACGTCCGGCGGGAACTCGAAGACCTCGCGGATGCCACGGGCCGTGTCCCCGAGGACATCGCGCTGGAAGCCGTACGGCATCGGCTGGCGCGGGAGTCGTCGCCGGTGCGGGTCATGGCGGAGTCGCTGGCCGACGCCCATGCCGATCTGCTGCGGAGGCTCGGCGAATGACCAGGCACCTCACGGTCGCGGAGGTCACGGCGATCGCCCGGATCGCCTTCGGCGGGCGGGCCCCCGAGGTCCGGGAGACCGGGCTGTTCGCCTCCGCCGTGCACCGCCCCCGCGCCCGCATGTTCGGCAGCGTGGCCTACGACGACCTGTATGAGCAGGCTGCCGCGCTGCTGCACGCCATCGCGACGAACCACCCGCTCGTCGACGGGAACAAGCGCACGGCCTGGCTCGCCGCCGCGACCTTTCTCGGTGTCAACGGCGCCGACCTCGCGGGCTGTGACCAGGACACCGCCTACGACCTGGTCATCGATGTCGCCTCCGGTGCCGAGGAAGACATCGCCGTGATCGCGGGGCGGCTGCGGCGGTTGTGACGTCGGTCCCACCCACGTGTGACCCGGCCCCGCTCGCCCCTGGACACGGTCGGGCCGCCGGTAGGGTGGCCCGGTTGTCATACGTAGCCGAGTCACCAACACCCGTACGCCGAGCCGCCCGACCCAGTCCCCGGAGACCGTGACTACCACCGCCGCCAGCTCCAGCTCTGCCTCTCACTCCCACCACCTGTCACCCGCCTTCCCGGGCCGCGCCCCCTGGGGCACCGCCAGCAAGCTGCGTGCCTGGCAGCAGGGGGCGATGGACAAGTACATCCAGGAGCAGCCGCGTGACTTCCTCGCGGTCGCCACTCCCGGCGCCGGGAAGACGACGTTCGCGCTGACGCTGGCCTCCTGGCTGCTGCACCACCATGTCGTGCAGCAGGTCACCGTGGTCGCGCCGACCGAGCATCTGAAAAAGCAGTGGGCGGAGGCGGCCGCGCGCATAGGCATCAAGCTCGATCCCGAGTACAGCGCCGGACCGCTCGGCAAGGACTATCAGGGCGTCGCCGTGACCTACGCGGGTGTCGGCGTGCGGCCCATGCTCCACCGCAACCGGGTCGAGCAGCGCAAGACCCTCGTCATCCTCGACGAGATCCACCACGCCGGTGACTCCAAGTCCTGGGGCGAGGCCTGCCTGGAGGCCTTCGAGCCCGCCACGCGACGGCTCGCCCTCACCGGTACGCCGTTCCGGTCCGACACCAACCCCATCCCCTTCGTGACGTACGAGGAGGGGAACGACGGAATCCGGCGGTCGGCCGCCGACTACACGTACGGCTACGGCAACGCCCTTGCCGACCACGTGGTGAGGCCGGTCATCTTCCTCTCCTACAGCGGCAACATGCGCTGGCGCACCAAGGCGGGCGACGAGATCGCCGCGCGGCTCGGCGAACCCATGACGAAGGACGCCATCAGCCAGGCCTGGCGTACGGCGCTGGATGCGCGCGGCGAGTGGATGCCGAGTGTGCTGCGCGCCGCCGACCAGCGGCTGACGGAGGTCCGTAAGGCCATTCCGGACGCCGGTGCGCTCGTCATCGCCTCCGACCAGGACTCCGCGCGCGCCTACGCCAAGCTGATCCGGGAGATCACCGGCAACAAGGCGACCCTCGTCCTCTCCGACGACGCGGGGGCGTCCAAGCGGATCGACGACTTCAGCGGCAACAACGACCGCTGGATGGTTGCCGTACGCATGGTGTCCGAGGGCGTCGACGTGCCCCGGCTCGCCGTCGGCGTGTACGCCACCACCATCTCGACCCCGCTCTTCTTCGCACAGGCCGTCGGCCGTTTCGTGCGGTCCCGGCGGCGCGGCGAGACCGCCTCCGTCTTCCTGCCGACGGTCCCCGACCTCCTCACCTTCGCCAACGAGATGGAGGTCGAACGCGACCACGCCCTCGACAAGCCGAAGAAGGAGGGCGAGGAGGACCCGTACGCCGAATCCGAGAAGGAGATGGAGGAGGCGAACAAGGAGCAGGACGAGGACACCGGCGAGCAGGAGCAGTTCTCCTTCGAGGCGCTGGAGTCCGAGGCCGTCTTCGACCGGGTGCTCTACGACGGCGCCGAGTTCGGCATGCAGGCCCATCCCGGGAGCGAGGAGGAGCAGGACTACCTCGGGATTCCCGGCCTGCTCGAACCCGACCAGGTGCAGATGCTCCTCCAGAAGCGGCAGGCCCGGCAGATCGCGCACAGCCGCAAGAAGCCGGACGCCGAGGCCGACCTGCTGGAGCTGCCCGCCGAGCGGCGGCCCGTCGTCTCGCACAAGGAGATGATGGAGCTCCGCAAGCAGCTCAACACGATGGTGAGCGCGTACGTCCATCAGAGCGGCAAGCCGCACGGGGTGATCCACACCGAGCTGCGGCGCGTGTGCGGCGGGCCGCCGAGCGCCGAGGCCACGGCCGGTCAGCTGCGCCAGCGCATCGCCAAGGTTCAGGAGTGGGCCACCCGGATGCGGTGACGCCGGGCGCGTACGGGGGAGTGCGCGCAGGGCTCCGTACGCCGTACGTATCCGGGCAAACGGGAGTGGTCCGTACCGGCCGCTGCCCGGATTCTGGACGGAGCCTTCCGCTCAGCGAACCGGCTTCGCTAATGTCCCGCTACGCACACGCCCCGTGGCAGCGCCGCCGCGGAGCGCAGCCGTGAAGCGACGCGGTCCGGACAGTCAGTCCGGGCCGCCGGCCGATCGGCGGCCTCTGAAGCGCGTCACTGACGGGACTCGGTGACGCATCCGCCGCGAGGGGGCTGCCGACCTCACCACTAAGGAGTGGGCGTCGTGACCGCGGAGACCTCTCAGACGCTCGACCGGGGACTGCGCGTCCTCAAGCTGCTGGCCGACACCGACCACGGGCTGACCGTCACCGAGCTTTCCAACAAACTGGGCGTGAACCGGACCGTTGTGTACCGGCTGCTCGCCACGCTTGAACAGCACGCCCTGGTACGCCGTGACCTGGGCGGTCGCGCCCGCGTCGGGCTCGGTGTGCTGCGTCTGGGCCGACAGGTGCATCCGCTGGTACGGGAGGCCGCGCTGCCCGCGCTGCGTTCGCTGGCCGAGGACATCGGGGCGACGGCCCACCTGACGCTGGTGGACGGCACGGAGGCGCTGGCCGTTGCCGTGGTCGAGCCGACCTGGACCGACTATCACGTGGCCTACCGGGCCGGTTTCCGGCACCCGCTGGACCGCGGTGCCGCGGGCCGGGCCATACTCTCCGCCCGGCAGCAGCCGCTGCAGGAGCCCGGATACACCCTGACCCATGGGGAGTTGGAGGCGGGAGCGAGCGGAGCTGCCGCGCCGTTGATCGGCGTGACGGGCGTCGAGGGCAGCGTGGGCGTGGTGATGCTGGCCGACGCGGTGCCGGAGCGGGTGGGGCCGCGGGTCGTGGACGCGGCTCGGGAGGTGGCGGAGGCGTTGCGCTGATACGGCGCGGGAGGCGGCGGGAGCCTTGCGCCGATGTGGCGCGGGAGCGGCGGAGGCGTTGCGTTGACGCGCGGGTGCCCTAGGCAGGGCCCCGCACCACCTCCGACACTCGTGTCATGACCTCACTGAGCATCCGCACCGTCCACGACCCCGCCGGGTTCACCGCTGTTGCCGACTACTTCAGTGACGTATGGCAGACGCCTCGCACCGCACCGCCCCTGCTGCCCGAGACGTTGAACAGCCTCGCCCACGCCGGTGGGGCGGTGCACGCCGCGTACGACGGACAACGGCTCGTCGGTGCCTGTGTCGCCGTGTTCGGCCCGCCGGCGTCGCGCGAGACGTACTCGCTGCTGGCCGCTGCCGAGCAGGGGCTCGGGCCGCAGATCAAGCGGGCGCAGCGGGCCTGGGCGGTGGAGCTGGGGGCGCTCACCATGCGCTGGACCTTCGATCCGCTGGTGGGCCGCAATGCCCGGTTCAACTTCGTGAAACTCGGCGCCACCGGCACCGGCTACCTCGTCGACTTCTACGGCCCCATGGCGGACGGAGTGAACGACGGCGACGAGAGCGACCGGCTGGAGGTGACCTGGAACCTGATCGGGCCACCGCAAGGGCAGTCCGGCCACGCCGGGCCCGGCACCCCGGATCGCGAGGCCGCGCCCGCCACCCACACGGCCCCCGACGGCGGGCCGCTCGCGCGCCGGGACCCTCAGGACCGGTATGTCTGGTGCCGCGTACCGGACGACATAGTGGCGCTGCGGGTCGCGGACCCGGAGCTGGCGCTGGGCTGGCGGCGGGCCGTGCGCGAGGTGTTCACGAAGGCCTTCGCCGACGGGTTCACGGCGACGGACATGTCCCGGGACGGCTGGTACACGCTCACCCGCCGGGAGGCCACCTCGTGAAACTCGAACGCGTCGAGATCGTCCACGTGGCGATCCCGCTGGTCAGCCCCTTCCGTACGTCCTTCGGCACGATGACGACGAAGGACACCTTCCTGCTGCACGTCGTCACGGACGCGGCCGAGGGCTGGTCGGAGTTCGCGGCCGACCCCGAGCCGCTGTACTGCTCGGAGTTCGTGGCCGGCGCGGAGATCGTCCTGCGTGACTTCCTGCTGCCGCGCGTCGCCGCCCTGCCCGTGTTCGGTGCGGCCCACCTCGCCCCGGCGCTGGCGGGGATCAAGGGGCACGAGCTGGCGAAGGCGGCGCTGGAGACGGCCGTCCTCGACGCGGAGCTGCGGTCGTACGGGATGCCGCTGGCCACGTATCTCGGGTCGGTGCGCGAGCGAGTGCCGGCCGGGGTGTCGGTCGGGATCAGGCCGACGGTCGCCGAGTTGCTGGACGACGTCGAGGGGTATCTCGCCGAGGGGTACGTCCGGATCAAACTGAAGATCGAGCCGGGCTGGGATCTGGAGCCGGTACGAGCCGTGCGCGACCGCTTCGGAGCGGACCTGCCGCTCCAGGTCGACGCCAACACCGCGTACACGCTCGCGGACGCCGAGCATCTGCGGCGGCTGGACGAGTTCGGGCTGCTGCTGATCGAGGAGCCGCTCGCGGAGAACAACCTGTACGCCCACGCCCGCCTCCAGCAGCGCATCGCGACCCCGGTCTGCCTGGACGAGTCCCTGCACAACGCCGCCGACACCGCGTCCGCGATCGCGATGGACGCGTGCCGGGTCGTGAACGTGAAGCCCGCGCGGGTCGGGGGATACCTGGAGGCGCGACGCGTGCACGACGTGGCGTACGCGCACGGGGTGCCGGTGTGGTGCGGCGGCATGCTGGAGACGGGCATCGGCCGCGCCCCGAACCTGGCGCTGGCGGCCCTGCCCGGCTGCACGCTCCCCGGGGACACGTCGGCGTCCAGCCGCTACTTCGCCGAGGACATCACGGAGCCGTTCGTGCTGGTCGACGGGCACCTTCCGGTGCCACGGTCGCCGGGCATCGGGGTGGCGCCGGTGCCGGAGACACTGCGGCGTTTCACGAAGGACAGGCGCGACCTGTACGTCACCTGACGAGCCCTGCGCGTGACCCGAACGGGGCAAACCCCGGCAGCTTTGACCTGCGCCTGGCCGGAACCCGCCGCCACGTTAGATTGATCCCGTGCTTTCTCGTCTCACGCGCCCCCGGGCCGTCGCCGTCTGCGCCCTGCCGGTCGTGGCCCTGCTCGCCACGGCCGCCTTCGCGCCGCTGCCGTTCTCGCTGACGCAGCCCGGTCTGACGGCGAACGTGCTGGGCGACAACAAGGGCGAACCGGTGATCACGATCTCCGGGGCGCCGACCCGTGACACGAGCGGCCAGCTGCGCATGACGACCATCGAGGCGACGTCCCCCGACACGGACGTGCGGTTCGGCGACGTGATCGACGCCTGGTTCAGCACGGAGAAGGCGGTCATGCCGCGCGACTCGGTCTACCCGAGCGGGCAGAGCACCCGGGAGATCGAGCAGTACAACACCGAGCAGATGAAGGAGTCCCAGGACGCCGCGACCGAGGCAGCCCTGAACTACCTGGACCTCGACGACAAGAACATCAAGGTCACCCTCACCCTCGCGGACGTGGGCGGCCCGAGCGCCGGTCTCCTCTTCTCCCTCGGCATCATCGACAAGCTGAACGGCAACGGCGAGGGCGGCGACCTCACGGGCGGCCGCAGCATCGCCGGCACGGGCACGATCGACGCGGCGGGCAAGGTCGGAGCGGTCGGCGGAGTCTCCCTGAAGACCCAGGCCGCCAAGCGGGACGGGGCGACGGTCTTCCTGGTACCGAAGGCCGAGTGCGGCGACGCGAAGGCGGAACTGCCGAAGGGGTTGCGGCTGGTGCCGGTGACGACGCTGAAGGGGGCCGTGGGCGCGCTGGAGGCCCTGGAGTCGGGCAAGGGGACCGTACCGAGCTGCTAGCCGGCGACGACGGCCGGCTGCGGCGGGGTTGCGAGGCGCAGGCCCTCCCTGAGTCCACGGCGTAGCGCGTCGAGCAGCTCAGCTCCTCACTTCACGAACCCCTCCGCCTTCATCCAGTCCAACGCCACCTGATGCGGATCCTCCCCGTCCACGTCCACCTTCGCGTTGAGGTCCTGGGCGACCGTGTTGTTCAGCTTCTTGGTGATCGGGTCGAGGACGTCGGGGATGGCCGGCCATTCCTTGAGGGTCTTGGTGTTGATCACCGGGGCGGCGTTGTAGTTGGGGAAGAAGTGTTTGTTGTCGTCCATCACCACGAGGTTCATGGACTTGATGCGCCCGTCGGTCGTGTAGACCTCGCCGTAGGTGCAATTTCCCTTCGCGGCCTGCGTGTAGATGATCCCGGTGTCCATCTGGGTGATGTTCTTCGTCGGTACGTTCATCCCGTACGCCTTCTGCATCCCCGGCAGCCCGTCCGCCCGGTTGGCGAACTCGACCTCCACGCACAGCGTCACCGCGGAGGGGTCGGACTTGGACAGCGCGGCGACCTCGGAGAGATCGTTCGTGCGGTACTTCTTGTGGTTCGCCTGGTTCATCGCCAGGGCGTACGTGTTGTCCAGCGCGGACGGCGGGAGCCAGGTCAGCCCGTTCTTCGCGTCCTCCTTGCGCACCGCCTCCCACTGCTCGTGCGGGTCGGTGATGGGCTCGCTGTGCCCCAGGTAGGTGATCCAGGCCGTGCCCGTGTACTCGTACCCGGCGTCGGCGTCGCCCTTGCGCACCGCCTCGCGGCTGCCGATGGAGCCCTGGATGCCGGTGCGGTCGAGGACCTCCGCGCCGGCCGCCTCGAAGGCGATGCCCATGATGGCGCCGAGGATGAGCTGCTCCGTGAACGACTTCGACGTCACCGTCAGTTCGGCGCCCTCCAGCGGCTCGCCCCGTCCGATGCTTCCGGGCCGTACGTCGTCGACCATGGGGGAGCCGCTGGTCAGGCCGCACCCGGCGGCCGTCACCAGCAACCCCGCCGCGAGCAGGACGGTTGGCCGCCTCATAGGTCCAGCCCCCGCGGCCGCAGCAGCACTTCCACCAGCGATGCCAGCCAGTCCACCAGCAGGGCGAGGGCGACCGTGAGGATCGAGCCGAGGACCAGGACTGGCATGCGCTGGTTGGTGATGCCGGCCGTGATCAGCACGCCCAGCCCGCCGCCTCCGCCGAAGACCGCCAGGGTCGCCGTACCGACGTTGAGGACCAGGGCCGTGCGCACGCCCGCCAGGATCAGCGGGACCGCCAGCGGCAGCTCCACCCGCGTCAGCACCCCCGTCGCGGACATGCCGATACCGCGCGCCGCCTCCAGCAGGGTCGGGTCGTTCGCCTTGAGGCCGGCGATCGTGTTGGACAGCACGGGCAGGACGGCGTAGGCGATCATGCCGATCAGGGCAGCCTTCCGGCCGATGCCCAGCCAGATCACCAGCAGGGCGAGAAGACCGATCGCGGGGGTCGCCTGGCCCATGTTGGCGAGGGCCATGGCCACCGGTGTCGCCTTCCTGAACGCCCGCCGGGTGAGCAGGATCCCCAGCGGGATCGCGATGATCAGCACGAAGAAGGTGGAGATCGCGGTGAGTTCGACCTGCTCCCACAGGGCCTGCGAGACCTGACCGTTCGACAGCGCGTTCTCGGAGACCGGGTCGAGGTCGGCCTGCTGGAACCACAGCCAGGTGGCGAGCAGCAGCACCACCAGCATCGCCGGCACGATGGTGAGCCGCTGCCAACTCAGCTTCCGGGCCGGGCGCTTCGTGGCGACGGGCGTGCTGGTCTCGTCGTTCCCGTCGAGCTCGTCGCGGTCGGGCGCAGCGGTTCCGGGCGCCTCGCCGGGTTCGGACGTCTCCTGCACCCGGGACGGCCTCGGGGTCTCGGGAGTGCTCACGCCTTCTGCTCCCCTCCGTCGCCCTCCTGCTCGGCGTGCGTCCGCCCGGCCCGGGAACCCTCCAACTCGTGCTGGGCCTCCAGCGCCTCCAGCCGGTCCGCCTCCAGCAGCTCGTGCACGGAGTTGATCAGCGTCTCCATGTCGACGACGCCCGTGTACTCGCCGCGCCGCCCGGTCACCACCACCCGTCCCGCGTTGTCGGTGAGGACGGCCTCCAGGGCGTCCCGCAGCGTGGCGTCCCGTGTCACCGTGTCGGTCACCAGCGTCCCGGCCCGCGCGAGCGAACCCCTGGCCCGCATCAGGTCCCCGCGCCGCAGCCACTTGTAGGGCCGGCCGCGCTTGTCGAGCAGCAGGATCTCGTTGGTGCCGCTGGAGCGCAGCCGGTTGAAGATCTCCTGGAGCGGGTCGTCGAAGGTCACCGTCGGATAGTCGGTGATCTCCACGTCCCGTACCCGGGTCAGGTTCAGCCGCTTCAGCGCCGCACCGGCTCCGACGAACCCGGACACGAAGTCGTCGGCGGGGTTGGTGAGGATCGCCTCCGGGGTGTCGAACTGAGCGATGTGCGACTGTTCGCGCAGAACGGCGATCCGGTCACCGATCTTGATCGCCTCGTCGAAGTCGTGCGTGACGAAGACGATCGTCTTGTGCAGCTCGTGCTGCAGCCTGATCAGCTCGTCCTGAAGGTGATCACGGGTGATCGGGTCGACCGCGCCGAACGGCTCGTCCATCAGCAGCACCGGCGGATCGGCGGCCAGCGCCCGTGCCACGCCCACGCGCTGCTGCTGCCCGCCGGAGAGCTGGCGCGGATAGCGGCCGTGGAACTCGCCCGGGTCGAGCCCGACGAGGTCGAGCAGCTCCTCGATGCGCGAGCCGATCCGCGTCTTCGACCAGCCGATCATCTTCGGTACGAGGCCGATGTTCTGCGCGACCGTCATGTGCGGGAACAGGCCGGCGGACTGGATGGCGTAACCGACCTTGCGGCGCAGCTTCACCGGATCGATGTCGGTGACGTCCTCGCCGCCGATGCGGATACGGCCGCCGGTCGGCTCGATCAGCCGGTTGATCATCTTGAGCGTCGTGGACTTCCCGCACCCGGAGGGGCCGACGAGGATGACCACCTCACCCGCCTTGATCTCCATGTTCACGCTGTCCACGGCCGGCTGCGGGCTGCCGGGATAACGCTTGGTCAGGTTCTCCAGCTCGATGGAGGCTCCGTGGTGGCCGCTGTCGGACTCGTGCTCAGACACGGATCCCCCTGGGGATGGTCAGCCGTCCGATCAGGACGTACGCGGCGTCGAACAGCAGCGCCAGGATGATGATCCCGACCGTGCCCGCGAGGACCTGGTTGAGCGCGTTCGCGCTGCCCAGCGACGCGAGCCCGCGGAAGATCACATTGCCGAGGCCGGGTCCTGAGGCGTACGCCGCGATCGCCGCGATGCCCATCAGCATCTGCGTCGCGACCCGGATCCCGGTCAGGATCGGCGGCCAGGCGAGCGGCAGCTCCACCTTCAGCAGCTGGGTGAGCCGGGACATGCCGATGCCCCGGGCCGCCTCCACCAGGGACGGATCGACGCCGCGCAGCCCGACGATCGAGTTGCGCACGATCGGCAGCAGGCCGTACAGCGTCAGCGTGATCACCGTGGGCGGCACGCCCAGCCCCACGATCGGAATGAGCAGACCGATCATGGCGAGCGACGGAATGGTCAGGATGCCCGCGGTGGTCAGCGTGGCGAAATTGCCGGCCCACTCGCTGCGGTACGTGGCCACGCCGATCAGCACCCCGAGCAGGGTCGCCACGACCATGCACTGGAAGACGGCGCTGGCGTGCTGGTAGGCGTCGGTGAGCAGCTGCTGGTGACGGTTGCCCAGGTACTCCCAGAAATTCACTCGGACTCACCCCACCAGGTCGCGGGCTAGCTGTGCGCCCGGTCCTCCGCCGCCTGCTCCACCAACGGGATGGTCCGCAGCGGAACGGGGTTCTCCATCACGATCGCCGTGGAGGCCCGGACGATCCCATCGAAACCGACAACGCGGTCGATCACACGCTGAAGATCGGCGTTGGAGCGCGCCACGAGGCGGCACAGCATGTCCCCGGTCCCGGTGGTCGTGTGCAGCTCCAGCACCTCCGGCACGGTCGCCAAGTGCGCCCGTACGTCGGCCCCTTGCCCCTGCCGGATCTGCAGGGTCGCGAAGGCGGTGACCGGATACCCGAGTGCCGCCGGATCGACCTCGGGACCGAACCCGCGGATGACTCCGTTCGACTGAAGCCGGTCCAGTCGCGCCTGCACGGTCCCGCGGGCCACCCCCAGCCGCCGGGACATCTCCAGCACCCCGATCCGCGGCTCCCGCGCCAGCAGCACGATGATCCGCCCGTCCAGATGATCGATCGCCACGACAGCCCGCCTCTTCTCGCCACTGGGGGTGGTCATCCTGTACAGAAAGCCCGCAGAGCCGGGCCCATCACTGAGCAGATTGCCCAGCCGAAAACCAAACTATTGCGCACCTTGCCGCATGGCGTGAGGCTGCGCTTATGACGCAGACCACACACCACACTCCCGACACCGCCCGGCAGGCCGACCCCTTCCCGGTCAAGGGAATGGACGCGGTCGTCTTCGCCGTGGGCAACGCCAAGCAGGCGGCGCACTACTACTCGACCGCTTTCGGCATGCGTCTCGTGGCCTACTCCGGACCGGAGAACGGCAGCCGCGAGACCGCGAGCTACGTGCTGGAGAACGGCTCCGCCCGCTTCGTCCTCACCTCCGTCATCAGGCCCGCCACCACCTGGGGCCACTTCCTCGCCCAGCACGTGGCCGAGCACGGCGACGGCGTCGTCGACCTCGCCATCGAGGTGCCGGACGCGCGGCAGGCGTACGCGTACGCGATCGAGCACGGCGCCACGTCCGTCGCCGAGCCGTACGAGGTGAAGGACGAGCACGGCACCGTCGTCCTGGCCGCCATCGCGACGTACGGCGAGACCCGCCACACCCTCGTCGAGCGCACCGGCTACGACGGCCCGTACCTCCCCGGCTATGTGGCGGCGAGCCCCATGGTCGAGCCGCCCGCCCAGCGCACCTTCCAGGCGATCGACCACTGTGTCGGCAACGTCGAACTCGGCCGCATGAACGAGTGGGTCGGCTTCTACAACAAGGTCATGGGCTTCACGAACATGAAGGAGTTCGTGGGCGACGACATCGCGACCGAGTACAGCGCCCTGATGTCGAAGGTCGTGGCCGACGGCACGCTCAAGGTCAAGTTCCCGATCAACGAGCCCGCCATCGCCAAGAAGAAGTCGCAGATCGACGAGTACCTGGAGTTCTACGGCGGCGCGGGCGTCCAGCACATCGCGCTCAACACGAACGACATCGTCGAGACGGTACGCACCATGCGCGCGGCCGGGGTTCAGTTCCTCGACACCCCGGACTCGTACTACGACACCCTCGGCGAGTGGGTCGGCGACACCCGCGTTCCCGTCGAGACCCTGCGTGACCTGAAGATCCTCGCGGACCGCGACGAGGACGGCTATCTGCTGCAGATCTTCACCAAGCCGGTCCAGGACCGCCCGACGGTCTTCTTCGAGATCATCGAACGCCACGGCTCCATGGGCTTCGGCAAGGGCAACTTCAAGGCCCTGTTCGAGGCGATCGAGCGGGAGCAGGCCAAGCGCGGGAACCTCTGACGGCAGGCTGATCCTCTTCCGGCGTGCGGGTGCCACGGGGGGACCCGCACGCCGTACCGCCGTACGCTGACCCCATGGCCAGGATCAACGACGTCGGCGGCGTCGAGGGATTCGGTCCCGTCGACACCGCGGACGACTCCGAGCCCTTCCACGCCGACTGGGAGGCGCGCGTCTTCGGGATCTGGAACGCCCTGCGCGGGCAGCAGATCTTCAATCTGAACGAGTTCCGGGACGCGATCGAGTCGATCCCGCCGCGCGAGTACCTGGCGGCGTCGTACTACGAACGCTGGTTCCTCGCGATCAGCGACCTCCTCGAACGCAAGGGCGTGCTGGAGCCCGGCGAGCTGGACCGGGACGAGTTCGATGGCTGACCGTTTCGCCCCGGGGTCGCGTGTGGTGACGTACCTCCACGACCCGGCCCACCACACCCGCCTGCCCCGCTACGCACGCGGCAAGCGGGGCGTCGTGATCGAGCCGGAAGGGCCCGCCGAACTGGCCGACGTCAGCGCGCAGGGGCGTGCGGACGTGCCGGTGGAGCAGGTGTACGCGGTGCGGTTCCGGGCGCGTGACCTGTGGGGCGAGGGCGACCATCACGTCGTACTGGATCTGTGGGAAAGCTACTTGGAAGAGGACCGTGGCGATGAGCGGTGACCACTCCGACGCGACGATCGCCCGCCGGGTGCGGCGCCTGGAGACCCTCCTGGAGGAGAAGGGTGTGCTCACCGGCGGGGAACTGGACGAGGCGATCGACGCGTTCCTCGCGGGCGCCTCGCCGGCGAGCGGGGCGCAGGTAGTCGCGCGTGCCTGGACCGACGAGGACTTCAAGTCCCGTCTGCTGACGGACGGCACGGCGGCCGTGCGCGAACTGGGCTTCATGGACGGCGGTTACCAGCGCCTGCGCGTCGTCGAGAACACCGCGTCGACGCACAACGTCATCGTCTGCACCCTCTGCTCCTGCTACCCCATCCGCCTGCTCGGCCCGTCTCCCAGCTGGTACAAGTCCGAGGCGTACCGCTCCCGCGTGGTCCGCGAACCCCGGGCGGTCCTCGCCGAGTTCGGCCTCGACCTGCCGGCCGACACGCGGATCACGGTGTGGGACTCCAGCGCGGAGACGCGCTACATGGTGCTGCCCCGCCGCCCGGAGCACACGCAGGGGATGCCGGAGGCGGAACTGGCGGGGCTCGGCCGCAACGCGCTGATCGGCACGGCGGTGCTGTAGGGACGGGTCACCGCCGCTTCGGCTTGGCGTCCATGTCCGGTACGTCCTCCACCGACGGTTCCCCCAGCTCCTTCAACGTCGCCTCGGCCAGCGGCACCCGCGTCGGAGAGAAGTGCGGGTTGATCCGCAACGCCTCCTGCAGATGCCGCCGCGCGGCCCCGGACATCCTCAGTTCCAGCTCGATCATGCCCTGGTGATAGACGTACAGCGCGCTGCGCACCCCGCCCCCGCGCTTCTTGTCGTTCGCCAGCCTCGCGAACTTCAGCGCCTCCTCGGCCTCCCCGGCCCGGTACAGCGCCCACCCCAGGGCGTCCGCCACCGCGACCCCCGGCTGCCGGCGCCACTCGGTGCGCAGCCGCTGCACGGCGGAGTCCGGGTCGCCGTGGTCCGCCTCGAAGTGGCCCAGCACCAATTCGTCGTCCACCCCGCCGGCCGCGGCCCGTGCCGTCCGCTCCCGCAGCAGGTCGTACTGCACGCGCGCCGCCTGCCCCATGCCCAGGGCCTCGTACAACTCGCCCAGTTCCAGCGCGTACTCGGGCAGCGGCTGCTTGGCGAGGGCGGCCCGGTACGCGTTCAGCGCCTCCGTCGTACGGCCCAGTGCCGCCAGCGTCCGCCCCTGCCCGGCGAGCGCGGCCCGCTGGTCGGGGTCGAGGCGTACGGCCGCCTGGAAGTGCCGCAGGGCCACGTCCAGGTCGCCGCGTTCCCAGGCGAGCTGCCCGGCCCGTTCGAGATACGCGGCCCGCTCGGCCGGGGCCTCGGCGGCGGCCGCCGCGTCGGACAGCGCCACCGCCGCGTCCTCCCGCCAGCCGCGGTCCCGGTAGACGGCCGCCGCCCGGGCCTGCACCGCCGGACCGGAGCGCAGGTCCAGCAGCCGGTCCAGGGTCCGCTTGGCCGCCTTGTGGTCGCCCAGCCCCGTGTAGGCGTCGATCAGGGCCGGATAGGTCGTCCACCGCTTGCGGTCCGCCTTCAGCGCCGCCTCGCCCCAGGTCCGCGCCGCGCCGAAGTCCCGCCGCGCGTTCGCCAGTGCCGCCATGCCGGCCAGCGCCTCGGCGTTCGGGTCCCGCACCTTCAACGACGTACGCAGCGCCTTCTCGGCCTTCGGGTAGTACTCCGGCTCGGCGGTGCGCCGCCCCTGCTCCACATACGCCGCGCCCAGCACCGCCCACGAACGGGCGTCCCCCGGATGGGCCTGCAGATGCCTCTCCCGCTCGTCGATCAGCACCGCCAGATCGGGCAGCGCGGCCGGCACGCCCGCGGTGACCGCGGCGAGCGCCTGCGCCCCCGGTGCCGGTGACGGCGCTCGCGTCCCACCCGGACCCCACGGCAGCAGTACCAGCACCCCGCCGAGCACGGCACACCCCGCCACCGCGGCCGTCAGCACCCGCCGCCGGATGCGCCGCCGACGTCCCGGCGCGCCCGGTCCGTCCTGCACCGCGTCCTGCACCGCGTCCTGCACCGCGTCCTGCACCGCGTCCTGCGAGGCGTCGTTCTCCATGCCGCTGCTCCCCGCGGCGCTGTTCTCCATGGCGCTCACTGTGCGTCAAGCCATGCGTCAATACGACGACCACACCCGTCCGAACCCGACCGCCGTACGTGGGGTTCACACCGATGGCCCCGAGTGCGACGCTGTGATCATGAGCCGTACCGAAGCCGCACCCGACCAGGCCCGGGGTGACCTCACCGAGCGGCTGCTCGCGGGTCTGCCTGCCGAGGCCGTCCTCACCGATCCCGACGTCACGGCCGCCTACGCGAACGACATGGCCAGCTTCTGCCCGGCCGGCGCCCCCGCCGTCGTCGTCCTGCCGCGGACCGTCGAAGAGGTCCAGCACGTCATGCGCACCGCCACCGCCCTGCGCGTCCCGGTCGTCCCGCAGGGCGCCCGGACGGGCCTGTCGGGCGGAGCCAACGCCTCCGACGGCTGCATCGTGCTGTCCCTGACCAAGATGGACCGCATCCTGGAGATCAACCCCGTCGACCGCATCGCCGTCGTCGAGCCGGGCGTCATCAACGCCGCCCTCTCGCGCGCGGTGGGCGAACACGGCCTGTACTACCCGCCGGACCCCTCCAGCTGGGAGATGTGCACGATCGGCGGCAACATCGGCACCGCCTCCGGCGGCCTGTGCTGCGTGAAGTACGGGGTGACCGCCGAGTACGTGCTCGGCCTGGAGGTCGTCCTCGCCGACGGGCGGCTGATGTCCACGGGCCGCCGTACGGCCAAGGGGGTCGCGGGATACGACCTGACCCGCCTCTTCGTCGGCTCCGAGGGCTCGCTCGGCATCGTCGTACGCGCCGTCCTGGCGCTGCGGCCGCAGCCGCCGCAGCAACTGGTCCTGGCCGCCGAGTTCGCGTCCGCGGCGGAAGCCTGTGACGCGGTGTGCCGGATCATGGCCGGCGGGCATGTGCCGTCGCTGCTGGAGATCATGGACCGTACGACGGTCAAGGCCGTCAACGACCTCGCGCACATGGGGCTGCCGGAGACGACCGAGGCCCTGCTCCTGGCCGCCTTCGACACCCCGGACCCCGCCTCCGACCTCGCCGCCGTGGGAGCCCTGTGCGAGGCGGCCGGCGCCACCCAGGTGGTCCCGGCGGATGACGCGGCCGAGTCCGAACTCCTCCTCCAGGCGCGGCGGTTGTCCCTCACCGCGCTGGAGGCGGTGCGCGGCGTGACGATGATCGACGACGTGTGCGTGCCCCGCTCGCGGCTCGGCGACCTGATCGAGGGCGTCGAGCGGATCGCCGAGAAGCACCAGCTCACCATCGGCGTCGTCGCCCACGCCGGCGACGGCAACACCCACCCGACCGTGTGCTTCGACGCCGCCGACCCCGACGAGTCCCGGCGCGCCCGCGAGTCCTTCGACGAGATCATGGCCCTCGGCCTGGAACTCGACGGCACGATCACCGGCGAGCACGGCGTGGGTGTCCTGAAGAAGGAGTGGCTGGCGCGTGAGATCGGCCCCGTCGGGATCGAGATGCAGCGGGGCATCAAGCAGGTCTTCGACCCGCTGGACATCCTGAACCCGGGCAAGCTGTTCTGATCCGTCCCTCGGGCACCGCTCACTGGGCGAGCAGCTGGTCGAGCGCGTCGTCGATCCCCAGCTGCCCGCCTTCAGTCCCCGGGGGCACCACCCGCAAGGTCCGCTCCAGCCAGGCCGACACCTGCGCCGCGGGTGCCTCCAGCAGCGCGTCCCCGTCCGGCGAACTCAGCGCCATCAGCACCACACTGCGGCCCTCGACCTTCGTCGGCCACACCCGCACGTCCCCGTGCCCGTACGGCCGGAACACCCCCTCCACGAGGAGTTCGCGGGAGAAGGTCCAGTGCACCGGGTGCTCGGAGTTGATGTGGAAGGCGACGTGGACGGCGTACGGATCGTCGCTGTGATAGCTCAGCAGCGCCGGCACGCAGACGCTGCGCTCCGGCGACAGGATCAGCCTGAGCTCCAGTTCGCGCTCGACGACGGTGTGCTCCATGGCGTGCGTTCCTCTCTCGTGACGCATGCCTGCCCTGTGTGGGCGGGCCCGTACGAGTGGAGAGGGAGCACAGGGGTGGACCATTACGCGGGTCCGCAGAACTTTTTCCCGCCCCCGCTCCCACGGCCGTACCGCACATGGTGGTTGTTGCGTCGGTCCGGCTGTGTCTTCCCGGGGGCCAACCCCCGGACCCCCGGCCGACCGACGGGGGTGGCCGTGCCCGATCGGGTGACGCGGGGCCGGGCGCGGGGGTGTGGGGCCGTTGTGTCGCGTTCTGCTTCCGCTCGTGTGAAGTACGTGTACGAGGTTGCCCGGAAAGGGGTGGGTCCTACGGGACTGGCGGTGCCTGTTGCGTCGGTCTGATAGATGTGGAGGCCTCTATTTGACCCACGAGCAGATACCGGACGACGGACATGAGCGCCCCAACCCCGGCCCCAGGTGACGACAGGCCCCGCGAAGGGTATTACCCGGACCCGTCCATTCCTGGATATGTCCGGTACTGGAACGGAGCCTCCTGGGTGCCGGGCACCAGCCGTCCGGCGCCGACGGACGGCGAATCGCTCGCGCCGCCGCCCGGCGCGAACCCCGATGGGCTCTCGCCGGCCTCGGTCGAGGAGACCGGCCCGCACTTCTTCGACGAGGAGCCGGCCCAGGGGCCCTTGCCGGCGGACGCCCAGCACGGCAGCCGGCCCGAGCCGGCGTCAGCCTGGGGTGCCGACCCGGCCCACCAGGCCGGCTTCGGCGGCGAGCAGGACCACCGCGTCTCCTGGGGCAACCCGCAGGAGCCCGACCCGAGGGACCCGCGCGCGGCGGCGGCCACGGGCGGCACCGCCCGCACGGACAGCAGCGCCTCGGTACCGCCCGCCGAACCGGACGCGCCCGCAGGCGGCGTCGCCTCAGGTGACACGTTCATGATGCGCAGGCCCGTGGCGGACTCCGGCGGCCAGGCCACTCCCGGCATCCCGGGCCCCGGCGGCCCCGCCCCCGTCGACGGCACCATGGCGATCCGCGCGCTGTCCCCGCGCACGGGGCAGCAGGGCCGGGCGGCCGGGGCGCAGTCCGGGAGCACGGGCGCGTCCGCCGGTTCGGGCGCCGCACGTCCGGACGCGGACCGCCCCTCCGCGGCCGGCGCCCCGCAGGGCCCCGGCTTCGGCGCCGGGAAGGCCGCTGCCGAACGGGCCGCAGGGGCCCAGGAACAGGCTCACACGGCCGCCGGGGCCGCGGCTGCCGCCCAGGCCGCCACCGGCGCCCCCGCGGCCTTCTCCGCCCCGCAGCAGGCCTCCCCGAGCATCCCTCAGCAGTCCGGCGGCACGCAGCAGGCGGCCGCGGCCGGCACGCCCTTGTCGTCGGGTTCCGGCGGCGGCCAGTCGTCCTGGGCGCAGCAGGTGCACCGGCTCGCGGGCCCCGGCGACGACCAGCCGGTCGCCCCGTGGAAGCCGCCGACCCTGGACCCGTTCCAGGCGGCCGCCATGCGTCAGGCCGCCGCCCGCCCCGCGGGCCTCGGCAAGCGGCTGGCAGCCCGGCTGGTCGACACCGTCGTGCTGGCCGCCGTCACCGCCGTGGCCGCCGTCCCCCTCGGCAGCAAGGCACTCGACCACGTCAACGACAAGATCGACGCCGCCAAGCTCTCCGGGGAGACGGTCACCGTCTGGCTGCTGGACGGCACGACCTCCGCGTATCTCGGCGTCATCCTGGCCGTGCTGCTCCTGTTCGGAGTGGTCTACGAGGTCCTGCCCACCGCCAAGTGGGGCCGCACGCTGGGCAAGAAGCTGCTCGGCCTGGAGGTGCGGGACATCGAGGCCCACGAACCCCCGGTGTTCGGCGCGGCCCTGCGCCGCTGGCTCGTCTACAGCATCCCCGGCCTGCTCGCCGTCGGCGTCGTCGGCGTGCTGTGGTGCCTGTTCGACCGGCCCTGGCACCAGTGCTGGCACGACAAGGCGGCGCGTACGTTCGTTGCGGGGTGACCGCATACGGCAAACGGCCCGGATGATTCCGTAGCCCGGACGGCCCCGCGCGGGATGCGGAGCCGCGCGGTTCGCGGTCGACTCGGGCCATGAGCAGCGAACCGCCTCCCGGCCCCGGTCAGCAGCCCCCGGAAGACGATCCGTTCAAGAAGCAGCCCCCGCCCCCGTCCGGCGGCTCGGGTTCGCCGTACGGTGATCAGCCGCCGTACGGCGACCAGCCTCCGCCCCCTCCCGGCGGCCAGCCCCCGCCCCCCTACGGCGGCGGCGGCCCGTACGGAGGCGACCCGTACGGCGGCGGCGGTCAGCCCGCCGACCCGCTCGCCGGGATGCCGCCGCTCGCCGGCAGCGGCAAGCGCACGCTGGCCCGCATCATCGACATGATCCTGGTGGGCGTCGTCGTCTGGCTGCTCACATGGGGGTTCGGCGTCACCGAGTACGACGTGGACACCGACAAGGTGGAGTACGGCAAGTCGTTCCTGCAGTCACTCGTCGCCGCCGTGCTCTTCATCGGTTACGACACCTACTTCACCGCCACGACGGGGCAGACGCTCGGCAAGAAGCTGCTCGACATGCGGGTGGCCAACCTCGACAACGGCGCCACGCCCTCCGTGCAGACCTCGCTGATCCGTGCGGCGGTGCTGTGGATCCCGTTCGCGTTCTGCTGCGCCTGCATCTGGACCGTGATCTGCGGTGGCTGGAGCTACTTCGACCGCCCCTACAAGCAGGGCCTGCACGACAAGTCGGCGAAGACGGTGGTGGTCAGCACCAGCTGACGCCGACGCCGGCAACCGGAGTCGGTTGCCGGCGGCCTGCGTGCGTCAGGACTGGGTCAGGACAGGCTCCTCGGCCTGTTCCCGTTCGGTGCGTACGGGCTTGCGCACCGCCACCACGCGGGGCTTCTTGGGCATGGGCACCGTCATGGCGACCAGCAGCCCGAGCAGAAGCGCCGATACGGCGATGACCGCGATCCCCACGCCCGAACTGGTCTGTGACAGCAGCAGCATGGCGAGCGTCGAGAAGATCACGGTGCACGAGCCGTAGGCGAGCTGTGCGGCAGTCGGACGAGGCATGATCATCGTGTCCTCGGAATCGGGTGTGCACGGGGGTCTCGGCCTGGCTTTCCGCCGACGTCCGGGCGTTCCGCCATCCGACTCTAACGGCGTGCATGCCCGAGTGGAACAAACCGTAAGCGTGACCTGACCAACAGGGCCGGTGCACGGGGGGCGCACGGAGTCATCTCGTCCACCAAGTGGACAGCGACACGCGCCCATTGCCGGAAAGGTCGTTGTCCGCTAAACGAACAACACCTCCGCATAATGCGTTGACCTGTCCAAGTCAAGGTCTGTTTTTTCTGCTTAACCTCTAGTCAAATGTCGTCACTTGACTACACGCGTCCATCAGGCGCACGCGGAAACTCCACGACCAGGACCCTTCCTTCCGCGTGCCCGGACGCGGGGGAGGAAGCAAGTGACCAGCAGACCCTGGACGTTCCGAACGGCGGCAACCGCCGTCGCGCTCGCGACCGCAGCGGCGACTTTCTCGACCTTCGCGGTGGCTCAGGCCGACGAAGGCGCGCCGGCGGCGTCCGTCGAGCGGCACGACCCGGCGGAGCACACTCACGCCGACCACAACCTCGACGGCCCGATGAGCAAGACTCAGGAGGCGCAGCGCGAGGAGGCCCTGAAGCAGGTCCTGTCCGGCCGGACCAAAGCGAAGAAGCGCGACGGCTCGCAGGTCGTCGAGCTGAAGAGCAAGAAGGGCGACAGCAAGTACGTCGAGCTGGGCCGCGAGAAGACCGACAAGATCTTCACGATCCTGGTCGAGTTCGGCGACAAGGTCAGCGAGTTCGGCGGCACGGCCGGCCCGCTGCACAACCAGATAGCCAAGCCCGACCGCAAGAAGGACAACTCCACGGCCTGGAAGGCCGACTACAACCAGAAGCACTTCGAGGACCTGTACTTCGGCACCGGCAAGAAGACCGAGTCGGTCAAGAAGTACTACGAGAAGCAGTCCTCCGGCCGCTACACGGTCGACGGCGAGGTCTCCGACTGGGTCAAGGTGCCCTACAACGAGGCCCGTTACGGCAACAACGCCTGCGGCCAGACCAACTGCTCCAGTGTCTGGAACGTCGTCAGCGACGGTCTGAACGCGTGGGTCGCCCAGCAGAAGGCAGCTGGGAAGACCGACGCCGAGATCAAGGCGGACGTCAAGCAGTTCGACCAGTGGGACCGCTACGACTTCGACGGCGACGGCAACTTCAACGAGTCCGACGGCTACATCGACCACTTCCAGGTCGTGCACGCCGGTGAGGACGAGTCCGCGGGCGGCGGCGCGCAGGGCACCGATGCCATCTGGGCCCACCGCTGGTACGCGTTCGGCACCGACGCGGGTGCCACCGGCCCCGAGGGCAACAAGCTGGGCGGCGCGAAGATCGGCGACACCGGCGTCTGGGTCGGCGACTACACGGTCCAGCCGGAGAACGGCGGCCTCGGCGTCTACGCCCACGAGTACGGCCACGACCTCGGTCTGCCGGACCACTACGACACCCAGGGCGGGGACAACTCCACCGGCTTCTGGACCCTGATGTCCTCCGGTTCCTGGCTCGGCACCGGCAAGAACGAGATCGGTGATCTGCCGGGCGACATGACCGCCTGGGACAAGCTCCAGCTGGGCTGGCTGAAGTACGACACGGCCAAGGCCGGGACGAACTCTTGGCACAAGCTGGGCGTCGCCGAGTACAACACCAAGCACAAGCAGGCCCTCGTGGTCGACCTGCCCAAGAAGAAGGTCACCACCGAGATCGTCGCCCCGGCGCAGGGCGCGAACCAGTGGTGGAGCGGCAGCGGCGACAACCTCGCCAACACGCTGACCCGTTCGGTGGACCTCACCGGCAAGTCGGCGGCCTCGCTGACCCTCGACGGCTGGTACGACATCGAGGCCGAGTACGACTACCTCTACACCGAGGTCTCCACCGACGGCGGCGCCAACTGGACCGCCATCGACGGCACGGTCGACGGTGCGGCCATCCCGAAGGACGCCAGCGGCAAGCCGGCGATCACCGGCACGGTTGACGCGTACAAGAAGCTGGCCTTCCCGCTGGACGCCTACGCCGGCAAGAAGATCGACCTGCGCTTCCGCTACCAGACGGACGGCGGCGTGGCCCAGAAGGGCTTCGCGGCCGACCAGATCACGGTGACCGCCGACGGCACGGCCGTGTTCTCCGACAACGCCGAGGCCGCCGACGCCGCTTGGAAGACGAAGGGCTTCTCGCGCATCGGCGCGTCCATCACGGACGACTACGCGCAGTACTACATCGCCGAGAACCGTCAGTACGTGTCGTACGACAAGACCCTGAAGACCGGCCCGTACAACTTCGGCTTCTCGAAGAGCCTTCCGGACTGGGTGGAGCACTACGCGTACCAGAACGGCCTGTTGATCTGGAAGTGGGACACCTCCCAGCAGGACAACAACACCAGCCAGCACCCCGGTACCGGCCTGGTCCTGCCGATCGACTCCCACCCGACCGCGCTGAAGTGGTCCGACGGCACGCTGATGCGCAACCGCATCCAGTCCTACGACTCGCCGTTCAGCAAGTTCCGCACGGACGGCATGTGGCTGCACAACGCGGACGTCGCGACCAAGATCCCGTCGAGTGCGGGGGTGTCGGTCTTCAACGACCGCACCAGCACGTACTACGACGCGGCGAACCCGACCGCGGGTGTCAAGATCACTGACACCAACACCAAGATCAAGATCGTCAAGGAGGCCAAGGACGGCTCGACGATCGAGCTCGAAGTTGGTCCCGCGGTGAAGTAATCCGCATTTTCGCAGGTCAGAGCGCTATCGGCGGTGACCCCCTGGCGGGGTTGCCGCCGATCGTGTTTAGGTGCACCCTGTGCTTCCGTTATTGACACCGGAACCGACATCGACCCTGACACCGACTCGCACGGGGGTGTGACCGCATGGCCGCAGGAGGTTTCTGCAAGCTGCCGACCGGCAGCGTCGTGGTGGCGCTGAACCTGCCCAGACCCACCGCCGACGGCACGGGCTGCGTCCGTGTCCTCGTGCACGCCCACAACCGCGCCCGAGCCCTGACCAGGCTCCGCAATCTGGGCATGCGCGCCGTCTACCTGCGGGGCAACGCCGCCCCGCCGACCCCCGACGAGATCACGGCGGTCCTGCACCACCCCGACGGCCTGATATGGCGAACGGCACCTGACAACGGTGTCGCGATCGCCCCGGACCTCGCCCAGGAGCTGTGGCACCCGATCAGGGCGCTGATGAGGCGCCCGGCGGCACCGGCGTGAGCCACTGCGCGAGGGCGTGTACGAGCCGCCGGGCGGCCTAGGCGACGACCGGCTTGCCCGTCAGCTCGACGCCGGCCTCGCGCATCTCCTCGAGCGCTCGGTCCGTGGTCTCCGAGGCCACCCCGGCGGTCAGATCCAGCAGCACCTGCGTACGGAAACCCTCCCGCGCCGCGTCCAGCGCGGTCGCGCGCACGCAGTGGTCCGTGGCGATGCCCACCACGTCCACCTCGACGACCTCCCTGGCCCGCAGCCAGTCCGCCAGCCGCACCCCGTTCTCGTCGGCCCCCTCGAACCCGCTGTACGCCGCCGCGTACGCCCCCTTGTCGAACACGGCGTCGATCGCGCCGGACGCGACCGCGGGGGCGAAGTTCGGGTGGAAGCCGACCCCCTCCGTGCCGGCGACGCAGTGCGCCGGCCAGGAGTGGGCGAAGTCGGGGTTCGTGGAGAAGTGACCGCCGGGGGCGATGTGGTGATCGCGGGTGGCCACGACGTGCTGGTAGCCCGACCCGGCCGCCTGCCCGATCAGCTCGGTGACGGCGGCGGCCACGTCGGCACCGCCGGCCACCGCGAGGCTGCCTCCTTCGCAGAAGTCGTTCTGCACATCTACGACGATCAAGGCGCGGCGCATGGTCGGTGTCCTTCGGTTATGGACGCTGAGGTCGGGCGGTGCGGAGCGTGCGGGCCCGGCCATGAACCTCCGAGCCTAGAGACTTCGGGGGCGGTGCGGGAGGGGGCATGGAGTGAGCGCGCCGGGCGCACTCGCTTCACGACCCCGTCAGGCTCCCCGAGCGCCCGTTGACATATTCCGTCGGGATGACAGGTTCCCCGCGCGACAGCTGGGTCGCGGACAGCGGCAGGTTCGCGCGAGCGGCGGTGTGCCGGTCCCGTACGACGTCCAGCGACTCACGGGCCACCACGTCACCGCCCTTGACCAGCTCGACCAGCAGCTGCCGGTCGGCGAGAGCGTCCGGGACCGGCCCGGTGCCGACGACCTCGGCCTCCGCGACGCCGTACTCGTCGAGGCGCCGGGCCGCCCACTTGCGCCCGCCGATGGAGGTCTTGCCGCCCGTGGACTTCTTGGCGACCGGCACCATGGGCGCCGTCGGGTCGGTGGACTCCGCGCGGGCGACCAGCTTGTAGACCATCGAGCAGGTCGGATGCCCGGACCCGGTCACCAGCTGGGTGCCTACGCCGTACGCGTCCACCGGCGCCGCGGCCAGTGAGGCGATGGCGTACTCGTCCAGGTCGGAGGTCACGATGATCCTGGTGTCCGTCGCACCCAGCTCGTCGAGCTGCTGCCGGACCCGGTGCGCGACCAGCAGCAGGTCGCCGGAGTCGATCCGGACGGCGCCCAGCTCGGGTCCGGCGACCTCGACGGCCGTACGGACCGCCTCGGCGACGTCGTAGGTGTCCACGAGCAGCGTGGTGCCCCGGCCCATGGACTTCACCTGGGCCTGGAAGGCGTCCCGCTCCCGGTCGTGCAGCAGCGTGAAGGCGTGGGCGCTGGTGCCGACGGTGGGGATGCCGTAGCGGAAGCCCGCGGCGAGGTCGGAGGTGGAGGTGAAGCCGCCGAGGTACGCCGCCCGGGACGCGGCCACCGCGGCCAGCTCGTGGGTGCGCCGGGCGCCCATCTCGATGAGCGGGCGCTCACCGGCGGCCGACGACATCCTGGACGCGGCGGCGGCGATCGCGGAGTCGTGGTTGAGGATGGAGAGGATCACCGTCTCCAGCAGGACGCACTCGGCGAAGGTGCCCTCGACCCGCATGATCGGCGAGCCCGGGAAGTAGACCTCGCCCTCGGGGTAGCCCCAGATGTCGCCGGAGAAACGGTAGTCCGCGAGCCAGTCCAGGGTCTCCTCGTCGACGATCTTCCGCTCGCGCAGGAAGGCGAGGACGTCCGGGTCGAAGCGGAAGTTCTCGACGGCGTCCAGCACGCGGCCGGTGCCCGCCACGACGCCGTAGCGCCGCCCCTCCGGCAGCCGCCGGGTGAAGACCTCGAACACGCTCCGCCGCTCGGCTGTGCCCGCCTTCATGGCGGCCTGCAGCATCGTGAACTCGTACTGATCCGTGAAGAGCGCCGTCGAGGGAACATCCACCGGCAGCCCAAGGTCCGCTGTGTTCATGGAGATGGATGCTACCCCCATCTCGTCAGTTTGACGATTTCTGGGGCGGACGTCACAACAGGCGCGGTTGCGCAGCCCGTTTGTGCGACCACCCCCCTGCGGTGGCAGCATGGGCTCTGTGACGTCACCCGCTCCCCTAGAGATCGAACGCACCGAGTCGGCGGAGGAGGTCTTCGCCGTCCCCGAGCCGGACGTCCCCTGGGTCACCATCGTCCACAACGACCCGGTCAACCTGATGAGCTACGTGACCTACGTCTTCCAGTCGTACTTCGGCTATCCGAAGGACAAGGCCACCAAGCTCATGCTCGACGTCCACCACAAGGGCCGGGCGGTCGTCTCCAGCGGCAGTCGCGAGGAGATGGAGCGCGACGTGCAGGCCATGCATGGCTACGGTCTGTGGGCCACCCTCCAGCAGGACCGCAAATGACCGCTCGCCCGCAGCCCGGGAACCCCCGACAGGACCGGAAGTAGCGAACCTCCTCCATGCCAGGAACCTTCGAACCGCTCCCCGGCGGCGGTGCGGCCGTCGCCCTCGACGACGTCGAGATCTCCATCATCCGGTCGCTGGCCGTCCAGCTCCTGGAGCTCATCGGCCCCGGCCCCGCCGAGGACGCCCCCGACGACCCGCTCGCCGAGCTGTTCAACGACGGGCCGAGCGAACCGCCCGCCGACCCGGTCCTCAAGCGCCTCTTCCCGGACGCCTACGGCGACCCCGAGGGCACCCCGCAGGCCAAGGAGGCCGAGGAGCAGCGGGCGTACTCCGCGGAGTTCCGCCGCTACACCGAGAACGACCTGCGGGCCGGCAAGCGCGACAACGCGCTCACGGTGGTCCGCTGCCTGGACGGGCTCAGCACCGCCTCCGCCGGTGAGGGGGGAGCGGTGCTCAAGCTCTCCGTCGAGGAGTCCCAGCAGTGGCTCGGCGCCCTCAACGACCTGCGCCTGGCCATCGGCTCCCGCCTGGACATCGCCGACGAGGACGACACCGACCTGCTCTACCGGCTCCCGGACGAGGATCCGCGCAAGCCGATGGTGATGGCCTATCTGTGGCTGGGCGGGCTGCAGGAGACGCTGGTCGGCACCCTGATGCCGTGACTTCCTGACGGGAGGCCCCCGCCGGCTTCCTGGCGGGAGGGTTCCCGCCCGGCGTGCTTCCGCCCGGCTCGGGGCGATGGCCCGACCGCACCACCGCCCTCACCCAACACCCCACCCCACCAGCCGACGACCACCACGGTCACCGGCCGTCACCTCACGCCCAAGATCATCACCCTCGGTGGTCGCGGTGAATGTTCGCATTCTGTGAAGCTCAGCGGAACCTCAATTCCGGATAACGAACAGGATTCGAGGTGTCCAACTAGCGACCGCATTCGACGATCTTCATCCTCTTTGCGAGTGATTTACCTCACTGGTGGTCGCCGTCTCGCGTGATAAATATTTCGCTACGCCGACGATCTTCAAAAGCCGCAAGCTTTGTGAATCTCGTGGAGGCGCAATTCATCTCCTAATTGATAATGGAGTCCTTCATGCCCAAGAGGTTGCTCGCGAAGGTGGCGGCGCTGTCGGCCGTTCCTGTCATTGTGCTGGGCGCCAGCACTCCCGCTTTCGCCGCGAACCAGAACGTCAATCTGTACGTGAACTCCGTCCTCCGCGGCAGCCTGTACTTCTACGAAGACGGAGACAGGTTCGGACTCTGGGACGACAGTGCGGACGGTCACGGCACGCGGGCGTATGTGGAGTACTGGCGGGATCCCGCCATCACTTATTACCCTCTCGCCTCCTGGTACAACGGGGCGGGAGCGCATAACTCGGTCTACAAGACCGTGGACCTCAATACCTCGGACACCTACAGGATGAAGGTGTGCACGGTGGACGGCTCCGGCGACACCACTCCGGTGAATTGCTCGTCTTGGAAGGTTTTCCAGGCTTCTTCGTAGTCATGGTGAGCACGTGAGTGTGCCGGTCATCGCGCCGTAATGCGCGTTTCCATGCCGCCACGAATGCATCGAATGCATCGAAGCTCCGGTTTGACGCGGTGACCGATCTCCTGGTCGCCTCGAATCACTGGAGCTTCGATGTGCCGTCGGCCTCGGTCGTTCACGTGTGTTTCTCCGCCGGCGCAGCTGAGGGCGGTGGGTCCCCAAGCTGTCGACCGAGGAGTCCCAGCAGTGGCTCGGCGCCCTCGGCGCCCCGCACCTGGCCGCCGACTCCGCCTGGAGATCACCGACGAGGGCGATGTCGACCTGCTCCACCGGCTCCCGGACGCCACGCATCACGTGGTTTGTGACGCTCTTGTAGTGGAAAGTGACGGTTCTGTGTTCGCTCAGAGGACGCTCAAATCCGAATAACGATCCCGTCAACGCCGCCGCCTGATTCGGGCGGTAGCGGTGCGTTTGTCTGGTTCTTCTTGTGTGATGCGCCACATGTCATGAAGCCGATCGCTGTTACGGCCGTGATAAATCTTCACGACCGCCCGGGGCGAACACCACCCGAATGTTCGGCCGGGTGCGCCACATGGCCGACGGATCGTCGGCCGGGCACAGCTCCAGCAATCCGGGGGGATCGAGACCCGATCCGAGGCCGACGAAGGGCCCGGGTCGGCATGGAGAAAGGCGCACTACACATGACCTCTTCGAAGGTCACTGACGCGACGGCCACGGGTGCCCCGGAAGAGGGGTACGAGCGAGGTCTCGGCAGCCGACAGGTCCAGATGATCGCGATCGGCGGCGCCATCGGCGTCGGCCTGTTCATGGGTGCCGGAGCGAACATCGCCAAGGCCGGCCCCAGCATCATCCTCATGTACGCCCTCGCGGGTGTCGTTATCTTCTTCATCATGCGGGCCCTGGGTGAGCTGCTCCTGTACCGGCCCGTCTCCGGCTCCTTCGCCGAGTACGCCCGCGAATTCCTCGGCCCGTTCTTCGGCTTCGCCACCGGCTGGACGTACTGGCTCATGTGGGTGGTCACCGGCATGGCCGAGCTCACGGCCGCCGCGATCTACATCCACTTCTGGTTCCCCGAGATCCCGCGGTGGGTCAGCGCCCTGGTGTTCCTGGTGGTGCTCTTCGGCGTCAACCTGATCTCCGTCAAGATCTTCGGCGAGGTCGAGTTCTGGTTCTCGATGATCAAGGTCACGGCCATCATCGGCATGATCGTCATCGGCCTCGGCGTGCTCACCCTCGGCTTCTCCGACGCCGGTGACACCGCCACCGTCTCCAACCTCTGGTCGCACGGCGGCGTCTTCCCGAACGGCATCGGCTCCAGCCTGATGACGCTCCAGGGCGTCATGTTCGCCTACCTCGCCGTCGAGCTCGTCGGTGTCACCGCGGGCGAGTCCGAGAACCCCGAGAAGACCCTGCCCAAGGCCATCAACACGCTGCCCTGGCGCATCGTCGTCTTCTACGTCGGCGCGCTGCTGGTGATCCTCTCCGTCGTCAAGTGGACCGAGTTCTCGGCGGGCGAGAGCCCGTTCGTCCACGCCTTCGGCAAGATCGGCATCCCGCTCGCTGCGGGCATCGTCAACTTCGTGGTGCTCACCGCGGCCCTGTCGTCCTGCAACTCCGGCATGTACTCGACCGGCCGGATGCTGCGCGACCTCGCCTCCAACAGCGAGGCCCCGCAGGCGTTCGGCAAGCTCACCGCCCGCAAGACGCCCGCCGTCGGCATCTCGGTGTCCGTGGCGCTGATGGGCATCGGCGTCGTGCTGAATTACGTCGTCCCGGAGAAGGCGTTCCTCTACGTCACCTCCGTCGCCACCGCGGCAGGCATCTGGACCTGGATGATGATCCTCGTCAGCCACATCCGCTACCGCGCCGCGGTCGACGCCGGCCGGCTGCGCGCCTCGTCCTTCCCCGCTCCCGGCGGTGCGCTGTTCAGCTGGGTCGCGCTCCTCTTCCTCATCGGCGTGACCTTCATGATCGCGTACGACAAGGACGCGCGGGTCTGTCTGTACGTCGCGGCAGGCTGGGCCGTCGCCCTGGGCGTCGGCTGGTCGATCCTCAAGAAGCGCAACCCGCAGCTCACCGCTCGCGGTGGCGACGAGCCGGAACTCGAGAAGGTCGGCTAGGCGCTTCACTGAAGGGGCCGCAAAGGGCCGTCGGTCGTCTGCGGCTCCGACGTGGCTTGTCGCGCAGTTCCCCGCGCCCCTTAGGGGCGTTGCCGAACTGCTTGTCCAGGACGTCCCGCCGTCGGGAGCACTCGTGGCGCTCCCGACGGCTGCCGCTCAGGGCGTCCGGTATATGGGCCGCTCCGTACCATCCCTCGGTACGGAGCGGCCCCTCTGTCTATCCTGACGAGCATGCTGACCATCACCCAGGCCCTCGTCGACCAGATCGTCGCCCACGCGCGCAAGGACCACCCCGACGAGGCGTGCGGCGTCGTGGCGGGCCCGGCGGGCTCGGACCGCCCCGAGCGCTTCATCCCGATGCTGAACGCGGCGATGTCGCCCACCTTCTACGAGTTCGACTCGGGCGATCTGCTCAAGCTCTACCGCGAGATGGACGACCGCGACGAGGAGCCGGTGGTCATCTACCACTCCCACACGGCCACCGAGGCCTACCCCTCGCGCACCGACATCTCCTACGCCAACGAGCCCGGCGCGCACTACGTCCTGGTCTCCACCGCCGACACCGACGGCCTCGGCGAGTTCCAGTTCCGCTCCTTCCGGATCGTCGACGGCGAGGTGACGGAGGAGGAGGTCAAGGTCGTCGAGGCGTACTGAGCCGGGCGGACCGCGGCTCACTGAGCCGGTCTGAACAGCACGGTCTCACTCCCCGGCCGTAAAGCGTCCGCGATGTGGGATCACATTCCAAAAGCCGGACCGGGAATCGATACGATGACCCCATGGTTTTCCACGACGTGAGCGAGAAGACGCCGGGCATGCTGCTCGTGGCGCGGCTGCACGTCGACCTGTGCAGGCTCGCCAGCGCCATCTGTTGACGCTGCCCCTGCCGCCGTACGGCCGTGAGCCGCGGCGCCTCACACGCACCACCCCCGCTGTACTTGCGCTGCCGCGCGCCCGACTGACTACTCCCGACAGGAGCCCTGAGCCATGGCCATCGAGGTCCGCATCCCCACCATCCTCCGTACCTACACCGACGGTCAGAAGGCGGTGGAGGGCAGTGGTGACACCCTCGCCGAGCTGTTCACCGACCTCGAGACCCGGCACGCGGGCATCCACGCCCGCATCGTGGACGATGGCCAGCTGCGCCGCTTCGTCAACGTCTACCTGAACGACGAGGACGTCCGCTTCCTCGACGGCATCAACACCAAGGTCGCCGACGGCGACAACGTCACGATCCTGCCGGCCGTGGCCGGCGGCATGGCCTGATCCACATGCGCTACGACTCCCCGCTCGCCGCGGTGGGCAACACCCCTCTGGTGCGCCTGCCGCGGCTGTCGCCGTCCGAGGACGTCCGCATCTGGGCCAAGCTGGAGGACCGCAACCCCACCGGCTCGGTCAAGGACCGCCCCGCTCTGCACATGATCGAGCAGGCGGAGAAGGACGGCCGTCTCACCCCGGGCTGCACGATCCTGGAGCCGACCAGCGGCAACACCGGCATCTCCCTGGCGATGGCGGCGAAGCTCAAGGGCTACCGGATCGTCTGCGTGATGCCCGAGAACACCTCGCAGGAGCGCCGGGACCTGCTCGCCATGTGGGGCGCGGAGATCATCTCCAGCCCCGCCGCGGGGGGCTCCAACACCGCCGTACGGGTCGCCAAGGAGCTGTCCGCCGAGCACCCCGACTGGGTGATGCTCTACCAGTACGGCAACCCCGACAACGCGGGCGCCCACTACGCCACGACCGGCCCGGAGATCCTCGCCGACCTCCCCTCGGTCACCCATTTCGTCGCCGGCCTCGGCACCACGGGCACCCTGATGGGCGTCGGCCGCTATCTGCGCGAGCACAAGCCGGGCGTGAAGATCGTCGCCGCGGAACCCCGTTACGACGATCTCGTCTACGGCCTGCGCAACCTCGACGAGGGCTTCGTACCCGAGCTGTACGACGCCTCCGTCCTGACCACCCGCTTCTCGGTCGGCTCGGCCGACGCGGTCACCCGCACCCGCGAGCTGCTCCAGCAGGAGGGCATCTTCGCGGGCGTCTCCACCGGAGCCGCCCTGCACGCGGCGATCGGCGTGGGCAACAAGGCGCTGAAGGCCGGCGAGAGCGCGGACATCGTGTTCGTCGTCGCCGACGGCGGCTGGAAGTACCTCTCGACCGGCGTCTACACCGCGGCGACGACCGAAGAGGCCATCGAGACGCTCCAGGGGCAGCTCTGGGCGTGAGCCGGTCGGCACGATCGGCCGGCTCGGGGTCCGCGAGGCCCTGACGGGGCGAGTGACGGCGCCCTATGTGGCGAGGTGACGGACCTGGTCCCAGACGACCGGGTCCATCACCCCCACCCGCCGCCGGAAGTCCGACACCGGGACGTCCCGCAGCTCGCCCGTCTCCAGGAAGCTCGCCCGCCCACGGGTGTCCCCGACCGAGCCCGGCGGCAGCGGAATGACGCCGTACCGCTCGTCCCGGTACTTACTGGTGATCTTCGCGACCGTGACCCGCTTCCCGCGCACCGCGAGCACCAGACAGGGCCGGTCCTTCGCGCCCGGCCCGTCCTCGTAGGGCACGTTCGCCCACCAGATCTCCGCGGGCTCGGGACGAGCGGTGCTGCGCCCCCGGGTACGTCCCCCGGGCCGCGCCGGAGGCCGGGTCCGCCGCCCCTCGGGCCGTCTTCCCCGCCCCCACCCGTCCACGAGCGTGGCGATGAGCGCGAGCAGTACCACCGCCGCGAGGGCGAGCCACCAGGACGTGTCCATGGGCACGAAGGTACCGGCGCGCGCCCACTCCGCGCGCCGTCACTTCCGCCTCATGCGCCCCCACAGCCCTAAAAGCGTGGGAGGCACCCCCACCGCATCCAGCCGAACGCGTGACACCACAGGTGAGTTCGCCCACAACAGCCCTTGGCGGAGGAGCGACCAAAGGTTTTGCGCCTTACGCTCGACAAACCGCACGACCCCCGACGCCAAACTTCTCGATCTTCTCATTTTCCGCCAGCGGAGGTTTCTGTTTCATGAAGCTCACCGTCGTCGGCTGCTCGGGGTCGTTCCCGTCCGCGGAATCGGCCTGCTCGAGCTACCTCGTCGAGGCCGACGGCTTCCGGCTGCTTCTCGACATGGGCAACGGCGCCCTGGGCGAGCTGCAGCGCCACTGCGGTCTCTACGACCTCGACGCGATCTTCCTCAGCCATCTGCACGCCGACCACTGCATCGACATGTGCGCGTACTTCGTGGCGCGCTACTACCGGCACGACGGCGGTCGCTGCGACCCGCTCCCGGTCTACGGACCCGAGGGCACGGAGCACCGGCTGACCACCGCCTACGCCGACACCCCCACCGCCTCGTCCATGAGCGAGGTCTTCGACTTCCACACGGTCAAGCCGTCCACCTTCGACATCGGCCCGTTCACGGTGCACACGGAACGCGTGGCCCACCCCGTCGAGGCGTACGGCATCCGGATCGAACACGGTGGAAGGACGCTGACCTACTCCGGCGACACCGGCGTCAGCGCGGCCCTGGACGAACTGGCCCGCGACGCCGACCTGTTCCTGTGCGAGGCCGCCTTCACGCACGGCAAGGAGAACATCCCCGACCTGCACCTCAACGGCCGCGAGGCGGGTGAGTCGGCAGCCCGCGCGGGCGCCCGCCGTCTGGTCCTCACCCACATCCCGCCGTGGACCGACCCCCAGGCCAACCTGGCCGACGCGCGTGAGGTCTACGACGGTCCGGTGGCGCTCGCGGCGCCCAGGCAGACGTACGAGATCTAGCCCGGTCGGGCACCGGCCCGCACGGGGGTTCAGGCCCGTACGCGCCCGAAGGCCCCGGAACTCATCGGTTCCGGGGCCTTCGTCGTCGCTACCAGGCCGACCGGCTACTTCGCCTCGGCCTTCTGGAGTTCGGCGAGCTCCTCGTCGGACTCGCGGCCCGGCGTCGGCAGGTTGAACTTCGTGATCGCGAAGCGGAAGACCACGTAGTAGACCGCGGCGAAGCACAGACCCACCAGGGCCAGGCCCCACGGGTTGGTCGCGATGCCGAGGTTCAGGCCGAAGTCGACCGCGCCGGCCGAGAAGCCGAAGCCGTCCTTCATGCCGAGTGCCCAGGTCAGCGCCATGGAGACACCGGTCAGCACCGCGTGGATCGCGTACAGGACCGGCGCGATGAACATGAAGGTGAACTCGATGGGCTCGGTCACGCCGGTGACGAACGAGGTCAGCGCGAGGGAGAACATCATGCCGCCGACGACCTTGCGGCGCTCGGGGCGGGCGCAGTGCACGATCGCCAGACACGCGGCAGGCAGGGCGAACATCATGATCGGGAAGAAGCCGGTCATGAACTGTCCGGCCGTCGGGTCACCGGCCAGGAAGCGGGCGATGTCGCCGCTCTTGCCCTCGTACTCGCCCGCCTGGAACCAGGGGAAGGAGTTCAGCAGGTGGTGCATGCCGATCGGGATCAGCGCACGGTTGGCGACACCGAAGATGCCGGCGCCGACCGCGCCCGAACCGACCAGCCACTCACCGAAGTTGTGCAGACCAGTGCCGAGGACGGGCCAGATGTAGCCGAAGACGATGCCGATCAGCAGACCCGCGAAGGCGGACAGGATCGGCACCAGGCGACGGCCGCCGAAGAAGCCCGCCCAGTCGGGCAGCTTCGTGCGGTAGAAGCGCTGGTAGAGGAGGGCGACGACGATGCCCATGACCACGCCGCCGAGGACCTTGGCGTCCACCGCCTGCTCGACCATGACGATCTTGCCGTCGACTATGGCTTCCTTCTTGGGCAGGCTGCCGTCGGTGAACGTGCCCAGCACGTTCTTGAAGACCAGGTAGCCGACGACCGCCGCGAGCGCGGTCGAGCCGTCCGACTTCTTCGCGAAGCCGATCGCGATGCCCACCGCGAAGAGCAGGGCCATGTTGTCGAGGATGGCGTTGCCGCCGGCGGTCATGAAGCCCGCGATCTTCGTCAGGAAGGCGGGGTACTCCGGGTCGCCGAGCATGTCGGCGTTGCCGAAGCGGACCAGCAGTGCGGCGGCGGGCAGCACAGCCACCGGCAGCATCAGGCTGCGGCCGATGCGCTGCAGGACAGCCATCGCGCCGGCGCCCTTCTTCTTGTCGGCCGCGGGAGCGGCGCTGGCCGTGGTCACAACTTCCTCCAGAGGGCATGGCGCCGCCCGGGGAAAAAGGCTGGGGACGGCGGCGTCTCATCGCCATGCGGAAACGCCGCATGGTCTACACCACTTAGTGGTGTAGACCTGTTGTAGCACGGTGAAGGGCGGATAAGGAACCCGCGATTTCTGTGACGAATCGGCTACGCCGCCCCCGGCCAACCGGCTACGCCTTCGTCGCGTCCTCGACCTCCTCGTCCGGCTCCCTGCCCGGCGTCTTGAGATCGAACTTCGTGATCGCGAACCGGAAGATCGCGTAATAGACGACGGCGAAACACAGACCGATGGGAATGATCGCCCAGGGTCTCGTCGCCAGATTCCAGTTGATGATGTAGTCGATCAGCCCGGCCGAGAAGCTGAACCCGTCATGGACCCCCAGCGCCCAGGTCACCGCCATCGACACACCCGTCAGCAACGCGTGCACCGCGTACAGCAGGGGCGCGATGAAGAGGAACGAGTACTCGATCGGTTCCGTGATGCCGGTGACGAAGGACGTCAGGGCCACCGACGTCATCAGACCGCCGACCTCCTTGCGGCGCTCGGGGCGGGCGCAGTGGGTCATGGCCAGGGCGGCGGCCGGCAGAGCGAACATCATGATCGGGAAGAAGCCCGAGGTGAACTGACCGGCGTCCGGGTCGCCCGCGAGGAACATGTTGATGTCGCCGTGCACGACCTCGCCGTCGGGCGTGGTGTAGGTCCCGAACTGGAACCAGATGGGCACGTTGAGGAACTGGTGCAGGCCCACCACCAGCAGTGCGCGGTTTGCGATGCCGAACACTCCCGCGCCCCATGCGTCCAGGTCGCTCATCCAGTCGCTGAAGCTCTCCAGCGCGTCACCGATCGGCGGCCAGACCCACAGGCACAGCACCGCGAACACGATCGCCACGAACGCCATGATGATCGGGACGAGACGCCGCCCGTTGAAGAAGCCGAGCCAGTCCACCAGCTTCGTACGGTGATACCGGGCCCAGAAGAACGCGGCCAGCAGGCCGATGACGATGCCGCCGAAGACGCCGGGGTTCTGGTACTCGAAGACGGTCACCGTCCCGTCCTCCACCTGGCAGCCGACGTTCGGGACCGCCGTCGAGCCCCCCGGGCAGTCCTCCGGGAACTCGCGCAGCACGGTGTAGTAGACGAGGAACCCCACGACCGCCGCCAGCGCCGTCGAGCCGTCGGCCTTCTTCGCCATGCCGATGGCCACGCCCACGCAGAAGAGCAGCGGCAGACCGAGCGAACCGTCGAGCAGCGCGCTGCCCGCGCCGTCCATCACCTTCGAGACGTTGTCCCAGCCGAGCCCCTCGTCGCCGAACACGTCCGGCTGTCCGAGCCGGTTGAGGATACCGGCGGCGGGCAGAACGGCGATCGGGAGCTGAAGGCTGCGGCCCATCTTCTGCAGGCCCTGGAACGCGGTGTTCCAGCGGGCGCGCGCCGGGCTGATGGCGGAGCTGTCGGCACTCATGGACGCCCCTCGGTAAGGTGGTGTAGACCAGTTGTCGGACGGTTCCGCTGTCGTGAACGTCATCCTTCGGCACGTACGGCATGACCGCTCGCAAAGATGGGCCAACTGTGGGTTACTGCGACAAAGCGGTTCGGATCAGGGAGAAGGAACATGGCCAGCAAGGCTGAGAAGATCGTCGCCGGGCTCGGTGGCATCGAAAACATCGAGGAGATCGAGGGCTGCATCACCCGGCTCCGTACCGAGGTCAGCGACCCCTCGCTGGTGAACGAGACCGCCCTGAAGGCCGCCGGCGCCCACGGCGTCGTGAAGATGGGCACCGCCATCCAGGTCGTCATCGGCACCGACGCCGACCCGATCGCGGCGGAGATCGAAGACATGATGTGAAGCGCGGGCATCGTCCCGGGCCTCGGCCCCTGACGGACCCTCCGCTTCACCCCTGAGGGCCCCTTCCCACCACGGGAGGGGCCCTTCCGCAACTCGGGCTAGGCTCGACGCCATGTCCTCAATGCCTCGAATCGACGGCCGCACCCCCGAACAGCTCCGCCCGGTCACCATCGAACGCGCCTGGAGCAAGCACGCAGAGGGCTCCGTCCTCGTCTCCTTCGGCGACACGAAGGTCCTGTGCACCGCCTCCTTCACCGAAGGCGTCCCGCGCTGGCGCAAGGGCAGCGGCGAGGGCTGGGTCACCGCGGAGTACGCCATGCTGCCCCGCGCCACCAACACCCGCGGCGACCGCGAATCCGTCCGGGGCAAGATCGGCGGCCGTACGCACGAGATCAGCCGCCTCATCGGCCGCTCCCTGCGCGCGGTCATCGACTACAAGGCCCTCGGCGAGAACACGATCGTCCTCGACTGCGACGTCCTCCAGGCCGACGGCGGCACCCGCACCGCCGCCATCACCGGCGCCTACGTCGCCCTCGCCGACGCCATCGCCTGGGCCCAGGGCAAGAAGCTGATCAAGCCCGGCCGCAAGCCGCTCACCGGCACCGTCAGCGCCGTCTCGGTCGGCATCGTCGCCGGCGTGCCGCTCCTCGACCTGCGCTACGAAGAGGACGTGAAGGCCGACACCGACATGAACGTCGTCTGCACCGGCGACGGCCGCTTCGTCGAGGTCCAGGGCACCGCCGAGGCCGAGCCCTTCGCCCGGGAAGAGCTCAACTCCCTGCTGGACCTGGCGGTTTCGGGCTGCGGGGAGCTCGCGGACCTGCAGCGCAAGGCCCTTGATACGGTCCTCGAAAAGTAAAGGACGCACCAAGAGCAGTTGCGGCTTCGGGCAACCGTGCCGCCGTTCCTGGCGTCACTAGGGGTACGGGCGTACGGCACACCGCTGTGCGCCCGGCCAATGCACAACGGGGGCCTGCGAGGCCTGAGCAGGGAGGGAACGTCAAGCATGGCCACGAGCCGACGCCGCCGGAGCCGAATCGCCATAGCCGCCGCAGCCATTGCGGCAGTCGGGCTGACGGCCGGGCTGACCACCGGCTGCGATGCCGTCAACAAGGCGCTGGACTGCGTCAGCACCGCCGACGCCATCGCCGACAGCGTGACGGAACTCCAGCAGGCCGTGGAGAGCGCCGCGAACGACCCGACGCAGCTCGAGGAGTCGCTGACCTCCATCGACAAGAACCTCGACAAGCTCGGCGACAAGACGGACAACGCCGACGTCAACAAGGCGGTGGACGACCTCCAGCAGGCCGTCACCAACGTCCGCGACTCCGTCAAGAACGGCGACGAGACCCCGGACATCAGCCCCGTCACCGACGCCGCGGGCGAGCTGACCAAGGTCTGCACGCCGTAACGCTGCGCTGACTGGGCGGGTGCATCTCGTCTGCGGGTTCTGCCGTGGGCGGCTGCGGGTTCGATGTGGCTGGTCGCGCCCACGCGGCGGAGCCGCACATGTCACAGCCCCGCGCCCCTACCGGGGCCCGGGCGAGGGGGCGTCAGGAGGCGTGGGCCCCCGCGCGATACTGGTCGCCATGACCCGCCTCATCCTCGCCACCCGTAACGCCGGGAAGATCACCGAGCTCAGGGCGATCCTCGCCGACGCAGGCCTGCCTCACGACCTCGTCGGCGCGGACGCCTACCCGGAGATCCCCGACGTCAAGGAAACCGGCGTCACCTTCGCCGAGAACGCCCTGCTGAAGGCCCACGCCCTGGCACAGGCCACCGGCTTGCCCGCGGTCGCCGACGACTCGGGCCTGTGCGTCGACGTCCTGAACGGCGCCCCCGGCATCTTCTCGGCCCGCTGGGCAGGCCGGCACGGCGACGACAGGGCCAACCTGGAGCTGCTCCTCGCCCAGCTGGGCGACATCGACGAAGCCCACCGCGGCGCCCACTTCGCCTGCGCGGCGGCACTCGCCCTGCCGGACGGCACGGAGCGGGTGGTCGAGGGGCAGTTGCGGGGCGTCCTGCGCCAGACGCCGGTCGGCACCCACGGCTTCGGCTACGACCCGATCCTCCAGCCGAACGGCGAGACCCGGACCTGCGCCGAGCTGAGCCCCGAGGAGAAGAACGCGATCAGCCACCGGGGGAAGGCGTTCCGGGCGCTGGTGCCGGTGGTGCGGGAGCTGTTGGGCTGAGGCCGACACGGAAACGGCCTGCGCATCGATCCTTCGATTCGCAGGCCGTTCATGTGCGGCGGAAGGGATTCGAACCCTCAAGCCCTATCAGGGCCACAGGACCTAAACCTGCTGTGTCAACCGTTGCACCACCGCCGCGCGAGCCCTGCCATCGTACCGGGAGGTGCTTGATGTCTCTTCCCTCCTCTGCACCAGGTACTCGTGACGGCATGACAGTTCGGGCAGAGGAGTCGAAGGTTTTCGCGCCGGTCGTCGCTCCGGTCCCCGTTGATGTGATCGACCTCCAGCGTCATGGGCTTGCCGAGCCACTCGGGGCCCAGCCCGCACCGGGCGCACTCCTCGGCGACACCGATTTCGAGAAGTGCACGACGCAGCCGCTTGGTCGTTGTCCGATGTGTGCCGCTGTGCTGGACCAGCACAGCGTGCGTGGGCTTGGCGTTTACTGACGTTTTGCCCCGTTGATGGGCCTGCCCCAGGAAGTGCGCGGTCGAGATCTCGTGCTCGGCGATCCACTTGTGCAGCTGGGTGCGCTGGGTGCCGTTGCCCGGGCGGTTCAGGCGGCGCAGTACTTCTGCGATGGAGGTCGACTGGCATACCGCTGCGCGTAGTTCGCGCTCTGTGGGGCGCGGACGCCTGCCGCACGGGCGGAAGTGCGAGGTGTCGATGCCGAAGTGAGCGAAACGTCCGGCGAGGTAGCGACGGAGACTCCCGTACGGGCGGGTGCCGAAGAAGGCGATGACCTCGTCGATGTCGTGACACACGCGGGCTGCTTCGATCAGTCGCTCCCGGGTGTACTGGGTTCCGCTGGTCATGAGGCCCGGCCCTTGGCGCCCGGCTTGCCGCGCCCTCGGTAACTGTCGGTTGTCGAGTGGCAGTTGGGGCACAGCAGCCTCAGGTTTCCGATTCGGTTGTTCCGCCAGTTGCCGTCGATGTGGTCGACCTCAAAAGGAAGCGGCTCGCCGAGCCATACCGGTTCGATCGAGCACAGAGCGCAGCACTCCGCGACGCCCAGCTCGCGCATGGCCCGCTTGAGTCGGCTGCTCGGAACGCGCGTGGCCCCCGCCGAGGTGTCCTCGACGAGGATCTCCTCGGCCGTCCTACGGCGCCGATTGTTCCGCTGCCGCACAGTGCGGACCGCCGGCGTGAAGTGCGAGGTGTCGAGGCCATAGGCCTTGATGCGTCTGGAGATGTTCGTGTGGTGACCTCCGACCACTTCGAGCCCGAGCCTCCGCAGAACCTCGTTAACGCTCCTCGATGCCGCGACCACCGGCTCGAGGACCGCCCTCGTCCACTTGGTGCCCTCCCGCTCGAAGTGCGAGATGTTCACCCCGAGCTTCTTCATTCGCTCGTGGATGTACCGCCGCTTCCAGCCCTTCGGGTCCACCCCCAACCTCCCCAGTGCCTCCGACAACGTCCGAGCCCCCCGAGCCGCCTCCTCCAACCGTTCCTTCGTGTACGCACTGGCCCCCATGGCCCGCCTCCGTCCTCGGTCATATGTTCATGGCCCGCACGGAGCAACGAACCGCTTGTCGGACGGTCACGGCAGGGCTGGTATGGTGTGGATCACCAGGCAAGCCTTCCGGGCTCGGGCAATCGAGCGCCCCGGGAGGCTTTTTTCATGACCATTCACTCAGCGCAGCCCAGCAGGCGTACCCCACCCGGCGACCTCACGGTCCGTCGAGCCGCTCCCGCCGAGCGCCCCGCGGTCGAGCGGCTCTGGCTGATGTTCAGGCACGACATGTCGGAGTTCGGCGGGCACCTGCCCAACCCGGACGGGACGTTCCGCAGTGAGCGGCTGGAGGCTGCCTTCAGTGGCTCCGCCGACTGGGCGCCGTACCTCGTCTGCAGTGGCGAGAGTGCTGCCGGATTCGCGTTCGTGCGGGGTCTCACCGGGCCCACGCGGGTGCTGAACAGCTTCTTCGTCGTGCGCGGAATCCGGCGTACGGGAATCGGGCTGCGAGCCGTTCGGGACGTCGTCGCCCTGCACCCGGGGCGTTGGGAGATCGCCTTTCAGGACGCCAACAGGGGCGCGGTTCTTTTCTGGAGGCGTGTTGCGGAGGCAGTGGCGCCGGGAGTTTGGAAAGAGGAGCGCAGGCCAGTGCCCGGGCGGCCTGACCTGGTCCCTGACCTCTGGGTTTCGTTCAGATACCCAAGTCCTTGATGATCTTCGCCACGTGTCCCGTCGCCCGCACGTTGTACAGGGCCCGCTCGACCTTGCCCTCCTCGTCCACGACGATCGTGGAGCGGATGACGCCCATGTAGGTCTTGCCGTAGTTCTTCTTCTCGCCGTAGGCGCCGTAGGACTCGGTGACCGTCTTCTCCGGGTCGGCCAGCAGCGTGATCTTCAGGGACTCCTGCTCGCGGAACTTGGCGAGCTTCTCCGGCTTGTCGGGGGAGACACCGATGACGTCGTAGCCGGCGCCCGCCAGCAGCTCCAGGTTGTCCGTGAAGTCGCAGGCCTGCTTGGTGCAGCCGGGCGTCAGGGCGGCCGGGTAGAAGTAGACGATGACCTTGCGGCCCTTGTGGTCCGACAGGGACACGTCGTTGCCGTCGGCGTCGGGCAGGGTGAAGGCGGGGGCCACGTCCCCCGGCTGGAGTCGCTCGCTCATCGAACCAGCGTAACCGGGGAGCCTGACAGTGCGGTCCGGCGTGGAACTGACAGACTGTCCGGAAACAGCATCAGCTTCACTTCGGAGGCCGTACGGTGGCGGACACGTCGGACACCAGAACACCGGCGCAGATCGAGGCGGACATCAAGGCCCGTCGCGCTGTGCTGGCCGAGACGCTCGACGAGATCGGGGTGCGGGTGCACCCGAAGACGATCGTCGGAGACGCCAAGGCGAAGGTCGTCTCGAACATCGATCACACGCTCGGGCGGGCCTACGTCGAGGTCAACCGGGCCATGAGCGACGTGCGGGCCAAGTTCACCGACGAGGAGGGCGCGCCCCGGCTGGAGCGGATCGTGCCCGTCGCCCTCGTCGCCGTCGGTCTCGTGGGCCTGCTGGCCCTCGGTACCCGGCGCCGCAGGGGCTGAGCGGCGGCGGACCCGGCGGCGTACGCAGGCGGCAAAGGCAGGTAGGTTCAATGGCGTGAGCGCCAACAGAAACGAGCACAGCACCCACGACGACAAGCTGCCCATCCGGATGCTGCACGACCGGGTGCTCGTGCGGCAGGACACCAGCGAGGGCGAGCGGCGTTCCGGGGGCGGCATCCTGATCCCCGCCACCGCGGCCGTCGGCCGTCGGCTGGCCTGGGCCGAGGTCGTCGCGGTGGGGCAGAACGTACGGACCGTGGAGCCCGGCGACCGGGTCCTGTACGACCCGGAGGACCGTGCCGAGGTCGAGGTGCGCGGGGTCGCGTACGTGCTGATGCGCGAGCGTGATCTGCATGCCGTGGCCGCGGACCGGTTCGAGGGGTCGGAGGACTCGACGGGGCTGTACCTCTGATTCAACGGCTCCAAAAGGGCTGGTGGCTTTTGCCGCCAGCCCTTTTCGTTGTCCTTTTGCTACCTTTGAAGGGACCCCGACGAGACGCGCCGTACCGGGTGAACGCAAAGACGACGCACCGAATGGTTTCCGTCCTTGCGAAAGGTGCGTCTCATGGCCTGGGTTCTGCTCGTCGTCGCCGGTCTGCTCGAGGTCGGCTGGTCGATCGGCATGAAGTACACCGACGGTTTCACCCGGCTCGTCCCCAGCCTGTTCACCGGCGTCGGCATCGTCGCCAGCATGGTGCTGCTGTCGTACGCCGCCAAGTCCCTGCCCATCGGTACCGCCTATGGCGTCTGGGTGGGCATCGGGGCGGCCGGCGCGGCGGTGGTGGGCATGGTGGTGCTGGGGGAGCCGGTCACCGCCGCGCGGATCTTCTTCGTCTGTCTGCTGCTGGTCGCCGTGGTGGGGCTCAAGGCGACCAGCGGTCACTGATCGGGGCCGCCGGTGTTCCCGGACGTCCCTCCGCCTCCGCCGGTGTCGCCTCCGCCGGTGGAGGTGTCGCCGCCCGTGGTGCCGCCGTCGGTGGTGCCTCCGGTGTCGGTCCCGCCCGTGGTGCCGCCGTCCGTCGTGCCGCCGTCGGTGGTGCCTCCGGTGTCGGTCCCGCCGGTCGTGCCGCCGTCCGTCGTGCCGCCGTCGGTGGTGCCTCCGGTCGTGTCACCCGTCGTGCCGCCGTCCGTCTCACCCGGCGTCTCACCGCCGGTCTGGCCCTCGGTGTCCTGGCCGCCCGTGGTGGGCTCCCCGGTGGTGCCGCCGTCGTCCTGGCCACCGGTGCCCTCGTCGCCCCGGGTGGGGTCGGTCGTCGGGTACTGGGGCACGTCGGAGCCCTCCTGGAGCTCCAGGTCGAAGTCGCTGACCGGCTTCCCCTTCAGCGCGGCCTCGGTGTACTGGGCCCAGATCTCGGTGGGCGCCCCGCCGCCGTTGATGCGGGCCAGGCCCATCGCGCCGTACAGCGACTTGTGCTTGGCCGTGACCGGGTCCTGGCCCATGACGGAGACGACGGTGGCGAGGTCGGGGGTGTACCCGGCGAACCAGGCCGCGGTGTCCTCCTCGGCCGTACCGGTCTTGCCCGCCGCCGGACGACCGGCGGCCTGCGCAGCGGTGGCGGTGCCGTTGTCGACGACGCTCCGCAGGACGGACGTCGTGGTGTCGGCGGCCTCGCGGCTGATGACCTGGGAGGTCTTGCGCTCCGGCAGCTCGATGACGTCGGCGCCGTCCTTGGTGACCTTCTCGATCATGGTGTACGTGCCGTGCTTGCCGTGGTTGGCGAGCGTGGCGTAGGCCTCCGCCATGTCGAGGACGCTGGCGGTGGCGGTGCCGAGCGCGATCGACGGGTACGGCTGGAGGTCGGGGGTGCCCGCGGGCAGGCCCAGTTCGACCGCGGTGTCCTTCACCTTGTCGGGGCCGACGTCGACGGCCATCTGCGCGTACACCGAGTTGACGGACTTGTCGGTGGCCTCGCGGACGCTGATGTCGCCGTAGGAGACGTCGTCCTCGTTCGCGGGGTCGTAGCCGCCCGTCCAGCCCTGCACCGGGCGCTTGTTGGTGCCGTCGTAGATCGTGTTCGGGGTGATCGGGCGGCCGTCCTGCGTCGTCGAGTCGTTCTCCACGGCGGAGGTGAAGACGAACGGCTTGAAGGTGGAGCCGACCTGGAAGTCCCGGCGGGTGGCGTTCGGGGTGTACTGCTTGACGTAGTCGATGCCGTTGTACATCGCGACGACCTTGCCGGTCTTCGGGTCGACGGAGGCGCCGCCCGCGCGGACGTATTTGTCGACCTTGTTGTTCTTCTTGTCCAGCTTCGACATCAGCTTGTCGTTGACGGCGTCGACGAAGGCGTCCTGCCGCTTCTTCTGCAGGGTGGTGGTGACGCGGTAGCCGCCGGCCTCCAGCTCCTCCGTGCTGACGATCTTGTTCTGCGTCAGATAGTCCTTGACGATCTGCACGATGTACCCGCGCTGCCCGGACAGGTTGGTGGAGGCCGTCGCCTCCTTCGGCATCGGGAACTTGATGCCCGTCCGCTCGGACTCGTCGAGCCAGCCCTTGGTGACCATGCCGTCCAGGACGTAGTTCCAGCGGGCCAGGGCCGCGGACTTGTTCTCCGGGTGGGCGACGACGTCGTACTCGCTGGGCGCGTTGACCAGCGCGGCCAGATAGGCGGCGCGGCCCGGGTCGAGGTCCTTGGCGTCCATGCCGTAGTAGGCCTGGGCGGCGGCCTGGATGCCGTAGGCGTTGCGGCCGAAGAAGCTGGTGTTGAGGTAGCCCTCGAGGATCTCGTTCTTGGACTTCTCACGGTCCAGCTTGATCGAGATGAAGAACTCCTTCACCTTGCGGGTGACGGTCTGCTCCTGACGCAGGTAGTAGTTCTTCACGTACTGCTGGGTGATCGTGGAGCCGGACTGCTTGCCCTTGCCGGTCGCCGTGTTCCAGCCGGCGCGCAGCATCGCCTTGGGGTCGATCGCGGACTCGGTGTAGAAGTCGCGGTCCTCGGCGGCCAGGATCGCGTGCTGGGCGTCCTTGGACATCTGCGCCAGGGTGACGTTCTCCCGGTTGACCTGGCCGTCGCGGGCGATCACCGAGCCGTCCGCGTACATGTACACGTTGGCCTGCTTGGTCGCGAGCGCGTTCGCCGGCGGGATCTTGACCAGGGAGTAGCCCAGGAAGAACAGCCCGAACAGCAGCAGTGTGCCGATGACGAAGGTGCTGAGCACCATCCGCCAGGTCGGGATGATCCGCCGCCAGCCCGTCCTCTTCGGCCGCCCGGGCTTCTCGTTCGGCTGCTGGGCCTGTCCCTGCGGCTGCGGCTGCGGCTCGTCACTCATCTCGTGCACGGACTCCTGTTTCGCGTCGTACGTTCCCGTACGCCTCGTACGCCTAATGCGCCCCCATTGCTGAAGACTCTCGCACCGGGCGTTCCGTTCCCGGAAACCGGCGCGTGTCTGCGGAAAGTGAGCAGACTCTCGCGCCGGGCGGTGCCCGGAAATTGGCTGGCAGCGCCTGCCGCGCGCGCACTAGGCTCCTGCGCTTCGGTGCCGGGCGCGGGCGAGGAGGGCTGTGGATGTGGGATCGGGGCGGTTGTACTTAGCCGTCGCGGTGGGCGGGTTCAGAAGGTACGCGACCTATCGGGCGGCGACGGCGGCCGGAGTGTTCACCAACACGGTCTTCGGCGTGATCCTCGTTTACACCTATCTGGCGCTGTGGGACGAGAAACCGCATCTCGGCGGCTACGACCAGACCCAGGCCGTCACCTACGTGTGGCTGGGCCAGTGCCTGTACGCCACGCTGGCCATCCAGGGCGGCGGCGCCGAGAAGGATCTGATGCAGCGCATCCGCACCGGTGAGATCGCCGTCGACCTGTACCGGCCGGCCGATCTCCAGCTGTGGTGGCTGGCCGGGGACGTGGGGCGGGCGCTGTTCCAGATGCTGGGGCGGGGAGTGATCCCGTTCGCGTTCGGCGCGCTCTTCTTCCCGATGGCGCTGCCGGCGGACGTCACCCTTTGGGCGGCGTTCGCGGTCACCCTCCTGCTCGCGACGCTCGTCAGCTTCGCGATCCGCTATCTGGCGGCCCTGAGCGTGTTCTGGCTGATGGACGGCATGGGCGTCAACCAGGTCCTGATGATCACGGGGATCTTCTTCTCGGGCATGGTGCTGCCCCTGAACGCCTTCCCGGGCGTCCTCGGCGAGATCGTGCGGGTGCTGCCCTGGGCGGCGCAGATCCAGATGCCGGCGGACGTGCTGATGGGGGAGACCGACCCGCTGCGGGCGTACGCCTTCCAGGCGGCGTGGGCGGTGGTGCTGCTGGCGGCCGGGCGGCTGGTGCAGTCGGCGGCGACGCGGCGGGTGGTGGTGCAGGGTGGGTGAGATCTCCGGGGTCACCGGGGTGTCCCGGGCCGGTGAGGGGCTGCGGGCCTACCGGCTGATCGCCGGGATGTGGATCCGGTCCGCGATGACCTACCGCGCCTCGTTCGTCGTCACGGTCTTCGGGAACCTGCTGGTGACCGGCCTGGACTTCGTGGCGATCCTGCTGATGTTCTCGCAGGTCGACTCGCTGGGCGGCTGGTCGCTGCCCGAGGTCGCCTTCCTGTACGGGCTGTCCGCGACGGCGTTCGGGATCGCCGACCTGACCTTCGGCTCGATGGACGTCCTCGGCGGCCGGATGCGCGACGGCTCGTTCGACACGCTGCTCGTGCGGCCCGTCCCGGTGCTGGCGCAGGTCGCCGCGGACCACTTCGCGGTGCGTCGCCTGGGCCGGATCACCCAGGGCGCGCTGGTGCTGGGCTGGGGGCTGCTGGCCGTCGATGTCGACTGGACGGCGGCGAAGGTGCTGTTGGTGCCGGTGATGCTGGTCTGCGGAGGGGTGATCTTCTGCGCCGTGTTCGTGGCGGGCGCGGCCTTCCAGTTCCTGGCGCAGGACGCCGCCGAGGTGCAGAACGCCTTCACGTACGGCGGCACCACGTTGTTGCAGTACCCGCCGACGGTGTTCGGGAAGGACTTCGTTCGCGGGGTGACGTTCGTGCTGCCGCTCGCCTTCGTCAACTGGGTGCCGGCCTCCTATGTGCTGGAGCGCCCGTATCCGCTCGACCTGCCTCCCTGGGCGGCCTTCGCGTCGCCGCTGGTGGCGGCGGTGTGCTGTGCGCTGGCCGGGCTGGCGTGGCGGGCCGGGCTGCGGTCGTATCGGAGCACGGGGAGTTAGGGGCAGCGGTGGATGGCATGGACGACGTGGACGACATGAACGGTGTGAGTGCCGTGGACGGCGGGGCGGACGCGTTCATCGAACTCGAAGGCGTCGAGAAGGTCTTCGAGGTACGCAAGAAGACCGGTTTCCTTAAGCGGGAGCGGCGGCAGGTACGGGCCGTCGACTCGATCTCCTTCCGCGTGGCGCGCGGCGAGATGGTGGGCTACATCGGGCCGAACGGCGCCGGCAAGTCGACGACGATCAAGATGCTGACCGGCATCCTGACCCCGACCGGGGGCCGGCTCCGGGTCGCCGGCATCGACCCGTCCCGCGAGCGGATGCGGCTCGCGCACCGGATCGGGGTGGTGTTCGGGCAGCGTACGACGCTGTGGTGGGACCTGCCGCTGATCGACTCGTACAAGTTGATGCATCGCATGTACCGCATCCCGGACGGGCGTTACCGCGAGAACCTGGACCGGCTCGTCGAACTGCTCGACCTGGGCGCGCTGTTGGACGTCCCGGTGCGTCAGCTCTCCCTCGGGCAGCGGATGCGCGGCGACATCGCGGCGGCGCTGCTGCACGATCCCGAGGTGGTGTACCTGGACGAGCCGACGATCGGGCTCGACGTGATCTCGAAGGCGAAGGTCCGGGACTTCCTGCGGGAGTTGAACGTGGAGCGTGGCACGACGGTGCTGCTGACCACGCACGATCTCCAGGACATCGAACAGTTGTGTTCACGGGTGATGGTCATCGACCACGGGCGGCTGATGTACGACGGTCCGCTCGCCGGGCTGCACGAGGTGGGGGAGAGCGAGCGCACGCTGGTCGTGGACCTGGAGCGGGAGCTGCCGCCGATCGAGGCGCCGCCCGCGCGAGTGGTGAAGGTGGAGGGGCCGCGGCAGTGGCTGGCGTTCCCGGCGGCCGAGTCGGCGGCGGTGCTGGTGGCGGCGATCGCGGCGGAGTATCCGTTGGTGGATCTGTCGGTGCGGGAGCCGGACATCGAGGCCGTGATCGCCAAGATGCTGCACTCATTGGGGGACACCCCCAAGCCCCCGCCGGATCAGGCCGAGCGGGCCATCTCGTAGGCCACGATCTCGTAGCCCCCGGGCGGGGTTGCTCGTAGGCTGCTTACATGACCGACGACGTCCCGGAGCTTCGTGCCTCCGACGCAGATCGTGAACGAGTCGCCGAGGTACTGAGGGACGCCGTCGCGGAGGGGCGTCTCGACATGGAGGAGTTCGAGGAACGCCTGGATGCCACGTATAGGGCGCGTACGTACGGGGAGCTGGCGCCGCTGACCCGGGATCTGCCCGTCGGCACGGTGGCCGTTCCCAAGGTCGACATGGTCAAGAAGGCCGGGGTGCCGGACGGGAGTTGGGCGGACCGGATCGTCGGCGGCGAGGGGTCGTCGACGGGGGGTGTCGCCGTCATGTCCGGGTTCCAGCGCAAGGGGCGGTGGACCGTGCCCCGGCGGTTCAACTGCTTCGCCTTCTGGGGCGGCGGGGAGATCGATCTGCGCGAGGCCAACTTCGCGGACCGCGAGGTCGTGATCAACTGCATCGCGATCATGGGCGGGATGCAGGTGACCGTGCCGCCAGGCGTCGAGGTCGTCGTGCGAGGGATCGGGATCATGGGCGGGTTCGACCACCGCGAGGAGGGCGTGCCGGGGGATCCGGGCGCCCCTCGTGTGATCGTGACCGGGTTCGCCTTCTGGGGCGGTGTGGGGGTCGAGCGCAAACGCACGCGGGAACAGCGCCAGGAGCTCCGCGAGGAGCGCCGGCGGGAGAAGCTGGCGCGACGGGAACAGCAGCGGGAGCTGCGGGCGTCGATCCGGGACGAGCAGTACGAGGCGCACCACGAGATGCTCGACGAGCACCGGGACATGTGGCGGCATGCGCATGGCGACCGCCGGGACCGCGGCAGGCGGTCGCGGGAGCGGGACGAGGACTGAGCTCCAGGCTTCTCGGGAGAGGCGTCGCGCGGGCGGCGCGACTGTCCGCAGCCTGCCGAGGGGTCGCCCCTACAGCTTCGCCGGAGCCGCGCCCCTCAGGTCTTCCAGGTTGAAGGCCTCTCCCATGCGGTCGTAGCCCTTGTCGCTGGGGTGGAGGTGGTCGCCGGAGTCGTAGTCGGGGCGGAACTTGCGGGGGTTGTACGGGTCCCGCAGTGCCGCGTCGAAGTCGGCGACCGCGTCGAAGACCCGGCCGCTGCGGATCTCGGCGTTGATCTGCTGGCGTACGTTCTCGCGGGCGTCGGTGTAGCCGCGGTGGCCCTGGAAGGGCATCAGGGTGGCGCCCACGACCTTGATGCCTCGCGCGTGAGCCTGGGGGACTAGGGCGCGCAGGCCGTCGAGGATGCGGTCGGGGTCGGCGAGCCTGGGGTTGCGCAGGATGTCGTTGACGCCGAGGTCGATGACGACGACCTTGACGTTCGTTCGGGCGAGGACGTCGCGGCCGAAGCGGGTGAGTCCGGCCTCGTTGTTCGCGGGGCGCCCGGTGCCGCTGACGAGGATCTGGTTGCCGCTGATGCCCTGGTTGACGACGCTGTAGCGCGGCACGTCCTGGCGGGCCGTGATCGCCGCGCGCAGCCGGCGCGAGAGGGCGTCCGTCCAGCGCCGGTTGGCGTTCTCGGTGGACGTGATGCCGTCGGTCAGCGAGTCGCCGAAGACCACGACGGTGCCGTGGGACTCGTTGCTGAGGATGTCCAGTGCGGTCAGGTAGCGCCAGGAGCCGACCTGCCCGGTGTACGCCACGCCGGTCGCGTCCTCGGTGACGTCGCCCTCGGCGACGTAGCTGATCTGGCGCGCGTGCGGGTGGTAGGTCACCGGGCCGGACGGGGTGGGGGAGTAGGTGGTGACAAGGATGTCGGTGTCCGCCGGGACGGCGATGCGTACGGCGTCGCTCAGCACCTGCTGCCCGGGCGGGATGACGACCGTGGTGTTCCCGCCGAAGGTCAGCCTGCGCATGGTCTCCACGATCGCCGCCGCGGTCCCGGTGCCGGCGGCCACGGCGACGGAGGCGTGCGTGATGGTCAGCGCGGACTGGCCGTAGAGATTGGACAGCGTGATCCGGGCACTCGTACCGCCGACGCTGGTGTGCACGACGTTGCGCACCGAGCGGCCCGCGAGGCCTTCTATCTCGGTGCCGGGCTCGGAGCCGACCGGGGAGGTCGACCAGGCGCCGACCCAGATGCCGGTGGAGGCCGGGGCGGCGGGGCCCCGAGGGGCGCCTTCGTTGGTGGGGGTGCTCTTGCTGGTGGCGCTGCCGTCGTCGGAGGCGACTCCGACGTATATGGCCGCGGAAAGCGTGACGATCAGGGTGACGATCGCGGCGAGCAAGGCATAACCGTTACGCCTGGTCATGCGGTGCGTGTCTCCTCGGGCGGAATGGGAGCCCGAGGCTCCGATGTGATCACCTCATGATGCGTCATAAGGCGGAGGGGAGTTGCACGGACCCCCCATTGGGCCGCCGGCGTTCATCCGGAGTTCGTCATCGACCTCCCCCCACCGAACAGACGCCGGGAACTCTTGTTTCGTTCCAGGAGTCGGTCAGGTAGGGACAATGAGTACGGGGGATCCTGGACGGGTGGAGCGGAATGGAACGTACGAATCCGGAAGAAACGGGAACGCGTGACGTAGAGCAGCATGCCCGGCCGGGCGCTGCCGGTAACCGGCGCGTCCCCGCATCGGCCGTACGTGCGATGACGACGTTCACCGCCGCCGACGAGGAGAAACAGCGCGGCGTACGGCGGATGAAGCTCACCGCGACCGGACTGCTGCTGTTCGTGGCACTGGTGTACGTCCTCGCCAAGGTGGCGTCGCACCAGGGCGCCGGAGAGTGGGCGGACTATGTCGCGGCGGCCGCCGAGGCCGGCATGGTCGGCGCGCTCGCGGACTGGTTCGCGGTCACGGCCCTGTTCCGGTACCCGCTCGGCATCCCCATCCCGCACACCGCGATCATCCCCAACAAGAAGGACCAGCTGGGCGTCTCGCTGGGCGAGTTCGTCGGGGAGAACTTCCTCTCCGAGGACGTCGTACGCCAGCGCCTGCGCGCGGTCGGCATCGGCAGCCGGCTGGGGGCGTGGCTGGCGGACCCGGAGCACGCGGACCGCGTGACGGCCGAGCTGTCGGCGGCGCTCAGAGGCGCCCTGGCGGTCATGCGCGACTCGGACGTCCAGGCGGTGGTGGGGGAGGCGATCACCCGTCGGGCCGACGCCCAGGAGATCGCGCCCGGCATAGGGAAGATGCTGGACAAGATCGTCGCGGACGGCGGCCACAAGCGTGCCGTCGACCTGATCGTCGCGCGGGCCCAGCACTGGCTGATCCTGCACGACGAGGAGATCATGGACGCGGTGCAGGGCGGCGCCCCCGGCTGGACCCCGAGGTTCGTCGACAAGCGGGTCGGCGAGCGCGTCTACAAGGAGCTGCTGCGCTTCGTCACCGAGATGCGCGACATGCCCTCCCACCCCGCCCGTGCCGCCCTCGACCGCTTCCTCACCGACTTCGCCTCCGACCTCCAGTCCGACACGGACACACGCGCGCGTGTCGAGCGGCTCAAGGGCGAGGTGCTGGGGCGCGGCGAGGTCCAGGACCTGATCGCGTCGGCGTGGACCGCCGTAAGGTCGATGATCGTCTCGGCGGCCGAGGACGAGCGCAGCGAGCTGCGCCTGCGCGTGCGTGCCTCGCTGCTGTCGCTGGGCTCGCGGATGGCGGTCGAGCCGCGGCTGCAGGCCAAGGTCGACGGCTGGGTCGAGGGCGCGGCGGTGTACGTCGTCACCACCTACCGCAAGGAGATCACGTCCCTGATCACGGACACCGTGGCGGGCTGGGACCCCGAGCACACGACGAAGAAGATCGAGGCGCACATCGGACGCGATCTGCAGTTCATCCGGATCAACGGCACGGTGGTCGGCTCGCTCGCCGGCCTGGTGATCTACACGGTGTCGCGGGCCCTGGGGGCGTAGACCCGTCCCAAGGTCCGGGTGGCGTAGACCCGGCCCCTTGAGGGCACTCGGCTCGGGTTCCGCTCGATGGGGAGGGAGCCCATGACCACCGCAGAAGCCGAGACCGGCCGTACCGTCACGACCGACATCCCCGCCCGCCTGGACCGCCTCCCGTGGTCGCGCTGGCACTGGACGATCGTGATCGGTCTCGGCACCGTGTGGATCCTGGACGGCCTGGAAGTCACGGTCGTCGGCAACATCGCGCCGCGCCTGTCCGAGCCCGGCAGCGGACTGCCGATCACCTCCGGCCAGGTCACCGGCCTGGCCGCCGCGCTGTATGTGGCCGGTGCCTGCCTGGGCGCCCTGTTCTGGGGCCGCCTGACCGACCGGTGGGGCCGCAAGAAGCTGTTCATGATCACGCTGGCGGTCTACCTGGCGGCGACGGCGCTGACCGCGGTCTCCTTCCACACCTGGTGGTTCTTCCTGTTCCGCTTCCTGACCGGCTTCGGCATCGGCGGCGAGTACGCGGCGATCAACTCCGCGATCGACGAGCTGATCCCCGCGCAGTACCGCGGCCGCGTCGACCTGATGATCAACGGCAGCTTCTGGCTGGGCGCGGTCGGCGGCTCGCTGCTGTCGATCGTCGCGCTGGACACGGCGATCTTCCCGGCGGACGTCGGCTGGCGGCTGACGTTCGCGCTCGGCGCCGTCCTCGCCCTGGTCATCCTCCTGGTCCGGAGGCACGTCCCGGAGAGCCCACGCTGGCTGCTGATCCACGGCCGCGACGACGAGGCGGAACGGATCGTGTCCTCCATCGAGGAGCGGGTGGAGGCCGAGCGGGACGAGCCGCTGCCGCGCGCCGAGGGCGAGATCACCATCCGCCAGCGCCGCAGCGTGACGTTCGTGGAGATCGGCCGCACGGTCTTCTCCAAGTACCGCAGGCGGGCGATCCTCGGCTTCTCCCTGTTCATCGGCCAGGCGTTCCTCTACAACGCCATCACCTTCGGCTTCGGCGCGATCCTCACCACGTTCTACGACGTCCCGAGCGGCAACACCGGCTACTACTTCGCGGTCATCGCGGTCGGCAACTTCATGGGCCCGCTGCTGCTGGGCAGGCTGTTCGACACGGTCGGCCGCCGCATCATGATCTCGTCGACTTACCTGCTCTCGGGCATCCTGCTGTTCGGCACGGCCTGGCTGTTCGACCAGGGCACGCTCAGCGCCGGCACACTGACGGCCTGCTGGTGCGCGGTCCTGTTCTTCGCGTCGGCCGGCGCGTCGAGCGCCTACCTGACGGTGTCCGAGGTCTTCCCGATGGAGACCCGCGCGATGTCCATCGCCTTCTTCTACGCCCTCGGCACCGCGGCCGGCGGTATCAGCGGCCCCCTGCTCTTCGCCAACCTCACCGAGACGGGCAAGGTCGGCGACACGGTCCTCGCCTTCCAGATCGGCGCGGCGCTGATGTGCCTGGCGGGCCTCGTGGCGGCCTTCCTCGCGGTCCGCGCGGAACGCCGGTCGCTGGAGGACATCGCCCGGCCGCTCACGGCGGTGACGAAGCCGGCTCAGGCGGGGACCGCAGAGGCTACGGAGACGTCAGGGGCGTAGCCCCACCCCCTGGGACAGGAGGCGGAGCCCTACTGGGATGCGTCCCGGGCCCGCTCCCTGCGCCGAAGGAGGAGCAGGCCGCCGGCGAGGGCGGCGACGCCGGTGGCGGCGGTCCAGCCGACGACGTCGTCGGAGCCGGTGGCAGCGAGGTCGCCGGCGGTGGAGGAGGCGGCGGACGCGGAGGGCGTTGCCATGGCCCCCGTCCGCGGCCGGGCGTCCGACCCCGACCCCGGCCCCGCCCCCGCCCCGGCCGCCGGGGACGCCGCCCCCGAAGCCGCCGGACCGGCCGAACCGCCCGTGCCCGCCCCCGCCCCTGCCCCCGTCACCTTGTCCCGCGTGAACGTCAGCGTGCCGAAGCCCAGTTGGTCGTACCCCCCGCTGTTGGGCCCGTAGTCCCCGCCGCCGCCCTCCGGCGAGGCCTTCGCGGCGATCCGGGTGAGGTACGACGCCGGCAGGCCCCGGCGCTTGGTGTAGTGGTTGGCGATCATCGCCCAGATCGGGCGGGTCATCGCCGGGTCGACGGGCGCGGCCTCGGTCACGGTCTCCGACCCCGACCAGCCGTTGACCGCACCCTTCCTGCGGGTGTTCGCGGTGAAGGGCACCTCCCCGCCCATCGCCCACTTGGCGACGTACTGGGCGCCCTTGAGGAAGCGGCTGTCGTCGTGGCCGTACAGATCGATGCCCTGGTTCCAGGCCATCTCGCAGAAGGTGCCCATCAGGCCGACGCCGAGCAGCGCGTGTCCCTGGTCGCGGCCGGCCTCCAGCCACTCGGCGAGGCCGTCGTCGCGTACGACGGGAATGGCGTTGCGGATCGAGCCGAGCCCCTCGCCGTGCTTGAAGTACTCGACCGCGCGGGCGACTTGAGCCTTGTCGTCGCACAGGACGCCGGTCGCCAGGACGCAGCACATGGCGGTGAGGTCCCAGTTGGTCCAGTAGTTGGAGACGACGGCGCCGTTGTGCTTGACCAGGAAGCTGTCGCTGAGCGGCGCGAAGACGGTGGTCAGCATCTCCTGGAACCGCCCGAGCTCGAAGTCGGGGTGGTCGCGCACGAGTTCGGCGGCGTTGGCGATCTGGTAGCCGTAGATCCCGGCGGCCAGGAAGCGGTCGGCGTTGCCGGCGAGCGTGGTCAGCTCGGCCGACCAGGCGTTGAGGATCGCCACGGCGGTGTCGAGGTGCGCGCTGTCGCCGGTGACGTGGCCGCGCAGGGCGTTCTGGTAGGCGGCGTGGATGTCGTTGTAGAGGATCGCGTAGTTCTGGCCCGCGCCTCCCCGGACCACGGTCGCCTGCGGGTTGGCCGTCCAGCCGCTCTGGGCGTGCCGGTTGGCGGTCAGCTTGGCGAACCCGGCCGTGTGGGGAGCGGCGCCGGCCTTCACCTGGGCGGCCATCCGGTCCAGGTCGGCGCGGGTGTGCAGGAGGCCGGGGTGCGCGAACGAGGCGCCGGCGGCGGCTGCCGGGAGCGCGAGAGCGGTCGTACCGATCCCGATCCCGATTCCGGCACCGGCGCCCATTGCTGCCCCGACGGCTCCGGCGGTCGCACCCGTGGCCTTGAGCATGCTCCGGCGGCTGATCTGTCGTGTCACGTGGCTCATTCCTCGCGTGCCTGGGGCTGGGGACGGTGAGGAGACGGGGAGACACTGCCGGGCATAACAGAAACTCCGGCCGCCGGTATCGCGGCCCACCGAAAACCCCGGCCGACGATCAGGAGCCGCATCCCATGACGATCCGCAGGATCATGCCCGACTTCCAGGTCGGGTCCGAGGAACAGATGGAGACCAGCCGGGACTTCTACGGCCTGCTCGGCTTCGAGGAGGTGATGAACATGGGCTGGGTGATGACCCTGGCGTCCCCCGCCAACCCCACCGCCCAGATCAGCTTCTTCACCGCGGAACGCACCGCTCCGGTCGTCCCCGACCTGAGCGTGGAGGTCGAGGACGTCGACGCCGTGTACGCGCAGGTAAGGGCGTCGGGCGCGGAGATCGTACGGGAGCTGCGGGACGAGGAGTGGGGCGTACGGCGGTTCTTCGTACGGGATCCGAACGGGCGGGTGGTGAATGTGCTGACCCACCGGTCCTAGCGGCCTCGGGTCGGGGCGGGTCAGCCCCGGCGGTCCGCCACCGCCCACGACGCCAGGGCCACCGCCCCCGCCACCCCGAACACGGCGGGCCAGGCGCCCACCTTCTTGGCCAGCGGGTGTGAACCGGCGAAGGCGGCGACATACGCGGCGGTCAGCGCGCCGGCAGCCTTCCCGCCCGCCTGCTGCCGCCACTGCTGCGCGGCCGCGGCCCCGGCGACGGCCAGTACGGCCCCGCCGAGCTGCCGCTTCCTGGTCCAGCGAGCCACGCCGTAACCGCCGACGAGTCCGCCTGCGGCGACCGCCGCGCTGGGGACCTTCGCCATGTCTGCCTCCCGCCACTTCAGCCGGCAACTCCTGCCGGCCTCGATGGTCCGAGGCTAACCGGCCTCCCCCTTCCGCAGTTCGGCCCGGGCCCGCAGCTCCGACACGTACCCCGCGCCGATGGCGCACCCGGCGGCGGTGAGGGCGAGGCCTAGGACACCCGGGTTGACGTAGCCGGGCACGTCGCCGTTGTCGTAACTCCCGCCGTCACTGGTCTCGCAGACGAAGGCGAGAGGGACGTACGTGACCGTGTAGTCGACGATCTCGATGCCCTGCTTAGCCCGTTCCCACCAGCCCGCCGTACGGCAGGACCGAGGCGGCGACGAGTCGGTGCCGCCGTCCTCCGCCGTCATCACCGCGCCCGTGACGGCGAGCAGCCCCCAGGCGTACATGACCAACGCACCGGCGCCCGCGAGGGCCGCCAGTCCGCGCAGCAAACCGGGGGCGCCCGTGCGTTGGGCGCGTCGGTCGGCCAGAGTGCGGGCGCCGTAGCCACAGAGCCCGACCGCGGTGATCACCGCGATGACAACGAACAGCAGGAACAGCAGGAGCACATGTCCTCCAGACAGTGGTCTCACGGGCTCGGGCTCGGTGACACGGCGTCACAGATCCGGGATCACAGCACATCCGCCAGACGGTCCACCTGGTCCGGGTCGAGGCCGTAGCAGTAGAGCATGACCTCGTCGGCGCCCAGGTCGGCGAAGGCCGTGAGTGCGGCGCGGATATCGGCGGGCGTGGTGAGGAGGCCGTCGACCATGCGGTCGGGCATGCCGGTGAAGGCGTAGTACGCGTGCATGCGGGCGCGGGCGTCGTCGAGCACCTCCGGTGGGCCGAGCGCGACGTTGACCTGAGCGACGAGCCGGGGCTCACCGTCGCGGCCGTACTCCTTCCAGAACCCGCGGACGGTGTCGAACAGGCCGCCCGCCCAGGAGGGCGCTGCAGCGGCGAGGAAGCCGCTGCCCCAGCGGGCGACGCGTTCGAGGGCGGCCGGCTTGAAGCCGCCGAAGAGCAGCTCCGGGCCGCCGAGGCGGGCGGGCACCGGGCCGATCGGGCCGACGCCGTCGCCGTAGGGATCGCCGTGCCACAGGCGGCACATCGTCGCCAGCTGCTGGTCCAGCCGCCGGCCCCGGGTGCGCAGGTCGGTGCCGGTGGCGCGGTGGTCGTCCTCCCGGCCGCCGATGCCCAGGCCGAGGACGAGCCGCCCGTCGGTCATCCGGTCCAGGGTGGCGGCCTGCTTGGCCAGCAGGGCGGTGTCGCGCAGCGGGGCGAGCAGTACCTCGGTCTGGACGCGGACGCGCGTGGTGGCGCCGGCGAGCACGGCCAGCGCGACCAGCGGTTCGGGGTTGTCGTAGACGAGCCGGTCGAGCAGACCGACCGTGCTGAAGGGACCGGCATCCGCGCGCCGGGCCCAGGTGAGCAGGGCGGCCGGGTCGCCGATGGGCAGACCGATGCCCACGTTCGTACCGACGTTCATGAAGGGGCCTCCGAAAGAGGGGTCGACAAAGACGACTGCCGCCCCTTCGGCACCTCGGTGAGCTGGGTGAGCTCGGTGTGGCTCAGTGAGGTGGGACGTTCCCGCTCTGCGGCTTGCTTCCAGGGGAACGTCTCTTCGAAGTGAACTCACTGTAGGACGGGCCGGTTTCGCGGGACAAACCAATTACCGGCGCACAGCCGAGGGGAGGGGGAGGGGGCAGCCGGAGGTGTTGGGCCATGAGGCGCCGTATTCGGATGAGCCGAAGCCGAAGCCGGACCCGCCCCCCGGGCCGGAGCCTGAGCCTGAGGCGGAGGCGCCTGGTACCCCGGCGACGACTGCGGCAACTGACCAGCAGTCGGCTGTGACCCACGTCACCGCCACCCCCGGCAGAAGAAAGCGGGTGCTGCCCCCGCGGTGCTGGCATGCTCATGCGTGACTACTGGGGGGTAACCGCCGTCTGCGCACAGTGCAGCAACGGCCGTACGGGCACGCCTGGATGACCGGCGTGCCCGCTCCCCATGTGTCACCTCCCGAAGCGCACCCCCATACCCCGCTCCCGAGGAACACGCGTGCACAGACCCAAGCTCAAGAGGCATGCCTTACTGACGGCTGCCACCATCGCGGCCGTACTCATCACGGGCTGCTCGTCCACCTCCCCGACCAGCACCGACCCGGCGAACAGGGCGGCGGCCGAGACCCCCGACCCGGCCGCGGTCCAGGAACAACTCGCCGTCGTGTCGGCCCCGTCCGGAACGGCCACTCCCACCGCCGTCGGCGACGGAGGTGAGGGAGGCACGGCCAAGAAGTCGTCCCTCAAGGTCGCCTCGTACGACAGGAAGTCCGGACGCGCCGTCATCTCGTCGCCGTCCGTGGCGAAGCCGCCCGCCGCCCCGCCGGCCGGTACCAGCCCTTCGCCCACCTCGCCCGCGACGCCCTCGACCAGCCCCTCCGCCTCCACTTCTGCCTCCGCCCAACCCCCGGTATCCGTCGGCGACTTCATCGCCAGCGCACCCGCCCCCGGCGCCCCCGACGGCGTGCTGGCCGAGGTCACGCAGGTCGTGGGCGCCACGGAGGACGGCGACACGACGGTCGACACGGAACCGGCGAAGCTCAACTCCGTGCTCGGTGAGAGCAAGGCCAAGGGCACGGTCCCGGTGGACCCGTCGGCCATGGAGGTCGAGCCCCTCCTGAAGGGCGTGAAGGTCTCCTGGGCGAAGACCGGCAACCTCCACTTTGGCCCCGAGGGCGCGAAACTCCCGCTGGGCAGCCTCCGTATCGACGTGGGTGCGGCGGTCGCCACGGCCGAGGGCGCCCCGGCGTCGGCGGCGGCCTCCGTGGAGGGCTTCGTGCAGCTCGCGCCGGAGGTCGCGTTCTCGTACGACGGTTCCGGCGACGGCACGGGTGCCTCGCCCGGCGGCGCCTTCCTGGGCCTGTCGGGTGACTGGGCCTCGAAGTGGTCCCTGAAGGGCCGCGCGGCCGGCTCGACGAACGGGCAGCCGATCCGCATCCCCTTCGCCGAGCTCCACTCCGACCCGGTGATCCAGGTCGGCCCGATCCCCGTGGTCGTCAACCTGGACCTCACCTGCTACATCCAGGTGAACGCGGACGGCCGAGTCACCGTCGACGTCGAACAGGACATCAAGGGCGACTTCCGCGTCGGCGGCACCTTCTCCTGGGCCGAGGGCTGGACCCCGGTCAGCGAGTCCGAGATGACGGGCGAGCCCCTCAAGGCCACGGTCACCGCGGCCGGCGACGTCAAGGCCGCGCTCGGCGCCGAGGCCACCGTGGGCCTCTACGGCACCGTGGGCGTCACCGCCGACCTGGCCCCGTACGTCCGCGCCCACGCCGAGGCATCGGCGGAGGGCTCCTCCGACGGCACGGGTTCGGTCACCGGCACCTACGCCCTCTACGGCGGCGTGGACCTCACCGGCTCCCTCCAGCTGCAACTGACCATATTCGGCACGCCCATCATCCAGAAGAAGATCCCGCTGGGGGCCCTGCACCGCGAGTGGCTCCTGACGGAGGGCAAGGGGGAGGCGGCGACCTCCGGCCCGCCGTCGACAGGAACGAGAACGACCGGCTGACCTCGCGCGGGCCGCGCCGACCGTCACCCACGTTGGCGCGGCCCGCGCACGCCTCGCGGCCGTACGGCGTCAGTCGTCCGAGCCGGAGTTCGAGCCGGACCTCGATCCACGTCCGGAACGCCCCAACACCCGCACCACCTCGCCCAGTCCCAGGGTCACAACGGCCACCCCACGAACCCACCTTGGTCCGCCCCGAGACGCCCAAACGACACACACGCACCCCATGACGGCGAGCAGGAGAACGCCGACCAAGACGAGCACGATCATGCTCATCCCCCTTCTTCCTCTGTGTCCGCGCAATACTCCCAGCCGCCGCCCAGCCCAGGCCCGGCGGGCCCAGATGCGTCGGTGCTTCAGGGCTGTTGAGACGTGCGAGGTGTCTGAGGTGTCTGAGATGCCTGGGGCATACGCCAGTACTGCCGCCGCTTCTCGTCCCGTACGACCACGCCGAGCCGCAGCAGCTCCCCGCGCAGCTCCCGGGCGTCGTCGGCGCCCTCGTCCTTGTCCCGCGCAGTCGCCCGGGCCCTGAGCAGTGCGTCCGCCCCCTCGGGCAGCCCGGGCATCCCCGGAACCCAGCGCCGGAACTCCTCCCGATGCGGATCCTCAGCGGCCCACCGGTAACCGTGCTCGACGAAGGCATGGGCCACCCGCTGCCAGGACAGCCCGCACTCCTCCCGAGCGATCTCCATACCGCCCGCCCCGAGCAGCACGAGCTGCTTACCGTCCCGCACCACCAGGGCGATCTCATCCCGCCCGAACTCCTGGGAAGAGTCCGTGACACTGAGGACCACACGACCGGCGGAGACACTCACCGCCAACGACTCATGCACGGCGACGAACCCCACCACCAGCCCCACCAGCGCCCCCACCCCAACGCCCCCGATGCCGAGCCACGGCTCCGGAACGGACGTCAGCAGCTCGGCCGGCCCCTGGAGGGGCGCCCAAGCCAACCTCACGAGCCACTTCGCCAGAAGAGTGACCAACCACCCGACCACGGCCCCGCACCCCACACAGAAGAGAGTGAGAAGCCAGGCCGATTCGGCGATCACGACGGCATCCCGCTCAGGTCCGCCGACCGACGGACCGCCCTTCTTCGAAAGATCCCCCGTACCCCTCACATCCCCCACACCTACGCTTCTGCTCTCATGGACGAGACCCGTCCCGACCGCGGGCGCTGCCCGGCCCCGTGCTGTGCCGAGTCTGGAGGCAGGCCACAGACCGTGTCATCGGCCGTCGGTCTACGGCACCTGCAACTTTGGTATCGAAGACAGGCCGCAGCGCCCGAGCGGAGGCCGCCCGGGCGCCGAGACTCGTATCAGCGAGCTACGTAACACGACCCCTGTCGATCAGTGGTGTCCGCAGCTGGAGCCGACGTGGTTGTGCTGCCCGCCCGGAGATCCCTCGCCGTTCAGCAGGTTGCCTGCCAAGCCGTTGGCAATCCCGATGTTGTTGAGCAGGTTGATGTTCTGGTCGTGAGACTTACAACCATGACCGTCGTAGGCAGGCTGAGCGGAGGCGGTGCCGGTGGCTATGAGGCTGAGGGTCCCGACCATCGCGGCCGCGACAGCGGCCTTCTGAAGCTTGCGCATTTTGTCCTCCTTGGGTCGAGAGCGCACACCTAAAGATCCACATTGCGCTCATTTGGGAGGCTAATCCGATATGCGTCGTGGCGCTCATTGGGGCTGCCATATGGGCCACAGAGGTGTGAGGCCCAATCAGCCCGGCGTCGTAGCACGGCGGCTGACACCCGTTCAGGACCCGCCACCCCGAGCGACGGCTTTCTGGCTCTTTCCGGCCCTCCGGGGACCCCACGCAGGCGCAGCCAAGGGCCGGAGGCTGTCGCCGCCTATTGGGGTCACTCCGGAAACGCAAAGCCTTGCCGATCACGGAGTCGGCGGTGTCCCCATAGCGAGCAGAGCATGGCGCGGTGCATCGAACGGCGCGTCGCGAAGGTCGAGTTTGTCGGAATCGGTGATGTCCACCCCTGTGGAGACCGGCTCATATGGTCCCGGTCACGGCTTTTCCCTCCCGGCCGTCTTCTCGACAGCCGACCCTGCCCCTGGCCCTGACAGGGCGATCCTGCCGGTCAGCAGGATGTCGTGGTTGGCGAAGAGGGCGTCGAGTTCGAAGCGGCGGCGGACATGCGCCGTCCATGTCTCGTCGGGCAGGTTGGCGTACGTATTGACCATGCGGGCGCGGCCGGCCTGGGTGAGGATCCACCGGGCCTGGTCCTCGCCGACGGTACGCCCGCCCAGGTCATGGGCCAGGCGCCACAACTCCTCCCCCTCGCTGAGCTCGTCGACGACGGCGACAAGCCCGATGTCACCCAGAGCGCGCCGATCGCTGGACTGGGTGGTGTAGGCGACGGTCAGGGCTTCGAGTGGGAAGACGGTCACGCGGCTGGTCGTGGTCAGCTCGGTGAGGGGCACGGGGTGAGTCCGTTCTCGCACGGGGGGACAGGGGCCGGGATTTGGACCCGAGACACACCAACCCGCCCTGCCCAATGTGTGGTTGAGGGAGAGTGCTGCCTAGCAGCAGGGGCCGTCACCGCAGCAGGAAGGCGGATTGCAGTCGGCGGCGGTGCCCCAGAGCCGTTCGTCCACCTCGAATCCGGCCGCCCTGACCTTCCCCACGACATCGACCATCAGGCCGCGCGTACGGACCTTGGAGTTCGGCTGGTGGTGCAGGAAGTAGCCGAACTCCCTCTCGCACCACTCCGCGTACCAGCCCGTGTGCAGGATCAGCGTGTGCCAGCCTGGGTCAACCAGCTCGGAAGGCGCCATGGCTGCACCCTCGCCGGTGGAGCCCATGACATGGACGAGGGCGAGTGCCTGATCGACGACACGGTCGGCGACGCAGCGTTCGAGGCCGTACTCGGCGGCGCAGAAGGCGGCGAGCATGTCGAATTCGGCGTCGGTCACGAGAGAGCGACCGCTGCGTGTCGCCGTGACGACCGGTGATGCCGTCATCGTTTGGCTCCCTGCGGCCTGGCGTCGCTCATGGACGGGTTCGTGCCCGGCTGTTGCCCGGGACGCGATGGGGTTGCGTACTGCACAGCTTCACCTCACTGTGGGAGGAACTTCGGGTAGACCTCTCCCTGTGAGCCGAACGCCTGTTGTGCTCGGGGAGAGGGGTTTTACATCCCGCCGTATGACATGGCGACTCGAGTCACGCAGCACCGTCGGCTGCATCCCGCCTTATGCGTGAACTAGAAGCCGGCCGCGTGGTGCGGGGCTCAGGCCGGTGCGGCGACGCGAGCGTGATCGCTGCACGTACGACGGAACAGGTCATGACCGGCCTTGGCTGCCGCGTGCCGCATTGCCCACTCGGCGCACTCATCGTCCCTGTCAGCGACGTGAGACTCATCGCAGCCATATGTGGCGCAGTGGATTTCCCACGTCACGCCGGCTTCGGCTACGTGGCTGATGGCGTAGGTCACGAACCGCCACACCGTACGTACGGCCATCAGAACCGACGCGCGTTCAGCTCGTTCACGCGTGCTCGCAAGCGATCGTAGGCGTCGGCGGGGCGCAGCTCTTGTGGAGCAGCTTCCCATTCGATACCACCGCCCGAGGGGCGCAGCACGGCACGTCCCCCTTGGTAGTCCATTACCTCGCCGACACGGTCTTGAGTCGTGTCGTAGACGAGTTCACCCACATCGGGGGCTGCGTACACGGGGACACCTCCGGCTTCGCATGTCGTGGACGCGCGGGGTGAGTTTGGATCACCTGGCCCGTCGTGCGAATCACGCTAGAAAGCAGCCGTATGCAGCCTCAACGAACGTGCCAGAACTTGCCCGGAATCACCCGAGAGAGTCGATGGCCGCAGTGATCAGCTCACGGGCCTTGGATCCGTGCACGGCTAACTCCGAGAGCGCTGCGAAGGTCTGCGCGTACAGGTTGATCTCGTGGGTCTGCGTAACCGTCAAGTGTGCTGACACCAATTCAACGTTGGCTACGTCAGCGTCGTACAGGAAGAACCCCTCCACAGGCCATATATGAGAACGGTCAGCCGTCAGCGGGATGATCCCGAGGGAAACCGACGGGAGGGCGGCAGCGGTGAGCAGGTGGCCGAGCTGTCCTGCCATGACCTCGGGTCCACCAATGCGGTAGCGCAGGGCTGCCTCCTCGAGCACGATCGCGAAGCTGTGGTTGCCTTCATGGACGACGTGCTGCTTAGAGATGCGGACGCGTACGGCTTCTTCGACGTCGTCGACCAATTGCCGGCGATCGCGGATCGATCTCAGCAGGGCCTCGATGTAGGGAGCCGTCTGCACAGGCCCTGGGATAAGCCAGGACGAGTAGATGCGGAAGCGCCGCGTGCGTTCCCACAGCGGGACCACCGATTCCTGCGCCTGCCGCAGGCCGGAGCGCTCCATCCGCCGCCACTCCACGTACATGCCGTCGATGCCGCGTGCTGTCGTCACGAGATCGTCGGCAAGGTGTGGCACACCGCAGTGGAGGGCCCATGCGCGAAGATCTGCCTCGGAGGGGCTGCGGGCCCCGCTCTCGTACCGGGAGCACTTGGATTCATGCCATCCCGCAAGTGCGGCCAACGCTCTCGCACTCAACCCGGCATCGAACCGGATCTCGCGCAGGCGTTGGCCGAGTGCCTTGCGGGCTGCCTGAACGCTGGAAGATGGGGACGACATGGTCTTGGCGCTGTACTCTACCTCTGCTGATCAAGCGATCTGGTAGTCGGCGTGTGGGACGCTCATTTCCCAGACGGCTTCAAAGGCGCTGTCGCACAGCTTGATTTCCCGGGGGTCTGTGCTGATGGACGGTTCCAGCCACTCGCCCTCGCCGTCGAAGTGATTGACCAGCAACAAGGACGAGTCGAACAGCCAGAAGTCGTTTCCCGGCAAGGCGATCCCGGTGGCCCGTTGCCGAGGCAGCCAGCGCACCTCTTCGCCCGCAGCTATGTTCAGGCCGTCGGTCACTTCATGCTCGAACCGGATGTAGTTGCTCACCGGCTCGGACACGATGCGCGCGCGACGGACCTTAACGCCCCGCCCGGTCGCCTCGGCCACCAGGTTGAGCCAGTCGGCCCACCTCTGCGCAGGGTCGATCGTGACACCGACGGTCCAGTCGATGTAGGCCGGATCCGACTTCATGTAGGAGTCGCGCATCTCCAGGTGCACCGCCGACCCACGGCAGTCGCGGAACAGCTCCTCAAACGTCGGAACGGTCGTCACGCTGTACCTCCAAGAAGAACTGGACCATTCGGCGGGGGATCTCCACCACGGATTCGTGGCCGGGGATGTCCATCTGACCCAGTCGTTCGTCGTCAAGTACCTTCCAGCCCTGCACGAGATACGTGTCCTTCCCCTCGTCCAGGTACACAGTGGGAGAGCCACCACTCGGACTCTCCGGGTCCTTGCCGAGCTTGCGCAGGGCCATGAGGTCCACCTCCGTCGTGGGTGATGATCCGTGTGCCTGAGTTTGCTGCCGAGCCGCGCGTGGGGGACAGGTGCTTGCCAGAACTTGCCAAGTTGCTCGGGGTGGCCTTGGTAGTCGGGAGCCCGGAACTGGTTCTTGAGCTCAGAAGAACCAGACAGCCCCAGTGACGCCGGTCCATGGGTGTCAGCGCGTGCAGCCGTTGAACTGGCTGATGTTATGAGCCAGTTCGAGCAGGCTCTCGATACGGAAGGTCGGTAGCTCAGTGGCTGTGGCGCTGTTCCACTGGATCGTGGCCCAGGGACCGCGACGTACCAGCGCGGTGTGCATTCCCGCCTGGGCGGCTGGACGGATGTCGTTGCCGCAGCGATCGCCGACGTAGAGGATCTCGTGAGCAGCGAACGGCACGGCTTCAGCAACCCGCTTGAAGAACCCGGGCTCGGGTTTGCCCGCGTTCCAGTCATCCGACGTGCCAATCAGGTCAACATCGTCGGCGAACAGCGTCCGCAGGATCCTCCCCGCCCGTACAGTCTGGTTGCCCGCGATGCCAAGCCACAGTCCGGCGGTCCGGAGCTCGGCGAGGGTCGGCCGGACGTCTGCATACAGATCCTTCTCGCCGAAGGTCTCGGGCTGGCCGGCCGCTGCCCGCTTCTCGCGCTCTGCGTATAGGTCGAAGCCGGGCCGGAACTCCTGGAACGCTTCGCGATAATCGCGCCCTTGAGCGATGACGGCCCCGAACATCGCATGGAAGGTGTGCCTCGGCACGCCTAGCCAGTCGGACCAAGTTCCGTACTCACGGGTCTCGTCCACAAGACACTCACCGACATCGAAGACCACGGCGCGAATCATGGAGGCAGGGTAGCGGTGCACCGGCACGACGCCGGCCTACGCCGCAGGCTGGGTTCACAATTACGGGATCAGCGATCAGAACGACGCGTGCCGTCCAGGAAAGTGGTCCATGCCGTGGCCGAGACGACGAGATGCGAGAACTCCGGGCGCTTGGAGTCCCGTATGAGCACGCCGTTCGAAACGAAGGCGGTCTCAACGCACTCCGTCGTGTTGCCGCCGCTATACGAAGACTTGAACCAGTTCGTCACCGAGACGGACTGAGTGCCTGCGGACATTTACAGCTCCTTGCGGGCGTGATGGATCATGGCAGAGGAGGCCTCGATGTCCAACGCTTGCGCCCTGAGGTACTCGAACGCAAGTCTGTATCGCTCCAGTTCTTTGTCTTTCTCCAGGAACAGGGAGCCTGTGTGGAAGTCGACGTAGACGACGTCGAGGGCTGGCTCCGTGCCTCCGATGATGACGAAGCTGCCGAGCGCTGCGGCGTGCGCCCCTTTGGAGAATGGCAGTATCTGAAGCGTGATGTGAGGAGACTCGTTCGCTTCAAGCAGGCGGTCTAGCTGGTCTTGCATGGTCTGAGGAGACCCCACCACGCGGCGGATCACCGACTCGTCGAGGATCGCCCACAGGTGCAGTGGGTTCGGGCGGGTAAGGATCTCCTGCCGCTTCATGCGGATGTCGACCAGCCGCTCGATCTCCGAGGATTCCAGTGGCACTTCGTTGGCCGTCTGCAGTGCTGTGCTGTAGGAGCGTGTCTGAAGAATGCCGGGAACGTAGACGCACGAGAAGTGGCTCTCGCGTACAGCCTCGTCCTCCAGAGTGAGCAGCAGGTTCATGCTCTCCGGGATGGAGTCAGCGAAGGAACTCCACCAGCCCTGCTGCTTGGCGTCCTTCGCCAGCCCGACTACTGCGCTGCGCTCGGCTTCGGTTGCGCCGTACTCACGGCACAGTGCATCAACAACGATCCATTTGACCGGCCCGGCCTGGGTTTCGTACCTGCTGACTGTCGCTTTGGAGACGCCGACGAGCCGCCCGGCCTCCTCAAGGGTCAGCCCTTTGCGAGCACGCAACTTGCGCATTGTTGCGCCGAGTTGGCGACGACGCGTCGTGGTCCGTTCGGGCATGCGGCTCCTTCGTCATGCGGCCGGGCGGCAGGCCCGGGATCCCCATCAGGCTAGGCAGGGCTGGAGCAGACCCACCATCAGATTCACCCGATGGATTCTCATGAGAAGTTACACAGTGAGATTTCTCTGTGCCATGCTCGGTTGCAGACCGCTACGCAGTGCAGCCGTACGGATACGGCGGGCGCAGCATGTGCGTGGCTTGGGAGGGAAGTGTGGCCATGTTTGGCAAGCAAGTCACTGAGCCCCGACTCCGCTGTGTACTGCCGTTCGAGGCGGCGCCTGAAGAGGTCCCCCTGCTGCGCAGAGCAACGGCCATGCAGCTGAGCCAGTGGGGCATGCCATCGGAAGCCGATGAAGCGGAGCTGCTCGTCACTGAGCTGGCGACGAATGTGTTCAAGCATGTCGGAGAAGGCGCACCAGCGACGTTGATCTTCGAGCGGAGGGGGGACCGGCTACGGTTCGAAGTTCATGACAAGAGCCGTGTGGCACCCTCTCTCAGGTCGTCGGAGTGCGATGAGGAGTGTGGGCGCGGCTTGCACTTGCTCGCAGCGCTTGCGGTCGAATGGGGAACGATGGTCACCGCGGCGGGCAAGGCGGTTTGGTGTGAGATCCCGATCAGCGCAGGGCGAGGCTGCCGACGTTTTGAGCGAGCCGTGGAGACGCTTGAGATGTACCAGGCGACCACTCGCGGTGGTTCCCTGCCCGGAACGCGCCTGGGCGCAGGCCTGGAGGAGTCGGCAGTAGAGCTGATCGCGGACTTGCTCCACTGGACCGTCGCCCGAGGCCATGATCCAGACGACATTCTCGACCGAGCTCAGATGCACTACGAAGCCGAAGCGCACGCAGCTTAGGTGCTGGTGCCGCTGGTGAGTGGGCGTGAGGAATGCTCCGCTGAGCGAGCATTCCTCTGCTGGCATACCCATTCTGCTCCCCGCCTCGTCCCTGTGTCAGGATGATCTCAGGCTGCGATTGCATGAGTTCAGGGAGAGCGTCCATGGAGGACCCAGCACTGTTGCGCCGGTTCCAGGCTTGGCTTCAGCCCGTGCCCTCGCCGCAGGACACTGCACGCCTGGTCTTCTTTCAGGACGCCCTGATCGTTCTGGACACCAATGTGCTGCTCAGCCTCTACGAGTACACGGCAGAGTCCCGGGAGGAAGTCCTCACGGCTTTGAGTCAGGTCTCGCAGAGCTTGTGGATGCCGTACCAAGTGGGTCTTGAGTTCGTCCGCGGACGCCGTAGCGTGCTGGAGTCGCGCAAGCGCGTCCTCGGTGACGCCACGAAGTCTGTCAACGCAAAACTAGAAGCAGCGTGTCAGGCGATCATCGCAGCGAAGGGCACCGTGCGGGCCCAACTGGAGAAGTACGCGAGAGTGCCGGGCGAGATCGAGGCCCTTGATGAACTGGTCAACGAGGCGGCTGTCAAAGAGCATCTCGCTGCGTACCGCGAAGCGTTCAAGGCCCACTTGGACATGCTGAAAACCGGGCATGACCTTACCCCGGTGAACGTCGATACGGCCGATCCGATCTTGCCGCAGGTAGCGGACCTCTATGGCAACCGCGTTGGCCATCAGCCCGATGACCAGCTGGTACAGCGACGATTGGATGAGGCTGTGGCTTTCCGTTTCCCCAATCAAATCCCGCCGGGCTTCAAGGACTTCGGCAAGGGTACTCCGCTGAATGCAGCTGGCGACTTCCTGATATGGGAGGAAGTGATTGAACAGGCTGCGCTGCTCCCGGAGGGGAGTCGCCGCGTGCTTTTTGTGTCAAATGACCTCAAAGAGGACTGGTATGACACCAGCAACGGGATGCAGCGTCCCTGGCCTGCATTGCTGGACGAGATTCAGCGCCGTGCCGGGGCCGAGCTGCGCCTTGAGACTCCACCGGACTTCTATGCGGGTGTTGGCGAGTATCTGAACGCAGAGCTTGCAGAGGACACTTATGCGGAGATTCGACGCGTGTCCGAGACGTTCACCGCTCCGGCTTTGGACGACGGCAAAGTCGTCACAGCAAGCACGGCTGCAAAAATTGCCCCACCCGGCGGCCTGCCGATCACTGCCTACCGGTCCGCTGGACTTACTTCCCAGACTCTACGCACCATTATGGAGTCGCTGACGCCGACGGATTGCCTTGCCCAGTGGTGGCTGATTGGCGTTACGGCACAATTGCGGCGACGGCAAGTCACTGAGGGCGAGCCTCAGGTCGACATCGCTGCGGCTACACGGGGCGGTGACGCTCCGGCACCTGACTGGAAGCCTGGCACGGTGCTGCCATCCGGGGAATGGATCCATCGGGATTCGTCGTGGATCGCACCATGGTTCCTTGATCTATTGGGCTCCTTGCCGGCGGCCGATCGCGGAATCCTGAGCGCGCTGGCCTCTGAGCAAGCTGCAGAGAACCAACGCCCCACGCATTGACCGAACTTGCGGGATGCAGTTGCTGGCGGAGGGAAACCGGCCCGTGGCCCCGTTTCCTCGCTAGCTATCGTCACCGTCTCCGCTCCCACGACCAAGAAAGGATGCTGCCGTGCCTGCAGCGAACGAGGAGCAGTACGAGGTATGGAAGAGCCTCAGGTTGACTTCGGCCTACTCGGTGCGCGAGCTTACGTCTGCCTTCGAGAATGAGGACTCCTCGCCGGACGACCTCATCGACGCCTATCTATTCGCGAAGCGCCACCTTGCTCAGTCCATGCAGGCTTTACTGCTGTCGCAACTACCCTCTGAGTGCCCGGAGTTCGCCGAGCTGCGGTCTCGCATCGAGGCAGAGATGAAGAACCGTTACGCCGACAGGATCCCGGAGCGGTTCCTCAAGGTCCCATATGGCAGCAACATACACGAACTACTCTTCATGATCCTTCTGCGGGCTCTGGGCAAGCCGGTCGACAGCGACCGGCTCCGCGTCATCACCGGTGACAAGACCCATTCAGAGCGACGCGCGAGGGAACTCCGCGAGTTGGGCTTCAACGTTGTGACGTCTGAGGAGGACGGCAGCCAGTTCTACACCTTGGGCGACTTGGGGATTGACTATACGAAGGTTCCGGAGCTTGTAGCGAAGGTCATCAACAAAACGAAGGCCCTTCGTCAGGCCGAGAAGGACAGTTTGATAGCGAGGCTTGCTGAGTAGCTCGCCAGCTTAGGTTGCACCCTCGCGTTAGCTCCGTCCCTCAACTGTTCTGTACTAGCTAATCTTGGCTCGGTGTAGAGCGAACAGATCGTGCCGCTGATGGCCATCCTGGCCGGTGAACGCTTTGAACTCGCCAAGGGTGTAAGCGATGGCTCCGCTGGAACGCGCAGTCATCGTCACCGCAAAGTCGTGAGCGAGGTGGTTCAAGCGTCGCTCGATCTCTGGCTGCTCAAGGAGAGTGCCTTGCTTGGCAAGCTTCTCAATGATCTGGTCGACAGTCTGAGGACGGTCAAGACCGCGGAGCAGCTTGTACACGGGGTCTAGGATGCGGTCGGTGTTCTCTACGAGGGTCTTACGCCCGCCCTGCTTGCGGATGGCCTTCCGAATGGCCACCCCGAGCGCCTTGGCAACCGGCGGAGGGAAGGCGTTGCCGATCTGCCTGTATACGGAGGTTTTACGTCCGTGGAATCTCCAGCGGAACTCGCTGTCCGAGGCTGAGCTGCTGTCCGCGTGCGGTTCGATGTCGTGCCAGCCCTGGATCCGCGCAACCATGGCGGTTGTGAGCTTGGGACCCGGTACGCCTTCCGGGGCCCGCCACCCCTCAACTGGGGCCTCGTTGGCCACACCCATGGCGTCCACGCCGAGGTCTGCCCATGCTCGCTTGGCCCGCGTGGGGCCTAGGTCAGCGCCACCGTGCTTCTTGGATCCGCCGACGATGGTCGGCGCGATGTCATTGGCTTTCTTGACCCACTCGGCGACTTGGTCTTCCTCCCAGCCATTGCTCGCCATGAGGTCTTCGAGGAGCTCGCCTACAGTGGGCGGCCTCTTCTCGTGGGGCGTCGGCCACTCAAAGTGCTCTGCGAACTCGCGCTTGAGAGCAACCAGCACAAACCGTGGCCGCAGCTGGGCGACGCCGAAATCGTTGGCGTGGAGAAGTTTCCAGTCGGCGATGTAGCCATACTCGTGGAGCCGATCCAGGACATGCTGCCGATAGGCCGTGAAGCGATTGGCGCTGAGCCCTCGCACGTTCTCCAGCAGTAGTGCCTTCGGTTGGATCTCACCGCAGAGTTCGACTGCCCAGGCGAAGAGATCACGTTCGTCATTGGCGCCCAATTGCTTGCCCGCGATGCTGAACGGCGGGCACGGCACACCGCCGGCGAGCAGGTCGATGTTCTTGTCTTTGTACTCCGTGGGCATCCAAGTGCTGGGGTCCGCAACGTCGCCGACTGCTACGGTGTCTTCCGCCTCTTCCTTGCTGTAGCCGAGCACTTCATGCAGATTTCGGCGCAGCGTGATTGCGGCGTTCTCATCGAGTTCCACTGCGACTCGGTGGCGAAAACCCGCCCGCTCCAGCCCAAGGGTCTGGCCTCCTGCGCCTGCGCAGATCTCGACGACCTCGAGCTGCCTGTCGGGCTCTGACGCCGTCATTCGATCTCCTTTCAGGCGCGCGGGCTAGGCCAGCGCGGTGCCGGGGCCGTTGCCCTCGGCGCACTATCACAGCGGGCATCCGCTTGAACACAGATCCAGCAGTAGCACCCTAGTCGTCGATCTTGTCGACGGCACTTGATTGGGGCGGCGTGCCAGATGGACTGCGAAGTCTACGGTGGCGTTCTGGGGCACGCGAAACCTGCATGCCTCCTACGTTCCCACGCATCGGGGAGATGGGGGGAGATGGTCAGCCTTCCAGAGCTGACCGCACCTCATCTCGGGCGTCGGCGGGGAGGCGCCGGTAGGCGTTCCAAGCCCGGTCCAGTGGCGTGGAACCACGTCGTCCGCGCTCGATCCACCTCAGGAGCCGTAGCCTTTCACCCGAGTCAAGAGTGCGGATAGCAGCCACAGTTTCATCTGCTCGGGAGGGCTGGCCGTCACTTCCTGCGCGGCACCGCTTGCATTCTGTAACGAAGAGGGCTTTTTCCCGGCCGTCCGGCAGTACAGTCGCGCGTCGGGTCACGGAGAGCACGGCTGTCTGGTTCGAGTCGTCCAGGTAAGCTTCGCCGCCGGAGATGCCGCAAATGGTGCACATGTACTCATCCCGGGCCATGATCGCCTGCTTCTCCTTGCTGGAGATAGCCTTCTGCGGTGCCGCGGCACGGCGTTCCGCAGGGTCCCAGACGGGGACACCCGCCTTGGCGAAGCGCTGGTCCTCGGCCATCAGCGTCGCATCGTCGGAGTTCGTGAAGAGGACCCAGCCGTAGTCTCGGAGGTCTCGTATCCGCCGGTCAGCTTGCGAGATCCCAGGGAAAGCCTCGCGGACCTGCTCCTTGTTGAACGTGTTCCCCTCGCCGACCACTTGGACGAGCCATAGTGCTCCGCGAACCATGGTCCCGGCCTTGAGCTCCGGGTCGTTCCAGGCGGGCAGCGTCACCTCATGCTCCGTTCTCCAAGTGATCGAGATATTGATTGTGGGTCACGGGTACACCTGCTGTCAGCCGGTGCTGCCATGATGCTGGGACACACTGCGTCTGGTCCCTTGGAGGCTCTGGTTATGGCTGTGAAGTTCGGCGTTCCGCCCGAGGGCGAGAAGATTCGCTCGCTGGTGGACGAGCGGCTGAAGCAGGCTATGGCCGAGGACAGCGCTAAGGTCACTGTGGAGTGGCGCGGCGAGCAGAAGCATCTGCATGTGATCTCCATGCCAGTCGACATGCTCTACTTCAACCCTGACACCCACCGCATCCGGGCTCAGCGCTCCCTGAACCCGGAGCGCAATCGGGTCCTGGAGGAAGAGCCGTGGAGTGAGGCTGGTCAAACGTATCTGCATGACCTGCTACGTTGTCGGCCCTCCAACCCCAACCAGACCGACCCTGACTACATGACGCTCCAGGACGAGCTGGACGACGTGGGGCAACGGGAGCCAGGGATCATCAGTCCGGACGGCATCCTCGTTGACGGAAACACTCGCTGCGCAGCGCTGAGGGACCTGGGCATTAGGGATATCCGGGTCGGGGTGCTCCCTGCAGACACGTCACGTCGCGACATCAACAGCGTTGAACTCGCTCTGCAGTTGCGCCGCGACAAGCGGCGCGAGTACTCGTACATCAACCGTCTGATTGCGATCGAGGACGAGCTTGCAGATGGGCGCCGCGAAGAAGACGTGGCCCGAGACTTCAACATTAAGAGGACAACTCTCCAGCAGGACCGCTGGGTCTACCAGTTGATCAATGACGCGATTGACCGCAGCCGGACGACGAACGGCGCTGTCCTCCGACTTGTCGACTTCGAGGATCATCAGGAGAAGCTCCGAGAGCTGCACCGGGACTACACCAAGCTTGCTAAGACCGATCGCGACGCCGCCGAGCAGCTCAGAGAGTCGCGGCTGGCGATGGTGGTACTGAACTATGCAAAGACGACGGTGCGGCTCGCAGAAGCTGACTTCCACAGTCGCTATCTGGCCGCACGACTGCCCGATGAACTGCGGCCCGCAGCTCAAGAGTCCGCTGCCGTATCGATCCCCGGCCTGGCAGGCGTTGCGATTCCGGACGCCACGGCAGCGGTTAAGACCACCCGTGCCCTTACGGATGCCTTGCTCCAGGCGAAGGCGGCAGCACAGGCCGGCGACACACTGGGCGCCGCGGCCGTGACGCAGGCTGACGCACTCATCAAGTCGGCACGCAAGACCTTCGATACAGCCGTAAAATTGGCCGGAGCGAACGCAGAACTCCAGAAGCGCCAGGTAGCAGTTCCCGAGCGCCTGACGGATGCTGCTGACTACGTGAACCAGTGTGCCGCTGAGTTCGCCGAAGCCAGGGCGAAGCGTGCGTTGGACGAGGATGCCTTTGACGACGCTCTCCTCACTCTGAGGGCCAGCCTTGCCCGGCTTGCCAAGCAAGCTGGACGCACATTCAGTTCCCCGGGCAACGGGGTGGCCTGGCTGCTCGACGCGACGCGGGAGAACTGATGGCTGAGCAATCTCCTGCGCCAAGTCTGGAGATTGGTTTTGGCGATGGTGTGACCCGCGCACGGCTCCGGGCTGGTAGTGGTTACGAGGGCGAACTCCGCCGTCTTGCTCTTCGGTTCCAGAGCAGTGTCCAGCGTTCACCTGGGACCATGGAGGTCGACATTGACGACCTCCTGACGAACCTGGTGGCGCTTGCCACCTGGCCCGAACCTTCCAGCGTCTCCTGGAACCCTCAGCTAGCCGCACTAGCTACGGACTCCGCCGTCGACGCGCAGACCGTCGCCAAGCGGCTTGACCCCGGGGCCGCTTCGGATGGGGAAGTCGATCCCGATGAGGTCGAGAGCTTGCTCGGCCCTGATTGGGTAGCGGATCTCACAACTTTCCAGCGCCGGGACATCGCCAAGCTGCTGTCCTTGCGTCACGGAGCCAACTTCTCTGTTCCTGGCGCGGGTAAGACCCGCGTGGGACTGGCCGTTTTCCACTCGCTCCGGCGTGCTAAGCCCATTGAACGCCTTCTCATCGTCGGTCCGAAGTCTTGCTACGAATCCTGGATGTACGAGAACGGTCACTGCCTGAGCGAGCCCTTGCGCATGGACGTGTACTCCAAGGATGCTGATCCGGCTGCCGACGCGCTCATCGTCAACTATGAGCGATTGCGGCAAGACGGAGTCGTGAATGAACTCGGCCAATGGCTGGCCGCGCGACCGTCCATGCTCTTGCTTGACGAAGCTCACCGGATGAAGCGTGGAGCGGACGGAACAGATGGTGCCGCCTGCCTCGCACTTGGGCCGCGCAGCAGGCACCGTCTGATTCTCACTGGCACGCCGGCTCCTAACGGCGTCAAGGATCTGGAGAACCTGTTCGGCTTTGTCTGGCCAGGCCATGGGCGTCAGAAGGTGATCCAAGCCGTGGCCGGTGGAGACCTCGCCAAGGCAAGTCAAGTTCTGCGCCCTTTGTTCACTCGTACCACCAAGGGCGAGCTTGGGCTGCCCCCTGTGTCCACGAACTTGCGTACCGTTCCTATGCCGCCTCTCCATCAGGAGGTTTACGAGGCGCTTGTCGGCCGGTTCTCCGCTCGTGCTGCTGGCGCGGAGAATGACTTTCTGTCCCTCGGAAAGATCATTGTCTACATGCTGATGGCGGCAACCAGCCCGGCGCTGCTCGCTGTCGGTACCACGCGTTATGAACCGCTGTCGTACCGTGTGCCTCCTCTCTCCGTACCTGAGGGCGCACCGCTCTTCGACTTGATGCGGGATCTCCCGAGCTACGAGATGTCACCGAAGTACCGTGAGGTGCTCGCTATCATCAGCAAGAACGCAGCCCAAGGGCGTAAGACGCTCGTCTGGTCCACCTTTGTGCGGAGCCTTAACACCCTGGAACACATGCTCAGCGAGTTTTCGCCCGCCCTTGTTTATGGCGGCATGGGCGACGCTGATCGCGAGGAGGCGATCAAGCGGTTCCGGTGTGACCCCGACTGTATGGTCCTTTTGTCCAATCCGGGCACCCTCGGTGAGGGCATCAGCCTTCACCATCACTGTCATGACGCCGTATACGTGGACCGCGACTTCGCAGCCGGCCGCTTCCTGCAGAGTCTCGACCGCATCCACCGCCTCGGTCTGGCTTCCGACACGGAAACACGCATTACGGTACTGGCCTCAGAAGGCACGATCGACGAAATTGTCGATCAACGGCTCAGCGACAAGCTGAACTTCATGGGGCGCATCCTCGACGACTCTGCGGTTCAGCAGCTGGCCGACCTTGAGGAGGAGCCTGCCGTTGGCGGTGGCCTGGACTACCGAGACCTTCAGGCTCTGATGGGTCATCTCCGTGCCCGTGCCGCCTGAGCCAGTCTTGCGTGCGGCTGTCCGGTGGTTGGAGAGGCTGCCGGTCAGCGGCAACGCGCGCGTCCGTGCCCTGTTCACGTCGCATAGCGACTTTAGTGACATAACCCCGACTCAGTACGACGCGGCGTACGCGTGGATCCGGGAGGCCGGGCTCCTGGACGACTCCCATAGCGGCGTACCCGTGCCTTGCAGGGTCTTTGACGCGGCTATGGCGTATAGCGGAGCGGCCTGGTTCCAGGATGCAGACCTTCTCATTCGCAGGCCGGACGAACTCCCCGAGGACGCCCTACGCGCGGCGGAGACCTTGGGCCTCACCCATGAAGAGGCGTACGCGCAGGTAAATGCCGTGTGGGGTAAAGTCGACACTGAAAAGCGTTCCCAAATCGGCTCAGCCGGTGAACTTGCGCTGCTTGAGCTGCTTTCGGAATCAGCCCAAGGCCGAGTGGAACACGTTGCGGCTTGGTCCGACGGTTACGGCTACGACATCTTTGTCGACGCCTCTCGGCACTCAGCCCACTTGGAAGTGAAGACCACGGTCCGGGCGGGCCGACTCACCGTTTACATCTCTCGCAACGAGTACGAGACGATGCTGCGCGACCCAGCTTGGGAGCTTGTGACAGTCCGACTCACCCCAGAGCTGCAACTCGTGGCAGTGGCCGCCGTTCCGAAGGAGTGGATCGCGAATCACGTGCCCTCGGACCGCACAGCGCGGGGGCGATGGGAGTCGTGTCGACTTGATGTACCGCCAGACGTACCTGTACCGGGCATTCCAAGCGTCGCACCGATGCTCGCCGACTCTGCGCCCGAGCTGCTCAGGGGATCCTCTCTAGCTAGGTAGTTCCTAGCTGGCCACTGTAGCTAGAGGGGTGTCCCGTAAACGATCTTTACTCCAGGGGGAGGCAAGCAACGGCCGGGTCGGTCCTGGCCTATCCGGCAAGCGTGGGGTTGTGCATCGGTGCGATTCCGCTCATGACGGACACCGTCACCGCGAGGCGGCAGTCGCGAAGGAGTAGGCGTGGTTCCAGTAAGGGAGGTCTTCGTCCTTGCTGTAGAGGCGGTGCGGGATAACCAGACCGGTGCCGCGGTACCCGCCGTCGGGGATGCGGTTGCCCGGCAGTGGCCGTCAGACCAGGTCGACCTGGCGAGTGCCGGCGTCGATGACGACCTGGTGGACCGTCGAGTAGCGGTAGTTCTTGGACTGATCAGCGACCTGGTGATCGCGGGCGGGCGCCGGCGTGCCGTCCACGATCAGTACGTTCCTCGCGGATCGTCGGCGCGGCTGCAACGCCAGCTTCGACCCAAGATGGTCGGTCACTTGGTTGGCCGTCAAGGTCGACACCCCGAACAACGGGGCCAGTTGCCGCGAGTGAGGTCGGTCCGCCTGTACGCGGCTATCAGCGGAACCTGGTCCTCGAATGGCTGCTTCCACGGCCGACATTCCCGCTACGTCGATGCCCCTCGCGGCGCAGCTGGGTCACCAACTTGCCGAGCGCACGCGGGCTGAGGCCGGAGGACGGGGCTGTCCAAGACGACGCCGACGCCGTGGTCACACCAGCCTGCGCGGCCATGCTGCCCCGGACTGGAAGCGATCATCGACCAGCGGCAACACGATGGCAGCGATCCCGTCCTCCAACGGCGCATCGATGACGCCTGCCAGACGATCGCCGTCATGAGGTTCTGCCTGGACAAGGACGTCGACCTCATCTTCGGCTGACCGTCGAACCGCAGAGCCGTCCCGTCAGGGACGGCCAGCACTTACAGGACACCCCTTAGACACGATGTCGGTGGGCGAGCTCAGATCGCCTGTACGCCCGCGTCTGAGAGGAGGAACTCTTTTGGTTCCGAAGGCCAATGTTCATCGCTGGGCTCGGGGCACTCTTCCAACGGCTGGGCGTCCTCGAACGCGTCCTTGACCGCGATCCGCCACTGATCGAGCGAGCCGCGGATGGCGAACGGCCCGAGTCCGAAGGTCACGCTGCCTTCATCGTCGATGCGCAACGGAGCACTTTCGTCCCCCACGGCAACATCGCTCGCGAGCCCGGCGGCGGCAGCGTCGAGTGCTGCGTCGAAGTCCGTGGGCTCAATCCACCCCACCCAGCTTTGACCGTCGGCTTCCGCCGCTGCAGCTAGTACGCTTCGCCCAGCTCCGGTGTACCCGGTAAGCACAAGCGACTGCGATGCGGAACTAGCGGCTGCTGTGTCGTCCTCAGTCAAGAAACCAGGCCGGAATTGGTCGAGCAGCGCAGTGATCCGCGCCGCTAGCAGAGTCCTACGAGCAGCCAGGAAGTCTCGGTATCCGTCGGCCTCCAGAACAGCGGGGTCGTTGGGGATCGCATGGGCATTGCGGTCAATGGCCCCCACATCTTGCATGTAGGCAGCTGGAGAACGGCTATCGATGATGTTCTTCGCTGTCTGCTCTGAGACGAAGACGATGTTCGCGAGTTCGTTAATCTCGCTCGATGAGTATTTTCTGCTGTGACTACGCAGTTTCACGGCCGGGTGCGCAAGGCTGTACTGCGGTTTGCCGGACTTCTCGACACTCTCCGAGATCGGGCCGCCGTCCCACCAATCCGTCGCGCCAGCATGGGCCGCAGCCAGGTAGCAGAACATCAGGTAAGGGCTTTGGTGGTTGCGGCCAACCAGGTCACTCGCGGTCACGGATAGACCGTGATCGCGGAGCCCCAGGTTGGCGAGCAGTGCCGCTACAGGGTCCTCCGCATCAAGCATCCTAATGTCCTGAGTCAGCGTGGTGTCCGTGGAACCGCCGTATCGGTTGCGGGCGGTGGCAGCCAGGAACCAGTACAGGAGGCCGTTCTCCACTTCTTTGGCGATAATTGCGTCATGGGGCTGGCGCCCGTAGTAGAGGACCAGTGGATGGAGCGCAGCGAGTGACGGAACCAGGGCTGTAGTTGGGATGAGAAGTCTGTCCTCAAGGAGAGGTACGACACGCGAGAGCCCTCGACGGACCTTCTCCCACCCCTCTCCGACAATTTCTCTGCTGGCAGTTGTCAGCTTTGCCACGGACGCAAGTCGCTTACCTGTCGTCGACAGGCTCAATGTCAAGGCTTTAATAAGGAAGTTGACGTCGAGTGCTCCGTACCCATGCTCGGCCCAGTGGGCAGATTCCGATTCCAGCTGTCCCAGGAAACCTGGTGTACGTGCGGAAAGGGTCGCGAGCGCGAGGTCTGTGGTCTTTAGTGCCCGTCCGCCGCTGTTCACGCGGACGAAGATGTCGGCGACTTCCTCGTATTCAAACTCATGCAGCACTTCCATGTGGAAATCGCGCTGAGTGATTTTCTGCAGTGCGCTCAGTCGGCGCCCGATTTCAGCCTCGGAGACGGCGAGTCCAGCAGCCTTCAGCTCGCCGTGAATCGCGAACATGTCGGCATCGGGTCCAACGACGTCGTATACCTTGACCCACTTCCGGTTCCGCTGGGTAGCGGCACTCTGGTTTTGGAAGGCTTCTGTCTCGATGTTGAAGACGACCTGGGCGCCTGGGTGATCGGTTAGGACCCGGAAGAGTGAGGTGAGCCGTTGCTGGCCGTCCAGGAGATACAGAGGAATGACGGGCGGCAGGGCTTGAGGTGTACCGATCGCCGCTGTCCGGGTCTCGGCGAGTTGGCCCGTCTTCCAGAAGAGAAGTGAGCCAGCTGGGTATCCGCGGTACAGGGACTCGATGAGTCTGGCGACCTGAGATGCCTTCCACACGTATCCGCGCTGGATCTCGGGGAGCATGATCTCCCCTGCCGCGATCTGCGTGATGAGTGTCCGGACGTTGCGGTTTGTCCGCTCCACCGCCACATTGCCCCCCAGTGCTCCGTGCGGTGGCGGACGTTCACCCGCAGCCGCTGTGCCTTAGAGCGTGCCCAGCCAGACGGCCCCCCACAGAAGCCGACTTACGTCGCTGCGCCCGCTGGCAACAGCGTAGGGGAGGGCGAAAGGGCTCGTGGCCTGGACTATTACATCGCTGAGCTCACTTGGCTCAAGCCCACTGCTACCGACCGGAACGGGTCGCGTCAGAGCGATGGCCTGCCCTGTCGTGCCTTCCTGTCGGCGACCGCTTTGCAGACGGTGAGCGCGCAATCTTTCGCCGACTCGTGTTCCCAGAAACGGAGCACCAGCCACCCCGCATCCCTGAGCCGCTGATCAGTGTCCCGGTCGCGCTCCATGTTGCGCAGGACTTTCTCGGACCAGTAGCCAGGGTTCGTTTTCGGTGGGACGTAGTGATCGGGGCACCCGTGCCAGTAGCAGCCGTCGACGAAGACCGCCACCTTGGCCGGGCCGAACACCATGTCCGCTGTCCGGCGGAGGTCGCGTAGGGGGCGCGCGTCGACGCGGTACCGCAGCCCCTGGGCATGGACTAGCCGCCGGAGCAGTTTCTCAGGCTTTGTGTCACGGCTCCGGATCGCCTGCATGTTGCGACGACGGGCTGCGGACGAAGCCCAGGAACCTTCTGGAGCTACCCACGTGGGATCTTCGGACACACCGGAGAGGGTAGTCGGGCGCAGGGCGCATCTGCACTTCCGCGTGTGGGCCTTCGTCTGTCTAGTTGCTCGTGTTGAGTAGCGGTGTTGCTGTGGCTGCTGAGGGCCTTTCGGGACCAGCCGGAGTTGGCCGGTGCTGTCGGGCGGCCCGCTTCCTTGGCAGTGTCGTGCTTCCGCGGCCCGCGTCAAGGGCGCTTCACTCCGCTGCGCTGCGTTCCGCGTCGGCTGCGCCGATGGCCCTTCGGGCCACCCTTGACCCGGCCCGCTCCAGCACGGGGGAGAAGCGAGCGGGCGGCCCGGAGGGATGGGTGGCCCAGGTTGGTTGGGGGCTTGGTCGGCTTCGTGGCTGGGCAGGGTTGGTGGCGCGAATGCGTCTCGGGGCACGCCGGGTGGGCTCAGCGGCTTGCGGCCGGTGGGTGGGGCTTGTTAGGGGAGGAGTTTGTAGCCGGTTCGTCCGGTGGTCCCGGCTGCGCCCGGGCGCCGTCATCGCGGCGTCACGCCGGTGCCTGCACCCCGTGGCACTCCCCATAAACCCGCCCCGACCCACACCAGCAAACCGCCCCCCGCTGCGGCGGCCAAGCCACCGCTCGCCCCCGGGCCGCCAGCGTCGTCGCGTACTGCGGCAGCAAGGTCGTGTCCTCGGGGGACGAGAGCTCTGACGCGGCGAAGGCCTCGTACGACGGGACCGTGCCCGTCACGATGCCCAGGTTCGGGGTGCCGGAGGAGGACAGCTCTCGCAGGGAGCCCTCTATCGTCGCCAGGTGCTCCTCGTGGGAGGGGTACTCGGCCGACAGCGAGGGATACGCGGAGAGCAGCTCAGTCAGCTCGTCCGCCGTCCAGTGCAGGACCGCCACCGGGAACGGGCGGGACAACGCCTCCCGGTACGCGCCCAGCTCCGCCCGCAGCCGCGAGATCTCCGCCTCCAGCTCCGCCGGGTTGTCCGAGCCCAGGGACCAGACGCGCTTCGGGTCGTGGAGTTCGTCGAGGGAGATCGGCATCGAGTGGAGGGTGTCCGCGAAGATGTCCCAGTCGTCGTGGGCCACGCCCAGCATGCGGCGTACGCGATGGCGGCCGAAGAGGAGGGGATGCGCGGAGTACGGGGGCTCCGCCACGTCCGTCAGGAGGAGCTGTACGCCCTCCGTGAAGGCCTCCTGAGCCTGTTCCAACTCGTCGTGGGACTCCAGGGCCTCGGCGACGATCACCCACGCTGCCGGGTCCCGGGGGGAGGACGAGCGGACGCCCTCGATGATCGCGCGGGCCTCTGCCTCGTGGCCGTACTCCCACAGGTTCGATGCCTTCAGGGCTCGTACCAGGTGAGGGTTGTCCAGGGGGGGCGACGACGACAGCAGGCGGTCGTAGAGCGCGGTCGCGGCGGGGCGGTCGCCGGACAGTTCCAGGTGGGCCGCGGCCTGGAGGAGCAGGGCCTCGGCGTCCTCGGGGTAGAGGCCGGCGGTTCGCTCCAGGCGTGCCGCCTCGGCGGTGTGGTCGACGTTTTCGGCAGGCGTGTCGGGGCGCATGGGGGACACCGTACTGCCCGTGGATGGCCGAACGGAGGGGAGAGGGGGAAGTAGGGGGCAGATATTGCCTGGTCCAGGCCGTTCCTGGGTGTAACCCCTAGATCGCCCCCCTCAGATCACCCCCTCAGATCACCACCCCGTCGACCTGCAATGTCTGCACCGCCTTCGCCGCGAACGGCACCGCCACCGACTTTCCGCTCAGGTACGTGTTCGCGTACGCCCGGTACTGGTCCCCGCCCGTCGTCACCGTGTTCCAGCGCGGGACCAGGCCGCCCGAGCCGCCGCTCACCGTCGTGAAGCGGGACAGGTCGAAGGTCAGCGTCTGGGCCGACGTCGACGTGTTCACCGCCACGATCACCAGGCGGCGCGCCGACGCGTCGTAGGCCGCCGCCGCGTAGCTCACGCCCGTGTCGAGGATCCGCATGCCGGGGCGGATGTGGCGGCTGAACTGGGCCATTACGTAGTACTTGGTCTGGATTGTGGTGGGTTGGAGGGTGTTCGCGTCGTACGCGATCATCGCCCAGCCCGTCGACGGGTCCATGACCTGCCAGTAGCACCATGCGGTCGGGTGCAGCCAGCGGAAGTCGTAGCAGAGGTTGGAGGCCAGGGTGAGGCCGGTGCCGTCGCTGTCGCCCGTCTCCGAGTTCCAGAGTTTCTTGCCGGACGTCGTCACCACGTCCGTGTAGAGGAGGTCCCTACGGCCGCCGGAGCCCTGGTAGCCGTGCACGTTGACCTGCGAGACCAGGGCCTTCGTCGACGTGCCGAAGGACCCCCACGTCGAGCGGGCCGTGTCGTAGTTCGTCTCGTCCGAGGCCGCGATGCGGATGCCCGTCAGGCCCCGGCTGTCCAACTCGCTGCGCATGTACGGGAGTACGGCCGCCTGGACCGCCGGGTCGAGGTGGCAGCCCTCTTGGGTACCGGTCGCCGTCCACCAGCTCGACGCCGGCTCGTTGAACGGGTCGACCGTCGCGAAGTTCACGCCCCAGTTGTTCCTGGCGTACAGGGCCGTCGCCGCCAGGTGAGAGGCGTGCTGGCGGTAGTTCCAGGTCTGGAGGTTGTTGCCGCCGCCCGCCGCGCCGGAGGGGTTGTGGTTGGAACACATCCACCACATGGGGGAGTTGGCGAAGAGTTCCGTGGTCGCGCCGCGAGCCGTCGCCTTCACCAGCATCGCGCGCTGGTTCGCGTCCGCGCTCCAGTTCCAGGCCGAGGAGGTGGGGTCCTCGTTGTTCCAGTCCTGCCAGAAGCCCTCGATCTGCTTGAAGCCGGGGATGTTCGGCGACTCGACCATCGTCTCGCCGTTCACGCTGTTCCAGCTGCACGCGCCGAGGTTGTAGCGGGCGATGTTGAGGCCGAGGCCGGGGAGGGTCGTGCCGTTGTACGTCACCGAGTCGGTGGTGAAGAACAGGTCGGCGAAGTCGTTGCGGTTGCCGAAGACGTTCGCCCACCAGGCAAGGGACGTGCCCCAGCCCTCCCAGGTGCCGTACGAGGTGCCGGGGTTGACGGCGATGGTGGCGTCCGCGTGGGCGGTGCCCGTCGCCAGGGCGCTGCCGAGGAGTGCGCCGCCCGATGCCGCCAGCAGAGTTCTACGTCGGATCATGACTTCTCCGCTTCGCTCAACGGCCGGTGTCGGCGCTGTCGTCGTCGATCGTCGTCGAACCGGCTCCGTGGCTTGTCCCGTTCGTGCCGTCAGGAAGCATCGGGTGTGGCGTGTGAGGTTGTCGAGGGTTTTGACAGCCCTTTCGCAAACCTGTGTAGGAAGTGTTCGGGGTGTCGGACACGCATGGGTCTGGAGACCTCGCGCGGCGGCGCCTATCGTGCGGGCGGCCCGGCGAATGATGCTTGAACAGGCCCGAGGAGGCTCACGGATGGTGCGGGTTCGCGTCGTGCAGCACAGCGGGCTTCGGCGGCGGGCCCTGCGGCGCCGTGTGCTGTGGGGTGGCGGGGAGGTGCTCGTCACCGTCGGGGTGGTGCTTCTGCTGCTGGTCGTTCACCAGGTGTGGTGGACCAACCGGGAGGCGAGGGAGGGCGCCGGGCGTGAGGTCCGTGCCCTGGAGCGGGCCTGGGACGGAGCGGGCGGCGACTCCCGTACGGCCGTATCGGCGCCTTCGGCCACGGCCGAACCCGCGCCCGCGGACGCCTCCGCGCACCCCGGGGTGTCCGAGCCGGCCCCCGGCACCCGGCGCCGGTCCGCGGCCCCGCCCGCCCCCGACTGGTCCCAGGCCTACGCCATCCTCAGCATCCCGCGCCTGGGCCTGCGCGTGCCCGTCGCCGAGGGCGTCAGCAAGGCCGGAGTCCTCAACAAGGGGTACGTCGGGCACTACCCGGGCACCCAACAGCCCGGCCAGGCCGGGAACTTCGCCGTCGCCGGGCACCGCAACACCCACGGTGAGCCCTTCCGGTACATCAACCGGCTCGCGCCCGAGGACATCGTGCGGGTCGAGACGCGGAGCGCGACGTACACGTACGCCGTCGACCGGACCCTGCCGCAGACCGCCGCCCATGACGGCGGTGTCATCGGGCCCGTTCCGCGCTCCGGCGTCAAGCCGGGCTACGGGTACGAGGACCCGGGGTACTACCTCACGCTCACCACCTGCACGCCCGAGTACACCTCGAAGTACCGCCTGGTGGTGTGGGGCAAGCTCGTCTCGATGCGCCCGCGCTGAAGCCGCAGCCCTCAGGCTGCTGCCCCCCGCTCCCGCAGCACTCCCACACTCACCGCCGCCACCAGCGCCAGCCCCGCCGACACCACCATCGCGATGTCCGCGCCCCGTGCCAGGCCGCCGCCGGCGGACGTGGCGAGGGCGATGGTCAGGGCCACTCCGGCGCAGGAGCCGATGTAGCGGAAGGTCTGCTGGGCGCCCGAACCCATCGCGGCGCGCTGGGCCGGTACGGACTCCACCGCGAGCAGTGGCAGCGCGGCGTTCAGCAGGCCGCTGCCGATGCCGGCCAGCAGCAGGCCGGGCAGCAGCCGGAGCCAGGAACCCGCGTCCAGCGCGCCCAGCATCGCCAGGGCACCGCCCGCGTGGAGGGTGAAGCCGATCGCCAGCTGCCACCGCGGTGACACCCGGCCGGACAGTCTGCGGGCCTGGAGGGCGACCGTGAAGGACAGGCCGGACCAGAGGAGGAACAGCCAGGCCGTGTCCATCGCGGACAGTCCGAGCGTCTGCTGGAGCAGTGCCGGCAGGAAGCTGAACAGGCCGATCACCGCGAGCCCCGTGAACAGGCCGCCGGCGGAGGAGGCGAGGAAGCGGGAGCGGCGCAGCAGGGACAGGTCGATCATCGGGGTCGCCGTGCGGCGCTCCACCGCGACGAAGAGACCGAGCAGGGCCACGCTCGCCAGGAGCAGCAGGCCCACGGGTGCCCGCAGCCAGCCGTCCCGGCCCAGGGTGAGCGCCGCCACCAGCGCGACCAGGGCCAGTCCGAAGGTGACGGCTCCGGCGAGGTCGGGCCGGCCGCCGCGCGGGGCGCGGGACTCGGTCAGGGCCCGCGTGGACAGGGCCGCCACGATCAGCGCGGCGGCGCCCAGGACGCCGTACCCGAGCCGCCAGTTCGGTATCGCGCCGGTGACGACCGGGCCGAGCGCGATGCCGCCGCTCACGAAGGCGCCCCAGACGCCGGTCGCGTGCAGGCGGCCGCGCGCGGTCGGGAAGGCGTGGACGATCAGGCCGAGACTGCTGGCGAGGAGCGCCGCGCTCGCCGCGCCCTGGGCGACCCGGGCCAGCGTGAAGAGCCAGGTGGTGGTCGTCAGGGCACCCAGGGCCGTGGTGATGCCCAGGGCGAAGGTGCCCGCGACGAAGATCCGGCGGCGGCCGTAGTCGTCGGCGAGGCTGCCGGCCACCAGCAGGAGGGCGGCGAGGCCGAGCGGGGTGCCGTTCAGGAGCCAGGCCTGGGCGGAGAGCGGGGTGTGCAGGGCGGCGGCGGTCTGCGGGAGCGTGACCATCGGCGCGGTGTACGTCATCAGGGCCACGACGGTGGCGGCGCTGGTGAGGGCGAGGGTGGCACGCGGGTTCGCGGGCTGCTGCGCGGTGGGAGCGGGGGAGGGCGCGGCCTGTGTCTCGGGCGCCGCCGCAGTGAGAGTTCGTTCATTGAACTGTGGCATGCAAACCACCGTAACATCGTAGGTTCGTTCATTGAACCAAGAAGGTGGAAAGGCGTTACAGTGGGCGCCATGGCACTGGGCAAGGACTACGCGACACAGGAGTGCTCGATCGCCCGGGCACTGGAGATCGTCGGTGAACGCTGGACGCTGCTCGTCGTCCGCGACGCCCTCTACGGTGTCCGGCGCTACAACGACTTCCTCGTCCACCTGGGCATCCCGCGCGCCGTCCTCGCGGCCCGCCTCCAGGCCCTCACCGCCGAGGGCATCCTCGACAAGCGCCGGTACCAGCAGTCGCCGCCGCGCGACGAGTACGTCCTCACCGACCGCGGCATCGCGCTGTGGCCCACCCTGCGCTCGCTCGGTCTGTGGGGCCGCGAGCACTTCGGCGAGGAGAAGCTGCGCGTCTTCCGGCACGCCGGCTGCGGAACGGAACTCGGTCCGTACGGCGAATGCCCCGCCTGCGGAACCGTCGTGCCCGTCCCGGACGTCGAGATGGTGCCGGGACCGGCACTCGACCCGGACCCGGCGGATCCGATCAGCCGGGCGCTGCTCAGGCCCAAGCGCCTGCTCCAGCCCATCGAGGCCGAACCGGCGGCGTGACGGGTCCTGCGCATCCTGTATAAACGAACATCAGGACGAGTCGATGTGCGCCGTACGAGGGGAGGGCCGCCGATGATCCGCAGTTGGACGCGTCTGCGTCCCGCCGCCGCGCTGGTGCTGCTCTTCCTTGAGATCGCGCTGCTCGACACCGGCAGCCTCTCCGCGACCGTCGCGCTGGCCGCGACCGCCGCCGCCGGTTCCGCGTTCGCCGTCTGCTCGCTCCTCGCCTCGCGCGCCGCGCCCGCGGTGCCGCCCACGCGCGTGCGTACGGCCATCCGCGACCGGGCCCGCCGTACGGCATTCCTGCCACAACGCGACCCCGACGCCTCGGGCCGGCCCCGGCCCAGGGCGCCGGGACACGCCCTCCCGGCGACCGTCGCGTAGGGCACGCACCTCCAGCACCTCCCACGTGTGACCCCGCGCGGGTCGTCATGCCGCCATGCCGAATTCCGGCACTTCTCTCATCGCACCGGCACGACGAGACCCTCGGAGGGCTCACCCATGTCCGTTTTCGCCGACCTTGTTCAGCAACTCGCCGACCTGCTCCAGCCGCTGTTCGGCGCCACCGCGGCCGCCGCCGCGATCGTCCTGTTCACCGCGCTCGTACGGCTGCTCGTGCATCCTCTGTCCCGGGCCTCCGCACGCGGTCAGAAGGCGCGGGCCGAACTGCAGCCGAAGATCGCCGAGCTGCGCAAGAAGCACGCGAAGAACCCCGAGCGGCTCCAGCGGGCCGTGCTGGAGCTGCACACCGAGGAGAAGGTGTCGCCGCTGTCGGGGTGCCTGCCCAGCCTGTTCCAGCTGCCGGCCTTCTTCCTCCTGTACCACCTGTTCTCGAACACGACGATCGGCGGGAAGGCGAACGAGCTGCTGTCGCACCAGCTGTTCGCCGCACCCCTCGGGGACCGGTGGGCGGACGCGCTCGGCGACGGCGGTGCGTTCGGGGGCGCCGGGCTCGTGTATGTCGGGCTGTTCGTGGTCGTCGCCTGCGTCGCCGCGTTCAACTACGGCCGTACGAAGCGGATGATGGCCGCGAATCCGGCGGTGCCGGTGGTCGACGGGGAGCCGGTGCCGGGGATGGGGGCCATGAGCAAGGTCATGCCGTTCATGTCCTTCTTCACGCTCTTCACCGTGGCGGTGGTGCCGCTGGCGGCCGCGCTGTACGTCGTGACCAGTACGACGTGGAGCGCGGTGGAGCGGGCTGTGCTCTATCGCTGAACACCGGGGATCCCTCGCCTGCGGTCCAGTACGTGAACCGGGTATTGCGGACTGGCCGTAGACCTTGGAGGATCGACCAGTCCTCCGATGGCTGCACCCGTCGGCGGGCGCCCGCGATCGAGGGAGATTGTGATCATGAAGCTGCTGCGAGTCGGTACGGCGGGAGCGGAGCGGCCCGCGCTGCTCGACGCCGAGGGGACCCTGCGGGACCTGTCGGGCGTCGTGCCGGACATCGACGGACCGCTGCTCGCCGACGACGCCGCGCTCGGCCGGATCCGCGCCGCGGCGGACGCCGGTGAGCTGCCCGAGCTGGACGCGGCCGGGCTGCGGGTCGGGCCGCCGCTGGGGCGCATCGGCAAGGTCGTGTGCATCGGGCTGAACTACCACGACCACGCCCGCGAGACCGGCGCCGAGCCGCCCGCCGAGCCGGTCATCTTCTTCAAGGCCGCGGACACGGTCGTCGGACCGAACGACACGGTGCTGGTCCCTCGCCGGTCGACGAAGACCGACTGGGAGGTCGAGCTCGCGGTCGTCATCGGACGTACGGCCCGGTATCTGGAGTCGGCCGAGGAGGCGCTCGCGCATGTCGCCGGGTACGCCGTGGCGCACGACGTGTCCGAGCGTGAGTTCCAGATCGAGCGGGGCGGGACCTGGGACAAGGGCAAGAACTGCGAGACGTTCAACCCGCTGGGGCCCTGGCTGGTGACCGCGGACGAGGTGCCGGACCCGCAGAACCTCGCCCTGAAGCTGTGGGTCAACGGCGAGCTGAAGCAGGACGGCACCACGGCCGAGCAGATCTTTCCGGTCGCCGAAGTCGTCCGGTACGTCAGCCAGTTCATGACCCTGTACCCCGGGGACGTCATCAACACGGGGACGCCGGCGGGGGTTGCCATGGGGCAGCCCGAGCCCAAGCCGTATCTGCGGGCCGGGGACGTGGTGGAGCTGGAGATCGAGGGGCTCGGTCGCCAGCGGCAAGAGTTCAAGGATGCCTGAGGGGCGGGGGGCTGCGCTTGTTCGGCGACTGCGGATGGTTCGTGGTTGCTCGCGCAGTTCCCCGCGCCCCTAAAACACAACAGCAGGGGCGTTGCCCCTACTGCTTGTCCAGGAAGTGCTCCAGCGCCTCCACCACCATCCGGTGGTCCTCCAGCTGGGGCAGACCGCTCACCGTCACTGATCCGATGACGCCCGCACCCTCGACGTTGATGGGGAACGAGCCGCCGTGGGCCGCGTAGGTCTCGGGATCCAGGCGGGAGGAGTCCTCGAAGGTCGTGCCCTTGGCGCGGAAGCGGGCGCCGACGACGTAGGAGGACGTGCCGTAACGCTCCACCACCCGGCGTTTGCGGGCGATCCAGGCGTCGTTGTCGGGGGTGGAGCCCGGCAGAGCCGCGTGGAAGAGCTGCTGGCCGGCCCGGTGGATGTCGACGGCGACCGGGGCCTGGCGCTCGCGGGCCATCTCGACCAGCAGCGAGCCCAGGGCCCAGGCGTCCTCATACGTGAACCGGCGGAAGACCAGGCGGCGTTCCTGGGCCTCCAGCTCCTCCAGGGACGGGGTGATCTCGGGGTGGAACTTGGGGGTGATCTCCGGGTTGTGCGTCTTGCTGGTCATCACAGCTTCACCACCACTGCGTCGCGTGCCGAACGGGCCGCCGCTTCCAGTACGTCGAGGGCGGATGCCGCCTCCAGGGCCGTCACCGGGTTGGGGCCGCCGTCCAGCAGGGCCATTGCCACGGCCGCATAGTAGGCGGGGTAGTCGCCGGGGAGGGTGGGTTCGGCGCGGCCGCCGCCGGTCAGCGGGGATTCGCCGGAACCGACCCGGCCCCACAGCGACTCGGGTTCCGTGCCCCAGTCCGCCGTCGTGTCCGGGCGCCGGCCCTCTCGCAGCGCCGCCTCCTGCGGGTCCAGGCCGTACTTGACGTAGCCCGCCTTGGAGCCCAGCACCCGGAAACGCGGGCCCAGTTGGGCGGTCGTCGCGGAGGCGTACAGGTGGGAGCGGACGCCGTTCGCGTGGGTGAGCGCGATGAACGTGTCGTCGTCCGTCTCCGCGCCGGTGCGCCGGACGACCGCCTCGGCGTACACCTGTGTGACGGGGCCGAAGAGCACCAGTGCCTGGTCGACGACATGGCTGCCGAGGTCGTACAGCAGACCTCCGATCTCTGCCGGGTCGCCGGACTCCCGCCAGCCGCCCTTGGTCTGCGGACGCCAGCGTTCGAAGCGGGACTCGAAGCGCCATACGTCGCCCAGCTCGCCCTCGGCCAGGAGCCGGCGCAGCGTCAGGAAGTCGTTGTCCCAGCGGCGGTTCTGGAAGACCGACAGGAGCAGGCCGCGCTGCTCGGCCAGCGCCGCCAGCTCGCGTGCCTCGGCCGCGGTGCCGGCGATCGGCTTGTCGACGACGACCGGGAGGCCCGCCTTCAGGGCGGCGGTCGCGAGCGGGACGTGCGTCTTGTTGGGGGACGCGATGACGACCAGGTCGAGGTCGTCGGCGCGGGCGAGCAGCTCGTCGGGCGTGGCGGCGACGCGTACGTCCGGGTGCTCGGTGCGGGCCTGCTTCTGCCGCTCGGGGTTCGACGTGACCACCGTGTCCAGGGCGAGCCCCTCGGTGGTGGCGATCAGCGGGGCGTGGAAGACGGAGCCTGCGAGGCCGTAGCCGACCAGGCCGACGCGGAGGGGAGTAGCACTCATGGATCCCACTTTCGCAACGCTGTTGCCAAAGTGCAAGCGCCGGGGACAATGGGTGCGTGAAGCGTGGTGTGGACAGTGGCCCGGACGGTGGCGTGAACAGGTCGAAGAGTGGTGCCGGTGACGGTGCGGGTGCGGGTGCGGGTGCTGGTGGCGGGGGCGGACTCGGTGGCGTGAACCTGGGCGCCCTGCGCAGTCACAACACCGCGCTCGTGCTCGACCTGCTGCGTACGGCCGGTGCCGAGGGCATCAGCCGGCTCGAACTCGCCGAGCGCACCGGCCTCACCCCGCAGGCGGTCAGTAAGATCACCGCCCGGTTGCGGGAGGACGGGCTCGCGGCGGAGGCGGGGCGCCGGGCGTCGACGGGAGGCAAGCCGCGCACGGTGCTGCGGCTGGTACCCGAGGCCGGGCATGCGGTCGGCGTCCATCTGGACCGGGACGAGCTGACGGCCGTGCTCTGCGATCTGACGGGCGCAGTGGTCGCCCAGCGCCGGACCCCGCTGGACCTGGGGGCCGGCGCGGAGACGGTCGTCGAGCGGGCCGTACGGGAGGTGGGGGAGCTGGTGGCCGGGGGCGGTCGGCCGGGTGCCGTACTCGGCGTCGGCGTGGCGCTGCCAGGGCCCCTCGACCACCGGCGCGGTGTGCTGCACCGGGTCACCGGGTTCCCGGAATGGAACGGCTTCCCACTGCGGGACGTACTCGCCCGTCGCCTCTCGCTGCCGGTCGTGGTCGACAAGGACACCAATGCGGCGGCGCTTGGGCTGGCGGTGGGGGGCGCGTTCGGGGGTGCGTTCGGGGGAGGGATGGCGTCCGGCGCCGCCGCGCCCACCAATGCCGGGTCCGGTACGAGTGCCTCCGGTACGAGTGCCTCCGGTACGAGCGCTTCAGGGGCCACAGCGCCCGTCACTGCCGCGCCCGTTACCTCCGCCTCAGGCGCCACCGCGTCCATCACCCCCGCCACCGGCACCACCCCACCCATCCCTTCCGCCGCCTCCTTCGCCTACCTCCACTTCGGTGCGGGCATCGGCGGCGGCCTCGTCATCGGGGGAGCGGTGCACCGGGGGACCCGCACCGGAGCGGGGGAGTTCGGGCATCAGGTCGTTCAGCTGGACGGCCCGCCCTGTGGGTGCGGGAATCGCGGCTGTGTCGAGGCGTTGTGCCTGGTCGCCGTGGCGCGCGGTGACCTGGCCGAGGCGGCCCGGGTGCTCGGCACCGCCGCGGGCAACCTGGTCGCGCTGCTCGACGTGGACCTCGTGCTGCTGGGCGGCCGTACGGTCGCGGCCGCCCCGGAGACCTTCGTACGCGGGGTCGCCGCCGTCCTCGACGAGCGTGCCCGGCGCGCGGGCGAGGACGCCGTGCCGGTGCGGGTCGCCGCCGGCGGGGAGCGCGGGGTCGCCGAGGGGGCGGCGCAGTTGCTGCTGGCGCCGTTGTTCGGGCGGGCCGAGGGGTGAGTCGGCGGCGGTGAGGCGAGTGGCCGTGCCCTCGGTCCCCACGACGGGCGTCCGCTGATCGAGCGGACTTGCGAAGCCGTACGGAATGGCACCGCCGGGAACCGGTCCCGACCCGGCATGGTCATGTGTTCATGCGACTGCACTCACCCGCCTCCCTCTGCCTCGCAGCAGCCGCCCTCCTCGCCGTGGCGCCTCCGGTGCGCGCGGAGCCCCCGGCCGAGCTGCCCAGCTGTGCCACCGACGACCGGGCCTTCCCCCTCACGACCCGCCTCCACGGGGGACCCGACACCTACGTGGCCGGCGGCGGATTCGGCACCTGGTACCTGGACCTCACCAACAAGACCGGCCGGACCTGTACCGGCATCCACCCCGTCGTCGTCCTCATCGACGCCGAGCGAGCCCTCAAGCCGTCCCAGCCCCGCCTGGAGTTCTACGGCAGCCCGAGCGGCAGCACGGACGGCGGTCCGAGCAGCAGTCCGAAGGGTGGTGCGGACGACTCCGCGGACAGTGCCCGCCCCCACCCCGTCCGCTTCGAGACCACCGACGAGGACGAACTCGTCGGCGCCTTCGGCGGGTCCGGCGACTCCGGCGACTTCCCCGGCTTCACCGTCGGCCCCCGCAAGACCGTCACAGTGAAGGTCCGGCTCGCCGTCACCTCGGACGCCGTACCGAACAAGGTCACCGCCAACGCGGCCGTCGTGCAGCGTCACGAGGGCGACGGCGACTGGGTCGGCCAGTCCAACGACTACCGCTTCACCATCGACGCCGACCCGGCCGACCCGGCCCGCCCGACCGGTAAGGGCGAGGCGGCCGACACGACCTCCCCGCCCGGCCGTGACTCCTCGGATTCCTCGGCCTCCCCTGCCGCCTCCGCCGCCGCGAACCCCTCGGCGACCCCCGGCGCCGACAACCCCCGCGGCCATCTCACCCTCGCCGACGAACTGGCCCGCACCGGACTCACACCCCCCGGCGCCACGTTCGCCACCACCGCGGCCCTCGTCCTGGCCGGCATCACGCTGCTGGTCGCGCGGAGGCGCCGCTGAGGGTGCCCGCTCCGTCTGCGACGATCCCTGCGTGGACTACCCGAACAACCAGGCCCCCGGCGCCCCCGTGCGCCAGGGCATCCCGGAGCACGGCCGGATCCCGAAGTACTACGCGGTGAAGGCCCGGCTCGACCTCCTCGTCGGCGAACTCGGTGAGGGCGACCCCCTCCCCACCGAACGCGACCTCTCCGAGGAGTACGAGGTCGCCCGCGAGACCGTCCGGCAGGCGATCCGCGAACTGGTGCTGGAGGGCAAGCTGCGCCGGCGGGGGCGGGGCACGGTCGTCGCCGGGCCCAAGCTCGAACAGCCCCTCTCCCTGGCCAGCTACACCGAGGGCGTACGGCGGCAGGGGCGCACCCCCGGCCGTGGCCTCGTCACGCTCGACCGCTTCCCCTGCCCCGCGGCCCTCGCCGCCGAGACGGGCCTTGTGCGCGGCGAACCCGTCTGGCACATGGAGCGCGTCCTGCTCGCCGACGACGAGCGGGTCGGCCTGGAGAGTACGTACGTCGCCGTCGCCCGGGTGCCCCGGCTGGACGCCGACTTCGACCCCGACTCCTCCTTCTACGCCTTCCTCAACGGACAGGGCATCGTCTTCGGCGACGCCGACGAGCGCTTGGAGACCGTGCTGGCGACCCCGCGCGAGGCCCTGCTCATCGGGACGCCGCCCGCCCTGCCGATGCTGCTGATCCACCGGGTCTCACGGGACACGGACGGGCAGCCGCTGGAGCGCGTGCGGACGCTGTTCCGGGGAGACCGGTTCTCGTTCACCACCCATCTGCACGGCTGAAAAGTACAGAATTCGACCTGTTTGCCATGGAGTCAATTATCACGAAGAGATAACGGGTCTAGCCCAAACGTGATGGCCAGTTCACGCTCTCGTTGTCAGCCGGACCCTTCCGGTTACCCGATCCCGAGGAGCGTTGCCGTCGTGAGAGTGATAGTCGTCGGAGCCGGCGTGGTGGGCACCATGCACGCCTGGCAAGCAGTGGAACGCGGCCACGAGGTCGTACAGATCGAGCGCGAGGCGGAGGCTCGCGGCGCGTCGTTGCGCAACTTCGGACAGATCTGGGTGAGCGGACGCGCGGGCGGCGAGGAGCTGCGGACCGCGCTTCGGGCACGGGAGCTGTGGGAGGAGATCGGAGCCCGCGTGCCGGGCCTCGGCTTCCGGCCGAACGGCTCCCTGACCCCCGTCCGCGGCGACCTGGAGCTCGCCGTCGCCGAGGCCGCCGTGGCGCGCGAGGACGCCGCCGCCCGCGGACACAAGCTGCTGACGCCCGACGAGGCGCGGGCCGTGAACCCCGCCCTGCGCGGCGAATTCACCGCCGCCCTGTACTGCGAACGGGACGCCGCCGTCGAGCCGCGCACCGCACAGCTCGCCCTGCGCGAGGAACTGCTGAAGTCCCCGAACTACACGTTCAGGCCGGGCCGGGAGGTCCGCGAGGTCATCGGCGGCAGCGCCGTCCGCGACGACCACGGGGACGTCCACAGCGGCGACGTCGTCGTCCTGTGCACCGGCGCCTGGCTCGGCGGACTGGTCCGTGAGCTGGCCGGCCCCGACCTGCCCGTGCGCCGCGTCCGCCTCCAGATGATGCAGACCGCCCCGCTCGGCGAGCCGCTGACCACCTCGGTCGCCGACGCGGACAGCTTCCGCTACTACCCGGCGTACGCCTCCGCCGCCCTGGACGCGCTCGGCACCGGGCAGCCGCAGGCCGAGACCGCCGCGGCCCACCGCATGCAGCTGCTCATGGTGCAGCGCGCCGACGGCGGGCTGACCATCGGCGACACCCACGAGTACGAACACCCCTTCGCCTTCGACACCCTGGAGGACCCCTACGACCACCTCACCGAGGTCGTCGAGTCCTTCCTCGGCCGCCCGCTGCCGAGGATCCGGCGCCGCTGGGCCGGGGTGTACGCGCAGTGCACCGACACGACCCGGGTCGTGCACCGGCAGCAGGTGCGCGACGGGGTGTGGCTGGTGACCGGGCCCGGCGGGCGCGGGATGACCTGCTCGCCCGCGATAGCCGAGACGACCGCGAACGAACTGGGTTGGTGAGTAAGTTGACGATCAAGCAGTCGATCAAGCAGTCGGTCAATCAGCAGACGCGGCTGGTCGTGCTCGACATGGCCGGTACGACCGTCGCCGACGGCGGGCTCGTGGAGCGGGCCTTCGCGGCGGCCGCCACCGAACTGGGCGTCGAGCCCGGCTCCCCGGACCACGCCGACAAGCTCGCCTACGTCCGCGCCACCATGGGCGAGTCCAAGATCTCTGTCTTCCGGTACCTGTTCGGCGACGAGGAGCGGGCACAGCGCGCCAACGCGGCCTTCGAGGAGGCGTACGGCGAACTCGTCGACGGCGGGCTCGTCGCGCCGATCCCCGGCGCCCGCGAGGCCATCGAGGAACTCCAGGCCGGCGGCCGTACCGTCGTCCTCACCACCGGCTTCGCCCGGGTCACCCAGGACGCGATCCTCGACGCGCTCGGCTGGCAGGACCTCGTCCCCCTCACCCTGTGCCCGGCCGACGCCGGGGGCCGGGGGCGGCCGTACCCGGACATGGTCCTCACCGCGCTCCTGCGGACGGCTGCCGCCGCCGACGTCCGGGAGATCGCCGTGGTCGGCGACACCTCCTACGACATGCTCAGCGGCGTCCGCGCGGGCGCGGGCCTGGTCGCCGGTGTCCTGACCGGCGCGCACGACTCCGACGCACTGCGGGAGGCCGGCGCGACCCATGTCCTCGGCTCCGTCGCGGAGTTGCCAGGAGTGCTGACGTGAGCGGCATCCGCTTCGACTCCGTCAGCGTCGCCTACGACGGCAACGTCGTCCTCGACTCCCTCGACCTCACCGTCGAGCCCGGCGAGGTCATGGCGCTGCTCGGGCCGTCCGGATCCGGCAAGACCACCGCGCTGCGGGCGGTCGCCGGGTTCGTACGGCCCGCCTCCGGGCGGGTCTTCCTCGGCGGACAGGACGTCACCGACCTGCCGCCGTACCGGCGGGGCATCGGGATGGTCGTCCAGCAGTACGCCCTGTTCCCGCACATGCGCGTCGAGGAGAACGTCGCCTTCGGACTGAAGGCGCAGAAGGCACAGAAGGCACCCAAGGTCTCCAAGGCCGAGATCCGCACCCGGGTCGCCGAGGCCCTGGAGATGACCGGCATGGCGGCCTACGCCCGCCGCTACCCGCGTGAGCTGTCCGGCGGCCAGCAGCAGCGCGTCGCCATCGCCCGCGCGCTCGCCATCCGCCCCGGCGTCCTCCTCCTCGACGAGCCGCTGTCCGCCCTCGACGCCCGCCTGCGCTCCGGCATGCTTGCCGAACTGGCCAGTCTGCACCGCGAGTTGCCCGACGTCACGATCCTCTACGTCACCCACGACCAGGTCGAGGCCCTCACCCTCGCCGACCGGATCGCGGTGATGGACAGCGCCCGCCTCCAGGCCTGCGGCACCCCGCGGGAGCTGTACCGGGCGCCGGCCAACGAGTTCACCGCGTCCTTCGTCGGGAACGCCAACCTGCTGCCGGTGACGGTGGGTTCGGGCGGTGTCGCCTTCGGCGGCGGCGAGCTGAAGGTGGACACGGAGGGCGCGGCGCGGGGCGCGAGGGCGACGCTGTGCGTACGGCCCCACCTCGTCGGCCTCGGCGACGGACCCAACCGGCTCGCCGGGACCGTGACGGAGATCCAGTGGCGCGGGTCCACGCACCGGCTGTACGTCGAGGTCGACGGCCACCGGGTCATCGCCGACCTGCGGGAACTGAAGGACCCGCCGGCCCACGGCGACGAGGTGACCCTGCACTTCTCCCCGGACGACGCGGTGCTGCTGACCGCCGGAGTCACCCATGACTAGCGCGGTGACCACCGGCAGGACCGGCGGTACGGCCAGAACGCTGCTGTGGGCCCTCCCACCCGTCGCCCTCCTCGCCCTCGTCTTCCTCTACCCGCTCGCCCTCGTCGTCCAGCAGTCCCTCCAGCCGGACACCGGCGGCACCTCACTGGAGCCGTACGCCGACGTCTTCGCCTCCGAAGCCTTCCGTGAGGCGCTGTGGACCACGGTGTGGCTGGCGGCCGGCTCGACCGTCGGGTGTCTGGTCCTCGGGTTCGTGATCGCGCTCGTCATCGCCTTCGTGCCCTTCCCCGGGGCACGGGCGGTGGCCCGCTTCATCGACGTCTTCCTGTCCTTCCCGTCCTTCCTGATCACGCTGGCCCTGCTGTTCATCTACGGCACGGTCGGCATGGCCAACGGCCTGTGGACCGACGTCACCGGCGCAAGCGACGGCCCCTTCCAGTTCCTCACCACGCCCTGGGGGGTCCTGCTCGCCGAGATCACGTACTTCACGCCGTTCGTCGTACGACCGCTGCTCGCTGCCTTCTCCCAGCTGGACACCGCTCAGCTGGAGGCGGCCAGTTCGCTCGGCGCGCGCCCGCTGCGCATCGTCCGCCGCGTGATCCTCCCCGAGGCGCTGCCCGCCCTCGCCGCCGGCGGCAGCCTCGTGCTGGTGCTGTGCCTCAACGAGTTCGGCATCGTCCTGTTCACCGGCGCGAAAGGCGTCACGACCCTGCCGATGCTCGTCTACAGCAAGGCGATCCTGGAGTCCGACTACCCGGGCGCGTGTGTGGTCGCCGTCGTCAACGTCCTGATCTCCGTGGGCCTCTACGGCCTCTACCGGGTGGTGAGCCGCCGTGCTCGTGCATAGCCGCGGGGCCAAGTGGGCCGTATGGGCCCTGTTCCTCGTCCTGTTCCTGCCCCTGTTTGCCCTTCCGCTCCTCGTCGTCCTCGGCGCCTCCTTCGCCACCAACTGGTCGAGCGTGCTGCCCTCCGGCTTCACGACCGGCCACTACAGCGCAACCACCCGCGGCGAGGCCCTCCAGGCCCTCACCACCAGCCTGGTCACGGCCGCCGCCGCGAGCCTGATCGCCCTGGCCGCCGGCACCTGGGCGGCCCTCGCGGCGGCCGGGCTGAACAAGCGGTACCGCAGGGTCCTGGACGCGCTCTTCGTCCTGCCGGTGGCGGTGCCCTCGGTGGTCGTCGGCCTCGCCATCCTGGTGGCGTTCTCCCAGCCGCCGTTCCTGCTCAACGGCACCCGCCAGATCGTGATCCTCGCCCACACCGTCCTGGTCACCGCCTTCGCCTACCAGTCCGTGTCCGCCGCCCTCACCCGCCTCGACCCGGCGTACGAACAGGCCGCCGCCTCCCTCGGCGCCCGGCCCGCGTACGTGCTGTGGCGGGTCAGGCTCCCCCTCCTCCTGCCGTCCCTCACCGCTGCCGCCGGCCTCTGCTTCGCCCTGTCCATGGGCGAATTGAGCGCCACGATGATGCTCTACCCGCCCGACTGGACCCCGCTGCCCGTCCTGATCTACGCGGCCACCGACCGCGGCGCCCTGTTCGCCGGCTCCGCCCTCGCGGTGGTCCTGATGGCGGCGACGCTGCTCGCGCTGTTCGCCGTCTCCCGCATCCGCACCCGAGCCTCGTACCGCTGATCAGTGCCTCTTGGACAAACCCCTTTCACTGCAAGGAGTTCACCTCGTCATGCCCAGAAACACGCTCAGGATCGCCCTCGCGGTGTCGCTCGCCGCCACCCCGCTGCTCACCGCCTGCGGCGGCAACTCCGCCGCTGCCGACGAGAAGGTCGTCACCGTCTACAGCGCCGACGGCCTCAAGGGCGAGAAGGGCGACGGCTGGTACGACCGGATCTTCAAGGACTTCGAGAAGCAGACCGGCATCAAGGTCGAGTACGTCGAGGGCGGCTCGGGCGAGATGGTGCAGCGCGCCGCCCGCGAGAAGCGCAACCCGCAGGCCGACGTGATCGTCACGCTCCCGCCCTTCATCCAGCAGGCCGACGGCAAGGGCCTGCTGCAGAAGTACGCCCCGAAGGGCTCCGACCAGGTCAGCGGAGCCGACAAGGGCGCCGAGGGCACCTGGACCTCGGTCGTGAACAACTACTTCGGGTTCATCTACAACAAGAACGAGCTGAAGCAGGCGCCCACCACGTGGGAGGAGCTGCTGGAGGGCACGTACAAGAACAAGCTCCAGTACTCCACTCCGGGCGTCGCCGGTGACGGAACGGCCGTGCTCATCAAGGCCATGCACGACTTCGGCGGCGAGAAGCCCGCCATGGACTACCTCCGAAAGCTCCAGTCCAACAACGTCGGACCTTCCGCCTCCACCGGCAAGCTGGCGCCCAAGGTCGACAAGGGTGAACTGCTCGTCGCCAACGGTGACGTCCAGATGAACTTCGCCCAGTCCAAGACCATGCCGAACCTCGGCATTTGGTTCCCTGCGAAGGACGGCGGCAAGCCCACCACCTTCGCCCTGCCCTACGCCGCCGGTCTCGTCACCGACGCCCCCCACTCCGAGAACGGCAGGAAGCTCCTCGACTTCATGCTGAGCCAGGACGCCCAGAAGCAGGTCAGCGACATCGGCGGCGGCTTCAGCGCCCGCCAGGACGTCAAGGCCACCGACGCCAACGCCACCGCGCTCGCCGAGATCATCGACGGTGTCGAGGTCTTCGAGCCCGACTGGGACGACATCGACCAGAACCTGACCTCGTACGTGGACGCCTGGAAGTCGGCCACCGACAGCTGACCCACGACAGCTGACCCACCCCCGTACGGACCGTTCCACGCAACGCCCCTGGCACCACACCGGGGGCGTCGCCATGCCCGCACACACCGCTCAGGAGGATCACGTGACGTCACACCTGTCCCGCCGCACCGTCCTCACCACCACCACGGCGACCGCCGCCGCCCTCGCACTCGGCGCCTCCACCGCGCCCGGCGCCCACGCCCTGCCCACGCTCCCCAACGGCACCAGCAAGGACAAGGTGCTCGTCATCGGCATGGACGGCCTGCGTCACGACCGCATCGACGCGGCCGACGCCCCGCACCTGAAGGCCATGATGAGCGAGGGGACGTACGGCACCTCGCTGCTGTACTCGGGCCCGATGGCCGCCACCTCCTCCGGCCCCGGCTGGTCCACCATCGCCACCGGTGTGTGGCCCGACAAGCACGGCGTGAAGGACAACACCTTCATCGGCAAGAACTACGCCCGCTACCCCGGCTTCCTCGCCCGCCTCGCCCAGGTCCGGCCCGCCCTGTCCACCTACGCCGCCGTCGACTGGAAACCCCTGGACACCCAGGGCACCGTCACCCCCGGCGCGGACGCGAAGCTGGTCCTCGACGGCGACGCCGACGGCTACACCGGGCACGACGCCACCATCGCCGCCGAGAGCGAGGCGCTGCTGCGCAACCAGAACCCGGACGTCCTGTTCGTCTACTTCGGCCAGTCCGACATCGTGGGCCACAACCAGGGCGCGGGCAGCCAGGCCTACCTCGACCAGATCGCCGTCCAGGACGCGTTCGTGGGCCGGCTGCGCGCCGCGATCAAGGCCCGGCCCAGCTATGCCACCGAGCGCTGGACGGTCATCGTCGCCACCGACCACGGCCACACGGACCCGGGCGGCCACGGCGGCTCCTCGATCGAGGAGCGCCGCACCTTCGTCCTTGCCACCGGCCCCGGAATCACCGCGGGCGCCCGCCCGATCGACACCCGGCTCGTCGACGTCGTACCGACCGTCCTCAAGCAGCTCGGCATCCCCGTCGACCCGGCCTGGGGCCTGGACGGCAAGCCGGTCCAGGAGCGCTCCGGAGACCCCTTCGACGCGCTCACCCTGTCCACCCGGACGGACGAGACGGGCATCCCGTCGACCGTCCGCGGCTACACGCACACCCCGCCCAGCGGATGGTCCGTCAGCAACAACGCCATGGGCACCGGCGGCATGACCGAGTGGCGCGGCTGGGCGTTCGCCACCGACGAGTTCTGGTCCCGCACCCAGCGCGACCAGTGGCGTGAGCTCAACGTCCGCGCCCGCGGCGTCTTCGCGGTCGCCGACTCCGACGAGTGGGCCGACAAGAGCTTCTCCGGCACGTACGACTCGACCCTCGTCACCCCCGCGTACGACGTCACCGGCAAGACGAAGGTGCGGCTGGACTTCACGACCCTCTACCGGCAGGAGGGCTCCCAGACGGCCCAGATCCTCGCGTCCTTCAACGGCGGCACGCCCACCGTCGTCAAGAGCTACACCTCCGACGTCGTCTCTCAGCCGCAGTCCGTTTCCGTCGACGTCCCCTCCGGTGCCGCCAACGTGAGCTTCCGGTTCCGCTACACCGGGTCCAACAACTGGTACTGGGTGATCGACGGGGTCAGGATCAGGCACTCCTGATTACTCTGGGGGCGTCGGTACGCCGTGGTTCCGGCGCCCCCAGCTCATCCCGTACGCAGGCCAGGAGCACAGCAACATGGCAGACCGCAAGCCCATCGATTCTTGGCTCACCGACATGGACGGCGTGCTCATCCACGAGGGCGTTCCGATTCCCGGCGCCGACGCCTTCATCAAGAGGCTGCGCGAGTCCGGCAAGCCCTTCCTCGTCCTCACCAACAACTCGATGTACACCCCGCGCGACCTGCACGCCCGGCTGAACCGCATGGGCCTGGAGGTGCCGATCGAGAACATCTGGACCTCGGCGCTGGCCACCGCCAAGTTCCTCGACGTCCAGCGCCCGGGCGGCTCGGCGTACGTCATCGGCGAGGCGGGCCTGACCACCGCGCTGCACGACATCGGGTACATCCTCACCGACCACGACCCGGACTACGTCGTCCTCGGCGAGACCCGCACCTACTCCTTCGAGGCCATGACCAAGGCGGTCCGGCTGATCAACGCCGGCGCCCGTTTCATCTGCACCAACCCCGACGAGACGGGGCCGTCGACCGAGGGCCCGCTGCCCGCGACCGGCGCCGTGGCCGCGCTGATCACCAAGGCGACCGGCAAGCAGCCGTACTTCGCGGGCAAGCCGAACCCGCTGATGATGCGGACCGGCCTGAACGCCATCGGGGCGCACTCCGAGTCCAGTGCCATGATCGGCGACCGCATGGACACCGACGTGCTGGCCGGCATGGAGGCCGGGATGCAGACGTTCCTGGTGCTCACCGGGCTGACCCGGCCCGAGCAGGTGGAGAACTTCCCGTACCGGCCGTCCAAGGTCGTGGAGTCCATCGCGGACCTCGTCGACCGGATCTGAAACCCGGGGACGGGGAAACGGGGTGCAACACGACCCGTACGGAGCAGTGCGGCCCCGCTGAGGATGCGGGGCGGGTGCCCCGGGGGGAGTCTCCAGGTAACTGGAGGTTCACGATGGGATCACTGCGGGTCACTCTCTGTGCGATGGCCGCTCTGGGCGCGGTCGCCGCCACTCCGGCGGCATACGCGGCGGACGGGGGTGTCTCGGTCAGCCCGTCGTCTCCCCGCCCGGGCGGGGAGATCGCGCTGCGAGCGAGCGGATGCCCGGAGCGGGCCGCCAAGGCCGTCTCCGAGGCGTTCGTCGCCGACGCCCGCCTCACCGTCGGCGCGGACGGCACCCTGACGGGCGAGAGCCGCATCCGCTCCACGCTCAAGGCGGGCACGTACGACGTCAAGGTCGCCTGCGGGGAGCTGTCCCGCGCGGGCGCGGTCACGGTGGCCGGGCCGCAGGGCGCGCGGCACGGGGCGGAGCCGTCGGGCCACGCCTCGCCCGTGGCGCCCGTCCCCGCCGGCGGCGGTGGCACCGCCCGGCTCGCCGTCGTGGACGCCCGTGAGGCCGGGCCCGGCACGGCGCACACCGTGACGGGGCTGGTCCTCGCCGGCGTCGCCGCGACCGCCGTGGCGCTGCGCAGCGCCCGCCGCAGCCGCGAGCAGCGCAGGCCGCACTGACCATGGCCGAGCACGAACGCCCCGCCTACGGGGGCCGGCTGCTCATGGGCGTGGCCTGGACCGTGCTGCTGCTCGGGCTGTGGCTCTGGGGGCGCGAGGTCACCGACGTACAACAGGGCATCTCCGCACCCGTGGCCGGCGACGTCGCCGCGGTCGGCCGGCCGCCGCAGGTGGACCTGCCGCCCGCCGCACGGCCGCTGGGCGACGCACTGCCGCAGCGCCTCGACATCCCCGGGCTCGGCATCCAGGCACCGGTGGCCGCCCGGGGCCTCGACCGGCACGGAGCCATCGATCCACCGCCCTACGCCCAGGCCGGCGACGTCGGCTGGTACGCGGCCGGGGTCAGGCCCGGAGCCGTCGGAGCCGCCCTGATGGTGGGCCACGTCGACACCGAGAGCCGCCCTGCCGTCTTCCACCGCCTCCGCACGCTGAAGCCGGGCGCGACGGTGCGAGTACTCCGCGACGACGGCAAGGTCGCCGAGTTCACCGTGGACGACGTCGACATCGTCCCCCGCAACCGCTTCGACGCCCACCGGGCCTACGGCACGCACCACCAGGGCCGCGCCGAACTACGCCTCCTCACCTGCGGCGGCACCTTCGACCGAGCGACCCGCACCTACACGGCGAATGTGATCGTCTCGGCGTACCTCACGGGGTCGGGGCTGTGACGGCCGTGGCCGTTCACCTGGCCCGGTCGACGACCGCTCCCCCGAAGTCGCCGACCGGGCTGGTCCTCGACCGCGCGCGCACGGGCTGCGGGAGTAACCCGGCGACCGGCGCGGGAGGCTTTGTGTGACCAGAGTTGGGGGCTCGTCCGACCGGGGGCTGGGGTCGTCCGGAAATGACTCTAGAGCGGATGGCGGCCGGGGCCCAGAGAAAGTTCGCGGGGGTACTACGTGCGTTCCCCGCCGTCCGCAGGCCCCGCCTCCCGACGCAGTTCGGCGTCGTCCGCGACCCGGTCGATGACCTCCTGAGCGACCCGGTCCAGCGGCAGCCGGCGCCGGCGTGCGTACTGCCGCATCGCCACGAAGGCGTGGTCCGCGGGAATGCGCCAGCGCTCGGCCAGCATGCCCTTGGCCTGTTCGACGCGCACCCGGCTGGACAGCGCCTGCTGCAACTGACCGGCGAGGGTGCGGCACTGGACGTACGCCGTGTTGTTCTCCAGCCCCAGGGCCGCGCAGTCGGCGAGGAGCTGCGCCAGCCGCAGCGCCGTACCGTCCTCGGACCGGGAGTCCTCGGACCGGGAATCGCCGACGTGGGCGGCGCAGAAGACGTTGAGCGCGCCGAGCAGCCGGCCCCGGCGGCGCAGCGGGACCGCGTACGTCGCGGCGATGTCGTGGGCGAGCGCCCGCTCCGTGAACTCGGGCCAGCGGGAGCCGGTCCGGGCCGCTCCGATCGAGACCGGCGGCACCGGCCGCCCCGAGCTGTAACTGTCCAGACAGGGCCCGCCGCCGTACTGGGCCCGCAGCAGTTCCAAGGCGACCTCGCGGTCCGCGCCGCCCGCCGCCAGCGACACCGCCCGCCCGTCGTCGATCAGCATGAACCCCGCGCCCCGCGCGGCCAGTACCCCCACGCAGTGGTCGGCGACGCCCGATAAGTAGGGCGCGGCCTCGAACCCGTCGACGAGCGTGTCCGCCGACTCCACCAACGCCTCTGCCAGCCGTATCTCCCGGGTCCTCCCGTGCATGACCGCACCCTCCCCTTCCCCTGTCGCCCTGCGTCTCCTGTCGTCGTCGCAGCCGTCATAGTGGCTGTAACAGCTCCCCGACAAGGCTTGGCGAACTCGTGTGCCCCACGACACGTATGTCAGGATTGAGACTTGGAACAGTGCACCCGAGGGGGAGCTGGATGTACCTGAACAGGGGGGCCTGGCGGGGGGCTCGCGCGCGGACGTCCGCGGTGGTGCTGGGGGTGGCGCTGCTGATGGCGGGCTGTTCGTCCGCCGGGGACGGCGACGACCCCGACGACAACGCCGGCGCCGGAATCAGCCAACAGCCCAAGGAGACCGACCCGTTCTGGGTGAACCCGGACGGGAACGCGGCCGAGCAGGTGGCGGCCTATGTGAAGGCCGGTAAGAAGGAGGACGCCGAGGAGATCCGCAAGATAGCGGAGCAGCCGACGGGCGAGTGGATCGGCCCGGAGAGCCCCGAGCAGGAGGCACTCGGCTTCACCGAGGCCGCCGACAAGGCGGGCCGTACGGCCCTGCTGGTCCTCTACAACATCCCGCACCGCGACTGCGGCCAGTACTCCCAGGGCGGCGCCGCCGACGGCAACGCCTACCGGACCTGGATCGACGGTGTGGCCAAGGGCATCGGGGACCGGGACACGACGGTCATCCTGGAGCCGGACGCGGTACTGCACCTGGTCGACGGCTGCACCCCCGGCGAGTTCCACGAGGAGCGCTACGACCTCCTCAAGGGCGCCATCACCAAGCTCAAGTCCCTGAAGAACACCAAGGTCTACGTGGACGCGGGCAATGTCGGCTGGGGTCACCCCGACCAGATCTTCGAGCCCCTGAAGCGGGCGGGCATCGACCAGGCCGACGGGTTCTCCGTCAACGTCTCCAACTTCTACACGACCGAGGACTCGATCGAGTACGGCAAGGAGCTCTCCGCCAAGGTGGGCAACAAGCCGTTCGTGATCGACACCAGCCGCAACGGCAACGGCCCCTACACCGAGGGCAACCCGGACGAGCGCTGGTGCAACCCGCCGGGCCGCGCCCTGGGGGAGACACCCACGACCAAGACCGCCGACCCGCTGGTCGACGCATACGTGTGGGTGAAGCGTCCGGGCGAGTCGGACGGCGAGTGCAAGGGCGGCCCGAAGGCGGGCGAGTGGTGGGCCCAGTACGCCTTGGGTCTCGCGAAGGCCAGCAAGTAGCTCCTACGTGAAATGGGGGCGCCCTCCGTCGCGGAGGGCGCCCCCATTGCGTGTCCGCTATGGGACCTTGACCCACTGCGCCTTGCTCGGCGTGCCCTGGTCGTCCGTCACGAACAGCATGTACCAGCCTGACGGAACCAGATTCCGGTTCGTCGGCACATCCACGGTGATCTTGTCACCGGACTTCTTGAAGTCCAGCTTCACCGACCGCTGGTCCACGTCCGTGACATGCGTCGACGCGCTCGGCCGCATGAGCCGTACGTTCTCGATGGACGAGGCGTGCTGCGAGGTGAACGTGCCCGTCCCGCCCCGCTTGATGGTCTGCGGACCACCCGACAGCGACGGCTGCGCGTCCCGGTACAGATACGGCGGCGTGTAGATCTCGATCCGCTGCTCGAACTTGCCCGGCTTGGTGTTGGCCTTGTCGGCGTACAGCGAGTCCGAGCCGAAGAACATCACACGGCCGTCGGGCAGCAGGATCGACCCCGAGTGGTAGTTACGGCCCACCAGCGGATCGGCGACCCGGTCGAACTCCTTGGCGCCCGCCCGGTAGAGGTGCGCCTGGAGGATGTTGGAGTCGCCGCGGCCCCGGTAGTCCTCGGAGCCACCCGACACCAGCACGGTGTCGTCCGGCAGCACCGAGGCCTGCGGATACCGCGTGCCCTTCTCCAGCGAAGGCCCGTCCGCGAACTTCGGACTGTCGGCCTTCAGGTCGATCAGCCGCGTCTTCTCGCTCGCCTCCTTGGACTCACCGACGCCACCGCCGCCGATCACCATGTACTTCTCGTCCTGCGCGGGCGGCAGCAGCACCGTGCCGGAGGTCTCCAGCAGCTTGGGGTCGCTCAGCCCGGGCAGCTTGCTGAACTTGTTGGTGTCGACGTCCCAGATGCCGGGGTCGCGGCCCACGTCGTCGGGACCGTAGCCCGCGTTCGAACCCGAGTAGAAGATCTTCCCGTTCTCCAGCGGGAACAGCGCCGGGTACGTCGGGAACTGCCGCACCTTCGTCAGGTACGTCCACTTCTTGGTCTTCGGGTCGTACACCTCGTTCTTGCCCGGCACCAGCTGGCCGATGTCGTCGAGGCCGGAGACGCTGAGGATCTTGCCGTTGCCGAGCGTGGTGAGCGTCGGGTACCAGCGGGCCTCGTGCATCGGATCGACCTTGATGTACTTCTCGGCGACCGGGTCGAACTCGTAGGCGTCCCGGATCCCCTGGAAGTCCTTCTTGTCGAGGGCGAGCTTCTGCGCGATGCCGTACGTGTTGCGCGCGTCGGCGCCGGACAGCCCCTGGATGCGGTAGTTGTCCTGGGTTCCGGTCTCGTACTTGGCGCCCTTCTTCTGCGCCTCGACGTAGATCCGGCCGAGACCGGGGTCGTTGCGCAGGAACTCGCCGGTCGCCTTGTCGAAGACCTTCTTCGCGCGCGGCACCAGCACCGGGTCCTTGGAGACGAACGTCTTGCCGTTCTCCTTGCCGGTGAACTTGGTGCCCGCGGGCAGCGTGATCGGCTCGTCCGGGTTCTCGTTGTGGACGATCATCAGGCCGCCGGCCTTGGTGACGTCACCCTTGAGCTTCTCGTACCGCTTCGTGCCGCCCGCGATCAGCAGGTTGCCGTTGGACAGCTGGGTGTGGCCGGTGCAGAACAGGTCGTTCGGCGTCGGCACCTTCTTGATCGTGCCCTTGACCGGGTCCCAGATCCGGGTGTCGTACTTCTTCGCGTCGAAGTTGTCCTGGTTGTTGCCCGAGCCCGCGATCAGCAGCACCTTGCCGGTGTGCAGGAGCGCCGCGTGGATCGTGTTGAGGCGGTACTCCTCGGGAAATTCGACGATCTCCCACTTGCCGTTCTCGGCTTTGTACTCGGGTCTGTTGATTTGGTACTGGTGGTATTTCTCGGTGCCGACGCGATACAGCCACGGCCCGTTCATTCCGGCCAGCGCGAGCACCACCGCCGTACCTATCGCGAGTCGACGGGCGCGGCGGCGGCCTGCACGGTCGTTCATTCCTTACGTCCCCCAAGTCCACCAAGGGCAATCTGCATGGTCTGGTCGGTGCCGCTGCCGGACGAGGCGGCCCAACTCGGTTTGTGCTGCGGCGCGTGGGCCGCGTGCGGGGCATGGGACGCGTGCTGCGCGGGCAGCGGTTGCGTCTCCGGCTGGTACGGCGCGGGCTGGGCCGGCACAGGCTGCGCCGGGACCGTCGCGGCGGGCTTCTTCCTCTCCTGCCGCAGCATGTAGCGCCAGGCGAAGATCGGCGTCGCGGTGATCAGCATGGCGAACGTCGCCCAGATGATCATCGCCGGGTGCGAGTGGCCGTACACGAAACCGGCGGTGATCGAGGCGCCGAAGATTCCGATGAAGTACCAGTGGTACCGGAAGGTCCCGAACCACCTGTCGGGGCTCGCGGAATCGCCCTTGGGAGTGACCACGAACTTGCTCTTCTTGCGCAGCGCGGAGTCGATCAGGGCCTTCGCGTACAGCGGCGCCGACAGCGCGGACATCACCATGCCGGCCACGCCGCCGGAGCCCTCGGGCTCGTGCGGCGAGACGTTGTGGCGGCGGTTCCAGACGTACAGGCCGATCTGGAGCGCGGACGCGTTGCCGTAGAGCATCAGCCAGATCGTCGGGTCGATGTTCACACCCGAGGCGCCCAGGCCCAGGAACAGCGCACAGCTCAGCGCCGCCAGGATCCAGTTCAGGGCCGACATCGGGTAGAAGATGATCATCATCGTGTAGTTGAAGAGCTTGCTCGGCGGCAGCGAGTACCAGCCCTTCCAGTACTGCTTGAGGATCGTCTCGTACGTCCCTCGCGACCAGCGCATCTGCTGGGTGAAGAAGTCCGTCCAGGCGCTGGGGCCCTCACCGACGGCGAGCACGTCCGGCGTGTAGACCGAGCGCCACTTCTTGCCCGTCACCGGGTTCTTGTGGCGGTGGATCTCGAAGCCGGTCGCCATGTCCTCGGTGATCGAGTCGTACAGACCGCCGATCTGCTTGAGCGCCTTGATGCGTACGGCGTTCGACGTACCCACGAACATCGGGGCGCCGTAGCGGTTGCCGGCGCGCTGGATGAGGGCGTGGAAGAGGAACTGCTGGGACTCGGCGGCCTTGGTGACGAAGTTGTCGTAGTTGCCGTACACCTGCGGGCCGATGACGAAGCCGATGTTCGGGTCGCGGAAGAAGCCGAGCATCCGCTCCAGGTAGTTCGGCAGCGGCACGTGGTCGGTGTCGACCGAGGCGAAGAAGTCGTAGTCGTCGCCGTGGGCGTCGAGCCAGGCGTTGTAGTTGCCGTGCTTGGTCTTGGCGCGGTGCGGGCCCTTGGCCTGGTTCCACTTGGCGACGCCCTTGCGGGAGAAGTGGTGCACGCCGAGCCGCTTGCAGACCTCCTTGACCTCCGGGTCGTCGCCCTCGTCGAGCAGCCAGATGTGCAGAAGGCCCCGGTGGCGCAGCTTGACGGCCGCCTCCAGGGTCTTCGTCACCATCTCCAGCGGCTCCTTGCCGGGCACGAAGGAGGTCAGGAAGGCCACTCTCGTGCCGGTCTCGGGAACCACCGGGATCGGGTCGCGGGCGACGAGGGTGGCGTGCGCGTTCGACAGCACGTTCATGCAGCGGAAGAACTCGATCAGACCGATCGAGACGAGCATCACGATGTCGAGCGCGGGCAGGAAGTCGAAGGCGGGATAGTCCCGTTCGGTCCAGTGCTCCGGCTGCAGCAGCCAGAACAGCAGGACCAGCGACAGCAGCGGAGCGGCCGCCAGCATCAGCGCGACCCTGATCCGGTGCGGCTCCTGCGAGATCAGTGAGCGGTACTCGACCCGGTACGGCTTGTTCGGGTCGGGCTGGGTGAGGGGACCGGCCAGCCGGCTGTAGTGCTCGTAGTCGTACTTCGGCAGCGTCTTCTTGATCCGGCGGAACGCACCCGTCCGGGTATGCGAAGGCACCCTTAGCTGGGTGGTTTGAGACGGGTCGAAGTTCTGCCGGGCGCCCGTCGGCGTCGACGTCATGAGTCATCCCCCCACACGCGGGTAACCCCACGTGTCTGTCGGTTCCTTGACGGCTGCTTCGGTCCCCCTCGACCTTCACAGACGTATCAGTGGTGGGCCGCAGTCACCACGTCTTCCACACCTTAGACATGGAACAGCGACCTTCCGGTTGCATCATGCCCCCCTCGGCATGCGGTCATGAACGGGGCCCCTACCCCCCGGCGAAAACCGGCAACCGGCTCCTTGCCCCCCAACTGCCGCGTATCCGCAGCATCTTGAAAAACCAATCACCAGAGTTCTACGCCGTTCCGCATGATCGCAAGATGCGAAACGAGGTGTTTACCGGTCATACGCGCTCATTGTGGCACCTGTGGGGGTGTTGTGTACCCGTCGTGGATACCCGGGCGCGGATGTTGCCGAAGTGTTCTCGTATGGCTCCCTCCGCCCGTATCGCATCGCCCGACCGCACCGCGTCCACGATCTCCCGGTGCTGCCGGCACGTGACCAGCGGATCCTGCGGGGCACCCCCGAGATCGGTGTGGACGCGGTGGAAGGCGTCCCAGAACGCCTCCATGACCTCGCCCAGCAGCGCGTTGTCCAGCCCCCGGTAGAGGGTGGCGTGAAACGCCCGGTCGGTGTCGGCGATGCCGTCACCGCCCCGCGCGGCCTGTTCCTCCATACGGTCGACGAGCGCATCCAGTTCAACGAGGTCGGCATCCGGGAGCCGCCCCGCGAGCCGGGACACCAGCCCCGTCTCCACGGCCTCCCGCAGCTGCACCAGCTGGAGCAGGGTGTCCTCGCCCCGGTAGTGCCCGGCGACCGTGCGGAAGGCGAGGCCCTCGATCATCGGCGCCAGCGACATGGTCCCGACATACGTCCCGAAGCCGTGCCGGATCTCGACGATGCCCATCGCCTGCAACCCCTTGAGCGCCTCGCGCACGGAATTGCGGCTGGCACCCAGATGAGCCATCAGCTCGGGCTCCGTCGGCAGCGGGGCCCCGGAGGCCAGCCGGCGGTCGATGATGAGCTTCTTGATCCGCTCCTGGAGATCACGCGCTGCCATGACCAGAGAGTATCCGGCCAAACACGTGAAAAGCCCCCCGCTTGCACGAGGGGCTTCCACGGCGAAGGCCCCCCGCAGTCGCGGAGGGCCTTCACTGTCTGTGCGCCGCCAGGGACTCGAACCCCGGACCCGCTGATGCTGCATTTCCCGGGGGCTGACCCCCGGACCCCCAGTCGCACCCGCCAGGGTCCGGGTGGACTCACCCCAAACGCGAAAGGCCCCCCGCAGTCGCGGAGGGCCTTCACTGTCTGTGCGCCGCCAGGGACTCGAACCCCGGACCCGCTGATTAAGAGTCAGCTGCTCTAACCAACTGAGCTAGCGGCGCTTGCTGACGGCGTCACTCTACATGACCTGCGGGGGTGGTCCTGACCGTGAGGACGGGGCGGCCTGGGGCTCCGGGGCGGGCGTAAACCATTCGGACCGTCAACATGCGAGTCCGGAAGACAGTTGTGAGACTGGCGGGGTGTACTGCCGCGGAGATATCCAACTGGAGTGTGAGGGGAATCGCATGGAGACTCGGACTCCGGTATTCGAGGAATTCGACCCTGCGAGTGACTGCGACTGCCCGGGATGTGTTCACTGGAGACGCGTTCTGCCGCATTCCACGACCGGCCGCCACCCGGCCGCCCACCGGGCGCTGATCCTGGCCGCAGCCGCCTCCACGACCCTCGCCGTAGGCCATACGGCCCCGGCCCTCGCCGCCCCCCACATCACCGAACGTCCGGGCGTTCCCGCAGGTGACGACCCCGCCACACCCCAGGGAGGCCGGGCCCCGCTGCACGGGCCGGGTGGACAGCCGGTCTCTCCGGTCGGCCCGGTCAAGACGCCCGCGACCACCCGCGCGGAGATCATCACGCGGGCCAAGAAATGGGTCGCCGCGAAGGTTCCGTACAGCATGTCCAAGTACTGGTCGGACGGATACCGGCAGGACTGCTCGGGCTTCGTCTCGATGGCCTGGAACCTGCCCGGAAACGAATGGACCGGCAGCCTCCACGAGTACGGCGTACGCATCACCAAGAAGGACCTGCAGCCCGGCGACATTCTGCTGTTCCACAATCCGGCGAACCCCGAGAAAGGCTCGCACGTCGTCATTTTCGGCGGCTGGACCGACCACACGCACACCTACTACGTCGCCTACGAGTCGACACCGCCGCACGCCCGCCGGAAGACCACCCCGTACGCCTACTCGAGCCACTCCGACCGATACGTGCCCTACCGCTACAAGGGGCTCAAGACCGCCACGACGGAGACGGAACCGGCCACCGGGAAACAGGAGACCGGGAAGCAGGAGACCGGGAAAGAGGAGACCGCGAAGCCAGCCACCGCTAAGCCGGACAGCACGAAGCCGGACACCACCAAGCAGGACACCACCGAGCCGGCGACCAGCCAGCCGACCGCGGCTCAGCCGACCACCCCCGAGCCGGCCGCTCCCGGGGCCCCGCCGAGTGCGACGGCGTACCCGGGGCGGGCGTATTTCGGCCCGGGGGCCAACAACAAGCACGTCGACCGGCTGGGCCGGCTTCTCGTCGAGCGCGGCGCCGGCCGGTACTACACGTCCGGCCCCGCCTCGCGCTGGACGGACGCTGACCGCAGGGCCACCCAGGCCTTCCAGCAGGCGCAGGGCTGGCAGGGCCAGGACGCGGTCGGGCTGCCCGGGCCGCAGACGTGGCTGCTGCTGGTGACCGGCAAGGGCAAGGACGTGCCGGGCGGGACCGGGCGCGCGCAGCCGGCGTCGCACGGCGTGCCGGGTTATCCGGGGCGGGCGATGTTCCGGCCGGGCGCCGACAACGAATACGTCACCCGGCTCGGCAGGCAGCTGGTGAAGAAGGGGTTCGGCAAGCACTACAAGACCGGGCCGGGGCCGCGCTGGGGCGAGGCGGACCGGCGGGGCGTCGAGGCCTTCCAGCGTGCCCAGGGCTGGCGGGGCGGCGCTGCGGACGGCCTTCCGGGGCCCGAGACCTGGCGGCGGCTCTTCTCGTAACGCCGCAATCCGACAACCACTGTTGTGACGCATCTGGCGCGGAGGCTGGAGGCACGCATGACCACGACTACTTCTCACACGCCCGAACCCGAGGGGCTCGCGGGATTCGAGGGGCCGGCCGACGTGCCTGCCCGGCCCGCGCGGCTGATCCAGAACGAGGTGACCACCGAGATCCCCGTCCATCTGCTGTTCCGCGACGAGGCGGGACCGGTGTCGGTGCCGCTGCGGCCGACGGTCGTGGCGCGCCGGCAGGGCACGGGGGAGCAGCCGCGCCTGCGCCGTCCGATGCAGCCGAAGCCGCGTCCCGCGCCGGAGGTCGACCCCGACCTGGTGGAGCGGCCCGCGCGGGTGCTGCCCGGGGCGGCGGGGGTGCTCGCCGGTGCCTGCGGGGCGGCCGGGTGCCTGGCCACCTCGTGGTGGGCCGGGGCGCTGCCGCAGCTGGCGGTGGAGGCACTGCGGTTGCCCGCGTCCGCGGGTGCCGGACTGGGGCCCGCGCAGTGGGCGGCGTACGCGGGGGCCGGAGCCCTGGGGTGCGTCGGCCTGGGCGGGCTCGCGCGGGGGCGGACCGGGCGGGCCTGGGTGCTCGGGCTGTTCGGCCGCTACCAGGGGACGGTCCGGCGCACCGGCCTGCTGTGGGTCAACCCGCTGCTGCTGCGCCGCCGGGTCGACGTTCGGCTGCGGCACTGGCGCAGTGAGGCGATGCAGGCGGCGGACGGCAACGGGGTCGCGCTGCGGGTGGTCGTCCTGGTGGTGTGGCGGGTGAGGGACACCGCGCGGGCGACGCTCGGGGTGGAGGATCACGAGCTGTACTTGCGCGAGTGCGTCGAGGCGGCGCTCGCCCGGGTGCCGGTGGAGATGCCGGGTGCCACGCGGGGTTCCGCCGAGGTGACCGCGGACGCGTTGACCCGGACGGTCGTGCGGGACGCGGGCGCGGTCGGGCTGGAGGTGTTCTCGGTGCGGCCGGTGCGGGTGGAGTACGCCCCCGAGGTCGCCGCCGCCATGCACCGCCGCCGTATCGCCGCACTGGACGCGCAGGCCCGGGCGACCATGCTCACCTCAGTCGTCGACTCGGTGGAGGACACGGTGACGACACTGACCATGCGGGGCCTGGTCGATCTCGACGACTACGAACGCAAGGCACTGGTCAAGGACTTGACGGTGGCCTTCTGCGCGGGGCGGGGGGAGACGGCCGTCTGACGGCGCGAACGTGACGGTACGGCGAACGTGTTCCCCGATTGGTATGGACATGTTCAACAGTCAGCAATAATCTGAGACTTGGTCTAGACCTGCAAGCTCGCCGAACTTCCCCCACGTTCCCAGGAGCAGCAGCATGCGCAGAAAGACCAAGCTGTCCGCCGCCGCACTCGGACTCACCACGGCCGGAGCCCTCGTGCTCTCCGCCGGGGGTGCGTCCAGCCACGGCTACACCGACCTCCCCATCAGCCGTCAGAAGCTCTGTCAGAACGGCACCGTGACCAACTGCGGGTCCATCCAGTGGGAGCCGCAGAGCGTCGAGGGCCCCAAGGGCTTCCCGGGCTCCGGCCCGGCCGACGGGTCGATATGCAGCGGCGGGCTGGGCCAGTTCAGCCAGCTCAGCGCGCCGAAGACGCCGTCCGGCGGCGCCTGGCCCACCACCAGGGTGACCGGCGGTCAGAACTACACCTTCCGGTGGCAGTTCACGGCCATGCACGCCACGACCGACTTCCGGTACTACGTCACCAAGCCGGGCTGGAACCAGAACCACAACCTGTCCCGGTCCGACCTCAACCTCACGCCGTTCTTCACGGTCCCGTACAACGGGCAGCGGCCGCCGTCCACGCTCTCGCACAGTGGCAGGCTGCCGTCCGGGCTGAGCGGCCACCACGTCATCCTCGCGGTGTGGACGATCGCCGACACGAGCAACGCGTTCTACGCCTGCTCGGACGTCACGTTCTGAGGTTCTCTTGAGTCAGAACCCAGGCCGGCGTGGGTAGATCACTCCCACGCCGGCCCATCGGGGTCGGCGCACCGACCTCGGGGGATGAACATGGACGCGATCTTCTACGTCATACCCGGTCTCATCATGGCCGTGGCCCTCTTCGTGGCGTACCGGGTGGTGTTCCGCTCACTGCAGATGCGCAGGGCGTGGAACAGCGGGCTGACCGCGCAGGCACGCTGTCTGCGGTCGTACGCGACCGTGCGCGGCGGCCACGGCAACACGTCCGTGCACACCACCCTGCACCACGTGTACGAGTTCGTCGCGCGCGACGGCCGCCTCGTCCGGTTCGAGGAGGAGGGCGGGCCGGGGACGAGGGTCGAGGGGGACCTCGTCACCGTCCACTACGCCGAGGGCGCTCAGGTGGTGGCCACGGCCCATGCGCCGGGCCACGCCAGACAGGCGGCGGCCACCGCCGGCATCCTCGTGTTCCTCGGGGTGGTCGTGGTGTTCTGCGCCGGTTTCATGAGCACCTACTCGGACATGTCCTCGGGCACGGACCCGATGAGCGGCTTCTGACCCTCCACATCTGACGGTGCGTCAACTACCGTGCGCCGCCATGGAGTCCACTACAGGGCGTACGGTCGCGGAGCTCGTGGCGGCACGGTGGGACGACCACCGGCCGGGGCTGTGGTTCGAGGGCGGGATGCTCACTCAGCACGAGATGGCGGCCGGGGCCGCCGTCCGGGCGGCGCTGCTGGCCGACCTGTTGCCGGCCGGCACCGAGCCGCACATCGGGGTGCTGCTCGACAACACCCCCGAGTACCCCCTGTGGCTGAGCGCGGCCGCCCTCGCCGGGGCCGCCGTCGCCGGGATCAACCCCACCCGCCGCGGCGCCGAACTCGCCCGCGACATCCTGCACACCGAGTGCCGGGTGCTGGTCACCGAGCGGGCCCACCTGCACCTCCTCACCGGCCTCGACCTGCCCGGCGTACGCCTGCTGCTGACCGACTCGGCGGAGTACGACGCCCTGCTCGCCCCGTACGCCGGCGCGCGGCCCGACGCCACCCGTGCCGTCCCGCACGACCGGCTGCTGCTCTACTTCACGTCCGGATCGACCGGCGCGCCCAAGGCCGCGATCTGCACCCAGGGTCGGCTGGCCGCCGCCGGACGCTCGCTGGCCGACCAGTTCCGCGTCCGGCCCGACGACGTGCACTACGTCTGCATGCCGATGTTCCACGGCAACGCCGTGATCGCCGACTGGGCACCCGCCCTCACGGCCGGCGCGGGCGTGGCGCTGCGGCGGCGGTTCTCGGCGTCCGGGTTCCTGGCGGACGTACGGGCCTACGGGGCGACGTACTTCACCTACGTCGGCCGGGCGATCCAGTACCTCCTCGCCACCGAGCCCCGCCCGGACGACCGCGACAATCCGCTGCGGCTCGGCTTCGGGACGGAGGCGGGGGCGCAGGACGCCATGGCTTTCGAGCGACGGTTCGGGGTCCGGCTGGTGGAGGGGTACGGCTCGTCCGAGGGCGGGGCCGCGATCCCGTGGGTGCCCGGGGCTCCCCGGGGGGCGGTGGGCCGGGCCGGGCCCGGGCTCGTCGTCCTGGACGCCCGGACGCGGGAGGAGTGCCCGCCCGCGGTCTTCGATCCGGCGGGGCGGCTGCTGAACGGCGAGGAGGCGATAGGGGAGCTGGTGAACCGGGGGCCGAACCCCTTCGAGGGGTACTGGCGCAATCCCGAGGCGGAGGCCGAGCGGCGGCGGGACGGCTGGTACTGGACCGGTGATCTCTTCTACCGGGACCGTGACGGCTATCTCTACTTCGCCGGCCGCACGGACGACCGCATCCGCGTGGACAGCGAGAACCTGGCCGCCGCGATGATCGAGAACATCCTGGCGCGGTACGAGGGGGCGGTGGCCGTCGCCGTGTACGCCGTGCCCGATCCGGTGACCGGGGACCAGGTGATGGCGACGATCGCCGGGACCTTCGATCCGGAGGCCTTCGCGGACTTCCTGGCCGCTCAGCCCGATCTCGGGACCAAGATGGCGCCCCGGTTCGTGCGGGTGGTGAAGCGGATGCCGGTCACGGCCACGAACAAGATTCACCGGGCGCGGCTGCGGACGGACGGCGTGCGGTGCGCCGACCCGGTGTGGTGGCGGCCGCCCGGCGAGCAGGCGTATCGGAGACTGGAAGACGCCGAAGGGCCTCCCGCTCCCACGAGAGGCCCTTCACCGGTGCGCCGCCAGGGACTCGAACCCCGGACCCGCTGATTAAGAGTCAGCTGCTCTAACCAACTGAGCTAGCGGCGCATGACTCGCGCCGACCGCGTATTTCGAGCTCTCGCGGCTGGCGACGGAGAAAATACTACCTGGTCCGCGGGGGTGCTTCCGACCACCGTCAGATGGCGAGGCTGAGCAGCACCGGTGCCGCGTTCCGGTTCAGGGCGTCCGCCGCCTGGCGCAGCCGGTGGGCGTGCTCGAGCGGGAGCGACAGGGCCAGGCAGCCCACCGACGACCCGGCCGTGATCGGGACCGCCGCGCACACCGTGCCCACCGCGTACTCCTGGAGGTCGAGGTGGGGGACCGTCGGCGGCTGGGACTCCAGGCGGGAGAGAAGGACCCGGTCGCTGGTGATCGTGCGCGAGGTGAGGCGGGCCATCTTGTGGCGGGAGAGATGATCGCGCCGGCCGTTGTGGTCGAGCTGGCCGAGCAGGCTCTTGCCGATCGCGGTGGCGTGGGCGGAGAAGCGGAAGTCGACCCACTCGTTGACCACGGGGGTGGCCGGCCCCGCCGCGTACTGGTCGATCTTGATCTCGCCGTCGACGTACCGGCTGATGTAGACGGCGGCGCCGACCGAGTCGCGCAGCCGGTCCAGGGTGCGCTGGAGGTTCTCGCGCAGGGCCTGCTCGCGGCCCTGCGCGGAGCCGAGGCGGGCCAGGGCCTCGCCCGTGACGTACGCGCCGTCGGCCACCTGCTCGACGTAGCCCTCGCGGCGCAGCATCAGCAGGAGGCCGGTCAGGCGCTCGGGGTCGATGCCCGTGTGCCGGGCGAGCTCGGCGTCGGTGACTCCGGTGCTGTGCCGCGCCACGGTCTCCAGGACGCGCAGGGCGTCCTGGGCCGAGTGGTACGGCGTCGTCGGCTCGTGCTGCAGCGCCACGGTTCCCCCTGCGGTCGCACGTCGCTTCTCATTGGGCCGGGTTCGTGTCAGCCAATCTCCTTCACGATAACGGGCAAGAGGCTTGTAGTGAGCGGTTGTTGACGAGATTGCGACGCCCTCAACTGCGTACCAGCACGCTGGCATATGCCCACGTCACTGGCCGGTCCCGAAGTCACAGCACAGCGCTGAGGAACTCCCTCGTGCGGTCGTTCTCGGGGTCGTTGAAGATCTTCTCCGGGCTGCCGGACTCGATCACCCGGCCGGAGTCGAACATCAGGACCTGGTCCGAGATGTCCCGGGCGAAATTCATCTCGTGGGTCACACAGAGCATGGTGATGTCGGTGGTGCGGGCGATGTCCCGCAGCACGTCGAGGACGCCCGCGACCAGCTCCGGGTCCAGCGCGGAGGTCACCTCGTCGAGCAGCAGTATCTGCGGCCGCATGGCCAGGGCCCGCGCGATCGCCACCCGCTGCTGCTGGCCGCCGGACAGCTGGGTCGGGCGGGCGTCGCACTTGTCGGCGAGGCCGACCAGGTCGAGCAGTTCGCGGGCGCGCGCCTCCGCCTCGTCCTTGGGCAGACCGAGGACGGTGACCGGAGCCTCGGTGATGTTCCGCAGCACGGTCATGTTCGGGAAGAGGTTGAACTGCTGGAAGACCATCCCGATGTTCTTGCGGACCTCGCGGACCTGCTTCTCGGGGGCCGGGAAGAGCTTGTCCCCGGCCACCGTGATGCTGCCCTCGTCCGGCTTGAGCAGGGTCATCAGCAGCCGCAGGATCGTCGTCTTGCCGGAGCCGGACGGGCCGATCAGCGTGACGTGCTTGCCGGACTCGACGGAGAAGTCGAGGCCGTCGAGGACCGTGTTGGACCCGAAGCGCTTGGTGACGTGGTCGAAGCGGATCAGTTCGCTGCCGTCCACCGGCGGATTGGCGCTCGCGTCGGGATCTTTCATCAGAGGGGTGTCAGCGGACAAGGCGTCGCTCCAGGGCTCGTACGAGAAGGGAGGCCGGGTAGGCGATGAAGATGAAGGCCACACCGATGACCGTCAGGGGCTCGGTGAACTGGAAGGTGTCCTGCGCGAACAGCCGCGCCTGGCCGAGCATCTCCATGACCGTGATCGTCATCAGGATGGGTGTGTCCTTGAGCATCGCGATGACGTAGTTGCCGAGTGCCGGCACGACCCGGCGGATCGCCTGCGGGAGGATCACCACCCGCCACGTCCTGGTCACCGGCAGGTTCAGTGCCGTCGCGGCCTCCCACTGGCCCACGGGCACCGCTTCGATGCCGGCCCGGTAGACCTGCATCGTGTACGTCGAGTAGTGCAGCCCGATCGCGAAGACACCGGTGGTCAGCGCCGAGGCGGTGATGCCCCACTCGGGCAGCACGTAGAAGAGGAAGAACAGCTGCACCAGCAGCGGGGTGTTGCGGATGAACTCCGTGACCGCCCCGACCGGCCAGCGCACGAAGCGGCTCGGTGCGCGCATCAGCAGCGCCCACACCAGGCCCAGCGCGAACGAGATCAGCGAGCCGAGGGCGAGGATCTGCAGGGTGAGCAGCAGTCCGTCCCAGAAACGCGGCATGAAGTCGGCGACAGCGCCCCAGTCCCAGGTCATCAGAGAGCACCTCCCGCGCCGACGCCGGTCGTTTCAGGACGGTGCAGCTCCTGGTCGGGCGTACGCCCGACGGACTTGCCCACACCGGCCTTGAGCTTGCGCTCCAGTCCGCGCATCCCCCGCGTGAGGAGGAATGCGATGACGAAGTAGATCACCAGGATGTACGTGTAGATCTCCGCGCTCTCCTGGAGCGCGAGGCGCACCAGGTTGGCGCTGAAGGCCAGGTCGCCCATGCCCATGACGGACACCAGTGCGGTGCCCTTGAGCAGCTCCACCAGCAGGTTGTTGAAGGAGGGGATCATCTCCGGTATCGCCTGCGGCAGCATGATCAGCCGCATCCGCTGCCACGGCGTGAAGCTGAGCGCGATGCCGCCCTCACGCTGCGCCGGGTCGACGGAGTTGAGGGCGCCGCGCACGATCTCGGCGCCGTATGCCCCGTAGGTCAGCCCGAGTGCCAGCGTGCCCGCCCACAGGGGCACCAACTGCCAGCCGAAGGCGACCGGCAGCACGAAGAACACCCAGAAGATCATGATCAGGGCGGAAGTCCCGCGGAACACCTCGGTGTAGACGCCCGCGAGGAAGCGGACTATCCACAGCCGGTGCGTGCGGGCCATGCCGACCCCGAAGGCGACCACCGTGGCCACCAGCGTGCTCAGCACGAGCAACTGGACGGTGATCCAGATTCCTTGGAGTACGAGTTCCCAGAGTCCCGAGGTCATCCGCTCTTCCCTCCGCCGCACAGCTCCTTCGCGGTGAGGTCGGTCATCTCGGCCTCGGTGAAGCCGAAGGGCTTGAGGATGCGGAACAGTTCGCCGCTCTTCTTCAGCTTGTGCAACTCGACGTTGAAGGCGTCCCGCAGCGCGGTCTCGGTCCGCCGGAACGCGAACGCACCGCCGTCGACGTGCGGTTTGCCGCCGACGAGGGGCGCGAAGGCCTTGGTGGACTCCGTCTTGGCCGACTTCTTGACGACCTCACGGGTGGTCAGCGCCGTACCGGCGAAGACGTCCACGCGTCCCGCCTCGACCGCGTTCAGCCCCGCGACCTGGTCCGGGACGATGAGGATGTCGCTCTCCTTGTACCCCGCCTCGACGGCGTACTGGATCTCGGCATAGCCGGTCCCGGTGGCGAACTTGGCCTTCTTCTCGACGACGTCCTTGTAGGTGTGCAGCCCCTTCGGGTTGCCCTTGCGCACGATGAAGGAGTCGAGCATCTGATAGTCGGGGTCGGAGAAGATGACCTGTTCACAGCGCTCGGGGTTGACGTACATCCCGGCGGCGACCGCGTCGAACTGCTGGGACCGTAGCCCGGGGATCAGCGACCCGAACTCGGTGGGCACGGGCTGCACCCGGTCCACGCCCAGCCGCTTGAATATGACCTTCGCCAGCTCGGGTGCCTCGCCGGTGAGTTCACCGTTCTTGTCGATGTACCCGAAGGGAATCTCACCCGCGATTCCGAGCCGTACGACACCGGCGGCGCGCAGCCGGTCGAGCAGCTCGCCGCCTTCCTTGGTGGAGGCCGTTGCCACACGCGAGCAGCCCGCCGCGCCCAGCGCGCCGAGCGCCGCCACCCCCGCGAGCAGCGACCGGCGTGTGGTCCCGGATCTGTGTTCGACTTGTGTTCGGACATGTTCCATAGGTGGAGCCATGGCGGCGCGGCTACCCGAGACCATGCGATGTATGCACCCTGGAGTGCATGACTGAACGGTTCATCGAGGTGTCGCTGGTCAAGCGGGGCATTCACTGCACCGCCAAACTCCTGGACGACCGAGCCCCGCTCACCTGCGCGGCCGTCTGGGACGCCCTGCCCCTGACCGGCGACGTCTACCACGCCAAGTACGCCCGCAACGAGATCTACGCCCTCTTCCCGCCCTTCGCGGAAACGGAGCCGCCGCTGGAAAACCCGACAGTCACCCCGATTCCGGGCGATTTGTGCTATTTCGCCTTCGCGGGAACGGAACTGGGCACCAAGTCCTACGGCTACGACCGTGAGGTCCGCCCCGGCACGACGGTGGTCGACCTGGCCCTGTTCTACGAGCGCAACAACCTGCTCCTGAACGGCGACGTGGGCTGGGTGCCCGGCATCGTCTGGGGCCAGATCGTGGAGGGCCTGGAGGAACTGGCCCAGGGCTGCAACGACCTGTGGCGGTCGGGGGCGCTGGGAGAGTCCCTGAGGTTCCGGCGCCTCGAGTGACGCGTCGCCCGGGCGCGCCCCTCGAGGTGATCGACGCCGGTAGGACCGTCAGGTCCCGGAGGGTGTGAGGCCGGCCCAACCGGTTTCGTAGAGCGCGTGAGCCGCCCGTAGCACCAGATCGTCCCGGTGCCGGGCGGCCACGAGTTGCAGACCGATCGGCAGACCGTCCCCGTCCGTGCCGACGGGGACGGTGGCCGCCGGCTGCTGGGTCAGGTTGAAGGGATACGTGAACGGCGTCCAGCCCGTCCACCTGCGATGCCCCGAGCCCTTCGGGACCTCGGCGCCCGCCTCGAAGGCCGTGAGCGGGAGGGTCGGCGTCACGAGCAGGTCGTAGGTGTCGTGGAAGTGGCCCATACGGCGGCCCAGTTCCATGCGGACGTCCACCGCGGCCAGATAGTCGAGCGCGGAGAGGCGGGCGCCCGTGTCGCAGATCTCCCTGAGGCCGGGGTCGAGCAACTCCCGCTGATGCGGGCCCAGATGCTGGGTCACCCGGGCGGCGCCGGTGAACCACAGGGTGTGGAAGGCCTCCACCGGGTCGGTGAAGTCGGGGTCGGTCTCCTCGACGAACGCGCCCAGCCCCGCCAGCCGCTGCACCGCCCGCCGTACCGCCGCCGCGACCGCCGGGCGCACCGCCACCTGTCCGCCGAGCGAGGGCGAGTAGGCGATCCGCAGCCCGTGCACCCCGCCGGCCAGGCCCGACACGAAGGAACCCGGCGCCGACGGAAGGGCCGACCAGTCGCGCGAGTCGGGCGTGCCGATGACGTCCAGGAGCAGGGCCGCGTCGGCCGCGTCACGGGTCATCGGGCCGACGTGCGCCAAGGTGCCGAAGGCGCTCGCGGGGTACAACGGGACACGGCCGTACGTCGGTTTCAGGCCAAAGATGCCGCAGAAGGCCGCCGGGATGCGGACGCTGCCGCCGCCGTCCGTGCCCAGCGCGAGCGGCCCCGCGCCGAGCGCCGCGGCCGCCGCCGCGCCGCCGCTGGAGCCGCCCGCGGTGCGGGTCGGGTCGTACGGGTTGCGGGTGACGCCGGACTGGGGTGAGTCGGTGACGCCCTTCCAGCCGAACTCCGGGGTCGTCGTCTTGCCGAGGAAGACGGCGCCGTGGGCGCGCAGCCGTGCCACGGAAGGGGCGTCCTCGTCCCAGCTCCCCGTCTCGGAGATGGTTTTCGAGCCCTTCAGCGTTGGTCCGCCGCGCATCAGCAGGATGTCCTTCACGGTGACCGGAACCCCGTCGAGCAGCCCGGCCGGTTCGCCGCGCCGCCAACGGTCCGCCGACGCGCCGGCCTGCGCGAGCGCCTCCTCGGCGGTCAGGCGCACAAAGGCGTTGACCTCCGGCTGGATCCGCTCGGCCCGCTCCAGGGTCGCGCGGGTGGCGTCGACGGGGCTGAACTCTCCTTTGCGGTAGCCGTCGAGGAGTTGTACGGCGGTCAGTTCGGTGAGATCCGTCATGCGTCGCCCTCCAGCCGTAGACATCAGCGTCCGGGTACGTACCCACGCTGCTTGTCGACCACGTTCTGCAGCGGTCTGCCCGCCTCCCACCGCTCGTACAACTCCACGAACTGAACTCCGAGTTCATCGCGCCAGCCGATCGTGTCCCCGCTCATGTGCGGCGAGACGATCAGGTTCGGGACCTGCCACAACGGGTTCTCGGGGGTGAGGGGTTCCTGCTCGAAGACGTCGAGCGCGGCCCCCGCGATCCAGCGCTTGGTGAGGGCCTGGGCCAGGTCGTCCTCCACCACCAGCTGTCCGCGCCCGACGTTGATGAACCGGGCGGAGGGCTGCATGACGCCGAAGCGGCGGGCGTCGAACATGCCGTGCGTCCGGTCGGTGAGCGGCGCGGCCGCGATCACCCAGTCGGCTCGGGCGATCAGCCGGTCGAGGTCGTCGGGGCCGTGGATGCCGGTCCGCGGGGTCCGGCCGACCAGCGCGGTGGTGATGTCCAGGGCCTTGAGCGTGCGGGCAATTGCCCGGCCGATGGGGCCGGATCCGACCACGCACGCGCGTGTGCCGGCGACGCGCTGCCCCTCCCGGTGCCGCCACTCCCGGGCGCCCTGCAACTCCAGGGTTCTCGGCAGGTCCTTCGCCATCGCCAGCACCAGCGCGGCGACGTACTCGGCGATCGGCTGGTCGAAGATCCCGCGCGCGTTGGTGACGAGGGTGTCGGACTCGGTGAGTTCCGGGCACATCAGATGGTCCACGCCGGCGCTGGCGGTGTGCACCCAGCGCGGTCGGGGTCCCGCGCCGGGCCACGCGTGCCGTACGGCGTGGGAGGTGAAGTCCCAGACCAGCAGCACGTCGGCGTGCGGCAGCCGCTCGGCGAGGGTCGACTCGTCCGCGTGCTCGACGCGGGCGCGACCGGTGAGACGGCCGAGGCGGGGGAGGGGCTCGGCGTCGAGGACGAGGAGCGTGGGCGGGGCGTCGGCCCGGCGGTCGGGCCTGGGGCCGGAGGCGGGTGTCGGACCGGGGGTGGGTGCCGTCATACGGGGTCGTCTCTCCGGGGTCTGCGGGGGGCGGTTCTCGGAGTTCTGCTGGATCGGATGGCCGTCTGACATGCGAGGTTTGACCACGCTCGCACCCGAACCTACCTTCGTCAACACGGGCGTGCGTACGGTCCGTTGCTCACCTGTTTCTCGTAGTGAGGGCGGTGCCTGCAATGAGCTCCCTGGACATCTCCTTCCTCGGCGGACCGCGACCCCAGCGTGGGGTCGGCGTCGTGGCCCCCTTCGACTTCGCGCTGGACCGGGAACTCTGGCGCTGGGTGCCGGACGAGGTCTCGCTGCACCTGACCCGAACACCGTTCGTCCCGGTCGAGGTCAGCCTCGATCTGGCCCGCCTGGTGAGCGAGCACGAGACGCTGAGCGAGGGCGTGCGCACCCTGAACGCGATTGCCCCCGAGGTCATCGCCTACGCCTGCACCTCCGGCAGTTTCGTCGGCGGCATCGCGGGCGAGCGGGCGATGTGCGAGGCGATGACCCGGGCTGGCGCGGTGCCGTCCATCACCACGTCCGGCGCGCTCCTGGAGGCGCTGGCCGAGCTCGGCGTACGGCGGGTGGCGATCGTGACGCCGTACACCGTGTCGGTGACGCGGGCGTTGGAGGACTACGTCGCCGAGGCCGGGACCGTGGTCACGGGGTGCGCGTTCATGGGGCTGACCCGGCACATCTGGAAGGTGCCGTACCGCGATGTGGCCGACATGGCCCGCCAGGCCGTACGCCGTGCCGCCGACGCCCTCTTCATCAGCTGCACCAACCTCCCCACCTACGACGTGATCCCCCAGCTGGAGGCGGAGCTGCGCATCCCGGTGCTCTCGGCCAACCAGGTGACCATGTGGGCTGCGCTGCGCCGACTGGGTACCCGAGCGGTGGGGCCGTATCAGGCGCTGATCGATCCGGCGGCGCGTGGCGGTGCGGCACTTCCGGAAGTACCGGATGTACCAGAGCAGGAACAGCAATAGGAGCAGCAAGCAGCAGGAAGGCTGACATGACGGCACTCGGATTCCTCTACCCGGGCCATTCCGCCGAGGACGACTATCCACGCATCGAGCAGTTGCTCGCCAGCGACATCCGGCTCGACCTGGTGCACACCGACATCGGCGAGGACGCGCACCGGGTGGACGCGCTGCTGCAGATGGGCTCTGCCGAGCGCCTCGCGAAGGGCGTGGAGGAACTGCGGCTGACGGGCGCCGAGGCGGTCGTATGGGCGTGCACGAGCGGCAGCTTCGTCTACGGCTGGGAGGGCGCCCACGAGCAGGTGCGCACGCTGGCCGTCGCGGCGGGCATGCCGGCGTCGTCGACGTCCTTCGCCTTCTCGCACGCGGTCCGCGAGCTCGGGGTGCGGCGAGTGGCGATCGGCGCGACGTACCCCGACGACGTGGCGGGTCTCTTCTCGGACTTCCTGCGGGCCGGGGACGTGGACGTGGTGTCGGTCCGGGGGTCCGGCATCATCACGGCGGCGGAGGTCGGCACCTGGGGCGAGAAGGAAGTGTTCGCCCTGGCGAAGGAGGCCGACCACCCCGATGCCGAGGCGATCCTCCTCCCGGACACGGCCCTGCACACCGCGTCCCACATCCCGGCCCTGGAGCAGCACCTCTCCAAGCCGGTCCTCACCGCCAACCAGGTCACGGTCTGGGAGGCCCTGCGGCTCACGGCCCGCCGAGTGAACGCTCCGGCGCTGGGCGCACTGTTCACGAGGGAGCCGATCGTCCAGGCGTAGTGACCCCTTCGGCCACCGTCCCTGGGGGTTCCGCCCTCAGGGACAGCGGCGGGAATAAACCGGAGCCACCCTCCTGTTAACGCCGGACGGACACCGCACGGCACAACCGCAGGAGGCACACGTGGCGGCAGACGAGACCCGGGGCACGGCGGACGAGATCCGGGGCACAGCCCAAGGCACCGCCCCCGTCCCCCTCTCCGTACTGGACCTGGTCACGGTCAGCTCCGGCCACACGGCCACCGAAGCCCTGCGCACCAGCGTCGAGCTGTCCCGGCTCGCGGAGGCCCGGGGCTTCCACCGCTACTGGGTCGCCGAACACCACTCGATGCCGGGCGTGGCCTCGTCCTCCCCCGCGGTGATCCTCGCCCACCTGGCCGCCCACACCACCCGCATCCGCCTCGGCTCGGGCGGCGTGATGCTCCCGAACCACGCCCCGCTGATCATCGCGGAGCAGTTCGGAACCCTGGAGGCCCTGGCCCCCGGCCGCATCGACCTCGGCCTCGGCCGGGCCCCCGGCACGGACGGCGCCACGGCGGCCGCCCTGCGCCGCACCGACCACCTCGGCGAGGGCGCCGACGACTTCCCCGAGCAGCTCGCGGAGCTCACCCGCTTCCTCGACGACGACTTCCCGGACCGCCACCCCTACCGCCGTATCCACGCCGTCCCCGGCCCGGTCCAGGCGACGTCACCCGGCGGCGTCCAGTCCCCGCACCGGCCCCCGCTCTGGCTGCTCGGCTCCTCCGGCTTCAGCGCCCGCCTCGCCGCGGTCCTCGGCCTGCCCTTCGCCTTCGCGCACCACTTCTCGGCCCGGAACACCATCCCGGCCCTGGACCTGTACCGCGAGTCCTTCCGGCCGTCGGCCGTCCTCGACCGCCCGTACGCCCTCATCGGCGTCTCCGCGCTCGCCACCGACGAGGAGAAGGAGGCCCGCCGCCAGGTCGAGGCCGCCGCCCTCGGCATGGTCCGCCTGCGCACCGGCCGCCCCGGCCTCATCCCGGCGCCGGAGGAAGCCGAGGCCTACGAATTCACCCCGATGGAGCGCGAGTTCGCCGACTCCTGGAACGCCAACGTCATCCATGGCACCGCGGACGAGGTCCGCTCCGGCCTCGACGACCTCCAAAAGCGCACCGGCGCCGACGAGTTGATGATCACGAGCAACGCCCCCGGCATGGACGTACGCCTGCGCTCCTACGAACTCATCGCGGACGCCTACGGGTTGCCAGCCGCCTGACCCGATCGGCTACACCCGTACGCCCAGCAACTCGGAGATACGATCCGGCGACACCGGCCGCGAGTACAGCCACCCCTGGCCGGTGTCGCAGCCGATCCGCCGCAGCCGCGAGGCCTGCGCCAGCGTCTCCACGCACTCCGCGGTGACCGTCAGACCCAGCCGGTGGGCCAGCTGGATCATCGCCTCGACCACGACCTCGTCGGCCGGGTTCGGGGGAACGGCCGCGCTGTTGTCGCTCTCGTACTGGAAGCCCCGTACGAAGGAGCCGTCCAGCTTCAGGACGGAGACCGGCAGCCGGCTGAGGTACGCGAGGTTCGAGTAGCCCGTGCCGAAGTCGTCGATCGCGATGCGTACGCCCATGTCGCTGAGGGCCTGGAGGTCCTGGAGCGGTCGTCCCGACGAGCCCATGACCGCCGACTCGGTCAGCTCCAACTGGAGCAGATGCGGAGCGAGTCCGGTCTCGTCGAGGATCCGTGCCACGTCCGCCACCAGGTCGGAGTCCCAGACCTGGCGGACGGCCACGTTCACGCTCACGAAGATCGGCGGCTCGTCGGGGTGGGCCACCTGCCAGGACTGCGCCTGGCGGCAGGCGGTCTCCAGGATCCAGCGGCCGAGCGGCACGATCGAACCGTCCTCCTCGGCCAGTCCGATGAACCGATTCGGCGCCAGTACGCCGAACTGAGGATGATTCCAGCGGACAAGCGCCTCGACACCTCGCAGCCGGCCGTCGTCCATGCTCACCAACGGCTGGTACTCCAGGGCGAACTCACCGCGCTCGATCGCCGGCCGGAGGGTGGAGGCAAGGGCCTGGCGGGTCATGCGGTGGGCGTTGCGTTCGGGGTCGAAGAGCGTCCAGCGGTCCTTGCCGTCGGCTTTCGCCCAGTACAGCGTCGTGTCGGCGGCCTGCATCAGGGCGGTCGGGGTGGTGCCGGCCGCGTGGCGTTCCACGACGCCGATCGAGGCGGACACCGACAGCCGCCGGCCGGAGACGTCGAAGGGGGCGCGCAGGGATTCGAGCACCGACTCGGCGAGGTCGGCCAGTTGTTCGGTGCCCGTCGAGTCCTCGACGAGCAGGGCGAATTCGTCACCGCCGAGCCGGGCCACCAGGGGCGGGATCGACCTGGCCTGTCCCGCCTCCTCGGCGCAGTGCGTGAGCCGCTCGGCCACGGCGGCCAGCAACTTGTCGCCGACCCGGTGGCCGAGGGTGTCGTTGATCGCCTTGAAACCGTCAAGGTCCAGGTAGCACAGGCCGATTCGGCCGGTGGTGCCGCTCTCGTCGTACGACTCCACCTCCAGCGCGGCCGTCAGGCGCTCGAAGAACAGGGTGCGGTTGGGCAGCCGGGTCACCAGGTCGTGCATCTGCAAGTGCCGCAGCCGCGCCTGGAGTTCGCGCTGGGAGCTGATGTCGGCGACGGACAGCAGAACGCCGCCGGGCTCCGCGCCGGGCAGGGGTGCGACCGTGACCCGCGCCCACAGGGAGCTTCCGTCCTGGTGCTTGATGCGGCGCGTGCAGCTCAGTTCGGCCTGCCGGCCGCGCAGCACCTCGCGGTAGGTGTGCCAGGTGCGGGCGTCGGACGCGAGGTCCACCAGATCGGCGGCGACCGCCCCGGGGAGGTCCTCGGGGGTCGTGCCGAGCAGGTCGGCGAAGGACGGGTTGGCGCCGGTCACCAGGCCCTCGCGGTCGACCACGGCCATCGCCAGGGGGGCGGCGGAGAAGGCTGCGTAGGCGGCGGGGTGGGGCGGCGCCGCGGTACCGGGGGATGGCTGTTGATTACTCTCTGTCACGGCTGCCCCGATGAGGTCTGCCGCGGGCGTCGGCCCTTCGGACGTTCCGCTCACCGCTCGCTCCCGCAGTGCACTCGTTCTTCGGATGGGTCTCATCGGAATGGCCGGCCGGGTGAAGGGGGGTGCCCCCCTGCTCGAGCGAAGCCGAGCCCTGGGGGCGGCCACCGGGCCGTGTCCGTGCAGGAAAGTGTCAGGAAAGTGTGCCGATCATAGAGGCTGGCCCGAGGGCCTTCCACCTACTGTTCAGTGTTCCCGCGTGACGCGAGCTTCTGACAGATCGTTTCTGCCCGCACGTGGACGGCTTCTTAGGACCCCCGACCAGTTGTGACGTTCCGTGAGCGATTCGGGGGTGTCGGTTCTGACGATCCCTCGGCGCTCTCACCCGTCTGGTGCAGCTGAACAGGACGTAGTACGACAATCCGACACAGGCTGGGTGCGGTGTCCCGCGAGCCGCTCCCGGAGGTCCACGTGCCGCGTCAGTTCCCCCTGCTCCGTGGGCTGGGCCTGCTGCGGGACCGGCCCCGACTGCGCAGCACCGCCGCCGTGTTCACCACGATGTCGGCGCTCGCCGCGACCTCCCTGTTCGCCGGCCCGTCGGTCGCCGAACCGTTCGACCCCACGCCCTGTGCCCTCAAGCGCACCGCGGCCCACCACTCCGAGGGCCTGAACACCTGGAACGCCGCCTATCCGCGCCCGAACCGTGAGCTCGACGCGGTCATGGTGTTCCTGTCCTTCCCGGACTCGGCCCCCCTGACGACACCCGCCGAACTGACGGCCGACCACTTCCCGGCCACCACCCGCTTCTTCGAACGCGCCTCCTACGGCAGATTCACCCTGCGCCCGCATCCGCTCCGGCACTGGCTCCGCATGCCGCGTCCGTCGACGGCGTACGCCATACAGCGTGACTGGCGCGTCACCGACCGGGCCGCCTATCTGCGCGACGCCCTCGCCGCGGCGGACCGGGAGGTGGACTTCTCCCGCTATGACATCGTCTACTTCGTCGCCGACCCGGACGCGCCCGGCGTCGACTCCGACGCCACGAAGGTCGTCAACCTGGACGCCCCGCTGCGGGCCGACGGCACCGACATCCGGCGCGTCGTCACGGTGTTCGAGAACCATCCGCCGGACCGGCTGGTCCTCGCCCACGAGACCGGCCATGTCTTCGACCTGCCGGACCTGTACCACCGCCCGGTGGACGGCAAGGGTGACTGGGACACCTATGTCGGCGACTGGGACCTGATGGGCAGCCAGTTCGGCATGGCGCCGGATCTGTTCGGCTGGCACAAGTGGAAGCTGGGATGGCTGGAGCCCCGCCAGGTGGTGTGCGTGCAGGGGCAGGGCACCGGCTCCACGCGGCTGACGCTTGAGCCGCTGTCGGCGGGGCCCGGGGTCCCGGCGCAGACGGGGGCGGCGGGGTCGCCCGGCCCCTTCGGAGCGGTCGGTTCGTACGGTTCGTACGGGGCGTACGCAGGCACCTACGGCGGTTCGTACGGCAGTGCTCAGGGCGCCGCCGTCCCGGGCTTCGGGCTGGGCCACGGCATCAAGCTCGCCGTCGTCCCCACCGGGCCGGAGAGCGCCCTCGCCTTCGAGGTGCGCGGCTCCGTCGGCAACGACGCGCAGGGCTGCCGGCAGGGCGTGCTGGTCTACCGGGTGCGCAGCGAGACCGAGTCCGGGGGCGGGCCGGTCGAGGTGATCGACGCCCATCCGCACACTGAGGCCTGCTGGGAGGAGTCCGTGTATCCGCCGCTCGCGGACGCGCCGGTGGGGCTCGGTGAGAGCTTCACGGTGCGGGAGGAGGGCGTGCGGGTGGATGTGGAGGGGCGGACCGCTGTGGGGGCGTGGACGGTGAAGATCACGGCGGTCAGGTAGCGCGTGCGCCGAGCGCGGGGTCGCGTGGCGGGCCGGGTGTGCGCCGGGGTGGTACGGGCACGCCTGGTGCCCGGTGGTGTGCCGGGGCGGTAGCGGTACGTGTCGTAGGCCGGTTGTGTGCCGGGCCGGCCGGTTGTGCGCCCGGCGAGCGGGTTGTGCGCCGGGTGGCATGCGAAGAGCCCGTGGTTCCGCGAGAGGCTTTCACCTGCGCGCCGCCAGGCAGGTGCCGGGTCGGACTCGAACCCCGGACCCCCAGCCGCCCCTGCCCTACGGGGCCGGGAGCTCCCTCAAATGCGAAGGCCCCCCGCTTCCGCGAGGGGCTTCACTGTCTGTGCGCCGCCAGGGACTCGAACCCCGGACCCGCTGATTAAGAGTCAGCTGCTCTAACCAACTGAGCTAGCGGCGCCTGCTGACGTCGTAGACCTTAGCACCCTGATCGGGGTGGGGAAAAATCGATATCCGAACGGCAGCGCGAGCCGCTCGCACGGCCGCCCAGACCAGTACCTCGGGGCCCGGCAACCAGGGATTACGGGTGTCGGGAGCGACCAGCCAGCGGGAGCCGGAGGGGGCGTCGGAGGCGCACTCGCCAGGGACGGTCACCGCGTCTCCGGCGCCGTGGCACAGGAGCGGCGGGACGTCGCCCACGCGGCCGAACTCCTCCCACCGCAGCAGCGAGGGCAGCCGCTGGGCCGTGCCCGGCGCGGCGAACAGCAGCATCCGGCCCCGGAGCATCGCCACCGGCCCCGATCCCGGGCCTTCCTCCCAGAGCCGGTCGACCATGCGCCGGCCGAAGATCGAGGGTGCGCTCACGACGTCGAAGACGGAACCGCAGCCCAGGACCACGGGGGCCGTCGGCCGCTCGTCCCAGAGCGCCCGGGTGCTGCGCGGATACGGTTCTGCGGAAGCGAGCCAGGCGGCGCCGTCCGCGGTGAGGGAGGCGGGCGATAACGGGGCGTTGCGTGTGCTGCTCATGGCAGATACATCTACCGACGGTGAGCGCTTGCTTCCCGAGAGTTCCCGGAAACCGGGACAGGGCGGGGTGGCAGGGCGTATCTTGCCCGCCCACCTGGCATATGCCATGGGGGTCACACGGGATCGACGTGCCCCGGTCCCTCGACTCCCCGCATCAGATCCCTGCCGAACTCCACCATCTTCTTGGCGTAGTCCTCGGTCCACTCGGCCCGCGCGGCGATGTCGGCGGGCGTCAGCCGGTCGAAGCGCCGGGGATCCGCCAGCTGGGCCGCCGCGATGGCCTGGAACTCCATCGCACGGTCCGTCGCCGCCCGGAACGCCTGCGTCAGCTCGGTCGCCCGCGCCAGCAGCGCCTGCGGGTCGTCGATCGACTCCAGGTCGAAGAAGTGCTCCGGGTCGGAGGCCGCCTGCGCGGGCTCGAAGAGCAGGGGCGCGGGGCGTAGCCGCGGTTCGTTCCGACGCGGCGTGGGCTCCGCCATGTCTTGTCCTCCTCGTACGTCACCGATCTCGTAAGTCACCGTCCTCCGCCCCTGCAAGCGGAGGCATCCCCAGCGGACCGGCCCACCGTCCATTGTCCCGCGTCCACGCAAGTGGGCACCGGGCGCAGGTCAGAGGCACGGTCACCGCGTCCTACCCGGGCCGCCACGCCACCCGATGCTCGGCGAGTCGCGCCAGCACCGCGTGATTCGCCTCCCAGCCATCCGGAAACTTCACCACCGTCCCCAGTTGCACCGGCTCCGTCGACGGATAGTCGTCCAGCAGCTCGCTCACTCCTGCCCGGCACACCACGATGCACGCGTGGCGGTGGCGGGAGGCGAGGACGCACAGGCGGCCGGTCTCCAGGTGGAAGGCCGTGGCGTCGGGGCGGCCGGAGAGGGGGTGGAGGACCACGGTCACGTCGTACTCGCGGCCCTGCAGGCGATTCGCCGTGTCCACGGTGACGTCCGTCACCCCCAGCTCGGTCAGGGCCGCCCGGACAGCCGCCGCCTGGTCCCGGTGGGCCGTGCCGACCGCGACCCGGTCGGCCGTGAGGGGCGCGGGATCCGGCGAGCGTTCCGACGTCGCCGCGCCGCCCCGGTCCAGCAGGCGCCGTACGACCGTCGCGACCGCCCGTACCGCCTCGGGGTCGGTGCGCGGGGTGTGCCGGGCGGGCAGCTCCAGCAGGCCCCAGCCCGACCGAGCCGCCTCGTCGATCACCCGGTCCGGGCCCGAGCCGTCCGACGGGACCGCGAAGGCCAGGCTGCGGTCGCCGTGGTCCGTGCCGCTGCGGAAGGGGGTATACGGGTAGAAGGCGTCGGAGACCAACGGTGCGGCGGAGGCCGGGAGGCGCCAGGAGACCGGCAGCCGGTGCTGGGGCAGTTCCGGATTGTGGGCCAGAAGCGTGGTCACGGCGGACCCGGAAGGGTCGTACGACAGGCCCGCCCACTGCTCGCTGCCGACGATGGAGAAGGGGTCCAGCTGACCCGGGTCGCCGACGAACAGCGCCCGTTCGAAGAGGCCGGCCACCGCGAGCAGCGAGTCCGAGCGCATCTGGTACGCCTCGTCGACGATCGCGTGCCGCCATGGCTCGTCGACCTTGACGTGCGCCCACTTGGCCGCCGTCGAGATGACGACCGACAGGCCGCTCAGGTCGCCCGCCTTCGCCGACTTCCGTACGTTCGGCAGGTCGTCCAACGCCTTGTCGTACGGGTCGGCGTCGCTGCTGTGCAGGCGCCCCACCGGCAACTCGGGGTTCTTCTCGGCGAGCCTGAGCACCAGGTCGTCGACCTGGGCGTTGGTCTGCGCGACGACCATCAGCGGGCGCCCGGCGTCGGCGAGTTCGAGGGCCGCGCGGACGACGAGCGTGGACTTGCCGGCGCCGGGTGGGGAGTCCACGACGACACCGCGCGCGGTGCCGTGCAGCGTGTCGTGGAGGATCGCGTCGGTGGCCTCCGTCGCCGCGGCGCCGGGGTTGAACACGGCCGTCACAGGACGTCCTCCTGAGTCAGCGGATCGGCGGCCTCGGACACCTGCTCCCCGGGCGGCCCGCCGTGCGTCCACGGCGTCTCCTCCGGATCGGGCAGCTTCGCGCCGCCGCGCTGCTCGTGCTCGAACAGCGTGAAGCAGACCAGGTCGCCCTTCTCCGGCACCGACCCCTCCTCCGGCTCCTTGCCGCGGCCCATCTTGTCGAGCACCCGCAGCACCATCAGCGCGCCGTCATCCCCGAAGTCCCCCTCGTAGCCGACGAACTCCGCCGACTGAGGCTTCCCACCCAGCGACCGGAACACCTTGGCGCGCTCGCCCAAATGCGGCCGGTCATCCGTGCGAACGGTCACCAGGGGGCGCGGACTGGGCCGCTTGCCCTCGCTGTACGCCATGACGACATCGGTGACCTCGCCCGCGAACGCCTCCCCGGCCAGCCGCCGCCCCGCCATCATCAGCGGGTCGTCGAGCGCCTCCTGCGCCTCCAGCCGGGCCTGTTCGCGCTCGCGCGCGGCGAGCTTGTTGGCTGCGGTGACCGCGTCGTCGCGGCGCGGCTGCGGCGGCTCGCCGGCCACGACGCGGTCGCGGTGGCCGGTGAACGACCAGCGGTCCCGGGTCCACCGCTCCTCGACCCGCCCGGCCTCGGGCAGCTCCCGCACCAGGTCGAGGCCCCGCCACACCGCGTCCCAGGTGGGCCGGGTCCGGCTCGCGACGAGGGCCCGGATCTCCCGCTCGGCGGCGGTCAGGTCCCCGAGCCGGTCATCGGCCTCCAGCCCGTCCTCGGCGGCGGCGAGGGCCGTACGCGCGCGGTCGTAGCGCTCGATGGCCGGGGCGAGCAGCTTGTTGTCGAAGGCCGGGTCGGTGGCGGGACCGGCGGGCGGGCACAGCAGTTGGCCGTCCCGGTCCCGCGCGAGCTCCGCGCGCAGGGCCGCCTCGGCGCCCGTCTCGCCCTCCGGCGGGGCGATCCACGCGAGCAGCGCGCCCAAGTGCTGGTCCTCCAGGGTGGACTGGCCGGTCGCCCAGTGCCGGGTCAGCACGTCCGTCATGGCCAGCAGCAGCGAGGAGCCCGGCACGCGGGCCCGCTCGCCGAAGTGGGTCAGCCAGCGGCCGAGCAACGGCACGCGCGGGGGCGCGGGATACGGCGTCTCCGGGTCCTGCTCCGCCGTACGCCGGAAGCGCATGGAGCGGCCGAGAAGGCGCACGAAGTCGACGCCCGCGCGGCTCGGCACGATCAACTGCGGGGCGTCCGCGCACAGTTCGACCTCGACCTTGACCCGCTTGCCGGTCTCCGGATCGGTTTCGCTGCGCTCGGCGGCCTCGACGTCCTCGGCGAAGGCGTCGAGGTACGGCAGGACGACGTCCGCCAGCTCGGACAGGAAGCCGAACCTGAGGTCCCGGTCGCGCGGCTGCGCTACGACCAGCAGGTGCGGGGCGTCCCGGTCCGTGCCGACCAGCGCGCCGAGCGGGGCGCCGGCCTCACCGGCGGTGGTCAGCGGCACGAGGACCAGGGGCCGCTCGGACAGGTGCCGGTGGCGGACTGTGGCGGCGGGCTGGGCGCGGCCCGTGCTGACGGCTTCGAGGCGGGCGAGGGTGGAGATCAGTGACACGCGGCCACCGCCTCCTTGCCGAAGGCACCGGCGTCCCGGCCGAGGTCCCGGGCGTCCCGGCCGAGGGCCTCGGCTCGCAGCCACGCGGCCCTGCGCAGGGCCGCCACCGCCGGGTCGGCCGGGTCGCCGGACTCGCCGCGGGCCGCCGAAAGGACGCCCTCGACCGTCGTCAGGTCGCCCAGCTCGGCCCGCACCGAACGGCCCAGCGATGTCACCGCGCCGGACGCGCGCGAGCGGGAGCGGCAGTGGAAGGCCAGCTCGCACGCGGACAGGCACTCGGGCGCGTAGGTCGCCGGGACCGACTCGACGGCGGCCGTCAGGTCGGCCTCGGGCAGCTCGGGGGAGAAGCAGGTGCCGTCGGGGAGCGTGTCGGCGATGTCCTCGATGCGGGTCAGGCGGGCCAGCTGGCGGGCGGTCACCGCGCGCTGCTTGCGGACGTCGACGGCCGAGGCTGTGGGGAGGTTGGAGAAGTCCTTCGGGCAGACGAGCAGGATCCGGTGGCGCACGCGCGGTGCGGGTGCGCTGTCCGAGGCGCTCCCCGGCCCGGGCGACCGGGTCTCCGGCTCCGCGCCGAGCCGGCCGGCGATCTGCTCCAGCGCCAGCACGTACACCGCCGCCTGCCGCGCGGCCGCGCCCACCTTCGCCGGGTCCGCGGAACCGTCCAGCATCGGGAAGGACTTGATCTCCACGACCGTCCAGCTGCCGTCCGGGTGCACGACCACGGCGTCCGGCTCCAGGAAGGCCGGCGACCCGGCGACGTCCAGCGCGAGCATGGGGTGGTCGAGCAGGGTCCACTCGCCGCGTGCCTCGGTGGCCTCGCGCAGCGCCAGTGCCGTACGGGCCGTGCGGCCCTCGGGTCCTGACGCGACGAGCTCGGGCACACGCGCGTGGGCGGGCGGTTCGGCACCGCGGTCCAGCTTCTCGTGGACCAGGCGCAGCAGCTCCGCGCCGCCGTCCGCCTTGACCTTGGCCTCGAAGGCGTTGCCACGTGTGAAGGCGAACTGTGACTGTCCGAAGACCGCCGGCGAGCCCAGCGCGCTCGCCAGCGCGGCCTTGTTCACCCCGGCGCCGTCCAGGATGGCTCTGCGCTTGCAGCCGGGGTTGGCGGCGAGGGCGGCCAGGGCGCGTGCGTCCAGCGCCTTGGCCGGGACTTCGGGACCGCGCAGCTCAGCGAGCCGGTGCCGGAGCGCCGTCCCCCGCGTCCTGGGGAGAGGCACTCGGCTCGGCTCCGGATCCGAACCGGGACTCGCGCTGCCGTGGAATTCGCTCACCCGCGGAAGTCTGGCATCCGCCACTGACAATTGAGGAAGAAGCGTCGGCTGAGCCCCTCCCGACCGAGGCGCCGGAGCCGCTCGTGACCGTGGCGGCGGCGCGGCTCGGGACCATGGCGTCGGCGCCCCTCGTGACCGTGCCGACGGAGGCCGTCGCGACGGGTGCGGCCACCGCGAAGCGCGCCCGGACCCGGTCCGCGGTGCGCAGGACGTACGGCGTCAGCAGCAGCCCGGCGCCCATCACGGCGGCGCCTGCCACCGCGTCGAGGAAGTAGTGGTTGGCGGTGCCCATCACCACGATCGTCGTGATCAGGGGGTACGCGACGGCCGCGACCTTCGTGAGGCGCGTCCCGCCGTACCGCCACAGCATCACCCCGCACCACAGCGCCCAGCCGACGTGCAGGCTCGGCATGGCCGCGTACTGGTTCGTCATGCCGCCGAGGCCCTTGGGCGCGCTCGCCTCGCCGCCCCACCAGCCGTACGAGCTGTACTGCGCCATCGTGTCCACGAAGCCGTAGCTCTCGGCGAGCAGCCGGGGCGGGCAGGTGGGCAGCAGGGTGAAGCCGATCAGGCCTATGAAGGTCGACGTCATCAGCCAGGTGCGGGCCGCGCGGTAGTGCACGGTGCGGGACCGGAAGATCCAGACCAGCAGGACGGGCGTGACCAGGTAGTGCAGCGACGCGTACCAGAAGTCCGCCGGGACGCCGATCCAGGGCTCGCGGGTGAACAGGCGGTTGAGCGGGTGCTCCGCGTTCAGGTGCAGGGCCTTTTCGATGTCCAGGATCGCCAGGCCGTGGTCGACGGCGTGCGAGACGTCGCCCCGGGCGAGCAGTCGGCCCGCCGAGTAGCAGGCGTAGACCAGCAATATCAGCGGCAGCTCGGTCCACCAGCGCAGGCGGGTCCGCGGCGTCGCCTCCACGCCAGCTATTTCGGCGTGTGGCATCCGATCGCCTCCCCCTTCTTGTCAGCGCCCGGTTGACCGGCCGTACCACTTTACGGTGTATGCGCGAGCCCCCTTCGGGCGCCCCGGCCCTCAAGACGCAGAGATCGCCCACCGGGTTGCCCGGGTGCGGCGTGCGCGATGATGGACACATTCCGCTGCTCGTATCTCCCGGAAAGGCCCCTTCATGGCACCGCGCATCCTGCTCGCCCGGCACGGACAGACGGCGTGGTCGCTGTCCGGCAAGCACACGGGCAGGACCGATGTGCCGCTCCTGGACGAGGGCCGCCAGGGCGCGAAACTGCTCGGTGAACGCCTGCACCGGCCGCCGTACGACGGGCTGGCGGGGGTCGAGATCCGCACCAGCCCGCTGTCACGCGCGCGTGAGACGTGCGAACTCGCCGGCTTCGGGGAGCGCGCGCGTAGCTGGGACACACTCATGGAGTGGGACTACGGCGCCTACGAGGGCATGACTCCGGCGGACATCCAGGCCGTCCGCCCCGGCTGGCTCATCTGGCGCGACGGCGTGCCCGAGGGCGAGACCCTGTCCGAGGTGGCGGCCCGGGCCGACGAGGTGGTGGCTTGGGCGCGCGAGGCGGACCGGGACGTGCTGGTCTTCGCGCACGGGCACATCCTGCGGTCCATAGGCGCGCGCTGGCTGGGGCTGCCGCTCGACTTCGCGGCACGGATACGGCTCAACCCGACGTCACTGTCGGTGCTCGGATGGGCCTACGGAGAGCCGGCGATCGAGAGCTGGAACGACCTGGGGCACCTGGCCGGATAGCGCGCCCGGCGGTGTGGCCCGCGGGCGGTCACGCCGTGCGCGGCACGCTCGCGTGGCGTTCCAGGAACGCCGACACCCCACGCGCCCTGCGGTGCGGCAGCAGCACCCGAGCCGTCCCGGCCAGCATCGTCTGCACCCGCGACGACTGCACCTGGTCCAAGAGGTCCAGCACCCGCATCCCGGCCGTCGCGGCCTCATCGGGACGGCCCCCACGGGCCAGGTCGTCCGCCAGTTCCGCCGTGTAGAGGGCGATGTTGCGCGTGAAGTGCGGGTCCTGGAGCTGCGCCGCCCGCCCCGCGTGCCGCGCGGCCCGCTGCCAGTTGCCCAGCATCGACCAGCACTGCGCCTCCAGGATCTCCAGCTCGGCCTCGCCGTAGAAGCTCATCCACTCGGGGTCGGCGTCCGCGTGTCCCCGGTCGTAGAGGGCGTGCGCGCGGGCGAGGGCCTGTTCGCAGCCGACGCGGTCGGCGAGCCCCGCCCAGCCGCCGGCCTCGCGCAGCGCCAGCAGCGACATCAGGCGCGAGGAGCCCAGGGGCCGCGCGACGCGTTGCGCGGCCTGCGCCGCCCGCACGGCCTCCCGCGGCCGGCCCGCGTCCCGCGCGAGGAAGGACGTGTTGCAGAAGGCGTGCGCCTCCAGCGCCGGGTCGCCCGCCATCCGGGCCGTGGCCAACGCCTCCGCGTAGTGCGAGCGAGCGTCGTCGAACCGTCCCGAGTCGTGCGCCAGCCACCCCACCGAGATGGCCAGTTCACCGGCGCCCGAATGGATCCGGTCGCCGGTCGCCTGCCGGGTCGTACCGGCGTCGAGCAGCTCGTACGCCGCACGCAGCGGAGCGGCCGCGCGCCGGTAGAGGCCGTCGGCCCCGTGCCGGTCGTCGAGCAGCCGGATACGGCGTACGGCCTCCTCCAACGCGTCCGCCTCGCGGCCCCCGACACGTCTGATTGGACGCTCCGCGGCCGCGGCGTCGAAGGTGAGCCCCAGGGGGCCCAGCGAGGCGGCGGCCACCGTGGCGCCCCCGCCGGTCATGAATGCGCGACGCAGCACGTCGCTCTCCTCGTGGATCTCGTCGTTCTCGTGGTTCTGATCTGCTCCGTAAGCGGCGTACGCGGCGTACGGGTCGTGCGGGTCCTGCGGGTTCAGCGAGTCCTTCTGGTCATACGGCTCGTGGGCCCCCCACGTCTCACTCGTGACGCACACCGGGCTCGTGAGGTGCACGAGGGGCGCATCCTCGTCGGCGCGCGCCCGGCGTCCGCGTACGGACGAGCGGGGCGCGAAGCCGAGGTCGGTGAGCGTGCGGCCGGGGAACATGTGCAGGAACACCCGCTCGTACGCGTAGTTGGGGCAGCGGATCTCGCCTGCCTCGACCCGCCCGACGTAACGAGCGTCACAGCTGACCCGCTCGCCGATCTCGCGCGCGGCCCGTCGTACCGCCGCGGCGAACTCGGCCGGCGAGCGCTGTCCGCGCAACTGCCGGAACGCGAGATTCGGCCGTGGCGGCCTGGGGGACTGGGACGAGGTCAGCTCTGACGACGCCATGGCCGGGTCCTCTCGTGCGAACCGTCGAACCATGCCGGAATCCGGGCGAGTTGAACGGAATGTCCGTGCCGGGTATCCGTACCGAATATCCGTGTGATGCCCTTGCTTCCAGCGGGCAAGAACGTACCTGCTGTAGCGGAGCCGCCACGCAGTGTTTGGCTACAAAACGGATATCTCATACAGGATCTGCCATGAACTGCCATCCTTTGCGGCGGACTTCCGCCGTAGCCGTTGACGCCGCGCCGCGTTGAACTCTTCGGACTGCAAAAGGGGTTCCGTGGTGGAGGTCGGGATGAAGACCAGCCAGAGCATCGCTCCGCATACGCCGTCGACGACGGTGGGGCACGCACCGACCGCACAGTGCAGCGAGCCGCCGGAGGCGGGCTGCGACGTGGTCACGGTTCCGGCGCGGCAGGGCCTGGAGGCGGTCGACATCCTGCGGCGGGGCGCGACCGGGGAGGCCGTGGGCCCCGTCCTGCACGACGACGACTGCGACACCCTCGGCTTCGTGGTCCCGCCGGGCACCGCTGCCGCCTGGGACGTGCCCGGCAGCACCTGCACGGAGACCGACGGCCGGGGGATGAGCCTGAACCTGAACCCCGAACCGCCCGTCGAGGGCTCGGACTGGCTCCTGCCGCCCGGGGACGCCGACCTGGCGACGGATCCCGCGGTGCTGCGGGCGGCGCTGGGGGAGGCCGCGCGGTTGATCGAGGCGGCCGACAACTGCAGCTGACGCCGCTGCCCGGGCGGCGCCGCCTCCCACTTGCGACAATGACCCAATGAGCAAGCCCAGGAAAGCCCGGCGCCGGTCGGCCGCAGTCGATGCCGTCGTCGAGCGGGTCGACGGAGGGCTCGCCGAGCTGATACCCGACCCGGACCGTGCTCGGGCCTGGACGCTCCTCATCGACGGCGCTCCCCAGTCGCACGTCGATCTCGACGACCCCGCCCACCTCTCCTTCGAATACCAGCGCCGCCTCGGTCACGTCATCGACCTCGTGGCCCCACCCGGCAAACCCGTACAGGCCGTGCACCTCGGCGGTGGCGCTCTCACGCTCGCCCGCTACGTCGCCGCCACCCGCCCCCGTTCCACCCAGCAGGTCGTCGAGCGGGACGGCGCCCTCGTCCAACTGGTGAGGCGGGAGCTGCCGTTGGATCCGAACGCCCGGATCCGGGTGCGGTCGGTGGACGCCCGGGACGGGCTCGCCAAGGTGCCCGACGGGTGGGCCGACCTCGTCATCGCCGACGTGTTCAGCGGGGCCCGGACCCCCGCCCACCTGACCTCGACGGAGTTCCTCGACGACGTGCGCAGGGCCTTGAGACCCGGCGGCGTCTACACCGCCAACCTCGCCGACGGGCCGCCGCTCGCGCATCTGCGCGGCCAGATCGCCACCGCCGCCGCCCGGTTCGCCGAGTGCGCGCTGGTCGCCGACCCGACCGTGCTGCGCGGCAAACGCTTCGGCAACGCGGTTCTCGTCGCCGCCGACCGGCCCCTCCCGGTCGCCGAACTGACCCGCCTCGCCGCCTCCGACCCGCACCCGGGACGGGTCGAACACGGCAGGTCCCTCACCGACTTCACCGGCGGTGCCGCAGCCGTCACCGACGCGGCGGCAGTCGCCTCACCGGCGCCGCCGGCCTCCGTCTTCCGATGAGCCGGCGCAAGCGCGGGGGCGGTCAGTAGGTCCCGATCTCCACCCGCGGCGGCCCGTCGTGCCACGTGCAGAACACCGACACCCGGTCCGCGCCGGAGCCGAACTCCACCCGGATCCACGTCTCCGTCTTCCACACCTGCATCGACCAGCCCGCGCCAGGGGTGGCGGAGACGAGCGTCGCGGAGGTCTCGCCGATGTCGAAGACCGCGCGGCCGCCGTCGGTGTCATAGCTCTTGACCTGGCCGGACGTGGTGGGGGAGGGGTTGGTGCTCTTCGGCGGCGTCTTCGACGGGGCCGGAGTGCGGGGCGTCCCGGTCGGCTTCGGCGAGGGACTGGTGGGAGCCTTCGAGGGGGTCGGCCGGTTCGTGGACGAGGCCAGCGGCTTCGACTCCTGTGTCGTCCCGTCGGCCGCCGTGATGGGCAGGGCGCGCGGCCGGTCGTACACCGTGCCGGCCATCACCGTGTGGACACCCCACCACGACAGCGTGACCGCCGCGCCCGTGGCGAGCGACCAAGCCAGTACGTGTACGAGTCCTCTGCGCATCGCGGGCCATACTGCCTCACACGTCCCGGACGTGTCGCGCCGTCGCCCCACGGCGGCCATGGACGCCGAGTTGTCCACAGGGGGCGAGTTGTCCACAGGCCCGGACCGGGTTCGGGCACATGGCGTACGGTGCGGCGCATGGCAAGTGTGCTCGTGGTCGAGGACGACCAGTTCGTGCGCTCGGCGCTGATCCGGCACCTGACCGACGCCACCCACACGGTGCGCAGCGTCGGCACGGCACTGGAGGCGCTGCGCGAGGTCGCCCATTTCCGCTTCGACGTCGTCATCCTCGACCTCGGTCTGCCCGATCTGGACGGCTCCGAGGCGCTGAAGATGCTGCGCGGCATCACGGACGTACCTGTGATCATCGCCACCGCACGGGACGACGAGGCGGAGATCGTCCGGCTGCTGAACGCGGGGGCGGACGACTATCTGACCAAGCCGTTCTCGGTGGAGCACCTGTCGGCCCGGATGTCCGCAGTGCTGCGCCGGGCCCGCTCCGGCGGCGGCGAGGCGGCCCCCTCCAGCGTGCTGCGCGTGGGCGGCCTGACCGTCGACCCCCTGCGCCGCCAGGCCGAGTTGGACGGCGCGAGCCTCGACCTCACCCGCCGCGAGTTCGACCTGCTCGCCTTCCTGGCCGGACGCCCCGGGGTCGTCGTCCCGCGCAAGGAGCTGCTCGCCGAGGTGTGGCAGCAGTCGTACGGCGACGACCAGACCATCGACGTCCATCTGTCCTGGTTGCGCCGCAAACTGGGCGAGACCGCCGCCAACCCGCGCTATCTGCACACCCTGCGCGGCGTCGGCGTGAAGCTGGAGCCGCCGCGATGAGATGGGCACTGGTCAAGGTCTGCCTGGCGGTCACCGTCATGGTCGTGGTCGCATTCGCCGTCCCGCTCGGCCTGGTCATCAGGGAGATGGCCCGCGACCGCGCCTTCTCCAACGCCGAGCGGGAGGCCGCCGCCGTCGCCCCGGCGCTGTCCATCACCACCGACCGGGACCAGCTGGAGCGGGTCGTCGCCTCGGCCGGGTCGGACGCGGGCATGGCCGTGCACATACCGGCCTCCGGTGACGAAGCCGCCGTCGACCTCGGCCGGCAGCGCGCCGCCGCCGACGACATCGCGACCGTCCGACGGCTGGGCCGCGCCTCGACCACCGAGGTCGCGGGCGGGTCCACGCTGCTCCAGCCGGTCGCGCTGAGCTCCGGCGAGATCGCCGTCGTCGAGGTGTACGTCCCCGAGGCGGAGGTCACCAACGGCCTCACCACGGCCTGGGCCGTGCTCGCCGCAGTCGGCCTCGCCCTGATCGTCGGGTCGGTCGCAGTCGCCGACCGGCTCGGCGTACGGATGGTGCGGCCCGCGCAGCGACTGGTCGAGGGCGCGCACGAGCTGGGGGAGGGCAAGCTGGGCGCCCGGGTGCCGGAGGAGGGGCCAAACGAACTGCGGCTGGCGGCCGTCGCGTTCAACTCGATGGCCGACCAGGTCGTACAACTCCTCGCGAACGAGCGTGAGCTGGCGGCCGACCTGTCCCATCGCCTGCGGACCCCGCTGACCGTGCTGCGGCTGAACGCGGCGTCGCTCGGGGACGGTCCGGCCGCCGAGCAGACCAGGGCCGCCGTCGCCCAACTGGAGCGCGAGGTCGACACGATCATCCGTACGGCCCGGGAGGCCAAGCCGCAGACGGTGGCGGCGGGCCCGGGCGCCGGGTGCGACGCGGCCGAGGTGGTGCGCGAGCGCATGGCGTTCTGGTCGGCGCTGGCGGAGGACGAGGGCCGCAAAGTGCGGGTGGCGGGCGTGGACCGGCCGGTGCGGATACCCGTGGCCCGGGCGGATCTGGCGGCCGCGCTGGACGCCCTGCTCGGCAACGTCTTCCGGCACACGGCCGAGGGCACCGCGTTCGCGGTCGACGTGCACAACGGCGAGGACGCGGTGATCGTGCTCGTCTCCGACGCGGGGCCCGGCATAACCGACCCCGAGGCGGCGATGGCGCGCGGGCGGGGCTCGGGCAGTGCCGGGTCGACCGGCCTCGGGCTGGACATCGTGCGGCAGCTCGCGGAGTCGACTGGCGGGGACGTACGGATCGGGTCGTCGGTGCTCGGCGGGACCGAGGTGCGGATCTGGATCCAGCTGGACGCGCGGGCGCCGGTGCGCAGGGGCCACCGGGGTTCGGTACGCCGTCGCCGGCCGGGCAGATTGGTCTCGACCTTTAACCGCCCCCGATCCCTTCCTTAAGCGCACCCTAAGGTCCCCAACCCTCGCCCGGATCAGGCTGTTTGCCCGATTCGAGATCGCTAGCGTGCTGCCGCACCCCCACCCCGAACAGCAAAGGCAGACACGCGATGAGCACCCACCGGCGCAAGGTCAGCGGCAGGAACAAAGCGATCGGCGGTCTCGTCGCCGCGGCCGTGGTCGGCGGCGCCGCGCTCGTGTTCACCGGCACCGCGCAGGCGGCAGGGATCGGAGCGGCGTACACGAAGACCAGCGACTGGTCGACGGGTTACACCGCGCAGTACGTCGTCACGAACAACAGCGGTCAGGCGCAGCAGGACTGGAAGCTGGAGTTCGACCTGCCGTCGGGCTCGAAGCTGAGCTCGCTGTGGAACGCCGAGTCGAGCGTGAGCGGGCAGCACGTCACCGCGACGCCGCCGAAGTGGGACAAGGACGGGCTGGCCGCCGGCGAGTCGGTGACGGTCGGCTTCGTCGTCAACGGCACGGGCGCTCCGGCGGGCTGTCTGATCGACGACGCGAAGTGCTCCGCGGACGACAGTGCGACACCCGAGCCGAGCGGCCGCCCGACGGCCACCGAATCCGCCCCGCCGAAGCCGACGGCCACCCCCACCCGGTCCGCGACCCCCACGCAGTCCGCGACCTCCACCGCCAAGCCCTCGCAGACCCCCGGCTCCGGAACCGCCGCCACCGCCGGCTTCGCCCCGTACATCGACACATCCCTCTACCCGGCCTTCGACATGGTCGCGAGCGCGGCGGCGACCGGCGTGAAGGACTACAACCTCGCCTTCGTCACCGACGGCGGCGGCTGCACCCCGAAGTGGGGCGGCGTCACCGACCTCGGCACCGACGCGGTGGCCGCGCAGATCGGTGACCTGCGCGCCAAGGGCGGCGACGTCCGCGTCTCCTTCGGCGGCGCCGCAGGCAGCGAGCTGGCGACGACCTGCTCCTCGGCGGACGCGCTGGCGGCGGCGTACGAGAAGGTCGTGAGCGCGTACAAGCTGACCAAGGTCGACTTCGACGTCGAGGGCGGCGCGCTGCCGGACAAGGCGGCCAACACCCGCCGCGCCCAGGCGATAGCCGAGCTCCAGGCGGACCACCCCGACCTGGACGTCTCCTTCACCCTCCCCGTCATGCCCGAGGGCCTGACGCAGCCCGGCGTCGACCTCCTCGCCGACGCCAAGAAGAACGGTGTGCAGATCGACACGGTCAACATCATGGCGATGGACTACGGCCCCGCGTACAGCGACGACATGGGCACCTACGCCGAGCAGGCGGCCACCGCCACCCAGGCCCAGGTCAAGAGCGTGCTCGGGCTCTCCGACAGCGCGGCCTGGAAGACGGTCGCCGTCACCCCGATGATCGGCGTCAACGACGTCGTCACCGAGATCTTCAAGGTGGACGACGCCACCCAGCTGGTGAACTTCGCCAAGTCCAAGGGCCTCGGCTGGCTGTCCATGTGGTCGGCGACCCGCGACAAGCAGTGCGCGGGCGGCGAGAAGCCGGCGGCGGACGCGACGTGCAGCTCGATCCTCCAGGAGAAGTTCGCGTTCTCGAAGGCGTTCGCGGCCTACAACTGACTAATCAACCGGATCCATCGAGCCCACGGGGGCGTGCCCCGGCCGGTCTTCCCCCCATCCGGCCGGGGCCGATCCGTCTAGATCTCCGGTTCCACCGCCGGCAACATCCCCGTCCGAGCCGCCTCCCCGTACCAGTACGCACTGGACTTCGGCGTCCGGGCGAGCGTCGAGTAGTCGACGTACACCGCACCGAACCGCTTGCTGTACCCGTACGCCCACTCGAAGTTGTCCATCAGGGACCACAGGTAGTAGCCCCGGACGTCGGCGCCGTCGGCGATCGCGCGGCGGACCGCGGAGAGGTGGCCGTGGAGGTAGGCGATGCGCTCGGGGTCGTGGACGCGGCCGTCGGGGTCGGGCTTGTCGTCGTAGGCCGCGCCGTTCTCGGTGATGTAGAGGGGCAGGCCCGGAGCCTCCCGGGAGTAGCGCATGATCAGCTCGTGCAGGCCGGTCGGGTCGATGGTCCAGCCCATCTCCGTGCGCTCACCCGGGGTCTGGTGGAACAGCACGTCGTCCGCGCCCGGCCACGGCGAGTGCTCGCTCGCCCCGTGGCCGTCCGCCCGCGGGCCACTGACGTCCGTCTCGGCCGCCGACACCAGCGCCGGTGTGTAGTAGTTCAGGCCCAGGGCGTCCAGCGGCTGGTTGATCGCCGCGAGGTCGCCGTCGAGGACGTACGACCAGTCCGTCACCAGCTCCGTCGCCGCGTAGAGCGTCTCCGGGTAGACGCCGTGCAGGATCGGGCCGTGGAAGATCCCGTTGGCCAGGTCCTCGATCTTCCGGGCCGCCACCAGGTCCGCCGGGTCCTGCGAAAGCGGCCGGACCACCGAGGAGTTGAGGCTGAGCGCCACCGAGTTGCGGGCCGGCATGACCGAGCGCAGGGCCGAGGTGCTCAGGCCGTGCGCGAGGTTGAGGTGGTGGGCCGCCCGCAGCGAGGCCGCCGGTTCCGTACGGCCCGGCGCGTGCACGCCCGACCCGTAGCCCAGGAAGGCGCTGCACCACGGCTCGTTCAGCGTGATCCACTGCTCCACACGGTCACCGAGCGCCTCGCCGACGATCTGCGCGTACTCGGCGAACCGGTACGCCGTGTCGCGCTCCGGCCAGCCGCCCGCGTCCTCCAGCTCCTGCGGCAGGTCCCAGTGGTAGAGGGTGACGGCCGGCTTGATGCCGTGCGCGAGCAGCTCGTCCACCATCCGACGGTAGAAGTCCAGGCCCCGCTGGACGGCCGGGCCGCGGCCCGTGGGCTGCACGCGCGACCAGGAGATCGAGAAGCGGTACGCGGTGAGGCCGAGCTCGGCCATCAGCGCCACGTCGTCGCGGTAGCGGTGGTAGTGGTCGACAGCGATGTCACCGTGCTCGCCGCCGGCGGTGCGCCCCGGCGTGTGACTGAAGGTGTCCCAGATCGACGGGGTACGGCCGTCCTCGCGCACCGCCCCCTCGATCTGGTACGCGGACGTCGCGGCGCCCCAGAGGAAGGCGGGCGGAAACGACACGGAGGTCATGGGCTCAGGCATGGAAGCGCTCCCATAGGGGGTCGTGGAGACCGACGGGTAGGAGGGGAGGGGGGGCAACGGGATACGGGGATCAGGGGCTGAGGGGATGAGGGGCTGAGGGGATGAGACCGAGGGGATGAGGGGCCGAGGCGGCAATGACCCGGCCCCGAGAGACGTACTGGAAGGGCGATATGACCGCAGGTCAGCCCTTGATCGCGCCCTGCATGATGCCGCCCACGATCTGCTTCCCGAACAGCAGGAAGGCGATCAGCAGCGGCAGCGTGCCGAGCAGGGCCCCCGCCATGATCACCGCTTGGTCGGGAACGTAACCGGTGCCGAGCGAGTTGAGGGCGACCTGCACGGTCGGGTTCTCCTGGTTCAGGGCGATGATCGGCCACAGGAAGTCGTTCCAGGCGAACACGAAGGTCAGCAGGCCGAGGACGGCCATCGCGGGCCGGGCGGCCGGGAACACCACATGCCAGACGACCCGCAGACTGCTCGCGCCGTCCACCCGCGCCGCCTCGATCAGCTCGCTCGGCAGCGCCTGCACCAGGTACTGCCGCATGAAGAACGTACCGAAGGCCGTGCACAGCGTCGGCAGGATGACCGTCTGCAGCTGGTTCGACCAGCCGAGGTCCGCCATCCACAGATACAGCGGTACGACCGCCAGCTGCGGCGGGATCATCATCGTGAAGATCGTCAGCAGCAGCAGGACCCCGGAGAACCGGAACCGCAGCTTGGCGAAGGCGAAACCGGCCAGCGTGGCGAACAGCACCGTGCTGATGGTGATCGTGCCCGCGACGAACATGGTGTTGAACATCGCCTTTCCGAGCCCGGCCTCCTCCCACGCCCGGTCCATGTTCTTGAACAGGTTCCCGCCGAACCACAGCGGCGGCGGCGTCTCCGCGAGCCGCCGGTCCGTGCGCGAGGCCGCGATCGCCGTCCACACCAGCGGGGCCAGCGAGACGAGTGCGAAGACGGCCAGGACGACATAGGTGAGCGGACCGGCGTGCAGCTGCTTGCCCGCGCCCATCACGCGAGAGCGCCGGGGCTGCCGTACCTTCTGGGCCGGCACCTGAGGAGTCGTCAGTTCACTTGTTGTCATTGGGACTTCCTCAGCCGTCGGGACACCAGCAATTGGATCACGGCGACGATCAGCAGGATCAGGAACATCGACCAGGCGATCGCGGACGCCTTGCCGAGGTTGCCGATGATCCAGCCCTGGTCGTACATGTACAGACCGAGCGTCTGGTACTGGTGCTCGGAGCCGCCCTTCGAGCCGCTCACCCCGCCGAACAGCAGGGGCTCGCCGAAGAGCTGGGTCGCGCCGATCGTCGAGACGACGACCGTGAACAGGATCGTCGGCCGCAGCTGCGGGATCGTCACATGGATGAACTGCTGCCAGCGGTTGGCGCCGTCGATGGCGGCCGACTCGTACAGGTCGGCCGGGATCGCCTGCATGGCGGCGAGGTAGATCAGCGCGTTGTAGCCGGTCCAGCGCCAGATCACGATCGACGAGACCGCGAACTGCGAACCCCAGTCGGACTCACGCCAGTTGACCGGGTCGATACCGACGAACTCCAGCAGCCAGTTGATCATGCCGCCGTCCCAGGAGTACAGCAGCACGAACACCAGCGTCGCCGCCGCCACCGACGTGGCGTACGGGGTGAGCATCACGACCCGCCACACGGTCGAGCCGCGCAGCTTGTAGTTGAGCAGGTGCGCCAGGCCGATCGCCATCAGCAGCTGGGGCACCGTGGAGATCACGCCGATGGTGAAGGTGTTCCACAGTGCGTTCCAGAAGAAGTCCGAGGACAGCAGGTTCTGGTAGTTGTCCAGGCCGGTCCAGGTCTGGCCGTCCAGGTTCGCCAGCTGCACGTTGTGCAGCGAATACCAGGCCGTGTAGAGGAGCGGGATCAGCGAGAACGCCCCGAAGACGATGAAGAAGGGGGCGATGAACGCGTACGGCGACGCCTTCATGTCCCAGCGGTACAGCCGGCTCCGCCAGGAACTGCTCCCCGGCGGCGGCGTACCGCGACCGTGCGCGCGGCCGGCCGCGCCCGGCTGGTCACCGGGCGCGGCGTCGGCGCTCGACGCGGGGTGCGCGAGGGCCTCTTTGGAGCTGGTCACTGGCCGAGCACGTCCTTGATCTCCGCGGTGGCCGCGTCCCAGCCCTCGTCGGCGGACTTGCCCTTCTGCTCGACCTGAAGGATGCCGATGTCGGTGATCGCGGTGCCGATCGGCTGGTCCTTCGCGCCCAGGTACTGGGTCGGGATGGTCTCGGCGGAGGCGGAGAAGATCTCGGTGATCGGTGCGTCCGAGAAGTACGCCTGCGTCGCGGTCGCCGGCTTCAGACCGGAGTACGCCGACGGGGTCGACGGGAAACTGGCCTGCTTGGCGAAGACCTTCGCCTGCTGCTCGGGCGCGGTCAGCCACTTCGCCAGCTTGACGGCCTCCTTCTGGTTCTTGCTCGCCGTCGGCACGCCGACGAACGAACCGCCCCAGTTGGCCGCGGTCGGCGCCGCCGCCACGTCCCACTTGCCCTTGCCCGAGTCACCGGACTTCTCCTGGATGTAGCCGATCATCCAGGCCGGGCAGGCCACGGTGGCGAAGGTGCCGTTGGCGTAGCCCTGGTCCCACGGCTTGTCGAACTGCTTCAGCTTCGCCGACATGTCGCTGGTCGCGACCTCCATGGCGACGTTCCAGGCCTTCTTCACACCCGCGGACTTGTCCCAGACGACGTTGCCGTCCTTGTCGTAGTACCGCTCGACCTCGCCGCCGAGGGCCGCGTTGTAGACGGAGGAGGCGGAGTCCACGAACTTGGTGCCGCTGGGCGCCTTCTTCATGTACTCCTTGCCGAGGTCGACGTACTTGCCCCAGTCGCCCTTCCACTGCTCGGCGAGCTTGGCGCGGTCGGTCTCCAGACCGGCCTTCTCGAAGAGGTCCTTGCGGTAGCAGATCGCCATGGGCCCGATGTCCGTCCCGAGCCCGATCAGCTTGCCGTCCTTGGTGGTGGCCTGCGCGTTCTTCCAGTCCAGCCACTGGGACTTGTCGGCCTCCTTGCCGAGGTCGACGAACTTGTCGGCCTGCGTCTGCACGGCCTCGGTGATGTTGCCGACCTCGATCGCCTGGATGTCGTCGGTGCCGGAACCGGCCTGGAGGCGCGTCAGGGTCTTGGGCCAGTAGACGTCGGTACGGGTGGTGATGTTCTCCTTGATGGTGATGTCGGGGTTGAGCTTCATGTACTCGTCGTAGAGACCGGCCTGCTTGTAGCCGAAGACACCGAAGGTGCCGATGGTGAGCGTGGTCTTGCCGCCCCCGCCGTTGCCTCCGCCTTCGCCCGAAGAGCCGTCGTCCGAGTCCTCGGCGCAGCCGGCGAGCAGCCCTGTCGTCAGCGCGGCTGCGACCGCGAGGGTCATCAGCCGGCGGGACCCGCGGGTACTCGTGCGCATTGCGTCCTCCTGTTGCCTGACGTGCCGACCCCCCGGCCAACGGCATTGTTGGGCCCGTTAGTTCGTCATCTTGCGTCGCTGCGGCTCGGGCGGGGAACGTGCGGGATGTGTATGTGTCAGGTACTGTGGGAGCGCTCCCACAAGTGATGTGTTGAAGGGTCGTCGGTCCGGGCGGGGGTGTCAAGGGAGCGGACGCGGAGTTCTGCGTTCAGTTATCGGGCCGTTAACTGGACCGAGTTGAGCCCGTCCGGGGTCTGAGGGTGCCGGCCCTCAGCAACGGTCACTCTCCCTGGCAGGACTGTTAAATTCCAGGCCGGCGCAAAGACAACGGCGGGAAGGCGGAGCCCATGGCAACCCACGGAGCGCGGGGCCGGAGCGGCGGGCGGCCCACCCTCGAAGAGGTGGCGGCCCGCGCAGGGGTGGGCCGCGGCACCGTCTCCCGCGTGATCAACGGCTCGCCCCGGGTCAGCGACGCAACCCGCGCGGCGGTGGAAGCGGCGGTGGCGGAACTCGGCTACGTCCCCAACACGGCGGCCCGTGCCCTGGCCGCGAACCGCACGGACGCGATCGCCCTGGTCGTGCCCGAGCCGGAGACCCGCTTCTTCGCGGAACCGTACTTCTCGGACATGCTGAAGGGTGTCGGCGCCGAACTCTCCGACACCGAGATGCAGTTGCTGCTGATCTTCGCGGGCAGCGACAAGGAGCGCCGCCGCCTGGCCCAGTACCTGGCGGCACACCGCGTCGACGGCGTCCTGCTGGTCTCGGTGCACGCGGACGACCCGCTGCCGGATCTGTTGGCCCAGCTGGAGATCCCGGCGGTGATCAGCGGCCCGCGCTCGGCCGCCGAGACCCTGACGTCGGTGGACTCGGACAACTACGGCGGCGCCCGCTCGGCCGTCGAGCATCTGGTGGCCCACGGCCGCACCCGGATCGCCCACATCACCGGCCGCCTCGACGTCTACGGCGCCCAGCGCCGCGTCGACGGCTACCGCGACGCCCTGCGGGACGTGGGGTCCGGCGTGGACGAGCAGCTGATCGAGCCGGGGGACTTCACGGAGGAGGGCGGCCGGCGCGCGATGGAGGCCCTTCTCGCGCGCTGCCCCGACCTGGACGCGGTCTTCGCGGGGTCGGACGTGACGGCTGCGGGCGCCCGCCAGGCCCTGCGCGAGGTGGGCCGCCGTATCCCCGACGACGTGGCCCTCGTCGGCTACGACGACTCCGCCATCGCCCGCCACATGGACCCGCCCCTCACCAGCGTCCGCCAGCCCATCGAGGAGATGGGCCGCCGCATGATCGACCTTCTCCTCACCGAGATCGCGGACCGCCGGCCGGCGGTGTCACGGGGGTTGGAGAGGAAGCAGGTGGTGCTGGCCACGGAGCTGGTGGAGCGGGCGTCGTCGTAGCGGCGTTTCGGGCGTGTGGTGATGTCATGGGCGTGGTGACGTCAGGGGTGTGGTGATCTCAGGGGCGTAGCACCCGTCGCCATCTGGTCTCGCCGTCCTGCTCCTCGTCCGTCGGGAGCAGCCCCGCGGACCTGGCCACGGCGGCGGAGGCGAGGTGGTCGGGGTGGATGTGGGCCACGACGGTGCGGACCGGAGGCAGGGCGGCCCGCTGCCGTAGCCATGCCACCAGCCCTTGCGCCGCCTCGCGGGCGTATCCGCGTCCCTGCCACCGGGTGCCCACCACCCAGGCGATCTCCGCGGTCGTATCGCTGATCGTGGCCTGGACCGTGCCGATGAGGCGGGAGTCCGTGCGCAGGCGCAGGACCCAGTTGCACCACATGACGGACGGGTCCGGGGAGCCGGCGACCAGGCGTTCGTACCGGGTGCGCAGGGCTTCGGCGGAGAGGGGCGAGCCGCCGATGAAGGTGTGCAGGGCCGGGTCGGACAGGGCCGGGGCCATTTCCGCCGCGTGGTCGGCCCGGAGGGGGAGGAGATCCAAGCGGGGCGTGCGGATCGGTTCGGTCAGCACGGGGGTCCTCTCAACTCGCCTCAGCGTGCCGGGTCCTGTCGGTGCCGCAGAACGCGATCAGCCGGTGACCTCTGTGTCGAGGTCACCGGCTGACTGCTCAGGGTGAGTGACGGGACTCGAACCCGCGGCATCCTGGACCACAACCAGGTGCTCTACCAGCTGAGCTACACCCACCATGACCGGCGATGTCTTCCGTGGAATCCCCGACCGGCCGAGAAAAAGTGTACAGGGTCCGAAGGGGTGCTCGCGCACAGCTTTTCGCGGTGGCCCCGAGCGGCCCCCTCGTCCCCCTCCCGGACCGCTACTGAGCAGGCAGAACGTGCTTCGCGGCGATCGACTTCGCGGTGTCCGAGTCCGGGCCGGGCTGCGGTACGAAGATGGCCTCGCGGTAGTAGCGGAGTTCGGCGATCGACTCGCGGATGTCGGCGAGGGCGCGGTGGTTGCCGTTCTTCTCGGGGCTGTTGAAGTAGGCGCGCGGGTACCAGCGACGGGCCAGCTCCTTGACCGACGAGACGTCGACGATCCGGTAGTGGAGGTAGTCCTCCAGCGTCGGCATGTCGCGCAGCAGGAAGCCGCGGTCGGTGCCGACGGAGTTGCCGCACAGCGGGGCCTTGCCGGGTTCCTTCACGTGCTCGCGTACATAGGTCAGGACCTGCTCCTCGGCCTCCGCCAGCGTCGTGCCGCCGGCGAGTTCGTCGAGCAGTCCGGACGCGGTGTGCATCTGACGCACCACCTCCGGCATCGTCTCCAGCGCCGCGTCCGGCGGACGGATGACGATGTCCACGCCCTCGCCGAGGACGTTCAGCTCGGAGTCGGTGACGAGGGCGGCAACCTCGATGAGCGCGTCGTCGGACAGCGAGAGGCCGGTCATCTCGCAGTCGATCCACACCATGCGATCGTTCATGCGACCACCCTAAGGCTGACGTCCGTCTTTGGGTGCCCCGCGTCGCAGTGGGCGTGCACGAACGCCGGGCGGGCTGAGATGCCCGCCCGGCGTTCATGAGGTCACGCTCCGCTGCGCTGCCCCGGCAGGGTCGCCCGGCCTCCGATGTACAGCTCCCGCCCGTTCTCCGAGGGCGCGGGCGGGCCCACGGGCGCCGGGGTGCGGCGCGTCTGGGGCGGGACCGGGCCGCCCTCCGCGTACGGGCTGGGCGGGGGGCCCGAGGGCATCGCGCCCGGACCGACCGTGGGCTCCGAGTCCGTCGGCCGGTCGCCCTGGGGACGGCGCGCACGGTACGCCGCCCGGTACGCCGCCGGAGACGAGCCGAGCTGCCGGCGGAAGTGGCCGCGCAGTGCCACCGGGGAGCGGAAGCCGCAGCGGCCCGCCACCTCGTCCACCGAGTAGTCCGACGTCTCCAGCAGCCGCTGCGCCTGCAGCACTCGCTGGGTGATCAGCCACTGCAGCGGGGCGCTCCCGGTGAGGGAGCGGAAGCGGCGGTCGAAGGTGCGGCGGCTCATGTACGCGCGTGCCGCCAGCGTCTCGACGTCGAACTGCTCGTGCAGGTGCTCCAGCGCCCAGGCGACGACCTCGGCCAGCGGGTCGGCGCCGATCTCCTCTGGTAAAGATCGATCGAGGTAGCGCTCCTGACCGCCGGTCCGGCGCGGCGGGACCACCAGGCGGCGGGCCAGAGCCCCGGCCGCCTCGTTGCCGTGGTCCGTCCGCACGATGTGGAGGCAGAGGTCGATGCCGGCCGCCGTGCCCGCCGACGTCAGCACATCGCCGTCGTCCACGAAGAGTTCTCGCGGATCCACATGCACCGACGGATAGCGCTTGGCCAGCGTCGGTGCGTACATCCAGTGTGTCGTCGCGGGGCGGCCGTCCAACAGGCCTGCCGCGGCGAGGACGAAGGCGCCGGTGCACAGTCCGACTATGCGGGCGCCTTCCTCGTGCGCCCGACGCAGAGCGTCGAGCGCATCCTCGGGCGGTGGCGAAGTGATCGAGCGCCAGGCCGGTACTACGACCGTGCCCGCCCTCGAGATCGCCTCCAGGCCATGTGGTGCGGTGAGTTCCAGGCCTCCTGTGGTCCGCAGAGGGCCTTCCTCGCCGCCGCACACGAGCAAGCGGTAGCGCGGCACGCCGGCGTCCTGGCGGTCTATCCCGAACACCGACAGCGGTATGGAACTCTCGAAGATGGGGCCGCCGCTGAACAGCAGCACCGCGACGATCTCCTTGCGGCGTCGCCCGGAAAGCTTCCGGGCCGCGGCTTCCGGCGCGGCAGTGGAGTCGTGGCTCATACTGCTAAGCCCCCCTCGGTGGTCGCGGCTCCTCGGTTGTGTCGCTCCTGCACGTTTCCCCTTGGTCCTGCACGAGTCCCCCGCCGTAGACAGTCAAGATCGAATCTACTGTGTCGCGTCACGCCTGAGTGGCCGGTTCGGCACTCGGTAGATTGTCGACTTGGCAACTTGGCGTGAAGCATTCGATCACGAAGCGTTGCACTCCCGGGCCGTGCAGGGAAGTGCGCCTTGTCGCAGTGGCCAATCCACGTAGGGTGCGCAGGGCCCCTGAGGCCCTTTCCGTGCAGGTGGAACGGGGGTTGGGGGGTGTTCTGGGCGGGGGATGCATGCGCGCCAGAAGTTGGCCGAAAAGCAGCGTGCCCGTGCGCGGAAACCGGTCAACCGGCCGGTGTATTTCCCCCAGTGTGACGTCCGCCTCTATGAGCCCCTGTTCCGGTCCTGTGGTGACGTCCGCGGCGCCGGGGCGTCGGGCCGAACTGCTCCCCGGCCTTCAGGCGTGCCGCGCCGCGTTCCGACTGGCGCAGCAGCAGGCGGCACACGGCCGTCACGGCGGCCAGCCCGAAGGCCGTGCCGGCGGCGCCGGCGAGCGAGGTGCCGTACCAGAGGAGCACCACAGGGACGAGGACGCAGCTGAAGGCCGCCCAGCGGACCACGTCGGTGACGCTGTCCTCGGTGGGTGTGCGGGGTGCGGACATTGGGTGCGTGCTCCCTGGGCTCCCTGGGCGGTGGCTCGTGGTGATCAACGCATGTTCGAGCGGTCGGTAACTGGTACGCGGCCGTCATGACCTCCCGACGCGGGTGAACCCTGTGCAAACCGCCTGTACACCGCAGCAACCATTGCGTGACGGGCGCCCCCTCGTGCATGCTCCCTGGAACCCGCAACGACCGAGAGCGGGGATCTGGGCGAAGGAGGCGTGCCGCCGTACCCTTGGGGTATGGGGTTGGGAAGACCATTCCCGGACACAGCTCCGCCGCAGACTGCTGGATCCGTCAGCGAGCTCCGCTCGCGGGCCCACCCATAAAGGATCAATACGCCGAGACAGCCATGGCCGGTCACGAATTCTTCGAACCCGCGGACCGCAAGCGGCCCGTCGCCGACCCCACGGCGGCCGAGCCCCTGGCGGCGGAACAGCCACGCCATTCCTGCGACCCCGCTTTCAAGCACGGCGTCGTCGTCGGCTTCGACGGCTCCACCTCCAGTGAGCGCGCCCTGGCGTATGCCATCGGTATGGCTCACCGTTCCGGGTCGGGCCTGATCATCGTCCACGTCGCCAACCGGCTGCCCACCACGGTGTGGGCGGGCTGCGAGCCGCCGGTCTTCGTCGACGTGCCGGACCACCGCACCGAGGTGCTCGGCCTCGAACTCGCCTGCGCGGAGTATCTCGCCGAGGTGCCCTGGATCCTCGTCGAGCGCGGCGGAGACATCTGCCACGAACTCGAAGAGGTCGGGCGGGAGTACGAGGCGGATGCGATCGTCGTCGGTTCCACGCACGGCATCGTCGGACGGATCTTCGGCTCCGTCGCCGGGCGGCTTGCCAAGCGGGCCAAGCGTCCCGTCGTTGTCATTCCGTAACTCGCCGTTGTCCCAGGTGAGATGAGCCGTTCGGGACGTCACCCCCTTCTTGTGATACGTGAACTTACTCGCGCGTAGAGGTGTTTGTGCCTTTGTGAAGGGCATATATCGCTCACTGCACAAGTGCACATGCATGAAGGGAGCCCGCCGTGGACAACGACGTCTCTGCGGGAAGCGGAATAACCACCGTGGTCGGCCGACTCGCCCTCGGTGTCACCCTGTTGGCCTTCGGGCTGGGGTACGCCGATGTGATCGACGGCGTGTCAGCTGCTGACGCCGTATCAATCGCCCAGTACGTGGGCGGCATTGCCCTCTTCGTCGCCGGCCTGCTGGCCCTGCGCGACCATGACTCCGCGAACGGGACCGCGTTCGTGGCGCTGGGCGCCCTGTGGTTCACCTGGGCCGTCTCCGCCGACAGCCAGGTGTCCGCCAACGCGGCCGGGTTGTTCCTGCTGCTGTTCGCCCTCGTGGCGCTGACGCTGACCCTCGCGGGGGGCGACCAACTCGGTCAGGCCGCGTACGGGTTGTTCTTCGTGTCCCTGCTGCTCATGGCCATCGCCGGCTTCGCCGACAACGACGGGCTCACCAAGGTGGGCGGCTGGTTCGCCGTCGCCGCGGGTGCGGTGGCCTGGTACGCCGCGACCGCGGTTCTCGCGCACTGGCCGACCGCACTTCCGCGACGCGCTGCGGGCCGGGGGGTGACGGCCACCGGTTAGCTGCGCCGGCTGGGGAGTTGGGCGGCTCCCCGGCGATCAGAACGGACCCCCCGTGCATGGTGGCATCACGTGGGGGTCCGTTCCTGTTTCGTCGGCCTGTGCGGGTGCGTGGGGGCTTGTCGCGCAGTTCCCCGCACCCCTGAAGACAGGGGCTGCGCCCCTGAAAAGGGGCCAACTACTCGACCGTTACCGACTTGGCGAGGTTGCGCGGCTTGTCGATGTCCCGTCCCAGGGTCAGGGCCGTGTGGTAGGCGAGGAGTTGGAGGGGGATGCCCAGCAGGATGGGGTCGAGTTCGTCCTCGTTCTTGGGGACGATGATCGTCTGGTCGGCCTTTTCCTGGGGCTGGTGGGCCACTGCGAGGATCTTGCCGCTGCGGGCCTTGATCTCCTCCATGGCGGCGCGGTTCTTCTCCAGGAGGTCGTCGTCGGGGACGATCGCGACCGTGGGGAGGGCCGGCTCGATCAGGGCCAGCGGGCCGTGCTTGAGCTCGGAGGCCGGGTAGGCCTCGGCGTGGATGTAGGAGACCTCCTTGAGCTTGAGGGAGGCCTCGCGGGCGACCGGGTAGCCGCGGACGCGGCCGATGAAGAGCATCGAGCGGGCCTCGGCGTACTGCTGGGCCAGCTTCTCGATCTCGCCCTCCTGCTCCATGATCCCGGCGATCTGGGCGGGCAGCTTGCGCAGGCCCTCGATGATGCGCTTGCCGTCGCGGACCGAGAGGTCGCGGGTGCGGCCCAGGTGCAGCGCCAACAGGGCGAAAGCGACCGTCGTGTTGGTGAAGCACTTCGTCGAGACCACGCAGACCTCGGGGCCGGCGTGCACGTAGATGCCGCCGTCGGCCTCGCGGGCGATCGCGGAGCCGACCACGTTCACGATGCCCAGGACCCGCGCGCCCTTGCGCTTCAGCTCCTGGACGGCGGCGAGGACGTCGTAGGTCTCACCGGACTGGGAGACCGCGATGTACAGGGTGTCGGGGTCGACGACCGCGTTGCGGTAGCGGAACTCCGACGCCGGCTCGGCGTCCGCGGGGATGCGGGCCAGCTCCTCGATCATCTGGCCGCCGATCATGCCCGCGTGGTACGAGGTGCCGCAGCCCAGGATCTTCACGCGGCGGATCTTGCGGGCCTCGCGGGCGTCCAGGTTGAGGCCGCCGAGGTGCACGGTGGAGAAGCGGTCGTCGATGCGGCCGCGCAGGACGCGGTCCACGGCCTCGGCCTGCTCGTGGATCTCCTTGTGCATGTACGTGTCGTGGCCGCCCATGTCGTACGACGCGGCCTCCCACTCGACGGTCGTGGGCTCGGCCGTCGTACGGGTGCCCTCCGTCGTGTAGGTGCGGAAGTCGTCGGCCTTGAGGGTGGCCATCTCGCCGTCGTCCAGCGTCACTATCTGCCGGGTGTGGGCGACCAGGGCCGCGATGTCCGAGGCGACGAACATCTCCTTCTCGCCGATGCCGAGGACGACCGGGGAGCCGTTGCGGGCGACGACGATGCGGTCCGGGAAGTCGGCGTGCAGGACCGCGATGCCGTACGTGCCCTCGATGAGCCGCAGCGTCTCGCGGACCTTGTCCTCCAGCTTCTCCGCCTGCGAGCGGGAGATGAGGTGGACGAGGACCTCGGTGTCGGTCTCGGAGAGGAACTCGACGCCGTCGGCCTCCAGCTTGCGCCGCAGGTCGGAGGCGTTGTCGATGATGCCGTTGTGCACGACGGCGACCGTGCCCTCGGCGTCCAGGTGCGGGTGGGCGTTCACGTCGGAGGGGGCGCCGTGGGTGGCCCAGCGGGTGTGGGCGATGCCGGTCGTGCCCTTGAAGCGCGCCGGGACCTTGGCCTCCAGGTCGCGCACCCGGCCCTTGGCCTTGACCATCTTCAGGGCGGGCGCCTTCGGGGAGGAGACGACCACGCCGGCCGAGTCGTAGCCGCGGTACTCCAGGCGCTGCAGGCCCTCCAGCAGCAGGGGCGCCACGTCACGCTTCCCGATGTATCCGACGATTCCGCACATATATATAGGTATCCCTAGCCGTAGACGATGCGGCGCAGCTGGCGGAGCGTGAGCTCCGGTGGTGCCACCGCCCGGTATTTCAGGTCCGCCTCGATCCGTTCGAAGATCTCCGCGTTCACCAGGCCCTGGGCCTGGAGCTCGCGGTGGCGGCGGCGGACGACCTCTTCGGTCGTCTCGTCGAAGTAGGCGAGCACGTCCTGGATCACCCGCAGTGCCTCGCCCCGGCTGAGGGGCGTGCTGCGGGTCAGGTGATCAACAAGGTCGTCGTGCACTCGGTAGATCCTGAGGTATGAGGGAGCGCTTCGCAAGAATCCTGCCCGATTTCGGGCAGCTGCCTGGTAATCGGCTGGCAATCTGCTGTTGAACCTCCTTGGAAGAACATTGAGGGTCTCATGGGGGCCTGTTCCGGAGCCGTCCATACCGCGGCCCGTATCCCGTTGCCTGAGGGGACGAGTTTCGGACGCCATGGACATTCCTCGCATGGGAGTACCCCAGCAGCTGGCCGAGCGCATGAGCATGGCCGAGCAGCACGAGTACCTGCGCGCCAAGTTCTCGCGGCGCACGATGATCAGAGGCGGCGCCGTCACGCTGGGCGCCGTCGCGGGCGGCACCTTCGTACCCGGCGCCACCGCACAGGCCGCCGTGCCGACGCGGACGGCCCCGCACACCGAGACCGTCGACGGCGCCCTCGTCGCCCCCTTCGGCCGCCACCTCGCCTACGGCAACGACGCACGCACCGAGATGACCGTCTCGTGGCAGGTCCCGGTCGCCGTGAAGAAGCCGTTCGTGCGGATCGGCGCCCACCCCTGGGACCTCTCCCGCAAGATCGAGGCCGAGGTCCGCACCCTGCACACCCCGGCCGGCGTCGGGGCGAGCGCCGACCACACCCAGTACTACGTCCACGCCAAGCTCAGCCACCTGCGCCCCGGCCGGACGTACTACTACGGCGTCGGCCACCAGGGCTTCGACCCCGCCGAGTCGCACCTGCTCGGCACCCTCGGCACCTTCACCACCGCGCCCGCACACAAGGAGCCGTTCACCTTCACGGCCTTCGGCGACCAGGGCGTCAGCTACCACGGCCTCGCCAACGACAGCCTGCTCCTCGGTCAGAACCCGGCGTTCCACCTGCACGCCGGTGACATCGCGTACGCCGACCCGGCCGGCCAGGGCAAGGCCGCCGACACCGGCTTCGATTCGCGGGTGTGGGACCAGTTCCTGGCCCAGACCGAGTCCGTCGCCAAGTCGGTGCCGTGGATGGTGAGTTACGGCAACCACGACATGGAGGCCTGGTACTCGCCCAACGGCTACGGCGGCGAGGAGGCCCGCTTCACGCTCCCCGACAACGGGCCGGACCGGAAGAACCTGCCGGGCGTCTACTCCTTCGTCCACGGCAACACCGCGATCATCTCGCTCGACCCGAACGACGTCTCGTACGAGATCCCCGCCAACCTCGGCATCTCCGGCGGCACGCAGACCAAGTGGTTCGAGGCGCAGCTGAGGAAGTTCCGGGCCGCCCACGACATCGACTTCGTCGTCGTGTTCTTCCACCACTGCGCGTACTGCACCTCCACCGCGCACGCCTCGGAGGGGGGTGTGCGCCAGGAGTGGGTGCCGCTGTTCGAGAAGTACCAGGTGGACCTGGTCATCAACGGCCACAACCACCAGTACGAGCGCACGGACGTGATCAAGGGCGACAAGGTCACGAAGAAGCTGGAGATCGGCGGCACGGCGTACCCCGAGACCGAGGGCGTGGTGTACGTGACCGCGGGTGCGGCGGGCCGCAGCCTGTACGCGTTCAGCGCTCCGGACTCCTACGAGGGGCACGAGAACGAGGTCGACTCCGTGGCCTCCTTCGTCAACCTCAAGGACGGCAAGCAGAACGAGACGGTCGCCTGGTCCCGGGTGCGCTACCTCAACTACTCGTTCCTGCGGGTGGACGTCCAGCCCGCCCCGCGGGGCCGCTACGCCACCCTGAAGGTCCAGGGCATCGCCGAGACCGGTGACCGGATCGACCACTTCACGGTGGCCCGCCGGGCCAAATAGGCCCACGCGGGGCCCGGCAAGTCCGCTACATCCGCTTGAGAACCGCCTGCTTGGCCAAGGTGAACTCCTCGTCCGTCAGCACGCCCGTGTGATGGAGCTCGCCGAGTTCGCGCAGGCGGCGCAGGAGGGCGTCGTGGTCGTCCTCGGCGGCCGCGACCCGAGGGGAAGGCAGCTCCGGTCGCGCGTCCGCCACGTCCGTACCGGTGGCCTTGGCCGGATGCGGGAGGCGGGCCTGGACCGCCGCCGCGACCAGGGCCATCAGCGGGTCCTTCTTGAAGCCCCACAGCTCCACCGAGTTCGGGTCGTACTTGGGCGGGGCCTTGGTGGGCGCGTTCCTGACGGTGAAGCGGAGGTGCCCGTTCTCCAGGCCCGCCGCCGGATGCCACTCCACGGCCGTGAGGTCGGTGACCGTGAGGGAGCGGCTGCCGGCGGCGGCCTTGGCGTCCTCCGTCTTCCAGTTCCACTCCAGGCGGATGTTCTCGCCGTCGAAGGTCGCGGTGCCGTCCCCGGCGGAGACCGACAGGGGCACCGAGGGGCCCGGCAGCAGGTACGCGTCGACCGGGTCGGCCGGGACCTGGTCGAGCAGGAGGGCGTTTCGCACCTCGTCCACGAAGTACTCGGCGACGCCGTAGCGGTCGGACTCGACGATCAGCTGATACGGGTCGTTGGGCTCGGTGAGCCGGCCGCCGGTGGCGTGCAGCAGCGGGTCGGCGCCGTCACGCAGCCGCAGTCGCAGCCGCCCGGCCTTCTTGCCCTGCTCGAAGGAGACCCCCGCCAACGCCCCCAGGGGGACGACCAGTTCACCCAGCGTCTTGCGGAACAGGCTGACGTTCTTGTCCCGTCCGGGAGTCAGCCGTAGTGCGTCGCCGTCGAAGACCCACGTGCCGTCCTTCTGGATGATTTCCGCCATGGGGTGGATTGTTCCACCAGTCTCACGAGAGAGTGGTCCAGACCTCTTGGCTCATGGAAGGGACGGCCTTGTGAGACAGCGCCACAGATCGTTTCGCCTTCTCGGTTCCCTGCTGCTCGTCGCGATGGGCGTCTCCGTGACGGGGGCGGCCCCCGCGTCGGCGGCGTCGGCCACCCCGCTCGACCGGGTGGTCCCCGCGCCCGCCTCGGTCGCCCCGAGCGGATCCCCCTACCGGATCACCCGCGACACCCGCATACGCGTCGACGACTCCCGCGAGGCCCGCCGCGTCGGCGACTACCTCGCGGCCGTCCTGCGCCCCTCCACGGGCTACCGCCTCCCGGTCACCGCCCACGGTGGCGGCGGTATCCAACTGCGCCTGGCGAAGGGCTCGTACGGCGACGAGGGCTACCGCCTCGACAGCGGCCGCAAGGGCGTCACCATCACCGCGGCCCGGCCCGCCGGGCTCTTCCACGGCGTCCAGACCCTGCGCCAACTGCTGCCGGCGGCCGTCGAGAAGGACTCCGTCCAGCGGGGCCCCTGGCTGGTCGCGGGCGGCACGATCAAGGACACCCCGCGCTACGGCTGGCGCGGCGCCATGCTCGACGTCTCCCGGCACTTCTTCAGCGTCGACCAGGTCAAGCGCTACATCGACCAGCTCGCCCTCTACAAGATCAACAAGCTGCATCTGCACCTCAGCGACGACCAGGGCTGGCGCATCGCCGTCGACTCCTGGCCGCGCCTGGCGACGTACGGCGGCTCGACCCAGGTCGGCGGCGGTCCCGGCGGGTACTACACCAAGGCCGACTACAAGGAGATCGTCCGGTACGCGTCCTCCCGCTATCTGGAGGTCGTCCCCGAGATCGACATGCCCGGCCACACCAACGCCGCCCTCGCGTCCTACGCCGAGCTGAACTGCGACGGCGTCGCGCCCCCGCTCTACACCGGCACCGAGGTCGGCTTCAGTTCGCTGTGCGTCAACAAGGAGATCACGTACGACTTCGTGGACGACGTGATCCGGGAGCTCGCCGCGCTCACGCCGGGCAAGTACCTCCACATCGGCGGGGACGAGGCGCACTCGACCAGCCACGAGGACTATGTGAAGTTCATGGACCGCGTGCAGCCGCTCGTCGCCAAGTACGGCAAGACGGTGGTCGGCTGGCATCAGCTCACCGGGGCGACTCCGGCGAAGGGCGCTCTCGCGCAGTACTGGGGCCTGGACGGCACGAGCGCCGACGAGAAGGCGCAGGTCGCCAAGGCCGCGCAGAACGGGACGGGGATCGTGCTGTCCCCGGCCGACCGGATCTACCTCGACATGAAGTACACGGCGGACACTCCGCTGGGGCTGGACTGGGCCGGTCTGGTGGAGGTGAAGCGGTCGTACGACTGGGATCCCGGCAACTACCTTCCCGGGGCGCCCGCTTCGGCGATCCGGGGTGTCGAGGCGCCGCTGTGGAGCGAGACGCTCACCAAGTCCGCGGACATCGAGTACATGGCCTTCCCGAGGCTGCCGGGTGTTGCGGAGCTCGGGTGGTCTCCGGCTTCCACGCATGACTGGGATGCCTACAAGGTGCGGCTTGCCGCGCAGGCTGAGCGGTGGGAGGCGTTGGGGATCGGGTTCTACCGGTCGCCGCAGGTTCCATGGTGATTCGTCGTCTGCGGGCCGGCGGGGGCTTGCCGCGCAGTTCCCCGCGCCCCTGAAGACCAAGGGCGCCCACGCCCCGGACATATGGACGTGCACCCCCGGAGGACCGTACTCCGGGGGTGCACGCCGGTCTGTGTCAGAGCCCTGCGATGGGGTTCTTCAGGTTGCCGACCAGCTGGAGGGCGCCGGCCGGGTCCGCCAGGTCCACCATCTGCTTGTTGTTGCGCAGCTGGAGGCGGTTCAGGCAGGACAGGGCGAACTCGGGGGCGAACATGTCGTACTGCTTGAACTTGTCGGCGAGTTCGGGCACCGAGTGCTGGTAGTCCCGGGTGACCTCGGCGACCGTGCGCCAGAAGTCGTCCTCCTCCAGGATTCCCTCGGCCGCGAGGTTGGCGGCGAGGAAGCGGAAGAAGCAGTCGAAGACGTCCGTGAAGATGGACAGGAGCTTCTTGTCCTCGGGGACCTCCACGCGCAGCCGCTCGACCGTCGGCGGCAGCACCGCGTCCGGGTCCATGACCGCGATCTCCTCGGCGATGTCCTTGTAGACAGCGCGCTCGACGACGCCGTCCTTGAGGGCCAGGATGACGTTCTCGCCGTGCGGCATGTAGACGAGGTCGTAGGCGTAGAAGCTGTGCAGCAGCGGGGTGTAGTACGCCTTCAGGTAGCGGCGCAGCCACTCCACCGGCGCCAGCCCCGACTGCTCGATCAGCGCGCCCGCGAAGGACGCGCCCTCGTGGTCGACGTGGACGAGGGAGGCCATGGTGGCCAGCGACTCGCCCTCCCGGAGGGAGGCGACGGGGCTCTCGCGCCAGAGCGCGGCCAGCATCTTGCGGTACGGCGAGTAGCGGTCCGTGGCCGCCTCGTACTCCAGGTGCCGGTAGCCGACGGCCGCGCGCTCGCGGATGATCGACAGGCCGGTGTCCCGCAGAACCGGGTCGTTGTCGATGAGCTGGGCGAGCCAGTCGTTGATGGCCGGGGTGGCCTCCATGTACGCCGCCGAGAGGCCGCGCATGAAGCCCATGTTGATGACGGACAGGGCCGTCTTCACGTAGTGCTTCTCGGGGCTGGACCGGTTGAAGAAGGTCCGGATGGACTGCTGGGCCAGGTACTCGTCGTCGCCCTCGCCGACGCAGACGAGGTGCCCCCGGGCGACCTCGGCGGCGAAGGTGACGGTGAGCTTGTTCCACCACTGCCAGGGATGGACCGGGATGAGGAGGTAGTCGGCGGGGTCGAGGTCCTGGTCGCGCAGGACGCCGTTGAAGCGCTCGACGGTCTCCTCGCCCAGCTCCTGCCGTACGAAGGACTCGTAGTCGATGCCGACACCGGCCGTGAACGCGGCGCGCGAGCGGTGGGCCGCGAGCCACACCAGGCGGACCGGGCTCGCGGTCTCGGGGGCGTACGACCGGTACTCGTGGATGCCGAAGCCGAGCCGCCCGTTGTTCGCGACGAAGCAGGGGTGGCCCTCGGTCATGCCGGTCTCGATGGCCTGGAAGCCGGACTTCACGAGCTCCGCGACCGGGACCTGCGGCTTGGTGAGCTTGTAGCAGGTGCCGGAGAGGGTGGAGGAGATCTCCTCCAGGTAGACCGGCAGGACCTCGTCGCTCAGGCCCAGGGACTTCTGCAGCTCGATGAAGAAGTCCAGGGCGGCGAGCGGGAGTTCGGCGCCGTCCCGGTGGCGGGTGATCGAGTCGGCGTCGACCTGCCAGTGGTCGAGGGCCCGGATCACCGCCTTGAAGGTGTACCGCGTCAGACCGTCGTCGCTGCGGACGGCGTACTCGCCGGCGCCGGTGGCCTCCGGCGTGATGAGCCGCTCGTGCGCGAACTCGGCGAGTGCTTTGCGGATCAGGAGGCGGTTGGCCCGCGCCCAGCGGTGGGGGGACAGATGCGCTACGGCGTCGGACAGGGTCATACAGCTACTCCTCGGGCGGACAAGAACTGATCGCGCGTGCAGAAGCTCAGCAGCGCGCGCTTCTCCGGCTTGTCGATCTCACGGTCGGGAACAAAGCCCACGGCCTCGTTCAGCGCGTGTACGGCCTTGTTGCCCACGTCGGGCTCCACGACGACCCGGCGGGTGCCCGGGTCGGCGAACAGCACGTCCATCACGGCGGTGATGACGGCGCGGGTGAAGCCGCTGATGGGCCGGTCGGTGGGGGCGACCAGGAAGTGCATGCCGACATCGCCGGGCTCGGGCTCGTACAGGCCGACCAGCTCGACGTACCGGGGGTCGTACTTCTCCATCAGGAACGCCGGTTCGCCGTCGTGCAGGCCCAGGTAGGCGTGGTGGTGCTCGTGGGCCGCTATGCGCATGTACTCGCGCTCGACGTCCTGGAGTCTGGCGTCCTGCATCATCCAGAAGGCCGCCTTGGGGTCGGTGACCCAGCCGTGCAGCAGCTCGGCGTCCTTCAGGGGATCGAGGGCGCGGACGGTGAAAGTGCCGATGCTCATACGGAGAACTCCTGGAACGCGATGGTCTTCTCGACCGGGTAGTACTCGGTGCCGAGCAGCTCGCGGATGATGTACGCGTTCCGGTACGGGCCCATGCCCAGGTCCGGGCTCGTGATGCTGTGCGTGTGGACGCCGGCGTTCTGGAGGAAGACGCCGCGGCCGGTGACGTCGACGGCGTAGTTGCGGGCGACGTCGAAGTTGCCCTGGGAGTCGTAGACCAGGCGGTCCTTCACGGGCGCGAGGAACTCCGGCTCGGCGTACTTGTAGCCGGTGGCCAGCACCAGGCCCTGCGAGTCGAGGTCGAAGTCCTTCTGCTGCTCCTCCTGGCGGAAGGACAGGGTGTACGTGCCGTTCTCGTACTTCGCGCCGTTCAGCGAGGAGTTGGTGAGCAGTCGGGTCGGGACCGGGCCGCCGAGGTTCTTCTGGTAGAGCAGGTCGAAGATCTCGTTGATCAGGTCGCCGTCGATGCCCTTGAACAGGCCCTTCTGCTCGGCCGTGAGGCGGTAGCGGGTCGCCTCCGGCAGCTCGCGGAAGTAGTCGACGTACTCCGGCGATGTCATCTCCAGCGTGAGCTTGGTGTACTCCAGCGGGAAGAAGCGCGGGGAGCGGGTGACCCAGTTCAGCCGGTAGCCGTGGACGTCGATCTCGCTGAGCAGGTCGTAGTAGATCTCCGCCGCGGACTGCCCGGAGCCGACCAGCGTGATCGAGTCCTTCTTCTGCAGCTCCGCCTTGTTCCGCAGATAGCGGGAGTTGTGGATGAAGTCGCCGCCCAGGCCCTGGCAGGCCTCGGGTATGAAGGGCGGGGTGCCGGTGCCGAGGACGAGGTGACGGGCGCGGTAGGTGTCACCGGCGGTCGTCGTCACGACGTACAGCTCGTCCTCGTACGTCACCTCGGCGACCGTCGTGCTGAAGCGGATGCTGCTCAGCTTGTTCGCGGCCCAGCGGCAGTAGTCGTCGTACTCGACCCGCAGCGGGTAGAAGTTCTCCCGGATGTAGAACGAGTACAGCCGGCCCTTCTCCTTCAGGTAGTTCAGGAAGGAGTACGGCGAGGTCGGGTCGGCCAGGGTGACCAGGTCCGACATGAACGGGGTCTGGAGGTGGGCGCCGTCCAGGAACATGCCCGCGTGCCACTCGAAGTCCGGCTTCGACTCCAGGAAGACGCCGTCGAGCTCGTCGATCGGCTCGGTCAGGCAGGCGAGGCCGAGGTTGAACGGGCCGAGCCCGATCCCCACGAAGTCATGGGTTCTGGTCGGGTTTTCAGGACGCGCGGTCAAGGGACTCTCCCAGGTACTGCTCGGCGTGGCCGGCGATCAGGTCGAGGACGGCGGCGATGTCTTCGGTCGTCGTCTCGGGGTTGAGCAGGGTGAACTTCAGGTAGTGGCGGCCGCCCACCTTGGTGCCCGCGACCACCGCGTCGCCGGAGGCGAACAGGGCCTTGCGGGCGTACAGGTTGGCGCGGTCGATCTCGGCGGGGTCGGTGACGGCCGCCGGGATGTAGCGGTAGACCAGGGTGGACAGGGACGGCTCGACCACGACGTCGAAACGCGGGTCGGCGGCCAGCAGCTTCCAGCCCTCCACCGCCAGGTCGCAGACCTCGTCGAAGAGCTGCCCGATGCCGTCGGCGCCCATCGTGCGCAGGGTCATCCACAGCTTGAGGGCGTCGAAGCGGCGGGTCGTCTGCAGGGACTTGTCGACCTGGTTGGGGATGCGCTCGGTGACCATGCGGCGCGGGTTGAGGTACTCCGCGTGATAGGTGGCGTGGCGCAGCGTCGAGGCGTCGCGGACCAGCACGGCCGACGAACTCACCGGCTGGAAGAAGGACTTGTGGTAGTCGACGGTGACGGAGTCGGCGCGCTCGATGCCGTCGATGCGGCCCCGGTACTTCACGGAGGCGAGCAGTCCGCAGCCGTAGGCGGCGTCGACGTGCATCCAGGTGCCGAACTGCTCGCACAGCTCGGCGATCTCGGGCAGCGGGTCGATGGAGCCGAAGTCGGTGGTGCCGGCGGTGGCGACGACGGCCATGGGGACCAGGCCGTCCTTCTTGCAGCGCTCCAGCTCATGGGCGAGCGCGACGGTCTGCATGCGCTTGTCGTGGTCGACGGGGATGGAGACGACGGCGTCCTGGCCGAGCCCGAGGAGCTTCGCGGACTTCTTCACGCTGAAGTGGCTGACCTCGGAGGCGAAGATACGCAGTTTCGCCAGGCTGTCGGACTTGGCCTCCTCGCGGGCCAGCAGCAGCGCCTGGAGGTTGGACTGCGTGCCGCCGGAGGTGAAGACACCGTCGGCGTTCTCGCCGAGGCCTATTCGGGCGGTCGTCCAGTCGATGAGCTTGCGTTCGATGAGGGTGCCGCCGGCCGACTGGTCCCAGGTGTCCAGGGAGGAGTTGACGGCGGAGAGGATCGCCTCCCCGAGCACGGCCGGGATGACGACCGGGCAGTTGAGGTGGGCGAGGTAGCGGGGGTGGTGGAAGTAGATCGCGTCCCGGAGGTAGACGTCCTCCAGCTCGTCGAGGACCGCGGCGGTGTCGTGCAGCGGCTGGTCGAGGTCGATCGCGTCGATGGCCGGGGCGAGGGCGTCGACGGTGACACCGGTGAACGGACGGTCGGTGGCGGCGAGTTTGGCTGCCACCCGCTCTATACCTTCGGTCACGGAGCTGCGGTACCGCTCCGCGGTCGTGTCATTGAGCAGGTGCGAGCGCATGGGGAGGTCCTCCGGTGGGGACGGGCCGTGTGGTGCGGGGTGCGTGGTGCGGGGTGCGTGGGGCGGGGTGCTTGGGGCGTGCGTGAACTTAGGTTAGCCTAACCTAAGTAACGCGAACTCAGGGCAGCCGCGACCGTGACTGTGATCACGTGGCTCCCGGCGGTAACTACTCGGCGGCGCGCAGCTGTTCCTCGGTCATGCCCCGGCGCCAGTAGCCGACGAACGTCACCCGGCGCCGGTCGGTCCCGCGCTCACCGACGAAGTGCCGGCGCAGCGCCTTCACGCGGCCGGACTCACCGGCGATCCAGACGTACGGACGCTCGGCGGGCGGCAGTTCGGCGGCGCGGACGGCATCGAGGCCGTCCTCCTCGACCAGCCAGGTGATCTCGGCCTCGGCCTCGGTCACCAGGTCCTGGATGTCCCCGGCGTCGTGCACCTCCAGCCACACCCGGGCGCGGGTCCCGGCGGGCAGGGCTTCGAGGATGGCGGAGACGGCGGGCACGGCGGTTTCGTCGCCCCAGATCACCACGAGGTCGGTGTCCTGCGGGGGCCGGAACCGGATCGCCCGGTTGTCGGCGATGGCCGGACCGAGCAGCAGGACCCGGTCACCCGCGGCGGCGCGGGAGGCCCAGTGCGAGGCGGGCCCGGCGGGTTCGTGCAGGACGAAGTCGATGTCGATCTCGTCGGGGTTCCGGCGCAGGGCGCGGAGCGTGTACGACCGCATCACGGCGCGGACGTCGTCAGGGAGTTCACGCCATCCCTGCCACCAGCCGTCACCGAGTTCGAGAGGAACCTGGGGCTCGGTCTGGCCGGGGTGCGGCAGGAAGATCGACAGGCTCTGGTCACACCCGTCGGAGTGGAAGGCGTGCAGATCGGCCCCGGCGAAGGTGACCCGGACCAGGGACGGCCCGAGCCGCCGCGTCCGTACGACCTGGAGGGAGAAGAAGCGGAACGGGGCGGCTACGGCGGTCGTCATATGTGCTCCTGAGGTGACGCGCCCCAAAGGGGCGCGGGGAACTGCGCGACCAGCCACGGCGGACTCGCAGTTCACCACGGTGCGGTGGGTCTACGGCGATGAACCGGCTCTCCCAGCGGAGCGCCTACGCGACCTTCTTGGCCTTCTCGATGGCCTCGGCCAGGCTCGTCAGCAGCGGCGTGCACTTGTCGTAGGACAGGATCGGCTCGGGAGAGCGGGCGATGACCTGCCCGGCCTTCACCGCGGGCAGCTTCTTCCAGGTGGCCTCGGTGATGTCGGCCGGCTGGATCGTCGAGGAGCGGTCGTCCATCATGATGATGTCGGCCTTGTACTTGTCGACGTTCTCCCAGCTGAGGCTCTCGTACCAGCCACCCTCCTCCTTGGCCTTCTCCGGCGGCTCGACGAAGTTCACGCCGAGAGCCTTGAAGTACTCGAGGTCGATGGAGAGGTTGGTGCCGGAGACGTAGAAGATGTCCTGGCTCGCGGAACCGGCCATCACCTTGATCTCGGGGCGGGCCTTGGCGGCCTTGCGCAGACGCTCCGCGGCGGCCTCGAAGTCCTTCTTGGACTGGGCGGCCTTGTCGGCCTTCATGTCCGCGCCGAGGGACTCCGCCAGCTCCCACATCTTCTGCAGCGGCTGGGTGATCTGGCGGTCGTAGACGGAGATCGCGGCGCTCGGGGCGAGCTTGGCGATCTTGTCCTTGGAGGCCTCCGGGACGTACCAGAGGGTGCCCGCGCTGTCGAAGGTCGTGGAGATGAGGACCTCGGGGGCGAACGCCGCGTACGCCTCGACGTTGAACTGGTCCCAGACGTTGCCGAAGACGGTCAGCTTGCTGACGTCCATGTCGCCGGCCTGGACGTCGGCCTTGCCGTCCTGCGTCTTGGTCGGGCCGAAGACGCCCTTGACCTCGATGCCGTAGTCGTGCAGGGCGGCAGCGACACCGACGAAGGCCACGATCTTGGTGGGGACCTTGTCGAGCTTCACGGTGGTGCCGCGGTCGTCCTTGAACGCCCAGGGGCCGGACTTGGCAGCGGTCGTGGCGTCGTCCGAGCCACCGTTTTTCGCGTCGTCGTCCCCGCAGGCCGCGAGCACGGCGCCGAGGCCGAGGGCGCCGCCCGCGGCGAGGATGCCGCGACGGGTGAGGTGGGTGGCTCTTGCGTTGGACATGGGTACGCTGCTTTCGAACAGGGCTGATCACCGGCCGGACAATTCGAAGGTAGGTTAGCCTAACCTGAGCTGATCTCCCAGGGGTGGGTCCCTTGTGATCGAAGCTGTGCGTGCCCTGAGGGGTGTGTACCTGAACCGACAAGGTTCAACGCCCTTGCATTGAGGGCTTGTTGACGCCTTCGCGCGTATCGCGGGCATATCGAAAATCGCATACGCCGCGGCAACGGACCCTCCGTCTCCAATGGGGGCATGAACCCCAACGCATCCCTGACGGCACCGCCCCGCCGCACACGCAGGATCGTGCTCCTCGGTCTGGCGGTCCTCGGCGTCGCGAGCGCCCTGTTCGTCGTGCGGGGGCCGCTCATGATGTCGGCTCCGAGGTGCCTGGCAGGGCGGTGGCACGGCTGCTTCGACACCTTCAACGGGGTGGTGCTCATGACGTTGGTCGCGCTGCCGTTGGCCGTGCTGGTGGCATGGGCGCCGGCACGGCGTCGCCGTGCCGCCGGGGTCCCGTCGGCGTGGCGGACGTCGCTGGCCGAGGTGGGCATGGTCCACGGGACCGTGCCGTTCCTGTGGCTGACCATGATGCCGGGCGCCCTGCCCGGCATCGCCCCCGCCCGGGTGAGCCTGGTGCCGCTGCGGGACCTGGCCACGATGGGGCCGCTCGGGATCGTCGGCAACCTGCTGGTCTTCGCGTCCCTGGGGTTCTTCGCCCCGATGCGGTTCGCGGCGCTGGCGTCCGTGCCGCGGATCCTGGCGCTCGGGGCGGGCTGCTCGGTCCTGGTCGAGACCGCACAGTACGTGCTGCGCCTCGACCGGGTGTCGTCCGTGGACGACGTGTTGGTCAACGCTGCCGGCGCCGTGCTCGCCGCGCTGGCATCGCGCCGCTGGTGGCGCACCTCGGCGGACGCGCCGTCGGACCGGCCTCGCCCCGCGCCGGCTCCGACGGGCTGAGTCGTGTGTCCGGTGTGCACAGGTCTTTGCGCATGTCCTTGGATACGTCCGCGATATGTTCCGCTGCTTAGGCTGCGGGTATGCGCGTACTGATCGTGGAGGACGAGCCCTACCTGGCCGAAGCCGTCCGTGACGGTCTGCGGCTGGAGGCGATCGCCGCCGACATCGCAGGCGACGGCGACACCGCCCTGGAACTGCTCAGCGTCAACTCCTACGACCTCGCGGTCCTCGACCGTGACATCCCCGGCCCCTCCGGCGACGAGGTCGCCCGGCGCATCGTCGCCTCCGGCAGCGGCATCCCGATCCTCATGCTCACCGCTGCCGACCGGATCGACGACAAGGCCTCCGGGTTCGAGATCGGTGCCGACGACTACCTGACCAAACCGTTCGACCTGCGGGAGCTCGTCCTGCGGCTGAGGGCGCTCGACCGCAGGCGGGCGTATGCCCGGCCCCCGGTCCGCGAGATCGCGAACCTGCGGGTCGACCCGTTCCGCCGGGAGGTCTTCCGTGACGGACGCCATGTCGCGCTGACGCGCAAACAGTTCGCCGTCCTCGAAGTGCTCGTCGCCGCCGAGGGCGGGGTCGTCAGCGCCGAAGAGCTGCTCGAACGGGCCTGGGACGAGAACGCCGACCCTCTCACCAACGCCGTGCGCATCACCGTCTCGGCACTGCGCAAACGGCTCGGCGAACCATGGATCATCGCCACGGTGCCCGGCGTCGGCTACCGGATCGACTCCGGTACCCCGCATGACTAGACGCCCAGGGCTCAGTGCCCGACTGAAACTCACCCTCAGCTACGCCGGGTTCCTCGCCGTCGCCGGCGCTCTCCTGCTGACCGTGGTGTGGATGTTCCTGCTGCGCTACGTACCCGACAACCCCCAGGGGCTGCTCGGGATCTCGCCCAACCGCTATCTCCTCGTGCGCACCTTCTTCCCCGCCGCGGCCGTGGCGATGGGCTTCCTGCTCGTGTTCGGCCTCCTCGGGGGATGGCTCCTCGCCGGCCGGATGCTCGCACCGCTCACACAGATCACGGACGCGGCGCGGATGGCCGGGAACGGGTCGCTGTCCCACCGGATCCGCATGAAGGGCCGCCATGACGAATTCCGTGACCTCGCCGATGCCTTCGACACCATGCTCGAACAACTCGAGTCCCACGTCGGCGAGCAGCAGAGGTTCGCCGCGAACGCCTCCCATGAACTGCGCACCCCGCTGGCCATCTCGCGGACGCTCCTCGACGTCGCCCACAAGGACCCGACGCGGGACCGGGGCGAACTCATCGAACGCCTTCAGGCCGCCAATACGCGCGCGATCGACCTCACCGAGGCCCTTCTGCTGCTCAGCCGCAGCGACCGCGGGCACGTCAGCCGCGAGAGCGTCGACCTCTCCCTGGTCGCCGAAGAAGCCGCCGAAACCCTGCTTCCCCTCGCCGAACAGCGCGGGATCACGCTTGACGTCATCGGCGGGACGACAAGGACCGGCGGCTCCGCGGAGCTCCTGCTGCGGATGGTGACGAACCTCGTCCAGAACGCCATCGTCCACAACCTCCCCGCCGGCGGCACCGTGACGGTCCACACCGAGACACACGGCGACACGACCGTGCTGCGGGTCGAGAACACGGGCCGGACGCTCCCGCCGGAACTGCTACCGACCCTCACCGAACCCTTCCAGCGCGGCACGGAACGCGTACGCGCCGACGAGCACGCCGGGGTCGGCCTCGGGCTGGCCATCGTGCACAGCATCGTCCGCGCCCACGACGGAACCCTCGGCCTCGTCTCCCGCCCCGCCGGCGGTCTCCTCGTCACGGTCCGGCTTCCCGGCACGCCGTCGGTACCGTCCCCGGGCGGGACCCGCTGAATCGTCGAAGAGAGCTGTGAGGCTCCCGGGACAGCGGGCCCGCCCGGCCGTGGGACTCAGCCCACGAGTCCCAACTCCCGCGCGATCAGCATCCGCTGCACCTCGCTCGTGCCCTCGCCGATCTCCAGGATCTTGGAGTCCCGCCACATCCGGGCCACCGGGTACTCGTTCATGAAGCCGTAGCCGCCGTGGACCTGCGTCGCGTCGCGGGCGTTGTCGACCGCGATCGTGGACGAGTAGAGCTTCGCGAGCGCCGCCTCCTTCTTGAAGGGCTCCCCGGACACCAGGCGGGAGGCCGCGTCGCGCCAGGCGAGGCGGGCCGTATGGGCCTTCATCTCCATGTCGGCGATCTTGAACTGGATGGCCTGGTTGGCGCCGATGGGCCGGCCGAAGGCGTGACGTTCCTTCGCGTACTTCACCGACTCGTCCACACAGCCCTGCGCCAGGCCCGTCGCCAGTGCCGCGATGGCGATGCGGCCCTCGTCCAGGATGCGCAGGAACTGCGCGTACCCGCGGCCCTCCTCGCCGAGGAGGTTGGCCGCCGGGACGCGGACGTCCGCGAAGGACAGCTCACGGGTGTCGGAGGCGTTCCAGCCGACCTTGGAGTACGGCGCCGCGACCGTGAAGCCCGGGGTGCCGGACGGGACGATGATGGACGAGATGAGCGGCTTGCCGTCCGGCTTGCGGCCCGTCACCGCCGTGACCGTGACCAGGCCGGTGACGTCCGTACCGGAGTTGGTGATGAAGCACTTGGTGCCGTTGATCACCCACTCGTTCGTCGACTCGTCCAGGCGGGCCGTGGTGCGCGTCGCGCCCGCGTCCGAGCCGCCGTCGGGCTCGGTCAGGCCGAAGGCGCCGAGCATCTCGCCGGAGCACAGGCGGGGGAGCCACTCCCGCTTCTGGGCGTCGGTGCCGAAGAGGTGGATCGGCATCGCGCCGAGAGAGACGCCCGCTTCGAGCGTGATGGCCACCGAGGAGTCCACGCGGGCCAGCTCCTCAAGCGCGATGCCCAGCGCCAGATAGTCGCCGCCCATACCGCCGTACTCCTCGGGGAACGGCAGGCCGAACAGGCCCATGCGGCCCATCTCCCGCACGATCTCGTACGGGAACTCATGGCGCTCGTAGAAGTCGCCGATCTTGGGCGCCACGACATCGTGGGCGAACGCCTCCACCGTGCGGCGGAGTTCCTCCAGTTCGGGGGAGAGACGGTGGTCCATGGCTGTTCACTGCTCCTTGTGGGACAGGGCTCGTACGGTGCGGGAAGGGCTGGGTCGGCCCAGTTGCTCGGCCATCCACGCGCTCGTGGCGACTAGGCGGTCGAGGTCGACTCCGGTGTCGATGCCGAGGCCCCGCAGCATCCACACGAGGTCTTCCGTGGCGAGGTTGCCGGTGGCGGACTTGGCGTAGGGGCAGCCGCCGAGGCCGCCGGCGGAGGCGTCGACGGTGGTGACGCCGTGTTCCAGGGCGGCGTAGGTGTTGGCCAGTGCCTGGCCGTAGGTGTCGTGGAAGTGGACGCCGATCACGTCCGTGGGGACGCCCTCCTCGTTGAGCGCGGAGAGGAGTTCCAGCACATGTCCGGGCGTGGCGACGCCGATCGTGTCCCCCAGGCTGAGCTCGTCGCAGCCCATGTCCCGCAGCGCCCTGCACACCCGGACCACCTGGTGGACCGGGACCGCGCCCTCCCAGGGGTCGCCGAAGCACATGGAGACATAGCCGCGGACATGGATGCCCTCAGCCTTGGCGCGGGCCACGACCGGCTCGAAGACCGCCAGCGACTCGTCGAGCGTCCGGTTGAGGTTGGCCTTGGCGAAGGACTCCGTGGCGCTGGCGAAGACGGCGACCCGGCGGGCGCCGAGGGCCAGGGCGCGGTCCAGGCCGCGGTTGTTCGGGACCAGGACGGGGAGCGCCACCGGCAGGTCGCTGACGAGCGGGAACAGCTCTTCCGCGTCGGCCAGTTGGGGCACCCATTTGGGGTGGACGAAGCTGGTGGCCTCGATCGTCGTCAGCCCCGCCTCGGCCAGCCGGCGCACGAACTCCGCTTTGACCTCGGTCGGCACGGTCGACTTCTCGTTCTGCAGGCCGTCGCGGGCCCCGACCTCGTGGATGCGGACGCGGGCGGGCAGCCCCGGCGCCGGCACGACCATGGGCAGTGTCATCGCTCCTCCTGCGCGGGGTCGCCCACCGGGGTGATGACCGCCAGGACCTGGTCCATGGCGACGGTGGTGCCGGGTGTGACGTCCAGTTCGGCGACCGTGCCGGCGTGCGGGGCGGAGATGACGTGCTCCATCTTCATCGCCTCGACGACCAGCAGGCTCTGCCCTGCGGCCACTTCGTCGCCGACGGCGACCTTCACCACCGTCACCGTGCCCGGCATCGGCGCGGTGAGGGAGTCGGCGCCGGAGTGCGCGGCTCCGGTGAGGGACGCGGCGACCGGGTCGTGGTCGCGCACGTGCCAGGCGTCGCCGTCCCGGCCCAGCCAGGTGCCGTCCGGCAGGGCGGCGAGGTCGAAGGTGTGCCGGACGCCGTCCAGGGTCACCGACACGCGGCCGTCCGTGACGGTGGCGGAGCCGCGTGGGGCGTACTCCACCGGGTCCTGCACCCGCAGCGGGAAGCCGACGGGCTTCGGGGTCCCGCCGAGCCGCCAGCCGCTCGGCACCGAGAACGGGTCCGTCCAGCCGCCGCCCCGCGGTCGCAGCGCCTCCATCCGGACGGCCGCCGCCGCCTCGTAGACCTCGTCGGGTACGTCCGTGGCGACCAGGTCGTCCACCACGCGCTCGACCAGCCCGGTGTCCAACTCGCCCGCGACGACCGCCGGATGCGCGAGCAGTCGCCGCAGGAACCCGGCGTTCGTCTGCACGCCCAGCGTGACCGTCTCCGCGAGAGCCGCCCGGAGCTTGCGCAGCGCCGTGGCGCGGTCGGGGCCGTACGCGATCACCTTGGACAGCATCGGGTCGTACAGGCTGCCGACCTCGGTGCCCTCGCTGAGCCCGGAGTCGGTGCGGATGCCGTCGCCCTGGGGCTCGCGCAGCTTGCGGACCGTGCCGCCCGACGGGAGGAACCCGCGCGCGGGGTCCTCGGCGCAGATCCGGGCCTCCACCGCGTGACCGGTGAGCCGTACGTCCTCCTGCGCGAAGGCCAGCGGCTCGCCCGCCGCCACCCGCAGCTGCCACTCCACCAGGTCGAGTCCGGTGATGAGCTCGGTGACCGGGTGCTCGACCTGGAGACGGGTGTTCATCTCCATGAAGTAGTACGAGGACGGGTCGCCGCCCGGCACGATGAACTCCACCGTGCCCGCGCCCCGGTAGCCGCAGGAACGGGCCGCCTGTACGGCGGCCTCGCCCATTCCCGCTCGCGTGGCCTCGTCGAGGAGCACACTCGGCGCCTCCTCGATGATCTTCTGGTGCCGCCGCTGGAGGGAGCACTCGCGCTCCCCGAGGTGGACCACGTTCCCGTGGCCGTCGGCCAGGACCTGGATCTCGATGTGCCGGGGCCGGTCGATCCACCGCTCGACGAGGAGCGTGTCGTCACCGAAGGAGGCGCGGGCCTCACGGCGGGCGGCGGCGATCTCGTCGCCCAGCACGGCCGCGTCCCGCACCAGCCGCATGCCCTTGCCGCCACCGCCGGCCGACGGCTTGAGCAGCACGGGCATGCCGATCTCACGGGCGGCGTCGGCGAGTTGGGCGTCCGTGAGCCCGCTGCCGCTGGAGCCCGGGACGACCGGGACGCCGGCCGCCTTCACCGTCTCCTTGGCCCGGATCTTGTCGCCCATCAGCGAGATGGCGTCGGCGGGCGGTCCGATGAAGACCAGCCCGGCGTCGGCGCAGGCGCGCGCGAAGCCGGCGTTCTCCGCGAGGAAGCCGTATCCCGGGTGGACGGCCTGGGCGCCGGTGCGGGCCGCCGCCTCCAGCAGTCGCTCCACGGACAGATAGCTCTCGGCCGCCGGCGCCGGACCGATGCGTACCGCCGTGTCGGCCTCACGGACATGCCGGGCGTCGGCGTCCGCGTCGGAGAAGACGGCCACCGAGCGCACGCCCAGCGAGCGGAGCGTACGGATCACGCGGACGGCGATCTCGCCCCGGTTGGCCACGAGGACCGTGTCGAACATGGTCTGCGTCATCTGCACAGTCCCCCTCACATCCGGAAGACGCCGAACTGGGGGTCACCCAGGGGCGCGTTGGCACAGGCGGTCAGGGCGAGGCCCAGCACCTGACGGGTCTCCAGCGGGTCGATCACGCCGTCGTCCCAGAGGCGGGCCGTCGCGTAGTAGGCGTTGCCCTGGCGCTCGTACTGCTCCCGGATCGGCGCCTTGAACGTGTCCTCGTCCGCGGCCGGCCAGTCCTCGCCCCGCGCCTCCAACTGGTCCCGCTTGACGGTCGCGAGGACGGAGGCGGCCTGCTCGCCGCCCATGACGGAGATCTTGGCGCCCGGCCACATCCACAGGAAGCGGGGCGAGTACGCCCGCCCGCACATCGAGTAGTTCCCGGCGCCGTACGACCCTCCGACCACGACCGTCAGCTTCGGCACGCGCGTGCAGGCCACTGCCGTGACCATCTTGGCGCCGTGCTTGGCGATACCGCCGGCCTCGTAGTCCTTGCCGACCATGAAGCCGGAGATGTTCTGGAGGAAGACCAGCGGGATGCCGCGCTGGTCGCACAGCTCGATGAAGTGAGCGCCCTTCTGGGCGGACTCGGAGAACAGGATGCCGTTGTTGGCGACGATGCCGACCGGGTGTCCGTGGATCCGGGCGAAGCCGGTGACCAGGGTCTGGCCGAACTCGGACTTGAACTCCGAGAAGCGGGAGCCGTCGACCACGCGGGCGATGATCTCGCGCACGTCGTAAGGGGTGCGGGAGTCGACCGGGACCGCGCCGTAGAGGCCGAAGGGGTCGACCTTCGGTTCCGTGGCGGGGGTGACCTGCCAGGGGAGGGTGCCGCGCGCGGGGAGCGTCGCGACGATGTTCCGCACGATCCGCAGCGCGTGCGGGTCGTCCTCGGCGAGGTGGTCGGTCACGCCGGACACCCGGGAGTGGACCTCACCGCCGCCCAGCTCCTCCGCCGTGACGACCTCACCGGTGGCGGCCTTCACCAGCGGGGGGCCGCCGAGGAAGATCGTGCCCTGGTTGCGGACGATGACGGCCTCGTCGCTCATGGCCGGGACGTAGGCCCCGCCGGCCGTGCACGAGCCCAGCACGGCGGCGATCTGCGGGATCCCGGCGCCCGACATGCGGGCCTGGTTGTAGAAGATCCGCCCGAAGTGCTCCCGGTCCGGGAAGACCTCGTCCTGCATGGGCAGGAAGGCGCCGCCGGAGTCGACGAGGTAGAGACACGGCAGGCGGTTCTCCAGGGCCACCTCCTGCGCGCGCAGGTGCTTCTTCACGGTCATCGGGTAGTACGTCCCGCCCTTGACCGTGGCGTCGTTGGCGACGATCACGCACTCGCGCCCGCTGACCCGGCCGATCCCGGCGATGACGCCGGCGGCCGGGGCCTGCCCGTCGTACATGCCGTCGGCCGCGAGCGGAGCGAGCTCCAGGAAGGGCGAGCCGGGATCGAGGAGTGTGTCCACGCGGTCGCGCGGCAGCAGCTTTCCGCGCGCGGTGTGCCGGGCGCGTGCCTTCTCGCCGCCTCCCAGCCGGGCGGCGGCGAGCTTGCCGCGCAGCTCCTCCACGAGCGCCCGGTGGGCCTCCTCGTTGGCTTGCCAGGCCTGGGACGCGGGATCTGCCGCGCTCGCAAGCTCCGGTGCCTCGTGCATCGTGCGGTCCCCTCACCCAGTGGTCGACCAGTTAATGAGCGTTAACGCATTTCCTTCAGGTTAACGACCGCTAACCTCCCTGTCTAGAATTGCTTCCATGGCCACCAGAACCGACGCCCCGACCCGCCGCGAACAGATCCTCAAGGAGGCCGCGCGGCTCTTCGCCGAGCGTGGATTCCACGGCGTCGGTGTCGACGAGATAGGCGCCGCCGTGGGCATCAGCGGCCCCGGTCTCTACCGGCACTTCGCCGGCAAGGACGCGATGCTCGCCGAGCTGTTGGTCGGCATCAGCGGACAGCTGCTGACCGGCGCGAAGCGGCGCCTCGCGGAGGCCGACGGCGTGCCGCCGGAGGCGGTGCTCGACTCCCTCATCGAGGGCCACATCGACTTCGCCCTCGACGACCGTCCCCTCATCACCCTGCACGACCGCGAGCTGGACCGCCTGCGCGACAGCGACCGCAAGCTCGTACGGCAGCTCCAGCGGCAGTACGTCGAGCTGTGGGTGGAGGTGGTGCGCAAGGTGTACCCGGAGCTCACGGAGCCGACGGCCCGCTCGGCCGTGCACTCGGTGTTCGGGCTGCTGAACTCGACGCCGCACCTGGGGCGGCCGGGGGCGCTGCCGGGGCGGGGAGTCACGGCGGTGCTGCTGCACCGGATGGCGCGGGGGGCGTTCGGGGCGGCCGGGGTGGAGTGAGCCGTACGGCGTCCGGAGCTATCCCTCGGCCGGGGCGCTCAGGTGACGCAGTACGGCCAGGACGCGGCGGCTGTATCCGGTGGTACCGGTGAGGCCGAACTTGTCGAAGATCGCGTTGGTGTGTTTCTCGACCGCGCTCTGTGAGACGTAGAGCTGCTGTGCGATGGCCGCGTTGGTGCAGCCCTGCGCCATCAGGGCCAGCACGTCGCGCTCCCGGGGCGTGAGCCCGTGCAGCGGGTCGGTGCGGGCGCTGCGGGCGAGGAGCCGGCGGACCACCTCGGGGTCGAAGGCGGTGCCGCCGGCGCCGACGCGCTCCAGCGCGGCGAGGAACTCCTCCACCTGCATGACCCGGTCCTTGAGCAGGTACCCGACGCCCTCACTGCTGCCGCCGAGCAGCTCGGTGGCGTAGCGGCGCTCGACGTACTGCGACAGCACGAGCACGGCCGTACCGGGATGCAGCTCACGGATCCGCAGCGCGGCGCGCAGCCCCTCGTCGGTGTGCGTGGGCGGCATCCGGACATCCACGACCACGATGTCGGGCGGCTCGGCCGCCACGGCCACCAGCAGCGCCTCCGCGTCCCCCACGGCCGCCGCCACGACATGCCCCTCCTCGGCCAGCAGCCGCACGAGACCTTCTCTCAGCAGTGCCGAGTCCTCGGCGATCATGACGCGCATGGGAGCTCCGCGGTGATGAGGGTGGGGCCGCCGGGTGGGCTGTGGATGGTGAGGTGGCCGTTGGGGGCGGCGGTGCGGTGGGCAGGGCCGGGGAGGCGGCCGGTGGTGGGGTGGTGTGGGGGATCGTCGGTGGCGTAGGCCTGGATGGTGATCACGACGGCGTCGTCGGTGTGAGGCCCCACGAGGCCCTCCCGCGGCAGTGCCGAGTCCTCGGCGGTCATGACGCGCATGGGAGCTCCGCGGTGATGAGGGTGGGGCCGCCGGGTGGGCTGTGGATGGTGAGGTGGCCGTCGAGGGCGGCGGTGCGGCGGGAGAGGCCGAGCAGGCCGCCGGTGGTGGGACGGTGGGGGGCGCCGCCGGTGCCGTTGTCCTCGATGTGGATGACGATGCCGCCGTGTCGTCCGGTCACGCGGATTTCGGCCCGGGTCGCGCCCGAGTGTTTCAGGGTGTTGGTGACGGCCTCGGCGGCGACGAAGTACGCGACCGTCTGTACGGGGACCGGGGGCGGGGTGCCGTCGAGGGCGTACGTCACCTCGACGGGCAGGACCGAGCGCTCCGCGAGTTCCTCCAGGGCCGCGGCCAGCCCGCGCTCGTCCAGGGCGGCGGGGTGGATCCGCCAGGCCGTCTCGCGCAGCTCCGTCAGTGCGTGGGCGGACTCCTCGTGGGCCTGGCGCAGCAGCGCGTCCGCCTTGGCGGGGTCCGTGGCGCGGCGGGCCCGGCCCAGCAGCATGCCCAGGGCGACCAGGCGCTGCTGCACGCCGTCGTGCAGGTCGCGCTCGATGCGCCGCCGTTCGTCGTGCACGGCCTGCATCACCCCGGCCCGGGTCTCGGCCAGTTCACCGACCCGGCGCCGCAGCAGTTCCGTCTCGCTGGGGCCCAGATGCCGCCGGGCCAGCTGCTCGTCGAGCTGCGCCAGCCCGCGCCCGCCCTGTGCGCACAGGAACAGGAGGAAGACGCCGCCCAGCCCGGACAACGCGACGGTGCCGAGATGGTCGGGATCCATCACGAACCAGGCCCACACCAGCAGGGACGCGTAGGCGAGCCCGATCAGCGAGGTCAGCAGCACCAGCAGCCCGAACAGACCGAGCGGCCAGCGTGCCGCCACGTACCCGTACGCGGCCTGCCCGGTGCGCGGCGGGTCCAGCTCGGCGGCGTGGAAGACCGCGAGGCGGCGCCGCTCCAGGGCGGCGAGGCGCAGCGCGCTCGCGGGGACGGAGGAAGGGCGCCGGGCCGTCGGCCTGCGCAGCCGGCCGCCCAGGACGAGGAGGAGTTCGGCCACCGCCGTGAGCCCGCCCAGCAGCAGCCCGGCGGCGAGGCGGAGCCAGCGCTCGGTGAATCCGATCACGACGGGTCAGGCTAGCCAAGGCGGCCGGGGCGGCGCCCTGCGGAAAACCGCACTCTTCTTGTGCGGGTTCCCACAGCCTGATCTGAGGCCCTCCTCATACCGCCTTTAGGTCAAGACTTCGTAAAGTGGCCCGCATGATCATTGCTGCTGCATCCGAGGCGCCCGTCGGCGGAGTCGCCGGCTGGGCCGCCGACCTGATGGAGAAGCTGGGCGGCCCCGGCGCCGGACTGGCCATCGCCCTGGAGAACCTCTTCCCGCCGCTGCCGAGTGAGGTGATCCTGCCGCTGGCCGGGTTCACGGCGAGCCAGGGCCGGATGGACGTCGTCGGGGCCGTCGCCTGGACGACGGCCGGTTCGGTGGTGGGCGCCCTGGCCCTGTACCTGCTGGGCGCGCTCCTCGGCCGGGACCGGCTGATCTCGGTGGCGGCGCGGCTGCCGCTGGTGAAGGTCGCGGACGTGGAGCGGACCGAGGCCTGGTTCCTCCGGCACGGCACCAAGGCCGTGTTCTTCGGCCGCTTCGTGCCGATCTTCCGCAGCCTGATCTCGATACCGGCGGGAGTCGAGCGCATGCGGCTCCCGGTGTTCCTCGCCCTCACCACGGCCGGCAGCCTCATCTGGAACACCGCCTTCATCGCCGCCGGCTACGCCCTCGGTGCCCGCTGGCACGAGGTCACCGACCTGGTCGGCCTCTACTCCAAGGCGATCCTGGTGATCGTGGTCGTGGCGGCCCTGGCGTTCGTGGGCGTACGGCTGCTGCGGGCCGGGCGCGGGCGGCGGCGGCGTCCGGTCGGGTCGGGTTCGCGGAAGCGCCCCTAGGGCGCTCCTGGAGTGACGAGCGTTACGGACCTTGACCCCTGGACGCCTGTGGATACCCGCCGGTACGGTTGAGTGAGCAAGCGCTTAGACATGTACCGGTGGAGGTGGGCGGCGTGCGCCGTACGGTGTTCAACGAGGATCACGAGGCGTTCCGGGAGACCATCCGCGCCTTCATCGAGGCCGAGGTCGTCCCGGTCTACGACGAGTGGTTCGCGGCGGGCCAGGCGCCCCGCGACTTCTACTACAAGCTCGCCGAGCTCGGCGTCTTCGGCATCCGCGTCGACGAGGAGTTCGGCGGCGCCGGCATCGAGTCGTACAAGTTCGAAGCCGTGATGTACGAGGAGACCGCGCGCGCGGGCGTCCAGTTCGGCGGCTCCGGCGTGCACGTGCTGCTCGGCCTGCCGTACATCAAGATGCTCGCCTCCGACGAGCAGAAGAAGCGGTTCCTGCCGAAGTTCGTCTCCGGTGAGGAGATGTGGGCGCTGGCGATGACCGAGCCGGGCACCGGCTCCGACCTCGCGGGCATGAAGACCACCGCCAAGCTGAGCGAGGACGGCACGCATTACGTCCTCAACGGCGCCAAGACCTTCATCACCGGCGGTGTGCACGCCGACCGTGTGATCGTCTGCGCCCGCACCGACGCGCCCAGCGCCGAGGACCGCCGCCACGGCATCTCCCTGTTCGCCGTCGACACCAAGTCCGAGGGCTACTCCGTCGGCCGCAAGCTCGACAAGCTCGGCCTGAAGACCTCCGACACCGCCGAGCTGGCGTTCGTCGACGTGAAGGTCCCGGTCGAGGACCTGCTCGGCGAGGAGAACAAGGGCTTCTACTACCTCGGCCACAACCTGGCCTCCGAGCGCTGGGGCATCGCCTTCGGTGCCTACGCGCAGGCCAAGGCCGCCGTCCGGTTCGCCAAGGAGTACGTGCAGGACCGCACCGTCTTCGGCAAGTCCGTCGCGTCCTTCCAGAACACCAAGTTCGAGCTGGCCGCCTGCCAGGCCGAGGTCGACGCCGCCGAGGCGGTCGCCGACCGCGCGCTGGAGGCCCTGGACGCCGGCGAGCTGACCCCCGCCGAGGCCGCCTCCGCGAAGCTCTTCTGCACCGAGGTCGCGCACCGTGTGATCGACCGCTGCCTCCAGCTGCACGGCGGCTACGGCTTCATGAACGAGTACCCGATCGCCCGCCTGTACGCGGACAACCGCGTCAACCGGATCTACGGCGGCACCAGCGAGATCATGAAGTCGATCATCGCGAAGGACATGGGCCTGTAAGGTCCGCGCAATTACCTGCCAGTAGAAAAGGTGCCATGAACCAGGCACTACAGGGACTCCTCGATCTGCTCGACCTGGAGCAGATCGAGGAGGACATATTCCGCGGCCAGTCCCGGTCCGCCGTCGTCCCACGCGTCTTCGGCGGACAGGTCGCGGCCCAGGCGCTCGTCGCCGCCGGGCGGACGGTCCCCGAGGACCGGCACGCCCACTCGCTCCACGCGTACTTCCTGCGCGCCGGGGACCCGGGCGCGCCCATCGTCTACAACGTCGACCGCATGCGCGACGGTCGCTCCTTCACCACCCGCCGGGTGGTCGCGGTGCAGCACGGCAAGCCGATCTTCGCCCTGTCGGCCTCCTTCCAGCTGTACGAGGAGGGGATGGACCACCAGGCCCCCATGCCCCCGTCGCCCGACCCGGCGACGCTGCCCACCTCGGAAGAGCGGCTGCGGGACTACGACCACCTCGATCCGGCGGTGGTGGAGAAGTTCCTGGAAGCACGCGAGGCGGTCGACCTGCGCTATGTCGACGAGCCGCCGTTCGGCAGGTTCGGCGAGCCCCGCGAACCGCACTCCCAGGTGTGGTTCCGCACCAACGGCAAGCTGGCCGACGACCCCCTGCTGCACGTCGTACTCGCCACGTACGTCTCCGACATGACGCTCCTCGACTCCGTCCTGCTCGCGCACGGGCGGGGCGGCTGGGCGGTCGGTGACGTCGTCGGCGCCTCGCTGGACCACGCGATGTGGTTCCACCGCCCGTTCCGCGCGGACGAGTGGCTGCTGTACGACCAGGAGTCACCGTCGGCGCACGGCGGACGCGGCCTCGGGCAGGCCCGCATCTACACCCAGGACGGGCAGTTGGCGGTGTCGGTGATCCAGGAGGGCGTGGTCCGGATCCCGCGGTGACCCGCCCGGGCCCTGCCCGCAGGCCCTGACGTCAGGCCAGATCGACGCGAGGGTCGACGGCCCAGTGGTTGCTGTGCAGGACCCGGTCGGCGAACGTCACCTCGCGTTCGCCGAGCAGCCGGAAGCCGAGCGAGCGGCAGATGCCGTTCGAGGCTCCGTTTCCCGTGGCCGGGAAGGCGTGCACGACACCCCAGCGGTCCTCGTCCCGGGCCTGTTCGAGCAGGGCCCGGACGGCGCGCTTTCCCAGCCCCCGGCCCTGGAACTGCGGCAGAACCATCCAGCCGATCTCGGACACGGCCCCTTCGTCGGTGTCGTACGACCAGATGGTCACGCTCCCCGCCACCACGTCGGGCGTGTCCGGCGCCGGCACGATCATCTTGATCCAGGCGAGATCCGCCGCCGCCTCCCGGGCGTCCCGCAGGACCTTGTCCCGCATGCCCTCGCGCGGGAGGGGGCCGCCGAGGTCCCCCATCATGTCGGGATCGCAGCGCATACGGACGTAGGCGTCGACGTCGTCAGGTGTGACGTTGCGCAACAGCATCGGTCCCAGGTCCGTTCTAGCCGAGCCCCGCCTCCGCCAGCAGGAACGCCGTCATCGGGTCGTAGTGACGCGGGCTCACCACATGGTCGTCCAGCGGTACCACCACCTGCACCGTCCCCTCCGCCTCCGCGAGGAACAGCGCCGGGTCGTTGCAGTCCGCGTAGCCCATGGAGTCCACCCCGTGCTGTCCGGCGTAGCCCGCCCAGCCGTGGTCGGCGACGACCAGGTCCGGCAGCGGACGTCCCTCGCGCTCAAGTCCCCTGAGGATGGCCTTCATCGGCTCCCCGGAGTGGGTGTGCCAGAGGGTGGCGCCGTGCTCCAGGACCGCGACGTCCGCGAACTGCATGACGTAACCCTCGTCGGTCTGGAGACCTTCCGGGATCACGACGATCTCGCAGCCGGCCGTGCGCAGCGCGTCCGCCGTCGCGCGGTGGACGTCCAGCAGACCGCCCGGGTGGCCCGTCGCGAACAGGACTCGCTGGCCGCCGTCCGCCGCCTTGCGCAGCCGGGCCGCCATCCGCTCCAGCGCGGCCACCGTCAGCTCGGGGTCGATGGTGTCCTGGCCGTGGCGGTGCTCCGCGTCGTCGTTCACGCCGACGCGCTCCGCCATCACCGCGAGCACGTCCTGCTCGTCGGTCCAGCGGTCGCCGAGCTCCAGGCCGAGCCAGTAGTGGCGGTCGCCGTTCGCCAGCTTGCGGTAGTGGGAGAGGTTGTTCTCGCGGGGCGTGGCGACGTCGCCCGCGATACGGGTTCTGACGAGGTGGTCGACGAGCTCGGCGCGGCTGGGTGTCCCGGGTATCGGCATGGTTCCCATTGTGAGGCAGACAACTGCGGGAACGGCCGAGTCCGGGGCGCGTGCGACGCGGGTCACTTGCGGATCATGGCTCGATCCGGCGCAGGGCGAACCACAGTTCCATCCGTACGTCCGGGTCGTCCAGGTCCGTCTCCAGCAGCGCCGCGCACCGGGCGATCCGCTGCCGGACGGTGTTGCGGTGGACGGACAGGGCGACGGCTGTGCGGTCCCAGCTGCCGTGCAGGGAGAGCCAGGTGCGCAGGGTCTCCGTGAGCGGGGCGGTGAGCGGCGCTAGGAGGTCGCGGGCGTGGGCCTCCGCCTCGTCCGGGGCGAGCAGGTCGGCGAGGGCCGGGCGCTGGGTGCCGTGCCGGAACAGGGGCGTACGGGTGGCCCTCGCCCTGGACAGGGCCCGCGCCGCCTGGGTGTCCGCCGCGGGCCAGTCCGGCGCTGACGCCGGGGCGCTGACGCCCAGGGTCCAGCCCGGCTGCGGGGCCGGTTCGCGGTCCGCCGGGGCGAGGACGCGTACGACGTCCGGCGCCAGGTCGACCAGCGGGGAGCCCAGGGCCGCGCCCAGCGCGGAGGCGGCCACGGGGTCGCAGGGCTGGGTGTCGGGACTGCCGTGGACCACCAGCCAGTGCTCGGCACCCAGCAGCGGGGCCACCGCCTCCGGCTCGGCCCCCAGCAGCATCCGCACGAGCGCCGACGACCGTGCTGCTCCCGAGCCGCTCTGGTGCTCGCCGGTGAGAAGGGAGAGGAGTACGGCGGCGACGGAGGCGATGGTGTGATCGCCCGAGTCCCGGCGCGCGGCGGCGACACCGAGGACGAAGCCCTGTCCGCTGCCGAGGGCGTAGGCGGAGAGGTGGGTGCCGGCGATGGTGTCGGAGGCGGAGGAGGGGGTGGCGGGCGCCCCGGCACCCGCGCGCGGGGCTTCGAAGCGGGCGGCCTGCCCTGCGACGCCGCGACTGCCTGCCCGCGCGGCACCCGGGGCGCCGGTCGGCCGGGTGGCCGGGGCTCCCGTGGTGGCTCCCGGGGTGGCTCGCGCGGGGTGCGAGCCGGTGGCCGGTGGGGTGCTTTGCGGGCCGCCGGTCGGTCGGGCGGGGTCCGGGTCGGTGGCCGGAGGGTGCGGGCTGCTGCCCGCTCGTGCGGCGCCCGGGACGCCGGTCGGCCGGGTGGCCGGGGCTCCCGGGGTGGCTCGCGCGGGGTGCGAGCCGGTGGCCGGTGGGGTGCTTTGCGGGCCGCCGGTTGGTCGGGCGGGGTCCGGGTCGGTGGTCGGGGGTTGCGGGCTGCTGCCCGCTCGTGCGGCGCCCGGGACGCCGGTCGGCCGGGTGGCCTGGGTGCCGGTGGCCGGTCGGGTGGTTTGCGGGCCGCTGGTTGGTCGGGCGGGGTCCGGGTCGGTGGTCGGGGGTTGCGGGTATGTCGTTGCTCGGGCGGTTTGCGGGCTGTTGCCCGCTCGTGCGGCGCCTGGGGCGCCGGTCGGCCGGGTGGCCTGGGTGCCGGTGGCCGGTCGGGTGGTTTGCGGGCCGCCGGTCGGTCGGGCGGGGTCCGGGCCGGTGGCCGTGGACGTGGGCTGCGGGTACGTCGGCGTGTGGGGGCCGGTTGGCTGCCGTGCGGGCTCGCCGCCCGCCGTCGGCACCACCGGCCGTACCACGCCCGCCAGCTCCGCCAACGCCGCCCGCACCGCGGCCCAGGGCGCCGTGCGCCCTGCCTCCCCGATCACCGCCCCCTCCGGCCCGTACAGCACCGCCCAGCCGCCCACCCGCTGGGCCAGCTGTCGCAGGACCGCGGGTACCGGGTCCGGGCGGGACGCCGCCGCCGCGAGGCTCTGCTGGGCCTCCGTCACGCGGCGCAGTTCGGCGTGGCGGGCCTGGGCCATGAGTCGCCAGACCGCGCGGGCCACACCGGAGAAGGTGGTCTGCGGCGGGACCTCCAGGAGCGGGAGGCCGTGGGCGTCGCACGCCGCCACCAGGGCGCGCGGCACCGTGTCGTGGACCGGGGCGAGCCCGAAGCCGAGGGCCGCGCCGCCCGCCGCGACGATCCGCGACACGTAGTCGTCGAAGTACGTGCCCGAACCCGCCGCCTCCGGGACGTGGACACCGGCCGTCAGCAGCAGCTCGCCGCCCAGGAGGTAGGGAAAGGGATCGGCCATTTCCGAGGTGTGCGCCCAGTGGATCACCGTGTCCGCGTCGGCGGGTCCGGCGATCCGGCGCAGGGCCAGATCCTCTCTGGCCAGCAGCGCGGAGAGCGGTACCGGGGGAGTGGGCGGAACGGCTGGCTCCGGCATGTGGATGTTTCCTTCAGTCGCACAACCGCAGATGGATGAAACGTACACTTCGCAGTCGCTTTCCGGCCACCTAGTGTCGACCCCTGTCACCCGCCGGCGACTTCGAGTGTCCGAATTTCGAGTGTCCGATTGAGGGAGGTCCCTGTGGCCGTCGACTACGCAGTCATCGTCGTCTATCTGGCCGGCATGCTGGCCATGGGCTGGTGGGGCATGCGCCGCGCCAAGTCCAAGAGCGAGTTCCTGGTAGCCGGGCGCCGGCTCGGGCCGACGATGTACTCCGGCACCATGGCCGCGATCGTCCTCGGCGGCGCGTCCACCATCGGCGGTGTGGGGCTCGGCTACCAGTACGGCCTCTCCGGTGCCTGGATGGTGTTCACCATCGGCCTCGGCCTCCTCGCGCTCTCCGTCTTCTTCTCGGCCCGCATCGCCCGCCTGAAGGTCTACACCGTCTCCGAGATGCTCGACCTGCGCTACGGCGGCCGGGCCGGCGTCATCTCCGGCGTCGTCATGTGGGCGTACACCCTCATGCTCGCGGTCACGTCGACCATCGCGTACGCCACGATCTTCGACGTCCTCTTCGACATGAACCGCACCGTCGCGATCATCCTGGGCGGCTCGATCGTCGTCGCCTACTCGACGCTCGGCGGCATGTGGTCGATCACGCTCACCGACATGGTGCAGTTCGTGGTGAAGACCGTCGGCGTGCTCCTGCTGCTCCTGCCCATCGCCGTCGTCAAGGCCGGTGGGTTCAGCGAGATGAAGGCCCAGCTGCCCACCGAGTACTTCGACCCGCTCGGCATCGGCGGCGAGACGATCTTCACCTACGTCCTGATCTACACGTTCGGCATGCTGATCGGGCAGGACATCTGGCAGCGCGTGTTCACCGCCCGCAGCGACACGACCGCCAAGTGGGGCGGCACCGTCGCGGGCACCTACTGTCTCGCCTACGCCCTCGCCGGCGCCGTCATCGGCACGGCGGCCAAGGTGCTCTACCCCAAGCTCGGCAGCCCGGACGACGCCTTCGCGACCATCGTCAAGGACGAACTCCCGGTCGGTGTACGCGGGTTGGTGCTGGCCGCCGCCCTCGCCGCCGTGATGTCCACGTCCTCCGGCGCGCTCATCGCCTGCGCCACCGTCGCCAACAACGACATCTGGTCACGCCTGCGGGGGAGAATCACGACCGGTGAGCGCGACGAGGTGCAGGGCAACCGCGCCTTCATCCTCATCATGGGCCTCGCCGTGATCGGTACGGCCATCGCACTCAACAACGTCGTCGAGGCGCTGACGGTGGCGTACAACCTGCTCGTCGGCGGACTCCTCGTCCCGATCCTCGGCGGACTGCTGTGGAAGAGGGGCACGGCACAGGGCGCGCTCGCCGCCGTCACGGTCGGCGGTCTCGCCGTCGTCACCCTGATGGCGACCTACGGCATTCTCGCCAACGAGCCCGTCTACTACGGCCTGCTGTCTTCCCTCGCCGCGTACATCGCCGTCTCCTTGATGACGAAGCCGACCGACGCGGCCGTACTCGCCGCCTGGCGTGAGCGCCTTGCCGGGCGGGCTCCCGAACTCGCGTCCGAACCGGTGCCGGCTCACCAGTAGAGTCATAGGCAGATATCACTCATACGCGATGAAGCGTAGGAAAGAAGGCATTTCACTATGACTGGCAACGAGACGCCCCGCGGCCCCGTCGACTCCTCCCGCATCCCGCGGTACGCCGGACCCGCGACCTTCGCCCGGCTCCCGCGCCTCGACGAGGTCGGCCGCGCCGACGTCGCCGTGGTCGGCGTGCCGTTCGACTCGGGCGTCTCGTACCGGCCGGGCGCCCGCTTCGGCGGCAACGCGATCCGCGAGGCGTCCCGGCTGCTGCGCCCGTACAACCCGGCGCAGGACGCCTCCCCCTTCGCCCTCGCGCAGGTCGCGGACGGCGGCGACATCGCCGTGAACCCGTTCAACATCAACGAGGCCGTGGAGACCGTCGAGGCGGCCGCCGACGACCTGCTCGGCACCGGCGCCCGCCTGATGACCCTGGGCGGCGACCACACCATCGCGCTGCCGCTGCTGCGCTCGGTCGCCAAGAAGCACGGCCCGGTCGCCCTGCTCCACTTCGACGCCCACCTCGACACCTGGGACACGTACTTCGGCGCGGAGTACACCCACGGCACCCCGTTCCGGCGGGCGGTGGAGGAGGGCATCCTCGACACCGAGGCCCTCTCCCACGTCGGCATCCGCGGCCCGCTGTACGGCAAGCAGGACCTCACGGACGACGAGAAGATGGGCTTCGGCATCGTCACCTCGGCGGACGTCTACCGCCGCGGCGCCGACGAGGTGGCCGACCAGCTGCGCCAGCGCATCGGCGACCGCCCCCTCTACATCTCCATCGACATCGACTGCCTCGACCCGGCCCACGCGCCCGGCACCGGCACCCCCGAGGCCGGCGGCATGACCTCGCGCGAGCTGCTGGAGATCCTGCGGGGCCTGGCGTCCTGCAACCTGGTCTCGGCGGACGTCGTCGAGGTGGCGCCCGCGTACGATCACGCCGAGATCACGTCGGTGGCCGCGTCCCACACGGCGTACGAACTCACCACGATCATGTCCCGCCAGATCGCGGCGGCCCGGAAGGACTCGGAAGCGAAGTGACTCACGACCACGACCTGGTACTCCGCCCGACTCAGGCGCAGATCGACGCTGCCCTGAATCCACCCGCCGGGCGCAACGGCGGGGACCTGGTCGTGGAGACGCTGGCCGGGCTCGGCGCGACGACCGTCTTCGGGCTGCCCGGCCAGCATGCACTGGGCATGTTCGACGCGTTGCGCCGTTCCGACCTGCGGTACATCGGGCTGCGGGTGGAGAACAACGCCGGGTTCGCGGCGGACGCGTACGGCCGGATCACCGGCGAGGCGGCCCCGCTGCTGCTGTCGACGGGCCCGGGGGCGCTGACCTCGCTGGCCGCGTTGCAGGAGGCGGCCGCGGCATCGGCGCCCGTGCTGGCGATCAGCAGCCAGATCCCGACGGCGGGGCTGGGCGGCGGCAGGCACGGCTATCTGCACGAACTCCCCGACCAGGCGGCCTCGTTCAGGGGCGTGGTGAAGTCGGTCCACACGGTCCGCACCCAGTCCCAGATCCCCTCCGCGCTCGAAGCGGCCTGGAAGTCGGCGCTGACGGCCCCGCACGGCCCGGTGTGGGTGGAGATCCCGCAGGACGTGCTGCTCGCCGAGACGTCGGTCCCGGTGGTGACCGGCGGCGACGCCTTCCCCGAGGAGCTGCCGCCCCGCCCCGAACTGACGGCGGTCGCCGCCCACCTGCTCTCGCACGCCGAGCGCCCGGCGATCATCGCGGGCGGGGGAGTGGTACGGGCGGACGCCTCGGGCAAGCTGAGGCAACTGGCGGAGACGCTCCAGGCGCCGGTCGTCGCGACACCCGGCGGCAAGGGCGCGTTTCCCTGGACGCACCCGCTGTCCCTCCAGTCCTGGATCGAGGACCGGCACACGACGGACTTCCTTGAGGACGCCGACGTACTCCTGGTCGTCGGCTCGGGCCTCGGTGAACTCTCCTCGAACTACCACACGTTCAAGCCGCGGGGCCGAGTCATCCAGATCGAGGCGGACCTCGGCAAGCTGGAGTCGAACCACCCGGCACTGGGCATCCACGCGGACGCGCGGCTCGCGTTGCAGGCGCTGCTGGAGACGGTGACGGAGCGCACCGACCCCACCGCGTCCGAGCGGGTACGAGCCGTCCTCGCGAAGGTCGCCGACCGCATCGCCGCCCAGGAACTCACCCTGGAGCAGGACGTGCTGGCGTCCGTCCGCAAGGCGCTCCCCGCCGACTCGCCGTCGTTCTGGGACATGACGATCCTGGCCTACTGGGCCTGGTCGGCCTTCGACGCCAAGGGCCCCAACCACATGCACACCGCCCAGGGCGCCGGCGGCCTCGGCTACGGCTTCCCGGCGGCGCTCGGCGCGGCCGCCGCGGACCCGACCCGCCCGGTGCTCGCGGTCTCCGGCGACGGCGGGGCCCTGTACTCGATCGCCGAGCTGGCCACGGCCAGGCAGTACGACCTGCCGGTCACCTGGCTGATCGTCGACGACGGCGGCTACGGCATCCTGCGCGAGTACATGACGGACGCCTTCGGCGAGGCCACGGCGACGGAGCTGACCCGCCCCGACTACGTGGCCCTGGCCGAGTCCTTCGGCGTCCCCGGGGTCCGTACGACCCCGGAGACCCTGGAGGCCGACCTGGCGAAGGCGCTGTCCGAGCCCGGGCCCTCGGTGGTCGTACTCCCGGCCGTGCTGCGGATGTTCGCGCCGACGCACCTCACGGTGTGATGCCCGAGGCGGCCTAGTCGCGCGTGTCGTCGACGTGGTCGCGGTCGTGGCAGGCGTCGTCCACCGCGGGGCCGGTCCACGGTGCGGCCAGCGGGACGAGCGCGAGTGCCTCCCTGCAAAGGTTGGCGGTGGAGTAGCCGGCGATGTTGATGCGGCCCCGGTCTCCGTCGTCGGCCTGGGCCGGGGCGGCGAGTGCGAGGACTGCCAAGGTGAACGCGGCGAGCGCGCTGATCTTCTTCATGGCCGGGTCAACGGCAGCAGATACGCGCAGGTCACTACGCTGCACAGGTGGTAGCCGGACGCGCCAGGGCCGACGGGGCCCCTGGCGCGTCGACGGCTGCTGAAACAGGGCCGGGTGGCCTACCAGATCGCCTCGACCCACTCGGGGTGGTCGATGAACGGGTTGCGGTTGCCCTGGTAGCTGTCGTAGATGACCTCGTTGCGGCGCTCCTCGAAGGCGTTCGGCGGGTCCTCGTCGTTCCACTGCTTCAGGACCGAGAGGCGGCCGTGGTACGGGACGCTGCCGTTGATCGAGTCGTTGGCCTCCAGGTCGGGCCAGCTGTCGTCGCCCTCGTAGCGGACCGCCATGTAGAGGATCATGCGGGCCACGTCGCCCTTGACGGCGTCGCGCGGCTCGAAGGAGTTGGAGTCGGTGAGGCTGCCGCCGGAGTTGGTGAAGCTGCTGCCGCCGTTGTCGAAGTCCTTGTTGCCGCGGATGCTGTTGACCTGCACGTCCTCGGGGCGCAGGTGGTGCAGGTCGGTGCCGGGGCCGGCGGAGGTGCCGAAGTCGCCGTGGGACTGGGCCCACACGTGCTCGCGGTTCCAGTTGCCGGTGTTGCCGCCGTTGAGGGACTTGCTGCGGGAGATGCCGCTGTAGAGCAGGATCACGTTGTTGCTGTTGTTGGGGTCCTGGTCGGTGACCTTCAGGGCGTTCCAGACGGCCGAGTACGAGAGCCTGGTCTGGTCGCCGATGATCTCGTGGAGCGAGTCCTTCAGGGCCGTGCCGGTCTTGCCGATCGCGTCGGCGTAGTACGTGTCGTCGTACTCCGTGGTCGTCGCGGCGGCCGGAGCCGCGGTGAGCGCCGGGGCGGTGAGGCCGACCAGGACGGCGGCCGTGGTCAGCGCGACCGACTTCCAGCTGCGTATGCGTGTCGCCGGCATGTGGGGGTCCCATCTACGCGGGTTGAATGGAGGCGGCAAACGGGAGAGTGACATGGACATGTGGTCGTGTCGAGGGTTTGCACGTGTCCATTGGGTGACGGGAAGCGGCAAAACAGGGCTTGTCCGCGCGAGTTGACACGACGAAACGGCCCCCGGCGGGTGGACCGGGGGCCGTTGGGCGTGGCGCGGGTCGGGGTCAGTCGACGTCCGACGGGTCCAGGCGGTAGATCGCCGACTGGTTGCTCTGCGGGGAGGTGTTCGCGCTGGAGCCGGAACCGGAGCTGTAACTGGAGCCGGACGTTGAGCCGTACTGGCTCTCCTTCACCGCCGTCCCGTTCATCTGCACCCACTGAGTGAGTGCGGATCGCAACCCGGCAGCGGTCGGCGCGGTACTACGCTGAACGCCATCTCACCACCGGGAGCCGGCACAAGTCCCGTTTCCGGTCCGTGAATTGGAGGCATTGATGCACGCTGCGGTATCCGCGTCGGCCCGAAGACGTGGCTTTGGCTGTGTGGTAGGAGCGGCAGGGCTGCTCGCCGCAGTGGGATGCTCGGCGGACGCGACCGGCAGTGGTTCCGGAGGCGGTCCCGGAGGGGGCAAGGCCACTCGGAAGCCGAGCGCGTGCTCGCTGCTGAAGGCCGATGACGTCCGATCGGCTTTCGGCGGTGTCGGGGACCCCTTCAACAGCACCCGGCCCGATGCCATCGACGGACAGCGCCCGTGGGGGTGCACATGGGGCAACCAGAGCTCCTACGCGAGCGTCGCGGAGACCGACGCGGAGCGCTATCGCGCCGACATCAAGGCACCTGGCGGGGACGTGATTCCCCAGAACATCGGCGAGGGAGACTCCTTCGCGGTCTACCCGGCCGCCGATGACGAGCCGATGCGGTTCGCTTTCACCGTTGGGTCGGCCTACTACCGGCTGACCGTGGTTCCGGCACGCGACGGGGACTACCCGAGATTCCAGCAGAGCGACATCGGTACCGACCTGCTCCGGCTGCTGATTCCGGCCATGGAAGGCGCTCTGAGCTGACGCCCGGCGCAAGTCGCGGTCGCGATCGGCTCAGGGCCGTGATTCCTTGACAGCCGTGACGAACGCCGACCAGTTGGCGGCGGAGAAGACCAGCGCCGGGCCGTGCGGGACCTTGGAGTCGCGGACGGGGACGCCGGAGGGGTGGTTGTCGAGGACTTCGAGGCAACTGTCGGCGTTGGGGCTGCTGTAGGACGACTTGCGCCAGCCTGTCAATATGGCAGCGTTCGGGATGATTCGGTCAGCCATGGTGTCCGTAGTCCTTCGCAGTGGCCTTGAGTAGTGCTACTGACTCCTTCAGAGGCAGCGCGTCGCTCAAAGCCAGAGCGTATCCGCTCTGCAACTGCTGGACCGCTGACGGGGAATCGATGAGTCGCCCCGCCCCGTGCCCCTCGGTGTATGCCAGGGGTGGCTGGTCCTCGAACCACATCAGCGAGAGCATGCTGTGCAGCATCGGATGAAGCCCCACATCAAAGGGCAGCACGTGTACGCGGATACGTCGAGCCTCGGTGAGGCGGACGAGATGCATGATCTGCTCCGCCATGACGCCCTCGCTGCCCACAGGACGCCGCAGCACCGCCTCGTCCAATAGCGCCCACATCACGGGCGTGACCGGGTCCTCAAGGATCTTCGCGCGTTCAAGGCGTGTGACAACGCGTTTGTCACGCACCTCTTCGCTCACCGGAGGGAACGCCGAACTCATGAGCGCATGTGCGTACCCTTTGGTCTGCAGGATGCCCGGGAAGTACGTCAGGGCGAACTCTCGGATCGTCACCGCCTGCTGTTCGAGCTCGCGCACCGACTCGAAGTAGTCGGCGATCGCCACCTCGCCCTGCGGCAGAAAGCTGCTCAGCACATCCCCCGTGCCCAGGGCAACGTCCAGCCGCCGAGCATCCTCCCTCGAAGGCACCCGTCGCCCCGCCTCGATGTGCGCGATGTGCGAACGCGTCATGAACGCCCGTTCGGCCAGCTCCTCCTGCGTCAGCGCCGCCGCCTCGCGCTGCTGCCTGAGCCAGTCACCGTACGTGTTGCTCATGGCCAACTCCCTTGTGACGAATGCCTGGTCACATTCGACCCTCTGGCGAGGCTAGCCCGACCCGTCTCAGTGTGTGAGTTGATCGCTACAGAACGCGATACCCCCGCGACCGTCCGACCGGTCCGGGGGCGTGGTCATCAACTGACGCTAGGAGCCGACGACATGAGTCACCGTATCGCCCATCTCTGCGCGCCGCTGCTACGTCTTCTGGGCCGCCCGGCCCGGAAGGCGAGCCGTGCTGTTCTCCACGGGCCGACCGTCCATCAAACCGGTGGCCACACGCCGACGGCGCCGCCTCTGGTCGCCGTACCCGGAATCGGCATCGGGTCCTGCGGCATGCTCGCGGCGCGAGCGGAGGTCGCCCGATGAAGGAGGACGTGCACAGCACCCACCCCGCGACAGGTGTACGCCTGCTCCCCTGGACCGGGGAAGGCGGCAAACCGTGCTACCTCCACACCGGCGGCACCGGCCCTGTCTCCCGTGTGGCGGACGCCGTCGAGAGCGTTCAGCTCGGAATGTCGGGCGAGCTCCTCGACCACGCGGACGACATGCTCGCCGACCGACGAGCAACGCCCGCGCAGCTCCGCTTCCTGCTGGCCCGGATGAGCGAGGCCCTGACCGATGTCCGTCGGATCGCGGAGAGCCGGGGTGCGCGTGTTCCCGTCCCCGCCTGCGACGACTCCGACCGGTGATCAGAAAAGCGTAGTGATCCCGAACACCTGCCGCAGCTGGGCCATGTCGTGCCGGTCGCGGTCCGCCGGCTCGTACCCCTGGTGGAAGTGGATCTGCTGCTCGGCGGACAGACACGGGACCGTCGTACCGCCGATCCTGCCCGTCACGAAGGCCGACGCGGGGTGGACGAAGGGGCGCGACGGTTCCAGTGACGCCTGAAGCGCGGAGTCGCGGTGGTCGCGGGTCTGCTCCCCGATCGGGGCGCCGATGCCCCAGCCGCCGCCGATCCAGATGTCGGTCCGTGCCTTTCGCTGCAAGGACAGGACGGACAGTACGCAGCCAGCGGTCATCATGCGTACAACCTTTTATGCGTGCTCGTTGGTCAGAAGGACATGACCCACGGGAGAACGAGCAAGCAGGCAAGGCGTGTTTCCGGACGCGCGAGAGCGGGCGTCGCGGCAGGTGTGGGCGTCGGCGTCGTCATGGCGTCCATAGCCGTCGCCACCCCCGCCGTCGCGGCGCCTTCGCCCACCGTCAGCTGTACGTCCGCCAAGGCCGGCCTCGCCGCCAAGTTGACGAAGGACATCACCGCCGCCCTGGCCAACCGCAAGGGCACCATCGCGGTCGGCCTCTACGACCGTTCCACCAACACCACCTGCGCCCTGCGGGCCTCCAGCGCCTACGACTCCGCCAGTGTCGTCAAGGTCAACGTGCTGGCCGCGCTGCTGTGGGACGCGAAGAAGCACAACCGGTACCTCACCGCTCGTGAGACGTCCCTCGCCAAGGCCATGATCACCAAGTCGGACAACGCCGCGACCAGCACGCTCTGGAAGCAGCTCGGCCTGACGAAGATCAAGGGCTTCCTCTCGGCCGCCGGTATGACCCAGACCAAGCCCGGCGCGAACGGCTACTGGGGCCTGACCCAGATCACCGTCACCGACGAGCAGAAGCTGCTGAAGCTCATCACGGCCAAGAACGCGGTCCTCAGCGACAACTCCCGTGCCTACATCCTGCAGTTGATGGGCCAGGTCGTCTCCTCGCAGCGCTGGGGCACACCGTACGGAGTGCCGTCCGGCGTCACGGTGGCGGTCAAGAACGGCTGGCTGCAACGCGCCACCCAGGGCTGGCGGGTGCACAGCGTCGGCGCCTTCAAGGGGCGCGGCCACGACTACGTGATCACGGTGCTCACCCATGGCAACAGCACCATGAACTACGGCATCACGACCATTCAGGGCGTCGCCAAGGTCATCCACAAGGACCTGGCCGCGAGCTGACCCTTAACGAGACGGCCCACCTCGCGTCACCCACCCGTCCTACGGTGACCCCCATGCGCCTGAGAACCGTACTCGCGACCGCCACCGCGGGCCTGGCGGCGGCCACCTGCCTCACCGCCGCCGGCCCCGCGAACGCCCACGCCACCTCGCCGGGCCGCCACGCCTGCTCGCCCTCCGTCTCCATCGACCGCTTCTCCGACGCGCTCGACAAGACGACGTACGAGGGCACCTTCGTCGGAAACTTCTCCGCGCTCGCCGTGGACGGCGACGGCTCCCTCGCGGCCCTCTCCGACCGCTCCTCCCTCCTCAGCCTGAACGGCAGGAGGCTCGCGCCGAGGAAAGCCGTCCCGCTCGCCGACGAGAGCGGTGCCGCCCTCGACTCCGAGGGCCTCGTCATCGACCGGGACGGCACCCGGCTGATCTCCTCGGAGACCGAGCCGTCCATCCGCCGCTACTCCCGCGACGGCCGGATCCTCGACCGCCTCCCCGTGCCGGACGCGCTGAAGGTCGCCCCGGCCGGCCGCGCCGTCTCCAACGGCACCTTCGAGGGCCTGACCCTCCTGCCCGGCGGCCGCACCCTGCTCGCGTCGATGGAGTACGCCCTGACCGGCGACAGCGCCGACATCGTCCGCTTCCAGACCTGGAACCGGACCAAGGGCGGCTCCTTCGAGCTCGGCCGCCAGTACGCCTACCGCGCCGACACCGGCCTCGGCGTCCCCGAGGTCCGGGCGACCCCCGACGGCCGCCTCCTCGTCCTGGAGCGCGGCTTCACCGCAGGCGTCGGGAACACGGTCCGGCTCCATCTGGCCGACCCGCGCCGCGCCACGGACACCAGCGGTGTCGAGAAGCTCACGGGCCAGGACGGCGTCCGCCTGATCAAGAAGACCCTTCTCGCCGACCTCGTGAACTGCCCGTCACTGGGAGCGACCGCCAAGCAGCCCCAGCCGAACCCGCTCCTGGACAACATCGAGGGCATGGCGATCACGGGCCGCACGGGCGATCGCCTGAAGGTGCTGCTGGTCAGCGACGACAACCAGAACGCCGTACAGACGACCCGGCTCTATTACCTGCGCGTACGTATCTGAGCACGCCCCCCGGCTTTGTTGCGGCGGGATGAAATCGAAGCTCGTCGGCGTTGGTGTCTTCCGGTAGATCAGGACGGACGGAGGGCACCGGCGTGGCAGTGCAACGGGGATGGGCACGACGGCTGTGGGGCTATGCCTGGCGCTATCGCAAGGACGTGATCCTCGCCCTCGGCTCCTCCCTCGTCGGAATGGCCGTCATGGCGGTCGTCCCGCTGATCACGAAGGTGATCATCGATGACGTCATCGGCGATCACACCCGTGGCATGGCCGTCTGGGCCGGCCTGCTCATAGCCGCCGCCTTCGTCGTTTACGTCCTCACCTACATCCGCCGCTACTACGGCGGCCGCCTCGCCCTCGACGTCCAGCACGATCTGCGCACGGACATGTTCGCGACGATCACCCGGCTCGACGGGCGGCGGCAGGACGAGCTGTCCACCGGGCAGGTCGTCGGGCGGGCCACCAGCGACCTCCAGCTGATCCAGGGCCTGCTCTTCATGCTCCCGATGACCATCGGGAACTTCGCGCTCTTCCTGATCTCCCTGATCGTCATGGCGTGGCTGTCGCTGCCGCTCACCCTGGTCGCTCTCGCCGTCGCCCCGGCCCTGTGGTGGATCGCCAAGCGCAGCCGGACCAAGCTGCACCCCTCCACCTGGTACGCCCAGGCGCAGGCCGCCTCCGTCGCCGGCGTGGTCGACGGGGCCGTCAGCGGCGTACGCGTGGTGAAGGGGTTCGGGCAGGAGGAGCAGGAGACCGGGAAGCTCAGGGAGGTCAGCCGGCGGCTCTTCGCGGGGCGGCTGCGCACCATCCGCTTCAACTCCAAGTACACCCCGGCCCTGCAGGCCGTCCCCGCTCTCGGGCAGGTCGCGATGCTCGCGGTCGGCGGCTGGCTGGCGGTGCGTGGGCACATCACGCTGGGCACGTTCGTGGCGTTCTCCACCTACCTCGCCCAGCTGGTCGGCCCGGTCCGGATGCTCGCCATGGTCCTCACGGTCGGGCAGCAGGCCCGCGCCGGCACCGAGCGCGTGCTGGAGCTGATCGACACCGAGCCGTCGATCAAGGACGGCACCAAGACGCTGCCCGCCGACGCCCCCGCGACCGTCGAGTTCGACGACGTGGCGTTCGGCTACGACGACGGGCGGCCGGTGCTGGACGGGCTCTCCTTCGAGATCCAGCCCGGCGAGACCCTGGCCGTCGTCGGCTCATCCGGCTCCGGCAAGTCCACCGTCTCCCTCCTCCTCCCGCGCTTCTACGACGTCACACGCGGCGCCGTCCTCATCGGCGGCCACGACGTGCGCGAGCTGACCTCCGACTCGCTGCGGGCCGCGATCGGCCTGGTCCCCGAGGACTCCTTCCTCTTCTCGGACACGGTCCGCAACAACATCGCCTACGGCCGTCCCGACGCGACCGACGAGCAGATCGAGGCCGCCGCACGCGCCGCCCAGGCGGACCGCTTCATCGCCGAGCTGCCCGACGGCTACGAGACCACGGTCGGCGAGCACGGCCTCACCCTCTCCGGCGGCCAGCGCCAGCGCGTCGCGCTCGCCCGCGCGATCCTCACCGACCCGCGGCTCCTCGTCCTCGACGACGCGACCTCCGCGGTGGACGCCCGCGTCGAGCACGAGATCCACGAGGCGCTGGGGCACGTCATGGAGGGCCGCACCACCCTCCTCATCGCGCACCGCCGCTCCACCCTCGGCCTCGCCGACCGCATCGCCGTCCTCGACGCGGGCCGCCTCGCCGACATCGGCACCCACGAGGAACTCCAGGAACGCTCCGCCCTCTACCGGCGCCTCCTCACCGACCCCGACGAACTCGGCGGTGTCTCACCCGGCCACGCCCAGCCCGCCTGCCCGCAGGAGGACACCTCCGTACGCGACGAGCTGGACGCCGAGTTCGACGCCGAGCGCGGGGTGACCCCGAGGCTGTGGACCGGGGACCGCGAGCGGCGGGACCTGGCGCTCACGGAGTCCCCGGCCACACCCGAACTCCTCGCCCAGGTGGAGGCGCTGCCCCCGGCCGTCGACCGACCCGACATCGACGAGGCCGACGCGGTCCGGCCGGAGGAGTCGTACGGCCTGAAACGGCTGCTGCGCGGCTTCGCGCTGCCCCTGCTGATCAGCCTCGGCCTCGTCGCCATGGACGCCGGCATGGGACTGCTGCTCCCGGTCCTGATCCGGCACGGCATCGACTCGGGTGTCACGCAGGTCGCCCTCGGCGCGGTCTGGGCGGCATCCCTGCTCGCCCTGCTCACCGTGACGGTCCAGTGGGTGGCGCAGATCGGCGAGACGCGGATGACCGGACGCACCGGCGAGCGCGTCCTGTACTCGCTGCGGCTGAAGATCTTCGCCCAGCTCCAGCGGCTCGGACTCGACTACTACGAGCGCGAGCTGACCGGCCGGATCATGACCCGGATGACGACGGACGTCGACGCGCTGTCGACCTTCCTGCAGACGGGTCTGGTCACCGCCTTCGTGTCCGTCGTCACCTTCTTCGGCATCATGGTCGCCCTGCTGGTGATCGACATCCAGCTGGCCCTCGTCGTCTTCGCGACGCTGCCGCCGCTGATCGTCGCGACGTACTACTTCCGCCGGGCCAGCGTGAAGGCGTACGAGCTCGCCCGTGAGCGGGTGTCGGTGGTGAACGCCGACCTCCAGGAGTCGGTGTCCGGGCTGCGGATCGTGCAGGCCTTCCGGCGCGAGCGGGACGGCGGCGCACGGTTCGCCGAGCGCAGCGACAGCTACCGCAGGGCCCGTATCCGGGGGCAGTTCCTGATCTCGATCTACTTCCCCTTCGTGCAGTTCCTGTCGTCTGGGGCCGTCGCGGCGGTCTTGATCGTGGGCGGCGGCCGGATCGACGACGCGACGCTGACGACCGGCGCGCTGGTGGCGTATCTGCTCTACATCGACCTGTTCTTCGCCCCCGTCCAGCAGCTCTCCCAGGTCTTCGACGGCTACCAGCAGGCCACGGTCTCGCTCGGCCGCATCCAGGAGCTGCTGCGGGAGCCGACCTCCACGAAGGCGGCCGCGGAGCCGCTGGAGGTGCTGTCGCTGCGGGGCGAGGTCGCCTTCGAGGACGTGCACTTCAAGTACGGCGACGACGAGGCGGCGCTGAGCGACGTCGCCCTGCGGATTCCGGCCGGGCAGACGGTCGCGTTCGTCGGTGAGACCGGCGCGGGCAAGTCGACGCTCGTGAAGCTGGTGGCGCGGTTCTACGACCCGACCGGCGGCCGTGTCACGGTCGACGGCACGGACCTGCGCTCCCTGGACATCACGTCGTACCGCCACCGGCTCGGGGTCGTCCCGCAGGAGGCGTATCTCTTCCAGGGCACCGTCCGCGACGCCATCGCCTACGGCCGCCCCGACGCGACGGACGCCGAGGTCGAGGCCGCGGCCCGTGCGGTCGGCGCCCACGAGATGATCGCCACCCTCGACGGCGGCTACCTCCACGAGGTCGCCGAGCGCGGCCGCAACCTCTCCGCCGGGCAGCGCCAGCTGATCGCACTCGCCCGCGCCGAGCTGGTCGACCCCGACATCCTGCTCCTCGACGAGGCGACGGCAGCGCTGGACCTGGCCACGGAGGCCCAGGTCAACCACGCCACGGACCGCCTCTCGGGCCGCCGTACCACCCTCGTCGTCGCCCACCGCCTGACCACGGCCGCCCGCGCGGACCGGGTCGTGGTGATGGACCACGGGCGGATCGCGGAGGACGGTACGCACGAGGAGCTGCTGGCGCGCGGCGGGCAGTATGCGGAGCTGTGGCGGACCTTCATCGGGGCGGCGGAGCCGGAGGAGCCGGTGGGGGCGGCCCGGTAGGTGCCGTGCGGCGTGTGGCCGTGACGGTCGTGCAACCATCCGGCATACGCCGTGCGTCCGTACACCAGTACGCTCATCGCCGGTGTACGGGGAGGACAACCAAGTGGACAGAGGTGCGATACGCCGACGACTGGCCGTCGGCCTGGCGTTGCTGACCGCGTCCGGACTGCTCGCGGTCGCGGTGCCGGCCGAGGCGCAAGCCGCCGCCTCGCGCTGTGAGGGACGCAAGGTCAGGACGTACCCGTTCGCCACCGGCACTCTGTACGTCTACAAGCGGGGCGGCCACATCTGCGCGATCACCGTGCCCAAGGACCCCGGGCGCAGGCAGAAGATGATGGTCAGCGTGCAGGCGTACCGGGCCAGGGCGGTGGTCGACGAGGGCCTGTACAGCCGCCGGGCCGGCCCGGTCACCGTCCACGCCGGGCACCGCTGCGTGTGGGTGAAGGGGAAGGTGGGGCGGGGGTCGGTGAGCAAGGGCTGGATTCTGTGCTGACCGACGCCGGCTACACCGGCCGCGCGCAGCCCACCGGTTTCTCGCCGCCCAGCTGGACGTACAGCGCCGTCGACAGCGGGCACTTCGCCCGCTTGTCCACGGCCCTGGTCACCTCGTACTGCGGCTTCTGCCGTCCCTCGCCGTCGCACGTCGTCTCGCGCACCTGCCCGTCGCCGGAGCTGTAGACGCAGTCGCCGACGATCGTGCGGGGTCCGCCTCCGCTGCCCGGGTCGCCGGGGTGGGGCGGCGCCAGGTTGCGCATGCAGGCGTAGCCCTGCGGGATCGCACCGTCGCCGTCCTCGTCGGACGTCCGGCTCTGTTCGCTGATGTGCAGTACGAAGTCCGTGGTCCCCGGGCACAGCGGCCCGTCGCCGACCTTGCCGTCGTGCCGCGCCACGACCCGCGCCGCCGCCCGCTCACCGGTGCAGGACACCTCGGTGAAACTCGTCGTCCCGAAGGAACTGCACTCGTCGACGCCGAGGAACACCTCGCCGTAGCCCGCGGGCCGCGTCGGCGGTGTCAGCAGCTGCTCGCCGGCGCCCCCTGACTCGCTCCGGCTCACGCTCCCGCTCTCACTGAGCCGCCCGTTCTGCTCCGCCGCCCCCGACGGACTCTGACAACCCGTCAGCAATGCGCTGAGCAGCGCAAGCAACGCGGCGGCCACCCCAACAGCACTTCTCGCACGCATCGCACTCCCCCCGGTACCCCCGCCCAGCGTGACCCGCCGCAGCGGGCCCACGCCAGACATGTGGGGTCCTTTGCGTCGGTTGGGGGTGAGTGCGCCCGTTGTGTGACGTACGGGCGCTACGCCCAAAGTGCTACACGACGCTAACCGCGCCCGTACGACAGTCCGTGGCCGATCGGATACAGCACCCGCGACGGATCGTCCGCCTGCTGCACCGGCACCGGCAGCTTCCCGCGCGGAGCCACCCGCCCGGCGATCACCCGCGCGGCGGCCCGCAGCTCGACGTCGGTCCAGGAGTAGGACGCCAAGTACGCCCGTACGGCGGGCAGATGAGCCACGTCGTACGGGTTGCGGACCGCGACCGCCACCACCGGCCTCCCCGTCGCGAGGAGCTGCTCGACCAGCGCCTTCTGCGTACTGCTCGCCGTGACGTTGTACGTCCCGACCACCACCGCGTCCGCCGCCCGAGCCGCCTCGACGGCCTTGGCGATGGCGGCGGAGGAGGGCGCGGTACCCGTCGACAGGGCGGTCGCCGTGAAGCCCAGCTCGGTCAGCGCGGCGGCGAGCACGCCGGTCGGCGGTCCCGTCGTGCCGGACGGGGAGGCGGGGTCGGCGCCGACGACGAGGATCTTGGGGTGGGAGCGCCGGGACAGCGGAAGGGTCGAGTCCTCGTTGACGAGCAGGGTCGTCGTCCGCTCGGCGATACGGTCGGCGGTCCTGAGGTGGGACGCGGTGCCGACGTTCCGATCGACCCCGCCCTGGCTGACGTACGGCGCGTCGAACAGCCGCAGCTTCGCCTTCAGCCGCAGGATGCGCAGGATCGATTCGTCGAGCCGTGCCTCGGTCAGCTCGCCGTCCTGGACGGCCTTCAGGACCGCGTTCCAGGCGATGTCGAGGGAGGGCGGGTTGAGGAGCTGGTCCACGCCCGCCTTGAGCGCGAGGACGGGGACGCGGTCGTCGCCGTACTTCGTCCGTACGCCCTCCATGCCGAGCGAGTCGGTCACCACGAGCCCGTCGTAGCCGAGCTCCTCGCGCAGGATGCCGGTGAGGATGGGGCGGGACAGGGTGGCCGGGTCGCCGGAGTCGTCGAGGGCCGGGACCATGATGTGCGCGGTCATGATCGAGTCGATGCCGGCCCGGATGGCGGCCCGGAAGGGCGGCGCGTCGAGCTGGTTCCACTGGTCGCGGGTGTGGGTGATGACCGGGAAGCCGTAGTGGCTGTCGACGGCGGTGTCGCCGTGGCCGGGGAAGTGCTTGGCGGTGGCCGCGAGTTGCCGTGAGTGCTGGTATCCGGCCACCTCGGCGGCGACCATGCCGGCCACCGCGGCGGGTTCGGCGCCGAAGGAGCGGACGCCGATGACCGGGTTGGCCGGGTTGACGTTCACATCGGCCACGGGGGAGTAGTTCTGCCGGATGCCGAGCGCCCTGAGTTCCTGTCCGGCGACACGGCCGAGGGTGCGGGCGTCGGCGCGGGAGCCGCCGGCTCCGATGGCCATGGCACCCGGGAAGAGGGTGGCGGGCTCGCCGACGCGGCAGACGATGCCGTGCTCCTGGTCGGTGGAGACGAGGACGGGCAGGCCGCGGGGCTGGGCGAGGGACGCCCGCTGGATGCCGTTGGACAGGTCGGCGATCTGGTGCGGGTCGCGGGTGTTGTGCGCCCAGGTGAAGTAGATGATGCCGCCGACCCGGTACTTGGCGATCAGCTCGGCCGCCGTACGGACGCCGATCTCCTTGAGGTTGGCGTCGATGTCGGCCTGGTCGGGGGCGGTGGCGGAGTGGCCGTAGACCCGCATGACGAAGAGCTGGCCGACCTTCTCCGGCAGGCTCATCCGGGCGATGAGGGCCCGCAGTTTCCGGTCGTCGTGCTTGCCGTCGGGGCCGGCGTGGGCGGTGCCGCCGAGGGCGAGAGCGGTGGTCATGCCGGCAGTGGCGGCGAGGACGGTACGTCTGGAGGGGACCGAGGTGTTTCCCATGCTTCCCGTGCTGGTGTCGGGCACGTGCGCTCCTTCCGGAGGTGGTGCGCTGAAGGAAACTTCCGAGAAGTCACCAATAACCGGGAAGTTTCTGCCAGTCAAGGGAGTACACGGCAACCGGTCGCCAAGGAGGGGCCGCCATCGGCGCAGTTGGAGGGGGGCGCGCCGATGACGGCATGCTGCCGGCCGCGGCACGGCGGAGAGGGTTGGTCAGCGATCGCAGCCAGCAGCGAGGGCCGACACCGCACCACGGTGACTCTCCGGCAGCTTGCGTGTTGGACGAGCGGGGGTGGGGCTGGGTTCCCGGGATGGGCGGAAATCGGGAAGTTGGTGAGATGGGGGTTGGTGGGGCGGGTGGGGGCCGGGGAGGGGCTTCAGGACGAGGGTCCCGTGAGGGGGGGGGCAGGCGGGTCCACCCCATGGACGCCCCCGCGTCGTCGCCGCCGACCGGGCGATCATGTGGGCATGCCCGTAGTCGACATCCCCGGTTCCAAGTCCGTCACCGCCCGCGCTCTCTTCCTCGCGGCCGCCGCCGACGGTGTCACCACCCTCGTACGCCCGCTCCGTTCGGACGACACGGAGGGCTTCGCCGAGGGGCTGGCGCGGCTCGGCTACCGGGTCGGGCGGACGCCGGACGCCTGGCAGGTCGACGGCCGCCCGCAGGGCCCCGCGGTCACCGAGGCCGACGTCCACTGCCGGGACGGTGCGACGACGGCCCGCTTCCTGCCGACGCTGGCCGCCACCGGCACCGGCACCTACCGTTTCGACGCCTCGCCCCAGATGCGCCGCCGCCCCCTGCTGCCGTTGACCCGGGCCCTGCGTGACCTGGGCGTGGACCTGCGGCACGAGGAGCGGGAGGGCCACCATCCGCTGACCGTGACGGCGGCCGGCGTCGAGGGCGGGGAGGTGACGCTGGACGCGGGCCAGTCGTCGCAGTACCTGACCGCGCTGCTGCTGCTCGGACCGCTGACCCGCAAGGGCCTGCGCATCACGGTCACCGACCTGGTCTCGGTGCCGTACGTCGAGATCACGATCGCGATGATGCGGGCCTTCGGGGTGGAGGTGCGCCGGGAGGGGAACGCCTTCCTGGTCCCGTCCGGCGGCTACCGCGCCACGACGTACGCGGTGGAGCCGGACGCCTCGACGGCGAGCTACTTCTTCGCGGCGGCGGCCGTCACGGGCGGCGAGGTGACGGTTTTGGGCCTGGGCGAGGGGGCGCTCCAGGGCGACCTGGGCTTCGTCGACGTACTGCGGCGGATGGGCGCGCAGGTGGAGGTGGGCGCGCGGTCGACGACGGTCCGGGGGACCGGCGAACTGCGGGGCGTCACCGTCAACATGCGGGACATCTCCGACACCATGCCGACCCTCGCGGCCATCGCCCCGTTCGCCTCCGGCCCGGTGCGGATCGAGGACGTGGCGAACACCCGGGTGAAGGAGTGCGACCGGCTGGAGGCCTGTGCGGAGAACCTGCGGCGGCTGGGGGTGGAGGTGACCACGGGCCCCGACTGGATCGAGATCCGGCCGGGCGCGCCCATCGCGAGCGGTGCGGAGATCAAGTCCTACGGCGACCACCGCATCGTCATGTCCTTCGCGGTGACCGGGCTGCGGGTGCCGGGAATCTCGTTCGACGACCCCGGGTGCGTACGGAAGACTTTCCCGGGTTTCCATAAGGAGTTCGGGGCGCTGAGCGCGGGGTTCCTGTCGCGGGGGGCGTCGACCGACGGGGCCGCCGGCGGCACTGGACCGGCACGGCAGTGATCGGAAACCATCGGCTCATGACCGCCTACCTCATCCTCCACGGCTGGCAGAACCGCCGCCCCAAGGACCACTGGCAGCACTGGCTCGCGGATCGGCTCGGCGAGTTCGGGCACCAGCTCGTCTATCCGCAGCTTCCCGAGCCGGACGATCCTGACCTGGAAGTCTGGTTGGGGGAGCTGGGGCGGCACCTCGGTGCGCTCGACGGCAAGGCGGAGCGGGTCGTGGTCGCGCACAGTCTGTCCGCGGTGCTGTGGCTGCACGCTGCCGCGCGCGGGGTGCCGGGGCTCGACGTGGACCGGGTGCTGCTCGTCGCCCCGCCGTCCGGCGCCGTGCTCGCGCAGCACTCGGAGGTCGCCCGATTCGCGCTGCCGGCGCTGGAGTTCACCCTCCCCGGCCCGACCCGCCTGGTCGCCGGCGACGACGACCCGTACTGCGAGGAAGGCGCCGACACCGTCTACGGCACCCCGCTCGCCCTCCCGACCGACATCCTCCCGGGCGCCGCCCACCTCGACCTGGACGCCGGGTACGGGCCGTGGCCCGCCGTGCTGGGCTGGTGCCTCGACCCCACGGCGCCGATCCTGGCCCGTCCCGAGTAGCGGCGGCGCCGGCGGCTACGCCGACTCGTTGAGCAGCCGCGCCAGATGGTTCCGTCCCGCGTCGAGCAGTTCGGGAAGGGGCGCGGCCTCCTCGTACCACCGCTTCTCGTACTCCCAGCACAGCCAGCCGTCCCAGCCGTGCCGGGACAGCACCTCCACGCACTCGGCGAGCGGCAGCACTCCGGTGCCGAGCGGCAGCGGGGTCGTGTCGTCGGCGGAGGCGATGTCCTTGACCTGGACGTAGCCGAGGTACGGGGACAGGGCCGCGTAGCTCTCCGAGGGCTGCTCGCCGCCCAGCCAGGTGTGCATGACGTCCCACAGCGAGCCGACGTGCCGGTGCCCGACCAGGCCGAGGACGCGGATCGAGTCGGCGGCGGTGCGGTGCGAGTCGTGGGTCTCCAGCAGGATCCGTACGCCCATGTCGGCGGCGTACTGCGCAGCCGTACCCAGCCGCCGCGCGGCGATCGCGTCCGCCGACTGCGGGCTCTGCTCGGGGTCGGCGCCGGGGAAGACGCGGACGTAAGGGGCACCGAGGTCGTGGGCGAGGTCGACGAGGGTGCGCATCTCCTCGATCACGGGCCCGTCGTCACCGGGAGCGGCGACCCGGGCGTACCCGGCCAGGCCCAGAAGCTCGATGCCGGCGGCCTTGAACTCGGCTGCCACGTCGGCCCGTTCGGCTGGGCCCAGACCCGGATGGACCGGCTCCTCGGCGTGCGTGCGCAGCTCGACGCCGTGATACCCGTGCGCTGCCGCGAGCCGCAGCACGTCGGGGACGGGGAGACCGGGGACGCCGAGGGTGGAGAACGCCAGTTTCATGCATCCCACCTTGCCAGGGAAAAGAGGGTGCGCCCATCCGGCAGGCGGGCCGGGGGACGCTCCGGACCTGTCACCTCCTGCCCGCCGTACCTGATCTCACTCCTGCGTGCCGTGGAGATCCAGTCGCCAGTCCTGCCCGGTCAGGTCCTTGCCGAAGGAGCGGTGGGGTGTCTCGGCGGACAGGACGAAGCCGTGGCGCTGGTAGAGGCGGCGGGCGGCGGCCAGGACGTCGTTGGTCCACAGGACGAGGTCGCGATAGCCCACGCCGCGGGCGAAGTCGACGACGGCCGAGACGAGCCGGTCGCCGATGCCGAGGCCGCGCGCGTCGGGCTCGACCAGCAGCAGCCGCAGCCGGGCCGTGGCCGGCGCCTCGTCGCGGACGAGCATCACGCAGCCGACCGGCCGGCCGTCCAGCTCGGCGATCCACACCCGCTCCAGATGCGGATCATGATCCTCCGCGAAGTCCGCGACGATCCTCGCGACCAGCCCCTCGTAGTCTGCGTTCCAGCCGTACTCGGCGGCATACAGCGCGGCGTTGCGCTGCACGATCCAGCCGAGGTCGCCGGGGCCCGGCTCGCGCAGCAGGACGTCCTCGCGGCGGGGAGGGCGGCCTTCGGACAGGATCGTACGGACCGTCGTCATCGCCTCGGCGAGCCGTGGCCGTTCGGCGGCCGGCACGGTCGACAGCAGCGAGCCGACCGATTCGGTCGCCCGTTCCTCCAGCAGCTTGCCGGTCTCCCGGCCGCGCGCGGTGAGCGTGACGCGCCGCCGACGCGGGTCCTCCCGGGAGGGGGTGCGCTCGATGAGCCCGTCCTGCTCGAACTTGTTCAGGATGCGGCTCAGATACCCCGCGTCCAGGGAGAGTTCGGCCCGCAGGTCGGCCGCGTCCGTACGCGGGGAGTGCGCGAGCTCGTACAGGACGCGGGACTCGGTGAGGGTGTAGGGGGCGTACAGGTGGCGGCTGTAGTCGAGGGCACCGATGACGTTGGTGTAGAAGCGGTTGAAGGCGCGGATGTCATGCACGGACATGGTCGATCCCGAGGGCTCCCCGCGGGGCCGCTGGGCCCCTGGTTCCGGATGTTTGACTCAGTCAGAGGTTTCGCTGAGTCGAGCCTAGGACGTCCGCGCCCTCGTCGCTAGCCCTCGGTGGCGGGCCGGTAGACGCACACCTGTGCGCCGGTCTTGGCTGCGGTGGCGGAGACGAGCTCCAGGGGCCGCTTCCCCCCGTCCGCCGGGAAGATCGACTTCCCGCCGCCGAGCAGCACCGGCATCACGATGAGCTGCAGCTCGTCGACCAGCCCCTCCTGGATGAGGGTCCGTACGAGGGTGGAGCTGCCCATCATCGCCAGGTCGCCGCCCTCGGTCGCGCGCAGCTCCCGCACCCGGGCGACAGCCTCGGCGCCGGGGATGAGGGTGGTGTTGTTCCAGGTCAGGTCGGCGTCGCTGAGGGTGCCGGAGACGACGTACTTCTTGATCGAGTTCATCCGGTCGGCGAACGGGTCCCCGGCCCGCTCCGGCCATGCCGCAGCCATGGTCTGCCAGGTACGGCGCCCGAACAGCAGCGCCTCGGCCTTCTGCATCCCGCGTCGAAGGCCCCGCCGAGGACCTCCGCGTCGAAGTACGGATGCGACCAACCCCCGTGCGCGAAGCCGCCGTCGGTGTCCTCCTGGGGGCCGCCCGGGGCCTGGACGACGCCGTCGAGGCTGATGAACTCGGTGATCGCGATGCGCATGGGATTCGCTCCTGTTGTCCGCTCGGGTGAGCCGGTGATTGCGGCATGGAAGACGGCGGTGGCGCCCGGAAATCATCGGTGGGTCGAAGAATCGGTGGGTCGAGTCAAGACGCGGAACGGAGCATTCGGCAGGGGTCGTGGGCGGGCTACCTCCGTTTGGGCCTGTGCAGGGCGCGGGGGCCGCCGCGTCGCCGCAGCATGGTCGTGTCAGGCAGCATCATCGGCACGATTGGGAGTCTCCATGGCGACGAGCTGGGATCCTCGGGCCGCTACCGATCCCGCGGGCGGCGAGTGGCTGCCCGTCCTGGACATCCCCCCGGTCGCACGGCAGCGTCGCTGGACCGTGCTGCTGCGCTGGCTGCTGCTCCTGCCGCAGTTCGTGGTGGTCTGGCTGCTCTCCATCGCGGCGTTCTTCGTGACCATCGTCGGATGGTTCGCCGCCCTGTTCACGGGACGGCTGCCCGACGGGATCTTCCGCTTCCTCGGCTCGGTCCTCGCCTACCGGACGCGGGTCGGCGCGAGCGCGATGCTCCTGGTCGACCGCTATCCGCCGTTCTCGTTCTCGGCTCCTGACCACCCCGTGCAGATCGAACTGCGCGCCACGCCGCTGAATCGGCTCGCGGTGTTCTTCCGCCTGATCCTGATGATCCCGGCAGCGATCATCAACAACCTGGCGCAGGCAGGCTGGTTCGCGGTGGGCTGGGTGTTCTGGCTCATCGGCATCGTGCTGGGACGACTGCCCGCACCGGTCTTCGCCGCCACGGCCGCCGTGGCCCGCTACCAGATGCGTTTCACCGCGTACGTCACGATGCTGACCCCCGCCTATCCCAAGCGGTTGTTCGGCGACGAGCCGGTCCCGCAGGACGCGGTCCGCTCCGGCACCCGGCCGCTGCTCCTGGACACCGCGGCCAAGGTCCTCGTCGTGCTCTTCCTGCTCCTCGGCCTGGCCGGCCATGTCGTCAGCAGCACGATGGACTACTACGACGACCACGACTCGGAGTACGACGGTACGGCCCCGGCTGTGCCGCCCGGGCGGTGAACAGCGGCGTGCGTCAGCGCGTCCGTCCGAGTGCGACGGACGGCACGCCTCAGGCCCCCTTGGGCCCCCCGGAAGATCCCCGAACCATCAACTCCCCGCGAATCGTGGCGATCTCGCCGAGCGGCGGCTCCTCCCGCCCCATCGCGATCCGCCCGGCCCGCGCCCCCGCCTCCGACAGCGGCAGCCGCACCGTCGTGAGGGAAGGCACCGTGTCGAGGCTGAACGGCAGGTCGTCGAACCCGGCCACCGAGACGTCCTCCGGAATCCGCAGCCCGGAGTCGCGCAGCGCAGCGCAGGCGCCCAGGGCGACGGAGTCGTTCGCGGCGACCACGGCGGTCAACGACGGGTCCCGGCGCAGCAGTTCCAGCGTCGCCTCGTATCCCGACTGCCGGTCATAGCGGCCGTGCACCGTCCATCGAGGGTCCTCCTCGATGCCGTGCGCCTCCAGCGCCGCCCGGTGCCCCTCCAGTCGGTGCCGGGTCGTCGTCCGCTCCTCCGGTCCCGCGATGTAGCCGAGCCGCCGGTGCCCCAGCCCGATCAGGTGCTCGGTCAGTTCGCGCCCGCCGCCGCGGTTGTCGAAGGTCAGCGCGATCGCGCCGGTGTCAGGCGCCGGCGGCCGGCCGCAGAGCACGACCCGCGTCCCGGCGTCCGCCAGCTTCCGCAGCTTGGCCGCGACCGCGGCCGCGTGCGGGGCGTCCTCGACGGCGCCGCCGGTCAGGACGACCGCCGCGGCCCGCTGCCGCTGCAACAGCGTCAGGTACGTCAGCTCACGCTCCGGCGAACCCCCCGTGTTGCAGACGACCGCCAGCCGCTCACCGCCGGCCCGGCCGCCCGGACCGCCGATCTCGGACTGGATGGCGCTCGCCATGATCCCGAAGAAGGGGTCGGCGATGTCGTTGACCAGGATGCCGACCAGGTCGGAGGTGGCGGCGGCCAGCGCGCTCGCCGGACCGTTCAGCACGTAGTCCAGCTCGTCCACCGCCCGCAGCACCCGTTCCCGGGTGGACGCGGCCACGGGGTAGTTGCCGTTCAGTACGCGCGACACCGTCGCTGGGGAGACCTGGGCGCGGGCCGCCACGTCCGCCAGGGTCACCGTCATCTCGTCGTCCTCCGGTCGCGCATCTCGTCGTACCACCTCGTACGTGCTCACAGACAGGCCTGCCTCCTCGTAGACAGGTCATCCGCAGCCACGGTTCCGTGTATGTCGAGCAGACCTTACGGCCAGAAACCCCCGTTGTTCGTCCCCTCGAACAACTCAGGCTGGTCACGGTCTTGTCCGGACCGCTGCTCAGAGGCTAGCTTCTCCCTATGTAGAAAGCGCTTGCTGTGACGCTCACCAGTGAAAGACCGGGCGTACGCGGCGCAGACCCCGCGTACGAAGGGAACGACGTGACACGCAAGACGGTGCGTATCGCCATGAACGGCGTGACAGGGCGCATGGGCTACCGCCAGCACCTGGTCCGCTCCATCCTGGCCATCCGTGAGCAGGGCGGGCTCGACCTCGGCGACGGCACCGTGCTGTGGCCGGAGCCGATCCTGGTCGGCCGTCGCGAGTACGCCCTGAAGGCGCTCGCCGAGCAGCACGGCCTGGACGCGGAGAACATCTCGACGGACGTCGACGCGGTGCTCGCCGACCCGGGCGTCGAGATCTACTTCGACGCCCAGGTGACCTCGGCCCGCGAGGAGGCCATCAGGAAGGCGATCGCCGCCGGCAAGCACATCTACACCGAGAAGCCCACCGCCACCGGTCTGGAAGGTGCCCTGGAGCTGGCCCGTCTCGCGGACGAGGCCGGCGTCAAGCACGGCGTCGTCCAGGACAAGCTCTTCCTCCCGGGCCTGCTGAAGCTCAAGCGCCTCATCGACGGCGGCTTCTTCGGACGGATCCTCTCCATCCGCGGCGAGTTCGGCTACTGGGTCTTCGAGGGCGACTGGCAGGCCGCGCAGCGCCCGTCCTGGAACTACCGCGCGGAGGACGGCGGCGGCATCGTCGTCGACATGTTCCCGCACTGGGAGTACGTGCTGCACGAGCTCTTCGGGCGCGTGAAGTCCGTGCAGGCCATCGCCACCACCCACATCCCGCAGCGCTGGGACGAGAACGGCAAGCCCTACGACGCCACCGCCGACGACGCCGCATACGGCATCTTCGAGCTCGACGGCGGCGCCATCGCCCAGATCAACTCCTCCTGGGCCGTACGCGTCAACCGCGACGAGCTGGTCGAGTTCCAGGTCGACGGCACGGAGGGCTCCGCGGTCGCGGGCCTGCGCAACTGCCGCGTCCAGCACCGCTCCCTCACGCCCAAGCCGGTCTGGAACCCGGACATCCCGGCCACCTACTCCTTCCGCGACCAGTGGCAGGAGGTCCCCGACAACACCGAGTTCGACAACGGCTTCAAGGCCCAGTGGGAGCTGTTCTTCAGGCACGTCTACGCCGACGCCCCCTATCACTGGGACCTCCTCGCCGGCGCCCGCGGCGTCCAGCTCGCCGAGCTGGGCCTTAAGTCCTCGGCCGAGGGCCGCCGTCTCGACGTACCGGAGATCCAGCTGTGACGATCCGACTGCCCGACTTCAAGGGCGGGTTGCGGGCATACGAGCCCCGCCCGGAGCCCTTGGCGGTGACCCCCGGCACCCCCTTCACCTCCCGTACGGTCTTCTCCGCGGCGCACGTCGTCGCCGACCCGTACGCCGACGTCTCGCCCGACTCGCCCGCCGCAGTCGACTGGGACGCCACCCTCGCCTTCCGCCGCCACCTGTGGTCCCACGGGCTCGGTGTCGCCGAGGCCATGGACACCGCCCAGCGCGGGATGGGCCTGGACTGGGCGGGCGCGGCCGAGCTGATCCGCCGGTCGGCCGCGGAGGCGCGTGCGGTGGGCGGCCGTATCGCCTGCGGTGTGGGCACCGACCAGATGACCGCGGGGACCCTCGAAGAAGTCCGGGCGGCTTACGAGGAGCAGCTCGCGGTCGTGGAGGAGTCGGGCGCCCAGGCGATCCTGATGGCCTCGCGCGCCCTGGCCGCCACGGCCAAGGGCCCCGAGGACTACCTGGAGGTCTACGGCCGGCTGCTCCGGCAGTCCGCCGAGCCGGTGATCCTGCACTGGCTGGGCCCGATGTTCGACCCGGCGCTGGAGGGCTACTGGGGCTCGTCCGACCTGGACGCGGCCACCGACACCTTCCTGGAGGTGATCTCGGCCCACCCCGACAAGGTCGACGGCATCAAGGTCTCCCTGCTGGACGCCCAGCGCGAGATCGACCTGCGTCGCCGCCTCCCGCAAGGGGTGCGCTGCTACACGGGTGACGACTTCAACTACCCCGAGCTGATCGCGGGCGACGAGCAGGGATTCAGCCACGCCCTGCTCGGCATCTTCGACCCGCTGGGGCCGCTGGCGGCCCAGGCCGTCCGGGTCCTGGACACGGGCAATGTCGAAGGCTTCCGTGAACTCCTCGACCCCACGGTCGAGTTGTCCCGCCACCTCTTCCAGACGCCGACCCGTTTCTACAAGACGGGCGTGGTCCTCCTGGCCTGGCTGGCCGGCCACCAGTCCCACTTCACCATGGTCGGCGGCCTCCAGTCGGCCCGCTCCCTGACGCACTTCGCCCGCGCCTACGAACTCGCCGACGGACTGGGCCTGTTCCCGGACCCGAAGCTGGCCGAGGAGCGCATGAAGAACCTGCTGTCCCTGTACGGGGTGAATCAGTGACAGAGCTCGCGCGTTTCTCCATCAACCAGATGACGGTCAAGCAGCTGTCGATGCCGGAACTGGTCGACGCCTGCCGAGAGTCGGGCGTCGCGGGCGTCGGCCTGTGGCGGGAGCCGGTCCAGGCGTACGGCCTGGAGGCGACGGCCAAGCTGGTCCGGGACGCGGGCCTGACCGTCACCACCCTGTGCCGGGGCGGGTTCTTCACGGCGATCGACCCGGCGGAGCGTGCGGCGGCCCTGGACGACAACCGCCGCGCGGTCGACGAGGCGGCGACGCTGGGCACCGACGTACTGGTCCTGGTGTCCGGCGGCCTGCCGGCCGGCTCCAAGGACCTGCACGGTGCCCGGGAACGGATCGCGGACGCGCTGGCGGTGCTCGGCCCCTACGCCGAGGACCACGGCGTGAAGCTGGCCATCGAACCGCTGCACCCGATGTACGCCTCGGACCGCTGCGTCGTCTCGACCCTGACCCAGGCGCTGGACCTCGCGGAACGCTTCCCAGCCCACCAGGTCGGCGTCACGGTCGACACGTACCACATCTGGTGGGACGACAACGCGCCCGCACAGATCGCCCGCGCGGGTGCGGGCGGCCGTATCCACACCTTCCAACTCGCCGACTGGACCACCCCGTTGCCGCAGGGCGTGCTCAACGGGCGTGGGCAGATCGGGGACGGGGCGATCGAGATGCGGGAGTGGCTCGGGTACGTGACGGCGGCGGGCTACACCGGCGCCATCGAGGTCGAGCTGTTCAACGACGGCCTGTGGGCACGTGACGGCCGCGAGGTGCTGGCGGAGACGATGGCGCGGTTCGTGGAGCACGTGGGGTAGCGCACCCAGGGGGCCGGCGGGGCGCCGACGGCTTTCGGGTCGTCGGCGTTCCGTATGTCCGTGATGATCGTCGCCCTGGCCGCAGGTGTCCCCGCGCGTCACCGGCCCCCTCGACGGGAAGCCTGAAGACGGTGCAGCGGGCGGTCCGGGCGCTCGCGGACTTCCTCGACGAGGGCTCCGTACGCCAGGAGGTGGTCCTGCACTTCGGCGGCCCCGCCGCACCCAGGAACTCACCGTCCGCATCGGGGACGACGACACCTGGGGAGTGGTCCTCGACGCTCCCGACCCCGAGCCGGCCGCACGGTGACGGGGGCCGCTCACGGCGGAGGGAGCAGCGTGCCCAGGGGCCCGAGGTCGAGGTTGAGGTCCTCCAGGGTGAGGTCGTAGCGGTCGCAGAGTTCGGTCATGCGGTCGTGGAGGAGCATCAGGGTGAGGCCGAGGCGTTCCTCCTGGTCCTCGGTCAGGTTGCCCTCGTCGACGCGGTGCAGGGCCTGGCGCTCCATCAGCTGGCGCAGGAGTTCGACGATGGTCAGGACCAGCTTGACCAGGTCGCGCTCCACGGTGTCGGGGTCGGCGTGGAGGCGGCGGGCGGCGGACCGCCCCGCGGATGGTGACGCCATGTCGTCCGGGCTCGCGGGAAGCAGCGAGAACGCGCGGTGCGCGGCCTGCGCGACCTCGCGCAGCCGGTCGGGGGACGGGCGGTCAGCCGGGCTCGTCACCGTGGCCGCCGTACTCCGTGGGCGTCCGGTCCTGCAGGACGGGCGCCCACTGCTCCTCCATCTGCTCGCGGATGGCGATCACCACCGCGCGCAGCGAGATCCGTACCAGGTCGATGTCCGCGATGGACAGCACGACATCGCCGGTGAGCACCACCCCGCCGCTCAGCAGCCGGTCGAGCAGGTCGATCAGCGCGACCTGGCGTCCGGCCAGGGGGCGGTCGTCGTCGTAATACTCGGTCACCGTTCTCGCGCCCCTTCGGCGGGAGTCGCGAAGGAGTACGGCGCCCAGGGCCCGGTGACCTCCACCCGCACGCCCGGTAGGTCGTCCGCGGCGTGCAGCATCCGCTCGCGGAACTCCGCGGCCAGGTGGCGCGGTACGAGGTAGGCGTCGTTGGCCAGGTTCTCGCTGCGGGCGTCGGCCAGGGTCCCCTGCTGCGGGCGGTGCCGGGCGCGTTCCACCGCGAGCCCGCGTGCCCGCTCCTCCGTGCGGCGCACGGCCTCCTCGGCGGCGCGCCGGGTGTCCTCGTGCGCCTGGCGGTGCTGTCTGCGGGTGCGCAGATACGCGCGTCCCGGGGCCGGGTCGGCGGCGGAGCCCGGTGCGGTGGACGGGGTCGCCGGCTCGGAGGCGAGCGGGACCTCGGCGTACACCTTCACGCCCCACTCCAGGTGGGCGTCGAACCGGTCGAGCAGTTCGTCGAAGGCTTCCTGACGTTCGCTCAGCATCTGCTCGACCCGGCTCCCGTCGAGGTACACCGTGGCCAGCCGCAGGGGGAGAACGGTCATCCGGGCGGCCAGCGTCTCGATGACGAGGTGGTGGGCGCGGGCCGTCGACTCCAGCCAGTCGAGGTCCTCCAGGCGTGACTTCAGGGCCGACTCCGAGAAGTCCTCCCCGGGCACCTCGCTGACCGCGGCGGCCAGCGCGCCCGAGCCGACCAGGGTGACGGGGGCGCCGGCCACCCCGTGGAGACCGGCCAGTTGGGCCTGCGTCTCCGCGCCGGGCGAGCGGACCACGGCGTACGCGTAGCTCAGCCGCTGCCCGGTCATGACTCCCGGTCCTCGGAGTCGTCCTTCCTGCGCCGGGTGCGTCGCGGTTCGGCGGAGGACTCGCGCTCCGCCGCACGCGAGCGGCGCCGGCCACCCGAGCTCCGTTCGGGCAACTCGCCCGCGGACTCCGCCTTCTCGACCTTCTCCGCCTTCTCGGCCTTCTCAGACCTCTCCACCTTGCGGCGCAGCTCCTCCACCTCCTCGCGCAGGCGCTCGTTCTGCTCCTTCAGGTTGTGCCGCTGGTCGGCTCGGGAGGACAGCGCGGGGTCGTGCTCCCACCAGTCGATGCCGATCTCCTTGGCCTTGTCGACCGAGGCCACCAGGAGACGGAGCTTGATGGTGAGCAGCTCGATGTCGAGCAGGTTGATCTTGATGTCGCCGACGATGACGATGCCCTTGTCGAGCACGCGTTCAAGGATGTCGGCGAGGTTCGCGCTGGACCCTCCGCCGCCGTACGGAGACAGCGCCGGGGATGTGGAGCGGCTGGGGACGGGCTCGGTCACGGCGTACTCGACCTCGTTTCCCGGAAGCACCCACGGTCGTCCCGGCCGCGCGCTCGGCCACGGTCAGACACGGCGGCGGCGCTTGCGGCGGGGGTGCTCGTCGGTGTCGTCGTTGCGGTCATCAGACTCTCGGTCTTGGCCCTCTTCCTCGTCCTCCTCCCAGTCGTCCTCGGCGTCCTCGCGGCGTTCGTCGGCGAGCGGCAGCCCGCGACCCACGTGTGTCACAGCCCAGGAGACTGTCCGCCCTTTCGCAGCTGGTAGGCCCTGATCTCCTCCAGGCGGTGCAGCAGTGCCTCCTCCTGCTGTGCGAACTCCTCGTCGTCGATACGGCCCTCGTCGAGCGCCCGCTCCAGATTCACGAGTGCCTCCTGCACGGGGGTCGGGTCGTAGTACTCGTCCTCGGCGGTCCGGACCACCTTGTCGAGCACCCAGCCGACGCCCCGGACGGGAGCGAACGGCAGCGTCAGAATCCCGGTGACCAGTCCCACGGCACCTCCTCAGGCCTCACGTCAGACGAAGCTGTACGGCGGCAGGGGACCCCGCAGCCGCAACTCCACGCCCTCGCCGTAGCGTTCGGCCAGTTCCCGGCAGGTCCGGCCGAACTCCTCGAACCGCTCGTCGTCCACGAGGAAGGAGGCACTCACGAAGTACTGCTTCGACGCCGGGGCGATCTGCTCTGCCGACGCGAGCGGCCGCAGCGCGGCGAGTATGTCCTCGGCGATGGCGTTCTCGCGGCCCTGCACCTCCTGGGCCACCACCTGGCCGAGCGCCAGCCGGTCCTCGTACGTCCCGCCGCCCTCGCGGGTCCGTTCGTTCAGCTCACGCGCCTGCGGGCTCTGCTCCAGGACGGCACGCAGCGACGTGTCCTCGTCGAGGACGCCCTTGACGTTGAACTCCGCGCGCCCGGCAAGCTCGTCCAGCCGCTGCGCGAACAACTGCGCCCGCTCCTCCAGGACGCCGCGTACGGCCTCCTCGTCGGCGGCGACGAACCCGAAGCTGAGCGGCAGGGTGGGGCCGTCGGCCCACAACCGCTCCTGGACGTCGTTGTGCGCCTGCAGGTCCCGGCGGGCGACCGAGAGGTCGTCCGGGGCCTCGCTGACGACCGCGCACAGGGAGTCGCCGCGCACCACGCGCACCTCGCCGGGCGGCTCGCCCACGCCCTTGACGTCGCTCAGATCGAGGGGATGCGAGTCCTTGGTGATCGCGTACACATACACGGACATCGGCTCGCTCACTCCTCCCGGTCCCGTGCGGAGCGGCGCCCCGACCGGTGTTCGGAACGCTCACGCCGTTTTCCGCGCGCCGGCCTGCGCTCCCGCTCGTCGTCCGTGTCCTCGTCCGCGGCTTCGTCCTCGTCACCGTCGCCCTTGAACGAATCGGTGACCGCCTCGACCGCGCCCGACAGCGCCCCCTTGCTCTTGCCGCGTGCCCCGCTCTCGACAGAGCCTCCGACGAGGTCGGTCAGCTGCGCGGGCGACTTGCTGCCCGACTCCAGATCCAGCCGGTTGGTCGCCTCGGCGAAGCGCAGATAGGTGTCGACACTGGCCACGACCACCCGCGCGTCGATCTTCAGGATCTCGATGCCCACCAGGGACACCCGCACGAACGCGTCGATGACCAGGCCCCTGTCGAGGACGAGTTCCAGCACGTCGTAGAGGTTCCCCGAGCCGCCGCCTCCGGCGGCGCCGGGCACACCACCTCCACCGTTGCCCTGTGGCACCACAGTCACGGTGTTTTCCCTTCCGGCTCGGCTTCCGGTGAAATCAGCAAAATCCGACTTCCCGGGGAACCCTCGACAAAACCGACTTATCGGAGAATTCCTGACGGAAGGGTCGTGGCCTAGCGGCGATCCGTCCTGTCCACCTGCGAGCGCGTGTAACGACGCATGCGCCGGTACGACACCAGCTGCCCCTCCCGGTCCAGAACCACCTGGTAGCTGGCCATCACGCTGGTCGTCTCGGGAATGCGTTCCAGTTCCACGACCTCGACGTCGGCCTCCCAGCCCCGATCCGTCGGCTTCAGCGAGGAGACCGACTCCGGAACCCTCCCCAGCAGCTCACTGAGCTGTTCCATCGCGGACCGTATGGCATCGGCGGCGGACATCCGCGTCCTGGCGGACGTCTGCCGTGCCGGGGAACGTGCCTTGCGTGGCTCACGATCACTCGTGATCATTCACCTTCTCGTTCTTCTCGCCCGCCGGCTCTCCCACTACCTCGCTCACTGCCTCCCGGCGGCCCGTTTCGTGAGCACCGCCGGCACCACCGGAACCAGCATCTCCACCACCCGGGACACGGCACTCCGGGGCAGCCCCGTCCTGCGGGCCACCGCGGCCGCGACCGGCTCGGCCTCCTCCGCGAGCAGCCCGGCCACGAGGCCGCCGGTCGCGAAGCCGCCCACGGTGGCCACGCCGGTGAGCGGGGCGTCGTGCGGCGTCGCGACGGCCTCCGCCTCGCCGGACAGCGCGGCCACCGTCGTACCGACCATCTGCCGGGCCCCCGCTTCGTCCGTGCCCAGCAGCCCCGCGATGTCCGCGATCCGGTGGTCGCCGAGCTCGTCGAGCACGTCGTCCTGGAGGGACGTGAGGGGGTTTGCGTCTACCTCTGACATGTCTGAAACGCTACTTCTGTCCCGGTTCCCGGGCACGCCGAGGAGGCCCCGAAAAAATCCCCCGAAAAAATCCCCGGAGACCGTGCAACCCTTCCCGCACCTCGCCGGTCGTACTTGGCATCAGGACTCTTGGAGGGGGATCTGGGGGGATCGCGGGGGTTCTGATGGGGAGGGGAAACCCGAGGGGCCCGGTCGACGGACCGGGCCCCTCGAAACGTTCCCGGACCTCGGTGGGTTCCTGGAACTCGCGACCTGCCTAGAAGAAGACCCCGCAGCGCAGCAGCACATTCGCGTACGGCCGTGCCTCGCCGGTCCGTACGACCAGCCGTGCCCCGGCCGACAGCTCCTTGAGCCGCTCGTGGGTGACCAGCCGCAGCTCGGGGAACGCCCCGTCCAGCAGCGCGGCCGCCGCGGGGTTCGCCTCGCGGATCTCCTGCGCCGCCGTCGCGCCCTCCACCACCAGTTCGGCCAGCAGACCGTCCAGCACTTCGGCGAACGACGGCACCCCGGCCCGGAACGCCAGGTCCACGACCCGGGGGCCGGCGGGTATCGGCATGCCCGCGTCGCACACCAGCACGCCGTCGCCGTGGCCGAGCTCGGCGAGGGCGCCGGAGAGGTGGCGGTTCAGGATTCCGGCACGCTTCACAGCGCCTCGACCTCCGCCGCCGTCGGGAAGGACACCTGCGCGCCCTCCCGCGTCACGGCCACCGCGCCGACCCGGGCCGCGTACGCCGCAGCCTCCGCAAGGGACGCGCCCGTGCCGAGCCGCCACGCCAGCGCGGCCGTGAAGGCGTCACCCGCCCCCGTGGTGTCCACCGCGTCCACCTTCACGGACGGCACCCGCGTCACACCCTGCGCGGACGCCACCAGCGCGCCCTCGGCGCCCAGGGTCACGACCACCGAGCGGGGGCCCTTCGCGAGCAGGATCCGCGCCCAGTCCTCGGGGGTGTCGCCCACCGCGGAGTCGCCGAGGATCACCTTCGCCTCGTGCTCGTTCACGATCAGCGGGTCGCAGGCCGCCAGCAGCTCGGCCGGCAGCGGGCGGGGCGGCGACGGGTTCAGCACGAAGCGGCTGCCGTCGGCCAGGCTGCGGACGACCTCGCCGACCGTCTCCAGCGGGATCTCCAGCTGGGACGACACCACCTGTGACGCCTGGAAGAGGCTCGCGGCGGCCCGTACGTCCTGCGGCGTGAGCCTGGCGTTTGCCCCCGGCGAGACGACGATGCTGTTGTCCCCGGACGGGTCCACCGTGATCAGCGCGACGCCGGTCGGCGCGCCGCCGACCAGGACGCCCACCGTGTCGACGCCGGACTCCCGCTGCGAGTCGAGCAGCAGCCGGCCGTGCGCGTCGTCGCCGACCCGGGCCAGCAGGGCCGTACGGGCCCCGAGCCGGGCGGCCGCGACAGCCTGGTTCGCGCCCTTGCCGCCCGGGTGGACGGACAGGTCGGAGCCGAGCACGGTCTCGCCGGCACCCGGCCGACGCTCGACGCCGATCACCAGGTCGGCGTTGGCCGACCCTACGACCAGGAGGTCGTAGTCGTACATGTGGTTGCTCCCCTGATAGGTCCCCGTGGCGACGGCGGCGGGCGGCCGTCGCCAGGTCCATGCTCCTGCAACGACCGCCCGCACGTTCGCCGTTCCCCGATGCCGGCCGGATGTCAGCCGGAGGCGGCGGACGTCAGCCGCCGAAGCCGGCCACGTTCTCCTTCGTAACCACCTTCACCGGCACCTTCACCATCTGCTCGACCTTCTTGCCCTGAAATGCCTTGAGAGCGTTGTCCACGGCGATCTTGCCGAGCTGGGTCGGCTGCTGAGCCACGGACGCGTACAGCGAGCCGCCCTCCACCGCCTTCAGACCGTCGGGGGTGCCGTCGAAGCCGACCACCGAGACCGACTTGCCGGCCTTGGAGCCCAGGGCCTTGATCGCGCCCAGCGCCATCTCGTCGTTGGCGGCGATCACGCCCTGGACGTCCGGGTGGGCCTGGAGCAGGTTCGACATCACGTCGAGTCCCTTGGTGCGGTCGAAGTCGGCGGGCTGCTGGGCGACGACCTGGATACCCGGGTAGGCCTTGAGGCCGTTCGCGAAGCCCTGCGCGCGCTCACGAGCGGCGGAAGTGCCCGCCTGGCCCTGGAGGATCACGATCTTGCCCTTGCCGCCGAGCTTCTCGGCGACCGTCCTGGCGGCGAGCTCACCGCCGGCGACGTTGTCGGAAGCGACCAGGGCCTGCGTCTTCGCGTTGTTGACACCCCGGTCGACGGCGATGACCGGGATCTTCGCCTTGTCGGCGGCCTTCACGGAGTTGCTCGCCGCATCCGAGTCCACCGGGTTGACGATGATCGCACCGACGCTCGAACTGGTGAAGTTCTGCAGCTGGTTGGCCTGCTGCGAGGCGTCGTTCTGGGCGTCCGTGACGGTCAGGTCGACGCCGAGCTTCTTCGCCTCGGCCTGGGCGCCCGCCCGGATCTGCACGAAGAAGGGGTTGTTGAGGGTGGACAGGGACAGCCCCATCCTCGGGTTCGACGACGAGGAGGAGTTGTTGTGCAGGAAGGAGGTCGCCCCCACGATCGCCACGGTGACGACCGCCGCGAGCGCGTACGTCCCCGCCTGCTTGCCCTTGCCGCCGCCCGTGCCGGCCGCCGCCGGGGTCGCCCCGGCCTTGCGGCGCAGCGTGTCGAAGAGGACGGCCAGTGCGATCACGACGCCGATGACGACCTGCTGCCAGAACGCGGACACGTTCAGCAGGTTCAGGCCGTTGCGCAGCACCGCCAGGATCAGCGCGCCGATCAGGGTGCCGGACGCCTTGCCGGTGCCGCCCGCGAGGGAGGCGCCGCCGATGACGACCGCCGCGATCGCGTCCAGCTCGTAGCCGTCGGCGGCCTGCGGCTGCGCGGAGGACAGCCGGGCGGCGAGCACGACGCCCGCCACGGCTGCGAACACGCCGGACAGGGCGTAGATGGCGAGCTTCTGCTTCCTCACGCGCAGACCCGACAGGCGCGCGGCCTCCTCGTTGCCGCCGATCGCGTACATCGAGCGGCCGATGTAGGTCCGGCCGAGCACGAAGGCGGCGATCAGACCCATCACGATCATCACGAGCACCGGCACCGGCAGCCAGCCGCCGAGCGTGTCACCGAGGTGCGAGACGGAGTCGGGGAGGGCGATCGGGGAGCCCTCGGAGATCACCAGCGACAGGCCGCGGGCCACCGAGAGCATCGCGAGCGTCGCGATGAACGGCGGGAGTTTGCCGTAGGCGATGAGGAAGCCGTTGACGAGACCGGCCGCGATGCCGGTCGCCACGGCCAGCAGCACCGCTATGAAGACCGGCACCCCGTGCGAGGTCGCGGTCCACGCGAGGACGGTGGCCGACAGCGCCGCCACCGAACCGACCGACAGGTCGATGCCCGCCGAGACGATCACGAACGTGACGCCGAACGCGAGGATGGCGGTCACGGCCGCCTGGACGCCGACGTTCAGGAGGTTGTCGGTGGTCAGGAAGTCGCCGGACAGCGCCGACATGGCGATGACGAGGACGATCAGCGCGGTCAGCGCGCCGTTGTCGAGCAGGATTCGGCGAAGCCCCGAGGCGCCACTCGCGCCCGGCGTGCTCTTGAGCGTGTCAGTGGCCACGGGTGGCCTCCGTTCCGGTCTTGTCGGTGGTGGGGTTGCTGACGGCGAGTGCCATCACGGAGTCCTGGGTGGCCTCGTCGGCCGTGAGCTCGCCCGCGATCCGGCCCTGGGCCATCACCAGCACGCGGTCGCTCATGCCGAGGACCTCGGGCAGATCACTGGAGATCATCAGGACGGCGGCGCCGGCCGCGGTCAGTTCGTTGATGAGCTGGTAGATCTCGACCTTGGCGCCGACGTCGATCCCGCGCGTGGGCTCGTCGAGGATCAGCACCTTGGTGTCGGCGAGCAGCCATTTGCCGATGACGACCTTCTGCTGGTTGCCGCCGGAGAGCGTGCGCACGTGCTGCCCGAGGCCCGCCATCCGCACGCCGAGCTGCCCCGCGATCCGCGCGGCGGCCTCGCGCTGGCCCTTGAGGTCGACGAGCCCCGCGCGCGTGGCGGACCGCAGCGTCACCAGCCCGAGGTTCTCCTCGACGGACGCGTCAAGCACCAGGCCCTGGCCCTTGCGGTCCTCGGGGATGAGTCCGATGCCCGCGGTCATCGCCGCGTTGACGTCGTACTTCGGGACGGACGACCCGGCGACCTTCACGGCCCCCTTGTCGTACGGATCCGCCCCGAACACCGCCCGCACGACCTCGGTACGTCCGGCGCCGACCAGCCCCGCGATGCCGACCACCTCACCGGCGTGCACCTCGAAGCTGACGTCGTGGAAGACGCCGTCCCTGGTCAGCCCCTCGACGGTGAGCAACGCGGCGCCCTGGCCGGCGCGTTCACGCGGGTACTGCTGCTCGATGGAGCGGCCCACCATGAGCCGTACGAGCTCGTCCTCGGGCGTGGCGGCGGGGACCTGCCCGACGCTCTTGCCGTCGCGGATGACCGTCACCCGGTCGCCCAGGGCGGCGATCTCCTCCAGGTGGTGCGTGATGAAGACGACCCCGACGCCGTCCTCGCGCAGCCTGCGCACGATGGAGAAGAGCTTCTCGACCTCCTCGGAGGTCAGCACGGCCGTCGGCTCGTCCATGATCAGCACGCGCGCGTTCAGGCTGAGCGCCTTCGCGATCTCGACCATCTGCAGCCGCGCGATGCCGAGTTCACGCACACGCGCGCGTGGGGACACGTCGACGCCGACCCGCTTCAGCAGCACCTCGGCGTCGGCCTCCATCCTGTTCCGGTCGATCATCCCGAAGCGACGCGGCTGCCGCCCCAGGAAGATGTTCTCGGCGACCGTCAGATCGGGGACGAGGTTGAACTCCTGGTAGATGGTGGCGATCCCGAGTTGCTCGGAGTCCTGCGCACCATGGATGCGCGTCTCCTCGCCGCCGACCAGGATCCGCCCGGCGTCGGGCGTGTAGGCGCCGGAGAGCATCTTGATGAGGGTGCTCTTGCCCGCGCCGTTCTCACCGAGCAGCACATGCACCTCGCCGCGGCGCAGATCGAAGTCGACGCCGTCCAGGGCGACCACGCCCGGGAAGGTCTTCCGTATGCCCTCGATGCGCAGCAACTCGTCCGCGTTGCTCACGACTGGCTCCTGTTCGTTACGGGGGACGGCTCCGAAGAAGCCGGTTGCTCGCCGCACGAGCGGCGTACGACGAGACGGGCGGGGAGGGTGACGGACTCGCCGGGACGTCCCTCGACGCGGTCGACCAGGGCCCGTACGGCGGCCCGGCCCAGCTCGCCCGTCGGCTGGGCGATCGCGGTGATCGGCGGATCGGTGTGCACGAACCACCGGATGTCGTCGAAGGCGGCCAGTGCGAGGTCGTCCGGCACGCGCAGCCCACGCGCGCGTACGGCGTCCAGCGCGCCGAGCGCCATCAGGTTGTCGGCCGCGAACACGACCTCGGGCGGCTCGGGCAGGTCGAGGAAGCCCTCGGTGACCCGGCGCCCGCTCTCGGCCTGGAAGTCGCCCTGGCCTATGTAGGCGTCGGGGAGTTCGAGGCCGTACGCGCCGAGCGCCTCCCGGAAGGCCTCCACGCGTTCCCGGCCGGTCGTGGTCGCCGCCGGTCCCGCGATGATCGCGAGCCGCCGGTGCCCGAGCCGGTGCAGATGCGCCACGAGGTCCCGTACGGCAGCGCGCCCGTCCGACCGCACCACCGGCACGTCCACGCCGGGGATCCACCGGTCCACGAACACCATCGGCGTCCCCGCGCGGGCGGCGTCCAGCATCAGCGGCGAGCCGCCGTCGGTGGGGGAGACGAGGAGCCCGTCGATGCGCCGGTCCAGCAGGTTCCGCACGTGATGGTCCTGGAGGTCGGGCCGCTCGTCGGCGTTGCCGATGATGACGCTGTAGCCGAGCGCGCGGGCCTCCTCCTCGACGGAGCGGGCCAGTTCGGTGAAGTAGGGGTTCATCACGTCGCTGATGACCAGACCGAGGGTGTGGGTCTGGTCGGTGCGCAGGGAGCGGGCGACGGCGTTCGGGCGGTAGCCCAGGGTCGCCACGGCGGCCAGCACGCGCGCGCGTGCCTCGGCGCTGACCGACGGATGGTCGTTCAGGACGCGCGAGACCGTGGCGACGGATACGCCCGCCTCGGCAGCGACATCCTTGATGCTCGCCATCGCCGCTCCACCTCCTTGTGGATCGTTCGTGGCCGATGCTGTCGTGGAATCGATTACATCGACGTGTACGGAGGATTGGAATCGATTACACGGCCGTTAATCAACCCCTCAACCACATCCCGAAACCGGATCGTGATGTCGGCCCCGCCCTGTCGCGGCGGGCCGAGGGGCGGTTCACGCTGGAAGTGCGGGGGCGTTTCCCCAGGCCCGTGAGGGCCGGAGCGGAGGGATCATGACGGCAGCGACTCGCGACGAGGTGCCCGTCGTCCTCGGCGGCGACGGCGTGGAGGTGCGCACCGAGGAGATCGGCGGCGGCATGTCCGTGAGCTACATCAGCCTGCCGGAGGGCACGGACATGGGCCCCGCCCTCAAGGGCCTCGAAGGTGACGCCTGCCCGTGCCCGCACTGGGGTTACCTGCTCAAAGGCCGGCTGCGGATGCTGACGCCGGCGGGCGCGGAGTACTACGAGGCGGGCCAGGCCTACTACTGGGGGCCCGGCCATGTCCCGGTGGCCGTGGCGGACTGCGAGTTCGTCGAGTTCTCGCCCACCGAGGACTTCCGGCGGGTCATCGACCACGTGAGGTCACAGGCCGGGTGACGGCTGCCGGCCGCGGTCCACGGTCTTCCCGCGCTGTCCACAGCCGCCCCGCGTTGTCGTACCCGACCGGTAGCGTCGGATCATGTCCAATCAGGCGGGGACTTCCACGGGCGAGCGGCGACTGGCGGTGCTCGAAGGCGTCCTGGAGCGGATCACGTACGCCAACGAGGAGACCGGCTACACGGTCGCCCGCGTCGACACCGGCAGAGGCGGCGGCGACCTGCTCACGGTCGTGGGTGCGCTGCTCGGCGCCCAGGTCGGCGAATCCCTGCGGATGGAGGGCCGTTGGGGCTCCCACCCCCAGTACGGCAAGCAGTTCACCGTCGAGAACTACACGACCCTCCTGCCGGCCACCGTCCAGGGCATCCGCCGCTACCTCGGCTCCGGCCTGGTCAAGGGCATCGGCCCGGTCTTCGCCGACCGGATCACCCAGCACTTCGGCCTGGACACCCTGAAGATCATCGAGGAGGAGCCCAAGCGGCTCATCGAGGTCCCCGGCCTCGGACCGAAGCGGACGAAGAAGATCGCCGACGCCTGGGAGGAACAAAAGGCGATCAAGGAGGTCATGCTCTTCCTCCAGACCGTCGAGGTGTCCACCTCCATCGCCGTGCGGATCTACAAGAAGTACGGCGACGCCTCGATCTCGGTCGTGAAGAACCAGCCCTACCGGCTGGCGGCCGACGTCTGGGGCATCGGCTTCCTCACCGCCGACAGGATCGCCCAGTCCGTCGGCATCCCGCACGACAGCCCGGAGCGGGTCAAGGCAGGACTGCAGTACGCGCTGTCGCAGGCCACCGACCAGGGCAACTGCTACCTCCCCGAGGAGCGCCTGATCGCGGATGCGGTGAAGCTGCTCCAGGTCGACACGGGGCTCGTCATCGAGTGCCTGGCCGAACTCGCCCAGGTCCCGGAGGAGGGCGGCGACCCCGGTGTCGTGCGGGAGAAGGTGCCCGGTCCGGACGGCCACTCCGAGCCCGTGACGGCCGTCTACCTCGTCCCCTTCCACCGGGCCGAACTCTCCCTCTCCGCCCAGCTGTTGCGCCTGCTGCGCACCGACGAGGACCGGATGCCGGGCTTCCACGAGGTGGCCTGGGACAAGGCGCTGGGCTGGCTGAAGGGCCGCACGGGCACGGACCTCGCCCCCGAGCAGGAGGCCGCCGTCAAGCTGGCGCTGACGAAGAAGGTCGCCGTCCTCACCGGCGGCCCCGGCTGCGGCAAGTCCTTCACGGTCCGCTCGATCGTGGAGCTGGCCCGCGCGAAGAAGGCCAGGGTCGTCCTGGCCGCCCCCACCGGCCGTGCCGCCAAGCGCCTGGCCGAGCTGACCGGAGCCGAGGCCTCCACCGTCCACCGCCTCCTGGAGCTCAAGCCCGGCGGCGACGCGGTGTACGACAAGGACCGTCCGCTCGAGGCCGACCTGGTGGTGGTCGACGAGGCGTCCATGCTGGATCTGCTGCTCGCCAACAAGCTGGTGAAGGCCGTACCGCCGGGCGCGCACCTGCTCTTCGTGGGCGATGTCGACCAACTGCCCAGCGTCGGGGCGGGGGAGGTTCTCAGGGACCTGCTCGCCGATGGCAGCCCCATCCCGGCCGTCCGCCTCACGCGCGTGTTCCGCCAGGCCCAGCAGTCGGGGGTGGTGACGAACGCCCACCGGATCAACGCCGGGCAGCACCCCGTCACCGACGGCATGAAGGACTTCTTCCTCTTCGTCGAGGACGACACGGAGGAGGCAGGCCGGCTCACGGTGGATGTGGCGTCCCGTCGGGTTCCGGCCAAGTTCGGCCTCGATCCACGCCGGGACGTCCAGGTCCTGGCTCCCATGCACCGGGGCCCAGCGGGCGCGGGCACGCTGAACGGCTTGCTTCAGCAGGCCATCACGCCCGGGCGCCCCGATCTCGCGGAGAAGCGGTTCGGCGGCCGGGTCTTCCGCGTCGGCGACAAGGTCACCCAGATTCGCAACAATTACGAGAAAGGGAAGAACGGCGTCTTCAACGGCACCGTGGGCGTGGTCACCTCGCTCGACCCGGTCGACCAGCGCCTCACGGTGCTGACTGACGAGGACGAGGAGGTTCCGTACGAATTCGACGAACTGGACGAACTGGCGCATGCGTACGCGGTGACCATCCACCGTTCACAGGGAAGTGAATATCCCGCAGTGGTGATCCCCGTCACCACCGGAGCATGGATGATGCTGCAGCGGAATCTGCTGTACACGGCGGTGACCCGGGCGAAGCAGTTGGTCGTCCTCGTCGGTTCGCGCAAGGCGATCGGCCAGGCGGTGCGGACGGTGTCGGCGGGGCGGCGCTGCACGGCGCTCGACTTCCGGCTGGCGGGCTCCTGAACCTGCTTTCGACCCGTCGCAGGGCACGCTTCTGACCTGGCGGTTCGTGAGACGTCGAAAAAAATGATCGATCAAACGAGTCGTGAAGGTCACAGAGCCCTTCCAGATGGGGAAAACAGGGGGCAGGATGACAGGTTGGCGGCACTCAGTGCCGCCAATAGGCCCAATGGTCGACCCCGAGTGCACTCTCCTGAGCCGAATGGGGGAGGGTAGAGACAGTCAGGGCAACCTCGAAGATGAGGCACAACGTCGGTGAGGGAAGACGTGAGCGACAACTCTGTAGTACTGCGGTACGGCGACGGCGAGTACACCTACCCGGTGATTGACAGCACCGTCGGCGACAAGGGCTTTGACATCGGCAAACTCCGCGCCCAGACCGGTCTGGTGACGCTGGACAGCGGATATGGCAACACCGCCGCCTATAAATCCGCCATCACCTACCTCGACGGCGAGCAGGGGATCCTCCGGTACCGCGGCTACCCGATCGAGCAGCTGGCCGAGCGCTCCACCTTCCTGGAGGTGGCCTACCTGCTGATCAACGGTGAGCTGCCCACCGTCGACGAGCTCTCGACGTTCAAGAACGAGATCACGCAGCACACGCTGCTGCACGAGGACGTCAAGAACTTCTACAAGGGCTTCCCGCGCGACGCCCACCCGATGGCCATGCTGTCGTCGGTCGTCTCGGCGCTGTCCACGTTCTACCAGGACAGCCACAACCCGTTCGACGAGCGTCAGCGCAACCTCTCCACGATCCGCCTGCTCGCCAAGCTTCCGACGATCGCGGCGTACGCGTACAAGAAGTCGATCGGTCACCCGTTCGTCTACCCGCGCAACGACCTCGGTTACGTCGAGAACTTCCTGCGCATGACCTTCTCGGTCCCGGCCCAGGAGTTCGAGCTGGACCCGGTCGTGGTCTCCGCCCTCGACAAGCTCCTCATCCTGCACGCCGACCACGAGCAGAACTGCTCCACGTCGACGGTCCGCCTGGTGGGCTCGTCGCAGGCGAACATGTTCGCGTCGATCTCGGCCGGCATCTCCGCCCTCTGGGGCCCGCTGCACGGCGGTGCCAACCAGTCCGTCCTGGAGATGCTCGAGGGCATCCAGGCCAACGGCGGCGATGTCGACTCCTTCATCCGCAAGGTGAAGAACAAGGAGGACGGCGTCCGCCTGATGGGCTTCGGCCACCGGGTGTACAAGTCCTTCGACCCGCGCGCGAAGATCATCAAGGCGGCGGCGCACGACGTCCTCTCCGCCCTCGGCAAGTCCGACGAGCTGCTGGACATCGCCCTGAAGCTGGAGGAGCACGCGCTCTCCGACGAGTACTTCGTCTCGCGCAACCTCTACCCGAACGTCGACTTCTACACCGGCCTGATCTACCGGGCCATGGGCTTCCCGACCGAGATGTTCACGGTCCTGTTCGCCCTCGGCCGCCTCCCGGGCTGGATCGCCCAGTGGCACGAGATGATCAAGGAGCCGGGTTCCCGCATCGGCCGCCCGCGCCAGATCTACACGGGCGTGGTCGAGCGCGACTTCGTCCCGGTCGAGGAGCGCTGACACCTGCCGGTGGGGCGCCGCGATCACCGGCGCCGTCACACGGATCCCGTATGCAGAGCCCTGCGCACGACTTCGGTCGGGCGTGGGGCTCTTGTGCGTGCGGGGTGCTTCTCGGGTCGGGGGCGGGGTCTCTGGCGGTCTGCGCGGGAGACGATCCTCTACCTGGCCGACGACGGCGTGGTCACGGTCCGTCGCGGCCGGGGAGGGCGGGGCTGTGTTTGCTGCGGCGGAGGGCGCCCTGGCCGGGTGTTCCTCGGTGTCCCGCCGGCGGGCTGCTGCTCCGGGGCCGGGTTTGGGGTGCCGCGGGTGGCCGGTCGGGCAGGCGTGAATGGGAGTCGTTCTGTGCTGCCTGGCCGACGGGCGGGCCCTGGTCATGGTGGGTCGCGGCCGGGGGGTTGGGGCTGCGTTGCGTGCGGGGAGTGTCGGCATCTGCTGGTGAGGGCGGGGTGATTCTCGGCGGCCGGTCGCTCGGGTCCCGCGTGCGGAGGCCTGCGGGTGGCTTCGGCCGGGGTGGGGCTCTTGGGTGTGCGGTGCGTGTGGCGGAGGGCGCCCTGGCGGAGTGTTTGTCGGTGTCCCGCCGGCGGGCGGCTGCTCCGGGGCCGGGTTTGGGGTGCCGCGGGTGGCCGGTCGGGCAGGCGTGTATGGGAGTCGTTCTGTGCTGCCTGGCCGACGGGTGGTGCCGTGGTCATGGGGGGGCGGCCAGGGGAGGGGCAGGGCTGAGTGGCGGGCCGGGATCTCGGCATCTGCTGGTGAGGGGCGGGGTGCTATCGGCGGCCGGTTGCTCGGGTCACGTGTGCGGAGGCCTGCGGGTGGCTTCGGTCGGGGTGGGGCTCTTGGGTGTGCCGGGGTGATTCTCGGGGCCCCGCGTCGGGGTGCGGGGGGCTCATGGCGGGCGGCGCGTGCGGGGGCCGGGTTTTCGCGGGGCGGCTTGGCCGGAGGCTGTGCGCCGGGGCGGCAGGGCACGGGCGTCGGGGGCGCGACTCGTTTCCGGTGGGTGCGGATAGCAGAAGGCGCCCTGGCGGCGGTCCCCCCACGGGCCGACGTCCAGGGCGCCTTCCCATGTCCCGGTGCGGATTCCCCCCACGGGATCCGGCCGGGCGTCTGAGAGAACAGCGCCTGAATCGCTGTGTTACTGCCGTGCAGTTGAGCAAAACGAGCAGAACTCGCCGTACTACTGCTGTGTGCGGTCTGCCGGGACAGCGCACGGTCGGGAGGGCCGCTCAAAGCTTCCCGACGTACGTGCCCCGGCAACGCAACTCTGAGGAAGTCCCCCAAGACATCCTCAGATGCCAACCAACGCCCCCCAAGACGCTGCCTGACATCGTCAACTTAGACCGTCGAACCCCTTCGATGGTTACGTTCACATCACTGTGATCTGCGTCTCTTGCATATGTCCGTTAGATACGCAAGAGCCCCGATATGCCGATCGGGACCCAAGCGTAAGGACGATGCGCGAGTCTTGTGAAGAGCTTATGTGAGCCTGGCGCCGGACTCCAGAGGGGTTCTTACTCGGACTTCGCCGAAAAGTCCGTAGCCTTCACCGAAAAGTCCGAAGTCGCAGGCTGTTCGACACCACGAAAACCGACGAAAAGGCCATCGCGGCCCCCGCGAGCATCGGATTCAGCAACCCCGCCGCGGCCAGCGGCAACGCGGCGACGTTGTACCCGAAGGCCCACACGAGGTTGCCCTTGATCGTGGCGAGCGTGCGCCGCGACAGCCGGATGGCGTCCGCCACCACCCGCAGATCACCGCGCACCAGCGTCAGATCGCTCGCCTCGATCGCCGCGTCCGTCCCCGTCCCCATGGCAAGACCCAGATCGGCGGTGGCAAGCGCGGCCGCGTCGTTGACGCCGTCGCCCACCATGGCCACGCAGCGCCCCTCGCGCCGCAGCCGCCGTACGGCCTCGACCTTGTCCTCGGGCAGGACCTCCGCGATCACCTGATCGGCACCGATACCGACCGCGTCCGCCACCGCCTCCGCGACCGCCCGGTTGTCCCCGGTCAGCAGCATCGGAGTGAGCCCCAGCGCGCGCAGCTCGCGCACCGCCTCGGCGCTGGACTGCTTCACCGCGTCCGCGACGGCGACGACACCGCGGGCCGCCCCGTCCCACCCGACCACGACGGCCGTACGACCGCCTTTCTCGGCCTCTTCCTTGGCACGGGCCAGCCCGCTGGGCAGCACGTCGTAGAGGCGCCCCACGACCACGTCACGTCCCTCCACGCGGCCGCGTACGCCTCGCCCGGGCACGTTCTCGAACCCCTCGACCTGCGGCAGCCGCCCCACGCGCTGCTCCGCGCCCGCGGCGACCGCCCGGGCGACGGGATGCTCGGAGGCGTGCTCCACGGCGCCCGCGAGCCGCAGCACCTCGTCCTCGTCGGCGCCCTCGGCGGCGTACACCGCCTGGAGCGTCATGCGGCCGGTGGTGACCGTGCCGGTCTTGTCCAGGACGACGGTGTCGACCCGGCGGGTGGACTCCAGCACCTCGGGGCCCTTGATCAGGATGCCGAGCTGTGCGCCGCGTCCCGTGCCGACCATGAGGGCCGTGGGCGTGGCGAGGCCCAGGGCGCACGGGCAGGCGATGATCAGTACGGCGACGGCCGCAGTGAAGGCCGCGACCGTGTCGTCGGTGAGGCCGAGCCACGCGCCGAACGTGGCGACCGCGAGGAGGATGACCGCCGGTACGAACACCGCGGAGATCCGGTCGGCGAGCCGCTGCACCTCGGCCTTGCCGTTCTGCGCGTCCTCCACCAGCTTCGCCATCCGGGCCAGCTGCGTGTCTGCGCCGACCCGGGTCGCCTCGACGACGAGCCGCCCGCCCGCGTTGACCGTCGCACCGGTGACCGCGTCGCCGACGGTCACGTCCACCGGCACGGACTCGCCGGTCAGCAGGGCGGCGTCCACCGCGGAGGAGCCCTCGACGACGGTGCCGTCGGTGGCGATCTTCTCGCCGGGCCGTACGACGAACCGGTCGCCGACCGCGAGTCGCCCGACCGGGACGCGGACCTCGCGTCCGTCACGCAGTACGGCGACATCCTTCGCGCCGAGTTCCATCAGGGCACGCAGTGCTGCCCCCGCGCGGCGCTTGGAGCGGGCCTCCAGATAGCGGCCGAGGAGGATGAAGGTGACGACTCCGGCGGCCACTTCGAGGTAGATCTGCGAGGCGCCGTCCACACGGGAGACGGTGAACTCGAAGGTGTCGTGCATGCCGGGCGTGCCCGCGTCGCCCAGGAACAGCGCCCACAGCGACCAGCCGTACGCCGCGAGGGTGCCCATCGAGATCAACGTGTCCATGGTCGCCGCGCCGTGCCGGGCGTTCGTGAACGCCGCCCGGTGGAAGGGCAGTCCGCCCCAGACGACGACCGGCGAGGCGAGGGTGAGCGCGAGCCACTGCCAGTTGTCGAACTGCAGGGCCGGGATCATCGACAGCAGGATGACGGGAACGGCGAGCAGGGCGGAGACGGCCAGACGCCGGCGGTAGCCGGTCAGTTCGGCGTCTTCCGGGGGCTCGTCGGACGTGGGTTCCGGGGGAGCCGGCTCCTCGGCCGTGTAGCCCGTCCGCTCCACGGTGGCGATCAGGTCGGCGACCCGTATGCCCGCCGGGAAGCTGACCTTCGCCTTCTCCGTCGCGTAGTTCACGGTGGCGGTCACGCCGTCCATGCGGTTGAGCTTCTTCTCGACGCGGGCCGCGCAGGAGGCGCAGGTCATCCCGCCGATGAGCAGCTCGACCTGCGAGGCGGCGGCCGTCGCGGGCGCGCCCGGTGCCTCGGTTATCGGAGGTTGGTCGGTGGCGCGGGTCATGGCCAGACTCAGGCCTTGCCGACCAGCTCGAAGCCCGCCTCGTCGACGGCCGCGCGTACGGCCTCCTCGTCCAGCGGGGCAGCGGAGACGACCGTGACCTCGCCGGTGGAGGCGACGGCCTTCACCGAGCTGACACCGGGGAGTTCGGACAGCTCACCGGAGACGGCGCCCTCGCAGTGTCCGCAGCTCATGCCGCTCACCTTGTAGACGGCGGTGACGGAACCCGGGGTGTCGGTGTGGGCGGTCATGTGGATCTCCTCGTCGAGGCAGGTGGGGCTGTGGGGCCGGTGGGGCTGTGGGTCTATGGGGCTGCGGGTCTATGGGGCTGTGGGGCTGTGGGGACCCAGGGGGTCCCGCATCTCCAAGGTATACCCCTGCGGGGTATTTCCCCAAGGGGGGTCGGCGCCTGACGGTACGGCGCGAGGCACCCGAGGATGCGGCACGAACCGCCCGAGGCGTGGCCGAACATGAGTGCGTCCGGCGTCATCGTCCCGGGATGCGGGTCGGCGCCGGGCGACGGACAGTGGGTCGAGGCGGGGGCCCTCGTACTCCGGAGCTGATCTATGCGTACCTTGCAGCAGAGCTGCGTCACGTCGCCGTTCGGGCCGGGTCGGGGCGGCCGGTCCGGTCGCCCACCAGCGGGTCGAGGTAGCGGATCAGGGCGTTCTTCAGTTCCTGGACGTAGGCGTCGCGCTCGACGCCCTCGTGGCCGAGAACCAGCTCCAGACCCACCTTGTACATGCCCAGGCACATATGGGCGGTCCGGGTGAGGTCGGCCGGGACGGCATCGGGCAGGAACGAGGACAGCAGGTCCTCGATCCGGGACAGCAGGGTCGCGTGCAGGGCGTCGTGCTCCTCGGCGATGCGGCCGGGGATGTCGGGGCCGTGCATCAGCGCGAAGAACACCGGGTGCTCGCAGTTGAAGGCGATGAACCGGTCGACGGCCGAGCCGACGGCCTCGTCCAGGGGAGTCGCGGGGTCGACCGGGGCGAGTGCCTCGCCGTACGTCTCGCGCATCTCGTGCATGAGGCGGTCGCCCAGCTCGATCGCGATCGCTTCCTTGTTCGGGAAGAACTGGTACAGCGTGCCCGGCGAGACACCCGCCTCGCGGGCGATGGCGTTGGTGCTGGCGGCCGTGTAGCCCGTGGTGGTGAAGACGGCCGCCGCGGCATCGAGCAGCTGGGCGATGCGGCGCTCGCCGCGGGCCTGGCGGCGGCGCGGCTGCTCCTTCTCCTGCTGGACCTGGTCGTCCTTCTCCCGGTTGGCGGACACGCGTTATCCCCAGTTCTCCGAACGCGATTGACAAACGCGAGCGGTCGCTCGCATTCTTGAGAAACGCGAGCGATCTCTCGTGTTTGTCAGTCTATGGCAGTGACGGCTTCATGCTGCCCGGGCGGCGCACAGCATGGATCAGTGTGAAGGGGACACCGCACCATGACCGAAGTCAACAGGCCGCCCCGCGTCGGAGGCTGGACCCGTTTCGTGACGGCACGCCCCCGGTTGTCGCTGCTCGTGGCCCTGGTGATCACCGCGCTCGCCGTGCTGGCCGGCAGCGGCGTCGCCGACCGGCTGGGCAGCGGCGGCTGGGAGGACCCGCACGCCGAGTCGACGTACGCGACCAAGGCGCTGGAGCGTGAGTTCCCCGCCTCCCAGCCCAACCTCCTGCTCCTCGTGGACGCGGGAGACGCCTCCGTGGACGACCCCGCGGTCGCCGCGGAGGCGCGGCGGATCGTCGCGCGCCTGGCCGGCGAGAAGGGGATCACGGGAGTCGGTTCCTACTGGCAGGCAGACCCCTCGGCGGCTCCCGCCCTGCGCGCCGAGGACGGCCATGAGGCTTTGATCGCCGCCCGTATCACCGGCGACGAGAAGGAGGCGGGGGAGACCCTGGACCGCATCGCGCCCGAGTTCCGTGGTGCGAACGGCCCGGTGGACGTCAGCGTCGGCGGGCCGGTCGCGGTGCGTCACGAGATGCAGACGATCATCCAGGAGGACCTGATCCGGGCCGAGGTGATCGCCCTGCCGGTCACGTTGGTGCTGCTGGTGATGGTCTTCGGCAGTGCGGTCGCGGCCCTGCTGCCGCTCGGCATCGGCATCGTGGCCATCCTCGGCACGAACGCTGTGCTGCGCGGCCTCACCGAGGTCACGGACGTCTCGGTCTTCGCGATGAACCTCACCACGGCCCTGGGGCTGGGCCTGGCCGTCGACTACGCCCTCTTCATCGTCCGGCGCTTCCGCGAGGAACTCACCACCGGCGCCGAACCGTTGACCGCGGTCGGCACGACCCTGCGCACGGCCGGCCGCACCGTCCTCTTCTCGGCCCTCACGGTCGCGGTGTCCCTCGCGGCGATGCTGCTCTTCCCGCAGTACTTCCTGCGGTCCTTCGCCTACGCCGGGATCGCGGTGGTGCTGCTGGCCGCGGCCGCCGCGCTGATCCTCCTCCCGGCGGCACTGGTCCTGCTCGGACACCGGGTGAACTCCCTGGATCTGCGCGGCCTGTTCCGCCGCGGTCGGCGCGCGAGCGGGGGGCAGGACCCGAAGGCGGCCACTCAGGAGCCCGGCACCTCTGGCACGTCCGTCACGTCGGGCACGTCAGGCACGACCGGCCCGTCCAGCGCCGGCCCGTCCAGCGCCGGCCCGTCCAGCGCCTCGGAAGGCAGGGCCTGGGCCCGCACGGCGAACCTCGTCATGCGCCGCGCCCCCTTCTTCGCCCTGGGCACCACCGCCGTGCTGGTCCTTCTCGGCCTGCCCTTCCTGGGCGTGAAGTTCGGCACCGCCGACGACCGCCAGTTGCCGTCGAGCGCCGAGTCCCATGTCGTGCAGCAGCACATCCGCGACGGCTTCCCGGGCAGCCCCGGCGGCGGCCTGGAGGTGCTCGCCGAGGGACGCGCGACGCAGGCGCAGTACGCCGACTACAAGCAGCGGATCGCCGCTCTCCCGGAGGTGCTCCGGGTCGACGGGCCGCTGGTGCGGGACGACTCGGCGTACTTCACCGTGCTCCCGAAGGGCGAGGCGGTCGACGACCCGGCCCAGCGCCTGGTGGACGAACTGCGCGCCACAAAGGCCCCGTTCGACACCAAGGTGACCGGCGCGGCCGCGGTCCTGGTCGACTCCAAGGACGCGATAGCCGAGCGCCTGCCCCTGGCCGCCGCCTTCATCGCGATCGTCACCCTGTTGCTGGTGTTCCTGCTGACGGGCAGCGTGCTGATCCCGATCCAGGCGGTGTTGCTCAACGCGCTGAGCCTGACGGCGATGTTCGGCGCGGTGGTCTGGATCTTCCAGGACGGCCATCTCTCCGGCCTGCTCGGCTTCACCACCCCCGGCTCGATAGAGACGACCCTCCCGGTGCTGATGTTCTGCGTCGCCTTCGGCCTGTCGATGGACTACGGCGTGTTCCTGCTGTCCCGCATCAAGGAGGAGTACGACACGACGGGCGACCACGACCAGGCGGTCCGCCACGGTCTGCAGCGCACCGGAGGACTGATCACCGCGGCTGCCGTGATCCTCGCGGTCGTGATGGTCGCGATAGGCACCTCGCGGGTGACCAACACCAAGATGCTCGGTCTCGGCATCGCCCTGGCGGTGCTGATGGACGCGATGATCGTCCGCAGCCTGCTGGTCCCGGCGGTCATGCGTCTCACCGGCCGGGCCACCTGGTGGGCCCCGGGACCGCTGCGGCGCTTCCACGAGCGGTTCGGAGTCAGTGAGTCGGGCGACGAACCGACGCCGGCCCCGGCGGCCGAGCCCGCTGAGGAGCGGGACAAGGTGAGCGCGCACCGCTGACCTCCCAGCGGGCGCGGGTGCCGTATCGCAAACTCGGTGGAGCCTCTAGCGTTCCTGGACGATCTCCGTGCACGGGGCGCGGCCGAAAGGAGACCGGCATGCGGGCAGTGGTGTTCGAGCGGTACGGCGAAGCGGCCGAGGTGCGTGAGGTGCCCGACCCGCACCCGGCCCCCCATGGAGTGACCGTGCGGGTCGAGGCGACGGGGCTGTGCCGCAGTGACTGGCACGGCTGGCAGGGCCACGACCCCGACATCCTGCTGCCGCATGTGCCGGGCCATGAACTCGCCGGCGTGATCGAGGCGGTGGGGGACCGGGTGACCGCCTGGCGCCCCGGCGACCGGGTCACCGTGCCGTTCGTGTGCGCGTGCGGCAGCTGCGCGGCGTGTGCAGCCGGCGACCAGCAGATCTGCGAACGCCAGACCCAGCCCGGCTTCACGCACTGGGGCTCCTTCGCCCAGTACGTGGCGCTGGACCACGCCGACGTCAACCTCGTCGCCGTACCCGAGGAGATGTCGTTCGCGACGGCGGCCTCGCTGGGCTGCCGGTTCGCCACGGCGTTCCGGGCGGTCGTGCAGCAGGGCAGGGTGGCGGCGGGGGAGTGGGTCGCCGTGCACGGCTGCGGCGGGGTCGGCCTGTCGGCGGTGATGATCGCGGCGGCGTCGGGTGCGAGGGTCGTCGCGGTGGACGTCTCACCGCAGGCCCTGGACCTGGCGCGGAAGTTCGGTGCGGCCCAGTGCGTGGACGCCTTGGGCACACCGGACACGGCGGCGGCGATCCACGCCCTGACCGGTGGCGGCGCCCACCTCTCCCTGGACGCCCTCGGCTCACCCACCACCTGTGCCGCCTCCGTCAACAGCCTGCGCGGCAGGGGCCGGCACATCCAGGTCGGCCTGCTCCCCTCGGAGTCCGGCACGACCCCCGTCCCCATGGCCCGCGCGATCGCCCTCGAACTCGAACTGCTGGGCAGCCACGGCATGGCCGCGCACACCTACCCGCCGATGCTGGAGCTGGTGCGGTCGGGCGCGTTGCGGCCCGATCTGCTGGTGACGTCGACGATCACGCTGGACGCGGCGCCGTCGGCACTGGCGGCGCTCGGGACGGCGCCGGGGGCGGGGGTGACGGTCATCGAGCCGTGGAGCTGAGATCCCTGGAGTCGGGATGGGTGGAGCTGGGACCGGTGGAGCTGGGATGGTCGGCGTTGAGATCCGCGGAGTTGAGCGCGGCCCACTGGTGGTCGAGGAGAGCCATCAGCACCTCGTCGACCCATGCGCCGTCCCGTAGTTCGATCTCCCGCCTGATCCCCTCGACCACGAATCCGACCTTCTCGTAGACGTGCAGGGCACGGAGGTTGTAGGCATACGCCTCCAACTGGATCCGGTGCAGCCCCAGTTGCTCGAAGCCATGACCGACGATGAGCCGGGTGGCCTCGGTGCCCAGGCCCCGGCCCCGGCCGCGCGGTCCGATCAGGGTGCGGAAGGTGCAGCTGCGGGCGTCGGGATCCCACTCGTACAGCACGACCTCACCGACGAGTTCGCCGGTGGCGCGGTCGGTGACGGCGAGGTCGAGGCGGTCGGGCTGGTCGGAGCGGGTGCCGTACCAGGAGCGCAGCCGCTGCGGGGTGAGCTCGTCGGGCGAATCCCCGGTGAAGCTCTGGACCTCCGGGTCGCCGATGATCTCCCACATCCCCTCGGCGTCGGCCTCGGTGAACGGGCGGAGCACGGTCCTGTCGCCGGTCAGGGTGGGTTTGACGGAGAAACTCATGGGGCGACTGTGCCCCACAGGGCGATGGGGGCACAGTCGATTTTTTCCGGGAGGACGACTTCCCGGGAGGTCAATCCGATCTGCGCCCGCGGTTGCCCGGGCGGGACGCGACCCACGCCCGGACGGTGTCGGCGTACCAGAAGGGCTTACCGCTCTCCACATGGTCGGGCGGCGGCAGCAAACCGTGCTTGCGGTAGGACCGTACGGTGTCCGGCTGCACCTTGATGTGAGCCGCGATCTCCTTGTAGGACCAGAGCCTTCGGTCGGTCATCGGTTGCACCTCCCTGCGCGCGCCGCGGCGGCGACCGGGGGCGGTCGTCGGGGGGACCGTGCGCTGCGCTGGCGATCACAAAGCCTGTGCCCCGTCAACGACGCACCGTGAGAAGGGGACAGTGCCTGTGCACCGGGTGTGACGCAAGACCTGCGTACATGCGACATGTGTGACAGGGAAGGTGCCTTTGTGACACGAGTGCTGCAAAGGCACCAGAGTCGTACAGGGCGCGGCACATTGACAGCCAACGCCTGCTGCCGCAGAACCCGGCAGACGTCTGGGCGTCCCCCTTCTCCCCGGAGGGGCTCGTTCGAATGTCCGGACAAAATATTGACAGCCCTCCCCGGTCAGGCTAGAAAGCCGAAGAGAGCCGAAGCGCAACGCTGACGGAAGCGCCGCTGCAAAAGGGAGACCGAGGGAAGCCGATGGCGTACGACTTGATCACCATGGGGCGGATCGGAGTGGACCTCTACCCCCTGCAGACCGGCGTCCCGCTGCCGCAGGTCACGTCCTTCGGCAAGTTCCTCGGCGGCTCGGCGAGCAATGTCGCGGTCGCCGCGGCCCGCCTGGGACGCCGTACCGCGGTGATCACCCGCACCGGCGACGACCCCTTCGGCACCTACCTCCACGAGGCCCTGCAGGGCTTCGGCGTCGACGACCGCTGGGTCACCCCGGTCCCCGGCCTGCCGACCCCGGTCACCTTCTGCGAGATCTTCCCGCCGGACGACTTCCCGCTGTACTTCTACCGGCAGCCCAAGGCCCCGGACCTGGAGATCGACGCCCACGAGCTGGACCTCGACGCCATCCGTGACGCCCGCATCTTCTGGGTCACCGGCACCGGCCTGAGCGAGGAGCCCAGCCGCACGGCGACGCTGGCGGCGCTCGCCCATCGCGCCAAGTCCGGTACGACGGTCTTCGACCTCGACTGGCGCCCCATGTTTTGGAAGGACACAGCCGGGAGTGGCCCCGACGCGGCCCGCCCCTTCTACGCCGAGGCCCTGAAGCACACGACCGTCGCCGTCGGCAATCTCGACGAGGTGGAGGTCGCGACCGGCGTGCGCGAACCGCATGCCGCGGCCCGGGCGCTGCTGGACACCGGTGTCGAGGTCGCGGTCGTCAAGCAGGGCCCCAAGGGCGTCCTCGCCGTCAACAGCAAGGGCGACCAGGCCGAGGTGCCGCCGCTGCCCGTGAACGTGCTCAATGGCCTCGGCGCCGGTGACGCCTTCGGCGGTTCCCTCTGCCACGGCCTGCTCGAAGGCTGGGACCTGGAGAAGATCATGCGGCACGCCAACGCGGCCGGTGCCATCGTCGCCTCCCGCCTGGAGTGTTCCTCCGCGATGCCGACGCCGGACGAGATCGCGGCCGCGATCGCCGCGGGGGCCGTCAAGTGAGCGTCGACATCGGGGAACTCGTCCGTCTGCGCACCCAGCGCCCCGAGGCGATCGCGGAGGCGGCCGCCCGTCGCGCCCGTCGCCCGCTCCTCGGCGACTCCGGCCGGCTGATGATCGTCGCCGCCGACCACCCGGCCCGCGGCGCCCTCGGTGTCGGCGACCGCAAACTCGCCATGGCCAACCGCGCCGACCTGCTGGAACGCCTCTGCCTCGCACTCCGTCGCCCCGGCGTCGACGGCGTCCTCGCGACCGCCGACATCCTCGACGACCTGCTGCTGCTCGGCGCCCTCGGCGGCAAGGTCGTCATGGGATCCATGAACCGCGGCGGCCTCCAGGGCGCGAGCTTCGAACTCGACGACCGCTTCACCGGCCACCGCCCCGAGGACATCCAGCGCCTCGGCTTCGACGCCGGCAAGCTGCTCCTGCGGATCGACTACGACGACCCGGGCTCCCTCGCGACCCTGGAGTCCACCGCCCGCGCCGTCGACGAGATGGCGGCGCGTCAACTCCCGGTCTTCGTCGAGCCGTTCATCAGCCACCGCACCCCCGAGGGCAAGGTCGCCAACGACCTGTCCGCCGAGGCCGTCACCAAGTCCATCGCGATCGCCTCCGGTCTCGGCGGCACCTCCGCGTACACCTGGCTGAAGCTCCCGGTCACCGAGAACCCCGACGACATGGCCGAGGTCATGCGGACCTCCACGCTGCCGGCGGTTCTGCTCGGCGGTGAGGTCGGCGGCTCCGTCGAGGAGCAAGCCGGGGCATACGAGAAGTGGCGCGGTGCACTCCAACTGCCCACCGTGCGGGGCCTGGTGGTCGGACGCTCGCTGCTCTACCCGGCGGACGGGGACGTGGCCGGCGCCGTCGACACCGCCGTCGGGCTGCTGTGAGGGCGTTATGACGAACCACGAGCCGCACAACGGGACGAACAGCGGGCCGCATGCCGGGACGGGCAACGGGACCCACAGCAGCCTGCGGATCGTGGAGTGGGAGCCCGGTGGCACGCACATGTTCACCCCCGGGGACAGTGAATGGATCGTGCTTCCGCTGAACGGTGGATGCACCGTGGACATCGAGAACGAGAAGTACCAACTCCTGGGCCGGGACAGCGTATTCAGTGGAGTCACCGACTTCGCCTACGTGCCCCGTGACGCCCGGGCACAGATCGCCTCCGGCGCGGGTGGCCGCTTTGCTTTGGCAGGAGCGAAGTGCGAGCGAAGACTCCCCGCCCGCTACGGCCCCGCGCCGGAGGTCTTTGTCGAAGAGCCTTTGCGGCCACGACATGTACTACGTCACCCGCCCCATGGCAGAGCTTCGCGCCTGCAGCGCGGTCGCCACCGGCTGTGGCGTGCCGTGTGCGTCCAGCGCCGAGGCCGTAAGGCGCGAACTCGGCCTGAGGGCCGAAGGAGACGGTTTCGCAACAGCGTTGATCACCTGAGGTGCGGTGCGGGCCGTCGAGTCATAGGGAGCGGCGGAGCCGTACAGGAGTGGCGGATCTGGTTCCATCCGGACCACGCAGAAGGCACAGGGGGTTACCGATGACCTCAACGACGAGGCTCACGGTCGCACAGGCGCTCGTCCGCTTCCTGTCCGCCCAGTACACCGAGCGTGACGGCGTACGACAGCGGCTGATCGGCGCCACCTGGGGCATCTTCGGTCACGGCAACGTCGCCGGGATCGGCCAGGCGCTCGTCGAGTACGGCGAGGTCATGCCGTACCACCAGGGCCGCAACGAACAGGCGATGGTGCACGCGGCGGTCGGCTACGCCCGCCAGTCGAACCGCCTCTCCACGCACGCCGTGACCACGTCCATCGGCCCCGGCGCGACCAACCTCGTCACCGGCGCCGCCCTCGCGACCATCAACCACCTCCCGGTGCTGCTCCTCCCCGGCGACGTCTTCGCCACCCGCCCCGCCGACCCGGTCCTCCAGCAGCTCGAAGTGCCGTACGCGGGCGATATATCGGTGAACGACTGTCTGCGCCCGGTGTCGAAGTACTTCGACCGGATCACCCGGCCCGAGGCCCTGATCCCGTCGGCCCTCCATGCCATGCGGGTGCTCACGGACCCCGTCGAGACGGGCGCGGTCACCCTCGCACTGCCGCAGGACGTCCAGGCCGAGGCGTACGACTGGCCGGACGAGTTCTTCGCCGAGCGCGTCTGGGCCGTACGGCGTCCGGGCGCCGACCCCACCGAACTCGCCGAGGCCGTACGCATGATCCGCGACGCCCGGCGTCCGCTCGTCATCGCCGGCGGCGGCGTCCACCACAGCCGCGCGGAGGAGGCCCTCGCCGAGTTCGCCGAGGTCTCCCGCATCCCGGTCGCCTCCACGCAGGCCGGCAAGGGCTCCCTGCGCCACGACCACCCTCAGGACGTCGGGGGAGTGGGCCACACCGGCACCGCCACCGCTGACGAACTCGCCCGCACCGCGGACCTGGTGATCGGCGTCGGCACCCGCTACACCGACTTCACCACCGCTTCCGGCACCCTCTTCACCGGCGAGGGCGTGCGCTTCCTCAACCTCAACATCGCGCCCTACGACGGCCACAAACTCGCCGGCATGCCGCTCATCGCGGACGCCCGCACCGGCCTGGAGGAGCTGACCGAGAGGCTGGAGATGCACGACCACCGGGTCGCCGGCTCCTACGTCACCGAGTACACCGAGGACAAGGAGCGCTGGGAGCAGCGCGTCGACGCCTGCTACGAGGCCGACGAGCCGGACGTACGGCCGACGCAGCCACAGGTCCTCGGCGCGCTGGACGCGATCGTCGACGAGTCGGACGTGATCATCAACGCGGCCGGCTCCCTCCCCGGTGACCTGCACAAACTGTGGCGGGCCCGCTCCCGGGACCAGTACCACGTGGAGTACGGCTACTCCTGCATGGGCTACGAGATCCCGGCCTCGATCGGCGTGAAGATGGCCGCGCCCGAGCGCAATGTCTGGGCGCTGGTCGGCGACGGCACCTATCTGATGATGCCGACGGAGATCGTGACCGCCGTGCAGGAGGGCGTCGCGATCAAGGTGTTGCTGGTGCAGAACCACGGGTACGCGTCCATCGGAGGCCTGTCGGAGGAGACCGGCGCCGAGCGCTTCGGCACCGCGTACCGCCATCGCGCGGCCGACGGCACCTTCACGGGTGCCCCGCTCCCCGTCGACCTGGCCGCCAACGTGGCCGGCCTGGGCATGCGGGTGCTGCGCGCGAAGACCGTACGTGACCTGCGCGCGGCGCTCTCCGAGGCGCGCGCGGCGGACACACCCACATGTGTCTACGTCGAGACCGAAACGGCAGACACTGTGTCGGGCCCGCCGCCGGCGCATGCCTGGTGGGATGTTCCTGTGGCCGAGACCGCGACCCGACCGTCGGCGGTCAAGGCACGGGAGCTGTACGAACGGCACGTCTCGACCCGACGCCGCCATCTGTGAAGGAGTTACTGGGCATGACGAAGATCGTCAACCACTGGATCGGCGGCAAGACCGCCGAAGGCGCGTCGGGCACGTTCGGGCCGGTCACCGACCCGGCGACCGGCGCGGTCACCACGAAGGTCGCGTTCGCCTCGGTCGACGAGGTGGACGCCGCGGTCGCCGCCGCCAAGGAGGCCTACCTGACCTGGGGCCAGTCGTCGCTGGCCCAGCGCACCTCGATCCTGTTCAGGTTCCGGGCGCTGCTGGACGCCAACCGGGACGCGATCGCCGAGCTGATCACCGCCGAGCACGGCAAGGTGCACTCCGACGCCCTCGGTGAGGTGGCGCGCGGCCTGGAGATCGTCGACCTCGCGTGCGGCATCAACGTGCAGCTGAAGGGTGAGCTGTCGACGCAGGTCGCGAGCCGCGTGGACGTCTCCTCGATCCGGCAGCCGCTGGGTGTCGTCGCGGGCATCACGCCGTTCAACTTCCCGGCGATGGTCCCGATGTGGATGTTCCCGATGGCCATCGCGTGCGGCAACACCTTCGTGCTGAAGCCGTCCGAGAAGGACCCGTCGGCGTCGATCAAGATCGCCGAGCTGCTGGCGGAGGCCGGTCTCCCGGACGGCGTCTTCAACGTCGTGCACGGTGACAAGGTGGCCGTCGACCGCCTCCTGGAGCACCCGGACGTCAAGGCCGTCTCCTTCGTCGGCTCGACCCCGATCGCCCGCTACATCCACACCACCGCCTCCGCCAACCACAAGCGCGTCCAGGCTCTCGGCGGCGCCAAGAACCACATGCTGGTCCTCCCGGACGCCGACCTCGACGCGGCCGCCGACGCCGCCGTCTCCGCCGCCTACGGCTCCGCGGGCGAGCGCTGCATGGCCATCTCCGCCGTCGTCGCCGTCGGCTCCATCGGTGACGAGCTGGTGGAGAAGATCCGCGAGCGCGCCGAGAAGATCAAGATCGGCCCCGGCAACGACCCGACGTCCGAGATGGGCCCGCTGATCACGGCCGTGCACCGCGACAAGGTGGCGTCCTACGTCGAGGGCGCGGCGGCCGAGGGCTGCGAGGTCGTGCTCGACGGCACCGGCTACACGGTCGACGGCTTTGAGGACGGCCACTGGATCGGCATCTCCCTGCTCGACAAGGTGCCGACCAGCGCGAAGGCGTACCAGGACGAGATCTTCGGCCCCGTCCTGTGCGTGCTGCGCGCCGAGACGTACGAGGACGGCGTGGCGCTGATCAACGCCTCGCCCTTCGGCAACGGCACCGCGATCTTCACCCGGGACGGCGGCGCCGCCCGCCGCTTCCAGCTGGAGATCGAGGCCGGCATGGTCGGCGTGAACGTCCCGATCCCGGTCCCCGTCGGCTACCACAGCTTCGGCGGCTGGAAGGACTCGCTCTTCGGCGACCACCACATCTACGGCAACGACGGCACGCACTTCTACACCCGCGGCAAGGTCACCACCACCCGCTGGCCCGACCCGGCCGACGCCCCCTCAGGCGTCGACCTCGGGTTCCCGCGCAACCACTGACGCCGAGCGCAACCACTGACGCCTGGCGTCGGGGCCGTCCGCATCGCGGACGGCCCCATTTTTTTGCGGGCCCGCGCTGCGGTTCCCGCACGCCCGGAAGTCGCGCTGCGGGCGGCCTTGACGCAACGTTAACGCGTGAAATGGTGGCGCATGGCTGCGGATTCCGTAGGTGAACACCCATTGACGTGATGGTTTCCGTCGATGTTGCATCCCCCTCGTGACCGACACCCTCACCCCTGTCGAGGGCGCCGTCGTCGAGGCGTCCGACAGCCCCAAGAAGCTCAAGCGCTCCATCGGCGTCGTCGGCGGCACGCTCCTCACGCTCTCCTGCGTGACCCCGGCGTCCACCCTCTTCGTGGTTGTCCCCGACCTGTTCGGCTCGCTCGGCACCGCCACCGCCCTGACGATCGCCATCGGTTCGCTGCTCTGCATCGCCGTGGCGTTCTGCTACTCGGAGCTGGGCACCCTCATCCCCAGCGCGGGCGGCGAGTACGCCATCGTGTCCACGCTGGCCGGACGGCTCGCGGGCTGGCTGGTGTTCGTGCTGTCGCTGCTGGTCGTCATGGTCGTCCCGCCGGTGATCGCGATGGGCACGGCCGACTACCTCGCCCCGATCGTCGACCTCGACCCGTCGATGGCCGGGGCCGGCGTCATGCTCCTCGCCACCCTCGCCGGCCTGCTCGACCTGCGCGCCAACGCCTGGATCACCGGCGTCTTCCTGGTCCTGGAGGTCATCGCCGCGGCCGTGGTGGCAGTGCTGGGCTTCGCCCACGCCGAGCGCGGCCCCGCGAGCCTGGTCTCGATGGAGGTGGCAGGCGCGGACGGCCGTACGGACACCGTGACGGGCCTGCTGGTCGTCTCCGGGCTCGCGATCGCCCTCTTCGTCACCCAGGGCTTCTCGACCGCCGTCTACCTCTCCGAGGAGCTGGAGAACCCGCGCCGCAACGTCGCCCGCACGGTGCTGGCCACCCTCGCGATCTCCGCCGTGATCATCCTGGTCCCGGTCGCCGCCATCACCCTGGGCGCCTCGGACATCGGAGAACTGACCGGCGGCGACATCGGCACGATGGTCACCGCCTGGTCCAACTCCGCGGTCGGCACCTTCGTCAGCCTCTGCGTAGCCCTCGCCATCATCAACGCGGGCATCGTCATGGTCATCCAGAACTCCCGCGTGCTGTTCGCCTCGGCCCGCGACAAGGCCTGGCCCGAGCCGGTCAACAACGTCCTCGCCAGGCTCGGCCGCTTCGGCTCCCCGTGGGTCGCCACCCTCGCCGTCGGCGTGCCCGGCGCCGCACTGTGCTTCGTCAACCTCGACACCCTGTACGGCGTCACGGGCGTCTCCGTGACCGGCATGTACCTGCTCGTCGCGGTCGCCGCGCTGGCGGCCCGCCGCAACCCGCACAAGCACACACCGGCATGGCGGATGCCGCTGTGGCCGGTGATGCCGGTGCTGTTGATCGTGGTTCTCGTGTACATCCTCAGCCAGCAGGAGACGAGCCACCTGCTCTGGACGGGCGGCATCACGGCGGTCGCCACCCTGTACTGGGCGCTGTACCTGCGCCCCCGCAGGCAGACACGGTGGCTCGTGACGATTCCGGAAGACCAACAGACCTGAAGGGGCGCGGGGAAGGCGCCGTCGTACCACGAACGCGGTAGACAAAATCCCCGCCGTACCCCCAGGGAAGGTCCCGCGATTCAGCCCTCGGTCGATAACTTGCCGACAGGTTCACCCCGTACCGTTGAAGCATGGATCTTCGACTGCCCGGACTGCGTGGGCGCGTGCGGAGGCCGCGACGGTGGATCGCCGTCGCGGCCTCCGTCGTCGTCCTCGCCGGCGCCGGTACATGGACGGCCGTCGCCGACGACGACGTGCCGCCGGTGCGCAGCACCGACCGGGTCATGGACATGGGCGGCGGGGTGCGCGTGGACACCTCGTACTTCACGTCGGGATCCGGCGGACGCCGCCCCGCCGTCCTCCTCGCGCACGGCTTCGGCGGCAGCAAGGACGACGTACGGCAGCAGGCCGAGGACCTGGCCCGGGACGGGTACGCGGTCCTGACGTGGTCGGCCCGCGGCTTCGGGAAGTCGACCGGCAAGGTCGGCCTGAACGACCCGAAGGGCGAGGTCGCCGACGTCTCCCGACTGCTCGACTGGCTGGCGAAGCAGCCCCAGGTCGAACTCGACAAGGCCGGCGACCCGCGCGTGGGCATGGCGGGCGGCTCCTACGGCGGCGCCATCTCACTGCTGGCCGCCGGCCACGACGACCGGGTGGACGCCATCGCCCCGGCGATCACGTACTGGGACCTCGCGGACGCCCTGTTCCCGAACGGCGTCTTCAAGAAGCTCTGGGCGGGCATCTTCGTCAACACCGCCGGCGGCTGCGACAAGTTCGAGACGCAGATCTGCGAGATGTACGAACGGGTCGCCGAGTCCGGCACCCCGGACGCACCGGCCCGCACCATGCTGGAGGAGCGCTCGCCGTCCGCGGTCGGCGACCGCATCGACGTGCCGACCCTGCTCATGCAGGGCCAGTCCGACTCCCTCTTCACGCTCGGCCAGGCCGACCGGGCGGCGAAGGCGATCCGCGCCAACGGCGCCCCCGTCGACGTCGACTGGATCTCCGGCGGCCATGACGGCGGCGACATGGAGACGAGCCGTATCCAGGGGCGCGTGCAGTCCTGGTTCGACCGCTACCTCAAGGACGACAAGAGCGCCGACACCGGCCCGGCCTTCCGCGTCACCCGCACCGGAGGCGTCGACTCCACCGACGGCCAGGCCATGCTGCGGGGCGCGAGCGCGGACACCTACCCCGGCCTGGAGAGCGGGCGGAAGTCCATCGCCCTCACCGGCCGCGAGCAGAGCTTCGCCAACCCGGCCGGCGCCAACCCGCCCGCCGTCTCCGCCCTCCCCGGCCTCGGCGGTTCCGGCGGCCTCGCCCAGCTGTCCTCGCTCGGCGTCGGGGTGTCACTGGACTTCCCGGGCCAGTTCGCCGCGTTCGAGTCGGCGCCGGTCGACGACAACCTGCACATCACCGGCTCCCCGAGGGCGACCGTCCACGTCAGGTCGACCAGCGAGGACGCGGTGCTGTTCGGCAAGGTCTACGACGTCGGCCCCGACGGCACCCAGCAGGTGCTGGCGTCACAGCTGGTCACGCCCCTGCGCGTCGAGGGCGCCAAGTCCGGCAAGGACGTGACGGTCACGCTCCCCGCCATCGACCACGACATCGAGAAGGGCCACAGCCTGCGCCTGGTCCTGTCCTCCACGGACCTCGGCTACGCCTCCCCGGCCTCCCCGGCGACGTACACGGTCTCCCTGAAGGGCGACCTGTCGGTCCCGACCGCGCCCGGCGTGAGCACCGCTGAGGCCCCGCTGCCGGCCTGGGTCTGGTGGCTGCCGCTGACCGGCGTGGTCGTCGCCCTGGCCCTGCTGCTGACGGCCCGCCGCCGCACCGCCACCCCCGCACCCGACCCGGAGCTGGCCGAAGTGCCGCTCCAGATCACCGACTTGAGCAAACGGTACGCGGGCTCACAGGACCGTTTCGCGGTACGGGACCTGTCCTTCCGCGTCGAGAAGGGCCAGGTCCTCGGCCTCCTCGGCCCGAACGGCGCGGGCAAGACGACGACGCTGCGCATGCTGATGGGCCTGATCAAGCCGGACGCCGGCGAGATCCGTGTCTTCGGCCATGCCATCCGCCCCGGCGCACCCGTGCTGTCCAGGGTCGGCGCCTTCGTCGAGGGCGCCGGCTTCCTTCCGCACCTTTCGGGCCGGGAGAACCTGGAGCTGTACTGGCAGGCCACCGGCCGCCCGCCGCAGGACGCCCACCTCGACGAGGCCCTGGAGATCGCCGGCCTCGGCGACGCACTCGCCCGCGCGGTGCGCACGTACTCCCAGGGCATGCGGCAGCGCCTGGCCATCGCCCAGGCCATGCTCGGCCTCCCGGACCTCCTCATCCTCGACGAACCGACCAACGGCCTTGACCCGCCCCAGATCCGCGAGATGCGCCAGGTGATGATCCGCTACGCGGCGGCGGGCCGCACAGTGATCGTCTCCAGCCACCTGCTGGCGGAGGTCGAGCAGTCCTGCACCCACCTCGTGGTGATGGACCGCGGCCGTCTCGTGCAGGCGGGCCCGGTCGCCGAGATCATCGGCTCCGGCGACACGCTCCTCGTCGGCACGGCCACGGCCGTCGAGGAGCCGGTCGTCGAGAAGGTCGCCGCCCTCCCGGGCGTCGCCTCGGCCGTGCGCACCGACGACGGGATCCTGGTCCGGCTCGACGCCGACGGCAGCGCACAGCGCCTGGTCACCGAACTGGTCCGCCTTGAAGTGCCAGTCCAGTCGGTGGGCCCGCACCGCCGCCTGGAAGACGCCTTCCTCACCCTGATCGGAGGCTCCGCATGAGCACGCTCACCGAGCGCACCGAGGTCGCCTCCGGTTACCGGGCGGGCCGTACGCTGCCCCTGAGGGTCGAACTGGTCCGCCAGCTCAAGCGGCGCCGCACGCAGGTGATGTTCGGCATCCTGGCCGTGCTGCCGTTCGTGCTGGTGGCCGCGTTCGCGATCGGCGGCGAACCGGACGGCGGCGGCAACCGCATCACCCTGATGGACACGGCCACGGCGTCCGGCGCCAACTTCGCCGCCGTGAACCTGTTCGTCTCCGCGGGCTTCCTGCTGGTCATCCCCGTCGCGCTGTTCTGCGGGGACACGGTCGCCTCCGAGGCCAGCTGGTCCTCCCTGCGCTATCTGCTCGCGGCCCCCGTGCCCCGGGCCCGCCTCCTGTGGTCCAAGCTCGTGGTCGCCCTCGGCCTGAGCCTGGCCGCGATGGTGCTGCTGCCGCTGGTCGCACTGGCCGTCGGCACGGCGGCGTACGGCTGGGGCCCCTTGCAGATCCCGACCGGCGGCTCACTGGACACGGCCACGGCGGCGCAGCGCCTGCTGGTGGTCGTGGCGTACATCTTCGTGTCCCAACTGGTGACGGCGGGCCTGGCGTTCTGGCTGTCGACCAAGACGGACGCCCCGCTCGGCGCGGTCGGCGGCGCGGTCGGCCTGACCATCGTCGGCAACGTCCTCGACGCCGTGACCGCCCTCGGCGACTGGCGCCACTTCCTGCCCGCGCACTGGCAGTTCGCGTGGGCGGACGCCGTGCAGCCCCGCCCCGAGTGGTCCGGCATGATCCAGGGCACCGCGATTTCCGTAACGTACGCCCTCATCCTGTTCGCCCTGGCCTTCCGCGGTTTCGCCCGCAAGGACGTGGTGTCGTAGGTCACCGGAAGATCACCCACCGGTCTCGACGGGCCGTCCCCGTGCCCTCTTCGAGACTCATCCGCAACGCTCCGTAGCGCACGTTCCGGCCCCCTGGCCCGTCACAGTCACAGAAGTCGACGTCAACGGACCAAGGGGGCACGGACGATGAAGCGGTACCGAACACGAAGGCTGAACGTCACCCTGCTGGCGCTCACCACGGCGGGCGCCCTGCTGCTCACCGGATGCGGTGGGAGCGGCAGCAGCGACGGCGGGGGCTACTCGGCGGACGACTCCAGCAAGGGAGGCGGCAACAGCCGAGACGCCTTCCCCGCCCCCGATTACAACGGGGACGACCGGCCCGACGACGACCAGGACGACTCCTCCCGCGACTTCGCGCCCGAGCCCGACCTCCTCTCCACCTTCGCCCTCGACGTCGACACCGCCTCCTACGGCTACGCCCGTCGCACCCTCGCCGAGGGCCGGCTGCCCAACCCGTCGACGGTCCGCCCCGAGGAGTTCGTCAACAGCTTCCGCCAGGACTACGACCGCCCCGACGGCAACGGCTTCTCGGTCACCGTCGACGGCGCCCGCACCGACCGCGAGGACTGGTCCCTGGTCCGCGTGGGCCTGGCCACCCGCCCCGCCTCCGACCCCGGCGAACGCCCGCCCGCCGCCCTCACGTTCGTCATCGACATCTCCGGCTCCATGGCCGAACCGGGCCGCCTGGACCTCGCCAAGGACTCCCTCGGCGTCATGACGAACCGGCTGCGCGACGACGACTCGGTCGCCATCGTCACCTTCAGCGACGAGGCCGAGACGGTCCTGCCGATGACCCGCGTGAACGACAACCGCGCCGAGATCCACGACGCCATCGACACCCTGGAACCCACCGACTCCACCAACCTCGGCGCGGGCATGGAGACGGGCTACGAGACGGCCGTCGAAGGCCTCCGCAAGGGAGCCACCAACCGCGTGGTCCTCGTCTCCGACGCCCTGGCCAACACGGGCGACACCGACGCGGACACCATCCTCGAACGCATCTCCACCGAGCGCCGCGAGCACGGCATCACCCTCTTCGGCGTCGGTGTCGGCAGCGACTACGGGGACGCCCTGATGGAACGCCTCGCCGACAAGGGCGACGGCCACACGGTGTACGTCTCGGACGAGGACGACGCCCACGAGGTCTTCAGCCGCCAACTCCCGCAGAACATCGACCTCACCGCCCGCGACGCCAAGGCCCAGGTCGCCTTCGACCCAGAGACGGTGCGGGAGTTCCGGCTCGTCGGCTACGACAACCGGCAGGTCGCCGACGAGGACTTCCGCGACGACAGCGTCGACGGCGGCGAGATCGGCCCCGGCCACACCGTGACCGCCCTCTACGCCGTCCGGACCAAGCCCGGCACGGAAGGGCACCTCGCCACGGCGAGCGTCCGCTGGCTCGACCCCAAGTCCCGGGCTCCGCGCGAGGAGTCCGGCCAACTGGAGACGGGCTCCCTCCAGGACTCGGTCTGGAACGCGAGCCCCCGCTTCCAGGTCACGGCCACGGCGGCGTACTTCGCCGACGCCCTCCGCCTCGGCGACGACCGCCGACCCTCTTTGCCCGGCGCCACCCGTCTGCGCGAACTGGCCGACCGAGCGGACGAGTTGGCCACGACAACGGAGGACACGGCCGTCCGTCACCTCGCAACAGCCATCCACCAGGCCACCAACCTGACCCCCACCGACTGACCCGGCCCAGTTTCCTTCGCCCCCGCCGCCCCTACCCGTCCCGTACCGGGGGGCTGCCGCCCCCAGACCCCCGCTTTCGGCCCTGAACGGGCCTCGTCCTCAAACGCCGGACGGGCTGAATGATCCTGGCCGGCGCTGAAAAGTGACCGGCGGAGCGGCCGTGTTGGTGGCGCACCCCCCGGCACGGCCCCGACCCACCCACCGCACCGCAGGCGCTACGCGCACCCCCACCCACCCCCGCACAGGCCGCCGCAGGCACCCCACCCCCCACCGCCGGAGGCTTGACCTTCCGTTACGCACGAGTAAGTTGACCCCCCAGTAAGTCCACCTGGCACCGGGAGCCGACATGGGCGTACGCAAGGACCTGAAGCGAGCGAAGCGGCGTCGCAGCGATCTGATGGACCGCACCAGGGTCCAGGTCGTCAAGGACGCCGACGGCGTGGTCCGCGAGGCGAGCACGCCGCCCCTCGCGCCGCGGGCACGATCCGGCAGCATCGCCGACGTCCCTTTCACCAACGCAACCGAGGACCCCGACGCGACAGTCCTCCGCCGCCCCCAGCCCGACGGCACCTGGCACCCCATAACCGCCACCGCCTTCGCCCGCGAAGTCACCGCCGTCGCCAAGGGCCTGATAGCCGCGGGCGTGGAACAAGCCGACCGCGTAGCCGTGATGTCCCGCACCCGCTACGAGTGGACCGTCCTGGACTTCGCCATCTGGGCCGCCGGCGCGCAGACCGTCCCCATCTACGCCACCTCCTCCGCCGACCAGGTGGAGTGGATCGTCCGCGACTCCGGCGCCCGCCACATCGTCACGGAGACCGCCGAGAACACCACCACGGTGACCACAGGCACCGCCGCCCACCCCCACCCCCCGCACACCTGGCAGTTGGACGCGGACGGCCTCGCCGACCTCATCACGCTCGGCCGCGGCGTCCCCGACGAGGAGGTCACCAAGCGCCGTACGGCCCTGACCCCGGACACCATCGCCACCGTCTGCTACACGTCCGGCACCACAGGCAAACCGAAGGGCTGCGTCCTCACCCACGCCAACCTGCACGCAGAGGCGGCCAACACGGTCGAGCTGCTGCACCCCATCTTCAAGGAGGTCACCCGGCAGACCGCCTCGACGCTCCTCTTCCTCCCCCTCGCCCACATCCTCGGCCGCTCCCTCCAGATCGCCTGCCTGATGGCCCGCATCGAGATCGGCCACTGCCCGAGCATCAGGCCCGACGAACTCCGCCCGGCGCTCAGGGAGTTCCGCCCCACGTTCCTCGTCGGTGTGCCGTACCTCTTCGAGAAGATCCACGACACCGGCCGCGCGACGGCCGAGAAGATGGGCCGCGCCGCCTCGTTCGACCGAGCCGACCGCACAGCCGTCCGCTTCGGCGAGGCCTACCTGCACAAGTTCCTCGGCACGGGCAAGGGTCCCGGCCTCGGCCTCTACGCCGCCTGGGCGCTGTACGACCTCCTGGTCTACCGCCGGGTCCGCAAGGAACTCGGCGGCCGCATGCGCTACGCCATCAGCGGCGGCTCCCCCCTCGACCGCAACCTCAACCTGTTCTTCTACGCCGCCGGCATCCTCGTCTACGAGGGCTACGGCCTGACGGAGACGACCGCCGCCGCCACCATCGTCCCGCCCCTGCGCCCCCGCCCCGGCACGGTCGGCCAACCCGTCCCCGGCACCGCCGTGCGCATAGCCGACGACGGCGAGGTGCTCATCAAGGGCGGCATCGTCTTCGGCTCGTACTGGAACGACCCGGCCGCCACCGACGCCGTCCTCCAGGACGACTGGTTCGCCACCGGCGACCTCGGCGCCCTCGACGAGGACGGCTACCTCACGATCACCGGCCGCAAGAAGGACATCCTCGTCACCTCCGGCGGCAAGAACGTCTCCCCGGCCGTCCTGGAGGACCGCCTGCGCAGCCGCGCACCGATCGGCCAGTGCCTGGTGGTCGGCGACAACCGCCCCTTCATCGGCGCCCTGGTCACCCTCGACCCGGACGCCGTGAGCCACTGGCTGGCCGTACGAAAGATGCCCGCCGACACCCCGATGTCCGAGGTGATCCAGGACCCCCGGATGCGCGCCGACGTCCAAAGGGCCGTCGACTACGCCAACGAGGCCGTCTCCCGCGCCGAGTCGATCCGCACCTTCGCCCTGATCGAGGGCGAGTTCAACGAGGACAATGGCATGCTCACCCCGTCCCTGAAGGTCAAGCGGCATGCCGTGACGACGGCGTACGCGGCCGAGATCGAGGAGCTGTACGGCAACTGAGCGTCCGCTCGACCGCACCCCGTTGGAGCAGTCTCACGTGGCCGCGGCGCCACCCCCCTGCGCCCCCTCCGCCGCCGCGGCGTCGCGCCGCAGGAGCCGCTTGGCACGGCGCCGCGTCGCCGCCTCGGCCACGGCCGCCGCCAGCAGCGGGGCGGTGCGGCGCCGGGCCAGCAGGAACCGCTGGTTGAGGACGGTCTCGGGACACCAGCGGTACTTGTACGACTCCTCCCCGCGCAGCAGGCTCAGGGTCCGCGCGGAGCCGGGCGCGACCTGCCCGCCCGACTCCAGATCCTGGGTGGACGCGTGCAGCAGCATCGTCGCCACGTCCACCCTGCGCTCCCGCAGCACCGGGTCGAAGCCGTACATGTACATGCCCGTCAGACGGCCCGAGAGCAGCGTCAGATTGACCGCCACGACGGTGCCTTCGAGCAAAAACTCCGTCGCCACGGCCGCACCGGTCCGGGCCATCGGGACCGCAGCCCGGACCAGGTGCTCCAGGAACCGCGGCCGCAGGTGCTCCGAGGTCACCTGCCTGCCCTGCCACTGCTTGCGGTGCAGTTCGAGGAGCCGGCGCAGCGCGGCCTCGGTCTCGTCGTGGCGCGCGACGCGCCATTCGATGCCGAGCCGGGTGAACTGGTTCACCTTGCTGCGGATCCGCCGCGCACGCCCCGTCGGCAGCCGCCCGATCAGCTCGGTCATGGGGACGGCGGGCAGGTCCAGGCACACCGAGTCGTTCATCCGGCGCCGCGGCCCGCGCCAGCACAGGTAGACCCGCTCCATCGCACCGCCCGGCCGCACCTCACCGAAGTCGACCAGGGCGGTGCGTGCCAGGCCGGCCAGGGCGTCGGCCAGTGCCCCGGCGCCCGCCGCGGCCTCCTCCTCGTCGATGAGCACATCGCAGAAGTCGGTGATGGTGCCGCCGATCGGCACCAGCGCCGGCAGCGGGTGGTGCACCCGCATCAGCGGGGCCGCCGCCACCAGTTCACCGTGCCGGCGCACCAGAACGACCCGCAGCCGGCCGGGCCTGCCGTACGACAGCCACCACGAGTGCAGCCAGGCGTGGCTCTGGAACGCCGTCGCTGACGGGCACGCCCCGCGCAGTCGCTCCCAGTCCTCGGTCAGCTCTCCGAAGGCGCGCTCGTCGGTGCAGACCTCCACCGACAGCGCGCGCCCCTGCCCGGTCACCCAAGGGTCCCGCGCGCGTCGGCGGCACCGGCCGGACCGGGTACGGATGCGCGGCTGCGGTCGTCGTCGTCCCCGTCCGGCGTCCGCCGCGGCCGGGCCAGCAGCACGAGGCCGCCCAGCAGGCCACCGGCGCTCGCGCCCACGAGCGAGGTCAGCGCCGGCGAGGCGGAGGACGGATCGGTGGGCTTCAGCGCACGGGAGAGGCGCTCGAGGCGGATGCCGGTGCGGGCCTTGGTGTGGTCCGCCTCGGTGATCAGCGCGCGGGACACCGCGTTGGCGATGTCGACGGCCTGGCCGGGCTTCGACGAGGTCGCCGAGATCGCCACCATCGGCGCGTCCGGCGAGGTCGCCACCTCCACGTTCTCGCGCAGCGTCGAGACGGGCACACCCGCCCACATCTGCGCGTCCGAGAGCACCGCGAGCTGGGTGGCCACGCGGCCGTACGCCTGCGCGAAGCCGAGCGCGTCGGTGCAGTCGGCCTCGGTGGTGCCGTTCGGCACGGCGACGACGGAGCTCGTGGCCGTGTACTGCGGCGGCCTGAGCTGGCCGTACGCGCCACCTGCCGCGGCGCCGACCAGTGCGGCGGCCGGCAGCCACCACCACGAGGACAGCCGCGTCACGCGTGCGCGCGTACGGTCGAACGGCCGGGCAGCCTCTTCGGGGTTGTCAGTCATGAGGAACTCGCTTCCAGGTTCGAGCCGGACAGAGCGTCCGTGTACAGATCCATCAGTTGGCGTGCGGTGCGCTCGATGTCATAGCGGTGGACGACGTCCGGGACGGTCCGCTCGGCCGGTCCCGCCGCCCGCAGCCGCAGCAGTTCCCGCACGTACGCCTCGGCGCCGCCCCGGACGCGCCGGGCACCGGGTGCCGCGTCGGGCGGCAGGTCCTCGACGGCGGGGCAGCTCGCGTACAGCACGGGCAGCCCGGCGGCCAGGGCCTCCACCACGGCCAGGCCGAACGACTCCTGCGGCGACGGCGAGGCGAGCACGTCCATCGCGGACAGCAGGGCGACCAGTCCGGGCGCTTCGTCGCCGGGTCCGGGCAGATACGGCCGCTCGCCCGCAAGCACCACCCGGTCCACGACGCCCAGCGCCCGCGCGGTACGCAGCAGCGCCGCCTCCTCCGGGCCGCCGCCGACCAGCAACAGCCGTACATCTCCCGGCAGTTGGGGCAGTGTCTGCACCAGCAGGTCGAAGCGCTTGCCCGGCGTCAGGCGCCCCACCCCGCCGACGACGTACGCGTCCGGCGGCAGCCCGTGGAACGCCCGGGCCTCCTTGCGGCGCACCTCGTCGTAGCGGAACCGGGGCGCGTCGATGCCGTTCGGGATGACCCGGATGCGCGGCCCGGGCACGCCCCAGTGCCGCAGCCGTTCCGCCACCGTCGGCGAGACGGCCACGGTGGTGTGGCCGAGGCGCTCGCCGGCCAGGTACAGCGCGCGGACGCCGGCGGTCAGCGGGCGGCCCTCCAGGCGGGTGTCGCCGATCGAGTGCTCGGTGGCCACGACGGTCCCGACGCCCGCGAGCCGCGCCGCGATCCGGCCGTAGAGACAGGCCCGGTACAGGTGGGTGTGCACCAGGTCGTAGCGCCCCGCGCGGATCAGCCGGGCGAGCCGGGGCAGCGCGCCGAGGTCGCGGTTGCCCTCCATCCCGAGGTGGGTGACGCGGACCCCGTCGGCGGCCAGACCCGCGGCGACCGGGCCGGGGTTGGTCAGTGCCACCACGTCGCACTGCGCGGGGAGATGCCGCAGCAGCAGACGCAGCTGCTGTTCCGCTCCGCCCACGCCGAGGCCGGTGATGACGTGCAGGGCCCTCACACGGCCTCCAGGGCACGGCCGTGGACCCGGGCCAGGCGTCGCTTCAGCTCCAGCCGCACCGAGGTGTCCGCCTGCCCCATGTGGATGCGGGGCAGCGCGAAGTCGCCGGAGCCGGCCGGGCCGGGGGCGATGGCACAGGCGTAGCCGTAGCCGGCCCGGCGCACCGCGTCGGTGGCACGCCGGTCGAGGTGGCCGTACGGGTAGCAGAAGCCCTCGATGTCGCCGCCGGTGATGGCGGCGAGCCGGTGCCGGCTGTCGTTGACCTCGGTGTGCAGTACCTGGTCGGACGCCATGGTCAGATCGACGTGGGTCAGCCCGTGCGAGGCGATCTCCATGCCCGCGGCAGCGGCGCGCTGGACGTCGTCCACGTCGAGGAGCGGCTTGCGCGGGCCGGTCCGCTCCCAGCTGTTCTCGCCGCCGAGCAGCCCGGACAGCACGAACACGGTGGCGGTGAAGCCCCTGCGGCGCAGCAACGGCACGGCCGTGGTGACGAAGTCGGTGTAGCCGTCGTCGAAGGTGAGCCCCACCAGGCCGCGCTCCGTGCCCCGGGCGCGCGCCGCGAGCAGCTCGCGCACGCTCACCCCGCGCAGGCCGCGGCCGGCCAGCCAGGCGAGCTGTCTGTCCAGTCGCTCCGGTGTGACGGTGATGTTGTACGGGTCGTCCGGGCAGTCCGAGACCGAGTGGTACATGGCCACCCAGGCGGCGGCACGCCGTCTCGGGCGTCCCCCCACGGCTGTTTCGGTGTCGGGTGCGTCCGCGCGGGGCGCGGCGGAGATGTCAGCGACCATGGCGAGGCTTTCGTGTGACGGAGCTACGGACGAAGTGCGTGACGGGAAGCAGGAGGGACCGGACGCCGGCCGCGTCGAGGAGCCGGGCCAGCAGCAGGAACACGCCGGTCACGCACATGCAGCAGACGGCGACGGCCGCCGCGGGCGAGTCGAACAGCTCCGCGCAGACCAGCCCGGCTCCGCCTGCGCACACGGCCGCGTACACCAGCCGGGCCAGTTCGGCGACGACCCGTCGGACGTGCACGGGCACGGCGCGGGGTCCCAGCCCGTGCAGCAGGAGCAGCGCGGTGAGGGTGATGCCGGCGGCGTTGGCCGCGGCGATGCCGCGCGCACCCCACGGGTCCACGGCCCAGGCGCTGAGGACGACGGTGGCGAGCGCGCCCGCGCCCATCGCGCCCAGCGGGAACCAGGTGATCCGGCCGGTCGAGAAGTACGACCGCACCAGCGCCCCCACGAGCGTGTGGCCGAGCAGTCCGACCGCGTAGACCCGCATGACGGCGGCGGTCGCGGCGGTGTCCTGGCCGGTGAACGCACCGCGCTGGAACAGCAGTTGGACGATCTGCGGCGCGCAGGCCACGACCACGGCGGCGCCGAGCAGCACGATGGAGGCCATCAGCGCCAGGTCCCGCTCGACCCGGTCGCCGGCCCGCCGCGTGTCGCCCTCGGCGATGGCCCGCGCCACCACCGGGAAGGTGACGACGCACACCATCATCGACAGCGACATCGGCAACTGGGCGATCTTCTGGGCGTAGTTGAGGTGCGAGATGGCACCGGCGGGCAGCCCGGAGGCGAAGTACCGCTCGATGAGCACCTGCGACTGCCGGCACAGCGCGAAGAGCAGGACGGCACAGACGAGGGCCGGCACGATCGACCGGCCACGGTCCCCGTCGTACTCGGACCGGGAGGCCGTCGCGCACCGCTCGTCGCGCCCTGCGATCCGCCGCCACAGAGGCGGTACCTGTACGACGGCCATGAGGCATCCGCCGATCGCGACACCGAGCGCGGCGGACCGTACGCCCCAGCTCTCGCCGATGACGAGCATCGTGATGATGATCGCGACGTTGTACGCGATGTAGATCGCGCCCGGCGCGAGGTAGTTGCGGTGGGCCCGCAGCGCCGCGCTGCAGTACCCGGCGAGCCCGAAACTCAGGACGCAGGTCGCGGTCAGCCGGGTGCAGGACACGGCCAGGGACGGGTCGGACAGGCCCGGCGCGAGAACGGAGACCAGCAGCGGCGCGCCGGCCGCGAACACGGCGGCCGTACCGGCGAGGGCGAGGCACAGCCGCGGCAACGAGGCGGAGATCAGGGCCTGCACGGGGTCGGGCCCGCCGGTTCCGCGCGCCCGCTGCGCCAACGCCATGCTGAACGCCGGCACCAGCACGAACGCCATGCCGTCCTCGATCAGCAGCGTCGACGCCATCTCCGGCACCGTCCAGGCCACCAGAAACGCGTCGGTCTCCGCCCCGGCCCCGAACAGATGCGCAAGCGCCTGATCCCGCCCGAGTCCCAGAAGCGCCGCGGCCATCGCCAACCCGGCCGACAGCAAGGTCGCCCTGGCGAGAAACCGCCCCGAGGGAGCACTGCCCCGGCGGGCCGCCGGGATGTCACGCCGGCCCTCGGGGAAGGCCGGCGCATCGTGGGGGCGGTCCTCCACCGGCCGCGGGTCCCTGATGCCGGTCGCGTCGGCGACGTGGCCGTCCGGTGGGGGCGCACCCTCGGCGTCGGGCGCGCCGTCGGGGGCGCCCCCCGTCGTCGCCGGGTGGGCCGTCATCGCGGGCTCGCTTGTGCTGTCGGCGCCCCGTCCCGGGCGGCCAGCGCCCACCACGCCGCGAGGCCCAGGCAGATGCCCGTCAGGATGGTGGCGGGGCCGCCGATGTCGGCGTACAGGAAGTTGACGAGCTGCCAGAGCAGCAGGCCGCAGGCGGGGAGAGCGCAGTCACGGGCGCGAACGGTGCGGCGCAGCCGGCGCAGTGCGAACAGCAGCAGGGCCAGCCAGCTGCCCGCGACCGTGAGCAGGCCCAGCAGGCCCTGTTCGCTGAGGATCAGCAGGTACATGTTGTGCGGGGAGAGCAGCGGCTGGCGCCGGTAGGCCTGGCCCGCCCCGCCCGTCTCGCTGCCCGACGACAGCGCGAGCGAGGCGTGGCCGTCCCGGTGTGCGGGAAAGGCCTTCAGCCCCACGCCCGTCACCGGGTGCCCGCTCCACATGTCGCCCGCCGCCGCCCACATGGTGTAGCGGTCGACGACCGACTGGTCCGGCGCGTCGGCGACCTGGGTGATGCTGGTCAGCCGCTCCTCCAACGCCGTGGCGCCCAGACCGAGCCCACCCACCAGTACCACGCAGACCGCGGCCACCGCCGCGAACACCTGCGCCGCCCGCCGCACCCCGGCCAGCAACAGCAGCGCACCGCCGGTGAGCGCGGTCGCGATCCAGGCCCCCCGGCTGAAGGACAGCGCGAGCGGCAGGAGCAGCGCGAGCGCGCACACGGTTGCCACGACCTGCTGCCGCCGCGCCCTCGTCCCGAGGGCGAGCCCGATCGCGGCCACCATCCCGAGCGACACGACGGTCGCCATCCCCATCACGTCGGACGGCCCGAACGTGCCCACCGCCCGGATGTCGGCTCCCTGGTACGACGCCCCGGTCCCGGTGAGGTACTGGCGCACGCCGATCCCGCCCTGCCACAGCGCGAGGCCGACCAGCGACCACAGCAGCGTCCGGGCGCCCTGCCGGTCGCGCACCAGCAGCAGCACGGCGATCGGGACCAGCACGAACACCTGCAGATAGCGCGCCAGTCCGGCGACCGCGTCGCCGGTGGTCACCGCCCCCGCCGCGGCGACCGCGATGCCCACCACGGGCAGCCCGAACACCACCGCGGCCGTCCGCGTCAGCGGCGCCCGAGCCTGCCGTACGGCGTGGACGACGGCACACAGCACGGCCAGTGCGGAGGCGGCGTCGGCGGGCGTCGCGGCCCTGCCCGGCGTGACGGGAAGCCCCAGCAGGACGACGACCGCCACGACCGGCAGGACGGGCAGGACGGACCGCACCCGGCGCACCGCAGGCCACGGCAGCGCGAATGCGGGCGAAGGCGCCGCGGAAGTGGTCACCGGTGCTCAGCTCCCCGTCGGCCGGACGAACTGTGCCGCCGTGCGCAGCAGGATGCAGACGTCCTGCCACAGCGACCAGTTGTCGATGTAGGCGTTGTCGTAGCGGCACCGGTCCTCGATCGAGGTGTCCCCGCGCAGTCCGTGGATCTGCGCGAGCCCGGTGATGCCGGTCCGCATCCGGTGGCGGGCCGGATAGCCCGGATGGGCCTGGCTGAACTTGGCGACGAAGAAGGGCCGTTCGGGTCTGGGCCCGACCAGGCTCATGTCCCCGCGGAAGACGTTCCACAGCTGGAGCAGCTCGTCCAGCGAGGTGCGGCGCAGGAAGTGACAGAACGCGCTCATGTCCTGCTCGTTCGCCACGCTCCAGCGCGTCGCCGCCTCGTGGTCGCTCGCGGGCCGGTGCGTGCGCAGCTTCAGCATCGTGAACGGCCGCCCGTCCTTGCCGATCCGCTCCTGCCGGAACACCACGCCGGGCCCGTCCATCGTCCGCAGCACGACCGCGCACACCAGCAGAACCGGGCCGGCCAGCACGAGCAGCGCCCCCGACAGCACCACGTCGAGCACCCGCTTGCCCGCGCTCCCGCGCCGCAGCCCGCGCTCCGCACCCAGCAGCCTGCGCGAGAAGCCGGCCAACTGCCCCGCCCCCTGGCGGTGCCCGCCGAGTCCGTACGCCGCCGGGTCCGCGTCGAGCTCCCACAGCACGCATCCGTACGCGGCCAGCGCCCGCAGCACGGCGGCCTTCTCCTCCCGGGTGCCGGCGCCCACCACGAGCACCTCCTCCACCCCGTTCTGGATCGCCGCCCGGCGTGCCTCCAGCGCCGTGGTGAGCACCGGCAGTGCGGGCTCGTCGTCGGTCTCGCCGAGGAACTCCGGGTCGTCGGCGACGAGACCCACCGGCCGTACTCCGCAGTCCGGTTGGCGCAGCAGCGCGGCCGAGACCCGCCGGGCCGTCGCGACCGGGCCGACCACCAGGGCGGGGCAGGGCCGCCGCCGCAGTGCCCGGTGCCGGAGCGCGTGCACCGCCGCCCGGCCCGCGCATGCTGCCGCGCAGTGCACCACGACAGCGGTGACCAGCACGGCCGGCGCGAGCGACCGCAGCGGGGAGAGCGCGACGACGGCCGCCCAGCCGACGGCGATCCGGCCACAGACGGCGGGCAGTTCGTCGAGCGCACCGGGGACGACGAGGGTGTCGTACAGCGAGGCCCGCCGGTTCAGCACGAGCACACCGAGCGCGAGCAGGGCGATGACCAGCGGGTACCTGTGGGACGCGGGCAGGACCCAGGCCCCCAGCAGAACGCCGCCGCCGTCGACGAGCCACAGAGGCACCCGGGAGGTCCGGTGCGGACGACGGGCTTCCCGTCCGGCGGGCCCCCGGCGTCCGGCGGTGAAGCCGCGCGGGGCAAGGACGGTGACGGCGCCCTCGGGCGCCCGCTGCTGCCCCGGTGAGGCAACGGTGCTGTCCGCGGTCATGTGGTGATGCACTTCCTGCCCTCGTTGGGTCCGACGACCTGCGCGGTGACGAGGTCGAGCAGCTCGCGGTAGACGTCGCTCACGGCGTCCGTGGCGTGCCGCAGATCGTGGCCGGCGAGCACATGCGCGCGGCCCTGGGCGCCCAGCGCCGCGCGCAGCGGCTCGTCGAGCAGCAGCGCGGTGAGCGCCCGCGCCAGTGCGGCCGGGTCGTCCGGCGGCACCAGACAGGACGGCAGATGGCCGGGCGGAAGGCTCTCGCCCGCTCCGTCCACGTCCGTGACGACTACCGGCCGGGCACACGCCATGGCCTCCAGCGGGGCGAGCGCCATGCCCTCCCAGCGCGACGGCAGGACCACGACGTCGGCGGCCCGGTACCACAGCGCGGTGTCGGTCGTGGTGCCCGCGAACTCCACCGACGCGGGCGCACCGGCACGCAGCCGGCCGGCGTCCGGGCCGTCGCCGACCAGCACCAGTCGCGCCCCGGGCACCTGCCGCGCCACCTCGGGCCAGGCCGCCAGGAGCACGTCCTGCCCCTTCTGACGGCACAGCCGGCCCACGCAGACGACCAGTGGGCCTGCCCCGGACCGTGCGCTGTCTCCCTCCGGCCGGAACCTGTGGGTGTCGACCCCGTTGGGGACCACCCGCCACGGGGCGGTGATGCCCGCCCGCACCCCGGTGAGCCGCTCGGCCTCGCTCACACACAGCACGCGTGCCGCCCAACGGGCCCCGAAACGCTCCCAGTCGAGCGCCACACGCGCGACGAGTCCCTCCGCGGCCTCGAACGACCAGGCGTGCGGCTGGAACACGGTCGGCACGGCACCGCGCACCGCGAGCCGGGCCGCGAGCCCTGCCTTCGCGCTGTGCGCGTGCACCAGGTCGGGCCGCACATCGCTGCACAGCCGGGCCAACTGCCGTACCTCGGCCGCGAGTCGGTACCCCGGCGAACGGGTCGCTTCCCAACGGCGCACGGTGCAGCCCAGCGTGCGCAGGGCGTCGGTCAGGGTGCCGCCCTGCGGACAGGCCACGGTCACCCGTAGCCCCGCGGCCAGTTGAGCCGCCACCAGGTCCGTCACGACCCGCGCGACACCGCCCTCGACGGGCTGGGCCACATGCAGGATGTGCGGCGTAATGCGCATGACCGAGGCTGCCCTTCCGAGGAAAAGAGTCCGAACCAGCGACACGACGTGTGGCTTACTGGACCAAAGAGACGAGCAACACCAGCCACTTATCCATACTTATCCGAGAAGCAGTCAAGTGTGTTGGAATGATGACGTTTTCGGAGTTGTTTCTCGCAGGGGATCACCCATTCGGACCCGCTGCGGTTGCGCAGCAGCCGCCGATCGGTCTTCTCGTATGAGTTCCCGGAAGTTGGCGGCGGCAGAGTTTCCAGAGCGGCGTAGCCATCGTTAGCCCAGGAGAACGCGAGTTACCGAAGATGATTTTCCTGGAAAGGAACATGATGAAGAACCTGAAGGCTGCTGCCGTCGTCGTCGGCTCCCTCGCCATCGCCGGTGCCACCGTGCCCGTCGCCTCCGCGGTGAACATGCCGGCGTCGGGCCTCGTGGACAACGGGAAGACGGTCGCCCGCAGCCTCCCCTCGGCCGCCAAGGTGCCGACGGGCTACGTGGGGAACAACGTGAAGCGCACGGCGGACAACGTGAAGAAGGGCATGAAGTCGCAGGGCGTCGTGAAGACCCCTGTCATCGGCGGTGCCCTGCCGAACCCCGTCGACGGCCAGCTGCTCGGTGGACTTCCGCTCCGGTAGACATCAGGTAGACCATTCGTTCCTCTACGCCGAAGGGGCCGGCTCCGAACTCGGAGCCGGCCCCTTCGGCTTGGGCCAAATGGAGGATTCAGGGTGACCGGAGGCGGAGCAACTCAGTTGGACCAATTGAATGGGCGCTCTTTCCTCCTCCTTGCTGGCGCTCCTTGACCTTGGGCCCTGTCTGCACGCTGACGCAGACAGGGCCCAAGGTTTTGTACCAGAGGTTTGGATCAGAAGCTTCTTGGATCAGCGGCTTTGGATCAGAAAGGGCGCGGAAACGCCGATGGCGGTCCGCCGGCATACCGGCGGACCGCCATGGGGTGAAGCACGGATCAGAACAGGAGGCCGCCGAGGTGCGCGGAGTAGCGGCCCTGCTCGACCTTGCCGGTGTTGCAGCCGACGTACTTCGAGTTCGGCGCGATGGTCGCGGCGAGGACGGCGCCGTTCGACCACGGGGCGATGCAGCGACCGTCGATCAGGGTGCCGTTGACGATGGCGAGACCCTGCTGCGGGTCGTTGACGACGACCGGGGACGACGAGAAGCCGCTACCGCCCTTGACGGTGGTGGTGTCAGTGTCGGCCGCCGCAGTGCCGCCGGTCGCGAGGACGATGCCCGCGGCGATGGCGGAAATGGCCGTAACCTTGTTACGCATGATTGAGCCTTTCCGGGCTGCGTTTTGAGGATTACCTGCTGCGAATGGTTCGGAGCAGGGGTCAGAACAGCAGGCCGCCGTTGTGGATCTCGTTACGGCCCTGCTTGATGTCGCCGGTGTTGCAGCCGACGTACTTCGAGTTCGGCGCGAGGGTTGCGGCGAGGACGGCTCCGTTGGACCACGGCACGGCGCAGCGAGCGTCGACGAGCGTGCCATTGACGATGAGCACACCCTGCTGAGGCGCATTGACGACGACCGGGGACGACGAGAAGCCGGTGCCGCCCTTGACCGTGGTGGTGTTGCTGTCGGCCGCGGCGGTGCCGCCGGTCGCGAGGGCGATGCCCGCGGCGAGGGCGGAAATGGCCGTAACCTTGTTAAGCATGTGCTGAGCCTTTCCGGGCTGCGCTTGGTGTTTACCTGCTTCGAATCGCTCGGAGCAGGGGTCAGAACAGCAGGCCGCCCTTGTGGACGGAGTTGCGGGCCTGCTCGATCTCGCCGGTGTTGCAGCCGACGTACTTCGAGTTCGGCGCGATCGTGGCGGCGAGGACGGCTCCGTTGGACCACGGCACGGCGCAGCGAAGGTCGACGAGGGTCCCGTTGGAGACGAGAACGCCCTGCTGGGGCTCGTTCACGACGACCGGGGACGACGAGAAACCGCTACCGCCCTTGACGGTGGTGGTGTCGCCGCCGCTGCTCGGGTAGCCGCCGGCAGAGGCAATGCCGGCGCTGCCGACGACGGTGCTGAGGGCGAGGGCCGTGATGACCGCGAACTTCTTGGGCACTTGGTTCCTTCCTGAATTCACGGTTGCGCACGCTTACGAAAAGGAAACCCGTATATGCACGCATAAGTCACGGTGGGAACATTCAAACGCGGCTAGATTCCATCGGATGGCGCAATGCCGAGTGTCCGCAGGGAGTCGAGCGGTAATCCGCGCGGTCTTCCATGAAATGCCTTGGGTCGTTTGCTGAATGGTGCCGTTCGGAACGGGCGCAGACATGCGTCCGGCCCACCGACAGGGTGCGGGCCGGTGGGCCGGGACAGTGGTTCGCGGGTGCCAGGGGGCTTGCGGCCCGCCATGTGCGGAGGTGGCGCTGCGGTCCGGATCCAGCGTCCGGCCTACGTAAGGCCTCCGGCTGTCGAGAACCGGATCAGAGTCTCAGAAATCCGGGGCCGGCTTTCGCCGGTACGGCCGACTCGTACGGTTGCCGGGTCGTCACTTTTTGGGGAGCAGGGTGCCGAGACCGGACGCGGTCGGGGCCTGCAGCGGGCGGACCTGGACGGTGCCGCTGCCGGCCGGGTTCTTCACGGGAATCGTGGGCCGCTTGGCGGCATCCGGGTCCATACCGTCCAGGTATACGCCGGACATGCCCCCCGAGTTCTTCTTGTCGAACGCGCTGCCCTTGGCGATCCCGCCGTCGCGGGCCAGTCGCGCCACGGTGTCGGCCGCGGGCACCACCGCCGGCGTCACCTTGGTCGGGGACATGAGACCGAGCGGCCCGGCAGGGCTTCCCGATCCTCCGGCGGCCACCGCCGCGGCGGCCGAGCCACCCACAAGACCCGCACCGATGGCCAAAGCCGCAGTGGTGAAAACTGCCTTCTTCATCATTCACCTCGCTTGAAAGTACCTCTGATCCGACGGTTGGAGAACATAGCAGTCCAACAGCGCTGCAAAAGCGACGCGTTACTCCATACGCATGAAAGTCGGCGGAGTGGAGAATGGAATGCGCAACGGGATTCGGATCGATTGGCATCTGGTCGGCGAATCAATTCATCGTATGGTGGTGCCGGGCGGGTTGGGCCGCTTGCGCGATCAAAAAGATGAATTTCGGAATTGACGGACGGAACTCTCGTCGAGCCGGTCCGGTTCGGGCCGTCCCGCGGCCTACCCTCGCCGCCATGACCACCGACAGCGACGTTTCCACGCCGGCCGCGGCCCTTGGCAGGTCGCTCATCTGGGCGGAGGAATTCACCGCACCGATCGCCTGGGGCGCCAGATGGACCGGCGACAGATCGAGCGCCTACCGCTACTGCGATCACAACCCCGACGACAACAAGCTCGACTGGCTCACCCCCAGCGCCGTGACCGTCTCAGGCGGCGTGGCCACCTTCACCGCCACTCCGGCCGGCCGCACCCTGGAGAACGGCCGGCAGGCCTGGCACACCGGCCTGCTCACCACCGAGTACTCCGCCGAGGAGTTCCGGGTCCGGGCCGGGGACTACATGGAGACCCGCGTCAGACTGCCCTGCGGGACCGGAGCCTGGCCGGCGCTGTGGACCTGGAAGGACGGCGAGAACGAGGTCGACTGCTTCGAGTACCACTCGGACAACCCGCACCTGCTGGAGCTGTCCAACCACGTCAACCACGCCTCGACGTACCACACCGACGTCGACGCGATCGGCCCCGACAGGTGGGTGACCATCGGCACCGCCCTCGGCGCGACTTGCGTCGAGTGGTACGTCAACGGCCACCGCGTCTTCTCCGACGGCACCGGCGTCGGCCCCGGCTGGTCGGCGTATCCGATCCTCAACCTGTCGCTGTGCGCCGGGCAGTACCACGCGGCCCCCCGCGACCCGGCTCCGATCACCTTCGACGTCGACTACCTCCGCGTCTACCGCTGACCACATCCGGAAGCGGTCCGCGTCCCTCGTTCGGGCGGACGGCCCCCCGAGCCGTCGGCCGGTCGGGTGAGCGGACGCCGGAACGCTCCGCGGGCCGTCGATAAGGTCGCGCGGTGGCCCCTGACCCAAGCGCCTTTGCGCGGCCGATGCGCCGGACCGCCGGCGGCAGCCGGGCGTTCGCCCTGCTGCTGGTGCTCTGCGGGGCGGCCGGGCTGCTGGCCTCCTGGGTCATCACCCTCGACAAGTTCAAGCTGCTGGAGGACCCGGACTTCGTCCCCGGCTGCAGCCTGAACCCCGTCCTCTCCTGCGGCAGCGTGATGGAGAGCGACCAGGCCGAGGCCTTCGGGTTCCCCAACCCGATGCTGGGCCTGGCGGCCTACGCCGTCGTGACCTGCGTCGGCGTCAGTTTGCTGGCCGGGGCGGCCTTCCCGCGTTGGTACTGGCTGACCTTCGCGGCCGGCTGTCTCTTCGGGGTCGGGTTCGTGTCCTGGCTGCAGTTCGAGTCCCTGTACCGGATCAACGCCCTGTGCCTGTGGTGCTGCCTGGCCTGGCTCGCGACGATCCCGCTGTTCTGGTACGTCACGTCCTTCACCGTGCGCAACGGCTTCCTGCCCGCGCCGGGCCCGGTGAAGACGTTCCTCGCCGAGTTCACCTGGGTGCTCCCGGTGCTGCACATCGGCATCGTCGGAATGCTGATCCTGACCCGCTGGTGGGACTTCTGGACGAGCTGACCATTGCACCGTATGGGCGCTTCGGCGGTGACCGCGGGGCTACCTGCTCGGTTACTCGTACGAACAGCCGAACCGTACGAGGAGTGAGCGATGGCCGTCAGCGCAGACGGGGTCTCGGTGGGTGCGGTACAGGGGGCGGGCACCGCGGTGAGCAGCGGGCCGGAGCGGCGGACACGGCGGGAGTTGGGGCGGCTGCTGTTCGCCTCCGCCGCCGTGGCGCTCGCCCCGGTCGTCACCGCGTCCCGGCCCTCCCGGTCGGCGGAGCGACCTCCGGACACCGACACCGCGTTCGACGAGACCTACCGCGGCCGCCGTATCAAGGGCGCCGCCATGTCCCTCGGCGGCCTCACCGCCCTGGACGTCGCCTGGCACGTCACCGTGGACGGCCGGCCGCTGCACCTGATGCGCCGTGCCGACGGCACCTGGCTGAGCATGGTCGACCACTACGGCTGGTACCGCACTCCGCTGGAGGCGACCCGCGCGGCCGTCGACGAACTCGGGTCCGGCGGGCGACTGCGTGACCTGGCTCCCGGGCCGTTCGGTGGTGGGCACCCGCACGGGGAGGCGCAGCATGGCGTACGTGCGTAAGAACGTGACCAAGCTGACGCGCACCGAGCGGCGGCGGTTCGTCGAGGCGCTGCTGGAGATCAAACGGCGCGGCGAGTACGACGAGTTCGTACGGCTGCACATCGCGCACTTCGTCGGGGACGGCCACCGAGGGCTGCGCGCCGCCCACATGGCGCCCTCCTTCCTGCCCTGGCACCGCAGGTTCGTGCTGGACCTGGAGAACGCGCTGCGGCGGGTCGACTCCTCGGTGACCGTGCCGTACTGGGACTGGACCCGGGACCGGAAGACCACCTCGCTGCCGTGGACCGACGAACTGCTCGGCGGCAACGGGCGGACCGGCGACCGGCAGGTGATGACCGGGCCGTTCGCCTACCGGACCGGCAACTGGACCATCCGGGCGAGCGTCACCGACGGCGACTTCCTCACCCGGGACCTGGGCCGCTCCCGCAACCCGATGGCCCTGCCCACCAAGGCCGACCTGAAGCAGGCCCTCGACGACCCGGTCTACGACGCCGCCCCGTGGGACTCGACGGTCACCAAGGGCTTCCGCAACAAGCTGGAGGGGTGGGGCACCGGCAGGGACTCCTGGCGCAACCACAACCGGGTGCACCGCTGGGTCGGGGGCGCCATGCTCGGCGGCGCGTCCGTCAACGACCCCGTCTTCTGGCTGCACCACGCCTTCGTGGACATGCAGTGGCAGCGCTGGCAGCGGCGCCACCGCAAACACCGTTATCTGCCGGCGAAGCCGCCCGGCCGGGACAGCGTGCAGTACCGCCGGATCGTCGCCCGGGACGAACGGCTGCCGCCCTGGGACGTGACCCCGGACGAGCTGGAGGACGTGTCCAGGATCTACCGGTACGCCTGACACCCCGGCCCGCCGGAAAATCGCTCGGCCCCGCGGTCCATGGCCGTTAGCCTCCGGACATGGCAACCGATCCGACGGAACAAACGGAACAACTGGTCCGGCTGTTCGCCGAAGAGACCCGGGTGCGTGCCTTCGCCGCCGTGGCGCTGGGGGCGCGGAGCGCCGAGCAGGTCGCCCTGGCGGCGGGGCTGTCCGCGAAGGAGACGGCCGTGTCGCTGCGGCGGCTGCGGGAGCAGGGCGTGGTGACGGCCGGGGACGACGGGGAACTGGCCGTGGCGTACGGCCTGTTCAAGGAGCAGGTGCGCGCGGCGGCGCGGCGGGAGGACGGCAACGGGGCAGACCCGGGCCCCGCCTCCGGTGACGGGCCCACTGACATGGTCCTGCGGACCTTCGTCCGGGACGGGCGGCTGGTCCGGCTCCCGGCGCGGTGGACCCGCAAGAAGCTGGTGCTGCGGCACATCGCCGAGCAGACCTTCGAACCGGGCGTGGAGTACCCGGAGCGGACCGTCAACGAGAAGCTGCGCGCCTGGTGCGAGGACAGCGACGACATCGACCATGTGACGCTCCGGCGCTACCTGGTCGACCTGCATCACCTGCGCCGGAGCGAGGGCATCTACCGGCGCCCGGCCGAGGCCGGGCGGGCGGCGGCCGACATCGCCTGACCGCGGCCGTCAGGGCAGCCGTCGCACCGGTGAACCCGCCAGGTACGCCTGGATGTCCTCGACCGCGTGGCCGTAGTACGTGGCGTAGTTGGCCTGCGAGACATAGCCCAGGTGGGGTGTGGCGAGCAGGCGCGGCGCGGTGCGCATCGGGTGGCCGGCGGGGAGGGGCTCGGTGTCGAAGACGTCGACGCCGGCGCCTGCGATGCGGCCCTCGTGCAGGGCGTCGAGCAGGGCGTCCTGGTCGACGATCGCCGCGCGTGAGGTATTGATCAGATACGCCGTCGGCTTGAGCAGGGCGATCTCGGCGGTGCCGACGAGGCCGCGGGTGCGGTCGCTCAGCGCGAGGTGGACGGAGAAGAAGTCACTGTCGGCGAGCAGGGCCTCCTTGGAGGGGGCCAGGTGGACGCCGACCTCGTCCGCGTACTCCTTGGTGAGGTTCTGGCTCCACGCGCTGACGTGCATCCCGAAGGCGAGACCGACCTGGGCCACCCGGCTGCCGATCTTCCCCAGGCCGAGCACGCCGAGCCGGCGACCGTGCAGGTCGGCGCCGACGGTCTGCTGCCAGGGGCCGCCCGAGCGCAGGGCGTTGCTCTCCTGGACGAGGCCGCGGGCGAGGCCCAGCAGCAGGGCCCAGGTGAGCTCGACGGGCGGCGTGGAGGAGCTCGCCGTACCGCAGACGGTGACGCCGTGCGCCTCGGCGGCGGCGTAGTCGATGACCGTGTTGCGCATCCCGGAGGCGATCAGCAGCTTCAGCCGCGGGAGCCGGGCGAGCAGGGAGCCGGGGAAGGGGACGCGTTCGCGCAGGGTGACCACGATGTCGAAGTCGGCGAGGGCCTCGGCCAGGGCGTCCTCGCCGGGGAAGTGGGTCGTGAACTGGACGACCTCCACGTCGTCCGCGAGCGGCGACCAGTCGGCGACTTCGGTCGCGACGTTCTGGAAGTCGTCGAGCACAGCACAGCGCAGCCGCACGGTGGTTCCTCTCCATGGCCGGGGCACCGACTGGATCGACTCTACGACGCGTGGCGCGAGGGCGGATTGACCAGCAGCGGGTCCGTCACCGACCGTTGATCACGCGTGCGACCCGTCGTCCGCCGTCCGCCGTCCGCCGTCCGTCGTTCGTTCGTCCGTAGTCCGTCAAGGAGGGGCCCACCTTGTCACCACGCATCCTCGTCACCGGAGGCAGCGGCTTCATCGGCAGTCATGTGGTCACCGCCCTCCGGGAGGCGCAGCGCGACACGCCGGACCCGGTGCGGCTCCTGCTGCGCGATCCGGCGAGCCTGCCAACGGACGGCGGCGGCGCGGACGGTGGCCGCGCGGCGGACGTCGTCCGGGCCGACCTGGCCGATGCGCCGTCGTTGCGTGGAGTCTGCGACGGCGTCGACGTCGTACTGCACTGTGCCTCCCACATAGGCGACGACGGACCGCTCACCGAGGCCGTCAACGACCACGGCACCCGCGCCCTTGTCGAGGAGGCGACGCGCGCCGGTGTGTCCCGCGTCGTCTACGTCAGTACGGCCGCCGTGTACGGCCGGGGGCCCTTCACCGGTGCTCTCCCGGGCGAGTTGCCGCTCGCACCGGCCTCGCCGACCAGCCGTGCCCGTGCCGCCGCCGAACGGTACGTGCTGGACGCGGGCGGCGTCGTACTGCGCCCGCACCTCGTGCTCGGCGCCGGCGACCGATGGGTGGTGCCCGGCCTGGTCGGCCTGATGGGGCTGCTGTCGGCGGGGCTGAAGGGCGGCGCCGCCCGGCACTCGGTCGTCGACGTACGGGCGTTGGGACGCGCGGTGGTCGCCGCCGGTCTGTCGGACCGGGACCTGGCCGGCGTCCATCACGTCAACCACCCGGATCCCGTTGCCTGTTCGGACCTGCTGGACACGGTGGCCGACCGCCTCGCCCCGCACCTGAGGGGCGTACCCGTGGACATCGACGAGGCGCGGGCCCGCCTCGCCGGGCAGCCGCGCGCACTGCACCACCTCGACATGCTCGCCGTGGACCACTGGTTCGCGGACGACGGTTTCTGGACGGCCGCAGGGGTGGGACCCGGGGCGGGTTTCGCGCAGGCCATGGCGGAACAGGCGTCCTGGTACCGGCGGTTCCTGGATCGCTGAGGCTCAGGGCAGGGGCAGGGACTTCGTGGACAGCAACAGCACATTGACGGGCAAGATCGCACTGGTCACCGGGGCCGGCCGGGGCATCGGCAGAGCCATCGCCGGACGCCTCGCCCAGGACGGGGCGCTGGTCGGTGTCCACTACGGCCGCAGCGAGGCCGCCGCCCTGGAACTCGTCGAGGAGATACGGCAGAACGGCGGGCGTGCCTTCGCGCTCGGGGCCGAGTTGGGGGTGCCGGGTGACGCCGGGGCCGTCTTCGAGGCGTTCGACGCGGGGTTGCGGAAGGAGCGGGAGGAGTACGGGGGGTACGTCGCGGGGGAGGGGGGCGAGCGGGGGGAGTACGAGCGGTACGGCGCGGGGGAGAAGGGCGCGCGGAAGGGGGGCGCGCGGGAGGAGGGCGAGCGGGAGAAGGGCGAGCGGAAAGAGGGAGAGCGGAAAGAGGGAGAGCGGGAGGAGGGCGAGCGGGAGGAGGGCGAAACGGCGCCGGCCGACGAAGGCTCGCTCGACATCCTGGTGAACAACGCGGGCACGAGCGGTTCGGGCCCCGTGAGCCGGGCCACTCCCGAGATCTTCGACCGCATGATCGCCGTCAACGCCAAGGCGCCGTTCTTCCTCGTGCAGAGCGCGCTGCCGCGGATGCGGGACGGCGGGCGCATCATCAACATCTCCTCGCTCGCCTCACGGCGCGCCTTCCCCGAGTCCCTCGCGTACGCCATGTCCAAGGGCGCGCTGGACACGATGACCCTGGGTCTGGCCAAGGAGCTGGGTGGCCGCGGGATCACCGTCAACACGGTCGGGCCCGGGTTCATCGAGACGGACATGAACGCCCGCCGCAGGACGACGCCCGAGGCACGGGCCGCCCTGGCCGCACGGTCCGTCTTCGACCGGATCGGCAGACCTGCCGACGTGGCGGACGTGGTGGGGTTCCTCGCCTCCGACGCAGCTCGCTGGATCACCGGCCAGTACCTCGACGTCGGCGGCGGCACGGACCTCTGACCAGCACTGACCGCAATAGCCCGATATGTTGTGATGCTCAGGGCAAGCTCAGGGCAAGCTCAGGATGGGTGAGGACGGGAAGATCGGGATGACCGCGTCGTACGAAACCATCATCACCAGGCTGGACGGCAACGTCCTGTCCGCCACGTTCCACGCCCCGCCGCTGAACCTCATCGGCCCCGAGGTCGTGCGGGACCTGGTCGCGCTGCTGGACGAACTGTCGGCCCCGACCGCCCCCCGCGTGGTGATCTTCGACAGCGCGGACGCCGACTTCTTCTTCCCGCACGTCGACCTGACGAAAGTCGCCGAGTACACCGCCGAGGCCGCGAAGGCCGGAGGCCCCGGCGACGCCTCCCTGGGAATGCTGTTCCGCAAGCTGAGCCGGCTCCCGGCCGTCACCATCGCCAAGCTGCGCGGCCGGGCCCGGGGAGCGGGCAGTGAGTTCCTCCTCGCCTGCGACATGCGCTTCGCCGCGCGGGAGAACGCCATCCTCAGCCAGCCCGAAGTGGGAATCGGCACACCCCCGGGCGCGGGCGGGATCCAGCACCTCACCCGTTTGCTGGGCCGGGGCCGAGCACTCGAAGCCGTACTGACCTCATCGGACTTCGACGCCGACCTCGCCGAGCGCTACGGATGGGTCAACCGTGCCGTCCCCGACGCCGAACTCGACGAGCTCGTGGCAGGCATCGCCGCGCGGATCGGCGGCTTTCCCCGCGACGCCCTGATCGCGGCCAAGTCGGCCATCAACGCCATCAGCCTGCCCACGCCCGCCGAAGTGCGCGCAGACGCCGCACTGTTCCAGCAACTCGTCCGCGGCGAGAAGGCGACACAGCGTACGGCCGAGCTCTTCCAGCAGGGCCTCCAGTCCCGGGGCGCCACGGAGCTCGCGCTCGGAGCGGCGTTGGGCAAATTGCCGGCCGTCGACTGAGGCCGTCGCGGACAGTCGAGCGGGGGGCCCACGCCGGCACGCTCGTGAACGCCGGTGCGTGCACGGCGGCACGGCTCGTCGGAGAGAACCAGCAGGGCGTGCCGGAACAGGGGGCCGGCCTCCAGGTCGGCAACGGTGGCGAGATCCCGGCTCGATGACGAGGGCAACGGAGTCGAATGGACGGCGCGCGCCGGGAAGGACCCCTCGACCCGGCCCGAGCCCCGCGAATACCGCCGAATGTCGGCGCACCCCTCCTGACCTGCTGCGCCACCGACGCCGAGCGCGCTGGATCGGCTGAGCAAGCCTGCTCTGATGTCTGCCTCGCACAGCACAGCTACCACGGTGTGGGCCTCCTTCGTGGAACCGTTCTCAGCGTGCCGGCGGTGGGCTGGTGCATCCGGATGAACTTCACCCGAGGCTCGATCCAGATTTTTTCGGAGTTCCACCGCCTGGGGATGTCGAGAACGTGCGACCGGCTCCGTCCCAGGGACAGCAGCGGCCAACGCCGGCCGCACGAGGAAGAAGAGGAAGAAGGAGAAACAAGCATGGCGATTCAGCGGATGGACAACGTCGGCATCGTCGTCGAGGACATGGATGCCGCCATCGCGTTCTTCGTGGAACTCGGTATGGAGCTGGAGGGCAGGATGGAGGTCGAGGGCCTCGTCGCCGACCAGAGCACCGGACTCGACGGCGTCCGCTGTGACATCGCGATGGTCCGGACCCCGGACGGCCACAGCCGGCTCGAGCTGTCGAAGTACCACAGCCCCGCGGTGATCAGCGACGGGCCGCGCAACCGGCCGCACAACGTGCTGGGCACGCACCGGGTCATGTTCGCCGTCGACGACCTCAAGGACACCGTTGCCCGCCTGCGCCCTCACGGCGCCGAACTCGTCGGCGAGATCGCCCGGTTCGAGGACAGCTATCTGCTCTGCTACCTCCGCGGCCCGGAGGGCATCATCGTCGGACTCGCTGAGCAGCTGCGCTGAGTGTTTGCTGAGAAGGAGGAACCGAACCATGCAACCGAACGAGATCACCGAGGTTCTGAACCGCCCGACCAGCCAGGAGCTGCTGGCCCGTGACGTGACCCGCCTGGCCTACGTCGCCAAGGACGGAACCCCGCGCAACGTACCGATCGCCTTCACCTGGAACGGGTCGCACATCGTCATGTGTACGGCGAAGAACGCGCCCAAACTCCCGTCGCTGCGGGCGAACCCGATGGTCGCGCTCACGATCGACACCGAGGTCCACCCGCCGAAGATCCTGCTGATCCGCGGCCGGGCAGAGCTGGACGTCGTCGACGGCATTCCCGAGGAGTACCTGCAGGCCAACGGCAGCTACCAGATGTCGGCGGAGCAGCGGGTCGAATGGGAGGCCGAGGTGCGCTCGCTGTACGACGGCATGGTCCGGATCGTGGTGACCCCGACCTGGGCCAAGCTGATCGATTTCGAGACGACGCTGCCGACCGCGGTCGAAGAGCTGGCCCGGCGGCGGGCCGAGCGCCAGGGCGCCTGAATCCCGTCTTGAACAGCAAAAACGCCCTCCCGAAGGAGGGCGGAGACTGGGCGCCCCCGGCAGGACTCGAACCTGCGGCCAAGGCTTAGAAGGCGCTTGGTGCGATCGCCGGGGGTCGGTAATTGACCTGGGCAGATCCGCCTTCCGCTCACAGCTCGCCACCTGCCGTCGACACACATTCGACACGGCTCGGAGCCGGTTCACGGCCGCCGATAGGTCGAAGGGTCGACACCCGCTTCTGGCGTCCTGCTGATGGACACGTAGGCGGGGTGCTCGGGGTCTCCAACCTGTATGAGGGCGTAGAGGTCAAGGTCGTGGTTCGCGAATCTGTGGAGGTACTGGAGGAACAGCTCCAACTCCGCATCCGAAAGCCGCTCGTCGTGCCTCTCGTTGCGCATGCGGTCACGATACGAGCGGAGGAGCTACGACCTGATGCAGGGCTTTCCTGCTAGCGGTTGATGGGATGAGCGGCTTCCTGGATACCCAGAAGCGATGCCGGGTCGGCGGCGACGCCGAGCCGCGCTGTGATGTCTGCCGGAGCCGGCACCTTGGCGTCGGCCCGGCTCTCCCAACCCCCTTGCCTGCCTACGGCTTTCATTGCAGTGGCAGGGCCTTGCCACTCGATACGAGGTGATCCAGAAGCAACGGCCTAGGGCGAGAAGACGTCGGCTAGGCTGAGCGCCTCGAACTCATGAATGAGTAGCAACGGGGGTTGCCATATGCCTAGTTGGGTTGGCTTACCATGCTCTGCGGGGCTCTCGGGCCGGCCGAGCGGGAGCCGACGTGGCTTCTGACTTCTCCCGGCTGATGAAGCAGGACTTCTCCGACCTGGAAGCCGCGGTCAAGTCCTGGCGCGGGCTCTCGACGACCATGGACTCGCTCACCGACCGCCACCGCCGACAGGTCACCGGGCCGCTGCACCAGTCCTGGAAGGGCGATGACGCCGACGCGGCCCTCTTCTACTTGGAGGACGTCGAGACGCGCATCGGTGTGGTCGAGACGGAGGCCATGGCCATCGCCGAGGTCCTGAACACCACAAGGTTCTGGATGGAGCAGTCCCAGACCGACCTCCGTAACGCGGTGCGGCGTGCGGAGCAGGACGGTTTCGACGTCGACAACGACGGGTGGGTCAGCGATCCGACGACCTCGGGCCTTCCACGCCAGGACCCCGACGCACAGCAGATCATCGCGGACCGCAGCTCCCTGCTCGGGGGGCACCGCGCCGCCATCGACGAGGCCCTGGCTGCCGCGCACAAGGCCAGTAACGACGGCGCGAGGGCCCTCGCCGAGCTGAACGGCGACATTCTCACCGATCCGCTCAGCCGCGACGCGGCGGCGGAATCCGCCCGGGACGTCAAGAACGCGATGAAAGCTGTGGGTGTGCAGGCCCCGCAGATCCCCTCGGACGACCCGAAGGCTGCCGCCGACTGGTGGAAGGCCCTCAGCCCCGAGGAGCGTCAGACCTACACCACGCTCTATCCGAGGCAGATCGGAGCGACCGACGGTCTGCCGTCGGACGTGCGCGACGACGCCAATCGCACGGGCCTCGCCCAGGAAATGAATCTGATCCAGGAGGGCAACTGGGACGAAGGGTTCCCGGGGGACACCGATGAAACCGTCAACAGGCGCCTGAGCAACCTCCAGGTGCTGAACGACCGGCTCGAAGCCGCGGATGCCGCGCCCAAGGGCAAGGAGCTGTACCTCCTCGGCTACGACTCCAAGGACGACGGACGGGCCATCATCGCCATGGGCAACCCGGACACGGCCGCGCACACCGGCATCCTGGTGCCAGGCACCAACACGAACATGGACGCCGTACCCGGTCAGCTCGAGCGCATCGACAGGCTTCAGTCGGCGGCGGAGAGCCGGTCCAACGGCGAGAGCGTGGCGATGATCACCTGGCTCGGCTACGACGCCCCCGAGGCGTCCGCGACCGACTTCACCAGTGTCGGTGGAACCGGGCGAGCCGAGGACGCCGCTCCTGACCTGCGGCAGTTCGTGGCGGGCTCGCATGCCGCGCATGACGGATCGCCGAGTCACACCACCGTTATCGGACACAGCTACGGCTCCACAGTCGTGGGTGCTGCCGCAGCCGGAGGCTCCGGCCTGGGCGCGGACGACGTGGTCGCAGTCGGTAGTCCTGGGATGACAGTGGACGAGGCCGAGGATCTGCAGATGGATCCCGAGCACGTGTGGGTCGGTACAGCGGAGGACGACGCTGTCGCCAACAACACCTCCGACTACACCCTCGGCCGTGACCCGACGCTTGGAGGCTTCGGTGGCAACAACTTCGAGGTCGACACCCACGGCCATAGCGGCTATTGGGACAGCGGGCCGTACGGACCCAGCGAGTCCCTCGACAACCAGGGAGCGATCATTGCAGGCAGGCAGCCCACAGAGGTTCCGAAGCAGGGCTCGGAGATGCCACCGGACGCCTATGTCGTCCCTGGTCTGTAGGCCCTTCCTCCGGACGCTGCTCGCTGTCTCCGCAGTTCTGCTTTCAACTGGAGGTTGTGTGTCCCAGAGTGACGACGCGAACACCCCGCTGCCGCGGATGGAAAAGGACGCCGCGCTGAAGTGGGCCCAGGACTACACCGAGTACATGGCCAGGATCACCGAGGTCGAGCTCACCCCCTCGACGGCCAAGGTGCACTTCGAGGCCTGCATCGGGGCGAACGACGAGGTGGCCGAGGACGGCCGGTACAGCCTCTTCTACTACGTCAACTCCCCGGCGCCCGTCACGGAGCACACGCGCGTAGTAAATACGCTCCGTCAGAAGCTCTCCAAGCAGGGGTACGAGGTCACGGGATACCGGGAGTTCAAGGACGCCTATGAGTCGGCGGTGTTCAGGGCCGACAACAAGGAGAACTCCTATCGCGTGACGGCCGAGACCGTCGGCTCCGGCAAGACGAAGCCCCAAGCGCTCTCTTTCTCCGTACGCACTCCCTGCATGCTCCCACCCGGAGCAAAGCAGCAGCAGTTCTGACCGATTGAGAGGAACTGGACGTGTCTCAGAGCACCAACGTCGACCCGGCCGAACTGCGTGCGTCCGCCGGCGCCTGCGACGGTGTATCCCAAACCATGAAGGGACCGGCCGACAGGGCCATCAGGGAATCGAGGACCGCGGGCAACTCGCTCACTGGCTGGTCGATCGGCGCCGCTTTGACAGAGATCGCCACCAGCTGGAAACCGGCTCTCGACGGTCTGCACTCCCGCCTCCAGGCCGGCAGGGACAACCTCAGGTCGTCGGCGGACGGCCACGAATGGAACGACCAGCGGACGTCCCAGGACTTCGAGAAGACCGGCACCGCGACACAGGCCACCTCCGGTGAAATGCCCGCGGTTCTGCGCCCGGGTACGGGCGAGCGCCATGCGCTCGGGCATCCGGGCAGCGCCCCGGGCGTCCAACCAGTGGGCCGGGGGTCCGGCGCGGGACCACTGGACCCGCGGACCTCGTACGGCACCACTATGCCGACGTACGACGAGACCATCAGTACTCGCCCCACTCCCGGCACGAACGACTTCGGCTGACTCGACACTCCTGCCTCACCGTCACAGACCCGCCGCAATCGGCAGTCGCGTCTGTATGAGCGACTATCAGGAACTAGCGTCTGGCAGGGCTTCTTTTCGGAACGTGGTTTCAGAGCCACTGCCGTCACCACACATTCGACACGGCTCGGAGCCGGTTCACGGCCGCCGGTAGGCCGAGGGGTCGACGCCCGCTTCTGGCGTCCTGCTGATGGACACGCAGGCGGGGTGCTCGGGGTCTCCAACCTGTATGAGGGCGTAGAGGTCAAGGTCGTGGTTCGCGAATCTGTGGAGGTACTGGAGGAACAGCTCCAACTCCGCATCTGAAAGCTGCTCGTCGTGCCGCTCGTTGCGCATGCGGTCACGAAACGAGCGGAGGAGCTACGACCTGACGCGGGGCCGTCCTGCTAGCGACTGATGGGGATCTCGTAGACGATCTCGCAGTGAGCGGCGGGCACCACGATGTCCGCCGTCTCCACGGGCCGCCCCTGGTCGCTGTAGTACGTCCGCCGGACGTGCGTCACGAGTGCGGCCTTCTGGATGCCAAGGAGTGACGCCTCATCGGCGGTCGCCTCCCTCGGCTCCGGTTGCTCCACGGCGTGGCTGACGGTGACACCGATCGCGGCCACGACGTCAAGGTCTACAAGATCCTCACCTACAAGGGCGCCCGGAAGACGACGTACACCGTGCGCTGGGTGGTCGCGGGGAAGGGCTGGCGTGAGCCCTTCGACACCGTCGCGCTCGCAGAGGGTTTCCGCTCCGAACTCATCCGGGCCACGGGCAAGGGCGAGGCGTTCGTCGTGGCCACTGGGCTTCCGGTGTCCCACCGTTCCAAGTCGGCTGCCATGAGCTGGTACAAGTTCGCCGTCGAGTATGTGGATGCCCGTTGGCCTCAGCTGGGCGGCAACAGCCGTAAGAACATCGCCAAGACCCTGACTGCGACGACCGTCGCCTTACTGCGAGCCAAGCCCACCCAGTTCGCGCCTGCCGCCGTGCGCACCGCTCTACGTGAGTGGGCGTTCAACACGAACCGACGCCCCGACGCGCCCCGAGACGTCGTCGCCATCCTCCGATGGGTCGAGCGGAACGCCCTGCCCGTCTCGGCCTGGGAGGACCCGGAGAAGGTCGACCAGGTCCTGCGCGCCATCGACACGCGCCTCGACGGCAAGCAAGCGGCGGCCTGGTCCCGCAAGCGCAACCGCCGGATCCTCAACGTCGCCATGAAGCACGCGATCCGGCGGCGCATTCTGCGGGCCAATCCCCTTCCCAAGGGCAAGGAGTCGACGGCCGCCGTAAAGACCACGCACGCCGTGGACAAGCGGTCTCTGCTGAATCCCGAGCAGGCGGCCGCCATCCTCGACTGGATACGGCGCCGGCCGCGCGGCGGCGAGCGACTTCACGCCTTCTTCGCCACGCTGTACTACTGCGGCCCCCGGCCCGAGGAAGCCGTAGCCATGCGGGTGGAGGACGTGTCCCTGCCCGAGCCCGACGCTGACGACCAGTGGTGCGAGCTGCTGATCCACACCGCGACCCCCGAGGTCGGGAAGCAGTGGACCGATACGGGGGAGATCCACGAGCAACGGGACCTGAAGGGCCGTGCGGAGGGCGAGACACGGACTGTGCCAGGGCATCCTGCCCTGACACGCATCCTTCGGCAGCACATCGAGGACGAAAAGCTCAAGCCGGGGGACCTGCTGTTCCAAGGCGAGTCGGGCGGCGTCCTCGCTGGCTCCGTCATCCGTAGGGCGTGGCGCAGCGCACGTAAGGCCGTACTGCCCCCGCACGTCTTCGAGTCGCCCACCGGACGGCGCGTCTACGACAACCGGAACACGCGCCTGACGAAGTGGCTGAACGACGGGATCCCGCCCGCCCAGGTGGCCGACTGGGCCGGGAACAGCGTGGCTGTGCTCCTGGCGACCTACGCCCGATGCATCGAGGGCCAGCTGCCGGACCTGAAGAGGCGGCTCGAAGCTGCCGGAGATCTCCCCGAGCGGCCGTCCATCGGCTGACGCCGAGGCCCAGAACTTCGACACGTATTCGACACGACCACCCGCGAAAACCCGGTGACAGCCGGACAGCCCCGGAGTCTTCCCTTGATCATAAAGAGGGCGCCCGGGGCTTCGTCGTGACAGCTGACATGTGCTCTGAACAGCAAAAACGCCCTCCCGAAGGAGGGCGGAGACTGGGCGCCCCCGGCAGGACTCGAACCTGCGGCCAAGCGCTTAGAAGGCGCCTGCTCTATCCACTGAGCTACGGGGGCCGGTTGTGGTGGCCTCGGTCGTGGTGCGCCCGGGTGTGGGCTGATTCCGTGACGTTGCCGGGGACAAGGATAGGGCTCCCGCGTCCGTGTCCCTGTTGCTTCGCCTCCGTGGCTCGATGTGGAGGTTCGGTGAAGCGGTCCTGATAATCGCAGGCAGGTACGAATCGTGCACCGCTTTTGGCCTCTCGCGCCCCGGGTGTTGTGCACTCGTTATGCCTGGACTGTGCCTGTGTCCCAGTCGTCCCTTCCATCCCTTGTGTCCCGTCGGCGCGCAGACATGCTCATATGCTTCAGAATTCCCCTAAAATTGGGCATTCTTCGCATGTGGTGACCTTGGACGTACGGCCTCAGCTGCTCGACGCACTTTCCGCCCTGCGCGACCGTGTCGCGGCCGCACGCTTCCCGCTGCCCCTGGCGGGGGCGCCACGCGCGCGTGCCAACCGCGACGAACTGCTCGCACAGCTCGACGACTATTTGGTGCCCCGCTTGAGAGAGCCCGAAGCGCCGTTGCTTGCCGTGGTGGGCGGATCGACCGGGGCCGGCAAGTCGACGCTCGTCAACTCGATCGTGGGCCGGCGCGTGACCGAAGCGGGAGTGCTGCGGCCGACCACGCGAAATCCCGTGCTGGTCTGTCATCCGGACGACCATCACTGGTTCAGCGGGGTGAGGGTGCTGCCCGACCTCACGCGCGTGTGGATGCCCGATCAGGATCCGGCGGAGGAGCTGATGGCGCCGGGCGACGATGCCGCGCGCGTGCTGCGGCTCGAGACCGCCGACACGCTGCCGCCCGGGCTCGCCCTGCTCGACGCGCCCGACATCGACTCCCTGATCGCGGACAACCGAGCCCTCGCGGCTCAGCTGATCTGCGCGGCCGACATCTGGGTGATGGTCACGACGGCCGCCCGGTACGCCGACGCCGTCCCCTGGCATCTGCTGCGCACAGCCAAGGAGTACGACGCCACCCTGGTGACCGTTCTGGACAGGGTTCCGCATCAGGTCGTCTCCGAGGTGTCCCGGCAGTACGGCGCGCTCCTCACCAAGGCCGGCCTCGGTCACATCCCCCGCTTCACCGTGCCCGAGCTGCCCGAGTCGGCCTGGGGCGGCGGGCTGCTGCCGGCGACGGCGGTGGCACCGCTGCGCACCTGGCTCAGCCAGCAGGCCCAGGACCCGGGGGCACGGGAACACGCCATCATCCGGACGGCCAACGGTCTGCTCGACTCGCTCAAGGTCCGCATGCCCGAGCTGGCGAACGCCGCCGCCGCCCAGTACGCGGCAGCGCTACGGCTCACCGGCGCCGTGGACAGTGCGTACGACAGCGAGTACGCGCGCGTACGGAGCCGGCTACAGGCCGGTGCCGTGCTCGCCGGTGACGCGCTGAAGCGCTGGCGTGCCTTCCCGCTCGACTGCTCCGCCAGCGAGCTGCTGGAGTCGCTGGTGGAGAGCCTGAGCACGCTCCTGCTGTGCGCCGTCACCGCCGCCGACGAGCGCGTCGACGACGCCTGGCGGCGCGAACCGGCCGCCGCGGCCCCCGAACTGACGGGCCGCGACCCACGGCCGGCGAGCGTAGAACACCGCATCGGTATGGCCGTACGGCGCTGGCGCCGGGAACTCGAGGAGTACGCGGAGGACGAGGTGAGCGTCCTCGACCGCAGCGTCGCCCCCGATTCCGAGGTCGTCACCGCCCTCGTCGCCACCGCCCTGCTGGGCGGACGCCGGGCGCGTTCGGCGGGGGAGGGGCTCGCCGAACGGATCGGCGCGCACGGCGCGCTGCGGCTGCGCGACCGGGCCGGGCGGCTGCTCACCGAGCACCTGGACCGGGTCATGCACAACGAACGCGAGCGACGGCTCGCCCCGCTCGACGCCCTGGAGGTTCATCCGGAACCCCAGGCCGAACTCATCGCCGCGCTGTCCGTACTGCAGAAGGAGAGGTGACCGGTGACTGCCGTCACTGACCAGGACCACACGGAACACGCCGATCAGCAGAAGGACGGCGCCACGGGGCCCGCCGTGCGCGAGAACAGCACCCCGGCGAACGTCCCTCTGGAGGGCGTTTCCGGGAACCGCCTGCCCGCGGAGGGCGATCAGGCGGCGGGAGCGCCCGCAGAGGGCGAGGGTCCCGCAGCCGTCGAGGAGCCGGAGAACCGAAGCATGCTCTGGAGGAAGCTCGCTAAGTGGGACGGCCGGGCGGACGACGGCCACGCGCGCGTGGAGGACCTGACGGACAGTGACACGCCCGCGCGCGAGGGGGCCCTCGACTCCGGCGGCCGTGAGGATGGTGAGGCACAGATGCGGGTGAGTGTCCCCGAGCCCGGGGGGCGTAAGGACGTTGACGCGCACGCGCGTGGGGGCGCGGCCGATCGCGGCGGCCGCAAGGAGAGCGGCCCGCCCGCGTGTGAGGACGCCCCGGACTCCGGCGCCCGTGAGGGCGGTGTCGCGCCCGCGCGTGAGGGGAGCCGTGACGCGGGGGGCCGCAGGGACGGTGACACGCCGGCGCGTGGCGCTGCCTCCGACCCGGGCGGCCGTAAGAGCGGCGGCACGTCCCGACGTACGGATTCCTCGGCGCGTACGGATTCCTCGGCACGTACGGAGCCCCCGTCGTCCCGCACGGAGCCCCCGTCCCGCACGAAGCCCCCGTCCCGTAAGGACTCTCCCGCGCGTACGGATCCCGCTCCTCGTGCCGATTCCGCCTCTCGGGTGGACTCCTCCGCGCGGTCGGACGCCGCCCGCACCGACCCCTCCTCCGGTACGGACTCCGCGACTCCCTGGGACGACGGGCTGATCGCAAGGCGGGTGAATGAGAACGCCGCTCCGGAACAACCCGTCGCTGTGGAACCCCGCGCCTCCGGGGCGCAGGTCGTGACGCCGCTCGCGTACGACGGGGCATTGCGGTCCCGGCTCGACGCGCTGCGCGAACTGGTCGGGCTCTCGCGCACCCGGCTCGACAACAAGACGCTCTCCGAGGCGGGCCGGGTGCTCGACGAGGCGGCGGCACGGCGCAGGCTCTCCGGGCAGCACACCGTCGTCGCCATCGCGGGCGCCACGGGCAGCGGCAAGTCGCAGCTGTTCAACGCGCTCGCCGGGGTGACCATCTCGGAGACGGGCGTACGGCGCCCGACGACCGCCTCACCCCTCGCCTGCAGCTGGAGCGACGGCGCGGTCGGCCTCATCGAGCGGCTCGGCATCCCACCGCGGCTGCGGCGGCGTCCCGCGCAGAACGCGGCTGCGGACGGGCAGTTGCGCGGGCTAGTCCTGGTCGATCTGCCCGACCACGACTCGGCCGCCGTGCAGCACCGTGAGCAGGTCGACCGCGTCCTGGGGCTCGTCGACGCCGTCATCTGGGTGGTCGACCCCGAGAAGTACGCCGACGCGGTCCTGCACGAGCGCTATCTGCGGCCCATGGCGGGACACGCCGAGATCATGTTCGTCGTCCTCAACCAGGTCGACCGGCTGCCCGGAGAGGCCACCGACCAGGTCCTCGACGACCTGCGACGGCTGCTCGACGAGGACGGCATCGCGCTGGGCGAGCACGGCGAACCGGGCGCCATCGTGCTTGCGCTGTCCGCTCTCACCGGCGAGGGCGTCGGCGAACTGCGTGAGGCGCTGGGCCAGTTCGTGGCGGAACGCGGGTCGGCCGCGCGCCGGATCTCGGCCGACGTGGACGCCGCAGGGTGGCGGCTGCGGCCCGTGTACGCCGCGCGGCGGCGGACCGGGCTCAGCGAGGAGGCGCGCGACGAGTTCTCCGCGCGCCTCGCGGACGCGATCGGCGCCACCGCCGCGGGCGAGGCCGCCGAACGGGCATGGCTGCGCAACGCCAACCGCGCGTGCGGGACGCCTTGGCTGCGGCTGTGGCGCTGGTACCAGGACCGGGGCGAGCCCACGACGGGACGTCTGTCCGTGCGGACGCAGACGGACGAGGAGGCCACCGCGCGGCAGCGCGTCGAACAGGCGGTGCGTACGGTCGCCGACCGGGCGTCGGCCGGGCTGCCCACACCGTGGGCGCAGGCGGTGCGCGAGTCGGCCGTACGAGGCGCTCAGGGGCTGCCGGAGGCGCTGGACGAGCTGGCCGCGCGTGCGGGACTGCCGCCCGGGCGGCCGCCGCGGCCGGGCTGGTGGCCGGCGGCCGTCCTGGTGCAGGCGTCCATGACGATCCTTCAGGTCATCGGCGGGCTCTGGCTGGTGGGACAGATCGTCGGGGTGATGGCGCCCAACCTGGGCGTACCGGTGCTGCTGATGACGGCCGGAATCGTCGGCGGCCCGTTCGTCGAGTGGGGCTGCCGGATGGCGGCCCGGGGGCCGGCACGGCGGTACGGCCTGGAGGCGGAACGGCGGTTGCGGGAGGCGGCGGCCGGGTGCGGGCGGGCCCGGGTACTGGATCCGGTGGCCTCGGAGCTGCTGCGGTACCGGGAGGTCCGGGAGCAGTACGGGCGCGTGATGGGGGTGGGGTCCGCCGGGAGGTGACCTGAGCAGCGACGGCTGTGGAGGGGGCCAGGGTGACCCTCGGGCGGCCGCGAGCCCCATGAGCCCCACGAGTCCCATGAGCCCCATGAGAACCGCGGACCCGGTCGGCACCGGGGCTGGTGGGTGCGGCGATCACCCGTTCGGGTGGCGGAGTTGTCCACAGGCACGCGGTGATCCACAGGGCTCAGCGGGCTCGGCCCGACGGAGGCAGTCTGGCTTCGCGGCGATCGCGAAGGACGGTCGGACGCAGCCGTACGGGACGGGCCCGTACGCGTGTCCGCCCGGCGGGAGAGGCCGGGCGAGGGGAGGGATCGAGATGAACGAGACGATCATCTGCGCAGTGGGCAACGTGGCGACACAGCCGGTGTACCGGGAGCTGACGACGGGACCGTCCGCGCGCTTCCGGCTGGCGGTGACCTCGCGCTACCTGGACCGCGGGAAGAACGAGTGGACCGACGGGCACACCAACTTCTTCACGGTGTGGGCCAATCGCCAGCTCGCCACGAACGCCGCCGGATCGCTGAACGTGGGCGATCCCGTCGTGGTGCAGGGCCGGCTGAAGGTGCGCTCGGACGTACGCGAGGGGCAGAGCTGGACCTCGGCCGACATCGACGCGACGGCGATCGGCCACGACCTTGCGCGCGGCACGTCGGCCTTCCGGCGCGCCCTCAGGCCGGAGGCGGGAGCCAGGGTCTCGGCTGCCGGCTCCGCATCTGTATCTGGATCCGCATCCGCGCTGTCCGAACCCGAGCCCGAGTGGGAGACACCACCCGCCGACGTGGACTCCCAACAGGCCGACTCTCAACAGGCCCAGGAGGCAGTGGCGGTGACGTGACGTCAGTCACTTGCAGAGGCTGACCGAAGTGCGGCTTATCGGCGAATGCGTTCCGAACGACCCCGGTGGATTTGTCGATAAGCCCTGCTCGCAGGGGATCTTGGCGATAACGATTCCGAGTCGGATCGGGCCGCCGACGGGATCACAGGGAAGCGTGGTGCGCGGCGTACCTAGGATGCCGGACATAGCTCTCGGGGCTTGAAGCTTCTGCTGGTGGGACCGTGCCCCCCACGTCAACGGGTCCTGCTCGAAGGGGAATTCTGTGTTTGCTGCGTTCTCTGCGCTGTCGGTGCGCGGGCGCGGGGCGGCTCGACTGGCCGTCTCGACCCTGGTGTCCGGGCTGGTCGCCGCCTCGGTGGTTGCCGGTGCCGGCACAGCCGCGGCCGACGGGGCAGCCTGGAGCCAGGGCGGGGCGACCGCGACCATAGGTGGCCTCAAGACCTACGGCGGCGCTGTCGTCCACGCCGACTCCGGTGACCAGGAGATCTCGGCCGGCCTGTTCGAGATGTCCGTCGACGGCGGCGGCATGCTGCAGACGTACTGCGTCGACATCCACAACCCCACGCAGCGCGACGCCAGATATCACGAGACGCCCTGGAGCGGCACCTCGCTGGGCGCCAACAAGGACGCGGGCAGGATCCGCTGGATCCTGCAGAACTCCTACCCGCAGGTGAACGATCTCGCCGCCCTCGCGGGCAAGGCGGGCGTCAAGGGCGGCCTCACCGAGCAGGACGCGGCGGCCGGCACGCAGGTGGCCATCTGGCGCTACTCGGACGGTGCGGACGTCGACGCCGTCGACCCGCAGGCCGAGCAGCTCGCGGACTACCTGGAGAGGAGCGCGCGGGGTGTGGGGGAGCCCCGGTCGTCCCTGCGGCTCGACCCGCCCGCGGTCTCCGGCCACCCCGGTGAGCGGCTCGGTCCGGTGACGGTGCACACCGACGCGGACGGCGTGACGCTGACGCCCCCGGCGGACGCCGCCACCAGCGGGGTGCGGATCGTGGACAAGGACGGCAAGGCCGTCACATCCGCGGCCGACGGCGGTCAGGTGTTCTTCGAGGTCCCCGAGAACGCGGCGGCCGGCCAGGCCGAGCTGACCGTGCAGGCCTCGACCACCGTGCCGGTGGGACGTGCCTTCGCCGCCGAGAGCCGCAGCCAGACGCAGATCCTGGCCGGCTCCAGCGAGTCGACCGTCTCGGCGACGGCGAGCGCGAGCTGGGCGAAGACCGGAGCGATACCGGCGCTCTCCGCCACGGAGAACTGCGACAAGGGCGGCGTCGACATCACCGCCGCCAACGAGGGCGCCGAGGCGTTCACCTTTGAGCTGCTCGGGGTCGAGCACAGCATTCCGGCCGGCGAGTCACGGACGGTGACGGTCCCGCTCCAGGAGGACCAGGCGTACGACTTCACCATCCAGGGGCCGGGCGGCTTCGAGAAGCGGTTCACCGGAGTGCTCGACTGCATGACGCAGATGGGTGAGGCCGAGGCGGCGGGCGCGCTGACCCAGACCCTCGCCGAGCCGAGCCCCGCCACGGTCGGCACGGCGACCGACGACACCAACCTCGCCGCGACCGGCGGCTCCGCGATGACTCCCCTGATCACGGGCATCGCCATCGGCCTGGTCGTGATCGGTGGCGCGGCGCTGATCGTCGTACGGAAGAAGCAGCTGCCGACGCAGGACTGAGGCAGGCGGCCGGCCGGCCGGCGCCTGGTTGCCGCCCCGCCCGGACACCTCGACACACCACCAGATCACAGAACACCAGATCAGGGGCTTGATCCACTTCGCTGGATCAAGCCCCTGACTGTTTCACGGGGTGCCTGGGGGTGCGCTGCCGTCGGCGGAACAACCCATGGGCCGTCTGTCACGGCCCGTACTCCACCGGTAGGTCTCGCCATGGGGCACCGATTCGCACCCGCCGGCATCCCTGCGTGAGACGTGGCGAGAAGACCTCGTCTCGGACTCGGTCTACCAGGCGCTGTTGTCGCAGCCCATGGTCGAGCCGATGTGGGTGGCCTGCGCGCCCGTGTCGCCCTCGCCGTTGAGCGCGTTGCCCAGCGCGCCGTTGAGAATGCCGACCTGGCCGAGGACGTCGACGTTCAGGTCGTGCGACTTGCAGTTCGAGCTCTGCAGGACGCTGACCTTGTCCCCGCCCTTGCCGCCGTGGCCGTCGGCGGTGGCGGTGCCGGCGCCCAGGAGTCCGACGGTGCCGATGGCGACGGCCACGACGGCAGCCTTGCGAAGGTTGTGCATGTCTTCTCCGATGGAGTGAGGTGGTGGGTGCGATCCGTTAAAGATCGACTCCGTACAGTTACGGGAGGTTAATGTGAAAAATTCCTATATGTCCCGGCGGCACGCCGATATCGGCACGCGGGTGCGCCCACCCGGACGCCCGAACTCGCCACGGCTCGGCAATTGCGGCGCCGGCACCGCCCGCTGAGCTTCTGTCAGCTCGCCCGCGCGGCTCGGCACCCGGCCGGAGACCCTCGGCGACGAAAGTCCAGGTCAGGGCCCATCGGCGATACGGGTTTCCCCCGAGGGGTGGCGATCCGGCAAGATGGGGTGTATCTGCCCACTGCCTGATTTCAAGCTGCCGGACGGTTTCTCTTGGCTGAGTTCATTTACACCATGCGCAAGGCGCGCAAGGCGCACGGCGACAAGGTGATTCTCGACGACGTCACCCTGAACTTCCTCCCCGGAGCGAAGATCGGCGTCGTCGGCCCGAACGGCGCCGGTAAGTCGACGATTCTGAAGATCATGGCGGGGCTGGAGCAGCCGTCGAACGGTGAGGCGTTCCTGTCGCCCGGGTACACCGTGGGCATCCTGATGCAGGAGCCCAAGCTGAACGAGGAGAAGACCGTCCTGGAGAACGTCCAGGAGGGTGTCGCCGAGGTCAAGGGCAAGCTCGACCGGTTCAACGAGATCGCCGAGCTGATGGCCACCGACTACTCCGACGCGCTGCTCGAAGAGATGGGCAAGCTCCAGGAGGACCTCGACCACGCCAACGCGTGGGACCTCGACGCCCAGCTCGAGCAGGCCATGGACGCGCTCGGGTGCCCGGCCGGTGACTGGCCCGTCGTCAACCTCTCCGGTGGTGAGAAGCGCCGCGTCGCGCTGTGCAAGCTGCTGCTGGAAGCACCTGACCTGCTGCTGCTCGACGAGCCCACCAACCACCTCGACGCCGAGTCCGTGAACTGGCTGGAGCAGCACCTCGCCAAGTACGAGGGCACCATCGTGGCCGTGACCCACGACAGGTACTTCCTCGACAACGTGGCCGGCTGGATCTGCGAGGTCGACCGCGGCCGGCTCCACGGCTACGAGGGCAACTACTCCAAGTACCTGGAGACCAAGCAGACCCGTCTCAAGGTCGAGGGCCAGAAGGACGCCAAGCGCGCCAAGCGGCTCAAGGAAGAGCTGGAGTGGGTGCGGTCCAACGCCAAGGGGCGTCAGGCCAAGTCCAAGGCGCGTCTCGCTCGCTACGAGGAGATGGCCGCCGAGGCCGACAAGATGCGGAAGCTGGACTTCGAGGAGATCCAGATCCCGCCGGGCCCGCGTCTGGGCAGCATCGTCGTGGAGGTCAACAACCTCAGCAAGGCCTTCGGCGAGAAGGTTCTCATCGATGACCTTTCGTTCACGCTTCCGCGTAACGGGATCGTCGGTGTCATCGGCCCCAACGGCGCCGGCAAGACCACCCTCTTCAAGATGATCCAGGGTCTGGAGACGCCCGACTCCGGCAGCATCAAGGTCGGCGACACCGTCAAGATCTCGTACGTCGACCAGAGCCGCGAGAACATCGACCCGAAGAAGAGCCTGTGGGCCGTGGTCTCCGACGAGCTCGACTACATCAACGTCGGCCAGGTCGAGATGCCCTCGCGGGCGTACGTCTCGGCCTTCGGCTTCAAGGGCCCCGACCAGCAGAAGGCGGCCGGCGTCCTCTCCGGTGGTGAGCGCAACCGCCTCAACCTCGCGCTCACCCTCAAGCAGGGCGGCAACCTGCTGCTCCTCGACGAGCCGACGAACGACCTGGACGTCGAGACGCTGTCGAGTCTTGAGAACGCGCTGCTGGAGTTCCCGGGCGCGGCCGTGGTCGTCTCCCACGACCGCTGGTTCCTCGACCGGGTCGCCACGCACATCCTCGCCTACGAGGGCGAGTCCAAGTGGTTCTGGTTCGAGGGCAACTTCGAGTCGTACGAGAAGAACAAGGTCGAGCGGCTCGGCGCGGACGCCACACGTCCGCACCGCGCCACCTACAAGAAGCTGACCCGGGGCTGATCGATCTTGCGCCACATCTACCGTTGCCCCCTGCGCTGGTCCGACATGGACGCGTACGGACACGTCAACAACGCGGTCTTCGTCCGCTACCTGGAGGAAGCCCGCATCGACTTCCTGTTCCGTCCGGAGAAGGACTTCAAGCAGGGGTCGGTGGTGGCGCGCCACGAGATCGACTACAAGCGGCAGCTCGTCCACCGGCACCACCCGGTGGACATAGAGCTGTGGGTCAGTGAGATCAGGGCCGCGTCCTTCACCATCACCTACGAGGTGAAGGACGACGACCTGGTCTATGTCCGGGCCTCGACCGTGGTCGTGCCGTTCGACTTCGAGGCGGAACGGCCGCGCCGGCTCACCGCGGAGGAGAAGGAGTTCCTCCGCGAGTACACGGACGACGCGAAAGACAAGGACGACGAGGAGGAGGCCGTCGCCGCATGACGGTGCTCCACCTCGCCGACGAGGGGGAGGCGGCGGATCTCGCGGCCTTCCTCTCCCGGCTGCTCCACTACGACCGTGGAGCCGCGGTGCGCCTGCAGGCGGCCGGCACCGCGCTCGCCGTCTTCGGACGGCCACCGTCCTTCGAGGTGCTGGCGATCCGCACGGCACGGCTCGCGAAACCGTATGAGAACGGGCTCGACGTCACCCTGGACGTGACCGTCTCCGCGGGTGAACTCCTGGAGTCCGTCGACGAGTCGGCGGCCACCGCGGTCGTGCCGGGGGCCGTGACCGGGCCGCCGTGGGCCGGGGTGCTCCCGCCGCGCGGCGGATGGCGGGCGGTGCCGGGGCTGCCCGAGCCCGATGCCCTGCGGGCGATGGTCGGTGCGGGTGTCGCGGAGTTCCGGTCGCGTACCCAGGAGCTGGCGGCCGAGCAGCGCACCCGGGCCGAACTCGACCGGGTCGGGCGGGAGATCTGGTCCCGGACCGTCGGGGACACCCATCTGCCGGTGCGTGCCGTGCACGCGGCCCAGTCGTTGGGATTCCTGCGCGCCACCAGGGAGCTGGCCCTGCTCTCGTCCGGTGCGTGGCTGAGGTTGCGCACGCCGTACGGGTCGATCGCCGTACGGCGGGCGGGACTCGGCACCCTGGATGTCAGCGTTCGCTGACAGTCGGCTCAGCCCGCGGTGTTCACCATCGAAGCCGCCGCGTACGTCAGGTAGTTCCACAGCGTCCGCTCGTGCTCCTCGGAGAGGCCGAGCTCGTCGACGGCGTCCCGCATGTGCTTCAGCCACGCGTCGTGGGCCGCGCGGTCGACGGTGAACGGGGCGTGGCGCATGCGCAGGCGGGGGTGCCCGCGGTTCTCGCTGTACGTCGTCGGGCCGCCCCAGTACTGGATCAGGAACAGCGTGAGGCGCTCCTCGGCCGGGCCCAGGTCCTCCTCGGGGTACATGGGCTTGAGCAGGGGGTCCTCAGCGACGCCCTGGTAGAAACGGTGGACGAGGCGGCGGAAGGTCTCCTCCCCGCCGACCTGCTCGTAAAAGGTCTGCTCCTGAAGCGTGCCGCGCCGAATCTCATTCACCCGTCCATGGTCTCAGACGCGCAGACGGAGGACCTGAGGCTTAGGACCAGCGGTCGTGAAGGGCAGGGCGCCCCGGGTGACGCGTACCGGATCGTCCGGCGGTGTGCTCGCCTCGCGGCGCCTGGCGCAGGACAGTGGACGTATGAGCGCGCACGCTCTCGACAACGACCTGGACGACCTCGCCGCCTCGGCGCGGGCCGCGCTGGTGCGCACGATCGAGGCCGACGGGGCATGGAGCGAGGACCCGCGGTGGCGGGACGTCTTCGCGGCCGTGCCACGCCATCTGTTCGTGCCGTACTACTACGTCGGCGTCGCCGGCGGCTACGAACGCCGCTGGGGCCAGAGCCCCGACCCGGCCGCGCGAGAGCGGTGGATGCGCGGCGCGTACGCGGACACCCCCCTCGCCACCCGGCTGCGCGACGGCGAGCTGCTCTCCTCCAGCAGCCAGCCGTCCCTGATGGCGATGATGCTGGTCGCGCTGGAGGTGACGGACGGCGACAGCGTCCTGGAGATCGGCGCCGGCACGGGCTTCAACGCCGCCCTGCTCGCGCGCCGGCTCGGCGATGACGACCTCGTCACCAGCATCGACCTGGAGCCGGAGATCACCGAGTCGGCCCGCCGGCACCTGACGGCGGCCGGATACCACCCCGTCGTCGTCACGGGCGACGGGGCGCGCGGCGTGCCCGAGCGCGCACCCTTCGACCGCATCATCGCGACCTGCGCGCTGCCGTCGATCCCGCGCGCCTGGCTCGCCCAGTGCCGCCCCGGGGCCCGCATCCTGACCCCGCTCGCCACCGGACTGCTCGCCCTCACCGTCCAGGACGCCGAGCACGCCGAAGGGCGCTTCCTGCACACGCCCGCGTACTTCGTGCCGCTGCGCGGCGGGATCCGGACCGAGCCGGAGTCCTCGCCCGTGGCCGGGCTGCCGCGCCGGGCCCGGGAGGACGAGCTGTTTCGCTTCCTGCTGGCCCTGACCCGCGGCAGCCTCGATCCACAGGAGGCGTACGCGCTGTGGGAGCGCGAGGGGCAGCCGCAGCGGGAGCGGTACGGGATCACCGTGCGCGGCGAGCACGAGTGGGCCTGGCTGGACGACCCGGAGGGGCCGTACGCCTGGCCGCTGCCCGGCTGAAACGCCGGGAGGGGGCGGTCGTACGGCACTTTCCCGCCGTACGACCGCCCCCTCCCGGACTCAAGATCGAGCCGCGTCCGGAGCCGGACGATGGTGTTCCGGCTAGCCGCGCCGGACCGTGATCGTCGTCCACGCACCCACGTGCACCCGGTCGCCGTCCTGCAGTGGCACCGGCACGAAGGGCTGGATCGGCTCCTCGGAGCCGTTCACCGTGGTGCCGTTCGTCGAGTTCTGGTCGACGACCGCCCAGGTGCCGTCGGGCTGCTGGACCAGGACCGCGTGCTGGTGGGAGACACCCGGGTCCTCCGGCGGCACCGACAGGTCGATGTCGGGGGATTCGCCGGTGGAGTGGCGGCGGCGGCCGATGGTGACCTGGTTGCCGGTGAGCGTGCGCTGCTGCTCGGGCGAGTACGCGGGCAGGTTCAGGCCCGCGGCCTCGGGGCCGGAGCGCTGCATCATCGCCATGAAGTACTCGCGGTCCGGGCCGATCGTGGCCAGCCAGGTCGTCGGCTGCTGCGGCGGGTAGCCCTGACCCGGCGGCGGGGCCTGGGTGGCGCCGGGCTGCGGGTAGCCGTAGCCGCCCTGAGCGGGGCCACCGGGAGCGCCCGGTCCACCCGGAGCGCCGGGACCCGACGAGGGCGGTGAGATCACCCAGTCGTCGTCACCGCCGCCGAAGGCCGGGCCGCCCTGCGGCGGGCGGTTCGTCTCCTGCGGGAACCCGGGCGGGGCCGGCGGAGCGGACGGGCTTGCCTGCTGGAAGGCCTGCGGACCACCGCTGGTCGCGCCCGGGCCACCGGGCGGCGGCGGAACCTGCCGCGCGGGGTCACCGAAGACGGAGGGGCCGTTGCCGCCCGGGCCGCCGGGTCCGCCGTGACCGCCAGGGCCACCGGGACCGGGGTTGGTGGCACCTGGGCCGCCCGGGCCGGGACCGAAGCCGCCGGGGCCGCCGTAGCCCTGACCAGGACCGGGGCCACCCATACCGCCGGGACCACCGGGGCCTGCGGGACCGCCCTGGCCACCGGGGCCAGGTCCGCCGGGACCACCCGGGGCGCCAGGTCCGCCATGTCCGCCCGGTCCCGCAGGCTCCGCGCCGAACGGCGGGATCGGCTCGGCCGGGCGGTTCATCTGGGACGGACGCGAGCCCTGGTAGTCGTACGAGTCACCGCCGCCGAACGACGGCGGGGGCCCCGACTGCTGCTGGAAGTGCGAGGGCAGGCCCGGGCCGCCGGGCGCCGGGGGGCGCGGGGCTGCGGGGGTGTACGAAGTCGCCGTGTTGGTCAGGAAGTTCCACCGGCACTCCTCGCAGAACGGCGCACCGCCCTCACGGGGCGTACGGCACTGCGGGCACAGCTCCGGCTCCGGTACGGCGGAAGGATGCGGCGGGCCGCCGGGCTGGCCGGCGTTCGGGCCGCCGAACGGACCACCGGGAGCAGGGCCGCCGGGCGGCGGGAAGCCGTAGCCGCCACCGGGCGGGGGCGGCGGCGGAGGGGGCGGAGGTACGGCACCGGCCATGCGGTGACCGCAGACCTCGCACCAGTCGTCGGAACCCGACTGGTGTCCGTTCGGGCAGGTCGGCATGTCGGCGCTTCCCCCTCTCCTTTCCGGCCGCTCACGACCGGATTTCTCCAACCCCAAGGGGTCAGGCTCGATCCTTTTCAGGGTCCTGCTGGGTCCTGCTAGGTCACTTCTTTACACGAACAGTCTTTGTGGACCGTGTCTCGAGAGTCATCTCGTCGGCCTCCGCGACCTTCGCCTTCAGTCGCACAGTACCCGCCGCGGCGTCGACCACGTCCACCACCTTCGCAAGGAGTTTCGCCGTATCGGCATTTCCGGAGGCGCCGGCGAGCTGAACGGCGCGACCCAGTTTGGCCGTTGCTCCATCGATATCGCCCGACTTGCGAAGATCGAGACCTTGTTGGATGACTTGTGCCAGTTCGGCCTGGCCGGTGTAGTGGGCGACCTGGGGGTTGATCGAGGTCGAGGCGACCATGTCGTCGGTCCACACGGCCCGTACGAGACCTTGCGCGCCCAAGTTCTGTGCGGTGCCGTCGGACTGCGGGATGACCAGGGAGGCCCGGGCGGCGAGCATCTCCTGGCCGAGGCCGGCGGCGGGCACCTCGACGCATACGTGGTAGTCACGGGACTCGTCGCCCCAGGAGCCGGTGGGGTAGTCACCGGCGCGCGGGCCGGCCTCGGCGCGGCGGTCGGTCAAGTCCTCCACGGTCGGCGCGACTTGCTTCACGAACTTGATGGTCGTGCCCACCGGCGTCCACACCCGCAGGGCGACGTCCGCGACCTCCTTGCCCATCGCGGTCTCCATCATCTGCGTGAAGTCGGCGGCGAGACCGGCCGGATCGGCGACGATGTCGGAGCTGCCGAGCAGCGCCGAGGCGATGGCTGTGACTTCTTTCACTTCCCAGTCGGTGCCCACGCCACGGGCGTCACAGGTGAAGCGTCCGGCGCAGGCGTCGAGGGCGGCTTTGAGGTCCTGAGGCGACTCGTGCTCGTTGCGGCCGTCGGTGAGCAGGATGCCGTGCCGGATGGCGACGTCGGCCGAGGACAGCAGGCGGTCGGCGAGCCGCAGCCAGGTGCCGATGGCCGTTCCGCCGCCCGCACTGAGCCTGCGCAGGGCCTGTTTGGCCTGGTCGCGAGTGGTGGCGTCGGCGACCGCCAGACGGCCGCCGCCCGGGTAGACCTCCTTGGCCACGTGCGTGCCGTCGATCACCGCGAAGTGCACGCCGTCGCGCAGGGTGTCGATCGCGGCGGCCGTGGCGTCGCGGGCGTTGCGCATCTTGGTCGGCGGGTAGTCCATCGAGCCCGAGCAGTCGACCATGATCGCCACACCCGCGGACGGGCCCTGCCCCGGCGAGTAGAGGTGGGGCGCGGCGACCGCGCTGCCGACGGTGCCGCCGCCGGTCGCGGTCACGGTGACGATCGCGTTGACTTCGCGACCGCCCTCCGGGAGGTACTCGTTCTGGTACACGTCCACCGAGAACTGCGGCACATTTGATTTCGAGAAGTTGGCCATACGTTCTCAAATCCCCCTAAAGAACCCCCTGGTGGGGCCATGGCTGTCGACGGACCGGTCCCCTCCGGTCCGATGAGGCCGTCCCCGCAGTCGGCCTCAGGCCGATCCTGCCCCCATCGGCGGCGCCGGGAACGGCAGGACGGCCACTGTTACGTTGTCGTGGCCCCCGCCGTCGAGCGCGTGTCCGACGAGGACCTGGGCGCTGTGCAGGGGGCGCGCGGCGGCGTCGAGAGGCACGACGTCGGCCATGTCGTCGGCCGCCTCCGCGTAGTTCCACAGGCCGTCCGTGCACACCACCACCACACCCGGCCGGTCCGGCTTGAAGGAAGCGGTGTGCGGCTCCAGTTCGTAGGCGTCCGCGCCGAGCCAGCCCGTGATGGCGTGGGCGCGCTCGTCGGCGTACGCCTCGGCCTCGTTCATCAGACCCGCGGCGACCATCTGCGCGGCCCAGGAGTCGTCCTCGGTGAGCCGGGCCGGGGGGGTGCTGCGGTCCACCGGGACCCAGTAGGCGCGGCTGTCGCCGACCCAGCCGACGACCAGCAGACCCGCGGTGACGATGGCGCCGACGAAGGTGCAGGCCGGCGCGTTCTGGTGCGGGGCTTGCTCGCGGGCCGTGGCCGGCTCGTTGGCGAGCGCGTTGACCGCGTTGGAGGCGGCGATGATCGCGTCGTGCATGGCCTGCTGCGGGTGTGCGCCGCGTGGCAGGGCGGCCAGCAGCGACTCGCTCGCGGCCCGGGACGCGGCCATCGAGGCGTCGTCGGGACGGGTCGCCGAGGACACGCCGTCGCAGACGATCGCCAGGACCGCGGGCCGGCCGTCGGGCAGCGCCGTGCAGCCGACGGCGAACGCGTCCTCGTTGCGGTGGTGGCGCAGGCCGCGGTCGCTGACGGCGGCGACGGGGCCGGCGTCCTGCTCCATGTGGTCGCGCTCGCGCGGCTGGGCGTGCCCGCAGTTCTCGCAGTACCCGTCGTGGTCGACGCGGCCCGCGCGGCACGCCACGCACACCTTGGTGCCCTCGGGCGGGGTCGGCGCGGCGGGGGACACGCGCGGGTCGGGCGCCTGCAGCGCGTACTCGTCCGGCTCGGGAGCGTACCCGGCGGACTCCGCGGGGGCGTACTCGTCGGGCCCCGGAGGCCGGTCGAAACGGACGCCGGAGGCCGGGGCGTCGGGGGAGCCCGGCGAGGGCGGTGGGCCGGCCGGGGCGGCGGGCGTCTGCGGGCCGCTGGGCACGGCGGGGCCGCCCGGGGCCGGGACGGCCGGGTGGCCGGGTGAGGCGTGGTGGCCGGGCTGTGCCTGGTGGTCGGGGGCCGGCGAGGCGCCCGGGATGCCGTGGTTGCCCGGCGCCGGGACGCCCGGTGTGCCGTGCGCGGCGTCGGGAGCGGTCGCAGCCGGCGGCACCTGCGGGGGCGGCGGCGTGCCCGGGGGCAGGTCGCGGCCGCCGGAGTCGGTGCCGGGGAGGTCCGTCGGCAGATGGGCGGCCTCGGGGGCGGCACCGTCCGGTGCGGCGACGGGCCAGTCCGCGCCGGGCGCGCCCGTGGCGGGCGGCGGCACCGAGCCGTTCATGGCGATGGTCGGATGGTCGTCCGGCCGTTCGGGCACGGCGGACAGGTCATATCCGCACGCACCGCAGAAACGGTCACCCGACTCGAGCGGCCATTCGCAGCTCGGGCAGGCGGACAGCTGGGGCATCTGCGACATCAACTACACCCACGTCCGGGGGCGGTAACGGTTGGCACGTTCCACCAGGTCGATCCTCTCCTCGCCGCCCCGCGCGAGCCGGGCCAGCGTGCGGTACGAACGCTCCAGGCCGAAACGCAGTCCCCGCTCGTCCAGGCCGCTGCCGAGCAGCGTCCGTCCTCCGGCGGCGGCAGGCGGGGCGGAACCCTGGCCACCGGAGAGTATCCAGTCCAGCGCGCAACCGAGGACTTCCGCCGACAACTGCTCCCGGCGCGCCGGGTCCAGACCATACGCGTCCAGCGCCTCGACCTGGCCCGCGGCGGCGGTCAGGTCGTCCAGGAACGGTACGTCAGCGGCGGCCGCCGTGCGTTGACGCAGCCGGGCGCGGACGGCCGCCACGCGTGCGGCCGTGTAGTGAATGGAGCTTTCCGGAACCGACTCCAGGGTTCCGACCGCGCCGCGGCGGTCGCCGGTCGCGAGCTGGACGCGGGCGAGACCGAAGGCCGCGCTCACATAGCTCGGGTCGGTGGACCACACCAGGCGGTAGTACTCGGCGGCGTTGTCCAGCTGGCCCAGCACCTCCGCGCACAGGCCCAGGGCCAGCTTGGGGGCGGGTTCGCCGGGGAAGGCGTCGTAGATCGCGTCGAAGGCGAGCGCGGCGCCTTCGTGGTCGCCGGTGCCGAGCGCCGCCACGCCGCGGTACCAGACGACCCGCCAGTCGTCGGGCCGCTCGTCCTCCAGCTCCAGCAGCTGTTCGTGCGCGGTGCGGGTGTCGCCGTTCTCCAGCCAGGCCCGCACCTGCCGCAGCCGTGTCTCCGCCGACGGCGCCGGCGCGGCGGCGAGGGCGCCGAGCAGCTCGGCCGGCGCGGTGGTCATCAGACCGGCGAGGAAACCGGCGTTGGGGTCGGCGGGGTCGACGTGGGGGACCGGCAGCGCGAGGGCGGCGACGGGGGCGTCGACGAACCGCACGATGCCGGCGCCCGCGGCCGGCGCGTTCGCGGGGGCGCCGGCGAGGGCGGCGGCCCCCTTCCCGGCGGGTGCCACCCGCGCCCCCAACCGCGAGACCTCCCCGGCCGGCTTGGGGAACAACTCGGTGTCCGTGACCCGTACTTCGGGGCCGAACAGCGTCGACAGGGCGGGCCTCGCGCGGCCTGTCTGCAGGGAGACGACCTCGCGCAGCACGCCGGTGAGCTGCTCCGTCATCTCCTGGGCGGAGGCGAAGCGGCGGGCCGGGTCGGGGTCCGTGGCGCGGACCAGGAGACGGTAGAAGGACTCGTACCGGTGGAAGACCTCGATGTTGTCGGGGTCGGGCAGTGAGTCGGCGTAGACGTTCGTATAGCCCTGGAAGTCGAAGGTCAGGACGGCGAGCGTGCGGGCGACCGTGTACAGGTCCGAGGCCACCGACGGGCCGACGTCCGCGACCTCGGGCGCCTGGTAGCCCACCGTGCCGTAGATGGCCGATTCCTCGTCGTCCATCCTGCGCACCGCGCCCATGTCGATCAGCTTGAGCTGGTCCTCGGTCTGGATGGCGTTGTCGACCTTGAAGTCGCAGTACAGGAGGTTGCGGCTGTGCAGGTGGCCGAGGGCCTCCAGCGCCTCGATGCCGTATGCGCAGGCCTGCTCCACGGGCAGCGGGTCCCGCTTGCCCGTCGCGGTGCGGCGTGAATTGGCGATCTCCTTCAGCGACTTGCCGCCGACGTACTCCATCACGATGTAGCCGTCGAGGGAGCCGGTGCGCTGGTCGAGGTGCTCGACGAAGTTGTAGATCCGCACGATGTTGGCGTGCTCGATCTCCGCGAGGAAGCGCCGCTCGGAGATCGCCGCCGCCATCGCGTCCTGGTCGCCGGTGTCGAGCAGGCCCTTGAGCACCACCCAGCGGTCGGAGACCGCGCGGTCCACGGCGAGGTAGACCCAGCCGAGGCCGCCGTGCGCCAGACAGCCCGCGACCTCGTACTGGCCGTGCACGATGTCGCCGGACTTCAGCTTCGGGACGAAGGAGTACGGGTGGCCGCACTTCGTGCAGAAGCCCTCCGTACGGCCCGGCCGGTCGCCGCGGGCCCGGCCGACGGGTGCGCCGCAGTCCGAGCGGGAGCAGAACCGCTTGCGCTCGGGCACCTCCGGGTTCTCCAGCACCATCGCGCGCGGGTCGGGGCGCGGCACGTCCGGGACCTGGACCAGGCCGACACCGAGCCGCCCGCGGCCACTGGAGCCGGACGTGGAACCGGAGCTGCGCACCGACACCGAGCGGCCCGTGGAACGGCCCGACAGCGAACGCGACAGCCGTCCCGACACCGAGCGCCGGGACTTCGACGACTGGGACGACGTACGGGACGACGAGCGGGAGCTGCCGCGGCTGCTGGAGCGGGAGCTGCCGCTGCCCGCCGACCCGCGCGACGCCTTGCCGCCGGCCGTCACCCCGGTGGGCGGCGAGCCGACCGTGCCGGTCGCCGAGACGACCGGGGCGAGCCCGCAGGTGTCGCAGTACAGCTCACCGCCGCCCACGTCCTCGTACGCTCCGCCGCAGTCCGGTCGCTGACAGCTCTGCTGTGGCTGACTCATGACGACGACACCCCCCTGACCCTCATGATCCCGGCCCCCTCCGGTCCTCGGGCGCGCGCGGCCCCGGCACCCGCCCGCTGCCGAGCTGCTCGGCGGCCGCCTGCTGGTAACGCAGCACGGCCTGCTCGGCGACGCGCAGGTCGCAGGGCGCGCTCCACAGCATGCGGCGGGCCGCGTCGTAGCGCTCGATGAGGAACTTGTCCTCCGCCAGGCCGTGCCGGGCCACCTTCGCCTTGTACGCGTCGAGGCGGCCCCGCAGCTCGGCGCGGACCGCCAGCGGCGCGGTGACCGCGGTCAACGACTCGCGGGCGCGCAGCAGTTCGTCCTCCGCCTTCTGCTCCAGGGACTCCAGGAGCGGGGACAGGCGGTGCCACTGGGCGTGTCTGCGGTACTCGGCGGCGGTCGCCAGCTGCTCCTGCAGCACGGTCGGCGGGCCGCTGACGACCGGCACCTCCGTGGCGGCGATCTTCGCCAGCACCTCGCCACGCGCGGTGCGCGCCTCGGCGAGCGTGCGGTCCGCGCGCGACAGCACGTCACGCAGTCTCACCAGCCGCTGCTCGGCGTCCTGGCGGACCGTCAACACCGCGTCGATCTCACGGCGTACGTCCTCCAGGGCGCGCGCCTCGCGGTCGTAGACCGTGGTGTCGGGCTTGCCGCCGCCCGGCGCCGAACTCCCCTGCGTGGGGATCCAGTACGCGAGCGGGTCGGACACCACCTCCGAGCGCAGCTTGGTGAGCGTGCGTGTGATGCGCTCCAGGTCGTCGCCCGCCGGGTGCTCGCCGGGGCGTACGCCGACGGAGTGTGCGAGCCGGCGGGTGCGCTGGAGCTCCGCGGCCAGTAAATCGATCCGGGCGGGCAGCGCCGACCACACCGCGTCGGCGGCGACGACCATGTCCAGCGACGTCGCGTACAGCTCGTTCATCCGGTCCACGAGCGTGACGAGCGTGAACTGTTCGCTGAGCTTGCCCGAACCGCCGTGCAGGGTCGGTGCGTTGGCCGTGGCGGTCGCCGAGCCCGCCAGGGTCACCGACTCGCCGCGCAGCAGTTCCGTCAGCTCCACCAGGTCGTCGCGGCTGGACCAGCGGCGCCGGGAACGGATCTCGCGGGCGGAGCGCAACGCGTCCGTGTACGCGTCGAAATACGCCCACAGCAGCGTTATCGACGCCTCCGCGGTCGTCCACCGCTCATTGGTGACGCCTGTGAGCTCGGCGCCCTCGAGAAGTCGGCGGCCCGCGTGGTCCTGCAGCGCGAGGAGCGAGGTCTCGATCGCCTCGTGCTCCGCGCCGAGCCGCGCCAGCGCACGGTCCACCTCGTCCCGGTCCATCACCGGCCCGGCGGGGTCCGTGACGCCCATCGATCACCTCTCGCTGCTGTCGTGTTCCGTCGGATCGGTCTGTTCGGTCTGTTCGCTGCGTTCCGTCTGTTCCCGTCAATCGTGCGTCAGTTGATGGTCGGTCACTTGTACTTCGCGTCGGGAGGGGTCGCCGACGCCGACTTCTTGTCACCCTGGTCCATGGTCGGATGCAGCCACTTCTCGTACGACGCCTTCCAGCCGCCGTCCTCGACGTAGTTCTCCAGGGTCCGGTTGACCTGGCGTACCAGATCGTCGGAGCCCAGTTTCATCGCCACGCCGTAGTACTCGTCCGTGAACAGGCCGCCCTTGAGTTCCACCGTCGGGTCCTGCGCGGCCTGACTGGCCGCGAGCGCGCCGTCCGTGACGACCGCGTCGACCTCGCCGAGCTGCAACTTCACCAGGCAGTCGAGCTGGTTGGGGACGGTGGTCGTGATGTCGGTGGAGTCGGGAAGGTCGCCGGACTTCCGGCCTGCTTCCAGGTTGTCGTACGCGGTGGATCCCTGCGCCGAACACACCTTCCTGTCGGCCAGGGTGTTGTCGAACCCGGTGATCTTCGAGGTCTTGGGGGCCAGGACCTGCTGGCCGGTGACGAAGTACGGGGCGGAGAAGGCGACTTGCCCGATGCGGTCGCAGTTGATCGTCATGGTGCGGACCACCATGTCGACCTCGCCCTTCTGGATCGCCTCGACACGGCGGCTGGTCGGGATGGCCTTGAACTGCACCGCGTCGCCGTCGCCGAGGATGTCCTCGGCGATCCGGTGGACCAGGTCGATGTCGAAGCCCTCCAGCTCGCCTGAGGGGTTGTTCGGGTCGAGGTAGCCCCAGCGGTAGCTGTTGGTGTCGACGCCGACGATCAGGCGGCGGTCCTTACGGGCCTTGATGGCGTCGACGGTCGGGGTGCCGTCGTTACCGCCGGACGGGGAGAGGCTCTGGTCCTGCGGGTTCTCGCAGTCCTCCGCCTTCGCCTGGCTGACCCGGGCGAGGCCCTGGCTCCCGGTGGCCGGGACGTCCTCGCCGCCGCGGAGCTGTGCCAGGGGCAGCAGCAGGGCGAAGGTCACCGTCAGGGCGACGAGGAGCGCCATCGCGCCTACGCCGCCCCAGCCGCGCAGGCCGGTGCGCAGGCTCTGCCATGGGCCGGTCGCGGCCCGGGGGAAACCCGAGCCATCGCGTGCGTTCATCGCCGTGCCCCCTCTCACCTGTACTCCGACAGCCTGCGGCCGATGCCGAGGACCGCGCCGGCCGCGCCCAGGACCGCGAGGACCGCGGCGCCGGTCGGCAGGCCCGTCAGCGAGTCACGGCCGTCGCTCGCGGCCTGCTTGAACTCGGTCTGTTCGTGCGCGAGCGCTGCCGCGAGGGCCTTGTCGACGTTGTCGAAGCACACGCTCGTCGGCTCCTTCGCGGCGCCGATGACGCGATCGCGGGCGGCCTGGTAGTTGCCGCTGTTGTTGTCGTCACGGGCGACGTCGTGGCGGTCCTTCCAGACCTTCATGAAGCTGTTCGCGTCCTGGACGGGCTTCTTGCCGGTCGAGTCGTCCGCGAGGTCCTCGGCTCGGTTCAGTGCCTTGCCCAGTTGACTGATCTGCTGGTCGTAGCCCCACTCGTACGCGTCCACGACCGTGTCGTCGCCGAGGGTCTTCGTGTCGGCGCCGCGGCGGACCAGGGTCAGGTTCTCGTCGCTGCGGGCCGTGAGTGAGGCGATGCGGGCCTCGTGCAGGACGTTCAGGGAACGGACGCCGTGGTCGTAGGAGTCGTTGAGGCCTGCCCGGGCGACCATGTGGCTGACGGCGAGCCACAGCAGGACCACCGTCGCGGCGGCCGTGGCCGTGACGAGGCCGTGGTTCAGGACCCTGTTGGTGCGCCGGTAGTTGCGGCGCTGGGCCCAGGTGAGAGCGGCGAGGGCGACGATGCCGAGGCCTGCGGCGGCCCAGGGGAACGACTTCGCGTCCGCGTAGTCGTCGCTCAGGCGTTGGTTCTCCGTCTGGTACAGCTTCTCGGCCCTGGGCAGCATGTTCTGCTGCATCATCTCGTTCGCGGCGCGCAGGTATGCGCCGCCGACGGGGTAGCCCTGGCGGTTGTTGGCCCTGGCTGTTTCCACGAGGCCCTTGTACTCCGGGAGGAGTCTGCTGAGGTCCGCGATGGTTTTCGCCGAGGGGGAGCCCGGTTCGGAGTTGGCTGCGGCCGTGACGAGTTTGGCTGCGGCTGTGCGGATGTCCTTTTCGTAGCCCTCGCGCATGGCGGGCTTCTCCTGCAGGCCCGCGAGGTAGCCGCTGGCGGCTGCGGTGTTGGCGTCCGCCAGGGAGCGGTAGATGTCGGCCGCGTCCGAGCTCAGCGGTTGGCTGCGGTTGAGGACGTCGTCGGCTGCCGATGCGCGGTCGGTCATCTGCCAGGCGGCTACTGCGCCGAAGGCGACGACGAGGGCGGCGAGGAGGGCGCCGATGATGCGGAGGCGGCCCGGTTCGGTGGTGGCGGCTGCGCGGAGTTGGTCCAGGCCCTCGGCGAAGGCGGTGCGGCGGGGTGGTGTGGCTGTTGCCGGCGGGATGGGGCGGCCGTTGGCCGCGGGGGGTGCCAGGGGTGCCGGGGGTGTGGACTGGGGTGGCACGGACGGCATGGTGGGCGCGCCGTGTGCCGGGTCGTTGCCCGGTGGTGGTGCCGTGCTGCTCTTCGGCGTCTGTGTCACTGCTGACCTCCCCCGTGGCCATCCGTGCCGCAAGTATCGCTGCCGGGACCGACATCCGCACCGGCCTTCGCTGGATCTTGACCGGATCGCAGCGCGGATCCCGAAATTCCGGCACACCGAAACCGCTGTGCACGAGCCCCCTGCCCATGAATACGCCGGGGGAATCTGTTCGGTTCCAGGTTCAAGCCCGTCCGGCGTTTGAGGACGAGGCCGTTCGGGCCGATGGGGTCCAGGGGGCGGAGCCCCCTGGCGGGGTTGAAGGGGCGGAGCCCCTGGAGGACGGGAAGGGTAGGGGCGGCGGGGGCGAGGGACTGGGGCGGAGCCTACGGCTCGAAGTGGTGACGGAGTCGGACATGTACCTCCGGGAGTGCCCCCACCGCGTCCAGGCCCAGCAGGGCCGCGCCCAGTACGGGGCTGGCCGTGACCACGTTCGGGACGGCCTTGGGGGCACGGGTGGCGAGCAAGTCGTTGATGGCGTCGATCAGTTGGGCGTGGCGGGCAGCCAGTACGCCTCCTCCCAGGAGCACCGGGGTCGACTCCTCCAGCAGGTCCAGCCGGGTCAGGGCGACCGTCGCCATGGTGACCACTTCGTCGGCGAGGCGGTCCACGATCTCGCGGGCGATCGGGTCACCGGCCGCCGCGGTGGTGAAGAGGACCGGGGCCAGCTCGTGGCGGCGGGCGGGGGCGATGTGTTCGAGGTGCAGGGCCTCGATCAGGGCGTACATGGTGGGCAGGCCGAAGTGGGCGGGGAGCGTGTGCGTCAGCGTCGTAGGCGCTCCTCGGCCGTCCTCCGCGCGTGCCGCGTGCCACAGGGCTTCCTCCGCCAGACCCCAGCCGCCTCCCCAGTCGCCGGAGATGCGGCCCAGTGCCGGGAAGCGGGCGGTACGGCCGTCGGGGCGCATGCCGACGCAGTTGATGCCGGCGCCGCAGACGACGGCAACGCCCCGGGGTTCCGGCACGCCCGCGCGCAGGATCGCGAAGGTGTCGTTGCGGACCTCGACGGTCGTGCCCCACGCGCGCGCGTGAAGGGCTGCGGTCAGTTGTTCCTCCTCGACCGGGAGGTCGGCGTTGGCCAGGCAGGCCGAGACGTGGTCGGCGGACGTCACGCCCGCTGCGGTGAGGGCCTGCTCGACGGCTGCGGCCAGGGTGTCCATCGCCGGCTCCACGCCGACCGTGGGTGGGCGGAAGCCGCCGCCGCGGGCCGTGGCCAGCACGGTTCCGTCGGCGGCCACCACTGCCACGTCGGTCTTGCTGTTGCCCGCGTCTACGGCGAGGACACGTGCGGTCATGCCCACGCGAGATGCTCCCGGTTGTGTGCGATCAGTTGGTCGGTGAGGGCTTCGGCGTACTCGTACTGGCCGATCAGGGGGTGGGAGAGCAGGGCTTTGAAGACTCGGTCGCGGCTGCCGTGCAGCGCCGCTTCGAGGGCCAGGTGCTCGTAGGCCGTCACCTGGGCCATCAGGCCGGCGTACAGCGGGTCCACGGTCGGTACGGCGAGGGGGGCCGCGCCCTTCGCGCCCACCGCTGCCTGTACTTCGATCACCGCGTCGTCGGGGAGGAAGGGCAGCGTGCCGTTGTTGAGGGTGTTGACCACCTGGTAGGGGCTGCCTGATCCGCCGAGGAGGGCTGCCGCCAGGTCGACGGCTGCCTCGGAGTAGTAGGCGCCGCCCCGCTTGGCGAGCAGCTCCGGCTTCTCGTCCAGGGACGGGTCGGCGTACAGGCTCAGCAACTGGCGTTCCATTTCCGCGACTTCCGCGGCCCTGGACGGCTTGGTGCGCAGTTCCCGTACGACCTCGTCGTGTGCGTAGTAGTAGCGCAGGTAGTACGACGGGACCGCGGTCAGGCGGTTCAGGAGGGGGCGGGGGAGGTGCAGGTCGGCGGCGATCGTGTCGCCGTGGTCGGTCAGGAGTCCCGGCAGGACGTTCTCGCCCTCGGGGCCGCCCAGGCGTACGGCCGTCTCCCAGGTGAGGTGGTTGAGGCCCACGTGGTCCAGGTGGATCTCGGAGGCGGGGACGTCGAGCATGGCCGCGAACTTGCGCTGGAAGCCGATCGCCACGTTGCACAGGCCGACCGCCCGGTGGCCCTCCTGGAGCAGGGCCCGGGTCACGATGCCGACCGGGTTGGTGAAGTCGATGATCCAGGCGGTGGGGTTGGTGCGGCGGACGCGGTCCGCGATGTCGAGGACGACGGGGACCGTGCGCAGGGCCTTCGCCAGGCCGCCGGCGCCCGTTGTCTCCTGGCCGACGCAGCCGCACTCCAGGGGCCAGGTCTCGTCCTGCTCGCGGGCCGCCTGGCCGCCGACACGGAGTTGGAGGAGGACTGCGTCGGCGCCGTCCACCGCCGTGTCGAGGTCTGTCGTGGTGGTGATCCTGCCGTTGTGTGCCTGGCGCGTGAAGATGCGGCGGGCCAGGCCACCCACGAGTTCCAAGCGGTCCTTCGCCGGGTCCATCAGGACCAGTTCCTCGATCGGGAGGGTGTCCCGGAGGCGGGCGAAGCCGTCGATGAGTTCGGGCGTGTAGGTCGAGCCTCCGCCGACCACGGTGAGTTTCACTGCGAGATGCCTCGCTTCAGGGTGTGGGTGACGGTGATCGGCCGGGGGTCCGGGGGTTGTCCCCAGGGGAGATGCTGCATGAATGGTTCAACCCTTGACTCCGGTGAGCGTGACGCCCTCGACGAACGCCTTCTGCGCGAAGAAGAACACGAGGATCACGGGGGCCATGACCAGCACGGTCGCGGCCATGGTCAGGTTCCAGTCGGTGTGGTGCGCGCCCTTGAACGACTCCAGGCCGTAGGAGAGCGTCCAGGCGCCGGGGTTCTCGGACGCGTAGATCTGGGGCCCGAAGTAGTCGTTCCACGCGTAGAAGAACTGGAAGAGGGCCACGGCGGCTATGCCCGGCTTCGCCACGGGGAGGACGACCCGAAGGAGCGTGCGCAGTTCGCCGCAGCCGTCCACCCTGGCCGCGTCCAGGTACTCGTTCGGGATCGTCATCAGGAACTGACGCAGGAGGAAGATCGAGAACGCGTCGCCGAAGGCCATCGGGATGATCAGCGGCCAGAGGGTCCCCGAGAGGTCCAGCTGCTTCGCCCAGAACAGGTACATCGGGATGATGACCACCTGGGGCGGCAGCATCATCATCGAGATGACCAGCATCAGGGACAGATTTCGGCCCCGGAAGCGGAACTTGGCGAGCGCGTACGCCACCGGGATCGACGAGACGACGGTGAGGAGCGTGCCCAGGCCCGCGTAGAGCAGGGTGTTCTTCCACCAGGTCAGGAAGCCGGGGGTGTCGAAGACCTTGGTGTAGTTGCTCCACTCCCAGGTGTCCGGGATCAGGTCGCGGGTGAGCGTCTGCTGGTCGCTCATCAGCGAGGTCAGGACGACGAACACGAACGGCAGGGTGAAGAAGAGCGCGGCCGCGAGGCCGAGGGAGTGGATCGCTATCCATTCCAGGAGTGCCCGGCGGCGTGCCGTGCGCTCGGCGATGGTCGGGGCCTCCAACTGCACCGGTTTGTCCAGTACTTGGGTCATGGTCAGTCACCTGCCTGGATCAGTCCGCCCCGGCGCCGCATCAGCAGCGCGGTGAAGGCCATGGCGAGGGCGAACAGCACGAGGGCGACCACGCAGGCAGAGCCGTAGTCGAAGCGCTGGAAGCCGAGGTTGTAGACGAGCTGGGGGAGGGTCAGGGTCGACTTGTCGGGGTAGCCCGGTTCGAACTGCTGGCCGGAGCCGCCGATGATGCCGGAGGCGACCTTTCCGGCGACCAGAGGCTGCGTGTAGTACTGCATTGTCTGGATGACACCCGTGACGACGGCGAACATCACGATCGGCGAGATGTTCGGCAGGGTGACGTAGCGGAACCGCTGCCAGGCGGATGTGCCGTCCAGCTCCGCCGCCTCGTACTGCTCCTTCGGTACGTCGAGCAGCGCGGCCATGAAGATGACCATGAGGTCGCCCACGCCCCACAGCGCGAGCGCGGTGAGGGCCGGCTTGGACCAGGCGGGGTCCGTGAACCAGCCGGGGGTCGGCAGGCCCAGGCCGTCGAGGACCGAGTTGACCGGGCCGGTGCCGGGGTTGAGGAGGAAGACGAAGGCCAGCGTCGCGGCGACCGGCGGGGCGAGGTACGGCAGGTAGAAGAGGGTGCGGAAGACGCCCGCGCCGGTCTTGATCTTCGTGATGAGCAGACCGATGCCGAGGCCGAACACCACCCGGCAGGTCACCATCACCAGCACCAGCCAGAGCGTGTTGCGCAGCGCCGGCCAGAACATCGGGTAGTCGTTGAAGACGTAGGCCCAGTTGCCCAGGCCGCGGAAGACCGGTGTGCCGAAGCCGTCGTACTTCATGAAGGAGAAGTACACGGTGGACACCAGCGGGTAGGCGAAGAAGACGCCGAAACCTATGAGCCACGGTGACAGGAAGGCCACCGTTCGAAGCGCCGACCTGCGGCGCTTCGCGCGGAGCGTGTGCGTGGACATCGACGGCGCTACTTCGCCTGCTCGATGTCGGTGTCGATCTGCTCGGCGGTCTTCTCCAGACCGGCCTTCAGGTCCTTCACCTTGCCGGACTCGTACTGGTAGCCGAAGTCCTGAAGGGTCGTCTGGTACGTCGAGCCGTTGACGGAGGCCGGAGGGGTGTTCGAGTGCTTGTTCTGGGCGATGTCCAGGAACGTCTTGAAGCCGGGGTCGACCTTCAGATCGGGCGACTTCAGGGCCGCGAACGTGGAGGGCACGTTGTGGATGGCGTTGGCGAAGGAGACGACTGCCTCGGTGTCGGTCGTCAGGTACTTCACCAGCTCCCAGGCCGCGTTCTGCTTCTTGCTCTGCGGGGCGATGCCGATGATCGTGCCGGAGAGGAAGCCCTTGCCGTACTCGTCGGCCTCGTCGTCGGCGACGGGCATCGGGGCGGTGCCGACCTCGAAGTCGACGCCGGCCTGCTGGGTCATGCCCAGGCGCCACTCGCCGTCGAGCTGCATGGCCACCTGGCCGGTCTGGAACGGGTGCTTGGCGCCCCACTCGTCACCGAAGGTGTTGCGGTACTTCTCCAGCTTCGCGAAGCCGCCGAGGTCGTCGATGAGCTTCTTCTGGTACGTGAACATCTCGGCGAAGGCCGGGTCCTTGGCGATGTTGGACTTGCCGTCCTTGTCGAAGTAGGTGTGGTCCCACTGGGACATGTAGTGGTCCACGACCGTCTCGTAGCCGTGGTAGGTCGGCATGAAGCCGAGCTGCTCGTAGCTGTCGCCCTTGGCCTCGGTCAGCTTCTTGGCGACCGTCGCGAACTCCGACCAGGTCTTCGGCGGGGACTTGATGCCCGCCTTCTCGAAGGCGTCCTTGTTGTAATAGAGGCCGTAGGCGTCGCCCAGCAGGGGCAGTGCGCAGCGGGTGCCCTCGAACTGGGTGTAGTCGAGCATCGGCTTCGGGATGAGCTTGTCGAGGTCGAGCTTCGACTTCTCGATGAAGGGCTTCAGGTCGAGGAAGGCGCCCGAGGAGCAGAACTTGCCGATGTTGGAGGTCGTGAACGACGACACCACGTCGGGGCCGCTGGAACCGCCCGCGCGCAGGGCCTGGTTGAGCTTGTCGTCGTTGATGTTGCCGACGATCTTCACCGTGATGTTCGGGTGGGCCTTCTCGAAGCGGTCGACGTTCTCCTGGATCGCCTTGGCCTCGGCGGGTGCGCTCCAGCCGTGCCAGAAGGTGATCGTCGTCTTGGCGTTGGGGTCGTCGCTGGCGGCGGACTCCGACTGGCCGGTACAGGCCGTGGCGAGGAGGGCCAGGGAGGCGGTGGCGGCGAGGGCGGCGGCTGCCTTGCGGGTGGGTGAGGGTATGACGTTCCAGGACTTTCCGGGCATGGCGAGGTCTCCCAAGGGCGGGAACGGGGTGGGTGAGGGAAGGCGGGGGGTGGGTCAGGAGGTGCGGAGGAGGAGGTGCCGAGGAGGAGTGGGCCGGGGGAGCGGGGCCGTCAGCGGGCGGTGTCGAAGACCTCGTCGCGTGTGGTCGCGAGCGCGCTCTCCAACGCGCCCCGCAGCACCGGGTGTTCACGTACGTCGCCGACGACCAGCTTGGGGCGGGCCGCGGCCAGTTCCTCCAGCTCGGACTGGACGAGGGCGCGCAGCACCTCCCCGCCGGAGGTGAGGGAGGCGCCGCTGAGGACGATGAGTTCGGGGTCGAGGACGGAGACCAGGGAGGCGAGACCGGTGGCCAGCCGGGTCGCGTAGGTGTGGAGGAGCAGCCGGTGCAGGACGGTGTCCTCGGTGGCGGCCCGTTCGACGAGGGTGGCTGCGGCCTCGGCGTACGGCGTCGACGGGATGCCGCCGATGCCGAGTTCGCGGGCCAGCCGGGGGATCGCCTGCGAACCGGCCAGCTCCTGGTAGCCGCCACTGTTGGCTTTGGCGACCTGCCGGACCAGGGGGGTGCCGGGAACCGGCAGGAAACCCACCTCGCCCGCGCCGCCGGTCCAGCCGCGGTGCAGCCGGCCGCCGAGGATCAGAGCGGCGCCCAGGCCCCCCTCGTTCCACAGCAGCACGAAGTCCTCGTGGCCGCGGGCCGCGCCGAGCCGCTGCTCGGCCACCGCCGCGAGGTTGACGTCGTTCTCGTACTCGACCGGCATCGGCAGGGCCGCGGCGAGCTCGTCCAGGAGCGCGGGGGTGTGCCAGCCGGGGAGGTGGGAGGCGTAGCGCAGTCGGCCCGTGTTGGGGTCGAAGGCGCCGGGGGTGCCGATGACGAGCCGGTGGACGTCGTCGCGGGCGAGGCCCGCCGCCTTCACCGCGCCGTCCAGGGCGTCGGTGACCTGCCGGACGACGGGCTGGGCCGGGCGCCTGCCGGGGGTGGGCAGTTCGTACGACCCGACCGTGCGGCCCGTGACGTCGGCGACGGCGGCGAGGATGCGTTCGGGGGTGACGTCGAGCCCCGCGGCGTACGCGGCGGCCGGGTTGACCTCGTACAGCTGGGCGCCCGGGCCGGGTCGGCCCTCCGTGGTGCCGGTCGCCAGGACGAGGCCGGCGGCCTCCAGGCGGGCCAGCAGCTGGGAGGCGGTCGGCTTGGACAGGCCGGTGAGCTTGCCGATCCGCGTGCGGGACAGCGGCCCGTGCTCCAGGAGGAGGTCCAGGGCGGCACGGTCGTTCATGGCGCGCAGGACGCGCGGGGTGCCCGGCGTACCGGCGGTTCCTGCCATGGGGGTCGACACCTGCCTTTCGGCTGACCAGCTTCTCAGCGATCTACGAGGGAAGTCCATCCAGGATCACTGTTAGGAAAGTTTCCTATCTGCTGCCGAGGAAAGTAAGCCCGGCAGGAAGGCGGCGTCAAGAGAGCTGGTCCGGCAGGCAACCGAGTCGTTACGTGAGGGCGCTGCGGTCGGCCGCCGGCTCGCGCCGCGGGAGCAGGAGCGGCGTCGCCAGCAGCAGGACCCCGGCGAGGGCGATCGCCGCGCGCGTGCCGGTCAGCGCGGCCAGCAGGCCCCACAGTGCCGTCGCGGCCGCGGTCGCCGTCTTGCCGGTGATCGACCACGCCGTCAGGGTGCGGGTGGTGCGGTCCTGCGGGGTCCGGTCGAGGCGGGTGGTGGCGAGCACCGGGTTGAAGACGCCGATGCAGGTGATCAGGCCGAACTCCACGGCCATGACGAGGAGGAGGCCCGGCGTGCCCGGCCCGATGAAGGCCAGGCCCACGGGCCAGATCGCGCGCAGGGTGCCCGCGGTCAGGAGCACCCGGCGCCGGCCGTGCCGGGCGACCAGGCGCCGGGACAGGCGCGAGCCCAGCAGGCCGCCCAGACACGGCACGGCGAAGGCGAGGCCGTACTGCCAAGGGGGAAAGCCGAGTTGACCGAGCATCAGGACGGCGAGCAGCGGCGCCGGGGCCATGATCAGGGCGTTGACCAGGACCGTGTTGAGGAACAGCGGGCGCAGGGTGGGGTGCCCGAGGATGTGCCGCCAGCCGGCCTGGAGGTCGCTCATCCGCAGCCCGGAGGGGGTGTCGGGGCCGGGCTGCCGCTGTCGTTGCGTCTCCTGGCTCTGGCTCTGTTGCCCTTCCTCACCGCCGATCGCCCGGATCCCCAGGGCCGACAACAGATAGCTGACCGCGTCCACCAGCACGGTCGTCATCGGGCCGAACGCGCCGACCGCGAACCCGCCGAGCGGCGGGCCGAGTGCGGTGGTCGTCCAGGTCGTGGCCTCGAAGCGGCCGTTCGCCACGAGCAGGTCCTCCGGCGGCACCAGGGACTTCAGATACGCCCCGCTCGCCGCGCCGAACGTGATGTCCGCCGCGGCGACCACCACCGACACCACCAGCAACTGGCCGAGCCCCAGCCCGTCGAGCGCGAACGCGGCGGGGATGCTCAGCAACGCAGCGCACCGGATCAGATCCGCCGCGATCATCACCGGCCGCTTCCGGCGGAACTCCACCCACGCCCCGAGCGGCACCGCCACCACCGCCCCCACCGCGAGGCCCGACGCCGCCAGCAGCGCGACCTCGGTCGCCCCGGCGTGCAGTACGACGACCGCGATCAACGCGAAGGCGTCGAAGGCCAGCCGTGTCCCGAACGCGCTGACCGCGTACGCCGCCCACAGCCACCCGAAGCGCCGCCCCAACGCCCGCCCGCCCGCCATGCCCAGCCCTCCGTCGACGGAGGCCATCAAAGCGAGCGGCGATCGCGCGGATCAAACAACCGGCGGCCCGCGCGGTCACAACCGACCGTTGTGCACCTGCGCAAACGCCGTGGCCCTAGATGTCCTGCGCATCGCGAAGGGGGCGCCCGGCAGTTGCGGGCGCCCCCTTCGTCGTATGACCGGCTGCGGCTACTTCGTCACGCTGGGCGGCGCGAGCGGGGTCGCTGCCACGGACTGTGGCGAGGTGGTGCTGGCGTAGGCCGAGGGGGCCGCCATGCCCGCCGTCGGGTCCGCCGTGGGCTCCGCGTCCAGCGCGAGGGGGGCGCGGCCGACGATCGGGATGTCGGCGGCGTCGAAGGCGAGCTTGATGCGCCAGCGCAGTTCGCGTTCGACGGTCAGGGACTTGCCCGGCATCGTCTTCGCCGAGACGCGTACGACCATCGAGTCCAGCAGCACGCTGTCCAGGCCGAGGACCTCGATCGGGCCCCAGAGGAGCTCGTTCCAGGGCTCTTCCTTGCTCATGCGCTCGGCGACGTCGCCGATGGTGCTCCTGACCTTGTCCAGGTCCTCGGAGGAGCGGACGGTGACGTCGACGCCGGCCGTCGACCACCCCTGGGACAGGTTGCCGATGCGCTTGACCTCGCCGTTGCGGACGTACCAGATCTCGCCGTTGTCGCCGCGCAGCTTGGTCACGCGCAGGCCGACCTCGATGACCTCGCCGGAGGCGACGCCCGCGTCGATCGTGTCGCCGACGCCGTACTGGTCCTCCAGGATCATGAAGACGCCGGAGAGGAAGTCCGTGACCAGGTTGCGGGCACCGAAACCGATCGCGACGCCCGCGACACCGGCGGAGGCCAGCAGCGGGGCGAGGTTGATCTCGAAGGCGGACAGGACCATCAGGGCGGCCGTGCCCATGATCACGAAGCTGGCCACCGAACGCAGCACCGAGCCGATCGCCTGCGAGCGCTGACGGCGGCGCTCGACATTGACGAGCAGACCGCCGAGGGCCGTGCCGTCCACCGCCTGGGCGGTGCGGTTCATCCGGTCGATGAGCTTGGTGATCGCCCGCCGGATCACCACTCTCAGCACCGCCGCGATGGCCAGGATCAGCAGGACCCTCAGGCCTATCGCGAGCCACGTCGACCAGTTCTGCTCGACCCAGGTCGCGGCCTGGGTCGCACTCTCGTGAGCGTCTTTGATCGTGGGAACCGCCGGGGTGGTCGTCCCCGAGGGGGTCGGCGACGGCGTAGGGCCGGCGGCCAGTAGGACGGCGGACAGGGACACGGCAGGTACCTCCAGTGCAGCGGCCCGCCCCGTCGGTAGCTGGTCAAGGTCACGAAAGGGTCACCGGCGGGGCAGGCTCACCACACTAACGGGGCATCGTGTGTGGATCGTCGCCATGTTCGAGGGAGGAATCGTGCCCACGTGGGGATGAACTGGTGGGATGAACCGTTCATCGCCCAGGGGATGAATCAGATGTGGTCGAAAACACTCTCAGCCCGTTACCGGGACATGGTGGCGCTTTCACCAGGCGAGAGGGGAGACTGACTACAGATCGTCCCGGCGCGAGCCACGCGCCGCCGACGCCCAAGGAGGCATCCGTGCCGCATGTCCTGGTCCTCAACGCGTCGTACGAGCCGCTCGGCGTCGTACCGCTCCGCCGCGCGCTCGTCCTCGTCCTCGAGAACAAGGCCGTATGCCTCGAGGAGTCCGGCGCCTTTATGCACAGCGCAACCGTCACAGTCCCCGCACCCAGCGTGGTCCGGCTCAAGCGATTCGTCCGGGTTCCCTATCGGGGGCCCGTTCCTCTTACCCGCAGGGCGCTCTTCGCGCGCGACGGGGGCCGGTGCATGTACTGCGGTGGCGTCGCAACCAGCGTCGACCATGTCATTCCGCGCAGCCGCGGGGGCAAGCACGTCTGGGACAACGTGGTGGCGTCCTGCCGCCGCTGCAACCACGTGAAGGCCGACCGACATCTGTTCGAAATCGGCTGGCGGCTGCGCCACAAACCCGCTCCACCCACCGGTCTCGCCTGGCGCATCATCGGCACCGGGCATAGGGACCCACGCTGGCTGCCGTACTTGCAACCGTACGGCGCCGAGGACGCCATGGCCCGGATCGACGGCATCTCCGCCTGACGACCCGGGCCTTCGCATACCTGGTGTGCGGCGGCCGGCGTCCGGCCCCGAGGGTCCCCCGTGCCCCCCGGGGCCGTCCGTTCACGCGGCCGCACGGCCGTTTCTCACACGTACCGCAGTTCCGCCGGCCGCACCGTGCGCCGCAGCAACGGCAGGGACGTGGCCGCGGCCAGCAGACAGGCGGCGTAGACGGCGACCGGCACCAGGACGGGCACCAGCGGTACGCCCACGGCGGCGTCGTCGAGCATGCCGGCCCAGCCCATATGGATCGCCGTGCCGCCCGCGCCCGCCAGCAGCACCGCCGGTGCCAGCGGCAGCGCGGTCTCCAGGAGCAGCGCCCGGCCCAGCACGCCATGCGGCACGCCCGCCGCGGCCTGCGCGGCCAGTCCCCGGCGCCGGGTGACCAGCGACTCGGCGGTGCCCACGGCCAGGCCCGACAGGGTCAGCACCAGCGCGACGAGGATCGCGGCGCCGGAGAGGTCGAGGCCGGTGGTGTAGTAGGAGTCGTACTCGGCGAGATCGTCGCTGCTGTTCACGAACTGCGTCAGCACCTCGCGGATACCGACGAAGGCCGTGCCCACGACCGTCACCAGCAGCACCGCCGCATGGGTACGGGCCGCCGCCCACGGGTCGTCACGCAGCCGCTCCGCCGCGATCAGCAGCGCCGGGCGCTGGGCGCGGGCGGCGAGCGCGGTGCCCAGCCGCCCGGACGCCCAGCCCGCCAGCCACACCGCCGAGACGCCGGTCAGCAGGCTCGCGGTGAGCACCGTCAGCGGGACGAGGGCGTGGTCGAGGGAGTCGCCGTAGACCGTGGCCAGGCCGGTGAGCAGCGCCGTGGCCGCCAGCAGCCCGGTGAGCGCCACGAACGCCAGCCCCGGACCCCGCGTCGGCCGTACCCGCCGTAGCCGGCCCAGCGGTGAGGACACCACACGCCGTAGCGACAGCGCGCTCACGGCGGCGCCCAGCGCCGGGACGGTCACGGCGACCAGGGCGATGCCGAGCCATGCCAAGGGTTCGGGGGCCTGCCACACGCGCAGCAGCAGGAGGACGCAGAAGACGGTGGCCACGGCCGAGCCGGCCAGACAGGCCAGCCCCGCCTCCAGGGCCGCGATCCGCCGCACCTGGGCGGGCGCGGCCCCCGCGAGCCGCAGTGCGGCCAGGCGCCGGTCGCGGTGCACCGCGCCCACGCGGGCGCACTGCCCGAGGAACCCGAGCACCGGCACCAGCAGCATCAGCAGTGCGACGATCACGCCCTGCCGGTCGCTGGGCTGGTTGAGGAGCCCGGCACCGAAGGACACCGAGTACTGCCCGTCCAGCGCGGCGAGCGTGGCGACCGCCAGCCCGATCCCGGTCGCACCCGCCGCCCCCACCGCCGTCAGCAGGACCCGCCACCACTCCCGCCGGTCGGACCCCCGGGTGAGCAGCCAGGCCAGCCGGAGGTCGGTGCTCAGGCGGGTCCGCCGGTTCCTCATGCCGCCACCCCCAGCGGCGTCACGGTGCCGTCGGCCAGCCGTACCTCGCGGTCCGCGTACGCCGCCACCTGGGCGTCGTGCGTGATGAGCAGCACCGCCGTGCCCGACTCGCGGGCCGTGTGCGTCAGGGCCGTCATCACCTGTTCGCCCGCCAGCGAATCCAGCGCTCCGGTCGGCTCGTCCGCGAAGACGATCCTCGGGCCGGTGACCAGGGCCCGCGCCAGGGCCACCCGCTGGGCCTGGCCGCCGCTCAGCTCGCCGGGCCGCAGCTCCTCCTGCCCGCGCACCCCGAACCGCTCCAGCCACTCGCCGGCCTGCGCCTGCGCCGCTGGCCGGCGGGCACCCGCGAGCAGCAGCGGCAGCGCGACATTGTCCAGGGCCGTCAGCTCGGGGATCAGCTGCCCGAACTGGAAGACCACGCCGAACTCCGTACGCCGCAGCTCGCTCAGCCGCTGCTCGGGCAACTGGTCCAGCCGCTCCCCGTCGTACGTCACCGAGCCGGTGTCCGGGCGGACGATGCCGGACAGACAGTGCAGCAGCGTTGACTTTCCGCTTCCGCTGACGCCGGTGACGGCGAGGATCTCACCGGGCCGCAGTTCGACGGAGGCGCCGCGCAGGGCCTCGGTCCTGCCGTGCGCCTTCACGAGGTCACGGGCCGCAAGAAGCGGCACCGGGCTTCCCCCTGGGTTGCTCATACTGCGTCGACCTCCGCGGTCAGAGTGGTGAGCCGGGCCGCCGTGGTCGTCATCCAACGGAGGTCGGCGTCGAGGTGGTTGAGGGCGTAGTCAGCCGAGAGCACGGTCGCGAGATCGGAGCCCGGCGCGGTCTTGACCGCCGTGAGCTGCCGCATCCGCTCCATGTGGGCGGCACGCTGGGCGCGCAGATAGGCGTCGGGGTCGCCGCCGGACAGGATCGACACGACGACCCTGGCGAAGATCTCGTTCGTCACGAACGGCGCGGGCGGCGCGATCTCCCCGGCCCACTGGGCCAGTTCGTGTGCGCCCTGTTCCGTCGCGCGGTACATGGTCCGCTCCGGGCCGCCGTCCGAGTCGGTGCCGTCGACCTCGGCGAGTCCGTCGCGGACCAGCCGCTGCAAGGTCGTGTAGACCTGCCCGTAGGCCAGCGGACGGGCCTGCGGGAAGCGTTCGTCGTGGCGTCGCTTGAGGTCGTAGCCATGGCTCGGACCCGTGGCGAGCAGCCCCAACAGGATGTGGCGGGTGCTCATGACGAGCATTATGTACTGAGTACATGTACTGAGTGAATAGTGATCAGCAAGAAAGCCCGGGAAACCGCAGGAGCGGAACAGAATGTGCGGAACAGAATGTGATGAGAGGCACGTTGTTCGTCGGTATACGTCTGTTGCCGCGCCCGCTGGGTAGGGACGGCGGTAACCCGCACGCCGTACTCGAAGAGGAGGCCCCCGTGGCCACTGCATCGGCCCTTTCCAAACCCGAGGCGCCCAGCGAGCCCGAGATGTACGAAGGCGCCCTCACCGAACCCGAGATGTACGCCTGTATCTTCAGCTCCGAGGGCGCCTGCACCGAGGCCCCGCTGACCAGCGAACCGCCCCTGCGCGACGCCGAGCCCCTCACCAGCGAACCGCCGCTCGCGGACGCGGCACCGCTGACGAGTGAGGCAGCGACCTGGGACATGGGTATGGACATCGGTATGGACATGGACATGGACTCCACGAGGCCGTAGATGACAGGACAGCGGTCGGCCGAAGCCCCAGCCGAGGGCCCCGAGGACCTTCCCTCCGACGACCTGTCGCGGCTCGCCGAGCTGCACGGCGTCGCCACCTCCTACCAGCCGTCCGCCGACCGCACGGTCGCGGCCTCCGCCACCGCACTCACCCTCGCCCTGGCCGCCCTCGACGTCGACGCGAGCACGCCCGCGTCCGTCGGTGCCGAGCTGGCCGCGCGGGAACGCGAGCTGCGCGAGCGGCTGCTGCCGCCGACAGTGGTGTGCCGGCCCGGCGCCGAGCCCCTGGCGCCGGCCGCGCTGCCGTCCGGCACCCGGCTGCACATCGAGACCGAGCAGGGCGACACCCGCGCCGCCGTCGACCGGCTCCCCGCCGCCGACCAACTCCCGCCCGGTGTCCACCGGTTGACCGTCACCACACCGGACGGCCGTACGGCGACCAGCCACCTGGTCGTCGCCCCGCCCCGGCTGCCCACGCCCACCGCACGTTCGTACGGCCTTCTCGTCCAGCTCTACTCCCTCCTCTCCCGCCACTCCTGGGGCATGGGCGACCTGGGCGACCTCGGTGAGCTCGCCGCCTGGGCGGGCCGGGCGCTCGGCGCCGGATTCGTGCAGGTCAACCCGTTGCACGCGGCCGTACCCGGAGCCCCGACCGACCCGTCGCCCTACCGCCCGTCCTCCCGCCGCTTCCCCGACCCGGTGCATCTGCGGGTCGAGGACGTGCCCGAGTTCGCCCACGTCGAGGACCCCGAGCGCGTCCGGGCCCTGCTGGAGCGGGCCGGGCGGCTGCGGGAAGCGGTGCTGGAGAAGGGGGAGTTGATCGACCGGGACGCCGTGTGGGAGGCGAAGCGGGAGGCGCTGGAACTGGTGCGCGAGGTGCCGCTCGGGCCCGGGCGGCGGGCCGCCTACGTCGACTTCCTCGCGCAGGAAGGCCAGGCGCTGGAGGACCACGCCACGTGGTGCGCGCTGGCCGAGGTGCACGGCCCGGACTGGCGGCGGTGGCCGCAGGGGTTGCGGGACCCGCGCTCGCCCGAAACCGGCCGAGCACGGGGCGAGTTGATGGACCGGGTCGACTTCCACTGCCGGCTCGCCTGGCTCACCGACACCCAGCTGACCGCCGCCCAGCGGATCGCGCGGGAGGCGGGGATGCCGGTCGGGATCGTGCACGACCTCGCGGTCGGGGTGCATCCCGACGGCGCGGACGCCTGGGCGCAGCAGGAGTACTTCGCGGCCGGGATGTCGGTGGGCGCCCCGCCGGACGCCTTCAACGCCCGCGGCCAGGACTGGGGGCTGCCGCCCTGGCGGCCGGACCGGCTGGCCGAGTCGGGGTACGAGCCGTATCGCCGTCTGCTGCGGGCGCTCTTCCGTTACGCGGGCGCGCTGCGGATCGACCACGTCATGGGGCTGTTCCGGCTCTGGTGGGTGCCGCAGGGGCATGCGCCGACGGAGGGCACGTACGTCCGTTACGACGCCGAAGCCATGCTCGCCATCCTGGTGCTGGAGGCCTCCCGGGCCGGAGCGGTGGTGATCGGGGAGGACCTCGGCACGGTCGAGCCCGGTGTGCGGGAGGCGCTGCGCTCGCGGGGCGTGCTCGGCACCTCGGTGCTGTGGTTCGAACGGGACTGGGACGGCGACGGCCGCCCCCTGGCGCCGGAGACCTGGCGCGCCGACTGCCTCGCCACCGCCACCACGCACGACCTGCCGTCCACCGCGGCCCGCCTCACCGGCGAGCACGTCGAACTGCGCGACAGCCTCGGCCTGTTGACCCGCCCCCTGGAGCAGGAGCGCGCGGAAGCGGCGGCCGACACCGGCGAGTGGCTGGAGCTGCTGTCCCGCCTCGGGCTGACGCACGGCACGCACGGCGGGCACTGCGCCTCGGAGGAGGAGGCCGAGATCCAGGCCGTCCACCGTTTCCTGCTGCGCACCCCGGCCCGCATGGTCGGCGTCTGGCTCCCCGACGGCGTGGGCGACCGCCGCCCGCAGAACCTGCCGGGCACCTGGGACCAGTACCCGAACTGGCGGCTGCCGATCGCGGACGCCCGGGGGAGGCCGATGACGCTGGAGGAACTGGCGGCGTCGCCCCGGATGCGGGCGTTGGTGGAGGTGCTGCGGGAAGACGCACGCCGGCACGGCTGACCGGCACGGTCAGGCACTGCGGCGTCCGTCGTCCGCGGTGCCGGGTGCTCCTTACGGCACCCCCCGGACGCGCGTCCCCCGGCGGCGTTCGGTACTTTTGGCCCCGTGGACAAGAAGAACGCCCTGCGCGCCGGCGCCCTGGCTGCCGGTACGACGCTGATGATGCTGCTCATGTCGTCCCCCGCGCTCGCGCTCACGCGTGACGACGGCGACGACCCCGGTCAGGGCCTGAGCGTCATCGAGACGCTGGGCCTGTTCGTTCTGGCCCCGATCGTGCTGTTCGCGGTCATCGCGGGCCTCGTGATGGTCCTGGACCGCTCCACGGACCGCCGGCCGAAGGTGAAGGCCAAGGCGAAGGCCTGATCCGCGCGGTTCCGGCCGACCCCGCTTTTGTCGAGGGCGCCGGCCCCGTCCTGCGTACGCGCATCCGCCGTACGTACGACGAGGCCGGCGCCCTCGGTGCGTTCCCGGGCCGGTGCGGGGCCGGTGCGGGTGACTGTCACGCCGGGTACGGCGCGGTCAGATAGCGCTGCACCGTGGGCGCCAGCCAGGCCACGATCTCCTCGGGCGCCAGCGCCACGGCGGGCGGGAACCGCAGGACGTAGCGCGTGAGCGCCAGCCCGAGCAGCTGTGACGACGCCAGCGCGGCCCGCGCCGGGGCCTGCTCGGGATCGGGGCACACCCGACGGGCGACCGGCAGCAGCTGGTCCGCGAAGATGCCCTGCATGCGCTCTGCCCCGGCTTGATTGGTCGCACCGACCCGCAGCAGGGCCGTGAGCACCTCGTTCTCCTCCCACATGGCCAGGAAGTGGGTCACGAGCGCCCGGCCGACGTCGTCGCGGGACAGCGACGCCGGTTCCGGCAGCTTCAGATCGATGGCGACGGCCGCCGCGAAGAGTCCCTCCTTGTTGCCGTAGTAGCGCATCACCATCGACGGGTCGATGTTCGCGTGCTTGGCGATCGCGCGGATGGTCGCGCGCTCGTAACCGTCTGCCGCGAAGCGCTCGCGGGCCGCGTCGAGGATCGCCGTGCGCGTGGCCTCGGAGCGGCGCGGGGCGGGGGTGGGGGCGGAGTCGTCGGGGCTGCTCTGCGTCATGCCAACGAGTGTATGCCAACAATCGTATGCCAACGAGTGTAGGCCAACAAGTGTTGACATACTTGAGGGGCGGTTCTACGGTTGCCAACAAGTGTTGACCAACAAGTGTTGACCAGTAAGCGTTGACCCACAGGTGTTGGCTTCAGGAGGCCCGCATGAGCGCCACGAACGGCACCGGCTCCACCCGCCCCGTCCTCGTCGTCGGCTCCGGCCCCACCGGCCTCCTCCTCGCGGGCGACCTCGCCGCCGCAGGCGTGCGCGTCACTCTCGTCGAGCGGCGCCCGCACGGCATCAGCAACCTCTCCCGCGCCTTCGGCGTGCACGCCCGCACCCTGGAACAGCTCGACGCCCGCAACCTCGCCGACGAGCTGATCGCCACCGGCAGCACCATCACCGAGCTGCGCCTGTTCCGCCGCCTCTCCCTCGACCTGGGCACGCTGCCGTCGCGCTTCCCGTTCCTGCTCATCACCCCGCAGTACGAGGTGGAGCGGCTGCTGGAGCGGCGGGCGCGCGAGCTCGGGGTCGAGTTCCTCTTCGAGAGCGAGGTCGTGGGGCTGCGGCAGGACGACGACGGGGTCGACCTCGATGTACGCGGTCCTGACGGGGCGGTCGTCACGCACCGCGCGGCTTACGTCGTCGGCGCGGACGGCCACCGAAGCGCCGTACGCCAGGCGATCGGCCTGCCCTTCCCCGGGGTCTCCGTCATCAAGTCCCTGTTCCTGGCGGACGTCCGGCTCGCCGAGCGGCCCGCGAGCGTGCTCACCGTCAACGGCGCCGGCGACTCCTTCGCGATGATCGCGTCCTTCGGCGACGGCTGGTACCGCGTCATGGGCTGGAACCGCCGCCACGAGGTCCCCGACGACGTTGCGCTCGACCTCGCCGAGGTCAAGGAGGTCACCCGCCGCGCCCTCGGCACCGACTACGGCATGCATGACGCGCGCTGGCTGTCCCGCTTCCACAGCGACGAGCGGCAGGCGCCGCGGTACCGGGTCGGGCGGGTCTTCCTCGCCGGCGACGCCGCGCACGTCCACTCGCCGGCCGGCGGGCAGGGCATGAACACCGGCCTGCAGGACGCGGCCAACCTCGGCTGGAAACTCGCCGCGGTCATCAACGGCCACCGGCCCATGTGCCTGCTGGACACCTACCAGGCCGAACGTCACCCCGTCGGCAAGGCGGTGCTGCGCAGCAGCGGCGGGCTGGTCCGGCTGGCCCGGGCGCAGAGCCCGGCACTGCGTGCCGTACGGGCCCTGTTCTCCGCCTTCGTCAACGCCGCCCGGCCTGCCCGGACGAAGGCCCTGGCCCAGATCTCCGGCATCGGGTACCAGTACGCCGCCCCGCGCGGCTCCCACCGCCTGGCCGGCTCCCGCGTCCCGGATGTGGCCTTGGGGAGCGGCCGCCTGTACGAGGCTCTGCGGGGTGGGCGGTTCGTGCTGATCCTCCCGCGGGGCGGGGAGGTGCCCGAGGTGCGGAGCGGCCGTAAGGACCGGCTCACCGTGGCGCGTTGGGCGAGCGACCGCCGTACGGCCATGCTGGTGCGACCGGACGGGTACGTGGCGTGGGCGGCGGACGGCACCCACGCGGGGGCGGTCGAGGCGGCGGTCGCCGGGCACGTGGGGTGAGCGGAGCCCTCGCGCGACCCGCTGTACCTTTCAGTTCTCCTGAAAGAAATGGTCGAAAAGTTTCGATGGACGTGACGGGTGGCGCGCTGCGACGGTGGACCCGTCATCGTCACCGCCCATCGAAAGGACCTCTGTGCCCGCAGTCCTGAAGCGGACCGCCCGTACGACATCCCCTTCCGCATTCCCTTCCACCACCCCGACCCCGAGGACGGCCGCCGCCCTCGGGGTCGCGCTCGCCGCTCTCGCCACAGTCGTCTGGTCCGGCAGCTTCGTCACCTCACGGGCGCTGCACGACAGCGTGCCGCCGGTGCAGCACGCGTTCTGGCGGTGGCTGGTGGCGTTGGTCGCGGTGGCTCCGTTCGGCGCCCGGCAGGCCTGGCGGCAGCGGAAGCTGATCCGCCGGCACCTCGGCTACGTGCTCCTCGCCTCGCTGCTCGGCGTCAGCACCTACAACACCCTCGTCAACCAGGCCGGGTTGACCACTCCCGCCGCCAACATGGGCATGATCATGGCTGCTTCGCCGGTGCTGATGGCGGTGTCCGAGCGGGCCGCGGGGGTACGGCTCGGTGCGCGCCGGGTGGTGGGGCTGCTGGTGGCCTGTGCGGGGGTCGTGCTGCTGATCGGCAGTGGTGCGGGCGGGGCGGGGTTCTCGGCCGGGGATCTGTGGATGGTGGCAGCTGCCTGCTGTTTCGGGTCGTACAGCGGCCTGTTGCGGCGGCGGCCGGCCGAACTGGGCGGTGCGGCCTTCCTGTTCACGACGTTCCTGGTGGGTACCGCCCTGCTGGTGCCCGCGCAGGGGGCGAGCCTGGCGGTGCAGGGCGGTTTCGAGCCCACCCCCGGCACGGTCCTGCCGATCCTCTACGTGGGGGTCGCCTCCTCCGCCGTCGCCTTCTTCGCCTGGAACCGGGCGATCGCCCTGGTCGGCCCGAGCCGTGCCGGGGTCGTCTACTACCTCCAGCCGGTGTGCGTGGCCCTGCTGTCCTGGGCGGTCCTCGGCGAGGCGACCGGCTGGACACAGGTGCTGTGCATGGGGCTGATCCTCGGCGGAGTCGTCCTGGGGGCGGCAGCGCGGCGGTGACGTAGGTTGCCGCCATGGTCGAGTGGGACATCCGGAAGCTGCAGATCCTGCGGACCCTGCGGGAGCGGGGCACCGTGACGGCGACGGCCGAGGCGCTGCGCATGACGCCGTCGGCGGTGTCGCAGCAGCTGACGAATCTGGCCAGGCAGGTCGGGGTGCCGTTGCTGGAGGCACAGGGCCGGCGAGTGCGGCTGACGGACGCGGCCCGGCTGGTGCTGCGGCACGCCGAGGCCGTGTTCGAGCAACTGGAGCGGGCGGACGCCGAGTTGGCGGCGTATGTGCACGGTGAGGTCGGGGAGGTGCGGGTGGGCGCCTTCTCCACGGCCGTGCCGGCGCTGGTCGTACCGGCTGTGCGGGCATTGCGGGAGACGCATCCCGGGGTGACCGTACGGGTGCGCGAGGCCGAGGCGCAGGAGGCGTACGAGCTGCTGGCCGGCGGGGAGGTGGACCTCGCCCTGTCGCTCGCGGCGCAGGCGCCGACGGTGGGCGACGTGCGCTTCACCAGGGTGCCGCTGCTCGCGGACCCGCTGGACGTCGCCCTGCCCCGGGGCCACCGGCTGGCGCGGGCCGAGGAGGTGCGGCTCGCCGATCTCGCCGCGGAGGAGTGGATCTTCGGGGGAAGCGGGCCGTGGTCGGACATCACGCGCGGGGCGTGTGAGGCGGCCGGGTTCAGCCCCAGGCAGGGGCACTCCGCCGCCGGGTGGACGGCGATCCTGGCCATGGTGGAGGCGGGGATGGGGGTGGCGCTGGTGCCGCGGATGGCCGCGGTGGCCAGGGGCGGGGTCGTGATGCGGGAGGTGGGGGAGCAGCGGCCGGTGCGGCATGTGGTGGCCGCGGTGCGCAGGGGGAGCGAGTCGGGGGCTGCGGTGGGGAGGGTGCTGTCGGCTCTGGAGGCCGTCGCCGCGGGGCTTGGTTGAGGGGCGGCTCGTGGCGGGACGTTCGCGGCAAGCTCAACGGGACGAACAGGGGGCGCCCGGTGTTGCACCGGGCGCCCCCTGGGGCGTACGTACGACGACGGTTACTACTCCGCCGCTGCGTCCGCGGCCTGCGCCTTCAGCGCACGCTCAACGCCCGCCCGGGACTCGGAGATCAGGCGTCGCAGGGCCGCGTTCGGCTCGGCCGAGGTCAGCCAGGCGTCCGTCTTGCGGAGGGTGTCCTCGGAGACCTGGATCGTCGGGTAGAGGCCGATGGCGATCTGCTGGGCGATCTCGTGGGAACGGGCGTCCCAGATGTCCTTCACCACCTCGAAGAACGTGTCCGCGTAGGGGGCCAGCAGCTCGCGCTGGTCGGTCTGGACGAAGCCGCCGATGACCGCTTCCTGGAGGGCGTTCGGCAGCTTGTCGGAGTCGATGACCGACGACCAGGCCTCGGCCTTGGCCTCCGCGGTCGGGCGGGCTGCACGAGCCGTGACGGCGTGGCGCTCGCCGGCGGCCGTCTTGTCCCGCTCGTACTCGCCCGCGATCTCCGCCTCGTCGAAGCGGCCCACGGCCGCCAGGCGCTGGACGAACGCCCAGCGCAGCTCCGTGTCGACGGCCAGCCCCTCGATCGTCTGGGAGCCGTCGAGCAGGCCCTCCAGCAGGTCGAGCTGCTCCGGCGTACGGGCCGTGGCCGCGAACGCCCGTGCCCACGCCAGCTGGTGGTCGCTGCCGGCCTCGGCGGCACGCAGATGGGCCAGCGTGGCGTCGGTCCAGCGGGTCAGCAGGGCCTCGCGGGTGCCCGGGGCCGCGTACAGCTCGATCGCCAGCTTCACCTGGCGCTGCAGCGACTGCACGACACCGATGTCGGACTCCTTGCCGATGCCCGACAGGACAAGGGAGAGGTAGTCGCGGGTGGCGAGCTCGGCGTCGCGCGTCATGTCCCAGGACGACGCCCAGCACAGGGCCCGCGGGAGGGAGGCGTCGAAGTCGCCGAGGTGGTCCGTCACGAACGCGAGGGACTCCTCGTCCAGGCGGACCTTCGCGTACGACAGGTCGTCGTCGTTGAGGAGGACCACGTCCGGACGGCGGGTGCCCGACAGCTGCGGCACGGCGGTGAGTTCGCCGTCCACGTCCAGTTCGAGGCGCTCGTCGCGCACCAGCTTGCCGGAGCCGGCGTCCAGGTTGTACAGGCCCACCGCGATGCGGTGCGGGCGCAGCGTGGGCTCGCCCTTGGCGCCGGGGGGCAGCGCCGGGGCCTCCTGGCGGATGGCGAAGGACGTGATCACACCGGCGGTGTCCGTCTCGATCTCGGGACGCAGGATGTTGATGCCCGCCGTCTGCAGCCACTGCTTCGACCAGGCCTTCAGGTCGCGGCCGGAGGTCTCCTCCAGGGCGCCCAGCAGGTCGGACAGGCGCGTGTTGCCGAACGCGTGCCGCTTGAAGTACGCCTGGACGCCGCGGAAGAACTCGTCCTGTCCGACGTACGCCACGAGCTGCTTGAGGACCGAGGCGCCCTTGGCGTAGGTGATGCCGTCGAAGTTGACGAGCACGTCGTCCAGGTCGCGGATCTCCGCCATGATCGGGTGCGTCGACGGCAGCTGGTCCTGGCGGTACGCCCACGTCTTCATCTGGTTGGCGAACGTCGTCCACGCCTGCGGCCAGCGCGACTCGGGGGCGTGCGCCTGGCAGGCGATGGAGGTGTAGGTGGCGAACGACTCGTTCAGCCACAGGTCGTTCCACCACTCCATGGTGACCAGGTCGCCGAACCACATGTGGGCCAGCTCGTGCAGGATGGTCTCCGCGCGCCCCTCGTACGCCGCGCCCGTCACCTTGGACCGGAAGACGTACTGGTCGCGGATGGTCACCGCGCCCGCGTTCTCCATCGCGCCCGCGTTGAACTCCGGCACGAACAGCTGGTCGTACTTCTTGAACGGGTACGCGTAGTCGAACTTCTCCTGGAACCAGTCGAAGCCCTGCCGGGTCACTTCGAAGATCGCGTCCGAGTCGAGGTACTCGGCGAGCGAGGGGCGGCAGTAGATGCCGAGCGGGACGGACTGGCCGTCCTTCTCGTAGACGCTGTGCACGGAGTGGTACGGGCCGACGATGAGCGCCGTGATGTACGTCGAGATACGCGGCGTCGGCTCGAAGGACCAGACGTTGTCCTGGGGCTCCGGGGTGGGCGAGTTGGAGATTACCGTCCAGCCCTCGGGGGCCTTCACGGTGAACTGGAAGGTGGCCTTCAGGTCGGGCTGCTCGAAGGAAGCGAAGACGCGGCGGGCGTCCGGGACCTCGAACTGGGTGTACAGGTACGCCTGCTGGTCGACCGGGTCGACGAACCGGTGCAGGCCCTCGCCGGTGTTGGTGTACGCGCAGTCGGCGACGACCCGCAGGACGTTGCGACCCTCCAGCAGGCCGGACAGTGCGATGCGGGAGTCCTTGAAGACCTCGTCCGCGTCGAGCGCGTCGCCGTTGAGAGTCACCTCGTGGACGGCCGGGGCCACGAGGTCGATGAAGGAGTCGGCGCCTCCCCCACTCTCGGCTTCGCTCGAGCGGGAGGTGCCCCCATCCGCGACATCGAAGCGCACCGTGGTCACGGACCTGTAGGTACCGCCCTCCTGCGCGCCGGAGAGGTCGAGATCGATCTCGTACGAGTCAACGGTCAGCAGCTTCGCCCGCTGCTGCGCCTCTTCGCGAGTCAGGTTTGTGCCAGGCACGCGGTCATCTCCTCGATATGTGTGGGTTCGGTCATCCTTCCATGGGACCTGCACGGAGCGCGATGTCCGTTTACCGCCGGTGGGCGGGGCGCACACGCGTGACGCTGGGGGCATGACGACCTATCTGGCACACCCCATCGATCCGACGGCCCTGAAGGAGCTTCGCTCTGCTGACGACGCGGGACGCCGGACGGTTCCCGTGACCGACGAGGAAGGCGGGGCGCCCCTGCGCTGCTGCCTGCGCCGCAGCGCCCCCGGCGAGCGAATCGCCCTCGTCTCGTACGCCCCGCAGCGGCGCCGGGCGGCGGAGCACGGGGTCGATCCCGGGGCCTACGACGAGCAGGGGCCGGTGTTCATCCACGCCGAGGAGTGCGCGGGTCCGGACGGGGACGCGCTGCCCTTCGCCAACGCCCACCGGACCGTCCGCCGCTACTCGGGCGACGGGCGGATCGTCGGGGGACGGCTGGTGGAGCCGGGGGACTTCGAGGCGGCGTTCGCGGAGGCGTTCGCCGACTCCGAGGTGGCGTTCGTTCATGTCCGGGCCGTGGAGTACGGGTGCTTCCTCTATGAGGTGCGCAAGGGGTAGGTACTGAAGTAGTACTCCTGGTAGTACTAGTGGTAGCAACATTTATCACCACTTGCTATGCTCAGGGTATGAAGATCAGTGTGAGTCTTCCCCAGGAGGATGTTGCGTTCGTCGACGAGTACGTCGCGAGGAAATCGGCGGACTCCCGGTCCGCGGTGATTCACGACGCCATCGAGCTGCTGCGACGGGCTCACCTGGAGCAGGAGTACACGGAGGCGTTCGCCGAGTGGGACGGCAGCGAGGACGCCGGGTTCTGGGACCAGTTCTCGGGGGACGGGCTGACCGATGAAGCGCGGTGACATCTACCTCGTCGACTACGAGCCGGTGCGCGGCAGCGAGGCCAACAAGGCACGTCCGGCGGTGATCGTCTCGAACGACGGTGCCAACGCGGCGGTGCAGCGCACCGGGCGAGGCGTCGTGACCCTGGTTCCCCTGACCACGAACACCTCCCGCGTCTTCCCGTTCCAGGTGCTGCTTCCCGCGGGTGAGGGCGGCCTCCTCAAGGACTCCAAGGTGCAGTGCGAGCAGGTCCGCGCCCTGGCCGGGGAGCGACTGCTGCGGCAGATCGGGGCGGTACCCCGTCAGCGCATGGCCCAGATCGATGCGGCACTCCGACTGCATCTGGAGCTCTGAGCACAGCGTCCGAGCGCAGCGAGAGGGGCGCCCACCGTCCACCGGTGGGCGCCCCTCTCGACGTAGAACCGGGCGTCAGCCCTTCAGCTCCGCCGCCACCAGCTCCGCGATCTGCACCGCGTTCAGCGCGGCGCCCTTGCGGAGGTTGTCGTTGGAGAGGAAGAGGGCGAGACCGTGCTCGACCGTCTCGTCGGCACGGATGCGGCCGACGAACGACGGGTCCTGGCCGGCCGCCTGCAGCGGGGTCGGGACGTCGGAGAGGGCGACGCCGGGGGCGCCGGCCAGCAGCTCCTTGGCGCGCTCCACGCTGATCGGGCGGGCGAAGCGGGCGTTGACCTGGAGGGAGTGACCGGAGAAGACCGGGACACGCACGCAGGTGCCGGAGACCTTCAGCTCCGGGGCCTCAAGGATCTTGCGGGACTCGTGACGGAGCTTCTGCTCCTCGTCGGTCTCGTGCAGACCGTCGTCGACGATCGAACCGGCCAGCGGCAGGACGTTGTACGCGATCGGCGCGACGTACTTGTGCGGCTCGGGGAACTCCGCCGCCGAGCCGTCGTGGGTCAGCTTGGGCGCGTCGTCGCCGACCTTCTTGACCTGCTCGAACAGCTCGTCGACGCCGGCCAGACCCGAGCCCGACACCGCCTGGTACGTGGCGACGACCAGCGCCTCGAGGCCGGCCTCGGCGTGCAGCGGCTTCAGCACCGGCATCGCGGCCATCGTCGTGCAGTTCGGGTTGGCGATGATGCCCTTGGGGCGGTCGGTGATCGCGTGCGGGTTCACCTCGGAGACGACCAGCGGGACCTCGGGGTCGCGCCGCCAGGCCGAGGAGTTGTCGATCACGACGGCACCCTGCGAGGCCACCTTCGGGGCGAGGGCCTTCGAGGTCGAGCCGCCCGCCGAGAACAGGACGATGTCCAGGCCGGTGTAGTCGGCCGTCGACGCGTCCTCCACGGTCACGCCGTCGAGCACCGAGCCTGCCGAGCGGGCCGAGGCGAACAGGCGCAGCTCGGTGACCGGGAAGTCGCGCTCCTTGAGGATCCTGCGCATGACCGTGCCGACCTGACCGGTGGCTCCGACGATTCCGACCCTCACGGCGACTCCTTCTACGTGGCTTGTCTGTGACTGCTGCATGGCCGAGGCGTTTCCATCATGCGGTCAGCCTCGGCCCGCCTGTCCAATTGTTTGGCATGGATGACCGGCCAATGGGACGCGACGGGCACCGGGTGCGGCACCGGTCCTACGGCTCACGCCCATGCTGAGCTGGAGAAATTCGTCCTACGGCCGCCCGGCGCCGCAAGCTCGCCTGCCCACCGGCGACCGGGCTACGCGGCGGTGTGACGTACAACTCCGTCCGGCGCCGAAAAATTGCCGGGCAGCCGGCCGAACGTTTTGGCGCACCACGGCGTCAAAGTCACCACACGGGGAGGGGAGGGGTGGCTGTGCTGCGCAGAAGGGCCCGCCGCGACCAGGGGGGCGGTGCCGTCCGGGACGTACCGGACGATCCGCTGGACGCGGCCCAGGAACGCCGGGTGCGGGCCGTGCTCGCACTGGGCGGAGTGCCGCAGACGGACCTGCCGGACGGGGTGCAGCAGGTCCGTCTGCGGCTGCTGGAGCGGGCCGCCAGCGGCCGCGAGGCGCCGCGGGACGTGTCGGCGTGGGCGGCGGTCGTCGCCTCCAACCTCGCCATGGACTGGCACCGGGCCAAGAAGCGCCAGGAGCGGCTCGGGGAGCGGCTCGCCTCCCTGCGCCAGCTCGAACACCCCTCCGGCGAGGACACCAGCCTGCTCTCCCTCGCCGTCGCCCGGGGCCTGGACGAACTGCCCGACACCCAGCGTCAGGTCCTGGTCCTGCGCTTCTACGGTGACCTGCCGGTCCGTGACATCGCCGAGGAGCTCGGCATCCCGGAGGGCACGGTCAAGAGCAGGCTGCACACGGCGGTACGGGCTCTGCGCGCCCGCCTGCACGAGGACGAGGTGGTGTGACGTGACCGCCGAGAACGAAGACCGCACCGGTCGCGACGGCTACGACGACGGCCGCGGCGGTGTCGACGCCCTGATGGCCGCGATCACCGGCGACCCGCTCACCGACGAGGCCCGCGCGGACGCCGCCTTCATGGCGGAGCAGCGGTCCGCGGCGGCCGATGTGGCGCTGCTGCGCGAGCAGTTGGGGATCATCGGGCACGCCCTCGCCGAGCCGGTGCCCCCGGCACCGGCGCCCGAGTACGCGCCGGCACCTGCCCCCGTACGACAGCCCTCCCGCACCCGGCGCCGCGTGGTCACCGTCGCCCTCGGCAGCCTCGCCGTGGCCGCCGCCGCGTCCGTGCTGGCCGGCATGGGCTGGCTGCTGACCCAGGCCGGGGGCGGCGACACCGCGAGCTCGGGAGCGGACTCCGGCAGCGCCGCGAAGGACGAGGCCTCCGCTGACGCCGACTCCGCCTTCGGCAGCCCCCGCTACCTCGCCTGTTCCCGTGTGGTGGCCGAGGGGAGGGCCACCTCCGTCGAACAGCTCGCCGGTACGGGGTCGGTCCGTGTCACCCTGCACATGACCCGCTACTACAAGCCGGACAAGGGCGAGCAGGAGCTGGCCTTCGTGGTCGACGAGAACCTCGTACCGGGCCTGCGCGAGGGCGACCAGGTGCTCATCGGCATCCCGCAGGGCGCCCTCCAGCCCGACTTCTGGGCCGTCGGCGAGAAGAACATCGTCCCCGAACGGGCCTGGATCACCGGGTCGCTGGCGGAGTCGCGGGGACTCACCTGCTGACGACGAAGGGCGGGCGCCCGAACCGGACGCCCGCCCTCACCGCCACTGCGGCGGAGCCGTACTACGCCACTACGGCGTGACCTTCTCGATCTTCACGTTGCCCAGGCCCGCGACCGTGCCACGGGTGTTGAGCAGCTGGACCTGACCGAAGAACTCACGGCCCTCCGGCGCGGGCGCCAGCGCGGTGACGCTGCCGCCGACCGTGGCCGTGGCACCCGTACCGAGCTTCACCGGCGACCCGTCCACCGTGACGGTGCCGAGCGCGGCGGAGAAGAACACGTCCAGGTAGTCGTACGCCGTCGAACCGCTCGGCACCGAGTAGCCGATGACCTCGATGCTGTACTTCCCGGCGGCCGGCTTCGCGATCGAGACCGACTCCTCCGAGTCGCCGTCGGCGGAGCTGCCGACCTCGGTGCCGGCCGCGTCGTAGACGGTCAGGTCGAGGTCCGCGGCAGCGTCGGAGACGTTGCCGATGGAGACGTCGAGCGAGGTGGCGCCCTCGGGCACCTCGACCGTGGTGGTCTGCGTGGCGCCCTCGGCGATGGTCGGACGGGCCGCCTTCGACGAGCCGAGCGGGCCGCCGGCCAGCTTGCCGTCGATCGCTGCGTACTTGTTGGTCACCTTCCAGGAGGCGGCGGCCGGGGTGCCGACCTTGGCCTCGGGGACGGTCACGGTCTCCGGGTCGAAGGCCGCGCCGAGGACGGTGACGTCCAGCTTGAACGGATTGTCGAGCAGCGGCGACGTACGGCGCGCCTCGACCTCGATCTCCCAGACGCCGGCCTGCGGGTCGGCGTAGGAACGCACGTCCGGCTTGCAGCCGTTGCCGTCGAGGTAGTTGTTGTAGCAGTACGGGGTGCCGGTGTTGTCCGACGGGGTGCCGTACGGGTGGATGGCGATGAACCGGGTCTGGCTCTTGTCCTTGAGCCCGCCGATCGCGACCTCCAGCGACTTCGCGCCCTCGGGGACGGTCACGAAGTACGACTTGGTGCTGTTGCGCTGCGTCGAACCGGCCGCCGAGTAGGTGTACTTGACCGGCGCCGAGACCACGACCGTGTTGAGGACCAGCTTGTCGATGCCCTCGGTGCGCGGGTCGTCGACCTCCAGGATCGCGCTCTTGATGCCCGCCGAGGAGGACTTCGCGGCGACCTTGACGGTGACCGGCTTGTTCAGGCCGAGGCTGATCTCGTCGGAGCCGACGATCTTGAAGGTGCCCCCGGCGTTGTTCTCGAAGTGCAGCTCGTGCCGGATCGCCTTGTCCGCGCCGGACGTACGGGTGATCGTGACGTCGTACGTCTTCTTCTGCCCGGCCTTGAGGCCGCCCTCGCGGTCGTAGACGCCCGTGCCGAAGCCCGGGGTCTTCAGGAACTGGTCGATCGCGGTGTCGACCGGTGCCTTCACCGTGTACTCGTGGGCGGTCGCGCCGTCACGGATGGAGTCCCAGGCGTCGGGGACGTTGATGAGGCCGGCCCCCTCCTCGTACGCCTGAACACCCTTGATGTGGTCGGCGGTCGAGGTCAGCGCGGTGCGCAGCTTCGCCGGGGTGAGGGCGATGCCCTTCTGCTTGGCGGCCGACAGCAGCAGCGCGGACGCGCCCGCGGCCTGCGGGGACGCCATCGAGGTGCCCTGGAGCATGCCGTAGCCGGCCGGGAGGGTGTAGCCCGCCTCGGCGACCGGTGCGCCCGGCAGCCACGTCTGGATGGTGTTGATCGCGGCACCCGGCGCCGACAGCGTCGGGGTGAAGCCGCCGTCCTCACGCGGACCGCGCGAGGAGAACGGCATCATCGCGTACTTCTTCTCCACGACCGAGCCGTAGTTGGCGGCCCAGGTCTGACGGGAGACGGTCGCGCCGACCGAGATGACCTTGGCGGCCAGCGCCGGGTCACCGATGGTGTTCGCGCCGGGGCCGGAGTTGCCGGCCGAGATCACGAGCTGGACGCCGTAGGTGTCGATCAGGCGCGTGTACAGCTCGGCGCGGGCGTTGTTGCCGTCGTTGAGCGCCGGCAGACCGCCGATGGACATGTTGACGATGTCGACGCCACGGTTGACGACGAGGTCGATCATGCCCTCGGTGAGCGCGACGTTGGTGCAGCCGCCGGTCCAGGTGCAGGCACGGGACGCGACGAGCTTGGCGCCGGGGGCCTGGCCGTTCATCTTCCCGCCGAACAGGCCGTTCGCGGCGGTGATGCCGGCGACGTGGGTGCCGTGCTCGGACTCGATGACGCCGATGTTGACGAAGTCGCGCTTCTGGCCGACCCAGTCGCCGCCCAGCGGGTCCATCGGCACGTCCTTGCGGATCTGCACGACGAACGGCTGCCGCTCGGCGACGTCGGTGGCCGGGTTGTCGGTGCCGAAGTACCCGATCTGGAAGCCGTCCTTGTACGGCTTCATCGGGGTGTCGTCACCGAAGTCGTTGTTGTTGTTGAGGTCGACCCGGACCGTGCCGTTCGCGGCGTCGTAGAGCACGCCCCACGAGTCCGTCTTGTCGCCGTCACGGTTGGCGTCGCCCGCCGCGTCGCCGCCGGTGGTGTACGACTCCAGGAAGGTGCTGACCTGGTAGGAACCGGCCGGTGCGGTCCAGGTCTTGCCGCTGTAGCTGAACGTGGGCCCGGAGACGGAGGTCACCATCGGGCGCCAGGTGCGGTCGTTGTCGACGAGCGGGTCGGTGGCGGTGACCCAGTCGACGATCTTGCGCTCGCCGGTGGTGGTCTTCTGCAGCGCCGGGTGGGCGAGGTCGATGCCGCTGTCGAGGATGCCGATGGTGATGCCGCGGCCGTCCGCCTTCGGGTTCTTCTTCACGAAGTCGACGGAGCCCGTCTCGAAGGACGGGTTGTACGGGTTCTCGGCCGGGGTGCTCTTCGACGGGGCCGAGTAGGAGGTGGCGGCGGCCGTCGACTTCTTCGTGTCGACGGCGGGGTCGTCCAGGGGTATCTCCTCGCGCAGGTCGATGCCGTGCACCGAGGAGAGCTTCGTCGCCGCGGCGATGGCCGAGTCGGCCTTGCCGGTGGGGACGGTCGCGCGGACATAGCCGAGCTTGTCGTAGGTACGGCCCACAGAGCCGACCGCGTCCAGCTGCTCGGCGACCTTCTCGGTCTGGCCGGGCGCGGTCGCGATCATCATCGTGACGTTCTTGTCGCCGTCGGACTTCGCCTCGGCGAGCAGGTCGGCGTCGTCCGAACCGAGCTTGTCGTGCGCGGACTTGACGCTCGGGTCCGCGGCGGGCGCGGGGTCCCCGGCCATGGCCATGGGTATCGGCCCGGCTGCGGACAGCGCGGCGACGAGACCTGCGGCCACGGCTATGCGGGCCGCGCGTCTCGCGCCCGGCTTGGGTTCGCGCTGGGGGGTGAGGGTCATCGGCATCCCTTGTAGGTAAAGGAGCATGGGCCGTCCGGTATGTGAACCCGGACGACCGCACAGCCTTACGCAAGGGAAGGATGTTTGGGAAGAGTTGACCCAATCGCAATGGAGGAATGGGGGAAACCCCCTGTTCATTTGGGATGCAAGGGTCTTAAGCGGCAAGTCGCCCGCAAGCCGGAAAATCGCCTGCCGATCCGGGCCTCGCGCCTCTAATGTCCCTACGTGCAGAAGAAGTTGAGGGTGGCGGCCTACGCCATATGCGTGCGTGACGGACAACTCCTCCTCGCCCGGTCCCCGGCCCCCGGCGGCGGCTTCGAATGGGTGCTGCCCGGCGGCGGCATGGAGCACGGCGAGGACCCCTACGACACGGTCGTGCGGGAGGTGGAGGAGGAGACCGGCTACCTCGTCGAACCGACCGGCCTCCTCGGCCTCGACTCCGCCCACCGCGTCTTCCCGGCGCGCTTCGGCCGCGACGTCGACCACCACGGCGTCCGCCTCGTCTACGAGGCCCGCGTCACCGGCGGCGACCTGCGCTACGAGGCCGACGGCTCCACCGACATGGCGGCCTGGCATCCCCTGGACGACGTCCCGGACCTGACTCGCGTCTCCATGGTCGACAAGGGACTGGCGCTGTGGCGCGAGCGGCCGGCGGCGGGGCGCATCCAGGGCGCGGGCAAATAGCTTCACTACCCCGCAAGATGAACACGGAGTGACCGCGTCCCGGCCGTTCGAGGAGCGGCCGTGAACGCGGAGGGTGTCCCAAGATCCACGTACGGTGATCGGCGTTGCGCGTTGCCGCCCTGTTCATGCGCAGGTCATTCCCGGTGCCAACGATCCACAGTGAGCGGGATGTTCGCTTCGGCGGGCGCCCCGTGACCACTGCCGACGCGTTCGCACTCGGGGAGATCGCGCCATGTCGCGCATACGCTCTGTCGCCAGCTCCGCTGGGGTCCACCGCCGTACTCTGCTCGCCGCCACCGGTGCGGTGACCCTCTCCGCGGGGGTCGGTTACACCCTGCGGCCCACCGACAGCGAGGCCGCCACCACGGCGGGCCCCGCGAGCGCGCAGGGCGCCGGTGCGGGCAACGCCGCGGCCGAGGCGCCGGTCGGTGCCTCCCGCAAGCTGCCGGTCGCGCTCGCTCCGTACACGCGGGGCACCACGCTGGCCAATGTCGCCACCCCGCGCGGTACCCCCGGCTACCGCCGGCTCGGTGACGGCCCCGGCTGGCGCCGCGTCGTCCGTGACGACCTGGCTGCCCCCAAGGCGGACCGCGCGAAGCGGCGTACGGCGCTCGCCGCCTTCGTGCAGCTCACCGACCTGCACCTGATCGACGCCCAGCACCCGCTGCGGCTGGAGTACCTGCGCTCCACGGACGTGCACGCCTGGCGGCCGCAGGAGGCGCTGACCGTGCCCGGCGCGGTGGCGCTGGTCGAGCGGCTCAACGCCCTGCGGGGCGGTCCCGTCACCGGCGCCCCGCTCCACTTCGCGATGACCACCGGCGACAACACGGACAACAACTGCAAGTCCGAGCTGGAGTGGTTCCTCACGGTGATGAGCGGCGGCCGCGTCACCCCGAACACCGGTGACCCGCGGCAGTACGAGGGCGTCCAGAACAGCGGCCTGAAGCTGTACTGGCAGGCCGACGACAGCGTTCGCGACGCCGACAAGCAGGTCGGCTTCCCGCACATCGAGGGCTTCCTCGCCGCCGCGATCCGCGAGACGCGCAGCCCCGGTCTGAACATCCCGTGGTACTCGACGGTCGGCAACCACGACGCGATGCCGCTCGGCACGTACGCCTCGCACAGCGACTCCTACCTGACCGACCTGGCCGTCGGCGGCAAGAAGCTGATGAACGTCTCCGCCGCGGACGCCAAGAAGCTCCAGGACTCCCTCAAGCAGGACAAGGACCCGCGGGGCACCGTCTTCAAGGACTTCCTCAAGGCCCACGCCCGCTCGATGCGCTCGGTCACCCCGGACGAGAAGCGGGCGCCGTTCACGCCGAAGGACTACGTGCGGGCCCACCTGGACCCCGCCTTCCGCGGCCACGGCCCCGTCGGCCACGGCTACTCGACGGCCAACCTGGACGCGGGCACCCAGTACTACAGCTTCCGCATCGCCGACGACGTCATCGGCATCAGCCTCGACACCACCGACCCGGGCGGCCACTACGAAGGGTCCATCGGGGCGGCCCAGTTCAACTGGCTGGACAGGACGCTGCGGGAGAACAAGGACTCGTACGCGATCATCTTCAGCCACCACACCAGCAAGACGATGGGCAACCTCCGCCGTGACCCGGCCCGTCCGAGCGAGCGGCGCGTGGGCGGCGCCGAGCTGGTCAAGCTGCTGGGCGGGCACCGCAATGTCCTGGCCTGGGTGAACGGCCACATCCACAAGAACGTCATCACCCCGCACTCCGCCTCCGGCGGCCGCTCCTTCTGGGAGATCTCCACCGCCTCCCACGTCGACTTCCCCCAACTCGCCCGGATCATCGAGGTGGTGGACAACAAGGACGGCACGATCTCGCTGTTCACCACCCTCATCGAGTCCTCGGCCCCGCACGCCACCGACTTCACGGACCTCTCCCAGACGGGCCTGGCCGCCCTCTACCGCGAGCTGTCCCTCAACGCCCCCGGCGCGCGGTCGACGCTGGCGGGCGAGCGGGGGGACCGCAACACGGAACTGGTCCTGAAGAAGGCCTGAGCGGGCCCCGAAGCAGCCCTGAGCCGCACAACGGCCGAAACACGCTCAACTGCCGTCCCCCTCTTCAACCTTGGCGGCTCCCGCCCGGTCTCTCCCCCCGACCACGCTCGAAGTGAGCGGGCAGATGGGGGAAAGACATGAGCGTACGTACGACCCGCACCGCCCTCGTGGCGGCGACGGCGGTGACGCTGTCCGTGGCCCTCGCGGTCCCCGCGCTGGCGGCCACGCCCGCCGCACAGGGGCACGACGCGACCCGCAAGGCCATGGAGGCCGCCGTCGACACCGGCGTGCCCGGCGTGACGGCGACCGCGAAGGACGGCCGCGGCACCTGGTCGGCGACAGCGGGCGTCGGCAACCTCAGGACGGGCAAGCCGCGTGCGGCGGACGACCGCTACCGGGTGGGCAGCATCACCAAGACCTTCGTCGCCACCGTGCTGCTCCAGCTGGAGGCGGAGGGCGCGCTGTCCCTGGACGACACCGTCGAGGAGTGGCTGCCGGGCGTGGTGCGGGGCAACGGCCATGACGGCGGCCGGATCACCCTGCGCCAGCTCCTCAACCACACCAGCGGCATCTACAACTACACGGCGGACGACGACTTCGGCCGTACGTACTTCCTCAAGGACGGCTTCTTCGAGCACCGCTACGACACCAAGAAGCCCGCGGAACTGGTCGCGCTCGCCATGACCCACAAGCCGGACTTCGAGCCGGGGACGTCGTGGAACTACTCCAACACCAACTTCGTGCTCGCCGGAATGGTGATCGAGAAGGCCACGGGCCGCCCGTACGGCGCCGAGGTCCGCGACCGCATCATCAAGCCCCTGCGCCTGACCGCCACGTCCGTGCCCGGCACCCGGGTGAGCGTCCCGGGCCCCAGCAGCCGCGCCTACTCCAAGCTGGCGGAGACGGCGACGGGCCCGACGTACGACGTCACGAAGCTCAACCCGTCGCTGGCCTACGCGGCCGGCGAGATGATCTCCAACTCGGCCGACCTCAACCGCTTCTACTCGGCCCTCCTGCGCGGCAAGCTCCTGCCGCGCGAGCAGCTGGCCGAGATGACCACGACGATCCCCCTCGACGAGGCCAACAGCTACGGCCTCGGCCTGATGAAGACCAAGCTGACCTGCGGCGTCACGGTCTGGGGCCATGGCGGCGGCATCCATGGCTCGATATCCGAGGGGATCACGACCCGCGACGGCCGCCACGCCCTCGCCTTCAACTTCAACGGCGACTGGGCGGGGGACACCGCCGCGGTGATCGAGGCCGAGTTCTGCGGGAAGGGCGGGAAGGGCAAGGGGGAGGGAGAGGGCACGACGGCCGGGCGCACCGGGGCACGCGGCCCCAACCTCAGCTGACGGCATGAGGAGGGGCCGCGGGGCTCTCCGGCCCCGCGGCCCCTCCTCTCCCCTCCTGGTGCTGCCGTCCCGGTCCGTCACTACCGGGGCAGCACCACGACATACGCGGCCGGATCACGGTCCACCGCGGCCATCAGCGCCGTGCGGACCACCGCCGCCTGCTGCTCCATCGACTCCCGCAGCTTCTTCGGGGTGATGTGCACGACCGTGATGCCGAGCCGCTCCAAATGCTCGCGCTTGCGGGCGTACTCGGACCAGAGGGCGTCGTCGTCCTGCCGGTCGCCCTGGCGCGGGGCCCGGGTGTCGAGTTCGACGGCCACCGAGTGCTCCGGCCAGTACGCGTCGAGGCCGCCCAGGTGAGGGCCGCCCGGCAGGCGCAGGTCGACGTTCCAGACGGGGTCGGGGAGGCCGTGGTCGCGGACCATCTCGTACAGGCGGTCCTCCGCGATCGCGCGGCCCTCCGCGAGCAGGGAGTCCACCGCGTCCACCACGTGCGGGCGGGACAGCAGCTTCGCCTGGTTCAACTCCCGTACCACCGCAGCCGGTTCGCAGTGACCGCCCCGGACGGCCTCGGTCAGCAGCCGGCGTACTGCGCCCGCGTCCGTCAGCTCGGCCACCGCGTCGGCCAGGGCGCGCGGCACCGGGGCGACCGGGAGACCCGTCACCTGCTGAGGGGTGGGCAGTGCGGGGGTGCGCAGGATGCGGGCGCAGCCCGTGGAGCGCAGTCGGCGCATCCGCGGGACCAGGACGTCGACCGTGTCCAGCGCGGTGAGCGGCGGTGTGGCGGAGAAGCCGTGCAGGGTCAGCGCCGCGAGGCCCGTGATCACCGCGTCGGGGTAGCGGGGGGTGGCGTGGTCCTCGTCCGCGTTCGGCTGGGACGGCACCCCCGGTGTCCGCTCCCGTGCCGCGTACATCAGCACCGCGTGCAGGCGCTCCTCGCTGGTCGGCGGGCCGGGGTGGAGCAGGAAGACGCCGGGCAGGATCTGCTGCCAGGGGCCGCCCGGGCGGCACTGGTCGTTCATGTCGGCGTTCGCGACGCCGTGGGACTTCAGCTGTGCGGCCGTCATGACGCGGCGGTGCACCTCGGAGAGGTGACGAAGGGGGCGGGGGGAGAGCGGGGGGAGCGGGGCGTTGTGGTTCATGACCCGGAGGTTCCCGCGTCGGATCGGCCCTTTAACCGCTGTTACACGGCCGTCGACAAATACGGACAACATGGCACTAAAGGACGCGTGTTCGGATGCCGAGTAGGCACGGAAAACCCCTGGTCCGTTCGGGTGGGGCCAGGGGTTACGGCTGCTATTGCCTGAATTCCGTAACGGTCACGGACGGCCGTGATCGTTGGCCATAGGTCATCCGGCGGTTGACGCGTCGGCGGCCGCCGCGTCACACGCCTGCCCCCGCAGCCCCCGCGCCAGATCGTCCCGCGCCTCCAGCACCAGCCGCCGCAGCGCCGGCGCCGCGTCCTCGTGGGCCGCGAGCCACGCGTCCGTCGCGTCCAGCGTGGCCCGCGACTGCTGGAGCGCCGGGAACAGACCCTGGACCACGACCATGCCGATCTGAATGGACCGCTCGGCCCACACCCCCTCGATGGCGGCGAAGTACTTCTCGGCGTACGGCGCGAGCAGCTCCCGCTGGGACGGCTGGGAGAAGCCGGAGATGCTCGCCTCGACCAGGGCGTTGGACAGCGCGTCGGACTCGACGACCTGCGCCCACGCCTGCGCCTTCACGGCCGCCGACGGCCGGGCGGCGAGACAGCGGACCTGGTGACGCCTGCCGGACGCCGTGTCGTCCCGGGCCAGTTCGGCAGCCAGCACCGACTCGTCGGCCGCTCCGTGCGCGGCCAGCGGCTCCAGGAACGCCCAGCGCAGCTCCTGGTCGACATCCAGCCCCTCGACCTTCTCCGCGCCCTCCAGCAGCCCCCGCAGCAGCCCCAGGTCCTCCGGCCCCGACGCCACCGACGCGAGGAACCGCGCCCACGCCAACTGCTGCTCGCTGCCCGGCGCGGCGGCCCGCAGCTCCCGCAACGCACCCTCGGCCAGCAGCCGTTCGCCGGTCTGCCGCCACTCGGGCGCCACATAGTTGACCAGCGACGAGTTCGCCCACGCATGCAGCATCTGCAGCACGCCGATGTCGGACTCGCGCCCCGCGAACCGCAGCACCAGATCCACGAACTCCCGCGCCGGCAGCAGCGCGTCCCGCGTCATGTTCCACAGCGCCGACCAGCACTGGGCACGGGCCAGCGGGTCGGTCAGCGCGCCCAGGTGCTCCCGCAGCGTCGCCAGGGAGGTCTCGTCGAAGCGGGTCTTGCAGTACGTCAGGTCGTCGTCGTTGACCATCACCAGCTCCGGCGCCTCGGCGCCCGCCAGTTCCGCCACGACCGTGCGCGGACCGTCGACGTCGACCTCGGCCCGCGCGTACCGCTCCAGCGAACCGTCCGAGCCCCGCCGGTACAGGCCCACCGCCACCCGGTGCGGGCGCAGTTCGGGGTGCGACTCCGCCGCCTCCTGCACGACCGCGAGCTCGTCGATCCGGCCCTCGGCGTCCAACAGCACCTGCGGGGTCAGCGAGTTGACGCCCGCCGTCTGCAGCCAGGAGCGCGCCCATACGCCCAAGTCCCGGCCGCTGGTCTCCTCCAGCGCCGACAGTAGATCACCGAGCCGGGTGTTGCCGTACGCGTGCCGCTTGAAGTAGCGCCGCGCACCCTCCAGGAACGCGTCCTGCCCGACGTACGCGACGAGTTGCTTCAGTACCGAAGCGCCCTTGGCATATGTGATGCCGTCGAAGTTGAGCTTCGCGTCCTGGAGGTCGCGGATGTCCGCGGTGATCGGGTGCGTGGAGGGCAGCTGGTCGGCGCGGTAGGCCCAGGCCTTGCGGCGGTTGGCGAAGGTGATCCAGGCGTCCTTGAAGCGGGTCGCGCCGACGTTCGCGAACGTGCCCATGAAGTCCGCGAAGGACTCCTTCAGCCACAGGTCGTCCCACCACTCCATGGTGACCAGGTCGCCGAACCACATGTGCGCCATCTCGTGCAGGATGACGTTCGCCCGGCCCTCGTACGACGACCGCGTGACCTTGCCGCGGAAGATGAACTCCTCCCGGAAGGTCACGATCCCCGGGTTCTCCATCGCGCCGAGGTTGTACTCGGGCACGAACGCCTGGTCGTACTTCCCGAAGGGGTACGGGTAGTCGAAGTGGTCGTGGAAGAAGTCCAGGCCCTGCTTGGTGACCAGGAAGACGTCGTCGGCGTCGAAGTACGGGGCGAGCCCCTTGCGGCACATCGCGCCGAGCGGGATCTCAAGCGTGGCGCCGTCGGCGAACGTGCGGGAGTACGAGTCCGTGACGTAGTGGTACGGGCCCGCCACGACACACGTGATGTACGTCGAGATCGGCTTGGTCTCCGCGAACCGCCAGGTGCCGTCGGCGAGCTCACCGGCCCCGTTGCTCCACACCGTCCACCCCTCGGGCGCCCGCACCTCGAAGCGGAACGGCGCCTTGAGGTCCGGCTGCTCGAAGTTCGCGAAGACGCGGCGGGAGTCGGCCGGCTCGTACTGCGTGTAGAGGTAGACCTCGCCGTCCTCCGGGTCGACGAAGCGGTGCATGCCCTCACCGGTGCGGGAGTAGGCGCACTGCGCGTCGACGACGAGCTCGTTGTCCGCGGCGAGGTCCTCCAGGACGATCCGCGAGCCGTCGAAGACCTCGCTCGGGTCCAGGTCCCTGCCGTTCAGGGAGACGGCCGTCACACTCGGCGCGATCAGGTCCGCGAAGCTGGTCGCGCCGGGCTCGGCGCACCGGAAACGGATCGTGGTGACCGAGCGGAAGGTGCGCGGGGCCCCGCTCTCAAGGTCCCCGTCGCCGAGTGCGGAACGCACGTCGAGGGACACGTCGTACCCGTCGACGGCAAGCAGGGCGGCCCGCTCGCGGGCCTCATCGCGGGACAGATTCTCACCGGGCACGAGCGGTACTCCCTCGGGTGGTGTTCAGTATGCGGACAGCCCCGATCCTGCCATGCACCTCTCACCCACGGCACCGGGGAATGGCGGGGCGAGCAGCGGTGTTGCCCGAGAGGTTCGGCTGAGACCTGCTTGCCTCATGAGGAGAGACATGTCGGAGAAGACCCCCGTCGACTTCTGGTTCGACCCGCTGTGCCCCTGGGCCTGGATGACCTCCCGTTGGGTGCTGGAGGTGGAGAAGGTCCGTGACATCGAGGTCCGCTGGCATGTGATGAGCCTGGCCGTTCTCAACGAGGACAAGCTGGACGACCTGCCCGAGGAATACCGCGACATGCTCGCCACCAAGGCGTGGGGCCCGGTCCGGGTCGTCATCGCCGCGCAGGAGCTGCACGGCGCCGAAGTGCTCGGTGACCTCTACACCGCCCTCGGCACCCGCATCCACAACCAGGGCGAGGGCCTCGGCAAGGAGACGGTCGCCGCCGCCCTGAAGGACGCCGGCCTGCCGGACTCCCTCATAGACCACTGGGACGGCACCGAGTACGAGCCGCAGCTGCGCGCCTCCCACAAGGAGGGCATCGACAAGGTCGGCCAGGAGGTCGGCACCCCCGTCATCGCCGTCCCCGGCGCCGACGGCGAGCAGATCGCCTTCTTCGGCCCGGTCGTCACCCCGGCCCCCCAGGGCGAGGACGCCGCGAAGCTGTGGGACGGCACCCTCGCCGTGGCCTCCGTGCCGGGCTTCTACGAGATCAAGCGGACGCGGACGAAGGGGCCGGACTTCAGCAACCTGTAGGGCTCAGTCGCCGGCTGCGGTCTCCTTTGCGAGGAACTTCTCCGGGAGGCGGCCGTAGCCGGCCTTGTTGAACTGCGGGTAGTACGTCAGACAGTCCTTGCCGGTGCACCGCCACAGGTTGTCCACGAAGAAGCCCGGCCCCTCCTTCTCCCGTACCGCCGCCCTCTCCTCCTTGTCGAGGTACCGGAAGATCTGCATGGTGCCGCAGGTCGGGCAATCCAGTGTGCGGGTCCTCATCAACCCCTCCTCGCCATCACCGCCAGATCGGGGAAGTCGGTCACCACCGCATCGACCCCCAGCCCGTAGTACAGCGCGTACTCGGCGAACGCGTCCCCGAAATCGTTCGCTCCGCTACCGCGCCGGAATTGCGCGGGCAGGAACTGGTTCTCCGCGCGGAAGGTGTACGGCCCGATCCGCAGCCCCGCCGCATGCGCGTCCGCGACGAGCGACGTACCGGCGACCGACGACTTGTCCGGCCCGATCCAGTCCGCGTACTCGGCGATCCGCGCCAGCCCCGCCGGGCTCATCATGTCCTTGTACGTCGTCGGATCACCGGCCGAGACCAGGTCGTACGGCCCACCCGTGGTCCCCAGCGCCTGCCACAGCGGCACCCTCAGCCGCTGAGCCGCGATCCGTTTCAGACTCGTCGGCTCGAAGGACTGCACCACGCACTCACGTGAGCCGAGCCGGTTGCGACGGATCACGTACGCGAGCTTCGGCTCCAACGGCAGGCCGATCGAGCGGAAGTACGTCGGGTGCTTGGTCTCCGGGAAGACGGCGATCGTACGGCCGTACGTCTTCGACAGCAGGCGCGCGAGGTCCACCACCTCCTGGAAGGTGAGGATTTCCTCCCGGCCGTCGAACACCGTGTTGCGGTTGCGGACCAGCGGCAGCCGCTCCACCGCTCGCAGCGTCTTCAGCTCCGCCAGCGTGAAGTCCTCCGTGAACCAGCCGGTCACCGCCCGCCCGTCCACCGTCTTCGTCGTCCGGCGGTCCGCGAACTCCGGGTGCGACGCCACGTCCGTCGTCTGCGAGATCTCGTTCTCGTGCCGGACGACCAGGACGTGGTCCTTCGTCGGGACGAGGTCCGGTTCGATCCAGTCGGCGCCGGTCTGCACGGCGTACGTGTAGGAGGCCGCCGTGTGTTCGGGGCGCCACCCGGCCGCGCCGCGATGGCCGATGACGACCGGCCGCGTCGAAGGGCGGGGGTCGGCGGTCGCCGGTGTGGGTACGGCCGCGGCCGCCGTGGTGCCGGCGGCCGCGAGCAGCAGGGATCTACGTCTCGGATGCATGCAACTCCCTTTCCTCGTACGCCTCTTCAGATGCGTCGTGCCCGGTGGCGCGCCTCGGTCAGGCGGGCCAGGTGGTCCTCGTACGCCCTCACGTAGTACGCCGCCCGCTCTCCGTCCGGCTCGACCACAGCCGTCGGCCGCGTCCACGCCTCCGCGTCCAGCGCCACCCCGTACCGCTCGGCCGCCGCCAGCACCGCGCCCCGCGCGCCCACCTCGCCCTCGACGACCCGCAGCGGGCGCCCGAGGACATCGGCGAGCAGCCGCATCCAGGCCGGGCTGCGCGTGCCGCCGCCGCACACGGCCAGCGTCCCGGTGAGGCCCGCCGCCTCCAGACAGTGCCGGGCCGCGTAGCCGATGCCCTCGCAGGTCGCCCGGACCAGATCGGCGCGGGTCGACTCCAGGGAGACACCGGTCAGTTCGGCGCGCAGACGGGGCTCGACGAAGGGCGCGCGCTCACCCGACGGCGCGAAGTACGGCAGGACACGGACGCCGTGCGCGCCCGGCGGGGTCTCGGCCAGCAGCCCGTCGACCTCCTCGTGCCGGACGCCCGTCGTCGACAGCACCCAGTCCAGCGCGGCCGTACCGACCATCGCGGGCATCGCGCGCAGCCAGTGCCCCGGGCGGTCGGTGTTGATGTAGAGCCCGGCCGGCTCGCCGGTCAGGTCGAGGTCGGTGGTCGCGACCAGGCTGGCCAGACAGGTGCCGACGATGAGCAGACCGTCGCCGGGGGACGTCACGCCCGCGCCGAGCGCGCAGGCCGGGAGGTCGTACGGGCCGTTCGCGATGCGGGTCCCGGGCGGGAGGCCCTCGCCACGGGTCTGCGCGGTCGCGACCGGGTCGCTCACCGGGGCGAGGAGGCCGCGGCGGTGGGCCAGGCCCAGAAGTTCGACCACTCGGTTGTCGTAGGTCCGGGTGCGGGGGTCGAGGAAGGGCATGGAGGCGTCCGACACGTCCGTCGTCGGGACTGCTCCCGTCAGCCGCTGGAACACCATGTCCTTGCAGTAAAGCGCGGCCCTCGCGGCATCCAGCGCCTTCGGCTCGTGACTGTCCAGCCAGGCGAGGAGCGGTCCCGGAGACCCCGGGAACATCGCGCCGCCCGTCCGCCGGAACACCGTCTCGAACGTGCCGTCCGCCAGCCAGCGGTCGACCAGTTCGTGCGCCCGGCCGTCCATCCAGGAGGCGGCGGGGCGCACGGGGAGCCCGTCGGCGTCCACCAGCCATACGCCGTCGCCTTGGCCGGTCAGACCGGCCAGCTCGATCTGTTCCGGCACCCGTTCGGTGACCTCGCGGAGGACGGCCACCACCGCCCCGTACACCTCCTCCATGTCCTGCTCGACGAACCCGCCGTGCAGGGCCAGGTCCACCGGGCGGGCGGCGACCGCGAGTTCACGGCCCGCCGAGTCGAACGCGGCAGCCTTCACCGTGGACGTGCCTACATCGATACCGACGTACATTCCAACCTCACCTCAGGTCAGGCAGTGCGCGAGGGGCTCTCCGCGCAGCCAGCGGCTCACTTCCTCGGCGGCGATGCGGGCCGCCTTCTCCGCGACCGCGCGGGACGCTCCGCCCAGGTGGGGGGTCAGGACGACGCGGTCGGCCAGGGCGTGCAGGCGGGAGGTCGGGGGCAACGGCTCCTGGGCGTACGTGTCCAGGGCCGCCGCCGACAGATGGCCGTTCTCCAGTGCGGTGCACAGGGCGTCCTCGTCCAGGAGTGGGCCGCGGGCCGCGTTGACGACCACCGCGCCCCGCGGGAGCAGGGCGAGTTCGCGGGCGCCGATCAGGCCTCGGGTCTCGGTGGTGAGGCGGGCGTGGAGGGTGATCACCCGGGAGGCGCGCAGGAGGTCGTCCAGGGACGCGACCCGTAGGCCGTGGATCTCGCCGTGGACGTAGGGGTCGTGGACCATGACCCGTGCCCCGAAGGCGCACAGCACGCGCGCGACCCTGCTGCCCACGGCCCCGTAGCCGACCAGGCCGACCGGCAGGTCCTCCAGTTCCAGGCCGCTGTGCTCGTAGGTGTAATAAGTGGCCCCCTCCCAACTGCCCTGCCGGGCAAGGAGGTCGTGGGCCTGGGGGATGCGGCGCAGCGCCGCGAGCATCAGGCCGACCGTGAACTCGGCCGTGGCGGCGGCGTTGCGGCCGGGCGCGTAGCAGACCCGGACGTCGTGCCGCTTGGCCGCGTCCAGGTTGACGTTCACCGGGCCGCCGCGGCAGACGACGACCAGGCGGAGGTCGGGACAGGCGTCGAGGACGCGTTCCGTGACCGGGCCCATCTGGGTGACCAGCACCTGCGCACCGGCGAGTGCCTCGATCAGCTCGTCCTCGGCATCGCTCGCCTCCGTCACCTCCGCCACCGGGCCGAAGGGGTCGAGCGGCCAGCCGAGGGTCAACTCGGCCACGTCGCAGGCGAGTTCGGGGCCGAGTGCCGCTCTGATCAGCGACGGCAGGATGAAGTGGTCGCCCGCGGCCACCACACGCACGCTGTTCCCTTTGGTCATCGCAGGGTGTCTCCTGTCTCGGCGTCGAAGACGTGGGTGAGGTGGGGGTCGGCGGTGACGTGGACGCGGTCGTCGTGGGCGAGGCGGACCTCGGGGGCGGTGAGGACGACGAGGGGGTTCTCGACGCCGTCGAGGGCGAGGGTGGCGATGCCCGACTCCAGGAGTGGTTCGTGGGCGACGACGCGGGCGGGCAGGCCGCCGTCGTCCTCGCCGGTCAGGGTCAGGTCCTCGGGGCGGATGCCGACCACCACCTCGCGGCCCTCCGGCAGCGGTACCGGCAGCGCGATCCGTACCGTGTCGGAGAGTCGGGCGTGGGCGTCGGTGTCCGTGATGCCGGGGAGGAGGTTGATCGCGGGCTCGCCGACGAAGTCCGCGACGAAGACATTGGCGGGGCTGTCGTAGATCTCGTACGGGGTGCCGAGCTGCTGGATGACGCCGTCCTTCATCACGGCGATCCGGTCGGCGAGAGACAGGGCCTCCTCCTGGTCGTGGGTGACCAGGATGGTCGTATGGCCCAGGTCGCGCTGGATGCGCTTGAGTTCGCGGCGGGTCGTGTCGCGCTGGGCGGCGTCGAGGTGGGACAGCGGCTCGTCGAGGAGGAGGACGTCCGGTTCGCGGATCAGGGCCCGGGCCAGGGACACGCGCTGCTTCTGGCCGCTGGAGAGGCCGGCGGGGTGGGCGTCCAGGATGGCGGTGAGGTCGACGCGTGCGGCGATCTCCTTGACCTTGCGGTCGACGTCGGCCCGGTCGGCTCGTCTGCGTGCCCTCAGGCCGAAGGAAAGGTTCTGCGCCACCGTCAGCGGCGGGTAGAGCGCGTAGTTCTCGAACGCGACCCCGATGTTGCGCTGCTGGGCCGATCGCGCGGTCACGGACGCCCCGCCCACCAGGATGTCCCCGCCGGTCACCGTCTCCAGCCCCGCGATCATGCGCAGGGTGGTGGACTTTCCGCAGCCCGACGGGCCCAGGAGGCCGAGCAGTTCCCCGGAGCGCAGGGCGAGGTCGATGCCGCGCACGGCGTCCACGGCCGGGCGGCCCCGTGCCCGGTAGGTCTTGCGCAGATCACGTAGCTCCAGCTCGGTCATCGCTGCCCTTCGTCGCGCATACCTCGTAACGGACCTTGTGCTCGTCCAGGTCCCGCAGTGCCTCCGCCGACGCCCCGTCGTCCACGAGGAGCAGGTCGAAGCGGGAGAGGGGGACCACCCGGTGCAGGGCGACGCGGGCGAGCTTGGTGTGGTCGATCAGCAGGATGTTGCGGGCGGCCGCGTCGAGCATGGCCCGCTTCACCGACACGATGTGCTGCTCCTGGTGGTAGGCGAAACCCCCGCGCACGGCCGACGTCGACGCGAAGCAGACGTCCACGCGCAGCTGCTCGATCGCCTCGACGCAGGAGACGCCGAGGAAGGACGAGTGCAGCGGGTCGTAATCGCCGCCCAGAGCCATGAGGTGGATGCCGCGCTGGTCGGAGAGGAGGTTGATCGCTTCCAGGAAGTTGGTCACGACCGTGAGCGGGGTGACCTCGCCGAGGCGCAGCCTGCGGGCTATCTCCAGGGTGGAGGTGGAGTCGTCCAGCATGATGGCCATGCCGGGCTCGATCAGCTTCAGCGCACGGTCGGCCACGGCGGCCTTCTGCGCCCGCATGGTCTTCAGCCGGTACTGGACGTTGGACTCGAAGACACCGGACGGCTGCGCGGTCACCCCGCCCCTCGACTTCCGTACGATTCCCTGCCGTTCGAGTTCGTCGAGGTCCCGGTGGATCGTCATCAGGCTCACGCCGAACCGCTCGGCCAACTCGGCCGCCGTCGCCGAGCCGTCGGCGAGGACCTGCTCGGCCATGGCGGCCTGGCGGGCCGCGGGGCCCTGCTGACCGCCGCTGTGGTTGCTGCTCATCGTGTCTCGATCCGTCGTCCTGGACGCTCCGGCCGGTCGGCCTCGAACAGCAGCAGGTTCTCAGGCCGGACCGACAGCCGGACCGGATCGTCGGGTCGAAGGCCGGCCGCGTCGCCGCGCGGGGCGACCAGCGACGCGTGCTGCTCGCCGAGCCGGACGGTGACCTCCACGGACCGGCCGAGCACCTCGGTGACGTAGACGGTGCCGGTGAGCTCGTGTCCCCGGCCGTTCAGCTCGATGTCCCGTGGGCGGACGCCGACCAGAACCTCCGTGCCGGGGGCGGCGTCGGCCCGCATCGGCAGCTCGACCTTGCCGTCCGCCGAGCGGAAGCTCCCGTCGGGCGCGAGGGCTCCCGGCAGCAGGTTGATGCGGGGCCGCCCGAAAGCGCGGGCGACCTCCGTGTCGTGGGGCCGGTACCAGATCTCCTCCCGCGTCCCCGTCTGCACGATCCGCCCGCCCCGGATGACCCCGATCCGGTCGCCGAGCGCCAGCGCCTCGACGGAGTCGTGGGTGACGTAGAGGGTGGTCGTGCGCCGCACCGCCCCGATCGCCTTCAGCTCGGCCCGCATCTGCTGGCGCAGCTTGGCGTCGAGGTGGGACAGGGGCTCGTCGAGGAGGAAGGCCCGGGCCGGGCGGACCAGGACGCGGCCGAGGGCGACGCGCTGCCGCTGGCCGTTGGAGAGGTGGCCGACCGGACGGTCCAGCAGGGCCGAGATGCCGAGGAGTTCGGCCACCTCGCCGATCCGTTCCCGGGCCTGCGCAGCGGGGAGGCGGTGCCGGGGGGAGCGGAGCGGCGAGGCGAGATTGTCGTAGGCCGACTTGTGCGGGTAGAGGGCGTAGCTCTCGAAGCACATCGCCACGCCACGGTCGTAGGGCTCGATGCCGCGCATGTCCTTGCCGTCGAGTTCGACCGTGCCGGCGTCGGGCGTCTCCAGCCCGGCGACGGTCTTCAGGGTGGTGGTCTTGCCGGCGCCGGACGGGCCGAGCAGGCAGAAGAACTCGCCCTCGTGCACGTCCAGTTCCAGCCCGTCGAGCGCGGTGACCTTGCCGTACGCCTTGCGGATCTCCCTCAGGCGGATCACGACTTCACCGCCCCGAACGACAGCCCCCGCACCAGATACCGCTGGATGGTGAGGGCCAGCAGCAGCGGCGGTACGACGGAGACGAGCGCGGCGGCGGCCGTGAGGTTGTACTTGGGCCGGTCCCCGCCCAGGAAGGACAGCGCGCCCACGGTCACGGTCTGCGCCTCGTTGGAGGTCAGGATCAGCGGGAAGACGAAGTTGTTCCAGGCGAAGATGAAGGCGAGCAGGGACACGGCCGCCACTCCCGGCTTCACCAGCGGGAGCGCCACCCTCATGAACGCCTGTTTGCGTGTGTAGCCGTCCAGCAGCGCCGCCTGCTCCAGTTCGGGCGTGAGGTCGGCGAAGTACGACCGCATGATCCACACGATCAGAGGCAGCGTGACCAGCTGGAGCACCCACACCATGCCGACGTACGTGTCGAAGAGTCCGAGCTTCTGGTACAGCACGAACAGCGGAATGATCACGGTGAGTTCGGGTGCGAACCGGAACGACAGCAGCGTGAACATCAGGTTCTCGGAGCCCTTGAAACGCCAGCGTGCGGAGGCGTACGCGGCCGGCAGCCCGACCAGGAGCGACAGCACGACCGCTCCCACCGACACCACCAGGCTGTTGACGAAGAACCGCACGAACGGGATGCCCTCGCTGTCGCCGAGGACCGTGCGGTAGCCGTCGAGGGTGGGGGAGAAGGAGAAGTAGGTGGAGAAGAGCTGGTTCGTCGGCTTCAGCGACAGGATCACCATCCAGGCGATCGGGAACAGCGCGAAGACGAAGTAGAGGATGAGGGCGGCGTCGGCCAGCCACCCCAACAGGCGCTTCTTGACGGTCATTTCACCTCCGCGGCCTTCCGCTGGATCTTCCCCAGGTGCTTCACCAGCACCATCGCGGCGAGATACACCACGGCCCACAGCACGATCGTGTAGCTGATCCCGAACGAGTACCGCTGGAAGCGGATCGCCTCCAGGTAGGCGCGGATCTGGAGCACGACGGTCGAGTCGCCCGGCCCGCCCTCGGTGAGGGCGTAGATGATGTCGAACACCTTCAGCGAGTCCATGAACCGGAAGATCACCGCCACCAGGACGTACGGCCACAGCATCGGCAGCGTCAGACGCCGGAAGGTGTACCACCAGCCCGCCCCGTCGACGGCCGCCGCCTCGAAGGGAGAGGTCGGCAGGGAACGCAGGCCGGCGAGGGCGAGGATCGCCACGAACGGGGTGTAGACCCAGACGTCCACGGCGATCGACGACAGCAGGGCGCCGGTCGGCGTGTCCGTCCACTGGACTCCGCCCAGCCCGAAGGGTCTCAGCAGGTAGTTGATCACCCCCACCGACGGCTGGAGCATCAGCTTCCAGATGATCGCCGCGATCACCGGCGCGATCATCAGCGGCAGGATGAGGATCTTCTCCAGCACCCTCCCGACCAGCGACGACCGGTGCAGCAGCAGGGCGACGGCGACCCCGAGGACCGTCTCGACGGCGGCGGCCCCCACCGCGTACAGCACCGTCACCCACGCCGAGTTCCAGAAGGCCTCCTGCGTGAAGACGGTCTCGTAGTTCTCGAACCGCACCATGTCCGGCTGGGGCTTGCTCGCCGAGAAGTCGAACAGGGTGTAGTAGAGGCCGAGCCCGAAGGGGTAGAGGATTCCGCAGGTCAGGAGCAGGGCGGGGACGATCAGGACGTACGGGCGAAGGGCGAGCCGCCATCCCATCGGCTAGCCCACCTTGTCGGCGAGATCGCCCGCCAGCCCGTCGAGGACGCCCTTGGCACCCTGGCCGCCGTAGATCTCCTGGAGGGCGGCGGCCCAGCTGGTGGTCGCGTCGAAGAACTGCGCCTGCGGGGTGAACTGGATCTTCGTCTGGTCGACGACGGTCTCGAAGGTCTCGATGAAGCCCGGCAGATGCCGCATCTTGTCCTTGTACGCGCTGTCGTCGGCGATCGACTTGCGGACCGGGTCGATGTGGTTGTGCGTGATCGCGCTCTTGCGCAGGTGCTCCTTGCCGGTCGCCCACTGCAGGAACAGCCAACTGGCGCTCTTCTTCTTGCTCTTGGCGTTCATGCCGAGCGACCAGATCCACATGTTGGTGGCGAGCGACCCGTCCGGTCCCTTCGGGCCGGGGTGGAAGGCGATCTTCCCGGAGGCCGGGCTCGCCCCCTCTACCGCCTGGAAGTAGGCGGCCGTGTCCGCGTCGAACAGCATCCCGGCCTTCTTCGCACCGAGGTCGCTGGAGCACTGGTACCAGGTGTACGACGTCCAGGACGGCGGCCCGCCCTGCTTGACCATGCCGGCCCAGTCCTCGGTGAACGCGACGGCCGCGGGGCTGTTCATGGCCGGTGTGAGCTTCCCGCCCTTGACCGTGAAGTCCTTGAGCCCGTTGCGGGCGTACATCGTCATGAAACCGGGGTGGATGGTGGCCCAGCTCCGGGACCCGCGGACGGCGATCCCGTACATGCCGTCGAAGCCGGCGCCCGGCGCCTTCCGTTTGATCGTCCCGGCGATCTCGCGCAGTTCGTCGAAGGTCTCGGCGGGCTTGAGGCCGAGCTTCTTGAAGACGTCCGTGTTGTAGGCGACGACGTTGGTCTCCCAGCCCCACGGCAGCGCGTACTGCCCGCCCTGCCCGAGCGGCGCGCCCGCCTTGAGGGACCACTGGTCGGCCTGGAGGAGGTTCGGGAAGAAGTCGGCCTGGTCCCATTCGGCGCCGGTCGCCGAGGAGTTGCGCATCCAGGGGCCGAGGTCCTCCAGCCAGCCGGGCGGGCCGTACTGCCAGACCATGTACGCGCCGAGCATGAAGACGTCGTACGAGGCCCGCCCGCTGGACAGGTCGACGGTGAGCTTGTCGAAGTAGTTGTCCTCGGGGAAGACGTCGTACTCGACCTTGATGCCGGTCTTCTCGGTGAAGGACTTCAGGTCGGCGATGAGCGCGTCCGTGTACGGGTGCTTGTTCAGCAGCGCCTTGACGGTCGTGCCCTTCTCCCGCTTCCAGTCGAAGGAGCCGGTGACGTCGTCCGCCGCCGACCCGTCGCTCTTGTCGTCGTCACCGCCGAACCCGGCCCCGCAGGCCGCGAGCAGCGGGGTTGCTGCTGCGGCGGCGGTCAGGGCGAGGAAGCGCCGGCGGTCGTGCACGTGCATGTCCATCCGTGACCTCCACGTGGGGTTGGGCCATCCGTGTGCAGGGGTTAACACGGCGAGTCGACTCGTTAACAGAGGGTGGAACGGCGGAAGTTGGGCGTCAATCCCTCGCGCAAGGGAAAATCTCAGGGCAGAGTGTGAAGTTCACGGATCGAGATGTGCTGGAGGTCCGGTATGGCACACGAACAGCCCCGTATGACGCACGATCAGGACGACGCATGGCTCGGGATCGATCTCGGCACCCAGAGCGTCCGGGTCCTGCTGGTCACGGGGGACGGCACCGTGCTCGGCAGCGGCTCGGCGCCCCTCGGCGGGCACCGGGACGGGGTGCGGCACGAGCAGGATCCGGGGGAGTGGTGGGACGCGGTGTGCACGGCGTCCCGGGCCGCGCTCGGTTCCCCGCGAGGGGTGCGGATCGGCGGGCTCGCGGTGTGCGGGACGTCCGGGACCGTGCTGCTGACGGACGGGGCGGGGCGGCCGACGAGCCCCGCGCTGATGTACGACGACGGGCGGGCGACGGTCCAGGGAGCGCGGGCGCGGATGGCGGGGCTCGCGGTGCAGGACACCTGGGCGCTGCCGAAGGCGCTGTGGCTGACCGAGACGTACGGGCAGGGGCGGGTCACCCATCAGCCGGACCTGGTCGTCTCCCTCCTCACCGGCGAGCTGCCCCCGGCCGACTCCAGCCACGCCCTGAAGACCGGCTACGACCTGGAGCGCGACGCCTGGCCGGCCATGCTGACCCGGCTGGGCCTGCCCGACGCGGTGATCCCGGACGTCGTACGCCCCGGCACCCCCCTCGGCGAGGTCTCCCCGACCGCCGCCGACGCCACCGGCATCCCCGCCGGAACCCCCGTCGTCGCGGGGATGACCGACGGCTGCGCGGCCCAGATCGCCTCCGCCGCCCTGCGCCCCGGCTCCTGGAACTCCGTGCTCGGCACCACGCTGGTCCTCAAGGGCGCGTCCCCGACCCTGATCCGGGACCCGACCGGAGTGGTCTACAACCACCGCGCCCCGGACGGGAGCTGGCTGCCCGGCGGGGCCTCCAGCGTGGGCGCGGGCGTGCTCACGGCGGCGTTCTCGGGCGCCGACCCGGCGGCCATGGACACGCTGGCCGCCTCCTACGAGCCGTCCGGGGCGATCACGTACCCCCTCGTGTCACCCGGCGAGCGGTTCCCGTTCCTGGCCCCGAAGGCCGTCGCGCTCGTCCTGGGCGAACCCGAGTCGGACGCCGACCTGTGGGCCGGGCTCCTCCAAGGCGTCGCCTTCACGGAACGCCTGTGCCTGGACTATCTGCACCACCTCGGCGCCCCCCTCGACGGCCCCCTCACCTTCACGGGCGGCGCCGCCCGCAGCCCGTACTGGAACCAGCTGCGCGCCGACATCCTGGGCCGCCCGGCACGCGTGCCGCAGCAGACGGAACCGGCCCTGGGGATGGCCGCGTTGGCGGCGTACGGAGCGGGTGCGGCCCCCGGTCTGGCTCAGGCCGCGGAGGGCATGCTCCGCATCGGCAGGACCGTCGAACCCCGCCCCGACCGCACCGCCCGCTTCGCCGGGCCGTACGCGCGCCTGGTCGACGAACTGACCGCCCGAGGCTGGCTCCCGCCACCGGTCGCGGCGCACGCACTCGCGCGCCTGGACGCGGATACTTCGTCTTCATGAGCACGGGCAAGGGCGAGAGCAGAGGCAAGGGAGCGGGCATGGGCATGGACCGGGGCACGAGTACGACGCTCTTGCTGGCCCGGCACGGACAGACGATCTGGCATGCCGAGAACCGCTACGCGGGGATCAGCGACGTGCCCCTCACCGACACGGGGCGCGCCCAGGCCGAGGCCCTCGGCCGCTGGGCCGCCGCCCACCCGGTCGACGCGATCTGGACCTCGCCCCTGTCCCGTGCCGTGGCCACCGCCGACCCCGCCTGCCGGGCCCTCGGCATCACCCCGCACCGCGAACCCGGCCTGCGCGAATGCGACTTCGGCGTCCTTGAGGGCCGTACGCTCGCGCAGTTCGGGGCCGAGGACCCGAAGGCGGCCGAGGCCTTCCGCGCCGATCCGGTGGCCCACCCGTTCCCAGGCGCCGAGAACCCCGTCGCCGCCGCCGAACGCGGAGCCGCCGCCCTGCGCCGCATCGCCGCCGCCCACCCCGGCGAGCGCGTCCTCGTCGTCGCGCACAACACCCTGTTCCGGCTGGTGCTGTGCACGCTGCTGTCGATCCCGGCCGGCGAGTACCGCAGAGTGTTCCCGAGGTTGCGCAACGTGGCGATCAGCGAACTCCACATGAGAACCGACGGTTCCGCGGCACTTCTCTCCCTCAATGTGCCGTGCGAGCCGGACGTCTCGTAGGACCATGTGCCCATGACGGAGATCGACACCTCGGTACCGCACTCGGCCAGGATCTGGAACTACTGGCTGGGCGGCAAGGACAACTACCCCGTGGACGAGGCCGCCGGCGACGCCTACACCGCCGTGTACCCCGGCATCGTCACCATCGCCCGCAGCAGCCGCGCCTTCCTGGGCCGCAGCATCCGGTACCTGGTCACGGAGGCGGGCGTACGCCAGTTCCTCGACGTCGGCACGGGCCTGCCCACCGTCGACAACACCCACGAGGTGGCCCAGAGCCTCGCCCCCGAGTCGAGGATCGTCTACGTCGACAACGACCCGTTGGTGCTGGCCCACGCCCGCGCCCTGCTCACCTCGACGCCCGAGGGTGTGACGGCGTACGAGGACCTGAGCCTGTACGACCCGGAGAAGATCCTGGAGGCGGCGTCCCGCACTCTCGACCTCTCCCGCCCGACGGCCCTGATCCTCAGCGGCATCCTCGGTCACGTCACCGACTACGAGCAGGCACGCGGCATCGTCCGCGGCCTCCTGGCGGGCCTGCCCTCCGGCAGTTACCTCTCCCTCAACGAGGGCTCCCGGGGCACCGACCCGGACTACGAGCAGGCCCAGGACGCCTACAACGAGACCGGCGCGGTCCCGTACTTCCTGCGCCCGGTCGACCAGATCACCGCGTACTTCGAGGGTCTGGACCTGGTGGAGCCCGGCATCGTCTCCGTTCCGCTGTGGCACCCGGAGCCGTCCGACGAGGAGCCGCGGCCGATCGGCCAGCACGGCGGACTGGGCCGCAAGCCCTGACGCCCTCCGGCGGCACGGGAAAACCCCCGCGAGTCAGGTCCTCGCGGGGGCTTCCTTCATTCCGCCTGCTTCGTGAAGGGTGAGAAGACGATCACGAGGCAGGACGCCTTGTTGCAAGTAGCTTGCAACAACAAGCTAACAGCAAAAAGCCCCCGTGTGGATGACACGGGGGCTTCGATGCCGTCGGACCGCCGTCCGGGGGCGTGTCAGCCCTTGGCGCGCGCCTTCTGCCAAGCGAACCCGACGACCGCCAGGAACAGCGTCATGCCGCCCGTCGAGTACAGCTGCACGCGGGTGTCCGGCTCCCGGGCCATGAGGACGAAGATGGCCGCCATCCCGGCCAGCGCGACCCAGGTCAGGACCGGGAACGCCCACATCCGCACGACCAGCTTCTCCGGCGCCTCGCGCTCCATGCGGCTGCGCAGTCGCAGCTGGGAGACGGCGATGAAGATCCAGACGACCAGGATGACGGCGCCGATCATGTTCAGCAGCCAGGGGAAGACGTCGTCCGGCCGCCAGTAGCTCAGCACCACGCAAACGAAGCCGAACACCGAGGACGCCAGGACGGCGATGCGCGGGACGCCGCCCGACGCCCGGCCCAGCATCTTCGGTCCCTGCCCGCGCTGGACGAGCGAGTACGCGATGCGCGAGGAGCCGTAGATGTTGGCGTTCATGGCGCTCAGCAGGGCGACCAGGACCACGACGTTCATCAGCTGGCCGGCGCCGGGGATGCCGAGGTGGTCGAGGGTGGCGACGTACGGGCCCTTCTCGACGACCTCCTTGGAGTCCCAGGGGACGAGGGTGACGACGACCGCCATGGAGCCGATGTAGAAGAGGGCGATGCGCCACATCGCCGTGCGGACCGCGCTCGCGACGCCGCTGACCGGGTTCTCCGACTCGGCCGCGGCGATGGTGACCGTCTCCATGCCGCCATAGGCGAAGACTGATGCCAATAGGCCGATGATCAGGCCCTCGGTGCCGTTCGGGAGGAATCCACCCTCACCGGTGAGGTGCGCGGTGCCCGGCGCGTCCGTGCCCGGCAGGACGCCCGCGATGGCAAGCCCGCCCAGCACCAGGAACAGCGCGATCGCGCCGACCTTCAGGGCCGCGAACCAGAACTCGAACTCGCCGAAGTTCTTCACGGCGGCGAGGTTCGCACCGCAGAAGACGACCATGAAGAGGGCCACCCAGGCCCACTCCGGGGAGTGCGGAAGCCAGGTCGTGACGATCTTCGCGGCGCCGATGCCCTCCAGGCCGACGGCCGTGCAGAGCAGCACCCAGAACGACCAGCCGGCCGTGAAGCCGGCCCACGGGCCGATCGCCCGCTCGGCGTGCGCGGAGAAGGACCCCGAAGAGGGATAGGCGGCCGACATCTCGCCGAGCATCCGCATCACCAGCATCACGAGGAGGCCGGAGAGGACGTACGCGATGACGATCGAAGGACCGGCGGCGGCGATACCGGCGCCGGACCCGACGAACAGGCCCGCGCCGATGACACCACCGAGGGCGATCATCGACAGGTGGCGCTGCTTGAGGCCGTGATTCAGTCCTGGGGAGACGTCGTCCGCCTGCGGGGGCGTCTCCGTGGTGCTGTTGGGCATGGGCGCGGCTCGTCCAATGCAGAAGGTGGGCAAAAACGCCCACAGTCTGGGCAGCCTCTCCGCTGACGAGGAGAGGCTGCCCACTATGCGGACACTTACCGCACCGACTGTGACAGGCCGACTACGCGGCGACCGGTGTGTAGTGCGACGCGTCCCCCTCGATCGAGTAGCTCTCCTTGCCCTCGATGCCGACCGGCACGTCACCGGCCACGGTCACCCGGTGCAGGCGGCGCGGCAGCCCGTCGTAGTTGTCGACGGCGTAGTGCTGGGTGATGCGGTTGTCGAAGACGACCAGCTGGTTCCCGGACCAGCGGTGGCGAAGGATGTTCTCCGGCCGGGTGACGTACGCCTGGAGCAGGTCGAGGATCCTGCGGGACTCGCCCGGCGAGAGGCCCACGATGCGCTGCGCGAACCCGCCGATGAACAGGCCGCGCTCACCCGACAGCGGATGGACGCGGACGACCGGGTGGACGGTGCGGTACTTGATCGACGTGAACTCGGCGCGCTGGGCGGCCTGCCCGTCGTCGACGTCCTCGTCCGGCACGGCGTAGTCGTAGTCGTTGGTGTGCTCCGCCCACAGGTTGTCGGCCAGGTTCCGCAGCGGCTCGGGCAGCTGCCGGTAGGCGGCCGCCGAGCTGGCGATCAGGGTCTCGCCGCCGTACGGCGGGATCGTGATGCTGCGCAGGGTGGTGGCCTGCGGCGGGTTGAGGACGAAGGTGACGTCGGTGTGCCAGTGGTTGGCGGCACGGCCGCGCTCGCTGTCGACGGGCAGGACGTTCGGGGTGCCGGCGACGGAGGAGACCGTCGGGTGGGCGGTGGTGACGTCGCCGAAGTGGCGGACGAAGGCCTGCTGAGTCTCGTCGTCGAGGTTCACGTCGTCGAAGACGAGCGCCTTGTGGGCGGTGAGGGCCTCGCGCAGGGCGGCGACCGTTTCCTGGCCGAGGGGCTGGGAGATGTCCACGCCCGAGACGCGGGCGCCGATGTTGGCGGTGACCTTCTGGATCTCGATGGACATGTGCGGTCCTTTCAGACGAGGGCGGGGGTGCCGGTTGCGGGGCTGCTGACGTACTGGTTGGCGGGGCGCGGGAGGCCGTAGCGCTCGCGCAGGGTCCGGCGCGGGCCGTACTCCGTGCGGAGCAGACCGCGGGCGCGCAGGATCGGGACGACATGGTCGACGAAGGCGTCGAGGCCGGAGGGCAGGACCGGCGGCATGATGTTGAAGCCGTCGGCGGCGCCCTGTGTGAACCAGGTCTCGATGGCGTCGGCGACCTGTTCCGGCGTACCGGCGAAGGTGAGATGGCCGCGTCCGCCGCCGAGCCGCCCGATCAGCTGCCGCACGGTGAGCCGCTCGCGCCGGGCCAGCTCCACCACGAGCGTGTAGCGGCTCTTGGCGCCCTCGATGGCGTCCTCGGGCGGCAGATCGGAGGGGAGTTCGGAGTCCAACTCCAGTGTTCCGGGCGGCAGTTGTAGCAGGCTCTCCAGGCGTCCCACTCCGTGCGTGTGCACGATGTGGTCCTCCAGGACCTGCTCGGCCGCCCGCGCCTCGGCCTCCGTCGAGCCGATCACCGGGACGATGCCGGGGAGCACCTTGATGTGCTCGGGGTCGCGGCCGGCCGCCTCCGTACGTGCCTTGAGGTCGGCGTAGAAGGCCCGCGCGTCCTCGATCGTCTGCTGCGCGGTGAACACCGCCTCCGCGTACCGGGCGGCGAAGCCCTTGCCGTCCTCGCTCGAACCCGCCTGCACGAGCAGCGGGTAACCCTGCGGTGTACGTGGCACATTGAGGGCGCCCTGGACACTGAAGTACGTCCCTGCGTGCCGGGGCGGATGGATCTTGGCGTCGTCGCCCCACACGCCGGCGGCCTTGTCGGCGACGATCGCGTCGTCCTCCCAGCTGTCCCAGAGCTTCAGGGCCACGTCCAGGAACTCGGCGGCGCGGGCGTACCGCTCGGCGTGTGCGGGCTCCGCGTCCAGCCCGAAGTTACGGGCGGCCTCCGCGCCCGCCGTGGTGACGATGTTCCAGCCCGCCCGGCCGCCGCTGATGATGTCGAGGGAGGCGAACTTGCGGGCCAGGTTGTAGGGGGAGTTGTAGGAAGTGGAGGCGGTGGCGATGAGCCCGATGTGCTCGGTGGCCGTCGCCAGCGCGGTGAGCAGCGTGAGCGGCTCCAGAGCGCCGGCGGGACGCTGCGCGAGGTTGTTCCACAGCTGGGGGCCGTCGGCGAGGAAGAGCGAGTCGAAGGTGCCGCGTTCGGCGACGCGGGCCAGGTTGACGTAGTGGGCCAGGGACACGTGCGCGTACGGGTCACTCTCGGGGAGCCGCCAGGAGGCCTCGTGGTGACCGGTGTTCATGAGGAAGGCGTTGAGGTGGAGTTGCCGGGGCATGCAGTGTCCTTCGTTCTGGACAGTCGGGGGATTGCCTCACGAGCGCCGGTCCAGGCAAGTCAGCCCGTCCGGCGTTTGAGGACGAGGCCGTTCAGGCCGACAGCGGGGGTGCGGGGGCGGCAGCCCCCGGGACGGGACGAGCAGGGGCGGCGGGGGCGAAAGACGCACGGCAACCGGCGGTCACCTGACGTCCTCGGTCACGCCCAGCGCCGCGAGCAGCCGCAACCGGTACTCGCCGCGCGCATGCGCATCGCAGTCGATGGCCAGGTCGAGCCCGATGCGCCCCCGCTCCAGCACGAGCACCCGGTCCGCGAGCACGATCGCCTCGTCCACGTCATGCGTGACCAGCAGCACCGAGGGCCGGTGCCGCTCCCACAGCTCCCTGAGCAGGGCATGCATCCTGATGCGGGTCAGCGCGTCCAGCGCCCCGAACGGCTCGTCGGCCAGCAGGAGTTCGGGCTCACGGACGAGTGAGCGGGCCAGCGCCGCGCGCTGCTGCTCGCCGCCGGACAGCTCGTTGGGCCAGGCGCGCTCGCGGCCTTTCAGCCCGACCTCGGCGAGGGCCTCGCGCCCCTTCCGCTCCGCCTCCTTGCCCTCCAGCCCGAGGAGCACGTTGGCGAGGACGCGACGCCAGGGCAGCAGCCGGGAGTCCTGGAAGACGACCGACACCCGGTCCGGGGCGGTGAGCTGTCCGCTGCCGGTGACCTCGTGGTCGAGACCGGCGACCGCTCGCAACAGGGTGCTCTTGCCGGAGCCGCTGTGCCCCAGCAGGGCCACGAACTGGCCGGCGGGAATGTCCAGGTCGATGCCGTCGAGCACGACACGCTGGTCGAACGAGCGTGTCAGCGAGCGGAGCTGGACGGCGGGACGGGTCAGCTGCTCAGTGTGCGGCGCCACGACAGCACCCTCCGTTCGATGAGGCGGACCGTGCTGTCCGAGGCGAGGCCGAAGATGCCGTAGACGACCAGGCCGACGAGGATGACGTCCGACTGGCCGTAGTTCGTGGCCTGGAACATCATGTAGCCGAGGCCGCTGGTGGCGTTGATCTGCTCCAGGACCACCAGGCCCAGCCAGGAGCCGGTCACGCCGAGCCGGAGTCCCACGAAGAACCCGGGCAGCGCGCCGGGGACGACGATCTCCCGGATGAAGCGCAGCTTCGACAGGCCCTGCACCTCGGCGAGCTCGACGAACCGGTTGTCGATGCCGGACAGGGCGGCATGCGTGTTGAGGTAGATCGGGATGTAGACGACGATCGCGATGATCGCGATCTTGAAGGTCTCGCCGATGCCCAGCCAGAGGATGAACAGCGGGATCAGACCGAGGGTCGGGATGGCCCGGTTGAGGTTGACCGTGCCGTCGATCAGCGCCTCCCCGGTGCGGGTGAGTCCGGAGGCCAGGGCCAGCACGACGCCGGCGGTCAGACCGATCGCGAAGCCGGACGCGGCCCGCTGCAACGAGGTGAGGATGTCGGTGATCAGGGTCCCGTCGCTCCACAGCTGGGCGCCGGTCTCCACCACCGTCCAGGGCGCGGGAATCGCGGCGGGGTCGAGCGCCTCGGCTGCGGACGCGACGGCCCACAGGACGAGCACCAGCAGGGGCCCGGCGAGCCGGGCGGCGGGAAGGCGTTTGCCGGGTGCGAGCCCGCGGCGGCGTTTACGGGGCCGCTCGTCGGTGACGACGACGTCCGCGGCCTTGTGCAGGGTGGTCGTGGTCATGGCGGTCACTTCCGGTACTCGGCCGGTACGGACTTCGCGGCGATGCCCTCGAAGCGATGGTCGAAGAGCTCGCTGACGTCGAACTTCTTCACGAACCCGCCCTCCGCGAGCAGATCCGCGGTCTCCTGCTCCCACTTGATGGCCTCGTCCCAGCTCGGCGGGAACAGCGGCTTGTTGGCGAGCTCGGTGATCGCCTCGGCCTGAGGCAAGGTCAGATTCTGTGTCTTGACGTAGAACTCGCGGTTCCAGACATCGGGATGCTCGTACGTCCACACCTGGCCCTTGGCCCAGTACGGGATGTACGCGGCGATCGCGGCGGCCTTCGCGGAGTCGTTCAGCACGGAGACCGGCGCCCACAGCAGGCTGAGCAGGTCCACGACGTCGGTGGTGACGATGCGGGCGCCCTTGCCCTCGTACTGCTTCAGATAGGCGGGCGCCTGACTGTTGGCGAGCGGGGCGATGTCGACCTGCCCGGACTGCAGGGCCGTGAGGAACTGGTTGCTGGTCAGCGGGACCAGCTCCACGTCGTCGTACTTCAGCCCCGCCTTCTTCAGGGCACGCAACAGGACGACGCCCTGCGCCTGGCCCTGCGAGAAGGCGAGCCGCCTGCCCTTGAAGTCGTCGACCGACCGGATGTCGCTGCCGGGCTTGGTGGCGAAGAGGTAGTTGGGCTTGCGGGTGATGTTGATCGCCACGATCTTCGCGTCGAAGCCCTGGTAGTACGCCTGGATCGGCGGGATGCCCGCGTTGTTGGCGAGGTCCAGGGACTTGGCCCGGAAGGCGTTGATGACATCGGGCCCGGCGCCGATGTTCAGCCAGTTGCTGACCTTGAAGGGCGGATCGCCCAACTTGGCCAGTCTGAACTGAAGTTGCTGGGTGTTCTGGTACGAGGCGATCTTCAGGCTCGTACCGGCGGGCACATTCTTGGCCAGCGGGGCGGTCGAGGCGCCCTTGTCGGCGGCGGCCGCGCTGCCGTCGGCGCAGCCGCTGAGTCCGGCGACGCCGGCCGCGGCGCCGAGCAGGGAGGTGAGGAAGAACCGTCGGTCGACACCCGGCACAGGAGAAAAGGACATGGGAGGGCTCCGTGAGTGAGAAAAGAGGGCAAGAAAGCATGCGGAATTCCGGGCAGGGGAAGCCGGAGAGAGGGAATTCACGCAGGAAGAAATGAGCGCTTCACACGCGGCAACGTGTCAGCAACAGTGGGTGCGACAGCTCACGAACGGGCTCATGAGCAGGATGTTCCTGGTCATCGGCGGTCCCTGTCAATATTCCGAGTTTCTGAATTAAATAGCCTCAGGTGACGCGCTCGAAAGCCGCGCCCGACGCGCCCAGCGGATCCCGGTACAGCACGTCCAGCGCCACCGAGCCACCGGCCGTGGCAAGCACGGAATCCGCGAAACTGGACGGCACGACGGCCGCCGCCCGCTCGTTCCCCACCGCTGCGCGCAGCGAGCCCAGGCAGTCCTCCCGGCTCAGAATGCCGATCTCGGTGACGACGACCGTCTCCGGGTTGAGCACGTCGAGCAGCAGCCCCACCGCCCGGCCCGTCATCCGTGCCCGGTCGGTCAACAGCCGTACCGCCACCGGGTCCCCGCCCGCCGCCGCGCGCACGACATGCGTCGGGTTCGTCCCGTCGATGACGCCGGCAGCCCGCGCCCGTCGGCACAACGTCCGCTCGCTCAGCTCGGCCTGGAGGCAGCCGACCCGCCCGCAGTCGCAGGTCTCCGTGCCGCCGGGCACCGGCAGATGGGCGATGGCGCCTGCCTGCGAGCGGGGGCCGTGGTGCACCTCGTCGTTGGTGGCGAACGCCGCGTCGACCACATTGCCGACGAACAGATGCAGCACGCTCCGGCTGCCGCGCGCCCGTCCGAAGAGGCGCTCCGCGTTCACCAACGCCCGCGCGTGCCCGTCCACATGGACCGGCAGCCCGGTGTGGGCGCCGAGGACCTCCCGCACCGGTACCTCGCGCCAGCCCAGCATCGGATGCTCGACGACGGTCCCGGAGTCCCGGTCCACCCAGCCGCCCGCGGCGAAGCCGACGCCGAGCGGCCGGCTGCCCGGCGCCGCGTCCAGCAGCGCGGCGAGCCCGTCGGCGGCGCGGGCCAGGACGCCGTACGGATCCGGGGCACCCGAGTGCTTCAACTCCCGTTCTGCGACGACCCGTCCGCGCAGATCGAGCAGCGCCACCGTGGTGTACGGCACCGCCACGTGCACCCCGCCCACCACGAACCGCGAGTCGTCCATGTCGAGGGGTACGTGCGGCCGGCCGACGCCGTTGGACCGCCGGGGTGCGGTGGCCTCCCGGACGAACCCGAGCTCGGTGAGACGGGCGCAGTGGTCGGTCACGGACGCCGGTGACAGGCCGGTCAGCCGGGCGATGGTGCTGCGCGCCACCGGCCCGTGCTCAAGGACGGACCGCAGGATGACGCTGGCGCTGGTCCGGCGCCGGTCGCTGTCGGAGAGACGGGGGATCGGAGACGAATGCGAGGCCGCGACCGACGTCGAGGTCGACGTCGAGGCCGAAGCGGAAAGGGTGGGTGCCGCGATACGGGACATGGGGAACTTCCTCGGGAGCCGGTCCGACACTGCGCCGTCTGATGCGGGCGAGCCGAACCGACGGGCCGACTCACCCCGTACGGCGACAGGCGGCCGCGCCCACGCGTCGCAGGTCGACGTGGCGACGCGACGAGAAGTTCCGGGACTGGGCGACCATGCGCTCGAAGCTAGCAAAACGGCCCACCGCTGCCCAGACGGCGACCGACGGGCGAGACGGCAGACCGGCCTGTGAGCTGAACGTCCCCGCCTCAGTGACCGGCGTCACCTCGTACCCGGTGTAACCCCCACCCTTTGTCCGGAGCCCACCAACCCCGTGATCCGCCCTTTGTCGACTACTGACGGTGATGGGCATGCACACGCTGGGATAGCGTCACAGCGTCCCGTACTGCCCTCACCCCGCGGAGTCCCCATGAGCACCGCTGCCGCCGCCCCCGCCCGCACCGGACAGGTCCTCGCCGACCTGCTCCCGGCCTCCCGCGTCCGCGACATCGCGCTCGTCGTCGGCGGTGCCGCGCTCACCGGCCTCGCGGCCCAGATCGCCGTGCCCGTGCCGGGCTCCCCGGTGCCGGTGACCGGCCAGACCCTCGCGGTGCTGCTGGTCGGCACGGCCCTCGGCGCCGGCCGCGGCTTCCTCTCCCTCGCGCTGTACGCGCTGGCGGGCATCGCGGGCGTGCCGTGGTTCGCGGACGGCACCTCCGGCGCCGCGGCCCCGTCCTTCGGCTACATCCTCGGCATGATCCTCGCGTCCACCGTCGTCGGCGCCCTGGCCCGCCGCGGCGCCGATCGCACCGCCCTGCGCACCGCGGGTGCCATGCTGCTGGGCGAGGCGATCATCTACGCCGTCGGCGTCCCCTACCTGGCCCTCGCCACCGGCATGTCGGCGACCGCCGCGATCGCGGCCGGCCTCACCCCGTTCCTGATCGGCGACGCCCTCAAGGCGGCCCTCGCGATGGGCGCGCTGCCCACCGCCTGGAAGTTCGCCAACCGCTGAGGCCGTAGTTCTCACGAAAGAGGCTCGCCGGGTCGTACTGCACCCGGGCGAGCCTCTTCGTGTTCCGCGTCGGAGAGGCCATTTTCTGAGCCGGAGTGGACCATTTCCGTGCCGGACGGGCCCAGTCGCCTCTCAGCCCCCTGTCTCAGCCCCCTGTCTCAGCCCCCTGTCTCAGCCCCCTGTCTCAGCCCTCCTGTCTCAGGCCTCCTGCGATCGCCGAGGCCGCCGCAGTTGAGACCACCACAGCCCGGCCGCACCGGCCGCGATCAGCGTCGCGCCGGCCGCGCCGAGCGGCAGGACGTCCCGGCCGAGGCCGGTCTTGGGCAGTTCGTCGGCGCCCGGAGCGACCGGCTTGTTGTCGGTGCCGAGCAGCAGCGGGGTGGCCGGAGCATCCGGTGACGGGTTCGTCGTGCCGAACGGCACCGGGCCCTGCTGCCAGTACGTCTTCTTGCCGTCACCGGGCTGGACGGGCAGACAGATCTTGCCCTCCTTGCCGAGGTCGTACGTCGCGTCCACGGCATACGACTTCGAGTCACCGGCGGGGAGATTGTCGACGGGGCAGGCGAAACCGCTGTTCGAGCCCTCCGGAAGACTGTTTTTCTCGATCGCCGAGCAGCCCTCGACATTCTTGACCGTCAGGCCGTCGAACCCGACGACCAAAAGCTGGATCTTTCCGCTGTCCTTGGTCCCTTCGTTTTTGACGGTGGCAGTGATCTCGGTTTCCTGCGAACTGTTGTTCACCGAGATTTTCTCGGGCAGTTCGGTGGTGAGCTTCACGCCCGCCGGTGCCTCGTCGATGACCTTTCCCCCCTTGCTGCTCCCGGGTCCCTGGTCATCCGCACTGGCAGTGAAGGAAAGGATCATCACTACCGAGAAAGATGTCGCGACCAGCGATCCCGCGATGGCCGTCGTGCGACGAGAACTCATGTTCGTCCCCCTTGCCTGCGCCTGAATTCGCAGTACTTGAAGAGGTACCACAAGATTTCTCCGCACTATGCTGGTACAGCCTGAAGTGTGACCATTGTGTTTCAATGGCGAATGTCTGGTGCGGCATCGAGGGGGGTGCAGTGGATTGCCGGGGAATATGGGAAATACGAGGAGCGGTGGGGTTCCAGGTTTACTGGTGACGGGGCGCTATCGACTGGTCGAGAGTATCGGCCAGGGGGGAATGGGGCGTGTGTGGCGAGCGGTCGACGAAATCCTTGATCGTCTGGTCGCCGTCAAGGAAATGCGCATCGACGGCCTCGACCCGGAGGACACCCGCACACGCCGCGAACGCACCCTGCGTGAGGCGAGGGCGACGGCAAGGATCGACCACCTCAACGTCGTACGGGTCTACGACGTGGTCGACGAGGGCGAACGCCTGTGGATCGTCATGGAGTTGGTGGCCGGCCGCTCCCTGGAACGCATCATGGCGGAGGAGGGCCCGCTCGGCCCGTGCGAGACGGCCCGGATCGGCATCGGCCTGCTCGCGGCGCTGCGCCAGGTCCACGACCGGGGGGTGCTCCACCGTGACATCAAACCGGGCAACGTCCTGGTGGAGACGGAGGTGGCACGCGGGCGGGGCCGGGTCGTCCTGACGGACTTCGGCATCGCGGCGATCCAGGACGCGAAGGCGCTCACCATGGTCGGCATGCTGGTCGGGTCGCCCGACTACATGGCCCCCGAGCGCATCTCCGGGCGCCCCCAGGGCCCGCCGTCGGACATCTGGTCCCTGGGCGCCACCCTGTGCGCGGCCCTCGCCGGCCGTTCCCCCTTCTCCCGCGACACGACCCTCGCGACCCTGCATGCGGTCCTGTACGAGGAGCCCGAACTCCCGCCCACGGCAGGCCCCTTGCGCAACATCCTCGCCGCCCTCCTGGACAAGGACCCCACCCTCCGCCCCGGCCTGGACGCCCTGGAAACGGCCCTCCAGCCGGTGGCCTTCCCGGCACCCACCCCGACGATGCCGGTGACACCACCGGCGCCGGTCATGGGTGCGCCGGGGGGTGGCGAGCCAGAGACCATGGCGGGGCCTGGGGGGTCGGGCGCTGGGGGTGCCGCTGGGCCCGGTGACTTGGACACCGAGGGCGCTGCCGATTCCGGCGCGTTGGACGCGGGGGCTGCTGCGGGCTCCGGGTGGTTGCGCGTGGGAGCTGCCGACGGCCCCGGCCAGTTGGAGGCTGGAGCCGGCGCCGGGCCCGGGCGGTTGGACACGGATGCTGCCGACGGCTCCGGGCGGTTGGACGCCGAGGGCGCTGCCGATTCCGGTGTGTTGGACGCGGGGACTGGTGCCGTCCCTGGGCGGTGGGGCGCTGGGGCCGGCGCCGGGCCTGGGCGGTTGGACACGGATGCTGCCGACGGCTCCGGGCGGTTGGACACGGATGCTGCCGACGGCCCCGGGCGGTTGCACGCGGAGAGCGTTGCCGATTCCGGTGAGCTGGAGGCGAGGACTGCTGCGGTTCCCGGGCGGTTGGACGCGAGGCCTGGCGTCGGCCCCGGGCGGTTGGACGCCGAGGGCGCTGCCGGGCCAGGTGCGTTGGGTGCGGGGACCGCTACTGGCTCTGGAGTGCTGGGCGAGGGGACCCCAGGTCCCGCCCGTGGTGCGGCACCCGACCCAGCCCCGCCGAGCACGTCCGTGCCGGAAGCCGGCCCGGCGGTCGGCGCGGGGCCCGAACCGGTGCCGCGTTCCGAGCGGGACGCAGAGCATGGGCCTGAAGCAGTACGGGGCTCTGGCCTCGTACGGGGCCCTGACTCCGTACGAGGCTCTGATTCCGTATGGGGCTCTGGCTCTGACCGCGGCTCCGTCTCCGCACCCGGCTCTGGGCCCGCGTCGGGCTCCGACTACGCACGTGGCCCTGATCCCATGCGCGGCTCTGAACCCGCGCCGGGCTCCGACTCCGCAGGCCACTCTGCACCCGTACCGGGCTCCGACTACGCACGTGGCCCTGATTCCATGCGCGGCTCTGAACCCGCGCCGGGCTCCGACTCCGCAGGCCACTCTGCACCCGTACCGGGCTCCGACTACGCACGTGGCCCTGATCCCATGCGCGGCTCTGAACCCGCGCCGGGCTCCGACTCCGTACGCCACTCTGCACCCGCACCCGGCCCCGACCCCGCACGCAGCCCCGACTCCGCACGAGGCCCGGCCCCTGGACGAAGCCCCGCCCCTGTACGTCACAGCGGACCCGAACCCATACCCAGCCCGCCCCCTGAACCTGCCCGCCCCGAGTCTCAGCCCGAGCCCGAGCCCGAGCCCGAGCCCGAACGCGGCGGCGCGGCCCCGGACTCCGTCGCAGCCACCCCCGACCACCCCGCATCGGCAACGCCGACCCCTCACCTCCCCTGGAACCCGAAGTCCCCGGGGGAATCGCCCACCCCGGCCTACCTGGAGACTCCCCGCGTCCCGACCAGGCCCGATCCCCGGCAGCCGGTCGACGTACACGACGCCATCCCGCCACCGCCGCCGAACCCCACACCCACACCCACACCCACCCCACCCCTCACCCCAACCCCGACCGCTCGCGTCCCGGCCGCACCCGAGGCCAAGGCGCCCGCGACCGAAGCGGCCGCCGCTGCTCCCTCCAACGGCACCCCGCCCCCAGCGGCGGAGGAGCCCCCTCGTGCCCCCAACGCCTCCACCGAGCTCGCCACCCGGGCCAGTTCAGAGGTGCGCTCGCCCACCCCGGCCGGCGATTCCGTTGGCGCGGCTCCCCGCCGCAACGGCGTCTCCCTGGTGCGCTCCGAAGCGGTGACCGAGCAGCGGCCGGCGCCGGGGCCGGGGCCCGCACCCGGCGGCCCCGGTACCGGCCCCGGTACCGGGCCCTACGGCGCCAGGCCTCCCACCCCTCCCGTCATGCCGCCCGGCGAACTCCCCGGCCCCGCCGCCCCGGCCGAACGCCGACGCGGGCGACATCGGCGTACGACTCTCATCGCCGCCGTCGCAAGCGTCGCCGCCGGCGCCGTCGTGGCGGTCGTCCTGGTGGCCAACTCCGGTTCGCCCGAGGACGACAAGGCAAGCTCCTCCCCGTCACCCCTCGCCTCGGCCGCGTCGTCCCCGGGCGCCGGCCCCTCGTCCACGGTGGAGGGCACGTCGAGGCCGCAGAGCCTGCCGCCCGGCGCGCGCCGTGAGGCGGGCGGGTTCGCGTGGGCGCCCCCCGAGGGCTGGCAGCGGGACGTCAAGACCGGGTCGGAGGTGCACTACACGTCACCGGACGCCAAGCAGGAACTCGCAGCCAAGTCCTCCCTGGCCCGCAACGACCTCATGGACTCCTGGCGGAAGTCGGAGCAGAACGCCCAACAGGGCCGGGACTACAACAAGATCCGCCTGGAGCGGACGACGTTCCGCGGACACCCGGCGGTGGTCTGGGAGTACACCTTCACCCTCAACGATCTCCCTTGGCACGCCCGGCTGCTGGGCTTCACGGTCGACGGGAAGTCGTACCAGATCAACACGTGGTACCAGCCGGACATGGAAGAGCAGGCACTGAAGACCTACGAGAAGGTGAAGGGCAGCTTCACCGTGCTGTGAGCACAAAAGCCGAGGGGCCCTCGGAACGCGCAAGCGTCCCAAGGGCCCCTCGGCCTGTTTCTCGGCTTGTTCTCTCAGCCCCATTCTCAGCCCGAGGCCGAGGGGGGCAGAGGTCAGCCGGTCCGGGTCAGCCGGTCTTGACCTCGTCGCGCGGCGCGTCCGACGCGGCAGCGCCCTCGACACTCGCGGGGCCGTGTCCGCCGCGCACCTTCTGCTTGATGAAGGCGACGGCCAGCACGAGCGCGGCCACGAGCAGCGACAGCAGCACGGTCTTGCGGCCGTCGTGCTCGGTGTCGGTGAGCATGTAGCCGAGGACGAACACGATCAGCGCGGCCGTGGCCCAGGTCAGATACGGGTACAGCCACATCTTCACGACCAGCTTCTCCGGCGCCTCGGCCTTGATGATCTTCCGCATGCGCAGCTGCGAGAAGCAGATGGCCAGCCAGACGAACAGGGCGACGGCACCGGAGGAGTTGACCAGGAAGAGGAAGACGGAGTCCGGGAACTTGTAGTTGAAGAACACGGCCACGAACCCGAACGCGACGGACGCGAGGATCGCCGTACGCGGCACGCCGTTGCCGGTGGTGCGGGCGAAGGACTTCGGCGCGTCCCCGCGCTGGCCGAGGGAGAAGGCCATACGGGAGGCGGTGTAGAGACCGGAGTTGAGGCAGGACAGCACCGAGGTCAGCACGATGAAGTTCATGATCTGACCGGCGTGCGGGATGCCGAGGGAGTCGAGCGCGGCGACGTACGAGCCGTCCTCGGCGATGGACTTGCTGTCCCAGGGCAGCAGGGCCACGACGACGAAGATCGAGCCGAGGTAGAAGACGGCGACACGCCAGATGATGCTGTTGGTGGCCTTGGTGACGGCCTGCTGCGGGTTCTCGGACTCACCGGCGGCGAGGGTGGCGATCTCGCTGCCCATGAAGGAGAAGACGACGAGCAGCACACCGGTGAGGATGGCACCGGGCCCGTTCGGCAGGAATCCGCCGTGCTCGGTGAGGTTGCTCAGCCCCGCCTGGTCGCTGTCGACGCCGGGCAGCAGCCCGAAGACGGCCAGCCCGCCGATGATGATGAACGCGGCGATGGCGACGACCTTGATCCCGGCGAACCAGAACTCGAACTCGCCGTACGACCCCACGGAGACCAGGTTCGTGGCGGTCAGCACCAGCATCACGATCAGGGCCCAGGCCCACTGCGGGACGGACGGGATCCAGCCCTCCAGGATCACCGCACCGGCGGTCGCCTCGACCGCCAGCACGACCACCCAGAAGAACCAGTACAGCCAGCCGATGGAGAAGCCGGCCCAGCTGCCGAGCGCGCGGTCGGCGTGGGCGGAGAACGATCCGGAGGTCGGGTTCGCCGCGGACATCTCACCGAGCATCCGCATCACCAGCACCACGAGCGTGCCGACGAGGGCGTACGAGAGAAGGATGCCGGGGCCTGCGGTGGCGATACCGGAGCTGGACCCGACGAAGAGCCCGGCGCCGATGACACCGCCGATGGCGATCATGGACAGATGGCGGTTCTTGAGCCCGGCCTGTAGACCGTGGCCGCCTGCGGCCGGTTCGGCCGGTCCGGCCGTTTTCTGAGTCGGCTGCGAAGTCATGGAACGGATTTCCTTTGCGCCGTGGTGAGCGGTTCTCGTACTAGCGGGGTGCATGAGGCGTACGAGTCGGACCAGTGAATCGGAGGAGAACGGATTCGGGAACCTTTGATTCGGGATTGTTACTTGAGGTTTCCTTGAGCTTCCATGGCCTGCGTCACAATTGACGCGATCGACACCCGGCGCTGCTGCCCTGTATCAGCCGTGTCACACTCGTTCCATGCGCGTGTATCTCGGCTCCGACCATGCGGGCTTCGAACTCAAGAACCACCTCGTCGACTGGCTCAAGGCGGCCGGCCACGACCCGGTGGACTGCGGCCCCCACATCTACGACGCCCAGGACGACTACCCGCCCTTCTGCCTCCGCGCGGCGGAGAAGACGGCCGCGGACCCCGACGCCCTCGGCATCGTGATCGGCGGCTCGGGCAACGGCGAGCAGATCGCCGCCAACAAGGTCAAGGGCGTCCGCGCGGCGCTGGCCTGGAGCGAGGAGACGGCCTCCCTCGGCCGCCAGCACAACGACGCCAACGTCGTCGCCGTGGGCGCCCGCATGCACACCCAGGACGAGGCGACCAAGTTCGTCGAGACCTTCCTCAACACCCCGTACTCGGGCGAGGACCGCCACACCCGCCGCATCGAAATGCTCTCGGCCTACGAAACGACGGGCGACCTCCCCCCGATCCCGCCGCACCACCCGCAGCAGTAGTCACAGGCCGGCACCCGAAGACGCCGGTCCGGGCATTTCAGCCGGTCTGGGGGTGCCCCCTCTGGGGGAGTTTGAGGACGAGGCCGTTCAGGCCGACAGCGGGGGTCTGGGGGCGGCAGCCCCCAGACCCGGGGTCGAAGGGGCGGCAGCCCCTGGAGGACGGGAAGGGTAGGGGCGGCGGGGGCGAAATCCCCTGCCCCGCCGCCGCAGGCACCCGCACACCAGCAAGGAGCCACCGTGCCCGAGGGCCACACCATCCACCGTCTGGCCCAGGACTACGCCACCGCATTCCTCGGCACCACCCCCCGCGTCACCAGCCCCCAGGGCAAGTTCTCAGACGCCGCGGCCCTCCTCGACCGCGCAGAACTCACCCACACCGAGGCCCACGGCAAACACCTCTTCCTCGCCTTCCGCGACACCGACTGGGTCCACATCCACCTCGGCCTCTTCGGCAAGGTCAACTTCGGCGACGCCCCCGCACCCCCACCCACGGACACCGTCCGCCTGCGCCTCGCGAACACCACCGCATACGTCGACCTCCGCGGCCCCACCACCTGCGCCCTCATCACGCACCCGGAGAAGCGGGCGATACACGACCGCCTGGGCCCGGACCCCCTCCGAGCCGACGCGGACCCGCACACCGCCTACAGCAGAATCTCCCGCAGCCGTACGACCATCGCCGCCCTGCTGATGGACCAGAAGGTCATCGCCGGCGTCGGCAACGTCTACCGCGCCGAGGTCCTCTTCCGGCACCGCATCGACCCGTACCGCACGGGCAGGGACATCACCCCCGCCCAGTGGGACGCCATCTGGACGGACCTCGTCGACCTCATGCGCGAGGGCGTCCGCAACAACCGCATCGACACCGTCAGCCCCGAGCACACCCCGGAGGCGATGGGCCGCCCGCCCCGCGTCGACGACCACGGCGGCGAGGTCTACGTCTACCGCCGGGCCAACCTGCCCTGCCACATCTGCGGCGGCGAGATCCGCACCGCCGACCTGGCCGCCCGCAACCTCTTCTGGTGCCCGAACTGCCAGACACCGTGACCGCCCCCGCGACCGGTCCCCGCGACCGGTTGACCCGGCGTCAGAACCCGTGCGGCAGCCACGGAGCCACCGCGGAAGCGAACCCCACGGACGCCTCGGACAACGCCCCCTGCCGCAGCTCCCGCACCCGCCCGGCGCCACCGAGCGCCGCCAGGCTCACGCCGCCGAGATAGGCCGCCCCCAACTCCCGTACGGACAAGGAGAGATCGGCGGCGTCCGTCGTACGCTCGCACGACGCGCCCTTGGCATCCCCCACCAGCCGCCAACGCCCCGAGTTCCAGGGGCAGAAGGCGTCCTCGACCTCGAACACGACGTCCACCGGCGCCTGATACGTCCTCGCCGCCAGCGCGGGCCCGACGTCCACCAGCCGTACGTGCAGGGCGTCCTTCACCCGTACACCGCACCGCCGGATGTCCGACACCTGGTGCTGCCACGCCTCGTCGACCGGCCGCGACCGCACCGTCACCCTGGACGTCAGGTCGATGCCGAACAGGAACCGCCACAGCGCCGCCTCCGCCGCCGGCGTCAGGGCCTGGACATCCCGCAGGTGCACGGCACCACAGGGGCCGTTGCCGTCCCACTCCGGCTTGACGCGGAAACGTGCGTACCCGACGACCTCGCCGTCCAGCTCGGCCAGCACGCACTGCAGCGGCGACGCGCCCTCCCGGTCGCTCTCCGGGTCGAGCAGCCCGAGCCGCTCCCAGCCGGGCAGCCGCGCGAGCATCCCCGGCCGGCCCGACACCTTGCGCGCGTACACCGACTCGCACACGTCGAGGACGTCGGCCGGTACGGCGTAGCGCAGACGTACGTCGTCGGTGCCGGCCGGCACCGACAGCCGCACGCGCGCGGTGTCGATCTCGGCGCTCACCTGGAAGGTGCCGACGCCGTAGCCGAACCGGCCGTAGATCTCCGGCTCGGAGGCGGTCAGCACCGCCACCGGCCAGCCCCACTCGCGTACGTCGTCCAGCTGCCGGCGCATCATCGACGTAAGGACGCCGCGCCTGCGGTGCGTACCGGCGACGCTGACCATCGTGACCCCGGCGGCGGACACGGCGGCTCCGCCGGGCACGGTGAGCCGGAAGCTGAACGCGCCGGCCGTCCCCACGCAGGTGTCCCCGTCCCAGGCGCCGAGGGAACGGTCGAGCTCGGTGAGGGAGTCCCACAACTCCCGCTCCTCGGCCGCCTCCGGCACTCCGCTGAAGGCACGGATCAGGCTGTCGTACCAGATGCCCCATTCGTCCTGCCGTAGCACCCGCAGCTCGGGGCCGGCGGGGTCTGGACGGTCGCTGCCGCTCGCACTGTCTTTCGCCATGAAACATGCCTACCAGGGCATTGCGGGACGAGCGAGGGAATTTCTCGGTGCCGACGCCAAGGCGGCTTTCCGTGAAGTTCACTGTGAAGTCGAACCTCGGACGGGGGACAAGTGGGACCTCCCGTGCCAAGCAGCTGGTCCGATGGATAGGGTCCCGAACTAATGGCAGCAGGACGAGAGCGGCGCACGGTGGCCGAGACGTTCACGGCCCGGTTGAAGATGCAGTGGCACCGGGCCCGCGTCGGCGTGCGCAGAAGTGCCGTGGACTACTTCCGCGGTGACGGCTCCGACTGGATCGCGCTGGCCGGCCTGCTGCTGACGGTCCCGCTGATCTGCGCCGTGACGATGGCCAATCCGGTGTGGTTCTCGCCGGCCGCGCTGGTGCTCCCCATCGTCGCGGGCGGACTGCTGCTGCGCCCGGCGAGCCTGCTGGGCCTGTACGCGGCGGCGGCCACCGCCCTCATCGTCGAGTCGGTGCAGCTGGGCCCGTACACGGAGGGCCCGTCCCGCGTCACCCCGGGCGTGGTCCTGGTCGTGGCGGCATGCGGCTTCTTCGGCCTGCTCATCGCACAGTTCCGCAGCCGCGTGGGCGTGCCCTGGCGGCGCGGCGGCACGATGCTCTTCGACCTGCGCGAACGCATCCGCGTCCAGAGCAAGCTGCCGCAGCTGCCGCACGGTTGGCATCGCGAGATGGCCCTGCGTCCGGCGGGCGGCCAGTCCTTCTCGGGCGACTTCGTGGTGGCGGCCCGCACCAACGGCGGCCGCACCCTGGAGGTCGTCCTGACGGACGTCTCGGGCAAAGGCATGGACGCGGCCTCCCGAGCCCTCCTCCTCTCAGGAGCCTTCGGCGGCCTGCTCGGCAGCCTGCCCCCACACGCGTTCCTCCCGGCGGCCAACGGCTACCTGCTCCGCCAGGACTGGGACGAGGGCTTCGCCACGTCCATCCACCTGGTCCTGGACCTGGACTCGGGCGACTACGAGCTCTACTCCGCGGGCCACCCCCCGGGCCTCCAGCTCAGCGCGGGCAGCGGCCGCTGGGAGGAGAAGGCCGCCGAGGGCCCCCTCCTCGGCGTGTACGACGGCGCCCAGTTCGACCCGGTGAAGGGCTCCCTCCGCCCCGGAGACGTACTGATGCTCTTCACTGACGGCCTCGTCGAAACATCGGACCGCGACATCGTCGAGGGCATCGACCGCCTCACCGGAGAGGCCGACCGCTACGTCGCCGGCGGCTTCCACGGCGCCGCCTGGCACCTCATCGAAGCGGTGGCGAAGGACGTCAACGACGACCGAGCCCTCCTACTGATCTGCCGAGAGGGCCCAACGGCCCAAACAACCCTGCCGCACTGACCGGCCCTTTGCGGCGCCGGTCCAGGCATTTAGGAAGGGCGGGAAGGGCAGGGGCGGTGGGGCGAGACACTGGACGCGTGACCGAGACCTCCAGAACGCCGCTGTCCCTGACCGCCGTAGAGGACATCGCCCGAACCGCCCACGCAACCCAGACCGACAAGGCCGGACGCCCCTACACCGAGCACCTCGCAGCCGTGGCCGAAGGCGTCCGCACGCGCGGCGGCGACGAGGACCAGATCGCCGCGGCCTGGCTTCACGACGCCGTGGAGGACGACGCCCTGACCGCCCAGTGGCTGGAAGAGGCTCCCCTGAGCCCTCGCACCAAGGCCATGGTTCTGGCCCTCACCAAGCGCCCCGGAGAACCCCCCGAGACCTACGCCGCCCGCATCCTCGAAACCCCCGGCGCACTCCTCGTGAAGCAGGCAGACCTGGCCCACAACGCCGACCCCGACCGCCTCGCCACCCTCGACGAACCGACCCGGAAACGACTGACCGAGAAGTACGCACGGATGCGCGCACTTCTCGGTCTGAAAGCGGACTGATCGGCTCAGGCGTTGACCTTCTCGCGAGCGGCGGACCCTTCCCGCTTCTCGCGCTCCCGAGCCAACTCCGCGGCGTCCCGCTTGAACGCCCACTCCATCTTCGGCTCCATCGCGAACCGGAACACCCGCTGCACGGGCGCGGTGCACAGCAGCGTCACGCCGGCGGCCGCGAGCACGGTGACGAAGATCTCGCCGAGCGGCCGCTGCAGCCAGGCGTGCTCGAACCAGCCCTGGTAGTCACCGGCCTTCACCACGAAGCCGTGCAGCAGATAGCCGTACAGCGTGCCCGCGCCGAGCGCCGTGAACCACATGTGCCGGCGCGGCACCCAAGCGAAGAAGCAGGCCGTCAGCACCAGCGAGCAGCCGAACATCGCCAGCACCATGACCGGCCCGCTCCACCACGGCGCGGCCAGCTCCTGCGCGGCGTCACGGTGGTAGAACCACGCGGTGTTCATCCGCGGCACCGCCCACCAGCCGAAGCCGAGCGCCACCGCGAACACCGGCACGGACAGCATCCGCACCGTGCGCGTGCGCACCATGTGGAAGTGCTCGGGCTTCATGCACAGGCCCAGCACGAAGTACGGCAGGAACTGCAGAACCCGCTGCAGATCCAGGTCGTCACCGATCTCCGGGGTGACCGTGCCCGCCATGGCGAGGCCGAGCGCGATCGGCAGCGGCCAGCGCACCATCTTCCAGATGGGGGTGGTCATCCGCCAGATGAACAGCGCACACAGGAACCACGTCAGGTACCACGGGTCCAGCAGGCTGATGTTCTGGCTGGGGTCGTCGTCGATCCAGCGCTTGAAGAGCGGGTAGGCCGTCTCGAAGACGATGTACGGCACGGCGACGCCGGTGATCAGCCGCTTCAGCCGGTTGGGGCTCGCGTCGAAACTGCGCGAGAAGAAGCCGGAGATGATGATGAACGCCGGCATGTGGAAGGTGTACACGACGGTGTACACGGCCTCCAGGATGCGGCTGTCGCCCTTGATCGGCTCCCAGGCGTGGCCTATGGCGACGAGCACGATCGCCAGGTACTTGGCGTTGTCGAAGAACGCGTCGCGCTGCTTGGCACCGCCGGACGCGGGTCTGTTGTCCGCCTGAGCCTTCTTGCTCTGCGGCGAGCGCGGACTCGGCAGTCCGTCCGCCGACGACTCTGCCGGGGGGAGTGGCGCTCTGTTGTGGCCGTGCGGTCGCAGCGAGTTGTTCACAGACCCTCCCACCGGAAGCCGGGGGAGTCGATCCAGGCCCTCGCTGCGCATGCGGGGGACGAGGCAGCATGGAACATCTGAGGCACCCTAGCGTTGCCTATGGGATTTCGTAAAACCTGCGAGGTCGTTCCTGGTTATTGCGTTCGAACTCGCGTGTACAACGAACGTGCACCTGGCAGACACCAGTTGGACACCCTCCTTGTCCGGATTCATCCCGACTAAAAGGTGCATATGGTCAGGAGCCGACTCCGATGGAATGATCAACTCATCCATAATTCGAATTGCCGGCGAACACGTTGTGTGTCGATGGAAACGAACCCGTCGAATTCTCTCCGCCGGAGTTCCCTCGAATTGCTGTACGGGCGCAACGCGAGAGGTGACCGCGTCCGACGCACCCGCACAGATCCGGCACAGGTGTGGCGAACGAAACGTCACGTGCCGCATAGCCAGGCCCGGTTGGTGGCACGATGGTTCTGGCGGGGGTGCGCGGGGTCGCATCCCCGGGCCGGGAGAGCGGACCGACCGAGGGTGTGATCTGTTGTGGCCATTTCGCTGTCAGTGGTGTTGCTGTTGGCGATCATCTTGGTGGTGCTGATCCGTGGCGGATCCCTGAAGGCCGGCCCCGCCGTCGTCGCCGTGCTGTTCGGCTTCTTCCTGGCCTCGACAGGCATGGCCGACGACATCCAGCGGTTCCTCAACTCGATAGCGGAGACCATCAACTCGATCCAGTTCTAGGGTCCGTGAGCGCGGCTTCCGGGGTCCCAGGGGTGGCCCGGAAGAGTACGGGTACCCTCGTTCGCGGTCGTCGAACGGTACGGAGCGGGGGCGTACGGGATGGCGCTGCGCGAGACGGACCCGACGGAGGTGGGTGGTCCACCTGCCCCGCTCCGCCACCGGCCGCCGCCTCGCCCTCAAGGTCGTGCACGCGCAGTACGCCGACGCATACCCGACCTCCGCCGCCACGGCCCCCTGCCGCAGCCGAAGTTGCGCGAACTCGCCGTCTGCCTCGCCGAGGCCCTGCGCGACGTCCATCGTGCGGGGATGGTCCACCGGGACCTGAAACCGGCCAATGTGCAGCTCGCCCAGGAGTGGAGGAGGGCGCAGCGCCCTTCATGTCCCCGGAAACAGTTCTCCTCGCCGCAGGACGTGGGCCCGGCCGCGGACACCCTCCTCCTCGGCTCGGTCGTCGCCTACGCCGCCACCGGTCACGGCCCCCTTCGACAGCCCGAGCCCTTACGAGGCAGCCCTTCGCGTCGTCGACGGGAGGTCATGACGACCCGGTTGGCCCTGGCCGACGTCAGCAACCCGTGGGGGCGCCCCATCGACGCGACCCCCGACGACATCGGCAGCAGCACGCACCACGTGATGACCTTGCGCAGAGTGACGTCGGCCGTCCTGTTCGACCGTATGGCTGTCCAAGGCCGTACGGCATCCGTTCGGTCTACACGCTGGACGTACGCAACCTCTGACCCCGGCCGTGCCTCAGGCTCCTCGGAAACGATCAGGGCCAGGCGGAGGAAACATCCTCTGACCTGGCCCTGAGTCGTATGGAGCGGGCGACGGGAATCGAACCCGCGTAGCTAGTTTGGAAGACTAGGGCTCTACCATTGAGCTACGCCCGCACGCGACGCGCCGCAGGTCAGGTGACCGCGGCACAGAAGGCATCGTAGCGGGTCGGCACCCCTCGCCGCACACCCCGTTAATGCGGGGGCCGCGCTGCCTGTGGCCATGTACCCTACGTGTCGCACCAGCACGGGGTGTGGCGCAGCTTGGTAGCGCGTCCGCTTTGGGAGCGGAAGGCCGTGGGTTCAAATCCCGCCACCCCGACCAGGACCGGTCAAGACCGGCCACATGCGCGACGACCTCGTGTGATCGCGTCCAGTGATCGCCTTTGGGGCGTGTCGCCGCTGCCGTTACTATGCAAGCTGCACGCCCGTGTGTCTCTCCATCTGATGAAGTCCTCCCGGGCGGCGAAATCCGCCGGGCCAGTCTGGTCCCGGCAGAACCCAAGAAGTCAGCCACAAGGAGACCGAACCGTGAAGAGCGCCGTGGAGACCCTGAACCCGACTCGGGTTCGGCTCACTGTCGAGGTGCCCTTCGAGGAGCTCAAGGACAGCCTCGACGCGGCGTACAAGAAGATCAACCAGCAGGTCACGGTGAAGGGCTTCCGCAAGGGCAAGATCCCGGCGCGCGTCATCGACCAGCGGTTCGGCCGTGGCGCCGTGCTGGAGGAGGCCGTCAACGACGCGCTGCCGAAGTTCTACACCGAGGCGGTCAACGAGGCCGACCTCAACGTCCTGGGCCAGCCCGAGGTCGACATCACCGAGCTGAAGGACGGCGAGACGCTGAACTTCACCGCCGAGGTCGACATCCGCCCGACCATCGAGATCCCGGACTACTCCGGCATCGAGGTCGAGGTCGACGCCGTCGAGGTCACCGACGAGGACGTCGAGAAGTCGGTCGAGCAGCTCCGCGAGCGCTTCGCCTCCACCTCCCCGGTCGAGCGTGCCGCCGAGGACGGCGACGTCGTCACGATCGACCTGCAGGCCAAGGTCGACGACGAGGTCCTGGAGGACGGTGTCGCCGAGGGCGTCTCCTACACCATCGGCTCCGGTGAGCTGCTGGACGGCATCGACGACGCCGTGAAGGGCCTGGAGGCCGGTGCCGAGGCCACCTTCGCCTCGGAGCTCAAGGGCGGCTCGGCGGCCGGCAAGGAGGCCGAGGTCACCGTCAAGGTCACCCAGGTCGCCGCCCGCGAACTGCCCGAGCTGGACGACGAGTTCGCGCAGCTCGCCTCCGAGTTCGACACCCTGGACGAGCTCAAGGCCGACAGCCGCAAGCGCCTCGAGAACATGAAGCAGTACGACCAGGCCACGCAGGCCCAGGAGCGCGTCCTGGAGAAGCTGCTGGAGCTCGTCGAGGTGCCCGTCCCCGAGAAGCTCCTCGAGGACGAGATCAACACCCGTAAGCACAACCTCGAGCACCACCAGCTCGGCCAGATGGGTCTCGACCTCGAGAAGTACCTCGAGATCCAGGGCAAGACGGTCGAGGAGTTCGACGCCGAGACCAAGGAAGCCGCGGTCAAGGGCATCAAGACGCAGTTCGTCCTCGACGAGCTCGTCAAGCAGGAGAAGCTGAACGTCAACCAGGAGGAGCTCACCGAGCACCTCATGCGCCGCGCCGCCTCCTCCGGCATGTCCCCCGACCAGTTCGCCCAGGCGGTCGTCGAGGGCGGCCAGGTTCCGCTCCTGGTCGGCGAGGTCGCCCGCGGCAAGGCCCTGGCCGTCGTCGTCGAGAAGGCCGTGGTCAAGGACACCAACGGCGAGGTCATCGACCTGGACGACGAGGACGAGACCGAGCAGGCCACGGAGACGGTGGAGGTCGCCGAGGGCACCGCCGACGCCGCCGACGAGGAGAAGTCCGAGGGCTGAGCCCACGGCACTTTGTAGGCCGTACGGAGGGCCCTGGGGGAGCACAACACCCCAGGGCCCTTCGACGTACGGTGGGAAGGTGCCCTTCCGGGGCGCCGGGCCCGCCCACGCAGCGCAGGCATGCGCTCACAGCGAACACCCCTGGAACCGGGATTGCGCCGCAGGTGCCGCGCGTTAGGGTCCATGAATACGAGGGCAGGGGAGTCCCCGAAATGGCTCCAGCCCGCAGGGAAACGTGAGACGGCCCGGCGCCGTCGCAAGACGAGCAGGTGGATACGTGACGAATCTGATGCCCTCAGCCGCCGGCGAGCCTTCAATCGGTGGTGGCCTCGGCGACCAGGTCTACAACCGGCTGCTCAACGAGCGGATCATCTTCCTCGGCCAGCCGGTCGACGACGACATCGCGAACAAGATCACCGCACAGCTGCTGCTCCTTGCCGCCGCGGACCCCGACAAGGACATCAACCTCTACATCAACAGCCCGGGCGGCTCGATCACGGCCGGCATGGCGATCTACGACACCATGCAGTTCATCAAGAACGACGTGATGACCATCGCCATGGGCCTCGCCGCCTCCATGGGGCAGTTCCTGCTCAGCGCGGGCACCCCGGGCAAGCGGTTCGCCCTCCCGAACGCCGAGATCCTGATCCACCAGCCTTCCGCCGGCCTCGCCGGTTCGGCGTCGGACATCAAGATCCACGCCGAGCGGCTGCTGCACACCAAGAAGCGCATGGCCGAGCTCACGGCCCAGCACACCGGCCAGTCGGTCGAGCAGGTCACCCGTGATTCGGACCGAGACCGCTGGTTCGACCCCGAGGAGGCCAAGGCGTACGGCCTCATCGACGACGTCATCACCACAGCTGCCGGCATCCCGGGCGGCGGCGGCACCGGGGCCTGACCGCCCCGTGGGACCGAAGAGGCCCCAGCAAGCCCCTCAGCCGACCGCCACAGCTCCTAGGAGACAGACAGTGAACGACTTCCCCGGCAGCGGCCTGTACGACCGCACGCGCGCCGAGTACACGGGTCCCGCCGCCGAGTCCCGCTACGTCATCCCGCGGTTCGTGGAGCGCACCTCGCAGGGCATCCGCGAGTACGACCCGTACGCGAAGCTCTTCGAGGAGCGCGTGATCTTCCTCGGCGTGCAGATCGACGACGCCTCCGCCAACGACGTCATGGCGCAGCTGCTGTGCCTGGAGTCGATGGACCCCGACCGGGACATCTCGGTCTACATCAACAGCCCCGGCGGCTCCTTCACCGCGCTCACGGCCATCTACGACACGATGCAGTTCGTGAAGCCGGACGTCCAGACGGTCTGCATGGGCCAGGCGGCCTCCGCCGCGGCCGTGCTGCTGGCCGCCGGCACGCCCGGCAAGCGCATGGCGCTGCCGAACGCCCGTGTGCTGATCCACCAGCCGTACAGCGAGACCGGCCGCGGTCAGGTCTCCGACCTGGAGATCGCCGCGAACGAGATCCTGCGGATGCGCTCGCAGCTGGAGGAGATGCTGGCCAAGCACTCCACCACGCCGATCGAGAAGATTCGCGAGGACATCGAGCGCGACAAGATCCTCACGGCCGAGGACGCGCTGTCGTACGGGCTGATCGACCAGATCATCTCCACCCGGAAGATGAACAACGCCGACGTTCGCTGACGCGGACCCGGTAGTGTCTGCTGCCCCTTGGCACGGTTTGGGACGGTGCACGTCAAAGTGAACCGCGCCAAGGGGGGCCCGAACGGGGGGCCAAGCAAGGTACCGTCGACATAAGGCAGCACCAGGAGCCGCTGGATTCGAAAACGTCCAGTCGTCTCCCAGGCGAAGGGGAAGCACACCGTGGCACGCATCGGTGACGGCGGCGATCTGCTCAAGTGCTCGTTCTGTGGCAAGAGCCAGAAGCAGGTCAAGAAGCTCATCGCAGGCCCTGGTGTGTACATCTGCGACGAGTGCATCGATCTCTGCAACGAGATCATCGAGGAAGAGCTCGCGGAGACCAGTGAGGTCCGCTGGGAGGAACTGCCCAAGCCACGCGAGATCTACGAGTTCCTCGAGGGCTACGTGGTCGGCCAGGAAGCAGCCAAGAAGGCGCTCTCCGTCGCCGTCTACAACCACTACAAGCGCGTGCAAGCCGGCGAGAACGGCGGCGGTCAAAGCCGCGAGGACGCCATCGAGTTGGCGAAGTCCAACATCCTGCTGCTGGGCCCCACGGGCTCCGGCAAGACGCTGCTCGCCCAGACCCTGGCCCGCATGCTGAACGTTCCGTTCGCCATCGCGGACGCGACCGCGCTGACGGAGGCCGGGTATGTCGGCGAGGACGTCGAGAACATCCTGCTGAAGCTGATCCAGGCGGCGGACTACGACGTCAAGAAGGCCGAGACCGGGATCATCTACATCGACGAGATCGACAAGGTCGCCCGGAAGAGCGAAAACCCCTCGATCACGCGCGATGTGTCCGGCGAGGGCGTCCAGCAGGCCTTGCTGAAGATCCTGGAGGGCACGACGGCCTCGGTCCCGCCGCAGGGCGGCCGCAAGCACCCGCACCAGGAGTTCATCCAGATCGACACGACGAACGTCCTGTTCATCGTGGGCGGCGCGTTCGCGGGCCTCGAGAAGATCATCGAGTCCCGGGCCGGCGCCAAGGGCATCGGCTTCGGCGCGACGATCCGCTCCAAGCGGGAGCTGGAGGCCAAGGACCAGTTCGAGGACGTCATGCCCGAGGACCTGGTCAAGTTCGGCATGATCCCCGAGTTCATCGGCCGCCTCCCCGTCATCACCTCGGTCCACAACCTGGACCGCGAGGCCCTGCTCCAGATCCTCGTCGAGCCGCGCAACGCGCTGGTGAAGCAGTACCAGCGCCTCTTCGAACTCGACGGCGTGGAACTCGACTTCGAGCGCGAGGCCCTGGAGGCCATCGCCGACCAGGCCATCCTCCGCCAGACCGGCGCGCGCGGCCTGCGCGCCATCATGGAGGAGGTCCTGATGTCGGTGATGTACGAGGTGCCGTCCCGCAAGGACGTCGCCCGGGTCGTCATCACGGCCGAAGTCGTCCAGTCGAACGTGAACCCGACGCTGATCCCGCGGGATGCGCGGGGGCGGGGGTCGGGGGAGCAGAAGACGGCGTAGCCGTCCGCAGCACCGCAGACGTACGAAGGGGCCCCGGTCGAGAGACGGGGCCCCTTCGTAGGTGGTGCGTGCGGCGTCAGGCCTTTTCGCGGACTTCCTGACGCAGCTTGCTGGTGAGGTCGACCGCGGTGTCCTTGCCGACGCCCGTGCCGGTGTTGTCACCGGGCGAGACCATGGCGACAGTGCTGTAGTCGGCCCAGGCGCAGAACCAGTCGATGGACTGCTTCTTGGTGAGTGCGTTGGTGGACTTGGTCGACTGGCACTTGGCGACGGCGCCGTCGATCTCGACCTCCTCGGGCTCGCCCACCAGCTCGGCGTTCCGCATGGTGGGCGAGTCATCCGAAGAGCTCTCCTTGACCTCCTTCTGGATGGAGGCGAAGAACTTGTCCAGGGTCGACTGGGGGTCCGCGATCTCTCCGTAACCGCCCACCAACGTGACTCCCTTGGCGGTGAGCAGCTCCGCCTGGCTGGGCAGGGTGGAGGGGTCCTGCGGGTCGTAGTTGCTGAGGTCGGCGGTGGACCAACTCCCGACGACGACCGTCCCGTTCTTGACGCCGCTCTTCTCCATGTCCTTCACATCGTCGGCGTCGGAGGACTGGTTGCTTCCACCGACCCGCTTGTACTCACTGAGCACCGTCGCCGGCGTAGCCAGCTTGTGTGCGCCGTCGTCCTCCACACCCCCCGCGCCGCCGCTGCCCCCCAGCACGAAGTACGCCCCCACGCCGATCGCGACCACGACGGCCACGGCGCCGATGATCAGGCCCGCCTTCTTGCCGCCGCCGCCCGGGGCCGGGGGCTGGGGCATGCCGTACTGCTGCTGCTGGCCGTACTGGGGCTGCTGGCCGTAGGGGTTCGGCTGCTGGGGCGGGACGCCCGGGGGCTGCTGCGGGTAGCCGTAACCGGGCTGGGGCTGGGCCGGCGGGGCCTGCTGGGGGTAGCCGTAGCCGGGCTGGGGCGCCTGCGGCGGCTGGCCGTACGGGCCGGGCTGCTGCGGCTGGCCGTACGGACCGGGCTGCTGGGGCTGCCCGCCGTACGGGCCCGGCTGGTTGTAGCTCATTTCTGGGTTCCCCTCCAGATGCTTATGTGTTCCTGACATCCTGGCCCAGACTCAGGCAACGCATGGCATCGGGGTGCCCACCGTTACAGAACAAACGCGTTTCGGGACACGCCCGCGACACCCCTAAACTGAGCGGGTGACCGAGAACGCTCAGCAGCAGCCACCAGCGCCCGACACCGAACTGCCGACCCAGTACGCGCCGGCCGATGTAGAGGGGCCGCTGTACGAGCGCTGGGTAGAGCGCGGTTACTTCGAGGCGGACGCGAAGAGCGACAAGCCGCCGTTCACCGTCGTCATCCCGCCGCCGAACGTCACCGGCAGCCTGCACCTCGGGCACGCCTTCGAGCACACCCTCATCGACGCCCTGACGCGTCGTAAGCGCATGCAGGGTTACGAGACGCTGTGGCAGCCGGGCATGGACCACGCCGGTATCGCCACGCAGAACGTCGTCGAGCGGGAGCTGGGGAAGGAAGGCAAGTCCCGGCACGACCTCGGGCGTGAGGCGTTCGTCGAGCGCGTCTGGCAGTGGAAGGGCGAGTCCGGCGGGCAGATCAGCGGGCAGATGCGGCGCCTCGGCGACGGCGTCGCCTGGTCGCGCGAGCGCTTCACCATGGACGAGGGGCTGTCCCAGGCCGTCCAGACCATCTTCAAGCGCCTCTACGACGACGAGCTGATCTACCGCGCCGAGCGCATCATCAACTGGTGCCCGCGCTGTCTGACGGCCATCTCGGACATCGAGGTCGAGTACCAGGACGACGACGGCGAGCTCGTCTCCATCCGGTACGGCGACGGCGACGACGCCATCGTCGTGGCCACGACCCGCGCCGAGACGATGCTCGGCGACACCGCGGTCGCCGTCCACCCCGATGACGAGCGCTACCGCCACCTCGTCGGCCGCGACATCGAGCTGCCGCTCACCGGCCGCCGTATCCCCGTCGTCGCCGACGAGCACGTCGACCCCGAGTTCGGCACCGGAGCCGTCAAGGTCACCCCGGCCCACGACCCGAACGACTTCGAGATCGGCCAGCGCCACGGCCTGCCGTCCCTCACGGTGATGGACGAGCACGCCGTCATCACGGCCCACGGCCCGTTCCAGGGCCTGGACCGTCTGGAGGCCCGCTCGGCCATCGTCGCCGCGCTGCGCGCCGAGGGCCGGATCGTCGCCGAGAAGCGGCCGTACGTCCACTCCGTCGGCCACTGCTCGCGCTGCAAGACCACCATCGAGCCGCGCCTGTCCATGCAGTGGTGGGTCAAGGTCGGCCCGCTCGCCAAGGCCGCCGGTGACGCGGTCCGCGACGGCAAGGTCAAGATCCACCCGCAGGAGATGGAGAAGCGGTACTTCGACTGGGTCGACAACCTCCATGACTGGTGCATCTCGCGGCAGTTGTGGTGGGGTCACCGGATTCCGGTCTGGTACGGCCCGGAGGGTGAAGTCGTCTGCGTCGGCCCCGACGACGAGGTCCCGACCGGCGAGGGCTGGCACCAGGACACCGACGTCCTCGACACCTGGTTCTCCTCCGGCCTGTGGCCCTTCTCCACGCTCGGCTGGCCCGAACAGACCGAGTCGCTCGCGAAATTCTACCCGAACTCCGTCCTGGTCACCGGCTACGACATCCTCTTCTTCTGGGTCGCCCGGATGATGATGTTCGGCCTGTACGCGATGGACGGCACCCCGCCGTTCCACACCATCGCCCTGCACGGCATGGTCCGCGACCAGTTCGGCAAGAAGATGTCGAAGTCCTTCGGCAACGCGGTCAACCCGCTGGACTGGATGGACAAGTACGGCAGCGACGCGCTCCGCTTCACCCTCGCGCGCGGTGCCAACCCGGGCGTCGACGTCCCGATCGGCGAGGACTGGGTCCAGGGCTCCCGGAACTTCGCCAACAAGATCTGGAACGCGACGCGCTTCGCGCTGATGAACGGCGCCACGGTCGACGGCCCGCTGCCGGAGCCGTCGGCGATGTCGTCGACGGACCGCTGGATCCTGTCCCGCCTGAACTCCGTCGTCGCCGAAGTCGACGCGTTCTACGAGGACTTCCAGTTCGCGAAGCTGTCCGACGCGCTCTTCCACTTCGCGTGGGACGAGGTCTTCGACTGGTACGTCGAGCTGTCCAAGACCACGTTCCAGGCGGGCGGCGAGCCGGCCGAGGTCTCCAAGCGCGTCCTCGGTGAGGTCCTCGACGTCACCCTCAAGCTGCTGCACCCGGTGGTCCCGTTCGTCACGGAGACGCTGTGGACGACGCTGACGGGCGGCGAGTCGATCGTGATCGCCGAGTGGCCGAAGGACAGCGGCTTCCGTGACACGGCGGCCGAGCAGGAGATCGCCGTTCTCCAGCAGGTCACCACCGAGGTCCGCCGCTTCCGCGCCGACCAGGGCCTGCAGCCGGGCCAGCGCGTCCCGGCCCGCCTGAGCCTGGACGGCACGGCCCTCGCCCCGCACGAGCCGGCCATCCGCCAGCTGCTGCGCCTCCAGCCGGAGGGCGAGTCCTTCACGGCCACGGCGACCCTGCCGGTGGCGGGCGCCGAGGTCGCCCTCGACCTCTCCGGCGTGATCGACGTCGCGGCCGAGCGCAAGCGACTGGCCAAGGACCTCGCGGCGGCCGAGAAGGAGAAGGCCCAGGCGAACGCCAAGCTCGGCAACGAGGCGTTCCTCGCGAAGGCGCCGGACAACGTCGTGGAGAAGATCCGCGGCCGGCTGGCGAAGGCGGAAGAGGACATCGCACGGATCGCCGCACAGCTGGACCGCCTGCCGCAGGCGTAGTCGGTGCTACGGCCATGAGGCCCCCGGTGCTGTCAGGCGCCGGGGGCCTGCGCGTACCTCAGCGGCGTGAGGCTGTACCGATGTGGCTCCGCCGCGTGGGCGTGACCAGCCACAATGGACCAGCAGCCGCCCGCCGACCCAGGACACGCCACTGGGTGGGCGCCCTGTCAGTCCCCCTCCGTAGACTGGCCCCGTGAGCGACCAGAACGAGCCCGACCCCCTCGACCCCTTCGAAGAGATCATCGCGGCCGAGACCGACCGCGACCCGGATCTCGCGGTCATCGAGGCCGGCAGCCGCACCCTGCGCACCCAGGGCGGCCCGCCCAGCGCCGACGTGCCCGCACGCCCCGAGGACCCCGAGGTCGACAAGGCGCTGCGCGAGGTCGAGGCGGAGCTCGCCACCCGCTGGGGCGAGACCAAGCTGGAGCCGTCCGTCACCCGGATCGCCGCGCTCATGGACGTGCTGGGCGAGCCGCAGCGGGCGTACCCCTCCATTCACATCACCGGCACCAACGGCAAGACGTCGACGGCCCGCATGATCGAGGCCCTCCTCGGTGCCTTCGAGCTGCGCACCGGCCGCTACACCTCCCCGCACGTCCAGTCGATCACCGAGCGGATCAGCCTCGACGGGGCGCCGATCTCGGCCGAGCGGTTCATCGAGACGTACCAGGACATCCGGCCGTACATCGAGATGGTCGACGCGCAGCAGGAGTACCGGCTGTCCTTCTTCGAGGTGCTGACGGGCATGGCGTACGCCGCCTTCGCCGACGCGCCCGTCGATGTCGCCGTCGTGGAAGTGGGCATGGGCGGCTCCTGGGACGCCACGAACGTCATCGACGGTGATGTCGCCGTCGTGACCCCCATAGACCTCGACCACACCGACCGGCTCGGCAGCACTCCGGGCGAGATCGCCGGCGAGAAGGCCGGGATCATCAAGCAGGACGCCACCGTGATCATGGCCCAGCAGCCGGTGGACGCGGCGCAGGTGCTGCTGAAGAAGGCCGTGGAGGTCGACGCCACCGTCGCGCGCGAGGGCCTGGAGTTCGGGGTTGTGTCGCGTCAGGTCGCCGTCGGCGGGCAGTTGGCGACCCTGCGCGGGCTGGGCGGTGAGTACACCGAGGTGTATCTGCCGCTGCACGGCGCGCACCAGGCGCACAATGCCGCCGTCGCCCTCGCCGCCGTGGAGGCGTTCTTCGGCGTCGGCGCCGCGCGGGCCGAGCCCCTGGACATCGACACCGTCCGCAAGGCGTTCGCGGCCGTCTCCTCTCCGGGCCGCATGGAGGTCGTACGGCGCTCGCCGACCGTCGTGCTCGACGCCGCCCACAACCCGGCGGGCGCGCGGGCGATCGCCGAGGCGATCGGGGAGGCCTTCGACTTCAGCCGGCTGATCGGAGTCGTCGGCGCGAGCGGCGACAAGAACGTGCGGGGGCTGCTGGAGGCCTTCGAGCCGATCTTCGCCGAGGTCGTCGTCACCCAGAACTCCTCCCACCGCGCCATGGACGCCGACGAACTCGCCGCCATCGCCGTCGAGGTGTTCGGCGACGAGCGCGTGCAGGTCGAGCCGCGGCTGCCGGACGCCCTGGAGGCCGCGATCACGCTGGCCGAGGAGGAGGGCGAGTTCGCGGGCGGCGGCGTGCTCGTCACCGGGTCCGTCATCACGGTCGGCGAGGCCCGGCTGCTGCTGGGGAAGGGCTGAGTTTCGAAGATGCGTACGCTCTGTTCCTCGACTCTGATCGGCGAGTTCTTCGTCATCGGCTTCGCCGGTCTGGTCGCCATGAAGGATCCCGACCTGTCCATGTCGACGGTGTGGACGGTCAGCGGGATCGCGATGTTCCTGTGCCTGCTGCTGTGCGGCCTGGTGACCCGCCCCGGCGGCGTCGCCCTCGGCTGGGCCCTGCAGATCGCCCTCATCGCCTCCGGCTTCATCGTCCCGACGATGTTCTTCCTGGGCGCGGTGTTCGCGGCGCTGTGGTGGGCGTCGGTGCACTACGGCCGAAAGGTCGACGAGGCGAAGGCGCGCTTTGCGGCGCAAGGGGACAAAACCAGCCCTTCCGGAGCCTGAGGACGAGGCCGTCGAGGCCGATCGGAGCCCTGGGGGGCAGCCCCCGGGGCCGGCGACCTGCACAAGCTGACACTCCGTGACGAGCGCCCAGCTCAGCCCTGTAACCTCGTCCCACCGCACACCTGTAGGTAATAAGGAGCTCGTCGTGACCCAGCGCACCCTCGTCCTGCTCAAGCCCGACGCAGTCCGCCGTGGCCTGACCGGCGAGATCATCAGCCGGATCGAGCGCAAGGCCGGCTGGCAGATCACCGCGCTGGAGCTGCGCACCCTGGACCAGGAGACCCTGGAGCAGCACTACGGCGAGCACAAGGGCAAGCCCTTCTACGAGCCGCTGGTGGAGTTCATGGCGTCCGGCCCGGTCGTGGCCCTGATCGTCGAGGGTGAGCGGGTCATCGAGGGGCTGCGCGCGCTGGCCGGTCCGACCGACCCGATCGCCGCGGCGCCCGGCTCCATCCGCGGTGACTTCGGCGTGATCGTCCGCGAGAACCTCATCCACGCCTCCGACTCCGAGGAGTCCGCGGAGCGCGAGGTGAAGATCTTCTTCCCGGGCCGCGCCTGACCCCTACACCCGGCCCGAACTGGGACGGTCGAAGAAACCCGGCCGCCCAGCGGCATATGCGTGGCGATCGAGGGAACGAGTGCCTCCGATGGCCCGTCTCCACAAGCGAGGCGACTCGCCGTCTGCTGACAATGGCGAAGACCCTCCCGCAGTGTTCGCGAAGGCGCGTCTACGATAGAAGCCTTCACGTCACAGCACCCACTTCGCCGACCTGAAAAGCCATCAAAAGCTCCCAGGAAGGCCAGACGAATCCTGATGGGGAACTCAATGTCGTTCATCGGCCGTGACATGGCTGTCGACCTCGGGACCGCCAACACGCTGGTGTACGTCAGGGGTCGCGGGATCGTACTCAACGAGCCGTCCGTCGTCGCGATCAACACCAACACCGGTGGCATTCTCGCGGTCGGCGCCGAAGCGAAGAAGATGATCGGGCGCACGCCCGGCAACATCGTTGCCGTGCGTCCGCTGAAGGACGGCGTCATCGCCGACTTCGAGATCACCGAGCGGATGCTCCGCTACTTCATCCTGAAGATCCACAAGCGGCGGTATCTGGCTCGTCCGCGGGTCGTCGTCTGTGTGCCCTCCGGCATCACGGGCGTCGAGCGCCGCGCCGTCATCGAGGCGTCGTCCCAGGCCGGCGCCCGCCAGGTGCACATCATCGAGGAGCCCATGGCCGCGGCCATCGGTTCCGGCCTGCCGGTCCACGAGGCCACGGGCAACATGGTGGTCGACATCGGCGGCGGCACCACGGAGGTCGCGGTCATCTCCCTCGGCGGCATCGTCACCGCCCAGTCCATTCGCGTCGCGGGCGACGAACTGGACAACGCGATCATCCAGCACATCAAGAAGGAGTACTCCCTTCTGCTGGGTGAGCGGACGGCCGAGCAGATCAAGATCACGATCGGTTCGGCGTACGACCTCGACGCTGACGAGCACACCGAAATCCGCGGCCGGGACCTGGTCTCCGGGCTGCCGAAGACCGTCGTCATCTCAGCGGCCGAGGTACGCAAGGCCATCGAGGAACCGGTCAACGCGATCGTGGACGCCGTGAAGACGACCCTCGACAAGTGCCCGCCGGAGCTGTCCGGCGACATCATGGACCGAGGAATCGTTCTGACCGGCGGCGGCGCGCTGCTGCGCGGCCTCGACGAGCGGTTGCGCCGCGAGACCGGCATGCCGATCCACATCGCCGAGGACCCGCTGGACAGCGTGGCGCTCGGCTCCGGCAAGTGCGTCGAGGAGTTCGAGGCGTTGCAGCAGGTGCTGGACGCCCAGCCGCGCAGATGACGTAACTCTTCGATTCCGCCGTACGGGATGATCTCCTCTCGTACGGCGGATCGTTGATATAGAGGCATAAGCTCCCTGAAGAGGGTCGAAACCTCGACCCTTCGAACTTCGGCACTTCGCAGAGAAGCGCCGCACGCAAGCCCCGCATACAAGCTCCGCTTACAAGTTCGTAGCCAACTCCGCATACAGAGCCCCTCGGGTTTACCCGAGGTTTCCCGAATTCCTACTGAGGAAGGGCACGGCCGCCGCACGTGAGGGACACACGAGAGAGCCGGCTGCTCCTGGTGCTGCTGATCGCCATCGCGTTCGCGCTGATCACGGTGGACATCCGCGGTGGTGAGGATTCGCCGGTCGACGGTGCCCGCCATGCCGCTGCCACGGTCTTCGGCCCGATCGAGGACGGCGTGTCGGCCGCGGTGAACCCGGTCGGCAACGCGGTCGCCGCGATCCGCGACTCCGGCGAGCGCCACGACCGGCTCGCCCGGCTGGAGCAGGAGAACGCCGCCCTCAAGGCCAAGCTCGGCAGCGACGACCGTAACCGCAGCCGTCTGAAGCAGCTGGACAAGGTGCTGAAGGTCGCGGGCGCCGGCCAGTACGGCATCAAGGGGGCGCAGGTCATCGCGATAGGAGCGGCCCAGGGCTTCTCCTGGACGATCACCATCGACGTCGGCGTGAACGACGGCATCCAGCGCGACATGACCGTCCTGAACGGGGACGGGCTGGTCGGGCGCGTCACCACCGTCGGTCCGAACACCGCGACCGTGCTCCTCGCCAACGACCCCGACTTCACCGTCGGCACCCGCATGGAGGCCAGCGACGAACTCGGCTTCGCCTCCGGCCAGGGCGACCGTCCGCTGCGCGTCGAACTCCTCAACGGCAAGGCCGAGGTGAAGAAGGGCGACCGGCTCGTCACGTTCGGCTCGCAGGCCGACAAGCCGTTCGTGCCCGGTGTCCCCGTCGGCGTCGTCTCCCGCGTCGATCCGTCCGGGGGCAACCTGACCCGCACCCTGTACGTCACGCCGTACGTCGGGTTCAGCAAGCTCGACATCGTCGGCGTCGTCGTCCAGGCCCCCGCGAAGGACCCGCGCGACACGGTGCTTCCAGACAAGCCCGAGCCGACCCCCACGCCGACCGTGACGGTCACCGTCACGCCGGGCGCCGAGGACCCGGCCGACGGCCAGAACCAGCCGCAGGCCGACGGCCAGGATCCGCCTCCGGCCGACGGCCGGAACCAGTACGAGCAAGACGTGTACGAGCAAGAGCAGTAGGAGCTGAAGCCAGATGCGCGTCAACCGAGTCCTGCTCTCCTCCTCCCTGGTCGTCGTCGCCCTGGTGATCCAGGTCAGCGTCCTGGCCCGCCTCCATCTCCCGGGCGCCGTCCCCGATCTGCTGCTGCTCACCGTCCTGGGCCTCGCCATGGTCTACGGCCATGTCGGCGGCGCCCTCGTCGGCTTCGGCGCCGGTCTGCTCGCCGACCTCGTCCCGCCCGCCGACCACGCCGCCGGCCGCTATGCGCTGGTGCTGTGCGTCATCGGCTATCTCGCCGGGCTCATCAAGCCGGACAACGGCCGGCTCAAGTCGGCCACCGGGCCGATGGTCGTCGTGGTCGTCGCCGCGATCGGCACGACCCTGCTGTACGCCGGTGTCGGCGCCCTCGTCGGGGACACCGCGGCCCGCCACGTCGGCCTCGGCAGTCTGCTCTTCACGGCCGCGCTGTACGACCTGCTGCTCGCCCCGTTCGTCGTCCCGGGGATCATGGCGCTGGCCAGGCGTGCGGAGAACGACCCGCTCGCCGACACCAAGTCCCAGGCGAAGAAGGCCGACATCTCCACCGGCTGGCTCTCCGGCGGCACCGGCCTGCGCATCGGCGGCCAGCGCGGCGGGATGGGGGGCCTGAAGGGCGGCCTCAAGGGCGGGCTGAAGGTGAAGGCGGTGCGGGCGCGGACGGCGCGCGCCGGGCGCATCAAGGGGGTCAAGCGGCTGTGAGGACAGGGGAGTTCACCCGGACGGGTGAGTCCGGGAGGAACCGGGCCGCGCGGGCCGGACGTTCATCACTCGTACACGCGGTCGTAGGCGGCGTCGTGCACACGGTCGTACGAAGAGTCGTAGACACACAGTCGTATCCGCACTCGTACTCGCACTGAGAGGGGGAGGCAGCCGCAGTGAGCAACATCCCCGAGACCGGCCGGACGCCACGCGTCCAGATCCGGCTCGTCGTCATCCAGATCCTCGTCCTCTCCCTCCTGGGCACCCTCGGCGGGCGCCTGTGGTACCTGCAGATCCGCGAGGGCGACGCGTATGCCAAGGAGGCGTCCGGCAACCACGTCCAGCAGGTCGTGGATCCTGCAGTGCGCGGCTCGATCCTGGACGCGCGCGGCGTGCCGCTCGCGGACAACGAGACACGGCTGGTGGTCTCCGCCTCCCGTACCGACCTGCTGAAGATGAAGGACGACGGCAAGGGCGTCCTGGCCAAGCTGGCCGGAGTGCTCGGCATGAAGCCCGAGGACGTGATGGGCAAGGTCCGGCTCTGTGACGCCGAGACCCCACAGCCCTGCTGGAACGGCTCGCCGTACCAGCCCATCCCCATCACCGACGAGGCCACCCCCAAGCAGGCCCTGCAGATCCGGGAGCGCGCCGAGGACTTCCCCGGCATCACCGCCGAGCCGCAGGCCCTGCGCCGGTACCCGAGTCCCGGCAATTCCAACACCGCCCAGGTCCTCGGCTATCTCTCCCCGGTCACCGACGAGGAGCTCCAGCAGGCCCAGGACACCGACTCGCCGTATCTGCGCTCCGACCAGGTCGGCCGCTCCGGCCTGGAGCGGGAGTACGACAAGCAGCTGCGCGGCAAGGCCGGCGTCACCCGCTACGAGGTCGACAACCTCGGCCGCGTCATCGGCGAAGCCGAGGCGGACGCCGCCCAGCCCGGGGCCAACCTCGTGACCAGCATCGACGCCCGCGTGCAGCGAGTCGCCGAGTACGAGCTGAACGAGGCGATGAAGCAAGCCCGCAAGGAGTGGGACCGCAACACCAACGAGCCGTACAAGGCCGACTCGGGCGCCGTCGTGGTGATGGAGGCCAAGACCGGCCGCGTCGTCGCCATGGCGTCCAACCCGTCGTACGACCCGAACGCCTGGGTGGGCGGCATCTCGGCCAAGGACTACAGAACGCTGACGGGCAAGTCCTCCAACTACCCGCTGCTCAACCGGGCGATCCAGGGCCAGTCGGCCCCCGGCTCCATCTTCAAGGTCGTCCCGACGGCCGCCGCGGTCAACGCGGGCTACTCCTTCGACGGCCCGTACCAATGCTCCAGCTCGTACTCGATCGGCGGCCAGGTCTTCAAGAACTTCGAGTCCAAGGGGTACGGCCCGATCAGCCTCGGCCGCGCCTTGGAGGTCTCCTGCGACACCGTCTTCTACCGCCTCTCCCACGAGGAGTGGAAGCGTGACGGCGGCACCAAGCCGAAGAAGAACGCGGAGGACTGGTTCTACAAGACCGCCCACCAGTTCGGCCTCGGCGCGGAGACCGGTATCGACCTCCCCAACGAGGTCACCGGCCGCATCCCCGACCGCCAGTGGAAGCAGGACTACTGGAAGGCCAACAAGGACGCCTGGTGCAAGTACGGCAAGCGGGACGGCAGCTACGCCGAGAAGATCGCCTACGAGAACTGCCTCGAAGGCAACCGGCTGCGCGCGGGTGACTCCGTCAACTACTCCATCGGACAGGGCGACACCCTCGTCACCCCCATCCAGATGGCGACCATCTACTCGGCCATCTCCAACGGCGGGACCCTCTACGACCCCACGGTCGGCAAGGCCGTCGTCAGCCCCGACGGCAAGACCGTCGAGGAGATCAAGCCCAAGTCGCACGGCAAGCTGCCCATAAGCAAGCAGACGCTGGCTGCGATGGACGACGCCCTCGCCGGCGTCGCCACCCGCGGCACCGCCGCCTGGCGGTTCGCGGACGTCGGCTGGCCGCAGGACAAGATCCCGATGCACGCCAAGACCGGTACCGCCGAGGTCTACGGCAAGCAGACGACCTCGTGGTTCGCGACGTACACCAAGGACTACTCGGTCGTCATGACGATCTCCCAGGGTGGTACGGGTTCCGGCGCCTCGGGTCCGGCCGTGCGCAACATCTACGACGCGCTGTACGGCGTCGCCGACGACGGCGCGATCAACAAGAAGAACGCGCTGCTGCCCACCCCGGAGAAGAACCTGCCGAAGGTCCGCACCGACGGCACCATCGCCTCGCCGAAGGTCTCCAAGGACCCGGCCAAGGAGCAGCGGGCCGGCCAGAAGGGCGAGGCCGAGTCGGACGAGCAGCAACCCGCCGGGACGGTCGCGCCGCCGACGACCGAGAACCGGGACACCCGGCGCGGACGACGCAGGGGCCGCGGGCGCGGAAGCCGGAGGATGCTCACATGACCGGCGCCAACAGTTTCCAGGTCTCGGGGTACGGGCCGGAACGGGCGGGCTGGACCCGCCTGTTCGCCCGCGACTCGCTCGCCCGCCGACTGGACTGGCCGATACTGCTGGCGGCGATCGCCCTGTCGCTGATCGGCTCGATCCTCGTCTTCTCGGCGACACGCAACCGCACCGAGCTCAACCAGGGCGACCAGTACTACTTCCTGATCCGGCACATCCTGAACACCGGCATCGGGATCGCGCTGATGATCGGGACCGTCTGGCTGGGGCACCGCACCCTGCGCACGGCCGTGCCGATCCTGTACGGCGTCTCGGTGTTCCTGATCCTCCTGGTGCTCACCCCGCTCGGCTCCACGATCAACGGCGCCCACTCCTGGATCAAGCTCCCCGGCGGCTTCTCGCTCCAGCCCTCGGAGTTCGTGAAGGTCACGATCATCCTGGGCATGGCGATGCTGCTGGCGACGAGAGTGGACGCGGGGGACAAGCAGTACCCGGACCACCGCACGGTCGTGCAGGCGCTGGGCCTGGCCGCGGTGCCGATGCTGATCGTGCTGCTCATGCCCGACCTCGGGTCGGTCATGGTGATGGTGGTGATCGTGCTGGGCGTGCTGCTCGCGTCCGGCGCCTCCAACCGCTGGGTCTTCGGGCTGATTGGCGCGGGCACCATGGGAGCGATCGCGGTCTGGCAGCTGGGCGTCCTGGACGACTACCAGATCGCCCGCTTCGCGGCCTTCGCCAACCCGGAGCTCGATCCGGCGGGCGTCGGGTACAACACCAACCAGGCGCGCATCGCGATCGGTTCCGGCGGGCTCACGGGCTCCGGGCTGTTCCACGGCTCGCAGACGACCGGCCAGTTCGTGCCGGAGCAGCAGACCGACTTCGTGTTCACCGTGGCGGGGGAGGAGTTGGGCTTCCTCGGCGGCGGTCTGATCCTTCTCCTCCTCGGCGTGATCCTGTGGCGGGCCTGCCGTATCGCCCGTGAGACCACCGAGCTGTACGGGACGATCGTCGCGGCGGGGATCGTGGCGTGGTTCGCCTTCCAGGCGTTCGAGAACGTCGGGATGACGCTGGGGATCATGCCGGTGACCGGTCTGCCGCTGCCGTTCGTGTCGTACGGAGGGTCGTCGATGTTCGCGGTGTGGGTGGCGGTGGGGTTGCTGCAATCCATCCGGGTGCAACGTCCGTTGTCGGCGTGAGCGCCTGGCTTGGCCGGTGCGGCGGCCGGTGCGGCCGGTGGGGGTCGTGGCGGGCAGTGGTGGTCGGTCGAACGGGCGCCGTGCCGGGGTCCCCATGACTGGCACGGCGGTGCCCGAGCGGGCGCCGGGTGTCCAGCCGCAGAATTGGACTCCATCAGCCCGTTTCCCAACCGCCGCCCCCTGTCTTCCCGGCGTTCATGGCTGGTGAGCCCTGTCATCCCGTCGTGACTGCCACTAGATTCAGGGCATGGCGGACACGAAGCGCGAAATCGAGCGGAAGTATGAGTCCGACGACAGCGGCCTGCCCGACCTGACCGGGGTCGCCGGGGTCGATGCCGTCATCGACAAGGGTGTAGCGCATTTGGACGCCACCTACTACGACACCGCGGACGAGCGGCTCGCCGCCTCCTCGATCACCCTGCGGCGCCGGACGGGCGGGTCCGACGCGGGCTGGCATCTGAAGTTCCCCGTGGCCCCGGGCGTGCGGGACGAGGTCCAGGCGCCGCTGTCCGACACGCTGCCCGACACCCTCGCCGGGCTCGTCCGCTCCCGGGTCCGGGACGCCGAGCTGGTGCCCATGGTCCGGCTCCGCTCCGAGCGTGACGTGCGGCATCTCGTGGACGCCGACGGCGGGCTGCTCGCGGAGGTCAGTGTGGACGCCGTACAGGCCGAGCGCCTTGCAGGCGGCAGCGGCACCGCGCAGTGGACCGAGATCGAGGTGGAGTTGGCCGACGGCGTCGACCCGAAAGTGCTCGACAAGGTGGAGAAGCGGCTGCGCAAGGCGGGGGTCCGGCCGTCGGAGTCGGCGTCGAAGCTGGCGCGCGCCCTGGCCGAGACCGCCCCGATGAAGCTCGCCCCCGTGTCCGTCGAGGACCCCGTGACCGCCGGCGACCACGTGCTCGCGTACGTCCGCGCCCAGCGGGACGCGATCGTCGAGCTCGACCCGGCCGTACGCCAGGACGTCGAGGATTCCGTCCACAGCATGCGTGTCGCCACCCGCCGGATGCGCAGTACCTTCAAGTCCTTCGGCAAGATCCTGGATCGGGCGGTCACCGACCCGATCGGCGACGAGCTGAAGTGGCTGGCCGGCGAGCTGGGCGTGGACCGCGACCGCGAGGTGCTGAACGAACGCCTGTCGGCGGCTCTCGACGAGGTGCCCCACACGCTGGTCTACGGTCCTGTGACCGAGCGGCTGAGCCACTGGGCGGGGGACAGGCCCGGCGGGGCGAGCAGCCGGCTGATCGGGGTCCTGGACTCCCACCGCTACCTGGCCCTGCTCGATGCCGTCGACGGGCTGCTCGCCGACCCGCCGCTGCTGAAGGCGGCCGGAAAAGAGCCCGGGAACGCGCTGCCGAAGGCCGTGCGGAAGGACTTCGGCAAGGTGTCCGCGCTCGTCGAGCAGGCTCTGGAGCTGGAGCCCGGCAGCGACCGTGACGTCGCCATCCACGAGGCCCGCAAGAAGACCAAGCGCACCCGCTACGCGGCGGAGGCGGCGGTTCCGGCGCTCGGCAAGCCAGCCAAGAGCCTGGTCAAGACCATGAAGTCCCTGCAGAACCTGCTCGGCGAGCACCAGGACAGCGTCATGGCCCGCCACACCCTGAGCGAGCTGTCCGCGGTCGCCCACGCGGCCGGGGAGAGCGCCTTCACCTACGGGCTGCTGTACGGGCGCGAGGAGCACCGGGCGGCGGCCGTGGAGGACCAGCTGCCCGCAGTCTGGGACGGGGTCAAGGGCGGGGCGGACGTCCTCTGAGTCCTCGGACGTGCTGAGGGTGTCCGCGGTCGCGTTAGGCTAGATGGTCACCCCTGTCAGTCCAGTCCAGCTCACGAAGGTTCGCGAGATGCCTGCCGAAGTCGCTGCGTCGGTTTTCCCGCAGCTCGAAGCTCTGCTCCCGCATGTGCAGAAGCCGATTCAGTACGTCGGCGGAGAGCTCAACTCCACGGTCAAGCCGTGGGACTCCTGTGACGTCCGCTGGGCGCTCATGTACCCCGACGCCTACGAGGTCGGGCTGCCCAACCAGGGCGTCATGATCCTCTACGAGGTCCTGAACGAACAGCAGGGCGTCCTCGCCGAGCGCACGTACAGCGTGTGGCCGGACCTGGAGGCGCTGATGCGGGAGCACGCCGTCCCGCAGTTCACGGTGGACAGCCACCGGCCGGTGAAGGCCTTCGACGTGTTCGGCCTGTCGTTCTCCACCGAGCTCGGCTACACGAACATGCTCACGGCCCTGGATCTGGCGGGCATCCCGCTGGAGTCCAAGGACCGGACCATCGACGACCCGATCGTCCTGGCGGGCGGCCACGCCGCCTTCAACCCCGAGCCGATCGCCGACTTCATCGACGCGGCGATCATCGGCGACGGCGAGCAGGCCGTGCTGGACATGACGGCGATCATCCGCGCGTGGAAGGCGGAGGGCTGCCCCGGCGGCCGCGAGGAGGTCCTCTTCCGCCTGGCGAGGACGGGTTCGGTGTACATCCCGGCGTTCTACGACGTCGAGTACCTCCCGGACGGCCGTATCGCCCGTGTCGTACCGAACAAGAGCGGTGTCCCGTGGCGCGTGTCCAAGCACACGGTCATGGACCTGGACGAGTGGCCGTACCCCAAGCAGCCGCTCGTGCCGCTCGCCGAGACGGTCCACGAGCGCATGTCGGTCGAGATCTTCCGCGGCTGCACCCGGGGCTGCCGCTTCTGCCAGGCCGGCATGATCACGCGCCCGGTGCGTGAGCGCTCGATCACCGGCATCGGCGACATGGTCGAGAAGGGTCTGAAGGCGACGGGCTTCGAGGAGGTCGGCCTGCTCTCCCTCTCCTCGGCGGACCACAGCGAGATCGGCGACGTGGCGAAGGGCCTGGCGGACCGTTACGAGGAAGACAAGATCGGCCTCTCGCTTCCGTCCACCCGCGTGGACGCCTTCAACATCGACCTGGCGAACGAGCTGACGCGCAACGGCCGCCGCTCCGGTCTGACCTTCGCCCCGGAGGGCGGCTCGGAACGTATCCGCAAGGTCATCAACAAGATGGTCTCGGAAGACGACCTGATCCGGACGGTCTCCACCGCCTACGGCAACGGCTGGCGGCAGGTGAAGCTGTACTTCATGTGCGGCCTGCCGACCGAGACCGACGACGACGTCCTGCAGATCGCCGACATGGCGACGAAGGTCATCGCGAAGGGCCGTGAGGTCTCCCGCTCGAACGACATCCGCTGCACGGTCTCGATCGGCGGCTTCGTCCCGAAGCCCCACACCCCCTTCCAGTGGGCCCCGCAGCTGTCGGCCGAGGAGACGGACGCCCGTCTAGAGAAGCTCCGCGACAAGATCCGCGGCGACAAGAAGTACGGCCGTTCGATCGGTTTCCGCTACCACGACGGCAAGCCGGGCATCGTCGAGGGCCTCCTCTCCCGGGGCGACCGCCGCATCGGCGCGGTCATCCGCGCGGTCTACGACGACGGCGGCCGCTTCGACGGCTGGCGCGAGCACTTCTCCTACGACCGCTGGATGCAGTGCGCCGACAAGGCGCTGGTCCCCTTCGGCGTCGACGTCGACTGGTACACCACCCGCGAGCGCACCTACGAGGAGGTCCTCCCCTGGGACCACCTCGACTCCGGCCTCGACAAGGACTGGCTCTGGGAGGACTGGCAGGACTCCCTCGACGAGACCGAGGTGGAGGACTGCCGCTGGACGCCGTGCTTCGACTGCGGGGTGTGCCCGCAGATGGACACACACATCCAGATCGGCCCGACGGGCAAGAAGCTGCTGCCCCTGACGGTCAAGAACGCGGCGCCGGCTTCTGCGGGGAGCGGGCACTCGCACTGAGGTGGGCGAGGCCCTCGATCGGGTGCTTGAGGTGTTGGCGGGGCGAGCGAGAGACGACAGCGCCGAGTCCGGCGGGGCGTCGCCGAGCGGTCTGTTGCGGGGCGGCGCCCTCTCTTCGCGGCATGTTGCTCCGCCGGTGCACCGGGCGACGGTCGGCGCGTCTGGCAACCGATGTGGACGCAGTCCCCACCGGGCCGCAGGGCTGAGCACAGCGGGCGGCGCGCTCCCGGGTGGTGTGGCGCAGCCCGATGAGTTCGGCGACCGCCTCCAGCCAGCGGGCCACGACCTCGTCCCCCTCCACGGGCCGGGCCACCGACGAGGCCGCATCCAGCCGGGCGCGCATCAGGTCCGAGGCCGCCGGCTCGGGCAGTAGCTCCGGCAGCCGGGCGGTGTAGCCGGTGCCACCGCTGCGACGGTCCTGCCGAGGAACGTCACCGGGCGGGGCTGGACCCCGAGGCGGTCGAGCGTGACCGCGGCGCCCACGGCTCCGTCGCCGAACAGGTCGCTGCGACGCGGGCCCGGGGCGCCGATGCCGTAGCGCAGGAGCATGGCGACGTCGGCCTGGCCGACTCTTCCTCGGTCTTGCTGGGTTCATTGGTACCTCCGTTCCGGTCATCGCACGGTGACGGTGTAGATGAAGTACGCCGGGTCGTTGCCTGGGCTGCCCGTCGCGGTGCGGTCGTCGCCGTCGGGGCAGTCGCCCAGCACGCAGTAGCTCATTTTGATCTTCGTGGTGCCCGCGGCAACGGCCTGGAAGGTGAAGGTCTGCGTACCGTCACCACCCCCGTCGACACCGCTGTCGCCCTCGAAGTCCTCCTCCCGGCCGCCCTCCTGGCGCACCGTTGCATGGTCGGGACCGGGGCGCACGATGCTCCAGTCCTGGCCCATCGAGGGGTTGGCCGGGAGCGTCAGCTCGAACGTGTCGCCCGCGTCCACTTCGATGGACCGCTCGTCGGCCTCGAAGGTCTCGGGGCCGAAGAGGCCGCACCCGGACAGCATCACGGCCGTCAGCGGCAAGGCCAGGGCGGTGGACAGGCGGTGGCGGGACTTCACGGGGATCGGCCTTCCGTTCACTGGGCGGGCAGGTGGACGCCGTAGGCGTCGGGCATGACGGGTGCGGCCTTCTGTCGTGGTGAGGGCAGGAGCGCGGACTCGTACGCGGTGCGGAGGACGCTCATCCGAAGTCGGACAGGCCGCGCGGCGGCGTGCCGGGCGCGGGCATCGTCGTCACGCCCTCGCCGCCCGCGGCGCTCATGCCCCTGATGGAGGCGTGCTCGGCGCCCTGATGGTTCGCCTTGGACACCCACACCTTGTCGGCCAGCTCGTGCAGGGCGCTCTCCAGGGCCGTTTTTCTGATCTTGAGGGCGCAATGTAGCAGTGGCCGATGGCATGGACACAGCGACTCTCACCGCCCCGCGCGCAGCAGCATCATGCCGGGGCTCACTTGCGTGTGCGATCTCTTGACGCTTTGTGAACTGAAGATATCCTCGATGTTGAGGAAATCTTCAATCCGGTGGTGGCTGGCCTTCCAAGACGGCTGACCCTCTAACGGGAGAAACAGTCCATGTTGATGAGAGCTCGGACCGAGTCGGACGCGGGCGCCATGACCGGCGACGACCCCGAGGGCGCCGATGTGGTGATCGTCGGCTACGGGCCGGTCGGCGCGATGGTGGCGAACCTTCTCGGCCAGGCCGGGGTCAGGACGATCGTGCTCGAACGTGATATCGAGCCGCACACCATGCCGCGCGCGGGCGCCACCGACGACGAAGTGCTCCGCGTCTTTCAGGCGGCGGGCCTGGTCGATCAACTCCTCCCGGGTCTCGACCTGGGGCAGAGCACGGAGTTCCTCTCGGTGCGCGGCGATCGGCTGGTGACCATGCGCCCCAGCGGGGGCCGCAACGGGTTCCCGCAGCTCGCGTTCTTCTACCAGCCCGACCTCGAGCGGGTGCTCCACGAGGGGGTCGCGCGGTATCCCCATGTCACCGTCCGGATGGGCGTCCGCGTCGAGGGGCTCCACGAGGACGGCGACGGCGTGACCGTGTGGGCCCGCGAGGGCGACCGAGGCCGGCAGACCGCGACCCGCGCCCGCTACGTCGTGGCCTGTGACGGCGGGCGAAGCACCGTCCGCGGTCTCCGCTCCATCGCGTTCACCGGCTCCACGTACGCCCAGCCGTGGCTCGTCGTCGACGCCGAGCTCGACGCCCCGTTGACCGACGTCACGTCCTTCCATTTCATCGGGAACCCGGACCGTCCTGGCGTGACACTGCCGCTGCCCGGGACGCACCACCGCTGGGAGTTCATGGTCCTCCCGGGCGAGGACCACGCTGAACTCGCAACCCTGGAGAACGCTCGGCGACTCGTCTCCCCGTGGGTCGACCCCGACCGGATCACCATCCTCCGGCACATCGTCTACACCTTCCACGCCCGCGCCGCGGCCCAGTGGCGCTCCGGACGGGTGCTTCTCGCCGGTGACGCGGCCCACCTCATGCCGCCCTTCGCCGGGCAGGGGCTGAGCTCGGGGCTGCGCGACGCCCACAACCTCGCCTGGAAGCTCGCGGCCGTCGTAGCCGATGGTGCCGCCCCGTCGTTGCTCGACAGCTACGAGGACGAGCGACGCCCGCACGTCACACGTATGACCCGGCTGACCCGCTTCTCCGGCGCCATGGTCCAGACCCGCCGTCGTCGCGTCGCCACGGTTCGGGACGCGATTCTGAAGAGGGCGGCGCACTTGCCCTACTTCACCGAAGGACGGTTCAAGCCCGACCTTCGTTACTCCTCCGGAGCGTTTGACGGTTCCGGACGTCGCGCGGGCGCCGGGCATGCGTTCCCTCAGCCCACGGTCCGCACTTCGGAGGGACGGCTGCGGCCCCTCGACGATCTCATCGGCAGCGGCTGGGCCCTCCTCGGCCGCGATCTCGATCCGCAGGTCCACTTGCGTTCGGAGAGCCGCGCGCTGTGGACGTCGCTCGGTGCCGCCTACCTGTCCATCAGCCGCCCCGGTCAGCGTCGGACACCGTGCGAGGCCGGCACCGTCGCCGTCGAGGACCTCGACGGCTACGCACTCGACTTCTTCGACCGGCACGGCGGTGACTTCGCGATCGTGCGACCGGATCGCATCGTGTTCGCGATGCCGGACATTCGCGGCCTCGACGGCGTAGCGGACTTGTACAGGTCGTTGGTGCGTGGCACGGCCTCCCCGCCGCCAAGCGCGCAGAAGGTTCGCTCCCTGAAGCCCTGAAGCCCTGAAGTCCTGAAGCCCTGAAGCCCCAAGCCCTGAAGCCGAGAAGCCCGAAGTCCTGAAATCCCGAAGTCAGAAGGAGGTCGGCCGCGCATGATTCTCGTCATTGGGGCCACCGGAAAAATCGGCGGTGAGGTCGCCCGCCTGCTCGTCTCGACCGGATCGCCGGTACGAGCACTGGTCCGCGATCCCTCGAAGGCAGCCGCGCAGGCCCTCGCCCGCCAAGGCGTGGAGCCGGCTACCGGCGACCTGGGTGACGCCGCCTCGCTCGACGCTGCGATGCAGGGCGTCGACCGCGTGTTCCTCGTCTCGGCCCAGGACCTCCGACAGGCCGAACTGCAGGGCAACGCCGTCGACGCCGCGCTCCGTTCAACGGTCGGCCACATCGTCAAGGTGTCCGGCATCGCGCCCTCGGTCTCACCCGGCGGCCCGGCGGAAATCGGCCGTCAGCACTGGCGGACCGAGCACCGAATCGAAGAGTCGGGCGTGCCGTTCACGTTCCTGCGCCCCGGCTTCTTCATGCAGAACCTCCTGGAGACGGCAGCGCCGATGGTCTCCAAGCTCGGTCTGCTCGCGGCGCCGATGGGCGGTGCACCGATCGCGATGGTCGACGCACGCGACATCGCCGCCGTCGCCGCCGAGGTGCTGACCGGCGACAGCCACCACGACCGGGTGTACGACGTCACCGGTCCGCGCGCGTTCGGTTACGAGGAACTGGCCGCGGTCCTTGCCGACGCGACCGGGCAACGCGTCCGTTACGTCAGCATGCCGTCCGGGTTTGCCGCGAACGTGCTCCGGCGTCAGGGGAAGCCCGAATGGTACGTCGAGCATCTCGTCGAGATGGCGGAGCTGTTCCGTGCCGGTGCCGGCGCGACGGTCAGCACCACCGTGCGGGACCTGACGGGGCGGTCCCCGCGGACCATCGAGGCTTTCGCTGCCGAGCACGCGGGGTCGTTCACCCAGGAGGGTGTCCCGCAACTCCTCCACACCGCCGCCCGCTTCGGTCTCACGATGGCCGGCCGAGCCGCCTCGGTCCTGCGCGCCGGGTAACGGGCTGTCGTCGTACCCGACGGCTGTCGCCTGGCTGGCTGCTTCCGGCTCGCGAGGTTCCCCCTGGCTGCCTACCGTGGCGATATCCGCCACGGAGGAGGCGACCATGCCGGCGAACGATCCGCGTGCGGACGGGCCCCAGTGGGAGAGACCTGGCGCAGGCCCTCCCCCTGCCGGGCAGTGGGCGACTCCCGCCGGGCCGCCGCAGCAGAAAGGGCGGGGGCGGGCGTGTATTTGGGGGTGCGTCGGCGCCTTGGCTGCGGCCGTGGTGGCTGTCATCGTCGTGGTTGTGCTGCTGGCCTCGCTGGGGGATGACGACGAGAGCACCACATCCGCTCCCACCGACGCGGCGACCGAGAAGGCGTCACAGGGGGAGAAGCAGGAACCGCAGGGTGAGCGGGCGGATCTGGTCAGGTTTCAGCTGGACGATCGCTCGACAGCCGGCATCACTGATATCTGGGCCGTTTGGACCATCAAGAACAGCAGCAGCGAGAAGTCCGACTACTCATGGGAATGGGAAGCGGTCGATGCCAGTGGCACCCGGCTGGAGAACGGCTGGGAACTGGAGACCGCCGTTCAACCCGGCCAGACGGCCCGGGGTGAGTCCCCCACGACGCTCAAGACCGCGAAGGGCGTCAAACTCAACATCACCAGCTTCAACCGCACCGCGAGCTAGGCATGAGCCTGCGTCCCTGGGTCGTCGTCGAGTCGCCGGACAGTCGAGGGCTTCGCCGGGTGACCGTGGGCAGTGAGACGGTGGGCAGTGCCTGGTCGTTGGGCGAACTGCGCAAAATGCTCGGCCGCCTCGGTTTTCCGGAGGACGTGGATCTGGAAGACCGGGCACTCATCTGCTGGCGCGGCGGTGACAGCGGCACGTGGCCCGACCGGGCGTGGAGAAGACGCGCAATCCTCGTGCTGATGACGGTCGGGCTGCTGGCTTCCATGGGGCTCAACGCGGTTGTGGGATGGCCGGACGCCGCCGGCGCGCTGACTTTTGCGCAACGGGTGACCGGGGTTTTCTTCGTGCTGTCCGGTCTGGTGCAGGGCGCAGCCGCGCTGATGGCGCTCGACCACTGGGGACGACGGCAGTTCAAGGTCTCCGGGGCGGTCGTCCTGCTGGGTGTTCTCATTTCGCTCGCCACGGACAGTCTCCTCCTCCTCATGTGGCTCGAGGAAGCGGAATACACGCCCTATCTGCTGGTTTTCCTGCCTCTGTGGTGCTGGTCCCTGTGGGCGCTCGTCCTGCTCGTCAGGGAGAAATCCTGGACAGGAGTCCCGCAGCCCAAGCGGTTCGCGGCCGGAGTGGTCGCGACCGCGCTTCTGACCGCCGTCAGCCTGGCGTACTCGACCATGTACCAACCCAGCGCCGCCCCCATGCACTTCACCCTGCGCGCGAAGTTCGGAGCTGCGCGCGAGGACCGCGGGTTGCCGTTCGTCCACGTGCCGCTGTCGCTCCGCATGAAAAACACCGGCGGGATCCCCGTCTACATCCTCAACGACAGCTACACGGTCCGTGGCAGGGCTGCCAAGTACTCCGAATTCCCTGGCAATGAGGAATTGTTGAGTGAGTGGCGGGAGAGTGTGGGCAAGCCGGGCTACCCGACCGGGGAGGCGGACCTCCATGTCAGTGATCTCGAGAAAACCACACTGAGCAGTGGCCACTTGTACGGCCCCGGTAAGTGGCTCGAAGTCGGGCAGGAGTATTACCTTGAGCGTGTTTTCGAAGTCCCCAAAGGGGCGCAGTACGACACGGTGAGCGTCGACGTTCAGGTTTCCTATATGAGGAAGGATCGAGGAAAGCTGGACGTGGACGAGTTCAGTACTGCTCACTCTTCGTGGGACGAAGACGAAGAGTTCTACTGCGCATGGCAGGTGTGCGGGCAGCAGCTCGTATATCAGGGACGGCTGCGGCATAACAACAACCTTATCAACGTGACGCGTAAACCGCGCTTTGTCGCAGCGATCTGGGCGCCCGGGTTCCCGCCTTTTTCCATCATTTCATCACGGAAATTCAAAGGCGGTTCCTACAAGGAAGTGAGAAGGGAGTTGGACAGGTACGGAGCCGGGCGGGTCCGGGCCGACGCGGAGGTGTCCGTCGCGGAACTGATGAGATCCTCCGGGCTGTGACGAGTGGCTCGCCGTGACGAGTGGCTCGCCGTGACGAGTGGCTCGCCGCCTACTCGTCGCCGAGCCAGGTCCCTGCCGTGATCCCGTCCTGGTACAGGTACACAGCCGTCTGCCTGCAGTGGAGGGCCGGCTGCCCGAGGGTCGCGTTCAGTTCCTTCCCCGGCAGGAGGTCGGCGAGCTCCTCGATGAGCGGCCCGATGTCGAAGGGGGCGTGGGCGTGTTCGTCGTTCTCCAACTGGGCGCGGACGTCGAGCACGTCGTTTCCGTTTTCCTTGGCCTTCCAGAAGTCTTTGACCCCTGCGCTGTCCCAGTTCGAGGGAGTCAGGTCCTTCAACCCCTTTTCGAGTCTCGGGTCCGGGACGGCCTCGAGTATGGCGTTGGTGCACACTTCGGCGGCCTTCCCCACAGGGGCATCAGGCGGCTCCTGCTCCGAGGCGGCTTTGTCCTGCTCATCCTTCATCCGGGCGGTCCGCTCTCTCATCTCTTTCCGGGCTTCATTCCGATTCTCCGGTGAGTTACTGGAGTCGGTCGCCTCTTTCATCGGCTGACTGACCTGATGAATCGCTTTCGCGAGCGGGTCCTTCTGCTGCGGTGTGCCCGACTGCTCGGATCGTGTGCGCGACGGCTCCGGTTGCGTGGGTGTCTCCTCAGGCTGTGCGGTCGAGGGGGTGAGAAAGCCCAGCGCCGAACTCACCCACAACGCCGTAATGCCCATCTCGCCCTGGCCGCGGCTCTGCTCCAGGGCGTAGCTCACTTCCTCCACGATCGCCGCCAGCTCCCCCCGCAGCTTCTTCGGTGTCCTGGAATCGCCGACCGCGTCCAGGGCGGATGCCGTCCGCTCCACCACCACGAGGAGCCGTGCGCCGTCCTCGGGCGGCACGCCGGGTTCCTGGCCCACCGCGAGGGTGGAGGTCATCTGCTTCACGAGCACCGTCAGCTGGTCCCGGAGCTCACGGGGCGTGCTGTCGTCGCTGATGACCGACAGCGCCGACGCCAGCTTCTTCGCGCTCTCGGTGACCGCTTCCCTGTCCTGGGCTGTCGTCGCCGGGTCCGTCGCTGTCCTGAGCGCGGCGGTCAGGGTGTCGACGGTCGACGTGAGTTCCTCGGGTACGTCTCCCCGTGTCTTGTTCAGGGCCGCCGCCACCTCGTCGATCGCCCGCGTTTGTTCCGACGGCGGTTTGGACGCGGGTTGGTCCGGGGTGGCGGTGGCGGTACCCGACGAGTCATCAGTCGTCGGCGTGTAGTCCGAATCCGACGTATCGGTCGGGGGCGTGGACGTGGTCGGCGTGGAGGGCGGGGCCGTAGGGGTAGTGGCTGTTGTCGTCGGGGGAGGCGGCGTCGACGCGGGTGACGGGGGCGGCGTTGTCCGGGCGGGGGCGTGGCGCCCGCTCGCGGTGGGGGTCTGCTGTGCTGCCACCGCGCTCGTCAGGCCTGCCGGCAGTGCGAGTGCCGCGGCCAGGAGAGATGCGTTGACCCTGTGGAAGGCGTACCGCCGAGTGGTTCTGGCCATGGTGGTCCCAGATGCGCTGTGCGGTGTACTGCATCATCTGCTTGCCGACTCGGCCGACTCGACTCTACGAATCCACTGTTCACCCGGTCGGCGCATCCCGCAATGCGAACGCCCGCCCTCGGGCCGGAGGTTGTGCGCACCGATGGGATCCGGACGGGTGGCTGTGGCGTCTACACGAATATGGACCTTGAGAAGCCCCCGGCCACGGACCCACAGCAGCCACCGGCCAGGCGCGAGCAGCCGTCGGCGCCGGAAGGATGCCTCGTCGTCGCGATCCGGCTGCCCGTGCGGATCGTCGCGCTGGTGCTGGTCGTGCCGGTGCGGATGGTGTGGGACGCGCTCGTCGTCTCCGGGCGCTTCCTGAACGACACCATGCTGCGGCCGCTGGGGCGGGCGTTGCTGTGGCTCGGCCGGGCATTGTTCGTGTGGCCGTTCGTGGGGCTGTGGCGGTACGTCGTCGTGCCCGTCGCGATAGGGCTCGCCTGGCTGGGGAACGTACTCGTCGTCGTTCCACTGGTGTGGCTGTACCGGTACGTGCTCACTCCCGTCGGGCACGCGTGCGCGTGGCTGGCGCGGGGGATCGGGGCCGGGCTGGGGTGGCTGCACGCGCGCGTGCTCGCACCGATCGGGCATGCGGCGATGTGGGCCCTCAGGGGGCTCGGCGCGGTGCTCGCCGCGTTCGGGCTCGGCGCGTTCGCCGTCGTGGCGTGGCTGGTGCGGTATCTCCTCGTCGTTCCGGCCGTGTGGGTGTACGAGTGGGTGCTCACGCCCCTCGGGCGGGCGATCGCCTGGTGTGCGAGGGGCCTTCTGTGGGCCGTGAGCACGGTCCTCACCGGAATCGGGACGGCGCTCTACTGGATCGGGCGGGTGCTGTTCGTGCTGCCCGCGCTGGGCGTGTACCGGTGGGTCCTCGCGCCCGTCGGCCGTGTGCTCGCCGTGATCGGCAGGGAGATCTGGGAGGCGCTCGGGCATGCGTGGCGGGTCGCCGGGCGGATCTCGCTCGCCGTCGGACGGTTCCTCGCGACCCTCCTCAGGTGGATCTTCGTGGAGCCGGTGCGTTGGGTGTACCGGACGGTCCTCACACCGGTCGGGCACGTCGTCCGGGACGCGGTCCTGCGGCCCGCCGCCGAGGCCGCGCGCAGTGTGGGGCGGGCCACCCGGCAGGCGCTCGCCGGCGCCCGGGAGTCCGTACGGCAGGCGCGGGCCGACGTCCGGCGGATGCTGTTCGGAGAGCCGAAGCAGCGGGAGACCGTGGACCGACGGGAACCTCTCGGCCGTGAGACACGTACTCTTGGTAGCAGTACGACCGCTCTCACGAAGGACTGAACGACACTGGGCAAGCGACAGCCCGAAGGCCCGCCGCCCGCACCCGCGGTGCAGCGCATCCGACTGCGCTACACCAAGCGCGGCCGCCTCCGGTTCACCAGCCACCGTGACTTCCAGCGCGCCTTCGAGCGTGCGCTGCGCCGTGCCGAGGTGCCGATGGCGTACTCGGCAGGGTTCACGCCGCATCCGAAGGTGTCGTACGCCAATGCCGCACCCACCGGCACGGGCAGTGAGGCGGAGTATCTGGAGATCGCGCTCACCACAGCGCGGGATCCCGAGAAGCTGCGGGTTCTCCTCGACGAGTCGCTGCCCACCGGCCTCGACATCGTCGACGCGGTCGAGGCCCGGACCCCGGGGCTCGCCGACCGGCTCACCGCTTCCGTGTGGGAGCTGCGGCTGGACGGTGTGGAGCCTGCCGAGGCCGAGCGAGCCGTGGCGGCCTTCAACGCCGCCGAGGCGGTCGAGGTCCAGCGGATGACCAAGAACGGCGTCCGCACCTTCGACGCCCGCCCCGCGGTCGTACAACTTGAAACACAGAGTGAAACGGCTGATAGGCCGACCGACCAGCCCTGTGCGATACTGCGGCTGGTTGTTCGGCACGTGACGCCTGCCGTACGACCCGACGACGTCCTGTCCGGTCTCCGCGCCGTGGCCGACCTGGCGCCGCCGGTCCCCGCAGCGGTGACCAGGCTGGCGCAGGGGCTGTTCGATGAAGAGACCAGCACGGTGACCGACCCGCTCGCGCCCGACCGCGAGGCAGCGACGGCCCCAACCGAGGCCGAGACCGCTGCCGCCGCGACGGCGCCGGCGTAAGGAAGGTTCCGCGTAGGGACGGTCGTCGAAGCGCCGCCCTCGTACTCGGGAGCCACCTGGGTCGGGCAGCGCACCGACCAGAAGACTTTCGCCAGGCCGTACGCATTCGGCGTACGGAACCGGCGAGACAGGACACAGAGAGCTCCCGTGCGGCGCCCGCGCCCCGGACGGCGGCAGTCGCGCAATGCGCGAGCCGCGGACGTCACCGGCATACCGCCGGACCAGGTGCGGCGCCCGGGAGCCTGACGGGAGAAACGCCCGCATGCTCGAACCGACCGAACCCAACGAGGGTTCCGAACTGAACACTCCCAGCGACACCCTGCCGCCGCGCCGGCGGCGCCGTGCCGCGTCCCGCCCGGCGGGCCCGCCGACGGCTCCCGCCGAGGCGCAGCCCACAGAGGTGGTCGAGCCGGCCATACCGGTCGCAGACGCCTCCGATGTGGCGGCCCTGACCGAAGACGCCGAGACGGCCGAGAAGCCCCAGGAGCACATCGACGCCGTCGTGGCCGCCGTGGCCGAGGCGACTGCTGAGGACGCGGACGCCGAAGAGACCCAGGACGCCGAAGAGGCGGAGGGGACGGCGGAGGCCGCCCCTGCCGGCCGTACGCGTCGACGTGCGGTGCGCCGCGCCTCCGCGCCGGCCGGAACGCCGGCGGCCGCCGAGGTCGCCGAGACCGTGGTGCCGGTGACTGCCGCCGCACCCGTCGCCGAGCAGGCGCCCGCCGCCGCCGAAGAGCCCGCGGCCGAGGAGACGGCGCCGCCGCGTTCGCGTCGCCGCGCGGTGCGTCGCGCGTCCGCACCCGCCGGTGCTCCCGCGCCGACGGAGGCCGCCGAGACAGTGGTCTCGGATGCGTCCGGTACGGCCGCTGAAGTGCCTGCCGCCGTTGAAGCCGCAGCCCCGGTCGAGGACGCCGAGGAGGCCGCGCCGCGTCGTACGCGTCGCCGTGCGACCCGTCGGGTTTCCGTGCCCGCCGGTGCTCCCGCCGACGAGACCGCTGCCTCTGCGGTGGCCGACGAGAGCGCCGAGGCGCCCGTGAGTGACGAGGCCTCCGCCGACGCCGAGGAGGCCGCCGAGGCTGCCCCGCGTCGTACGCGCCGACGCGCCACGCGGCGTGGGTCCGCTGGTGCCGATGAGACCCCCGAGACCAGTGCCGCCGAGGCCCCCGTCGAGACGCCGGTGACGGCGGCGACGCCCGTGACCTCCGGTATCGACACCGTGACCGCCGCGGTCGCCGGCGTCGGCGAGCCCACCGAGGCACCCGCCGCCGAAGCCGACGAGAAGGCCGCCCCCCGCCGCCGTCGCCGGGTCGTCCAGCGGGCCGCCACCGGCTTCGCGGCGCCGGCTCAGTCCGCCGCCGCCGAGGGCGGCGAGGCGCAGCGCCCCGCGCGGCCTGCCGTGGCCGTGTTCCAGGCGCCCGTGTTCACCGAGCCGCAGTTCCAGACGCCCCAGCGCGCGGCCGCCGAGGCCGCCGCCGAGGCGGAGACCGAGGACGTCGAGGAGTTCGCGGCGGAGGAGCAGCCCGCCGCGTCGAAGCGTCGTCGCCGGCGCCGGGGTGCCGGGTACGGCGACGAGGCCGAGGCCGCCCAGAGCGTCGAGGCCGCCGCCGAGGACGAGACCGAGGAAGCCGAAGACGCGGAGACCGAGGACGCCGCCGACGGTGACGACACCGAGGAGACCGGGTCGCGCCGGCGCCGTCGGCGTGGTGGCCGGCGTCGTCGTCGGGGTGAGTCCGCGGACTCCGAGTCCGAGGGCGGTGACGCCGAGGGCGACGAGGTCGCCGCGGCGCAGGCCGCACAGGACGCCGAGGACACCGCCGAGCAGGACGAAGAGGACGCCGACGACGCCCGAGGCGAGGACGGCGGTTCCGCCTCCAGCCGTCGTCGCCGGCGCCGCCGTCGTCGCGCCGGTGACTCCTCCGTGGACACCGAGCCCGGCGAGGGCGACCCCGAGCGCACCGTCGTCAAGGTCCGTGAGCCCCGCCCGAAGGCCGAGCCGTCCGACGAGGTGCAGTCCATCAAGGGCTCCACGCGCCTGGAGGCCAAGAAGCAGCGCCGCCGGGAAGGCCGTGAGCAGGGCCGCCGCCGCGTGCCGATCATCACCGAGGCCGAGTTCCTGGCCCGCCGCGAGGCCGTCGAGCGCGTGATGGTCGTCCGCCAGCACGGCGACCGTACGCAGATCGGCGTCCTCGAGGACAACGTGCTCGTCGAGCACTACGTCAACAAGGAGCAGTCGACCTCGTACGTCGGCAACGTCTACCTGGGCAAGGTCCAGAACGTGCTGCCGTCGATGGAGGCCGCCTTCATCGACATCGGCAAGGGACGCAACGCCGTCCTGTACGCCGGTGAGGTCAACTTCGAGGCGCTCGGCATGGCCAACGGGCCGCGCCGCATCGAGTCCGCCCTGAAGTCCGGCCAGTCCGTCCTCGTCCAGGTCACCAAGGACCCGATCGGGCACAAGGGCGCGCGTCTGACCAGCCAGGTCTCCCTGCCGGGCCGCTACCTCGTGTACGTCCCCGAGGGCTCCATGACCGGCATCAGCCGCAAGCTGCCCGACACCGAGCGGGCGCGGCTGAAGACCATCCTCAAGAAGATCGTCCCCGAGGACGCGGGCGTCATCGTCCGTACGGCCGCGGAGGGCGCGAGCGAGGACGAGCTGCGCCGCGATGTCGAGCGACTGCAGGCGCAGTGGGAGGACATCCAGAAGAAGGCCAAGAACGGCAACGCGCCGACGCTGCTGTACGGCGAGCCGGACATGACCGTCCGGGTCGTCCGGGACATCTTCAACGAGGACTTCTCCAAGGTCGTCGTCAGCGGTGACGAGGCCTGGGAGACCGTCCACGGCTATGTCTCGCACGTGGCGCCGGACCTCGCCGAGCGGCTGTCGAAGTGGACGTCCGAGGTCGACGTCTTCGCCACGTACCGGATCGACGAGCAGCTCGCCAAGGCGCTGGACCGCAAGGTCTGGCTGCCGAGCGGTGGTTCGCTGGTGATCGACCGGACCGAGGCGATGGTCGTCGTCGACGTCAACACCGGCAAGTTCACCGGCCAGGGCGGCAACCTCGAGGAGACCGTCACCAGGAACAACCTGGAGGCGGCCGAGGAGATCGTCCGCCAGCTGCGGCTGCGCGACCTCGGCGGCATCATCGTCATCGACTTCATCGACATGGTGCTGGAGTCGAACCGGGACCTGGTGCTGCGGCGCCTGCTGGAGTGCCTGGGCCGCGACCGTACGAAGCACCAGGTCGCCGAGGTGACCTCGCTGGGGCTCGTGCAGATGACCCGTAAGCGGGTCGGCCAGGGCCTGCTGGAGTCCTTCTCCGAGACCTGTGTCCACTGCAACGGCCGCGGTGTCATCGTGCACATGGAGCAGCCGACCTCCGCCGGAGGCGGCGGCAAGCGCAAGAAGCGCGCGCGGGCCGGTGCCGGTCCGGAGCACGTGCACGAGGCCGCCGTCGCCGTCGAGCCGGCCGAGACGGCCGAGGAGGAGGCGGAGTCCGAGGCCGAGGTCGCTGCCGAGGCCGTCCGGCCCGCCGCACTCCCGGAGCCTGCCTTCGCGCCCGACGAGGAGCTGTACAGCAGCGTCGCCGAGGCGGAGGCCGCGGCCGGGCGTGGCGGTCGTTCGCGCCGCCGTGGCGGTCGGCGGGCGTCCGCTCCGGCGGGTGCGCCGAGGAAGTCCGAGGCGGTTCCCACGGCTCAGGACGTCACCGTCGAGCAGGAGGTCGAGCGTCCGGTGCAGCCGGAGTCGGCCGCCGAGGCGAAGGCCGAGCCGATGGCCGTGGAGGACGCGGTCGTCGAGGCCCCGGCCACCGAGGAGGCCGCGCCCAAGGGGCGCACGCGGCGTCGTGCGACCCGCAAGGTGTCCGCACCCGCCGGGTCGCCCGCGGGGGCCGAGGCCGCCGTCGTGACGGTCGGCGAGGTCGCCTCCCCGGCGTCCGAGCAGGCCCCGGCCGAGGCTCCCTCGGAGCAGGCCGAGCCTGCTCCGGCCGAGGCTGTTGCCGAGAGCGCCGCTCCGGCCCGGACCCGGCGCCGTGCCGTGCGCAAGGCCACCGCGCCGGCCGCGTCCGAGGAGACGGCCGTCGTGGTCGTCCCGGCCGCTGAGGCGGAGTCCGCCATCGCCGCGGAGGCCCCGGCCGCCGAGGACGACGCCGAAGAGGCGGCTCCGGCCAAGAAGACGGCCCGTAAGACGGCCAAGAAGGCCACGGCGAAGAAGGCCGCCACCAAGAAGACCGCGGCCAAGAAGACGGCCGCGAAGAAGGTGACGGCCAAGAAGGCGGCGAAGACCACCAAGACGGCCGCTGCCAAGTCGACGGCGAAGAAGACCACGGTCTCGGCCGCCACCGACGAGTGACGCGCGACGCCTGATACGTGGTGCGGCCGGTCCATGTGACCGGCCGCACTGCGTTGAAGCCCGGCCCGGTTTGACCCCCTTGCCCGCGGCCCCGTAACCTTGACCGTCGGCGTGTCCGTAGATATAGGCACGCCACATCCCCGTAAACCTCATCCCTCCGGAGCACTGGGTGTTCTGGAGAGGCCGCTCGCGTGCCGGGCGGCTGGACTGCGGGGGTGCCGTTCCCGAGCGAGAGAGTGAGATCCGCGTGTACGCCATCGTGCGCAGCGGTGGTCGCCAGCACAAGGTTGCTGTCGGCGACATCGTTGAGGTTGACAAGATTTCCACTGCCAAGGTTGGCGACACGGTCGAGCTCTCGACCCTGCTCGTTGTCGACGGCGACGCTGTGACCAGTGACCCGTGGGTGCTGGCCGGCATCAAGGTTCAGGCCGAGGTCGTGGACCACCACAAGGGCGTCAAGATCGACATCCTTCGCTACAAGAACAAGACCGGCTACCGCCGTCGTCAGGGCCACCGCCAGCAGTACACGGCGATCAAGGTCACTGAGATCCCCGCGGCTGCGAAGTAAGGGACTGAGGAGAGATGGCACACAAGAAGGGCGCATCGTCCACCCGTAACGGTCGTGACTCCAACGCTCAGCGCCTCGGCGTGAAGCGCTTCGGCGGTCAGGTCGTCAACGCGGGCGAGATCCTGGTCCGTCAGCGCGGCACCCACTTCCACCCGGGCGCGGGCGTCGGCCGTGGCGGCGACGACACGCTGTTCGCCCTGCAGGCCGGTTCGGTGCAGTTCGGCACCCACCGTGGCCGCAAGGTCGTGAACATCGTTCCGGTCGCCTGATCGGAAACTTTCGCGAGGCGGACCTCACTTCCCTCACGGGAAGCGGGTCCGCCTTTCGCGTGTTAGTTCTCAAAGAACACCCCGTACGTAACTGGAGGCACATCCCATGACCACCTTCGTGGACCGCGTCGAGCTGCATGTCGCCGCGGGTAGCGGAGGCCACGGCTGTGCCTCCGTCCACCGTGAGAAGTTCAAGCCGCTCGGCGGGCCCGACGGCGGTAACGGCGGGCGCGGCGGGGACGTGATCCTCACCGTCGACCAGTCGGTCACCACGCTGCTCGACTACCACCACTCCCCGCACCGCAAGGCCACCAGCGGCAAGCCCGGTGAGGGCGGCAACCGCTCCGGCAAGGACGGGCAGGACCTGGTCCTTCCCGTGCCGGACGGCACCGTCGTTCTCGACAAGGCGGGCAATGTGCTCGCCGACCTGGTCGGGCACGGCACGTCGTACGTCTCCGCGCAGGGCGGCCGGGGCGGGCTCGGCAATGCCGCGCTGGCGTCGGCGCGGCGCAAGGCACCCGGGTTCGCGCTGCTCGGTGAGCCGGGGGACCTGCAGGACATCGTCCTGGAGCTGAAGACCGTCGCCGACGTGGCGCTGGTCGGGTACCCGAGCGCTGGCAAGTCCTCGCTGATCTCGGTGCTGAGCGCCGCGAAGCCGAAGATCGCGGACTACCCGTTCACGACGCTGGTGCCCAACCTGGGTGTCGTGACGGCGGGCTCGACCGTCTACACCATCGCCGACGTCCCGGGGCTCATCCCGGGCGCCAGCCAGGGCAAGGGCCTGGGCCTGGAGTTCCTGCGCCACGTCGAGCGGTGCAGTGTGCTCGTGCACGTCCTGGACACCGCGACGCTGGAGTCCGACCGGGACCCCGTCTCCGACCTCGACATCATCGAGGCGGAACTGCAGGAGTACGGCGGGCTCGACAACCGGCCGCGGATCGTCGTCCTGAACAAGATCGACGTACCGGACGGCAAGGACCTCGCCGAGATGGTGCGGCCGGATCTGGAGGCCCGTGGCTACCGGGTCTTCGAGGTGTCCGCGGTGGCACATCTCGGCCTCAAGGAGCTGTCGTTCGCGCTGGCCGACCTGGTGGGCAGGGCGCGGGCGGCGAAGCCGACGGAAGAGGCGACGCGGATCGTGATCCGGCCGAAGGCCGTCGACGACGTCGGCTTCACCGTGACGCGCGAGGACTTCGGCGGCGAGCCGCTGTTCCGGGTGCGTGGTGAGAAGCCCGAGCGCTGGGTGCGGCAGACCGACTTCAACAACGACGAGGCCGTGGGTTACCTCGCCGACCGGCTCAACCGGCTCGGTGTCGAGGACCAGTTGATGAAGGCGGGCGCCCGGTCCGGCGACGGCGTGGCCATCGGGCCCGAGGACAACGCCGTCGTCTTCGACTGGGAGCCGACGCTGATGTCCGGGGCGGAGATGCTCGGCCGGCGTGGCGAGGACCACCGCTTCGAGGCGCCGCGGCCTGCTGCGCAGCGGCGGCGTGACAAGGAGGCCGAACGGGACGAGGCCCTCCGGGAGTTCGACGACTTCGAGCCGTTCTGAGGCCTGGGGGGCGTGCGGCGTTGTCGGTGCCGTCGACCGGGGGCTGCCCCCCGGGCCCCCGCTTCGGCCTGAACAGCCTCGTCCTCAAGCGCCGGACAGGCTGACTTTGCCTGGGCTGTCGTTCAGAGTGCACCGCGGACGGGCTGGGACGTCTGGGCCGGTGTCCTGGCGCCGGCGTGTGCCGCTGGCCGGATTGGTTAACTCCAGGAAAATTCGCGGCGTATCCCAGGGCAACCCCTTCGATCCCCGGTGAGTCGTACTGGGCGGCGTGGGATGAGGATCTTGAACTTTCGAGGCCTCACCACCGTCAACTGCCCATCGGATTCCCGGAGTCGACGTGGTCGAGGCTGTTTCGCGCAGAACGCGGCGTAGCGCCGCCATGGCTGCCCCTCTGGTGGCCGCGAGTGTCGGTGTACTGCCGGCGGGGCCCGCCCACGCGGCGACTCGCGTCGAGGCCGGTGACGGATACAGCGACCTGCAGGTGGCCGCCGATGACGAGCGGTGGGAGCAGGGCGGCATCACCCGGGAGGGCAGCCGCACCGTGCTGTGGGGCGGCCCCGGCGGCTTCACCTCGGGGAAGGTGCGGCCCGCTGTCGGAGACAGCCCGTACCAGAGCGGCGACGGGACCGTCACCGGTGACCTCAACGGCGACGGGCATCACGACCTGCTCGACAACGGCCGTGTGGAGTACGGGCCGTTCGGGCGCGGCGGTCAGCCCGCCGGCACGACCGGAGCGCAACTCGTCGACGGCGACCTCGGCCTGGTCAGGGTGGTGGCCGGCGATGTGGACGGCGACGGCATCACCGACCTCGTCACCCTGGCCCGCTCGTTCGACGCGGACGACGAGGGCAACCGCAACCGTGGCGAGCACCTGAACTTCCTGCGCGGCAGCCGTCACGGCCTGCGTCCCCTCGTCGTCCTCAGGAACGCCCAGGGAGAGAGGATCAGACCCGGCCACACGTCGGCCCTCGGCGACGTCAACGGCGACCACCGCGACGACATCGTCATGGGCCATGGACGGCTCAGCTTCCTCAACGGCACGGAGAGCGGCCCGGCCGCCTCCGTCGTTCCCCGCACCATCACCCAGGACACGCCGGGCAGGCCCGGCACCGACGAGGCCGGGGACGTGCTCGGCTACGACCTCGCGGTCGGCGACATCAACGGCGGCGGCTACGGCGACGTCCTGGCCGGCGACCCGTACGAGGACCTGGGCACGGTGCAGCAGGCCGGCGCGTTCGTCGTCGTACCCGGTGGACCGGACGGGCCGAGCGGGGCCGGCGGCAGACTCCTCGCCCAGAACGGTGCGGACGTTCCCGGCACCGCCGAGAGGGACGACCGCTTCGGCGAGAACGTGCGTCTCGTCGCCGCGGTCGGGGAGGACGCGCGTGCCGGAGGCGTGTGGGTGTTCCGGTCCGGCTCGGCCGGTGTCACCGCGAAGGGTTCCTTCGCCTTCGGCGCCGGCGCCCTCGGCACGGTCGCGAGCGGCGCCCGGCTCGGTGACCGGTTCCCGCGCTGATCAGCGGCCCCCCATCACGCCATCACCCACACCTTCCTACGTCAGGAATCACATGGCTTCGCGTTCCCACCGCCGTACTCCGCGTTTCCGCCGCAGACGGATCGTCCTCGCCACCGGCGTCGCGCTCGTCGCCGGGGCACTGGTGGTGCCCGCCGTCAACGCCGCCACCGAGGCCAAGGCCGCCACGCCGAGCAGCAAGCGGCTGCACGACGACTTCAATGGCGACGGATATCCCGATGCGGCGATCGGTTCCCCGTTCGCAGCGGTGGGAGGGGCACCGCTGCGCGGCGCGATCAGTGTGCTGTACGGCTCTTCCAGCGGGTTGTCGACCTCGCGCAAGCAGGTGCTGACGTGGCCCAACCGTACGAACGAGGGGTACTACGGGGCCCAGTTGACGAGCGCGGACCTGGACGGGGACGGATACGCGGACCTGTTGTCGACCGCCGAGTCGGAGACGCCGTACGTCGACTCCGGGTTCGCCCTCGTCGTCAACTGGGGTGGCCCGAAGGGGCTGTCGGCCACGCCGACGAGACTGACCTGGAGGACCGGCTATGAGTGGGGCGGCCGGTTCACCGTCGCGGACGTGGACGGCGACAAGCGACCGGATGTGGTCATGGTCAGCGACGACAGGCCGGACACCGAGTCACCCGGCAGGGTGTGGCACGGCCCGTTCACCCGCACCGGCAAGCCCGCGAAGACGGGCTCCTTCGACATCGACCCCGACGGGCACTCGACGTACCACTCCGTGACGGCCGGTGATGTGAACGGAGACGGCACTGCGGACCTCGCCGTGCGCACCTCCTCCCAGGACGAGCCGGACTCGCGCGCGGTGTCCCTGCTCACGGGCGGCCCCGACGGCCTCACCTACCAGGGCAATCTCAAGGACGCCCAGGGCAGGATCGTCGGCGGCGAGGACGCGAGGATCGGCGACCTGAACAAGGACGGATACGGCGACATCGTCGTCGGTCACTCCAACGACAGCCTTGACAGCGACGTCGAACTGCCCACGAAGGGTGGTGCGTTGGCCGTCGTCTACGGCGGTCCCGGCGGCGTCTCCAGCACCCGCAAGCCGGTGTGGATCAACCAGGACACCGCCGGTGTGCCCGGCGCCGGCGAGCACGGCGACGGCATGGGCTCGGGGCTGTCCATCGGCGACACCGACGGCGACGGCTACCTCGACGTCGCGACCGGGCTGCCCGGCGAGGACTTCGACGGCCTCACCGACGCGGGCACCGTGATCGTGCTGCGTGGCAGCGCGAGCGGGCTGACCGCCACCGGCTACAAGTCGTTCAGCCAGAACACCGGCAAGGTGCCCGGTACCGCCGAGGGGCAGGACCGTTTCGGCCAGAAGACCGCTCTCGTCGACGGCAACAGTGACAGGAGGCACGGCCTGGTCGTCGGGGACCCGGCCGAGAACTACAACATGGGGTCCGCGTGGGTCTTCTCCGCCACCTCCAGCGGCGTCACCGCCGCCAATTCCTTCTCCTTCGGTCCGGCCACCATGGGCCTGACCGTGACCGCGGCGCAGTTCGGATCGTCGCTGGCCGACTGAGAGCGGCCACAGGCTCGTACCGAAATCCCCCCACGAAAACGACAGGAGACAGCACCATGAACAGGCGCACAGGAACCTGGCGCACGGGACTCGCCGTCGTCATGGCGGTGACGGGAGCGGTCGCTGTGCCCGTCGCCCACGCGGCCGGGGACACTCCGCCCGCCGTCGAATTGCGGGACGACTTCAACGGCGACGGCTACTCCGACCTCGCGGTCGCGGCGCCCGAGGCGACCGTCGACGGGAAGTCGAAGGCCGGTTACGTCGCCGTGGTGTACGGGTCGGACAGTGGGCTCAAGACCGCCTCCAAGCAGGTCATCAGCCAGAACACGGCCGGCGTCACCGATTCCGCCGAGACGGAGGACCTGTTCGGCAGCGCGGTGAGCAGCGCCGACCTCGACCGGGACGGCTACGCGGACCTGATCGTCGGTGCCACCGGTGAGGACTCCGTCGAGGGCGGTGCCGAGACCGGGATCGTGCAGGTCGTCTGGGGCGGGGCGAACGGGCTGTCCGGCGGGGCGGCGCTGGCGTACGGGCGCGAGACCTATGACCGGCTCAGCGCCAAGGGGCAGCTGACCGTCGGCGATGTGAACGGTGACGGGGCGCCGGACCTGGTCGTCGTCGAGAGCCAGGTCAAGCTGCGGGTCGTCAAGGGCCCCTTCGGTCGCGACGGTTCCGCGAGCGGTGGGGAGCAGATCGTCCTGGACGACTCCGACCCCCGGTTCCTGGACCTGGCCACCGGCGACGTGAACGGTGACGGCGTCGACGACGTCGTCGGCACCATGCACGACGGCGACGAGTACGACGCCCGCCGCATCACGTACTGGCGGGGCGCGCCGGACGGCCTCGCCGAGGGGATCGTGCTCCGTGACGCCAGGGACTGGCGGGTGCAGGGCGGCGAGTCCCTCGACCTCGGTGACGTGAACGGGGACGGGTACGAGGACATCGTGGTGGGCCGGTCCGTCGACGGCTACGACAGCGACCTCGACACCCCGATCCCCACGGGCGGCCGGGTCGCCTTCATACCGGGCTCCGCGAACGGGCCCGTCGGTACGAAGGCGATGTACGTCAACCAGGACAGCGCCGGAGTCCCCGGCGCCGCCGAGCGCGGCGACGGCTTCGGCTCCGACGTCTCGGTCGCCGACGTCGACGGCGACGGGTACGCCGACGTCTCCACGGGCGTGCCCGGTGAGGACTTCGACGGGCTGAGCGACGCCGGCGGTGCCGTCGTACTGCGCGGCGGCGCGAACGGGTTGACCGGCACCGGCGCAGGCGGAGTCAACCAGGCCACCGAGGGTGTGCCGGGCGCGGCGGAGACCAAGGACGCCTTCGGCGGCGCGACCCACCTCGTGGACGCCAACCACGACGGCCGCGCGGAACTCGTCGTAGGCGCACCGGGGGAGAACGCGAACGCCGGGTCGGTGTGGGTGTTCAAGTCCACCTCGGCCGGCATCACCCCGGCGGGCTCGCTCACCTTCGGCGCCGGGACCCTCGGCACGGTCGCCGCGAACGCGAAGTTGGGCTCCGGGTTCAACTACTGATCCAGCCGGGTTCATTCACTGATCGACCGGCAGACCCGTTGTGGCAAGGGCACCTTGCCGTGCCGCAGCGGGTCTTCCGTTGTCTCCCTAGTTGTCATGCACGCGAAGCTCACAGTTCAGCAGTCAGGCCGCCCTCGGGCGTGAGCATCCGAAGTGTCCAAGAGGCCAGCGAGGCAGGGGAGTTCGCCGATGACCGGTGTTTCCGGATCCGTATCGCCCGACCGACGCCGCTTTCTGACCGCGGGTGCCGCGGTGCTCGGCGCCGCGGCCTCCGCCCAGCTGTGGCTGCCGTCCGCTGCCCGGGCCGCCGAAACTCCGCTGCCCGACGGCGTGTTCAGCCTCTCAGTCGCCTCCGGCGACCCGCTGCCCGACGGCATCGTGCTGTGGACGCGCCTCGCCCCGGACCCGCTGCACGGCGGCGGCATGCCCGACCGCGTGGTCTCCGTCGAGTGGGAGATCGCCGAGGACGAGCGGTTCCGCAAACCGGTGCGCCGCGGGGTCGCCCAAGCCCGGCCCGAGCTGGGGCACAGTGTCCATGTCGACGTACGACGGCTGCGCCCGGGCCGTACGTACTGGTACCGCTTCCGCACCGGCGGCCAGCTCTCGCCCACCGGCCGTACCCGCACCGCGCCCCACCCGACGAGCTCCGGCGGTCGACTGCGCATGGCGCTGGCCTCCTGCCAGAACTGGCAGCACGGCTACTTCACGCCGTACGCCGACATGCTCGACCAGGACCCCGACTTCGTCCTGTTCGTCGGCGACTACATCTACGAGTCCACGCCGTCGGCGACGGGTGTGCGCCGGCACGAGGGCACGGGTGAGCCGTACAGCCTGGTCCAGTACCGCAACCGGTACGCGCAGTACCGCACCGACCCGGCCCTGGCCGCGATGCACGCGAACGCGCCCTGGGTGGTCACCTTCGACGACCACGAGATCGACAACGACTTCGCCGGCGAGATCCCGCAGGACCCGGACAAGCAGCCGCACGAGGCGTTCGTGGCCCGGCTGACCGCGGGCTACCAGGCGTTCTACGAGCACATGCCGGTCCGCGCGAGCGCCATCCCTAACGGCCCGCACATCCAGATGTACCGCCGCCTGGAGTTCGGCCGTCTGGCCCGGCTCAGCGTGCTGGACACCCGGCAGTACCGCAGCGACCAGGTCAAGAGCCAGGAGGCGGCCCAGGACCCGTCCCTCACCATGCTGGGGGCCGAGCAGAAGAGCTGGCTGATCGACGGACTGCGTCACTCGCCGGCCCGCTGGAACATGATCGGCTCGCAGATCATGATGGCCGAGACCGACCTCAAGGTCGGCGAGGGCAAGCTCTGGTACTACGACGCCTGGGACGGCTACCAGGTCGAACGCAACGCTCTGATGCAGGAGTTGAAGCAGGTCCGCAACCCGGTCGTGTTCACCGGCGACCGTCATCTGACGATGATCAGCGACCTCAAGGAGGACTACGCCGACCCGGGCTCGGACGTGGTGGGCGCCGAGTTCGTCGGAACGTCCATCTCCAGCAACGGCGACCAGGACCAGGACGCCTTCCACAAGGAGTGGGACCCGCGCCTGCCGGACAACCCGCACTGGAAGCTCCTCGACGCCCATCGCGGCTACCACCTCTTCGACATCCGCCGCGACGGCATCGACGCGCAGGTGCGGATCGTGGACACGGTGCGCACGCCGACGGCCACGCCGAGCACGCTGGCCCGGCTGCGGGTCGAGTCGGGCGAGCCGGGCGTCGAGGTCGTGTAACTCCGGCAACCTCGGTCACTTCCGTAACGCCTGCTGGAGGGCCTGGGACTCATCCGTGTCCCAGGTCACTCTCAGCGCTCTCTCAGCAAGCTCTCTTACCGTCCTCTGACCATGGAGACGGACTGTACGAGAGCTGAACTCCCGGCCAACGGCGACGTGATCACCCCGCTCGCCACCGGGACCCGCCTGCTGCACATCGGCCCGCACAAGACGGGCACCACCTCGATCCAGGGCGCCCTGTTCGAGGCGCGGGCCGAGATGGCCCGGCACGGCGTCGTGTGGCCCGCCGCCACCCGGCACCCCATGGAGGCGGTCCTGGCCGCCTGCGCCCGCACCGGCATGATGGGCGACCCCGCGCCCACCGAGCGGCACTGGGAGCGGCTGCTGGAGCAGGTGCGCGGCACGGGACGGCGTACGTCCGTGATCAGCAGCGAGTTCTTCGCCGACGCCCCCGACGACGACACCGTCGAGCGGATCGTCGAGCAGCTCGGCGGCGAGCGCGTGCACGTCCTGGTCACGCTGCGCCCGCTCGCTCGGATCATGCCCTCGCAGTGGCAGCAGTACGTGCAGAACGGCCTGCGCATGAGCTACGAGGACTGGCTGGAGCACCTGCTCAGGAAGCCGCCGTACGACAGGCCCACCCCCAGTTTCTGGCGCCGGCACCGGCATGACCGGCTCGTCGAGCGCTGGGCGCGGGTGGTCGGCGCAGAGCGGGTCACCGTCGTCGTGGTCGACGACCGGGACCGGGAGAGCCTGCTGCGCACCTTCGAGGCGCTGCTCGGACTGCCCGCGCAGCTACTGCGGCCGATTCCGGACGCGGCGAATCGCTCCCTCACCCTCGCCGAGACCGAAATGCTGCGGAATCTTAATAAGGAATTCCGCGCCAATGAACTGCCCGAGGAGCTCTATTCACAGCTCGTCCGGAACGGCGCCGTGATGCATATGAAGAACACGTGCGCTCCCGGTCCCGGAGACGTGAAGATCTGCACCCCGCAGTGGGCCGTCGAAGTCGCCGCCGGGATCGGTGCCGAAATGGCGGACCGGATCGAGTCGACGGGGGTACGGATCGTCGGCGACATGAACCTTTTGTCCGCCATGCAGCTGTCCGCCGTGCAGAAGCCGGCGGCCGGGACAGGTGCCGTGCCGCGCATCGCCCCCGAGGCTGCGGCGCATGCGTTGTACGGGGCCCTTGCCGCGGCGGCGGGCGCTCCCGTACGGCACGCCGCGCCGGCCAAATCGCGCACCGTTCACCAGACGTCGTCGAAGGAGCTGGTGCGGGTACTCGGTCACCGTTGCCTCAAGCGGCTGCGGCTTCGGTGAGCCTGTGTCGTTACTCACGGCAACTGGCGGGAACTTCCGGCGGGCTTCATCGCAATGACCATGCGTACAAGGTGAATGACAGGTTGCGCGCACATATGCAGCCGGGGACGCTCACCTTGCACTGCGGTAACCCCAAGTGGGACCATTTCCAAGTTCCCAGTCGCCACAAGGTAGGTCACCTGTGTCCCAGCACATAGCCAAGCCCCGTACCACCGCAGTGATCCTTGCGGGCGGTACCGGCCAGCGCGTGGGTCTGTCGATCCCCAAGCAGCTGCTGAAGATCGCCGGCAAGGCAGTCATCGAGCACACGTTGACCACCTTCGAGAAGGCCGACTCGATCGACGACATCATCGTGTTGATGGCGCCCGGTTACGTGCCGGACATCGAGAAGATCGTCTCCAAGGCCGGGTTCAAGAAGGTCAAGAAGATCATCGAGGGTGGCTCGACCCGGAACGAGACGACCGAGCGCGCCATCGACGCCCTCGGCGAGGGCCTGGCCGAGGGCGAGGACCTGAACGTCCTCTTCCACGACGCCGTGCGCCCCCTGCTGTCCCAGCGTGTCATCGACGACTGTGTCGTGGCGTTGGAGCGCTTCCAGGCCGTCGACGTCGCCATCCCGTCCGCGGACACCATCATCGTGACCCGCACCCACGGCGACGACGGCGAGTTCATCACCGAGATCCCGGACCGCTCCCGGCTGCGCCGCGGCCAGACGCCGCAGGCGTTCAAGCTGTCCACGATCAAGCGGGCCTACGAGGTCGCCGCAGGTGACCCCAACTTCCAGGCCACGGACGACTGCTCCGTCGTGCTCAAGTACCTGCCGGACGTGCCGATCCACGTCGTCGCGGGCGACGAGTACAACATGAAGGTCACCCAGCCCGTCGACGTCTTCATCGCCGACAAGCTCTTCCAGCTGGCCTCCACCGCCACGCCCGAGCAGGTCAGCGAGGAGACCTACCGCGAGCTGCTGACCGGCAAGACCGTCGTCGTCTTCGGCGGCAGCTACGGCATCGGCAAGGACATCGCCGAACTCGCCGAGTCCTACGGCGCGAAGGTGTACGCGCTGGGCCGCTCCACCACCGGCACCCACGTGGAGAACCCGGAGGAGGTCGACGACGCGCTGTCCAAGGCGTACGCCGAGACCGGGCGCATCGACTACGTCGTCAACACCGCCGGCGTGCTGCGCATCGGCAAGCTCGCCGAGACCGACAACGCCACCATCGAGGAGGCGCTGAAGGTCAACTACCTCGCCCCGGTGCAGATCGCGCGGTCCTCGTACAAGTACCTGGCCGAGACCAAGGGCCAGCTGCTGCTGTACACCTCCAGCAGCTACACCCGCGGTCGCGCCGAGTACAGCCTGTACTCCTCGACCAAGGCGGCCATGGTGAACCTCACCCAGGCCCTGTCCGACGAGTGGGCCGGCGACGGCGTCCGCGTCAACTGCATCAACCCGGAGCGCACCGCCACCCCGATGCGCACCAAGGCCTTCGGTCAGGAGCCCTCGGGCAGCCTGCTCTCCTCCGAGGCCGTCGCCCGTACGTCCCTCGACGTGCTGCTCTCCGAGCTGACCGGCCATGTGATCGACGTCCGCCAGCAGGACCCGACGGCGCCCGCCGGCAAGGCGTCCGGGTTCGAGCAGGCGCTGGCCAGTGTTCTGGACCGCCAGGACGGCATGGCATAATCATCAGTTAATAGCCTTATGGAATTCAGGCCTCTGCGATTCTTCGTTCACGAAGAATTCACAGGGGCCTGAGTCCTTCCCCCTTCAGACCGGCCCCTCTCCCTGAGCAGGTTCTCCGTGATATCCACCGCTATTCGCGTCGCCCGGGTGGGCAGCGCGGCCGAGCTGGCCGCGGCGGCCCTCATGATGCTGGGCTTCCCGGCACTCATGCTGGCCGCGCTCGTCCCGAGCGTTCCCGCCTTCGCGGCCGCGGCCGCCGTGACGTACCTGGCGGACCACTATCTGCACCGCAAGGGCAGCTATCTGGTCAACCGCCTGAGCAAGGTGCGGGCAGGTCTGTCGATCCGCTTTCTGATCAGGCAGCTGCTGCTGATCCTGCTGCTGGCCCGGCTCGGCCTCGCGGACGACCTGATCTACTACGGCGCGATCGCCTGCTTCATCGCCTTCTACGGCCTCCAGGCCCCGCACGGCGCGCTGGTCACCCTGATCCGCAACCGCCGCCGTATGCCGGTCGCCACCCGCAACGTCGATCTCGCCTCGCGCATCCGCATCCCGGACGCCCCGCCGCGCAGGCTGCTGCACCGCTCCGCCGAGAAGATGCTGCACCTCGACCTCGCGGCCGTCGCCGGCATCCTCGTCTCCGCGTCCCTGGAGTCGGCCGTCGTCGGCTTCATCGGCATCGGCATCACGGTAGGCGTGGGCTGCCTTTACGTGCTGGCGCTCGTGCCGTACGTCCGCGGCGCGAAGATCCCGCCGAACGCCGAGAAGGTCCTGGTCGCCGTCGACGACTGGCTGGCCGAGTACCGGCCCGAGACGGTGCTGTACTTCTCCGGCTCCAAGGACTCCGCGTACCAGGTCAACATGTGGCTGGAGACCATGGAGCAGTTGGACTCCAAGCCGCTGATCATCCTGCGTGAGCGCGTCATCCTGAACAACCTCGCGCCCACCACGGTCCCCGTCATCTGCGTGCCCGGCGGTGTGCACCTGATGAACCTGGACCTGTCGAACGTGCGCGTCGCGCTGTACGCCGCGAACGTCGGCAAGAACATCCACCTGCTGCGCGTCCCGACCATGAAGCACGTCTTCATCGGCCACGGCGACAGCGACAAGCTGGCCAGCGTCAACCCGTACAGCAAGGTCTACGACGAGGTGTGGACCGCCGGGCGCGCGGGCCGCGACCGTTACGCCATCGCCGACGTCGGTGTCCGCGACGCCGACATCGTCGAGGTCGGCCGCCCGCAGCTGGCGCCGATCCAGGGCTTCAGCGGTGCCCCCGAGGACCGGATCCCGACGGTTCTCTACGCGCCGACCTGGGAGGGCTGGGACGGCAACCCCGGCAACACCTCGATCGTGCTCGCCGGCGAGTCCATCGTGACGAAGCTGGTCTCGGCCGACCCGCCGGTCCGCGTCCTGTACAAGCCGCACCCCTTCACCGGCACCGTCAGCAAGGAGGCCGGCGCCGCGCACCGGCGGATCATCGCCCTGGTCGAGCAGGCCGCCGCCGAGCGGGGCACCGACGCGCGCTTCGCGGTCGACGCCGCCGCGCTGACCGCCGCCAAGGCCGAGCTGGCCCGCATCGAGACCCGCCTCGCCGAGTTGTCCGGCAAGGGCAACGGGAAGGGCAACGGCAACGGCAAGGGTGACGAGGCCGAGGCCACCCGTGACGGGCTCGTCGACATCGCCAGGCACGAGGAGGTCGCCCGGCTGCGCGCCGAGTGGAACACCGCGTACTGGCGCTCCTTCCCCGGCCACGAGCACCGCGTCATCACGGGCGCCGAGCCGCGCCTGTACGACTGCTTCAACGTCTCCGACGCGATGGTCTCCGACATCTCCAGTGTGGTCTCCGACTTCATCGCCAGCGGCAAGCCGTACGCCGTCACGGACTCCGCCGAGCTGGGCGTGGAGGAGTTCAAGCGGGCGAACACCGCGGTGCGCGCCGCGACGATCCTGTCCAACAGCGCGGCCGAACTGGGCGAGCTGCTGGACGCCGTACGGGATCCGGCCGCCGATGCGCTGGCCGAGGACCGCGTGGAGCTCAAGCGGTACCTGCTCGGCCCGGACGAGCCGACGTCCATCGAGCAGTTCAACACCGCGGTGGCGAACCTCGCGATCAAGGCCGAGACGCGCAACGTCGGCCAGGAGTCCCGGGTGTCGGCCGGAGCCGACATGGACCCCGAGCCCGAGCCCGACCCCGTGCCGGCGACCGTGCCCGTGCCGCGGGGGTCGGCGGACGGGGACGACTTGACCGCCTGACCCACGGACGCGACGAAGCGGCCCCCGAGGAGCGATCCTCGGGGGCCGCTTCGTTGTTTCTGACGGGCCCCTTCCACTTCCCGAATCACCTGAGCCCATGTCAGTTCGCGATGTGATCTGGACCACCAAAACACGGGCCTGAGGCAACCGCTTGCAACACCCAGCCGTCTATCAAGTAGCGAATGAGGCGATACGGGGGAAATATCCCGTTGACAAGGGGGAAACGTGACCGTCACGCAGCCTGATGTGACTGTGATCATCGGGGCGTACGAAGCGATGCCGTACCTGGTCGAGTGCCTGGCTTCGGT
>NZ_JBVKAV010000009.1:0-485377 GCF_055639295.1 Streptomyces sp. NPDC107528
CCCCGATCTTCGACCTGGTCGACTACGGCGTCGTCGGCGACCTCTTCGACGTCGTCCCGACCCTGACCGAGGAGATCAAGACCCGCAAGGGCTGATCCCGCACGGGCACACCGAGGCCCCCGTGACCGTCCGGCGGTCACGGGGGCCTCGGCTCGTTCGGCCCGGGGCCTTCAGGCCAGGGTCAGGGACGCCTGCACGGGCAGATGGTCGCTGGGGAACTGGCCGTCGCCGGAGAAGGTGTTGATCGTCGCCCGGTGCGCCATGACGCCGGGCGTGGTCAGGACCCAGTCGATCCGGTCGCCGTTCGGCGTCAGCGGCTTGTAGCCGTGGAAGGTCGCGTACAGCGCGCTGCGCTCGCTCGCGGTGTCCCAGGTGTCGACGAGACCGGCACCGAGCAGTGTGTCGTACACCGTGTTCTTGTGGGCGGCGACATTGAAGTCCCCGGTCACCACGACCGGCAGGGCGCGGTCGAAGCCGGCGATCCGCTCGGCGATGAGTGCGGCGCTGCGCTCGCGGGCGTACTGGCTCACGTGGTCGAAGTGGGTGTTGAGGACGTAGAACTCCCGTGCGCCGTCGGCCAGATCTCGGAAGCGGACCCAGGTGACCATGCGGGCGAAGGCCGCGCCCCAGGTGTTGGAGCCGATCATGTCGGGGGTGTCGGAGAGCCAGAAGTGGTCGTACTCGGTCGGGCGCAGCCGGTGGGAGTCGTAGAAGACCGCCATCGATTCGTCGCGGCTGCCGTGCAGTCGGCCGGTGCCGACCCAGTCGTAGCGCGGCCCGAGGTCGGAGTCGATGTCGAGCAGCTGGGAGAACATGCCCTCCTGGGTGCCGAGGACGTGCGGGGCCTCGCGGCGCAGCAACTCGCGCATCACCGGTCTGCGCACCGTCCAGCTGTTGGGCTCGGTGGTGCTCGCGAAGCGCAGGTTGAACGACATGACCTGGAGGTGCCGGCGGGCGGCCGGGCGCTCGCCCGCCGAGGCGGACGTCGTGGGCAGTGCTGTACTGGACAGGGGCGCGGTGACCGCCGCGGCCAATGCGGCCTTCAGACCCAGACGGCGCGTGACTCGGCTGTGGTTCGGCACTTCAGGCTCCTTCGGTGGGAACTGCCGGACGAGTCGTGCGAGGCGTGCGTATGGAAGTGTGATACCGCGCCCTGAGATGAGCGTGAACATGACGGGATGGGTGAGTGACTCCCCGTGGACATGGTGTTGACCAGCCGGAAGGTCGCCGGATAACTTCATTCTACGGATTGTTGATTCCGTATCGCGGAAGTCAGGAGGATGTGGGATGGGCCAGGGCCAGCAGGAGAAGGTGGCGACAAGCCTCGCGGGTGCCGTCAGCGAGGAGATCAGCGCCTCCCTCGCGCCGGTCGACGCCGAGCTGGAGCGCCGCTACCCCGGAGACCCCGGCACCCGCCAGCCCGTCCACACCGTCTACGTCCCCGGTGACGTCTTCGCCGCCGACACCATCCCCTCCTGGGGCGACCAGGCCCTCGCGCTCCTCGACGAACATGCCCCGGACGCCGCGTCCTTCGCCGCCGTGCTCGGACTGCCCGACGAACTCGCCGAGCCCGTGCACGCGCGCGTGCGCGCCAAGCTGGAACGGGAGCCCATCGAGGACCTGCGCGTCGACTTCGAGGACGGCTACCACGGCCGCGACGAGGACGAGGACGCCGCCCGCGCCGCACGGCTGATCGCAGAGGCGTACGAGAACGGCACGGCGGCACCGTACATGGGCATCCGCATGAAGTGCATGGAGGCGCCCGTACGGGACCGGGGCATCCGCACCCTCGACATCTTCCTCACCGGCCTGATGGAGGCCGGCGGCCTGCCCGACGGGCTGGTGCTCACCCTGCCCAAGGTGACGTACCCCGAGCAGGTCACCGCCATGGTGCGGCTCCTGGAGGAGTTCGAGAAGGCGCGCGGGCTCGAGCCCGGCCGGATCGGCTTCGAGATCCAGATCGAGACCAGCCAGTCCATCCTCGCCACCGACGGCACCGCCGCCGTCGCCCGGATGATCCAGGCCGCCGAGGGCCGCGCCACGGGCCTGCACTACGGCACGTTCGACTACAGCGCCTGCCTCGGTGTCTCCGCCGCCTACCAGGCCAGCGACCACCCGGCCGCCGACCACGCCAAGGCGATCATGCAGGTCGCCGCGGCGGGCACCGGCGTACGCGTCTGCGACGGCTCGACGAACGTCCTGCCGGTCGGCCCGACCGCGAAGGTCCACGACGCCTGGCGACTGCACTACGGCCTCACCCGCCGCGCCCTGGCCCGCGCCTACTACCAGGGCTGGGACATGCACCCCGGCCACATCCCGACCCGCTACGCGGCCGTCTTCGCCTTCTACCGCGAGGGCTTCGAGCAGGCGGCGGCCCGCCTCGCCCGGTACGCCAACCGGACCGGCGGCGACGTCATGGACGAGCCCGCCACCGCCAAGGCGCTCAGCGGCTACCTGCTGCGCGGCCTGGACTGCGGTGCCCTCGACATCGGCGAGGTCGCCCGGCTGACCGGCCTGACCCGCGCCGACCTGGAGGGCTTCTCGGTGCCCAGGAGGGGCGATTTGACGGCTTCCGCGAAGTAGCGGCCCTGTCACATTCGCAACCACCGGCTGGCGTTGTCACAGCTGCCCCGTAGTCTGTACGCCACGCAAGGCATGTCAGTGGTGTCACAGGAACGGGGCAGCGGTGTCATCGGGGGAGAACGGACAGGCGGACGAGACCGGTCGGCTGCTGGCCGGGCGCTATCGCGTGGTGGCGCAACTCGGGCGCGGGGGCATGGGCGTCGTCTGGCGGGCCGTCGACGAGGTGCTGGGCCGCGAGGTCGCCGTCAAGGAACTGCGTACCTACTCGGACGCCGACGGTCCCGAACTGGCCGATTTGCGGCTGCGGATGCAGCGCGAGGCCCGCGCGGCGGCCCGGGTCAAGCACTCGAGCGTCGTGGCCGTCCACGACGTCGCCGAGGTCGACGGGCGCCCGCTGATCGTCATGGAGCTGGTCGATGGCCCCTCCCTGGAGGCGGTGCTGCGCGAGCGCGGCACCCTCGACCCGCGTGAGGCGGCGGGGATCGGCGCCAAGGTCATGGACGCGCTGGCCGCCGCCCACCGCGCCGGTGTCCTGCACCGCGACGTCAAGCCGGGCAACATCCTGCTGGACCGCTCCGGCCGGGTCGTCCTGACCGACTTCGGCATCGCCGCCATGGACGACCCGGGCGACGGCGCGGCCACCCAGCTCACCCGCACCGGCCATCTCGTCGGCTCCCTGGACTACTTGGCCCCCGAGCGCGCCCAGGGCGCCGATCCCGGCCCGTCCTCGGACGTCTGGGCCCTGGGCGCCACGCTGTACGCCGCGGTGGAGGGCTCCGCGCCCTTCCGCCGTACGTCGACGTTCTCCACGCTCACCGCGATCGTCTCCGAACCCCTGCCGGAACCCGACAACGCCGGGCCGCTCGGCCCCGTGCTGGCGCGTCTGATGGACAAGCGGTCCGAGTCCCGCCCGGAGGCCGACGAGGCACGCGAACTCCTCCAGGCGGTGGCCGAGTCGGGCGGCACGGACGCGCCGACGACGGCCCTGCGGAGCTCGGCGGACTCCGGGCCCGGGCGAGCCGAGACGGAGCGCAACGTCCCCTCGGTGCCTCCCGGGTTCGGGCCCACACCTGAGATCGCTCCTGACGGACAGGCATACGGCGGCCAGGGCCAGGGCGCGCAGGGACCTCAGGGCGGCGACACGCCCCAGCAGGGCGTACCCGCCTCGGACCTGCCCGGGGCGCCACGCTTCGGAACCGCGGGGCAGGACGCGAACAGCCCGGCGACTCCCGGCCAAGGCACGCCGCCGGTACAGGGCTTCGGCGCCGGAGGCCAATCCGGCTCGCCCGTACCCGGACACGGCCCCGGCGCCCAGGGACAGCCCGCCGCATCGCCGTACGGCAGTGCGCCGGGGCACTCCGGCCAACCCGCGCACGGCTACGGCGGCCCCAACCCCTCGCCGTACGACTCCGCCGCGACCGGCCCCATGGTGACGTCCTCCTCCGGCACCCCCTCCCGGCGCAAGAGCCGCGCACTGCTCGCCGCCGTGGCCGTCACCGTGGTCCTCGCGGCCAGTGGAGTCACGGCCGCGCTGCTGAACAGTGCGGGCGACACCAAGGCCGAGGAGCCGGACACCTCGGCGGTGGCCGCCACGGACAAGTCCGCCGAGGCGAGCGGCAGCCCAGACGCCGACCGCTCGGGCGACGGCGGCCTGACCGAGAAGGACGACGACAAGAAGTCCTCCGGCGCGTCCAAGTCCCCCAGCCGCGAGCCCTCCGATCGCCCCAGCACCGCGTCCCCGACCAAGACCTCGGGATCGGGCGGCACCGACGGCGGCACCACGGGCGGCGGTTCCGGCGACGGCGGCACCACGGGCGGTGGAGGAACCACCGGCGGCGGCGGAACCACGGGTGGAGGCGGCGGCACCACGCCGGACCCGTCCTGCTTCGCCATCGGCGGCGGCAAGTACAACTGCACGGTCTGGAAGACCGCCAAGTCCTACACCGCCTCCGGCACCGAGGTCGGCATCCTCAACGCGGGCACCAACTACTTCTACTGCCAGCAGAACCTGGGCCGCCGGGAGACGTCCGGCCAGTGGACCAACGTCTGGTGGGCCAAGACGGACGACGACAGCGGCAACACGAACGTCTTCGTCAGCGACGTCTACCTCGAGGGTGGCAACAACGACGAGCCGGTGCCGGGACTCCCGGTCTGCTGAGCTCAGTTCCGGTCAACCCGGAGGTACTTCTCCAGGCCGGAGGCCGTCACCAGTCGCTCCTCCACGAGCAGCCGTGTCCCCCGGTCGCACAACCCCGCGTCGGCGCGCGCACGCTCGCAGAACTCCTCGGGAGCGGCCCCGAACAGCTCCCGCAACCGGGCCGAGCCCAGCAGGAGTTCCGAGATCATGGGCCGTTGGCCGGGGTGGGTGCGCGGCGCGCCGGAGCCGTCGTGCAGGACGCCATGGCGGTTGACGTACACGTAGGCGCCCGGGAGCGTGCTGCCGTCCGCCGTCTCGATCCGTACGTCGGGCGCCGGCAGCCAGGCGCGGCCGAAGTTGCCGTCCGGCTTCGGCACGCCCTCGCTGGTGTCGATCACCGCTAGCTGCTGCGAATCGAGCCAGGTGATGAACAACTCCCTTACATGGCCCGGTGCTTCGAAGGGCGACGCGGACACGTACCCCATGCGGCTCACATGTGCGGAGACACCCACCTCGACGCCCGTCACCCGCACCTTCACCATCGGCAGGGGAGTGACGATTCCGAAGGCGGCCATCTTGCGCCGCAGTTGGCCGGGACAGGCGTTGGAGCCGACCGCGAGGACGGGCACGCGGTCGTCGTACACCAGACGGTCCAGCGGCAACAGGCGGTCCCCGTCGAGGAGTCCGGAGTCCGACGGCCACGCGCCCGGATACAGCAGTGGATGGTCGCGCGGCGCCTCCGCCAGGCCGAGAGCCTCCAGGGTTCGGTCCCGCACCGGCCGCGAGCTGCTCATGCTGTGGTCCATGGGCCGCTCAGTCCGCCGGTGGCAGCTCGCCCGAGCCGCGGGTGATCAGTCGCGTCGGCAGCTCGATGCGTTCCGGGGTGACCAGGGTGCCGTCCAACTGCCGGAACAGCCGCTCGGCGGCGGTACGGCCCAGAGCCGCGGCGTCCTGGGCGACGACCGTGACGCCGGGCTGCAGCAGATCGGCGAGTTCGATGTCGTCGAAGCCGACGAGCGCGACGCGACGGGCCTGCTCGGCGAGGACACGGATCACGGTGACCGTCACCCGGTTGTTGCCCGCGAAGATCGCGGTGACGGGGGAGGGGCCGGAGAGCATCTCCTCGGCCGCCCGGCGCACCCGCACCGGGTCGGTGACGCCCAGGGACATCCAGGCGTCCTCCACCGGTATGCCCGCGTCCTCCATGGCGGCCCGGTAGCCGCGCAGCCGCTCGGCGGCCGTGTGGATGCGGGGCATGTCGCCGATGAAGCCGATCCTGCGGTGCCCGTGGGCGATGAGGTGCGCGACCCCGTCGCGGGCGCCGCCGTGGTTGTCGGACAGGACGCAGTCGACGTCGATCTGCCCGGCCGGGCGGTCGACGAACACGGTGGCGACGCCCGCCTTGAGCTCGGGTTCCATGTACCGGTGGTCGTCACCGGCCGGAATGATCACCAGCCCGTCCACCCGCCGTGCGCACAGTGCCAGCGCCAGTTCCTGCTCGCGGTCCGGGTCCTCGGCGCTGGAGCCGTTGATGAGCAGGGCACCGTGCGCTCGGGCGACCTCCTCGACCGCCCGGCTGAGCGGGCCGTAGAAGGGGTCCGCGAGATCCTCCAGGACCAGGCCGATGCTCGCCGTACGGCCCTTGCGCAGCACCCGCGCGCTGTCGTTGCGGCGGAAGCCAAGGGCGTCGATGGCCTCCTGGACGCGACGCTCCGTCTCCGGGGTGACGCCCGGCTCTCCGTTGACCACGCGCGACACGGTCTTGAGACCGACTCCGGCACGCGCCGCGACGTCCTTCATGGTCGGACGGTTGCCGTAGCGGTTCTCCGGATGGCGATCGGAGCGGCGGATGGTCTCGGCCACGATGCGGTGTCCTGTCCTGTCGTCGTCCACGGGACGAGTCGATCCATGAGGCTCACGCGGTCCGCGCGGATGCGTCGGTCCATGGGGATGCGTCGGTCCATGGGTTTGTATGAGGATGTGGCGTCGAGCATAGAGCCTGGACAACGTTGTCAGATCCAGGGGACACTGTCCACCGCAATCTCCGGCCTGCGCCCCCACCGCGAGACCGGCTCGCCCAATTCCCGTGGTTGACGGGGAGATCCGAATGGTTGACGGGGAGAACTGACACTGATGCACACCGACCTCGTGGCTGCGCTCGACATCGGCGGCACCAAGATCGCCGGAGCGCTGGTGGACGGCCACGGCAAGATCGCGGTCCGGGCTCAGCGCGCGACGCCCGCCCGGGAGGACGGCGACACCGTGATGCGGGCCGTCGAGGAGGTCGTCGGCGAACTCACCGCGTCGCCCCTGTGGGGACGCGCCACGGCCCTCGGCATCGGCAGCGCGGGACCGGTGGATGCCTCCGCGGGCACCGTGAGTCCGGTGAACGTGCCCGGCTGGCGCGACTATCCGCTGGTCCGGCGCGTCCGCGAGGCGGCCGGTGGACTGCCCGTCGAACTGATCGGCGACGGCGTGGCCATCACGGCGGCCGAGCACTGGCAGGGAGCGGCCCGGGGGCACGACAACGCGCTCTGCATGGTCGTCTCGACCGGCGTCGGCGGCGGCCTGGTCCTGAACGGCCGACTGCACCCCGGCCCCACAGGCAACGCCGGCCACATCGGTCACATCAGCGTCGACCTGGACGGCGATCTGTGCCCGTGCGGTTCGCGCGGCTGCGTGGAGCGCATCGCGAGCGGTCCCAACATCGCCCGGCGGGCGCTGGAGAACGGCTGGCAGCCGGGCCCGGACGGCGACACGTCCGCCGCCGCGGTGGCCGCCGCCGCGCGGGACGGGGACCCGGTCGCCGTGGCCTCCTTCGAACGCGCCGCGCAGGCCCTCGCCGCCGGTATCGCGGCCACCGCGACCCTCGTCGAGATCGACATCGCCGTGATCGGCGGCGGAGTGGGCAAGGCGGGCGACGTCCTGTTCACCCCGCTCCGCAAGGCCCTGCACGACTACGCCACGCTGTCCTTCGTCCAGCGCCTGACGATCACCCCGGCCCAGATGGGCACGGACGCCGGGCTGGTGGGGGCCGCGGCGGCCGCGCTAGCCGGGAAGGCGGGCGCGGCGGCGGGCGTCTGAGCACTCCGGCGGGCAGGAACGTTCAGTCACTGGGTGGGGGCGGGCGGACCGCTCAGCAGGTCAGTCGCGCCTCCGCCCAGTCCCCGTGGTCCGAGGTGACGCCGTCGCCGCCGTCGGTGACGAGGAGCCGGATCACCTGGGAGCCGGTCACATCGGCCGTGAGCGCCTGGGCCGGCATCGCGTTGGTGAGGACGCCGGTCGAGGCGGCCCGGGTGCCGTCCGCCCAGATCTCGAAGGCGACGGTGCCGTCGGTGCCCTCCTCGTCGTCGACCCCGACCTGCGCGGTAACGGCCTCGCAGGCGCCCCCGGCGTAGTACTCGACGGTGCTGTCGGCGTGGGCGCCGATCCCCGTGCCGTACACCACCCCGCCGATGGTGATCGGATTCCCGTCGCCCGCGTCGCTCTCGCCGTTGCTGGTGTTGCGCTCGACGGGGCCCCATCCGTTGGCGGCCGAGAGCCACGGAAGGTCACCGAGGCCGGACGTCCCCGAGGGCGGCGCCGCCACCACCGTCGCGGTCAGCGGCAGCGCGCTGTCGACGCGGACACCGGAGGGGGAGCGGTAACTCGCCCTGAGAGCGAGGCCGTACGACCCCGGCGGCGTCCCCTGCGGTGCGGTGACCGCCCACTTGGTGCGCAGGGAGCGGCCTGTGGAGAGGGCGGGCGAGGTGGTCGGTGACGTCGCCTTGACGGACCACCCCGAGGGGCCGGTCAGCGAGACGGACACGCGCTTGGCCGTCGTACGTCCGAGGTCGGTGACCGTCGACGTGAGGGATGCCTTCTTGCCCGCCTCGACCAGCGGGCTGCCGTTAAGGCCGAGTTCGACGGCGGGCGGGTGCTGCACCGACTTGGGATCGGCGGCGACGCGCAGCAGGACGGTGCCGTGCGCGGGGACGGTCGCGGAGATCGTGCCCGCGGTGTTGTAGCTCCGGTGCTGCCACAGGTCGCGCAGCGCGTAGGCGTCGGCGGCGGGCAGGCCGACCGCGTCGGCGCTCGTGGTGATGCGCTGCGCGGTCCCTGACTCGTTGAAGAGTGCCACCGCGCGGCTGCCGTCCCGCATCTCCTTGGCGACGACCCAGCGCCCGCTCTGCGAGGAGACCACCGTGCCCTGCTTGCCCAGCGGGTCCTGGTCGACCGCGATGACCTCGCGGTTGCCGAGGATCTCGAAGGTCTCCTCGCCGGCCGAGCGCAGGTCGGAGCCGATCAGGAGCGGCGCGGCCATGATCGCCCACATCGAGAAGTGCGAGCGGTACTCGGTGTCCGTCATGCCGCCGTTGCCGACCTCCAGCATGTCGGGGTCGTTCCAGCGGCCGGGACCGGCGTGCGGCGCGAGCGGCAGGTTCTGTTTGAGGATCGACAGCATCGAGCCCCAGTTGTCGCTGATGTCGCCGGTCGTGCGCCACAGCTGACCGACGTCGGCGGCCCACTCCCAGGGCTTGTTCTCGCCCCACTCGCAGATGCTGTAGACGATGGGGCGGCCCGTGGCGCGGAGCGCGTCGCGCATGGTCGTGTAGCGCAGCTTGGCGTCCACGCCCTGGTTGTTGCAGTTGTCGTACTTGAGGTAGTCCACGCCCCAGTCCGCGAACTGCTGGGCGTCGCTGTACTCATGGCCGAGGGCGCCCGGGAAGCCGGCGGTGTTGCAGGTCTTCGTGCCCGCGCTGGTGTAGATGCCCATTCTCAGGCCCTTGGAGTGGACGTAGTCCGCGACCGCCTTGATCCCGTTCGGGAAGCGGACAGGGTCGGGTACGAGCTTGCCGTTCGCGTCCCTGGAGGGCAGGGCCCAGCAGTCGTCCAGGTTGACGTACTCGTATCCGGCGTCCTTGAGGCCCTTCTCGACGAAGATGTCCGCGATTCCCTTGACCATGGCCTCGTTGAACTCGGCACGGCAGTGCGTGGAGTTCCAGTTGTTGAAGCCCATGGGCGGGGTGAGGGCGAGGCCCTCCGCCGGGGCGGGAGCCACGGGAGAGGTGGCGGCCGCGGGGGCTGCGGCAGCGGGGGCGGCCAGTCCCGCAGCGCAGAGCAGGCCTGCGGCGAGTGCTCCGACCACTCTGGTGCGGGTTGTGCGGGTGTGAAGGTTACGCACCGTTACGTTCCTCCGTACCTGCGAAGACGGATGACGGCATGTACGCGTCATAGTGCGTTCACGGTAGAACCTGTCGGACTGTGTTGGAAGTCGTCGGAGGACGGAATGGTGACCCGAAGAGAGTTTTTGAACATGTTCAACGTTCTGGGGTAAGGTCGGCCCCACACGAGAGGGGGAGCCGATGAAGATCGTGATTCCCGGGGGAACCGGGCAGGTGGGTGCGGTCCTGAACCGTGCGCTGAGCAGTGCGGGCCACGAGGTCGTCGTCCTGACGAGGCGGCCCACGCGCGACGGCGAGGTGCACTGGGACGGCGAGACCCTGGGGCCGTGGGCCGCGGCGGTCGACGGCAGCGACGTCGTGATCAACCTGGCGGGGCGCAGTGTCAGCTGCCGCTACACCGGGCCCAATTTGCAGGCCATGATGGATTCGCGGGTGCACTCCACCCAGGTGGTCGGCGAGGCGATCGCGAGCGCGGTCCGGCCGCCGCGGGTCTGGCTGCAGATGAGCACGGCCACCATCTACGCCCACCGCTTCGACGCGTCCAACGACGAGGCGACGGGCATCGTCGGCGGCAGCGAGCCCGATGTGCCGGACTACTGGGCCTACAGCATCGACATCGCCAGGTCCTGGGAGCGGGCGCAGGAAGAGGCCGACACGCCGCACACCCGGAAGGTCGCCCTGCGCTCCGCCATGGTGATGAGCCCCGATCGCGGCGGGGTCCTGGACATCCTGTTGCGGCTCGCGCGGCTGGGCCTCGGCGGCCCTGTCGCGGGCGGCGGCCAGTACATCTCCTGGATCCACGATCGCGACTTCGTCCGCGCGGTCGAGTTCCTGATCGAGCGGGAGGACGTCGTCGGGCCGGTGAACATCGCCGCCCCCGAACCGCTCCCGCAACGCGCGTTCATGCGGGGCCTTCGCGCCGCGTCGCGCGTCCCCGTGGGCCTGCCCGCGACGAGGTGGATGGCGGAGATCGGTGCGTTCGCACTGCGCTCGGACACCGAGCTGCTGCTCAAGAGCCGCCGCGTCGTCCCCGGCCGGCTGCTCGACGCGGGGTTCGCCTTCGAGTACGCCCGCTGGCCGGAAGCGGCCGACGATCTCGTACGGCGCGTGCGGCAGCGCCGGCACGACCGGGGCCGGACCGGAGCCGGAGTTCCGTCGCTGACCTGATCGCGCGAAGGCGAGCGTGACTCCCGGCCCGTTCCACAGTTGAACCGGCCATGAAGAAGCGCAGCATGCTCGCCATCGCCTCCCTGGCCACCGGATTCGTCGTCGCGGCGGTCACCCCGTCACACGCCGCCGAGACCCCCGCCACCGGTGGTGGTTCGCCCGCCACCGGGTTGCCCGCCGCCGGGATCCCGGTCAGCGGCGCTCAGACGAAGGTCGCCGGCGTGAACGTGGACGACGCCCTGGACACCGTCGGCCGGGCCATCAACCGGGAGACGGACCGGGCCGTGAACGACGCCCCGCACGGGAAGACCAAGAACGGCAAGAAGGGCTGACGAGCCCACCAGCACGACCGCACGGCACCGGAGCCCCCGAATCCGCGGGGCTCCGGCGCCGTTGTCATGCGCTCTCTACGGGAGCTGGTTTCCGTGGCAGGGTGGAGCGGGCAAGCCACAGGGGGCCAACAGAAGAGGGGGAAACGTGATCGTTTGGATCAACGGTGCGTTCGGTGCGGGGAAGACCACCACCGCACGGGAACTGATCGAGCTGATCCCGAACAGCACGCTCTTCGACCCCGAGGTCATCGGCGGAGCACTCACTCACCTGCTCCCGCCCAAACACCTCACCGAGGTCGGTGACTTCCAGGACCTGCCGATCTGGCGACGTCTCGTGATCGACACGGCGGCCGCGCTGCTCGCCGAGCTCGGCGGGACCCTCGTGATACCCATGACGCTGCTGCGCCAGGAGTACCGCGACGAGATCTTCGGTGGCCTCGCCGCCCGCCGTATCACCGTTCAGCATGTGCTCCTCGCCCCGGCGGAAACGATCCTGCGGGAGCGAATAGCGGGGCGGGAGGTCCCGTCCGACCTGCCCGACGGCGAGATACGGGTCCGGCAGTGGTCGTACGACCGCATGGAGCCGTATCGCGCCGCACTCGCTTCCTGGCTCACCACCGACGCGTATCCCGTCGACAACGGCGGCCTGACCCCGTACGAGACCGCCGTCCGTATCGCCGAGGCCGTCGGCAGCGGTTCGGTCCCCGCCTGCGACATCGTGCAGACGCCCGAGCCCACCGCCGAGACCCTCGCTTCGGGTGTCCTGCTCTTCGACGAGGAGGACCGCGTGCTGCTGGTCGACCCCACCTACAAGGCCGGCTGGGAGTTCCCAGGTGGCGTCGTGGAACCCGGCGAGGCGCCCGCGCGCGCGGGCATACGCGAGGTCGCCGAGGAGACGGGGATACGGCTGGAGGACGTGCCGCGCCTCCTCGTCGTCGACTGGGAGCGGCCCTCGCCCCCCGGATACGGAGGGCTGCGCCTCCTCTTCGACGGCGGGCGCCTGGACTCGGCGGAGGCCGAACAGCTCCTGCTGCCCGGGCCCGAACTGCGCGACTGGCGCTTCGTGACCGAGGCGGAGGCGGCCGATCTGCTGCCGCCGGTGCGGTACGAGCGGCTGCGCTGGGCGCTTCGGGCGCGCGAACGCGGGGCCGCGCTCTATCTGGAGGCGGGCATGCCGGCGCCTTCCTGAGCGAGCTCCAGCGCTTCGTGCGGGTACGGCGTCCGCCGGCTCTCGTTCTGGAGCCGCCGGGCGAAGTCACCCATGACGACGGCGAGCGGCGCAAACCGCTCGATGATGCCGGCGGCGACCCGCGGGATCCCCTGGGGCCTGAGGCCCTCGGCGCAGGCACGAACGAAGGTCTCGCGGTCGTCCCGGCCATGGCGGTACAGGGCGGTCGCGAGCCAGTTCACCAGGTGGAAGGCGGTGTGGACGCGGTCGTAGTGCCGGTGCCGCGCGAAGAAGTCGCGCTCCTGCGGGGTGAGGCGGAAGCGGGCGGAGAGAGCGAGGCCGTAGTCGGCGAGGTAGAGCCGGCGCCCGTCGGTGAGGATGTTCTGGAAGTGGGCGTCGAAGTGCAGCAGCCGGGCCTCGTGGAGAAAGTCCGTGAGGGCTGTGAGTTCCTTTTCCACGAAGGCGCACGCGGTATCGGCCTCGTCCGTGCGCAGCCGGGCATCCAGCCAGTCGTGCAGGGTGTGCGGAACGTACTCCAGGAAGAGCGCCAAGCACGTGGTCGCCGTCCGTAGTCCCTCGATGCGCTCGCGCACCTGCGGGCCGCCGCCCCAGTAGGCGACGGCCCGCTCCACGTCGGCCAGTTCGGCGGGGAGGGGCTGCGGCGGCTGTGGCAGGATCCGCCAGTGGTGGGTCAGCGGGAAGCACGTGAACCGGTCGGCCAGCACCCAGTTCGTGGTCATCGTGTGCACGGCGAGTTCGCGCCAGGCGCCGAAGCCCGGACTGCCGATGCCGTAGTGGAAGTAGGCCGGCAGGTCCAGGACGTTCGCCGTGGAGCGAGCGTTCTCCGGCCGCAGCTCGACGTCGGTGAGCGGGACTCGCTTCACGAACACGCGTCTGCCGTCGACCTCGATCAGCGTCTGCCGTCCGCCGATTCCTGTGCCGAGCGGCGTCCCCTCCGCCACGAGGTCCGCGAGCTCGTGGTCGGAGAGCAGCCCCAGGGACGTGGCGACGTCGGTGTGGGCGGTGAGGCGCTCGGTGCGGGTCATGGACCCATCCTCAGCGCAAGTGCCTCAGCTTGCCGCGTAGTTGCGCAGGAACAGGGCCTCGGCGACCGACAGGCGCTCCAGTTCCTCCGGGGACACGCTCTCGTTCACGGCGTGGATCTGGGCCTCCGGCTCGCTCAGGCCGATGAGGAGGATCTCCGCGTGCGGGTAGAGGGAGGCGAGGGTGTTGCACAGCGGGATCGAGCCGCCCTGGCCGGCGTACTGCATCTCCTGGCCCGGGTACGCCACCGCCATCGCGTCCGCCATGGCCTGGTACGCCGGGCTGCTCGTGTCGGCGCGGAACGCCTGGCCCTGGCCTATCTGCTCGGTGCGCACCCGGGCACCCCACGGCGTGTGCGTCTCCAGGTGGGCCTGGAGCAGCTTGGTCGCCCCGGCGGCGTCCACGCCCGGCGGCACCCGCAGGCTGATCAGCGCCCGGGCGCTCGCCTGCACGGACGGGGTGGCGCCGACGACAGGCGGGCAGTCGATGCCGAGGACGGTGACGGCGGGGCGTGACCAGATCCGGTCGGCGACCGTGCCGGAGCCGATCAGCTCGACGCCGTCGAGGACCTTGGCGTCCTTGCGGAACTGCGCCTCCTCGTACTGCAGCCCCTGCCACGCCGACTCGTCGGTCAGCCCGTCCACCGTCGTCGAACCGTCCTCGGCGCGCAGCGAGTCCAGGACGCGGATCAGCGCGCCGAGCGCGTCCGGAGCGGCGCCGCCGAACTGGCCGGAGTGCAGGTTGCCTTCGAGCGTGTCGATCTGCACGCGCATGAGGGTCATGCCGCGCAGCGTCGAGGTGACCGTCGGCAGTCCGACGCGGAAGTTGCCGGCGTCGCCGATCACGATGGTGTCGGCCGCCAGCAGGTCGGGGTGCGCCTCGGCGTACCGCTCCAGACCGCCCGTGCCCATCTCCTCCGAGCCCTCGGCGATCACCTTCACGTGCACCGGCACGCCGCCGTCCGCCTTGAGCGCGCGCAGCGCCAGCAGGTGCATGATCAGGCCGCCCTTGCAGTCGGCGGCGCCGCGCCCGTACCAGCGGCCGTCGCGCTCGGTCAGCTCGAACGGCGGGGTGTGCCAGGCGGCCTCGTCCAGCGGGGGCTGCACGTCGTAGTGGGCGTACAGCAGGACCGTCTTCGCGCCCGCGGGGCCGGGCAGGTGGCCGTACACCGACTGCGTGCCGTCGGGGGTGTCCAGCAGGGCCACCTCCTCGAAGCCCTCCGCGCGCAGGGCGTCGGCGACCCAGCGGGCGGCGCCCTCGCTCTCGCTCTTCGGGAACTGGTCGAAGTCCGCCACCGACTTGAATGCCACCAGTTCGGTGAGCTCCGCCTTCGCCCTTGGCATCAGCGAGGCGACGGTCTCGGCGACCGGATTCGACGACATGGGCACGCTCCTTGTGGGTGCGACGTTGTACCAGTGAGTGCTGTGATCCTCCCACAGCGGCCTGCGACGACGCCCGCCGTAGGATGCGGGGGACAGCAGGCGTAGGCGGCTTGATCGGGAGCAGTAGACCATCGTGAGCAGCGAGAACTCTTCGGCGGACGACGTGCAGCAGGTGTGGGACGTCGTCGTGGTGGGCGCGGGACCCGCGGGGGCCTCGGCCGCGTATGCGGCGGCCGTCGCCGGGCGGAGCGTGCTGGTGCTGGAGAAAGCGGATCTGCCGCGCTACAAGACATGCGGCGGCGGCATCATCGGCCCCTCGCGCGACTCACTCCCACCCGGCTTCGAGCTGCCCTTCCGCGACCGGGTGCACGCGGTCACGTTCTCCAACAACGGCCGCTTCACCCGCACCCGTCGCTCCAAGCACATGCTGTTCGGGCTGATCAACCGGCCCGAGTTCGACCAGCAACTGGTCGAGCACGCGCAGAAGGCGGGCGCCGAGGTGCGTACGGGTGTGACCGTGCAGCGCGTCGAGCAGCACGGCTCGGCCGTGCCGGACCGGCGCAGCGTCGCCGTGGTCCTGCAGGGCGGCGAGACGCTGCTCGCGCGGGCCGTCGTCGGCGCGGACGGCAGCGCCAGCCGGATAGGAGCCCACGTCGGGGTGAAGCTGGACCAGGTGGACCTCGGCCTGGAGGCGGAGATCCCGGTGCCGGAGACGGTCGCCGAGGACTGGCAGGGGAGGGTGCTCATCGACTGGGGGCCGATTCCCGGCAGTTACGGCTGGGTGTTCCCCAAGGGCGACACGCTCACGGTCGGGGTGATCTCGGCGCGCGGTGAAGGCGCCGCGACCAAGCGGTATTTGGAGGAGTTCATCGGACGGCTCGGGCTCGCCGGGTTCGAACCGAGCATCTCCTCGGGCCACTTGACGCGTTGCCGCGCCGACGACTCGCCGCTGTCACGCGGGCGGGTGCTGGTGTGTGGTGACGCGGCGGGCCTGCTGGAGCCGTGGACGCGCGAGGGAATCTCGTTCGCGCTGCGGTCGGGGCGGCTCGCGGGGGAGTGGGCGGTGCGGATCTCCGAGGCGCACGACGCGGTGGACACCCGGCGCCAGGCCCTGAACTACGCCTTCGCGATCAAGGCGGGACTCGGCGTCGAGATGAGCGTCGGCAAGCGGCTGCTGACGGCGTTCGAGCGCCGTCCCGGGCTCTTCCACATGGCGCTGACCGGTTTCCGGCCGGCCTGGAAGGCGTTCATGGACATCACCCGCGGTGCCACGTCACTGGGTGAGATGGTCCGTAGCCACCCCATGGCCCAGCGCGCGCTGACCGTGCTGGACAACCGTCAGGCGCCGGACGCGACTGAGTCTGCGGCGCCGGCTACGGCGGCCGACGAGGCCACTTCCTGACGACGATCCGGGTGACTCGCGGGTCACTCGGCGGGTCACTTCTCGACGGCGATCCGGAAGACGGGATGGTCCGGGGCGGCTGCGATGATCTCCGCGTCGGAGGACTTCGCGGTGACCCCGTCGAAGTACTGGTTGACCTCCCAGCCCCACTTCTCCAGGTAGGTCCGCAGGATCGGGAGCTTCATCTCGTCGGGAATCTCCACCGCGGAGAACTGGCGCAGCTTGCGCCCCACGCGCAGTTCCCCGCCGCCGGCGGCGCGCATGTTGCGTACCCACTGGGAGTGGCCGCGGGCCGAGACGAGGTACTGCGTGCCCTCGTACGTGTGCGGGTTGACCGGGATGCGCTGCATCGTGCCGCTCTTGCGCCCGCGCACGGACATCTCCGCCGTGCCCGCGATGCTGAACCCGTGCCGGGCCAGCCAGCCGACGACGCTGTTGAAGCGGACGTTCAGCGGGCTGCCCTTGACGTAGTACGGCGACGACATGGTGACTCCCGGAGTGTGATCTGCAGGGTGGCCTGGAGAGTGATCTGGATTAGCGAGAGCAGCGCTCTCGCTTGAGAGCAGTGTGCACGAGATTGCCGATCCAGAGCAAGAGCAGTGCTCTCGAATATGTGCACTGCTCCGTGTTCCATGGGAGACTGGCTCACATGAGCAGCACCACACAGGGCGCACGTGCCCGGGCCAGGCTGGAAGTCACGGCGGCCATCAAGGACGAGGCGCGCAGACAGCTCGCGGCCGAGGGCGCCGCGAAGCTTTCGTTGCGCGCCGTCGCCCGCGAACTCGGCATGGTCTCCTCCGCGCTCTACCGGTACTTCCCCAGCCGGGACGACCTGCTGACCGCTCTCATCATCGACGCCTACGACTCCCTCGGCGAGTGCGCGGAGGGGGCGCACGGCAAGGCCGCCGACGCCGGGCCCGTCGGGCGTTGGACGGCGGTCGCGGAGGCGGTACGCGACTGGGCGCTGCGGCATCCGCACGAGTACGCGCTGATCTACGGCTCGCCCGTGCCCGGCTACACGGCGCCCGACACCACGGTCCCGCCCGCCTCCCGCGTCGGCCTCCTCTTCATCGGCATCGTCCGCGACGCCCACCAGGACTCCGGCCTCACTGAACCGCCCCTGTCCGCCGAGCTGCGCCCCGAGGCCGAGCGCATGGCTGCCGACCTGGCCCCTGACCTCCCCCCGGCGACGGTCGCGGCCCTGATCGCAGCCTGGGCCCAGCTGTTCGGGCTCGTCGGGTTCGAGCTGTTCGGGCAGTTCCACCGGGTCGTGGAGGACCGCGAGACGTTCTTCCGGCACGCGGTGGGCCGGCTCGCCCAAAACGTCGGCCTGGCGTGAGCCGCCGAGGGGGAGGAGAGGGCGTACTCCGCGGGGAGTATCCGTGATCACCACGCCGGGGTGACGCCGCCCGGCGGCCATCGCGTCTAGCGTGGCGGACATGGATGAGCAGCAGGTACGCCGGGGCGGCGGTCCGCCGATGTGGTGGCGGCAGGGGCCGCCGTGGTGGAACCGCTGGGAGGACGAGGAGCACGCCCATCGCTGGCCCTGGCGATCCACGCTGCTGATCACGGTCTTCGTGATGGCCGGCTCGAACTTCGCGGCCGAGGGGCAGCTGGACGACCGGGCCCCGCTCGACCCCTTTGCGCGCATCCTGCTGTTCGTGGCGTCCGCCCTGCTGCTGTGGCGCAAGCGGTACCCGGTGGCCGTGGTCTTCGGGACGGCGGTCGCCGCCACGCTCTATCTCGGCGCCGGATACCCGTACGGCCCGGTCTTCCTGGCCGTCGCCGTGGCCTGCTTCAACGCCATCGTCACCGGACACCGCAAGGCCGCGTGGGCGGCGGTCGGGGTGTTGTGGATCGGGCACGCCCTGGTCGCCCACTGGCTGTACCAGTGGCTGCCGCCCTCCGGTGACACGGCCGCCCCCTGGGGGCAGGAGGGCGTGATCGCCGCCTGGGTGGCGGCGATCGTGGCGGTGTCGGAGCTGGCCAGAACGCGACGCGAGCAGTGGGTGCGGGAACGCGCCGAACGGGCGCAGGCGGCGCGGCGGCGTGCCGACGAGGAGCGGCTGCGGATCGCCCGCGAACTGCACGACGTCCTCGCGCACAGCATCTCCGTGATCAATGTGCAGGCGGGCGTGGGGCTCGCCCTCCTCGACACCGACCCCGAGCAGGCGCGTTCGGCCCTCACCACCATCAAGGACAAGAGCAAGGAGGCGCTCGGCGAGGTCCGCCAGGTCCTCGACACCCTGCGCACCCCCGGCGACGCGCCCCGTGCCCCGGCCCCCGGCCTCGACCGGCTGCCGGAACTCGTGGAGCAGGCAGCGAGCGCGGGCCTCACCGTCGAGGTCGAGGGCGAGCCGCCCCGCCTGGCACCCGGCACGGACCTCGCCGCCTTCCGGATCATCCAGGAAGCCCTCACCAACGTCGTACGCCACTCGGAATCACGGCACGCACGCGTGCGTCTCGACCCCTCCGACAGGACGACGCTACGGCTGCGCATCGACGACGACGGTCCCGCGACCGGCACCGACGCGGGCGGCAGCGGCAACGGACTCGCCGGAATGCGGGAGCGGGCGGCCGCCCTCGGTGGCACGATCGAGGCGGGCCCGCGTGCCGACGGCGGGTTCCGGGTGCTGGCCGTACTGCCGTTGAACGCTCCCGCCGGCGAACCGAGCAACCACGTCAAGGAGGACCGGTGATCCGCGTACTGCTCGCCGACGACCAGTCACTGGTGCGGGCCGGCTTCCGCGCGCTGCTCGACGCACAGCCCGACATCGAGGTGGCGGGAGAGGCCTCCGACGGCGAGGAGGCGGTGCGCAAGGTGCGCGAACTGCGGCCCGACGTCGTCCTGATGGACATCCGCATGCCGCTCCTCGACGGCCTCGCCGCGACCCGCCGGGTCACCGACGACGGCGACCTCACGGGCGTCAAGGTGGTCATGCTCACCACCTTCGAACTCGACGAGTACGTCTTCGAGGCCATCCGCTCGGGCGCCTCAGGCTTCCTGGTCAAGGACACCGAGCCCGACGAACTCCTGCGCGCCGTAAGGGCGGTGGTCGAGGGCGACGCGCTGCTGTCGCCGGGAGTGACCCGCCGCCTCATCGCCGAGTTCGCCGCCCGCTCCAAGGAGCCCGCTGCCGCCGACGCCCTCGCCGAACTCACCGAGCGCGAGCGGGAGGTGATGGCGCTGGTCGGCATCGGACTGTCCAACGAGGAGATCGCCCGGCGCCTGGTGGTCAGCCCGCTCACCGCGAAGACCCACGTCAGCCGCACGATGGTGAAGCTCGGCGCCCGCGACCGGGCCCAACTCGTGGTGCTGGCCTACGAGTCCGGGTTGGTACGGCCTGGCTGGCTGGGCTGACCGGCTCCGCCTCCGGCGGCCTTCCGCTGCCCGAAGCGGACCAGCACGCTGACGACACGGGCGACGAACAGCACCGCGGCCGAAGTCGCCCCCGCCGCGACGAGTGTGCCGCGCGTCCCGGCCGACACGTCGAAGGCGAACGCCGGTCCGGCCACGGCCCCGAACAGCAGGGCCGCCGCGAACGCCGCACTGCACAGGGCGTATCCGATCTCGACGGTGATCGCGTCCCGCTCGGCCTGACTGCGCTGTCCCCCGTACATGGCCATACAGGAAGTTTCGCAGGCGTGCGCCCGGCGGAGCAAGCGGGTGCCGCCGGGGGCACGACGAGGAGGCCAGGTGGCTTTGCTCGACCGTCTCTCCCGGAGCACCCTCACGGGCGTGCGATACGTTGCCCGCCATGACTGAGCTAGGACCGGTGGCCTGGCCACCTGCCCCGATCAGGACCGAGCGGCTCGTGCTCCGCGCGTCCGAGGCCCGGGACCGCGCGGCGTTCATCGAGCTGTTCGCCTCGCCGGAGGTGGGCACCTACGTCGGTGGCCCTCGACCGCGTGACGAGCTCGAACGCGCGGTGCCCGAGGTGCCCGGGCGGCGCCCCGGCCTGTTCGTGATCGATCTCGACGGAGCCATGATCGGCATGATCACGCTCGATCGGCGCGACGCAGAGCGGCCGGGGCATGTCCTTCCGGAGGCCGAAGAGGCCGAACTCGGCTACCTGTTCCTGCCGGAGGCGTGGGGCTTCGGGTACGCCGCGGAGGCGTGCTCGGCGGCACTCGCCTGGTTCGCCGGAGCGCTTCCCGGCGAGCCGGTCGTGCTCTGCACCCGGACCGCCAACGACCGCGCAATGCGCCTCGCGGCCAAGCTGGGGTTCACCGAGGCGGAGCGGTTCGAGGAGTACGGCGCCGAGGTGTGGTTCGGTGTGTGGTCCTCCGGCACGTGATCCTCACGGGATCCCTAGTCGCGTACGGTGACACGTTCCGCCTCCGGGGACGTGGACCTGGCGACCACGACGGTCCGCTGCCCACGGCGCGTGCGCAGTCCGGTGAGGGCGATCAGCAGACCCGCGACCGCGATGCCCGTGATCACGACCAGCGCCGGCATGTAGCTGTCGAGGTGGGCCTGCGGGGAGGCGGACTCCTCGGGCGTGTTCGCGGTCAGCACCGCCGTCACGACGGCCAGGAAGAGCGCGCCGCCCACCTGGACCGAGGTGTTGAGCAGGCCCGAGACCATGCCCTGCTCGTGTTCGTCGACGCCGTTCGTGGCCTGGACGTTCAGCGAGGGGAAGGTCAGCGCGAAGGCCGAGCCGACCAGCAGCATGGTGGGCAGGATCACCGCCGCGTAGACCGGGTCGAGGTCGATGCGCAGGAACAGGACATAGCCGGCGACCATCAGGGCGAAGCCGATCGCGATCAGCCGTGCCGTGCCGAACCGGTCGATGATCGCACCGACCTTCGTCGCCGACAGCGCCACGAGCGCGCCCGCCGGCAGGAACGCCAGTGCCGTGTGCAGCGCCGACCAGCCGAGCAGCTCCTGCATGTAGAGCGTGACCAGGAACTGGAAGCCGATGTAGCTGCCGACGAACGTCAACGCGCCCAGCTGAGCGCGTACTTGGGCCCCGGAGCGCAGGACGCCGAGCCGGATCAGCGGGCTCGGGCTGCGCCGCTCGACGCGGACGAAGGCCGTCAGCAGGACGACGACGGCGACGAAGGACAGGACCGTGCGCGCCGAGCCCCAGCCCGCTTCCGGCGCTTCGACGACGGTGAAGACGAGCAGCAGCATCGAGGCGGTACCGAGGACGGCACCCGGGATGTCGTAGCCGCCGGTGGTCTTCTCGCGCTCGGTGCGCGGCAGCAGCTTCAGGCCGACGGCCAGGGCGATCAGTGCGACGGGCGCCGGGAGCAGCATGGTCAGGCGCCAACTGGCCTCGGTGAGCAGGCCGGAGAAGACCAGCCCCATCGAGTAGCCGGTGGCACCGCAGGTGGTGTAGATCGCCAGTGCCCGGTTGCGCACGGGGCCCTCGGCGAACGTCGTGGTGATGATGGACAGGCCGGCAGGTGCGGTGAAGGCGGCGGCCAGGCCCTTGATGAAGCGGCTTGCGATCAGCAGCGGGCCGGAGTCGACGAGCCCGCCGAGCAGTGAGGCGAGTGCGAAGACGGCGAGGGCCACCAGGAAGACCTGGCGTCGGCCCAGCAGGTCGGCGGCCCGTCCGCCGAGGAGGAGCAGACCGCCGTAGCCGAGGATGTAGCCGCTGACTATCCATTGCAGGGTCGAGGTGGACAGGCCCAGGTCGGCGCCGATGGACGGCAGGGCGACGCCGACCATCGACACGTCGAGTGCGTCCAGGAACATCGCGGCGCACAGCACCAGCAAGGTGCCCCACAGCCGCGGGGTCCAACGTCCGTCGGACGCGGGGGAGATGAGCGGAGAGGTCATGGCCGGAACACTACATGCGCATGCAACGAATGCAAGCGCATTTAATTCCAGTGCAACAAAACGCGATTTCTGCTACGGTGCGGCCATGGCGGCGACGAAGGCCGAGCGGGCGCTCGTGGACCAGTGGCGGGACATCCTGGCGCTGCATGCGCGTACCCAGTGCGAACTCGACCGTGCGCTGCACCAACACGGCCTGTGCGCCAGTGACTTCGAGGTCCTGGACGTGCTGGCGGACGGCGCCTGTTCGTACCGCGTCCAGGAGATCTCCGAGCGCGTCCATCTGAGCCAGAGTGCCCTGTCGCGGCTGATCGCCCGGCTGGAGAAGGACGGACTCGTCGAGCGCGGCATGTGCGCGGAGGACCGGCGGGGTGTGCGGGTGGCGCTCACGGCGAAGGGGCGCACGCTGCACGGCAACGTGCTGCCGGTACAGCGAGCGGTGCTGACGAGGATGCTGGCGAACTGACGGGCGTGCGGCCCGGGTCGAGGCGCGCGGTGACGCCGTTCAGCTCCAGGTGACGGCCGAGTTCTCCCGCCACAGCGTGGCGACGGCGGCGTCGCCGGTCACGTGCGGGAAGGGCAGCCGGTTCCACAGCGCCACATACAGCTGTGCGACCCGACCGGAGATCTCGCAGTCGGCCCCTGCGGCATCGCCGCGCACGGCCACCGGCGGTTCCTGCGACAGCCGTACGGTCCACACCGCGCCGTCCGCGTCCGTCGCCCGCACCCGCAGCACCCGGGGTTCGGCGCTGCGGACCCGGCTCCTGCGCCGGGCGTGGAAGGCCAGCAGCAACTCGTCGATGCCGTCCGCCGCGAAGTCGGGGTCGATCCCGCTCGGGGTGCCGCCGCGTGCCGTCTGCGCGTCGAAGCGGTGCACGGTCGTCTCGTGCGCCTGTCTGCGGGCCCAGAACGCGAGGGGCGACGGAGCGGGCAGGAACTGCCAGCACTGCACGTCGGCCGGGGCGCCGGCCAGTGTGCCGACCAGATGGCGGTGCCCCTCCCGGAACCAGGCGAGCAGCGCGGCTCCGTCGAGGTCGGGCAGGCCGCCGTCGGGGCGCGCGGAGGTGTGGCCCTCGGCCACGAACGCCGCCGCCCAGCGGTGCACCATGCCGGTGTGCCGCAGCAGATCCCGCACCTGCCAGTCCGGACAGGTCGGCACCTCGGCCTCGGACCCGGCCTCCTCGGCTGCCGCTGCCAGCAGCTGACCTTCGCGGTCCAGGGTTCGGACGAAGTCGGCGGTCTCCATGGGGTGAGTGTGCCGGACGGGGCGCCGGCCGTCCTGGCGGCCGTGCATCAGGACGGCGGGACGGCGGGACGTAAGGCTTTCGTCATCACCCTCGGTATGCACGGCGGGCCTCGAATTCCGTTGAATGGACGTCGACGGACGGTCGACGGACGACTCTCGGGAAGCGGGGCGGTTATGGGACGGGTGCGGAGAAAGCTGTTCGGGCCGTGGGGCATCGGGGTCCTGGTGCTGACCGTGGCCGTGGGCGGCTTCGGTCTGTACTGGTTCCAGCCGTGGAAGCTGTGGCAGGACCGGACCGTGGAGGAGGCCCTGCCCGCGGCGGCGCAGACCCCGGCGGGGGCTACCTCCCCGGCGGGGGCGGCCTCTTCGGCGCCCGGCCCCGAGACGCTGGCCGGCGGTGAGCTGATCAGCCATGAGCACGCGACGTCGGGCACGGTGAAGCTCGTACGGCTGGCCGACGGCTCCCATGTCGTGCGCCTGGAGAAGCTGGAGACCAGCAACGGGCCGGACCTGCGCGTGCTGCTGACGGACGCGCCCGTGAAGGAGGGCACGGCCGGCTGGCGCGTCTTCGACGACGGCGCGCACATCAGCCTCGGCAAGCTCAAGGGCAACAAGGGCAGCCAGAACTACGTGGTGCCGCAGGACGTCGATCTGTCCCGCTACAGCAGCGTCAGCATCTGGTGCGACCGCTTCGACGTGTCGTTCGGAGCGGCGGAGCTTGCGCGGGTCTGAGGGGCGTTCAGGACGGGCTGGGAAACAGGCAGAACTCGTTGCCCTCGGGGTCGGCCAGCACCCAGTGGTCCTCGTGGCGGTCCTTGACCGTCGCGCCGAGGGAGGTGAGCCGGTCGAGCTCGGCCTCCGGGTCGGTGGAGACCAGGTCCAGGTGGAGGCGGTTCTTCACGCGCTTGGGCTCCGGGACGAGCTGACACCACAGCCGAGGGCCGCCGCCACGGGGTGCGACGAGCACGGTCGGATCGTCCTCCGGGCCCGAGATGCCTTGCGCGCGCAGCCGCGCCGGCTCGGCGTCGTCGTACGGGGCGACGTCGCAACCGTCGAGGGCGGCGGCCCAGAAGCGGGCCGTCGCGGCCGGGTGGGCACAGTCGAAAACGAGGTCGTGAAGGCGTGCCATCCGGTCATCATGGGGCCGGGGCGTGGGCCGGACAACGGCCGGGTCCGGGTCCGGGGCGGGCGTACGAGCTCGGTCAGTTGGGCGTCGTACGCAGGGTCGCGACGCCGATGAGCGTGGCGATCGCCGCCAGTACGGCGACGCTGGTGAGGGCGACGGGCAGGGAGAACCAGTCCGCCATGAAGCCGATGGCGGGCGGTCCGAGGAGCATGCCGCCGTAGCCCAGGGTGGAGGCGGTCGCGACTCCGCTCGGTCCTGCGAGGGCGCCCGCGCGCTCGACGGCGACGGGGAAGAGGTTGGCGAGACCGAGCCCGGTCACCGCGAATCCGAGCAGCGCCGCCCACAGGGAGGGCGCGAGCGAGCCGAGGAGCATCCCGGCCACCGCGGTGGCGCCGCCCGCGACGACGGTACGGCCGTGGCCGAGCCGTTCGAGGAGGGCCGTACCGGAGAGCCGGCCGATGGTCATGGCCAGGGCGAAGCAGGAGTAGCCGATGGCGGCGACGCCGGGTGTGGCGTCCAGGTCCTGTTCGAGGTGCAGGGCGCCCCAGTCGGCCATGGCGCCCTCGCCGTAGGCCGTGCACAGGGCGATCAGGCCGAAGACGATCACCAGTCCGCGCGTCCTGGAATCCAGGCGGCGCGGGGTGTCCTTCGCGGGGCGTCCGGGGCTCGCGGCCGTCGGCGGCTCGTGGCGCAGCAGCGTACGTCCCGCCACGGCCGTCACCAGCAGCCCGATGACGGCGAGGGACAGCAGATGCCGGGCCGGCGAGAGGCTCCCGGCGACCAGCCCGCCGAGGCCCGCGCCGACCATGCCGCCGAGGCTGAAGGCCGCGTGGAAGCTGGGCATGACGGGTCGGCGCAGGGCGGCGACCAGGTCCACGGCGGCGCTGTTGAAGGCGACGTTGATTCCGCCGTAGGCGGCCCCGAAGATCAACAGGACGGCGCCGAGCGCGAGCGTCGAGTGCGTGAGCGGCGGCAGCGCCACGCTGAGCGAGAGCAGGACGGCGCAGACCACGGTGACCGCGTGGGTGCCGAAACGGCGGCAGAGCCGACCGGTGAGCGTCATGGTGAGCACGGCACCGGCGGAGACGCCGAGGAGGGCCAGGCCGAGGTCGCCGGCCGACGCGCCGGTCTGCTCCTTGATGGCGGGGATGCGAACGACCCAGCCGGCGAACAGGAAGCCGTCCAGGGCAAAGAACGTGGTCAGGGCTATGCGGAGGCGGGAGAGGTCGTTCGGAATGCCCGGCACGGCGTTGTACGATCGGGCTTTGTTTATTTGCGGCACAAACTCAGGCTAAGCGGGGCCGGGGGTGACGACAAGAGGGAATCGAGCGTGCCGACAAGGGGGGAAAGGGGAGGGGGCCGGACCAGGTCGGTGCCCTGACTGTCCCGCCGCCGCCCGAAGTGCGACGCTATGACCAGAGCTATCCGCCGAGGGAACTCGGGAGGGCACATGGGACGGGACGTGCCGGCCCTGGTGTTCACGCGGGAGGATCGCCGTCGGTACCGGGAGAAGATGCACACCTGCCTCGATGTGCTGGCGCAGATGCTGCGCGAGTCGACCTTCGAGAGCGAGCGGCCCCAGGTCGGGCTGGAGATCGAGCTCAACCTGGTGGACGACGACGGGCTGCCGGCGATGCGCAACACCGACGTGCTCCAGGCGATCGCCGACCCCGCCTGGTCGAGCGAGCTGGGCCGCTTCAACCTGGAGATCAACATTCCGCCCAGGGAGCTGACCACCGGTGGCCCCGGTGCCTGGGAGCAGGCGATCCGTGACGCGCTCAACCACGCGGAGGACCGCGCCTCGGCCGTGGGCGCCCACCTGATCATGATCGGCATTCTGCCGACGCTGGGGGAGACGGACGTGGGCGAGCGGGCCCTGTCCGGCGATCCGCGGTACCAGCTGCTCAACGAGCAGATCTTCGCGGCTCGCGGCGAGGACCTGCGGATCACGGTGGACGGCGTGGAGCGCCTGGCGACCTACGCCGACACCATCACCCCCGAGGCGGCCTGCACCAGCACCCAGTTCCACCTTCAGGTCGCACCTAAGGAGTTCGCGGCCTACTGGAACGCGGCCCAGGCCGTCGCGGGCGTGCAGATCGCGCTGGCGGCGAACTCGCCGTACCTCTTCGGCCGGGAGCTGTGGCGCGAGACCCGTATCCCCCTGTTCGAGCAGGCCACCGACACCCGCCCGCAGGAGATCAAGGCCCAGGGCGTGCGGCCCCGGGTGTGGTTCGGGGAGCGCTGGATCACCAGCGTCTTCGACCTGTTCGAGGAGAACGTGCGCTACTTCCCGGCCCTCCTGCCGCTGTGCGACGACGAGGACCCGCAGCACGCCCTCAACCACGGCGGTGCGCCGGAACTGGGCGAACTCACGCTGCACAACGGCACGATCTACCGCTGGAACCGTCCGATCTACGCGGTCACCGACAGCGGTCCGCATCTGCGCATCGAGAACCGGGTCCTGCCGGCCGGGCCCACGGTGGCCGACATCATCGCCAACGGCGCCTTCTACTACGGCCTGACCCGCGCCCTCGTCGACGAGGACCGGCCGATCTGGACGCGGATGTCGTTCGCGGTCGCCGAGGAGAACCTCCACACCGCGGCCCGCGACGGCATCGACGCCCGCCTGTACTGGCCCGGCATCGGCGAAGTGCCGGTCGTGGAACTGGTGTTGCGGCGCCTGTTGCCCCTGGCCCATCGTGGCCTCGAACTGGCCGGCCTGGACGCGGCGTGGCGCGAACCCCTGCTGGGCATCGTCGAGCAGCGCTGCATCACCGCACGCAACGGCGCCCTGTGGCAGGCGGAGACGGTCCACCAGCTGGAGAAGGCCGGTGTCTCCGACCGGAGGGAGGCCCTGCGGCTGATGACCACGGCGTACATGGACTACATGCATCTCAACGCCGCCGCGCACACCTGGCCCGTGGACTGACCCTCCCCGTGCACCGCGACGCGGTTCAGCCGGCGTCCCTCTCCGCCGCTCTCCACTCCTCCGCTGCCGTCAGGGGGACGGGAACCGGGGGCTCCGCCGAGGTGGTCAGCTCGATGCGGCGCCCCTCGGCCGACGAACGGAGCAGGGCGCTCATCGTCTCCAGCACGTGCAGTGCGATGTCGCCGTTGGCGCGGGGAGCCCGCTGCGCGTCCCCGGCGATGAAGTCGAGCAGACCGACGCCCCGGGCGCCGTCGGCGTAACCGGCCGAGGGCGGGAGGTCGCGCCACTGGTCGTCGCCGAGTTCGAAGAGCCGCACATCGCCGTCGAAGCGGTTCGGGTCCGGAACCGCGAGGGTCCCCGTCTCGCCGTGGACCTCGATCGGCGTGGCGGTGGTGGCCACGCCGTCGAAGCTCGTCGTGATCGTCGTGAGGGTCCCGCCGACGTGCTCCAGTACGCCGGAGACGTGACTGTCCACCTCCACCGGGATCCGCTCGCCCGCGCGTGGGCCCGAGCCGATGACGCGCTCGGCACGCAGCCGTCCGGCCGCCCCGATCACCGCACGCACGGGACCCAGCAGATGGATCAGGGACGAGAGGTAGTACGGCCCCATGTCCAGCAGAGGGCCGCCCCCCGCCGTGTAGTAGAAGTCGGGGTGAGGATGCCAGCGTTCGTGCCCCGGTGTGATCATGACGGCCGTGGCGAACTGGGGGCGTCCGACGCGGCCCGCCGCCACGGCCGCGCGCGCCGTCTGGATGCCGGTGCCGAGGACCGTGTCCGGCGCGCATCCCACACCGACCCCCGCCTTCGCGGCGGCCGCCATAACGGTGTGCGCCTCGGCGAGGCCGGCGGCCAGTGGTTTCTCCCCGTAGACGTTCTTCCCGTGGCCGATGGCGCCGAGGGCGATCTCGGCGTGCGCCGCGGGGACGGTGAGATTCAGCACCGTGTCCACGTCCGGGCTGCTCAGCAACTCCTCGACGGTCAGCGCCTCGACGCCGGGTACCGCGGCGGCGACCGCAGCCGACCGGGAGGCGTCGAGGTCGGCGACCGCGGTGACGCGCACGGCCGGATGGCCGACGAGTGTGTCCAGGTAAGCGCGGGAGATGACGCCGAGTCCTACGACGCCGACGCGGTGCGCGTCGCCCACAGCATGCCCCTCTCGATGACGGTGCGGACGTTCGGGTCCTCCAGCACGTCGAGGCTGTGCCCCGGAGTCGTCACCAGGACGCGCCCGGCACCCCACTGCCGGGTCCAGATCGCCGGCGAGGTGACGGGGCGTTGCCACGGCTGCCAAGGGCGGGCGGGATGGGTGGTGGTGGCCAGGACGTCGATCAGGTCGTCGTGGAGCACCCAGTACTGCTCGGTGTGCAGTTCGAAGTCCTCGATGCCGGCCGTGACGGGGTGCCCGCGGCCCAGCTCCGTGATGGTGACGACATGCGGCAGGTAGTTGTCCTCCTGAACTCCCCGGCGCTCACACGGCTCCTTGCCCGGATGGGTCGCGAACTGCCCGCCCACCAGATGGAGATAGTCGGAGGAGGCGCGGAACGAGTCGGCGATGCCGCCGTGCCAGCCGGTGAAGCCCGTACCGGCCACGACCGCCGCGCTCAGTCCGGCCAGCTGCTCGGCGCTGATCTGCGACATCGTGACGCACTGCACGACGAGATCGGTGCCGGCCATCTCGGCGTCGTCGGCGTAGACGTCGGGCGACTCCTCGATCCGGACGGCGTATCCGTTGCTCCGCAGGAACGGCAGGAACAACTCCGTGGCCCGGACAGGGTCGTGCCCCTCCCAGCCGCCCCGGACCACCAGGGCCTTTCTTCCGCGTCATCTCGTCCCTTCGTGAGGCCGGAGCACAGCGACATCACTATGCGCCGGGCTCCGGCCCCTCGGAAAGAGTCGCCGGATTCTGCGAAAGTTTCGTTACGGCGAGGCAGGCGAGGCAGGCGAGCCAGGCGACGGCGACGGGGATGTCGCCGTGGCGCTGACCATCCAACAGGCCGACGTGAAACGGACCTCCGTGCCCTGCACAAAGCTGTCGAAGGCGGCGCGAACGGTCTCGACGACCCTTGCGCGGGTCTGTTCGTCCGCCTCGTGCAGCACCTGGCCGACCGGACCGAGGCGGGTGAAGTACCGGACCAGCTCCCGTTCGGGCAGCGTGCAGGGCACTTCGACCGGCCGGATGTCGATCCCGGCCCACCCGCTCTCCGTCAGGATGCGCCGGAGCCGGTCCGAGTCGGCGAAGGCGAACTGCCCCGGCTCGTCAGGCCGGCGCGCGGGGAGGTTCGGCAGGAGCGGCGCCGCGGCGCGCTCGGCCGTCGTCATGAACGGATTCTCGGCGGGGCCGCGCCAGACCACGAACCGGAGCGCGGCCCCGTCCTTGGCGGCGCCCCGCAGGTTCGCGAAGGCCCGGACGGGGTCGTTGAAGAACATGACGCCGAAGCGGGAGATGACGGCGTCGAAGGTGGCGGGTTCGAAGGCATACTCCTGCGCGTCGGCCTGGATGAAGGACACCGGCGGGCCCTCCCGCTCGGCGCGCGCCCGTGCGGCGGTGATCATCGGTTCGGAAATGTCGATGCCGACGCAGCGACCCGCCGGACCCAGCAGCCGCGCCACGGCCACCGTCGTGCCACCGGTACCGCAGCCGACGTCGAGCACCTGCCCGGCCTGTCCGGCGGGCATCGCCCCGATGAGCAGCTCTTCGAACGGCCGGAGCATGTCGTCCAGCAACGCCTGCGTGTCGACCCAGGCGTTGCCACTGGCCCCGCTCCAACGGGCCGCCTGTTCGTCATCGGTCCTGCGCCTGACGTTCATGGTCGCCTCCCAGCGCTTGCGTTCATCGGGTCGGGGTGACAGCGTGCTACTTCAAGTCGACTTGAGGTCAAGCGGATGACGGACCTGGACATCGCCGAGGTGGCGCAGCGCGCCGGGGTTCCCGCCTCCACGCTGCGGTTCTACGAGGAAAAGGGGCTGATCGCCTCGATCGGCAGGCGCGGCCTGCGCCGACAGTACGATTCTGGCGTACTGGAACGCCTGGCGCTGATCGCGCTGGGGCGCACCGCCGGGTTCTCGCTCGACGAGATCGCACGCATGTTCACGCCGGACGGCCAACCGCGCATCGACCGGCAGACGCTCTCGGCCAAGGCGGAGGAGCTGGACACAAGGATCCGTGAACTGGGCGTCCTGCGGGACTCCCTGCGGCACGCCGCGGCGTGCCCCGCTCCGACTCACATGGAATGCCCCACCTTCCGCCGCCTCCTCGCCGCCGCCGCATCCGGCACTGTCGCATCAGGCACTGTCGCGGTACCGAAGAAGCGGGCGCCAGGAGCGCCGTGAAGCCCCGCCAGGGTTGCAGGGTCAGATCCAGCCCTGTTCCCAGGCGCGGTGCGCGGCCGCATGCCGGGTCGGGGTGCCCAGCTTGGCCATGGCCGCGGAGAGGTAGTTGCGGACCGTGCCGGGGGCCAGGTGGACGGCGTCGGCGATCTCGGCGATCGAGGCGCCGGTGCGGGCGACGCGCAGGACCTCCAGTTCGCGGGCGGTGAGGGGGCAGTCGTCCTCGGTCAGCGCGGAGGCGGCGATGTCCGGGTCCACATAGCGGCGTCCGGCGGCGATGTCCCGGATGATCTCGGCCAGCCTGCCCGCCGGGGTCGTCTTGGGCACGAAGCCGCGGACACCTGCGGCCAGGGCCCGGCGCAGCACGGCCGGCCGCGCGTGCCGTGTCACCAGGACGATCTGCGTGGGCAGTTCGGCCCGGATCTCCTCGGCGGCGCGCAGCCCGTCGGCCGGCGGCATCTCCAGGTCGAGTACGGCGATGTCGGGCCGCTGCTCGCGGGCCAGCCGCACCGCCTCGGTGGACGTGGACGCCTCAGCGACCACGGTGAGGTCGTGTTCCAGCGCGAGCAGGGCGGCCAGGGCGCTTCTGAGGAGGTCCTCGTCGTCGGCGATCAGCAGGCGGATCATGGGGCGGCTCCGTCCACGGGGTCCGGCGAGCACGTCGGCAGCGCGGCCTCGACCACGAAGCGATCGCCGTCGTGCTGCCAGGTCAGCTCGCCACCGGCCGCCTCCAGCCGCTCGGCGAGGCCGCGCAGCCCCGTACCGTCCAGCGCCGTCGGATGCTCGTCGGCACCGTCGTTGCGTACGCGCAGACGGGCGTGGCCGTCGGCGATGCGGTAGTCGACCTCGGCGTGCCTGGCCCGGCTGTGCCGGAGCGCGTTGGTGGTGGCCTCCCGCATCACCAGCCCGAGGAGGTGCCGGGCGGATTCGGCGAGGTCGGTGGCGACGGCATCGGGGGCGAGCGTCATCCTCGCGTCGATGCCGGCGGCGGCCAGCACCCGGGTCGCGTTGGCGATCTCGTCGTCCAGGGTCGTACGGCGGTAACCCCGCACCACCGCCCGGGTGTCGCTGAGGGCGTCCGCCGCCAGCTGCCGTATCTCCTTCATCTCCGTGGTGGCCCGCGCCGGATCCCGCTCGACGAGCCGCTCCGCCAACTCGCTCTTCAGGGCGATCACTTGGAGATGGTGACCCTGGATGTCGTGCAGGTCGGCGGCGAACCGCAGCCGTTCCTCCTTGACCGCCAGCTCCGCCTCCAGCCGTCGTGCCGCGTCGAGCCGCCGTGCCGTGTCCCAGGCCCACAGCGGGCCGAGCGTCACCCATGCGGTGAAGGCGACCAGCCCCGCCGGGAACAGGGCCGCGTACGCCGACTCCCCGTCGCCCCCGGCAAGGCTGACGAGGCTGCCGGGGAGCAGGGCGAGGACCACGGCGCCCCCGACGAGCAGCCGCCTGTGGCGCGGCGGGAGGTACGTCGCCACGATCGCGACCACCAGCGCGGGCGCCACCGGCCACAGCCCGTAGTTGCGCACGGACAAGGGCAGCGCCGCGAGCACGACTCCCGCCCCGACCGCGGCGGTCAGCAGGCCCGGGGGCGGTCCGCCGGGCTGCGCGGCCGTGACCGGCAGGAGCGCAAGCCGTCGGCTCAGCAGGGCGACGCTCGCCCACACCTCGACCACGAGGGCGGCAGCGGCCGGCGCGCGGGCCCACAGGGGGACATCGCCGTCGAGGACCCACTCGCCGACGAAGAGGGCCAGGACGCACGCGGTCATACCCGGCACGGCCCACCAGGTGTAGCGACGGAAGCCCGTAAGCCCCGCCGCCTCGCGATCGAACTCCCCGTCCCCCACCCGGTCATTGTGGCCCAGGCGGTCCCCATGACAAATGTCATCCGAGGACGTGACAACGCCACGTGAGCGCACCGGGATACGGCACTACTGGCGGGCTTCGTCGCGGCGGAGGCTGAGGGCGTCGGCAGCGGATGAAGCCGATACCCCGCCCTGGTACCGAAAGAGAGCCCGTCATGCAGGCACGCACCCCTCACGCGACCGCTGCACGGCCGCACCCGACCGCGGCGCTCAGGCGGCGCTGGCCGACCGCACTGGCCGCCGCGGTCGTCGCCCTCAACGTGATCGCATCCGGCTCGCAGGACGTGGCCGACGCCGTCGGAGGGTTCGCCGAGACCCTGCCGTTGCTGCCGCTGATCTATCTGGTCGTCCACCAGATCGGCAGGCCGCAGGCCACCTGGCCGGTGCTGGGGGCCGGGCTGGTGGCGGTATTCGCCCTCGCTTCCCAGGACGTGGTCGCGCCGTCCACGACCCTGGTCGCCCTCGCGCTGGCCGTCCTCGTCCGGGGCGCCCTTTGCGGAACTCCCCACGGGCGGGCCACGTTCGGGGTGCAGGCCATGGGTGCCGTCCTGTTCTGCGGGCTGGCGCTGGCGGGGCTGGCGGTGGATCCGGACCTGGGGCGGTACCTGGTGGCGGCCGGCTGGCTCTGCCACGGTGTCTGGGACTTCGTGCACCTGCGGCTCGACAAGGTCGTCTCGCGTACGTTCGCCGAATGGTGCGGAGTCGTCGACGTACTCGTCGCCGTGCAACTGCTCTTCCCGGTCTAGCCGAAACGGGTGCCTCGGGTGGCCGAAAACGGCCGAGAAACGCCGGGTCAGGCCCGTAACCGGGATTCGCCCCGTACGTTGCCACCAGTGGTCTCTCCTGTCCGGTACCCCAACTCCGCGCTCTGGGAGCTCCCTTGGACCCCGAAGACACCGCAGCCGCACTCCGCCTCGGCCCGCTCTCCCGCCGCAGATTCCTCCAGGCCACCGCAACCGCCACCGCAGCCGTCACCGGTTCTGCGCTCCCCCCTGTGAGTACACCCGCCTTGGCTGCATCCTCCGCCGCGACCACCCTCTCCTTCACCGCCGCCACGGGTGGCTCCGCGACCCTCGCCCCGTCCGGTGACCGCCTGGTCGCCGAGGTGCAGAACGTGCTCTGGTCCATCCCGCGCAAGGGCGGCACCGCCGTCCCGCTCACGCCGCCCGGCCTCGAACCCACCCGCCCGCAGTTCTCGCCCGACGGCAGCCGACTCGCCGTCTGCGCCTACCGCGGCGGAGGCTTCCACCTCTGGACGCTGCGGCCCGACGGCACCGGGCTGCGGCAGCTCACCGACGGGCCGTGGGACGACCGGGGCCCGGCCTGGTCGCCGGACGGCACCCGGATCGCGTTCGCCTCCGAGCGCGGCGGCGACACCGTGACCGGCTCTCCGTACCGCATCTGGACCGTGGACGTGCGCACCGGCAGGCTGACCCGGCTCACCGGGCGGCCCGACCAGCAGGGCCCCGGGCAGGACGCCCGCTGGGAGGACTTCGACCCCACATGGTCGCCCGACGGGCAACGAATGCTGTTCGTGCGGGCCGTCGTCACCGAGACCGGCACCCTGCGCGCGACCACGATCGCCGCGGTGGCCGCCGACGGCACGGGCCCGGTCACCACCGAGCACACCGACGACTCCGGCGCCCAGCTCATGACCCCCGCCGTGTCGCCCACCGGGCGCCTGGCCCACCTGCGCACCACGGCCTCGCCCGCCGCGTCCTGCACCCTCGTCGTGGACGGAGCACCGGTCGCCGTGCGGGGCGACATCCTTCCCGCCCCGCCCCGCTGGACGGACGCTGACCGACTGCTCCTCAACGTCGACGGACACTTCCGCCTGGTCGACCCGGACGCGCCGGGCGACGGCGAGGAGATCCCGTTCACCGCCACGCTGCCCGTGGACCGGCCCCGCTACCGGGGCAAGGCGTACGACTTCGAGGGCGCCGGCGCCCGTCCCGTCCGCGCGCTCCACCTGCCCGCCCTGTCGCCGGACGGCCGTAGCGTCGCCTTCGCGGCGCTCAACGCGCTGTGGACCGCCCGGACGACCGGCGGCCGGGCACCCCGCAAGGTCCTGCAAGTCCCCGCCACCCGCTATGTGCTGGCGCCGACCTGGACGCCCGACGGCACGGCGCTGGTGTACGCCGACGACCGTGACGGACTGTTCGCGGTACGGCGCCGGGACCTCGGCTCCGGCGAGGAGGCCGTCCTCGCGGAGGGCGGTCGCGTCTTTCCCGCGCTCTCGCCCGACGGGACGCGGCTGGCCTGCCTGGACATGTCCGGCAACCTCGTCGTGCGCGACCTGCCCGAAGGAGCCGAATGCGTCCTCGCCGCCCCGCTGGGAGCGGGTGGGCTGCCCGGCCGCCCCAGCTGGTCGCCGGACGGCCGGTATGTGGCGCTGTGCGACCGCAACCGCCTCAACCAGCGGTTCCGTGAGGGCTACAACCTCATCCGCGTCGTCGACACGACCACCGGCACGGCAGAACTGCACGCCTTCGCCCCGCACACCTCGCTCTCCGACCGCTACGACTCGGGCCCCGTCTGGTCGCCGGACGGCCGCTGGATGGCCGTGGTGGCGGAGTCGGCGCTGTGGCTGCTGCCGGTCCGCGCCGACGGCACCCCGGACGGCGAGCCGCGCCGGCTCACCACCGAACCGGCCGACCACCCGTCCTGGTCCGCCGACGCCCGCACCCTGCTCTATCTCTCCGCGGGCACCCTGCGCCTGACCGACATCCGCAGCAGCAGAACCCGTACCGTCCGCGTCCCGCTCGACTACCGCAGACCGCGCCCGGCGGACACCGTGGTGCACGCGGGCCGCCTCTGGGACGGCACCGGAACGGACGTCCGCGAGAACGTCGACGTCGTGATCCGTGACGGCCGTGTCGCGGACGTGTCCCCGCACCGCGCGGGCCGCCCAGCCGAACGCCGCGTCGACGCGAGCGACCGCACCGTGCTCCCCGGCCTGTGGGACGCGCACACCCACCCCTGGCAGACCACGTACGGTGGCCGCCAGACCGCCCTGCAACTCGCGTACGGCATCACGACGGCCGTCTCGCTGGGCGGCTTCGCCTACGAGCAGGCCCGCATCCGGGAGGCGGTCGCCGCCGGTGTCCTCGCGGGGCCCCGGCTGCTGACCACCGGTGAGCTGCTCGACGGGGCACGCGTCGCCTACAGCATGGGCCGCGCCCACCGCACCCGCGAGGGCCTGCACCGGTCGCTGGCGCGGGGTGCCGCGCTGGACTGGGACTTCGTGAAGACGTACGTACGGGCTCCCGGGTGGGTGATGAAGGAGGCTGCGGACTTCGGCCACGAGCGGCTGGGGGTGCGCAGCGGAAGTCATCTGTGCAGCCCCGGCGTACAGCTGGGCCAGGACCTGACGACGCATTTGCAGGCGACCCAGCGGCTGGAGTTCGGCCACGCGACGACCGCCGGGGGCCGGGCCTGCGAGGACGTCGAGGAGATCTACACCGCGACCGACTTCCACCTCGTCGCCACGCCGTTCACGGCACTCGCCCTGCTGGGCGCGGACTCCGCGCTCGCGGACGACCCGCGCGTCACCGCCCTCATGCCGCCCTGGGACACCGCGCTGGTCCGACAACAGGCCGGGCAGCCGCCCAGCGAAGCCCAACTGGCCACGCTGGGGCGGGAGATGGACATCTACCGGCGCGTCCTCGCCAAGGGCGGCCTGATCGCGCTCGGCACCGACCAGCCCATCGTCCCGGTCGGGCTGCATCTGCACCTGGCCCTGCGCGCCCTGCACCGCGCCGGCATGTCACCGGCCGAGGCGCTGCGTACCGCGACCCTGCTGCCCGCGCGGGTCTTCGGCGCCGACGCCGACCTGGGCACGGTGGAGGAGGGCAAGCTCGCCGATCTCACCGTCGTGGACGGCGACCCGTTCACCGACTTCGCCACGCTGATCCGCACGGTGGCGGTCCTGCGCGGCGGCGTCCTCTACGAGCAGGCGGACCTGGTGGACGCCTTCGACGTCGCCATTGAGCGACGGGCGGCGGACGACTGGCTGGAGGTGAGCCGCCAGATGCGTCGCGAGGGGTGCTGTGACCTGTGAGCAGGTCACGGTACACACACACTTCGTGAAAGATCTGCGCAGGAGTATCACTCGGGATGCACACAGCCTTTTGAAAGGATCGTTAGCGTTCTGGCCGTTCGACCTCACGGGCGAACGTGACCAGGCCGCGGCCGAGCAGGGCCGATGGCGCAGTCAAGCCAGGAAGACCCCAGATGGACTACTGCTCCTCGTGCCGCCGGCATCTCAACGGGGCCCTCGTGTGCCCCGGATGCGGCGCCTACGCCCCGGACATCGCTCCCTCGACGACAGGGGGGCGCACCGTGTCGGCGGCGCCGGGCGCGGTGACGCGGGAGAACCCTGCGGTCGACACCTGGTACGACGGCTACTTCCGTGACGAGGCGGCGCCGGCCGCCGACCCGGACGTGAGGGCGCCCATGGCCCCGTCCGGTGACGTGGACGGTGTACCGGTCGTCCCCGAGGGCCGGGCGGCACGGCGTCGGCAGCGGGCCCGCTGGAAGAAGAACCAGCGCCGGGCCGTGGTCGCGACCGCAGTCGCCCTGGTCGGCGGTGGCCTGACCGTCTCGGCGCTGGACCGTGGGGCCGGCGACAAGGCGCAGGCGGCCACCGCGCCGGAACGCCCGAACGTCGCCCTCCCGGAGCAGCAGCACACCGAGCTCACCCGCCCGGCGTCCACTCCGCCGGACACCCCCGACGCCCCGCGCACCGACACGGCCACGTCGAAGCCGTCCCCGACCAACGCCGCCCGGGAGTCCGTCACCGCCCCGCGCACCACTCGGGACTTCACCCGACCGGACGCTGCCGCCACTCCGAGTGCCGCGGCGACGTCGGCCCCGCAGTCGCAGAACGCCTCCGCGAATCCCGGCAGCGGGAACTCCGGCGGCAGTGGCGGCAGTGGCGGCAGTGGCGGCAGTGGCGGCACCGAGGCCGAGCAGCAGGCGCCGACCCCGACACCCACCGACGGCTCCGACTCCGGCAACTCCACGTCACCGACGAGCCCCGCACCGGAAGCGACCTCGCCGGCGCAGCTGTGCGTGCTCAACCTCCTGTGCGTCGGCTGACCATGCGGGGGCAGTGACCCGACCGCCCGAGCGCACCCCACCTGAGATCGTCGTCACCCTCCCGCATCACCACACAACCCCGTGGATGCGGTCATGCTGGAAGAAGCCGTACGCCCTCGCCCGGCGAGGGCCGGCCCAGCAGAGCAGGACGTCGTACTCAGGAAGGAACTCTCCATGGTCGAGCAGGACGAGCGCTTCGATGTCGTGGTCCTCGGAGCGGGCCCCGGCGGCTACGTCGCCGCGATCCGCGCCGCCCAGCTGGGCAAGCGGGTGGCGGTCGTGGAGGAGAAGTACTGGGGCGGCGTCTGCCTGAACGTGGGCTGTATTCCCAGCAAGGCCCTGCTGCGCAACGCCGAACTGGCGCACATCTTCACGCGCGAGGCGAAGACCTTCGGCATCAAGGTGGACGGGACGGTCTCCTTCGACTTCGGCGAGGCGTTCCGCCGCAGCCGCAAGGTCGCCGACGGCCGGGTCAAGGGCGTCCACTACCTGATGAAGAAGAACAAGATCACCGAGATCGACGGCCGCGGCACTTTCCTCGACCCGCACACCCTCCAGGTGGCCGGTTACGACGGCGAGACCCGCACCATCGGTTTCGAGCAGTGCATCATCGCCACCGGCGCCACGCCCAAGCTGCTGCCCGGCACCCGGCGCAGTGCGCGTGTGGTGACCTTCGAGGAGCAGATCCTGGCCGAGGAGTTGCCGCAGTCGATCATCATCGCGGGCGCCGGCGCGATCGGCGTCGAGTTCGCCTATGTGCTGCACAACTACGGCGTGAAGGTCACGATCGTCGAGTTCCTGGACCGGATGGCCCCGCTGGAGGACGCCGAGGTGTCCGCCGAACTCGCCAAGCAGTACCGCAAGTTGGGCATCGACGTCCTGACCTCCACCCGCGTCGACGCCGTCGACGAGTCCGGCGAGCAGGTACGCGTCACGGTCACCGGCAAGGACGGCAGCCAGCAGGTCCTGGAGGCCGACAAGGTGCTGCAGGCGATCGGCTTCCAGCCGAACGTCGAGGGCTACGGCCTGGACAAGACCGGCGTGACCGTCACCGAGCGCGGCGCGATCGACGTCGACGGGCGCTGCCGTACGTCCGTCCCGCACATCTTCGCCATCGGCGACGTCACGGCGAAGCTGATGCTCGCGCACGCCGCCGAGGCCATGGGCATCATCGCCGCCGAGACCATCGCGGACGCCGAGACGATGGAGCTGGACTATGTGATGATCCCGCGGGCCACCTACTGCCAGCCGCAGATCGCCAGCTTCGGCTACACCGAGGCACAGGCGCGCGAGCTCGGCCACGACGTCAAGGTGGCGAAATTCCCCTTCACCGCGAACGGCAAGTCGCACGGCCTCGGCGACGCGACCGGCTTCGTCAAGCTGATCAGCGACGCCAAGTACGGCGAGCTGCTCGGCGGCCACCTCATCGGCCCGGACGTCACCGAACTGCTGCCCGAACTGACCCTGGCCCAGCAATGGGACCTCACCGTCCACGAGGTCGCCCGCAACGTCCACGCGCACCCGACGCTCGGCGAGGCGGTCAAGGAGGCTGTGCACGGCCTTGCCGGTCACATGATCAACTTCTGACCGTTCAGCCGTCGAGCCACCAGCGGGCCGCTCCCCAGGCGAACGCGTAACCGAAGCCGTTGACCGCCCAGTGCAGGGTCATCGGCGCCAGCAGACTGCCCGAGCGGCGGCGCAGCTCGCACAGGACGACCCCGGCGAGGGCCGTGGCGACGATCGCCGCGGCCACCGTCGGTGCCACGCCGGCCTGACCTTCTCCGAAGACGGACCCGACGGCGGCGTTGGAGCGGTTGATGCCACGGGACGGCATCAGGTGCCACACCCCGAACAGCAGCGACGACACGCTCGTGGCCCACGCCGTGCCGTGCCGACGCCGGATCATGGCCCACAGCACGCCCCGGAAGGCGGTCTCCTCCAGCAGCACGGTCCCGAAGGGCACCCGCACCAGCGCTCCCCACAGCATCCGCTCCAGGGACAGATCCGCCGCCCTGCCGTCCCGGAAGGCCTCGCGCCCGGCCGGAACGGCGAGCAGGACCAGCAGCACCAGCAGGACGATCGCCACCAGTACGGGAGCCCAGCGCAGCCCCCGGCGCACCCCCGCCGCGTCCAGCCCCAGGTCGGCCGCGGTGAGGCCGTCCCAGCGGGCGATCATCAGTAGCACGGCCGTCGCGACCACGCAGATGACCACGTACATGGCTGGGCTCCGCGCGAGCCAGTTGTTCAGCAGGTTCGCGGCGGTGAGCACGGCAAGAGCACAGGTGATCCGCATCCGGGTTCCAGCATCCCCCGGCTGCGGCGATCAGCCCAGTTTGCGGCAGTACAGCGCGTCGGGTGTCCGGGCCGACCCCACCCGGCCGGTGTAGGCGATGCCGGCCGCGTACTCGTCGTCCGCGCACTGGCCCTTGTAGTGCCCCTGCGCGAAGTCGCCGCCCTTGGCGCCCGGCCCCCGGTTGTCGCCCCGGTCGAACCAGACCGTACGGCCACTCGCGCCGAGCCTCCCGGCCGGGGCGGTGGCACACAGGGCGGCGGAGACGGCCGCGCCGCGGACGCTGTAGCCGATCAGGAACTGCCCCTCGGCGCACTGGAGTTTGGTGTAACCGGACGCCCAGTCCCGTCCCGCGGCGACGTACCGCTCGTCCACGACCACCTCGTGCCCGCCGGCCGGGTCCCACAGGGCGCCGGCCGTCACGTCCGAGCACAGTCCCCGGTTGCCCGTGTGGCCGAGGCCGAGCAGGCGCTGTCCGTCGGGGCAGGCGGCCTTGCGGGCGCCGGAGTCCCAGTCGGGCAGGGCCCGCATCCGCCGCGACTGGACGAAGTCGCCGTGGTCGGGGCTCAGCATCGACCACTCGGCGACCGGCGCCACCGGCCCGGTGCGGCCGTCGGCCTCGACGAGCCTCGTCCAGGCGGCGGCCCGCCAGTCGTCGCCGTCGTACACGCCCATACGGCGGCCTTCGGCATCCCAGTGCAGCAGCGCCCAGCCGTTGCCCTTGCGGTCCTGGTGCCAGCCGACGAGCGGCCAGTAGGCGAAGTCGGCGTCGGTGCGGATCAGTTGGTCCACGAAGTTCTCGAACCAGGCCCGCGGTTTCTGCCCGGTCTCGTCGCGGCCCCCGACGCCGAACTCGCTGATCCAGACGGGGGCCGTGAAGTGCTGGTCCTGCTCGGCGGCCACGAAGAAGGCCTGGCGATTGAGCACCGCGATCAGTTCGGCGGGACTCAGGTCGCGGTAGCGGGGGTCGCTGGTCTCGCCCGTTCCGGTGGCGCCGCTGTGGTTCGGGCCGGTGTAGTCGTAGAAGTGGGCGGAGTACACGAGCTTGCCGGAGTCGACGAGGGTGTGGGACAGGCGGCGGGCGGGCTCCATGGTGGGGCGCTCGTGCGGCAGGCCGTCGACGGGGATGCCGGTCCAGTTGATGCCCTCGACGACGATGAGCAGGTTCGGATTGGCCTCCGCGAGAATGCGGTCACCGACGCGCTGGGAGGCGGCGAACCAGTCGTGGTCGTCCCCGAGGCCCCAATTGGGGTCGTCCCAGACGTTGCGGCGCACCTCGTTGTAGAGGTCGGCGCCGACGACGCGCGGGTTGTCCCGGTAGCGGCGGGCCATGAACAGCCAGTCGCTCTCCCAGGCCCCGGTGGACCGGCTCGCGTTCCAGCGTTCGTTGCCGTCGACTCCGCAGCACCAACGCGTGGTGTTGGTGTGGTTGTTGAGGATCACCGCGAGGCCGGCGGCCGTGAGGTCGCGCACAACCGCGTCGTACACCTCCAGCGGCGTCCTGCCGCGCAGCGAGGGGTTGGCGGCGACGGATTCGTCCGTGACGGGACGGCTGTCGTGGACCATCTCGTTGGAGAAGGGGAGCCGGACGCTGTTGATCCCGATCTCGCGGAACCCGGCGATGATCTCGGCCACGGAGGCGCGGTCCAGGCCGAGCGGTATCCGGCCGGAGTTCTCGCCGGCGTGGTGACTCGCGTCGTCGGCCTGGTCGCCCGAGCCGTTCCAAGTACCGCTGGCACCGTGCCAGTTGCCGGACCGCAGCTTGAAACGGTCCCCGTCCGCGTCGACGATCCAGCGCCCCCGCGTGCTCAGCGGCGGCGTCCAGTCCTCCGCGTCGGCCGTGGCGGCGGGCGGGACGACGGCCTCGGCGGCAGCCGGCTGCTGCTCGGCCGCGGTCTCGGGCAGGGAGGAGAGCGGGACGAGGAGGAGTACGGCGGCGAGAGTAGCCCTCACCAAGGATCCGCGCACGGTCACCATCCCGACGGCAGTGTTGTCATGGCGGCGTCATCATGGTGGATGCGGTGACATTGGTCCAGTCTTTCGCGGCAGCCTCACGCGTGAGCCCGATGGGCCCTCCTCCATCCACTGCCCGCACCTGTGGCGCCGTGCGGCCCCGTTGAGCATCCTCGGTGGTACCGCGTACCAGGGAGGCACACCCATGCCGGCCAAGAACCTCACCGCCGACCGCTCCGCCCTCGGCCACCGTCTCACCTACGCCCTGCGCCACCCCGACCGCGTGCCCCGCCATCTCGTCCGCACCGCCCGGGACATGTGGCTGCGCCGCCGCCACCCGGACCACGTGTCCTACTACCGGGCCGTGATGCGGTCCGACACCCGGGCCGACCCGGACGCGGCGGTCGGCAGCCACAACCGGGAGCGCTGGCTGGCGCTCGGGGCGATGCAGTTCGACTACCTCCTCGGCCACGGCCTGCGCCCCGAGCACCGGATGCTGGAGATCGGCTGCGGCAACCTGCGAGGAGGCTGGCGGTTCATCCGCCATCTGGAGCCCGGCCACTACTACGGCATCGACATCTCGCCCGACATCCTCTTCGCCGCGCAGGACACCCTCGTGGCGATGGGTCTGCAGCAGCGGCTGCCCACGCTGACCCCGGTGCGCGACCTTAAGCTGAACTTCCTGCCCGAAGCCCACTTCGACGTGGTGCACGCCCACAGCGTCTTCTCGCACTCACCGCTCCCGGTCATCGATGAGTGCCTGGCGAGCGTGGGCCGGGTGCTCGCGCCCGGCGGCTGGTTCGACTTCACCTTCGACCGCACCGAAGGACAGGAGCACCACGTCCTTCGGGAGGACTTCTACTACCGCACCGAGACCCTCCTGACGCTGGCCGAGAAGCACGGCTTGCGGGCCCGCTTCATGGCGGACTGGGAGGAACTCCCGCACGGCCAGTCCAAGATCCGGGTCACGCATCCGGAGTGAGCCGACGCCCCTTCATCAGGTCAACTGTCCCGGACTCTTGACTCGTTGAGCAGGAGTGGCGATCCTCGTCGCACATTGTGCGAGGTCATGACAACCAGTCGACCGCGCGATCCCGCCGACCGAGGGACGTGGCTGTGACCAGTTCCGGACGCCCGTACCGCCGACGCAAGAACGTGACCGTGGTGTCGCTCCTCCTCTTCGTGCTGTCCATCGCGCTGGGCCCCACGCCGAGTTCGGCGGCCGGAACCGACTGGTGGAACCCGACCGCACGGCCGGCGCCGGACTCCCAGGTCAACGTCACGGGAGAGCCGTTCAAGGGGACCAACGCCCAGGGCGAAGTGCGCGGTTTCGTCGACGCGCACGACCACATCTTCTCCAACGAGGCCTTCGGCGGACGCCTGATCTGCGGCAAGCCGTTCTCCGACGCCGGCGTCGCGGACGCACTCAAGGACTGCCCCGAGCACTACCCCGACGGCTCGCTCGCGATCTTCGACTTCATCACCAACGGCGGTGACGGCAAGCACGACCCGAACGGCTGGCCCACCTTCAAGGACTGGCCCGCGCACGACTCTCTGACCCACCAGCAGAACTACTACGCCTGGGTCGAGCGGGCCTGGCGAGGCGGCCAGCGCGTGCTGGTCAACGACCTCGTCACCAACGGCGTGATCTGTTCCGTGTACTTCTTCAAGGACCGCAGCTGCGACGAGATGACGTCCATCCGGCTGCAGGCCAAGCTGACGTACGACATGCAGGCCTTCGTCGACAAGATGTACGGCGGCACCGGCAAGGGCTGGTTCCGCGTCGTCACCGACAGCGCGCAGGCCCGTGAGGTCATCGAACAGGGCAAGCTGGCGGTCATCCTCGGCGTCGAGACCTCCGAGCCCTTCGGCTGCAAGCAGATCCTCGACATCGCGCAGTGCAGCAAGGCGGACATCGACAAGGGCCTGGACGAGCTTCATGCTCTGGGCGTGCGCAGCATGTTCCTGTGCCACAAGTTCGACAACGCCCTGTGCGGGGTCCGCTTCGACTCGGGCTCGCTCGGAACGGCCATCAACGTCGGCCAGTTGCTGTCGACCGGCACCTACTGGAAGACCGAGACCTGCAAGGGTCCGCAGCACGACAACCCCATCGGCAACGCGGCGGCCGCCGCAGCCGAGGCGAAGCTCCCGGCGGGCGAGGAGGTCCCCTCGTACAGCGCCGACGCACAGTGCAACGTCAGAGGGCTCACAAATCTCGGCGAGTACGCCGTTCGGGGCATGATGAACCGCGGCATGATGCTGGAGATCGACCACATGAGCGTCAAGGCCGCAGGCCGGGTGCTCGACATCTTCGAGTCCGCGTCCTACCCCGGCGTCCTGTCCTCCCACAGCTGGATGGACATGGACTGGACCGAGCGGGTCTATGGCCTCGGCGGCTTCATCGCCCAGTACATGCACGGCTCCGACGGCTTCATCTCGGAGGCCAAGCGCACCGAGTCCCTGCGCGACAAGTACGGCGTCGGCTACGGCTACGGCACCGACATGAACGGCGTCGGCGGCTGGCCGGGCCCGCGCGGCGCGGACGCCCCGAACAAGGTGACGTACCCCTTCAAGAGCGCCGACGGCGGCTCGGTCATCGACCGGCAGACCACCGGTCAGCGCACCTGGGACCTGAACACCGACGGCGCCGCCCACTACGGCCTTGTCCCCGACTGGATCGAGGACATCCGCCGCGTCGGCGGCCAGGACGTGGTCGACGACCTCTTCCGGGGCGCCGAGTCCTACCTCGACACCTGGGCGGCCTCCGAGAACCACGAGGCCGGCGTCAATCTCGCGCGCGGCGCGAGCGCGTCCGCCAGCTCCTCGGAGTGGGGCCTGTTCACGAGCTACCAGCCGGGGCGGGCCGTCGACGGCGACGGCGGCACCCGCTGGGCGAGCGACTGGAACGACGACCAGTGGTACAAGGTCGACCTCGGCTCCACCCGCGTGGTCAAGCGGGTCACCCTGGACTGGGAACGCGCCTACGCGAAGTCGTACCGCATCGAGCTGTCCACCGACGGAGTGAACTGGCAGACCGCCTGGTCCACGACAACCGGTGACGGCGGCCTGGACACGGCCCGGTTCAGCGGCACACCGGCCAGGTACGTTCGTGTCCAGGGGCTGGACCGAGGCACCGACTGGGGCTACTCCCTCCACGAAGTCGGCGTCCACAGCGGCTGACACCCACGAGAGGGGCTCCATGGCACGGTTGCCGTCCGCCGAGCGGCGGCGACAGCTCACCGAAGCGGCGATCAGGGCGATGGCCCGGGACGGCGTCCCCAGGACGACCACCCGGTCCATCGCCGCCGAGGCGGGCGTCTCGCTGAGCGTCTTCCACTACTGCTTCGACTCCAAGCAGGAGCTGATCGAGTCCGTCATCACCACCATCACCGGGCACTACGTGACGGTGGTGAAACAGGCCCTGCAGCCCCGGGCCACCCTCGAGGAGACCGTCCGAGCCGGCTTCGAGGCGTACTGGGACCACGTCCGCGCCCACCCGGACGAGCACATGCTCACCTACGAGCTGGCGCAGTACGCCCTGCGCCAGCCCGGCTTCGAGCACCTGGCACGCCGCCAGTACGAGCTGTACGCCGAGACCTACGCCGAGCTCATCGAGCAGCTGCGGCAGACCATGGGCGTCCGGCTGCGCGTACCCGTCCCGGTACTGGCCCGCTATCTGGCCGCCATGACCGACGGCCTCACGCTCAACTACCTCGTCCTCGGCGACGACGCGGCCTGGACCGGCATCCTCGACACGGTCACCGCCCACATCGCCGGGCTGGTGTGCGAGACCTGACGGGGGCGCTCACCCCGGTACGGCTGCCCGGTCGCGGGCCTCCTCCTTGGCGTCCCGCCGGAAGAGCCACCGCATGTCCGGCTCCACCGCGAACCGCAGTGCCCGCCGCACCGGGGGAGTGCACAGCACGGTCACGACCACCGCTGCGACGACGCCGACGACGACCGGGCCGAGGGGCTGCTGCAGCCAGGCGGGGTCGTACCAGCCGAAGTACTTGGAGGCCTGGGCGACGAACCCGTGCAGCAGATAGCCGTACAGGGTGCCCACGCCCAGCACCGTGCACCACATCCGACGCCCGGGCACCCAGGCGAGGAAGCAGGCCACCAGGACCAGCGAGCAGGCGAACAGGACCGGCGTCATCACGGCCCCGTACCACTGGGGCGCGCCCAGCTCCTCGGCACTGTCGCGGTGGTAGAACCAGGCCCCGGCCATCCGCGGCACCGCCCAGTACGCCACCACGAACGCGCCCGCGAACACCGGCACGGCCGCGATCCGCACCGCGCGGCGGCGCACCATCCGGAAGTGCTCCGGACGCAGCAGCAGACCCAGCACGAAGTACGGCAGGAACTGCAGGGTGCGCTGGAGGTCGAGGTCGTTGCCGATGGACGGCGAAAGAGTGGCCAGCATCGCCACGGCGAGCGCCAGCGGCAGCGGCATGCGCACCCGCCACCACAGCGGTGCGCTCAGCCGCCACAGGAACAGGGACGCGAGGAACCACGTCAGGTACAGCGGGTCCAGCAGGCTGATCGGGCGGTCCGGCTCCTGGTCCGTCCACCTGGTGAACAAGGTGTACGCCGTCTCGAAGACGACGTACGGGACGACGAGACCGGTCACCAGGCGTCTGAGCTGCTGCGGGCGGCCGTCGAAGCTGCGGGAGAAGTACCCGGAGATCACGATGAACGCCGGCATGTGGAAGGCGTACACCAGCATGTACAGCGCGCTGACCGTCCGACTGCCGTCCCGCAGCGGTTCCCACGCATGGCCGACCGCCACCAGGACGATCGCCGCGTACTTGGCGTTGTCGAAGAAGGCGTCCCGCTGTTTCGAAGGCGCAGGTGGCAGGGCCGTGGCAGGCGCGGGAGCCGAGACGGTGTGATTCGGCATCCCACGCGTCTCACCACTTATGGCCCAGGCAAACCTCCGCAGGCGGCCACGGCCCCCCGGGTGCCGGGGGGACGGCGTCATAGGGCCGTAGGGGTGTGGACGTAACCCGTGTGATCGCTCCGAATGGTGCGACCCGGGGGATTGGCTGACGGTGGATCACGTCAGGCCTGGCTCCAGTGGTGATGAAGCGTCAGCCGCCCAGGCCGTGACGGAAGGACTCACTATGCGCTCTGTCCGCATGCTGCTCGCCACCGCGACGGCCACGGCCGCTCTGGCGATCGCGCCCGCCGCCTACGCCATCACGACGGGCGACTGGGACCAGGAAGACACCACCCACAGCAAGGATCACGACAGCGACTCCCACAGCAAGGACCACGAGGAGGAGTCCTCCGGAAAGAAGCACGAGGACAACTCCTACAGCAAGGAGCACGACAAGGAGAGCAAGCACGACGAGCCGCGTGGCGGAGTCCACACGGGCGGCGGAGCGCTTGCGGCCCTGTTCAAGGGCGACGACTGGGGCGGGGACAAGGAGAAGGACGGCTCGGACGGCTACAAGGACAAGGACGAGGAGGGCAAGCACGACAAGGAGGGGAAGCACGACGAGGAGGGCAAGCACGACGAGGGGAGCAAGCACGACGAGGAGGGCAAGTACGACGAGGAGGGCAAGTACGACGAGGAGGGCAAGTACGACGAGGAGGGCAAGCACGACGAGGAGAGCAAGCACGAGAAGCCGCACGGTGGGGTGCACACCGGTGGCGGAGCGCTTGCGGCCGTGACCAACGGTGACGACTGGGGCGGCGACAAGGACCCGAAGCACGACCCGGACAGCTACCGCAGCAAGGACGAGGGACACGGCGACCACGACAAGGGCTCGTGGAAGGAAGAGGACCACGGCGACGACTCGTGGAAGGGCGACCACGAGAAGGACTCGTACGGCGGCGACCACGACAAGGAGTCGTGGGGTGGTGGCGACCACGACGGGCCGCGCGGCGGTATGCACACGGGCGGTGGCGGTCTCGCCTCGCCGGGTGTCACCGCGGGTGGTCTGGCCGTGCTCGGTGCCGCCGGTGCCGGCATGTACGTGCTCCGTCGCAAGAAGGCCGCCGGATCCGTGGCGTGATCGATGCCCGATGACATAACCGCTGTGGCCGCCGCACGTGCGCCGTGCGTCGCGGCGGTCCCGCGGGTCGTCCCCTTGTCCTCCTCGTAAGTCTCCGTCCTGCTGTGTCCGCTGCTGCGCCCGAGTGAGGTGGTGCCCCATGGCCGCCGGCTGTCCCTCGTCCCCCGAGAACGACCCGGCCCGTTCCGACACCGGTTCCGCGACCTCGCGGCGGATAAGACGTGCGGCCGCGGTGATCTTCTGGAGCGTGGTCGTCGTCCTGGTTCTGGTGGTGACCCTGCCCGGAGCCCAGGACGGGGCATCCAACGGCGGCCGTGCGCAGCAGCCCCTGCCGGCGGTCGGACCGCAGGGTCCGGGGGAGACCGAATCCCATGCCCCACCGGGTGCCAGGTCGGACTCGCCGGCCCGGCGCCCCGTGGGCAAGCATCTGGCGCGGTCCCGGCCGGTGCGGCTTCTCATCCCCAAGATCTCGGTCGACGCGCCCTTCACCGACCTCGCCATCGGCAGTGCCGGCCGGCTCAACCCCCCGCCGGCCCACGACACCAATCTCGTCGGCTGGTACGCCAAGGGCGCGTCCCCCGGTGAGACGGGTACGTCGATCATCGCCGGCCACGTGGACACGGCCACGTCCGCTGCGGTCTTCGCCAGCCTGAGCGAGCTGCGGAAGGGGGACCGCTTCCAGGTGCTGCGGGCCGACGGGCGCAAGGCGTCCTTCGTGGTCGACAGCGCGGAGACCTTCGACAAGGACACCTTCCCCAGCGAGCGCGTGTACCGCGACACCGCCCGGGCCCAGGTCCGGCTCATCACCTGTGCGGGGGACTACGACCGTCAGGTGCGGGACTACACCGCCAACCTGGTCGTCTTTGCCCACCTCGTCTGAACCACTACGTTCCGTATCACGCCACTCCGCGCTGACCTCGTGTCTTACAGTGACTGCGACCCAGTTCCGGTGACAGATCCTGTGAGGTAGTCGCACACCATGCCGACCGAGACGTTTGAGTTCCAGGTAGAGGCCCGTCAGTTGCTCCAGCTGATGATCCACTCGGTCTACTCGAACAAGGATGTCTTCCTGCGGGAGCTCGTCTCCAACGCATCCGACGCGCTCGACAAGCTGCGCCTGGAGAAGCTGCGGGACGACGCCCTCGACGCCGATGTGTCAGATCTGCACATCGAGATCGACGTCGACAAGGAGGCCCGCACCCTCACGGTGCGGGACAACGGCATCGGGATGTCGTACGACGAGGTGGGCAAGCTCATCGGCACCATCGCCAACTCGGGAACCGCCACCTTCCTCCAGGACCTGAAGGAGGCCAAGGACGCGGCCGGGGCGGAGGGGCTGATCGGCCAGTTCGGCGTCGGCTTCTACTCCGGCTTCATGGCGGCGGACGAGGTGACGCTGGTGACCCGGCGGGCCGGTGAGAGCCAGGGCACCCGCTGGACCTCGCGCGGCGAGGCCACGTACACACTGGAGACGGTCACCGACGCACCGCAGGGCACGTCGGTCACGCTCCACCTCAAGCCGGCCGACCCCGAGAACCAGCTCCACGACTACACCTCGCCCTGGAAGATCAGGGAGATCGTCAAGCGGTACTCGGACTTCATCACCTGGCCGATCCGGATGGTCCCGGAGGCTGCCTCCCCGAGTGACGGTGACGCCGAGGGCGACGGGGACACCGCGCCCGAGCCCGAGACGCTGAACTCGATGAAGGCCCTGTGGGCGCGTTCGCGCGACGAGGTCTCCGACGACGAGTACCACGAGCTCTACAAGCACATCAGCCACGACTGGCGCGAGCCGCTGGAGACGATCCGGCTGCAGGCGGAGGGCACCTTCGAGTACCAGGCCCTGCTGTTCGTCCCCTCCCACGCCCCGCACGACCTGTTCACGCGTGACTTCAAGCGCGGCGTGCAGCTCTATGTGAAGCGCGTCTTCATCATGGACGACTGCGAGGCGCTGCTGCCGCCGTACCTCCGCTTCGTCAAGGGCGTCGTCGACGCGGCCGACCTGTCGCTGAACGTCTCCCGCGAGATCCTCCAGCAGGACCGGCACATCCGGATGATGCAGCGCCGGCTCACGAAGAAGGTCCTGTCCACGGTCAAGGAGTTCATGACCAAGGACACCGACCGCTACGCCACGTTCTGGCGGGAGTTCGGCACCGTCGTGAAGGAGGGCCTGCTCACCGACACCGAGAACCGCGACGCCATCCTCGCCGTGTCGTCCTTCGCCACCACTCACGCCGAGGACGAGCCGACCACGCTGGCCCAGTACGTCGAGCGGATGAAGGACGGCCAGGAGGACATCTACTACATCACCGGCGAGTCCCGGCAGAGCATCGAGAACTCCCCGCACATGGAGGCGTTCCGCGACAAGGGCATCGAGGTTTTGCTGCTCACCGACCCCGTCGACGAGGTGTGGGTCGACGCCGTGGGCGAGTACCAGGGCAAGGGGCTGCGCTCCGTCACCAAGGGCGAGATCGACCTGGCGGCCGACGGCGACGAGAAGGCCGGCGAGGAGCGCGAGAAGCAGGCCGAGGACTACGCCGGTCTGCTCGGCTGGATGCGGGAGCAACTGGACGAGGACATCAAGGAGGTGCGCCTGTCGGCGCGGCTCACCGTCTCCGCGGCCTGTGTCGTCTCGGACTCGCACGACCTGACGCCGGCCCTGGAGAACATGTACCGGGCGATGGGCCAGGAGGTGCCGCGGACCAAGCGGATCCTGGAGCTCAACCCCGGACACCCGCTGGTGAAGGGCCTGAACCAGGCGTTCAAGGAGCGCGAGGACCGCGCCGAGCTCGCCGAGTCCGCCGACCTGCTCCACACCCTTGCGGTGCTCGCCGAGGGCGGTCAGCCGAAGGACCCCGCGCGGTTCGTGAAGCTGGTCGCGGACCGGCTGGAGCGCACCCTGTAGGCGGTGCGCCGTAGGCCATGTGGTCGTGTGCGCGGGCCGTTGTCAGTGGCCCGCGCTACCGTCCTTGCAGTCGGCATCCGGCCCCATTCCTGGAGGATTCATGGCCTCGCGTCTCAACCCCTACATCACCTTCGCCGGCGACGCCCGGCAGGCGATGGAGTTCTACAAGGACGTCTTCGGCGGCACGCTTGTGCTCAACACCTACGGCGAGTTCGGTCAGCAGGACACGCCGATGGCCGACAAGATCATGCACGGCATGCTGGAGGCCCCCAACGGCTTCACCCTGATGGGCGCCGACACCCCGACGGACGACCACCGGCCCGGCAACAACATCTCCGTGAGCCTCAGCGGCGACGACGACGCCGAACTGCGCGGCTACTGGGAGAAGCTGTCCGACGGCGCCACGGTGACCGTGCCGCTGGACAAGCAGATGTGGGGCGACGTCTTCGGCATGTGCACGGACCGCTTCGGCATCACGTGGATGGTCAACATCGCCGGTCAGGCCGACTGAGCGCGAGCTGTCGGGCCATCTCTTGCGCGGCCGCCGGGGTCATCGCTCCGGCAGCCATTCGCTCAGCGCGTCGACGAGCCGGTCGAGAGCCGGTTCGTCGACGGAGCGGTCCGTCATGACGGTGCGGCCGTCGAAACGGAGCGTGTACTGGAACATGTCCGCGCCCTCCGTGTCCTTGGTGAAGTCGGAGACTTCGTCCAGCGCCGGATCGCCGAGCAGCGTCCGCAGCTCGGTGAATTCCGCCGCGCCGGTGCGGCGCACCGCGCGTTCCCCCTTGTCGTCTGTGTGCACGCTGCCGTCGCCCCGCAGGGTCACCTCCTTGTGCACGCCCGCGTAGCCGCCGGTGACCACCATGGTCACCAGCACCTGATCCGGTCCGGTGACCGGGACCGGCGAGGGACTCCGGGACGTCGAGGGACTCCGGGAGGCAGAAGGCGAGGGCGAGGACGAGGGCGGGGGAGCGAGGGAGGTCGTCGCCTGCGACGGCGAGGATGAAGCCGAAGCCCGCGGTGCGGGCGAGTCGACGCACCCGACCAGCCCCAGTGCACCCGCCACGACCAGGACGACTGCCGCACGTCCACCGAACACAGCGCCCCCACCCGTCTGTCGCGTCAACTGAAGTGTCCCTATCACGGAATGGGCGGCTCCGGGACCAGCCCCTGGTCAGTCAGGGGCACGGTGATTTTCAGCCCACCTGCTGACGTACCACCCAGCAGGGCAGGTACGGGGCGTAGACCACGCGCGGCCAGGGAAAGGAGCTATACGGCAAACCGCGGGGAGTGTCCGTCAGCGCCCGGAGTGTCGGGCCCGCAGCGCTGAGGAGGGGCCAGGCATGGGCGGGCAGCCCTTGTTTCTCGAACCGCGGCTGGAGTCGCGGCTGCGCTCGTTGCTGAATGTCCCGGGCCTGTTGCACACGCTCACGGAAGCCCTCGGGTCGCCGCTGAACGTCGTCCTACCCGACCAACTCGCCGACAACCTCCAGCAGTTCCGCTCGGTGTACGGCAGCCACCACCTGTCCGGCCAGGTGTACTTCGCGCACAAGGCCAACCGGTCCAGCGCCCTGCTGCGCCGGCTCGCCGCCACGGACGCCGGCGTCGACGTCGCCTCGCTCGGGGAGCTGCAGCACGCCCTCGGCGCCGGCTTCACCCCCGACCGGATCACGGCGACGGGGCCGAAGAACCCTGAATTCCTGTGGCTGGCGGCCCGTACGTCGGTCACCGTCAGCCTCGACACCCGAGGCGAACTGGAGCAACTCGCCACGCTGGTACGCAAACACGCACTGCCCAGGACCCGCATCCTGCTGCGGCTGTCGGGCTTCGAGGCGTCCGGCGTACGGGTGCTGAGCCGCCGCAGCCGATTCGGTACGGACGTGGGCGAGTTGGAGCCGCTGCTGGAGGCCGTCGAACGGCACGGCGACGTGGCCGACCTGGTCGGCGTGGCGTATCACCTGGACACGACGAGCCTCACCGAGAAGGCCACGGCGCTGGAGGGCTGTCTGCGGGTGCTGGAGGAGTGCCGGAGCCGGGGGCTCAGGCCCGGGGCCGTGGACATCGGCGGCGGATTCGGCATCAACTACCTTGCCGAGGGCGGCCAATGGGACCGGTACACCACCCAACTCACCGAAGCCGTCCTGGGCACCCGCCCACCGCTGACGTACGGCGGTCATGGCTACGGCCTCCGCAACGAAGCAGGCATCCTGCGCGGCACGCTCGGCCTGTACCCCGCTCACCGCCCGGTCGCCGGCGCCCGCTACCTCGACGAACTGCTCGCGCACCCGGCCGCGTCCCTCGGCGGCCGCGCCTTGGCCGCCCAACTCCTCGAGCACCTCTACGACCTGCACACCGAACCCGGCCGGGCGCTGCTCGACCAGTGCGGACTGACGTTGACCAGGGTGCTGGAGGTCCGCGACCAGGAGACCGGCGGCCCCCTTGCCGTCCGGCTGGCGGCGAAGGCCGGTGACGTGGCCCTGGAGGAGCACGGGGTGCTCATGGACCCCGTCGTCCTGCCACGGGACCCGACGGGCCGCACCGCGGCTGCCGGGGCCGACGCCGGCACCGAACCGGTCGCCGTTCACCTCTTCGGCAACCTGTGTCTGGAGTCCGACCTGATCACCCGTCGCACGGTCTTCCTGCCCCGCCGCCCCGAACCGGGCGACCTGCTGGCCTTCGCCAACACGGCCGGCTACTGCATGGACTTCCACGCCACCCGTGCCCAGCACCAGCCCGTCGCGCGCAAGGTCGCCGCCTGGCAGGAGGGCGACGTCTGGCGCTGGTGCCTGGACGACCAGTACTGGCCGACCACACCCGTGGGGGGAGCGCAGTGAGGTACGACAGCATCACCGAGGCCATCGGCAACACACCGCTGGTGCGCATCGACCAGGCCGTGCACGGCCTGAGGCACATCGACCTGTACGCCAAGCTGGAGTTGCTCAACCCCTTCGGATCGGTGAAGGACCGGGCCGCCTGGAACATGGCGCGTCCCCACCTGGCCGCCGCGGCCGGGGAAGGCGGTCAGGTCGTCGAGCTGTCGAGCGGCAACACCGCCAAGGCCCTGGCCGTCCTCGCCGGCATGCACGGCCTGACCTTCAAGAGCGTCACCAACCGGATGCGCATCCCCGAGATCAAGGACCTGCTCCTGCTGCTGGGCGCGGAGATCGAGGAACTGCCCGGTCAGAGCGAGTGCCTGGACCCGACCGCCACCGACGATCCGCTCACACAGTTCCACCGGGCCCTCTCCGAGCCCGGCAGCACCTTCCTGCACACCGACCAGTACTTCAACCCGCGCAACACCGAAGCCCACTTCACCGGCACCGGCCCGGAGATCGTGAAGGACCTGGACGGCCGCGCCCCGGACTGGTTCATCGCCTGCGTGGGCACCGCCGGCTCCTCCACGGGCGTCGCCCGCGCCCTGCGCGAGCACGACCCAGCCGTACGGGTCGCCGGCCTGGTCGCGGCCAAGTCCGACTTCATCCCCGGTATCCGCACCATCGACGAGGCGCACGAGGTGGGCCTGTTCGACCCCGGCACCTACGACACGATCGAGGCGGTCGGCGCGGACGAGGCGATCGAGGGCATGCTGACCCTCAACCGCCGCTGCGGCATCCTCGCCGGCCCCACCGGAGGCGCCGCCTACTTCGGGGCCGTACGCCAACTGCGCGCCATCGACGAGGAGTTGGGAGAGCGCGACGACGAGGAAGGTGCGGAGCGGCAGTCGGCGGTCTTCATCGTCTGTGACCGAGTCGAGAGCTACCTGAGCTACGTCCGGCAGCGGCGCCCCGACCTCTTCGGCCGCCAGCGCCGCAGGAACTCCCCGGCCGATCTCTCGGACGCCGAGGTGCGCACGGCACCGGCCATCGGCGTCGCCGACGCCCAGAAGTGGATCGCCACCGGCGAACCGCTCGTCGTCGACCTGCGCAGCCCCTATGCCTACGCCGCCCTGCACATCGACGGATCGGTCAACATCGTCGACGAGCTCTTCGAGGAACTCCTCCACGGCGGACTGCCGTTCAGCCGCAGCCGCCCCGTCCTGCTGGCCTGCCCGGTCGGCGAGAAGTCCGCCCGCCACGCCGCCCTGCTGACCCGGATGGGGCACCCGGACGTCCGCAGCCTGACCGGCGGCGTCATCGCCTGGCGCGACGCCGGCGCACCCCTCGTACGGGACCGACGCCCATGACCCTGCCCTGGACCGACACTCAAAGCCGTACCGTCATAGAGGAGTTGGGAGCCTGGCAGCGTGCGCTGCGCTCCAGGTTCCCGATCATCACCGCGCACCCGGAACTGGCCTACCTGGACAGTGCGGCGACCGCCCAGAAGCCACAGGACGTACTCGACACCGTCCATACCTACCTCACCACGACCAACGCCAACGCCGGACGTGGCACCTACCCCTGGGCGAACCGGACCACGGCCCTGGTCGAGCAGGCCCGCGACCGGGTGAAGCGATTCCTCGACGACCCCGCCCCGGAACGCTCGGCCGTGCACTTCACGAGCGGCACCACCGAGGGCCTGCGCACCGTCGCCCGTGACTGGCTGCCCGGGCTCCTCGCCGACGGGGACGAGATCGTGGTCCCCGTCGCCGACCACGAGGCCAACATCGCGCCCTGGCTCGAGGCCCGGCGGGAACTGGCCAGGCAGGGCGTCCACATCCACGTGCGGCCGATGCCGTACCAGCGGGCGTCCGGCGACTACGACCACACCGCGCTCGCCCGACTCGCGGGCCCTCGGACCCGGTTCGTCGCCGCGAGCCACGTCCATCACGTGTACGGCGGCAACATGAACATCCACCGCATCCGGCAGGCGGTCGGCCCGGACGCCGTCATCTGTCTGGACGCCGCCCAGAGCGTCGGCCATCTGCCGGTGTCCGTGGCCGACCTGGACGTCGACTTCGTCGTCTTCTCCGGGCACAAGGCCATGGCCCTGCCCGGCACGGGTGCCGTCTGGGCCCGCCAGGCCCGCGGGCCGCAGTTCACGCCGGGCGGCTGGTCGGGCACCCCCAACACCGTCGGCATCGCCTCCCTCGCCGGCGCCCTGGACTGGCTGGACGCGGCCGGCACCGAACGGATCGAGCAGTGGACGGTCGCCCTGGCGGCCCGGCTCACCGACGGTCTGCGCCACCTCGACGCCTACGAGGTTCTCGGCTGCCAGATCAGCCTGGCCGCCGACTCGTCCGTGCAGCGGCGCCAGGGCATCGTCACCTTCCGGCACCACGCCATCGACTCCGGGGACCTCGGCTTCATCCTCTACAGCCACGGCTTCATGATCCGCTCCGACCAGCACTGCCAGGGCAGCGCGGGGGAGCGCACCGGGTCGGTGCGCGTGAGTCTGCATGTCTACAACACCGCGGAGGAGGTGGACCGGTTGTTGGCCGTCCTTGCCACGCTCGGGTGACGGACCGCCATCAGAGGGAATGGGAACCGTTTCCACCTGTAGGGTCTGCGCAGAACGGTGCGGACGGGTGCGGAACGGCGAGGTGCACGACGGGATGGGGCTGAGCCTGGCGACGGCGGAGCGGTGGGTGGAGCGCTGGGAGCGCCAGCAGCAGCGGTACGCCGTCGACCGCGAGGAGCGTTTCACGGTGATCGCCGATGTCGTGGAGCAGGCCGTGACGGGCCGCTCGGACCGGCCGCTGGTCGTCGACCTCGGCTGCGGTCCCGGGTCCTTGGCGGCCCGGCTGGCCCGGCGGCTGCCGGACGCGGACATCGTCGGCGTGGACATGGACCCGCTGCTGCTGGAACTGGCCCGCACCCATCACGCGGACGCGGCCCGCTATGTCGACGCCATGATCGGCGAGGAGGGCTGGACGCACGCCCTGCGCCTCGACCGCCCGCTGGACGCCGCCGTGTCGACCACGGCCCTGCACTACCTCGGCCCGGACGACCTGCACCGCACCTACCGGCAGCTCGCGGCGCTGCTGCGGCCCGGCGGGGTCCTCGTCAACGGCGACCACTTCCCGCACGACGACACCGCGCTCGCCGGACTCGCGGGGTGCGTCGGACACCGCCACGCCGAGCGGGGGGACGCCCTGGCGCACGAGGACTGGGACGCCTGGTGGACGTCAGTCGCCGACGATCCCGAGCTGGCCGACCTCCTCGCCGAACGCCGACGCCGATGCCGACGGTGGCAATCGGCCACCGGAAGCGACAGCGCGGCGCACCTGTCCGTGGCCGCGCACGAACGGCTGCTGCGGCAGGCGGGGTTCGGCCATGTCGGGGCGGTCTGGCAATACGGCGACAGTCACGTCGTCGTCGCGATCCGCTGACCCGGGCCGGCCGACGCTCCCCGGTTACCAAGCACAGCTAAAGGATTCATCAGGCATCTTGACAGCGTGCGTACTGTTTCGCGACGTTTGAGCCTCGCCGCACCGACGTCGGCAGGGTTCGACTTGGGGGGAATGTGGCGAGGCGCCAATAGGCGCTTCTTTGGGGGATTCTGGGGGGAGAGGTCGCCATGCGGTCCACTAGCGCCATCACGATTCACAGACCCGAGGAACTGAACGAATCGCTGCGCCGGGCGTGGCACCGGGCGATGGACGAGTCGCCCGACTACGCCAACCCGTTCCTGGCACCGGAGTTCGCGATCGGGGTCGGCAGATCCCGCGGTGGGGCGCGGGTGGCGGTGCTGCACGAGGACGGGGAGGCCGTCGGCTTCCTGCCCTTCGAGCGCAACGCCTACGGCGTCGGCAAAGCCATCGGCCTGGGCCTCTCCGACTGCCAGGCCTTGGTGCACCGGCCGGGCGTCACCTGGGACACCCGGGAACTTTTGCGGGCCTGCAATCTGTCCGTCTTCGAGTTCGACCACCTCGTCGAGGAGCAGAAGCCCTTCGGCCCCTATGTGACGGGGACGTTCTCCTCTCCCGTGCTCGACCTCAAGCCCGGCGAGGGCAGCTACACCGACTGGCTGCGCGGCGCCTACCCGGGGCTCGCCAAGACGACGCTGAAGAAGGAGCGGCGCCTGGGGCGGAACGTGGGCGAGGTCCGGTTCGTGTACGACGAGCGCGACCCGCGCGTGCTGCGCACCCTCATGCGGTGGAAGTCCGCCCAGTACCGCAGAACGGGGCGGATGGACCGCTTCTCCAAGCCGTGGATAGTCGACTTGGTCGACCACCTCTTCCAGGTCCGCGAGGAGCACTTCACCGGAATCCTGTCCGTCGTGTACGCCGGGGACCGACCGGTCGCGGCGCACTTCGGGCCGAGGTCGCGCACGGTGTTCGCGGCCTGGTTCACCGCCTACGACCCCGAGTTCGGCTACTACTCGCCGGGACTGATGATGCATCTGCGGATGGCCGACGCCGCGGGCCGGGACGGTGTGACGGTCATGGACATGGGGCGCGGCGAGAAGGAGTACAAGGACTGGCTCAAGTCCCGTGAGCTGCGGGTGGCCGAAGGGTTCGCGGTGCGCCCGCACCCGGTGGCGGCGGCACACCGGATGTGGCGCAGACCGGTGCGCGGCCTGAGGAACACGGTCCTGGCCCACCCCGGGCTGCGCGAGCCCGCCGACCGGTTGCTGAAGACCGTCGGCACGCTGCGCACCTCGGTCCTGAGCCACTCGGGGGGAGCGGGAGCCCGCGCCCGCTGAGCGGCGCCCCGACCCTCGTCCTTCGCCGCCTCGGCGTCGCAGCCCTGGCCCTCGCTGCCTCGGAACCCCTGCACGGGGCCCTCACGATGCCCGCGAGCGCACCCCGCCCGTCTCGGGCGGCCCTTCGTCGGACCCTTCCACGGAAGAGGTGACCATGCCGTACGGATCGCGGCTCGCCGCGATGATGACACGGCGCATCGGACGCGAATGCGTCTACACGCCCTCGGCCCGACTCGCCCTCTACCTGGCGCTGCGGCGCTGGTGCCGGCCCGGCGGGCGGGTGTTGATGTCCCCGGTGAACGACGACGTGATCCTCTTCGTCGTCCTCGCCGCCGGACTGCGCCCCGTGCAAGCCCCCGTGTCCCAGTGGGACGGCAACATCGACCCGGCCGCCGTACCGGAGACCACGTGGCGCAACGTGGACGCCGTTCTGACCACCAACCTGTACGGCATGCCGGACCGGGTCGTCGAACTGCGCCGCCGCTGCGACGAGTTGGGGATCCCTCTGATCGAGGACGCGGCGCACGCCATCGGCACGCATGTGGACGGGCAGCCGATCGGCACCTTCGGGCAGGCGGCGGCGTTCAGCCTGTCCAAGCATGTGGCGGGGATGGCCGGCGGTTTCCTCGCCGTCGAGGACGTACGCACCCGAAGGGAACTGGAGCTGCTGCGCGACGACCTGCTGACCCCGCGCCGCCTCCGCCACGACCTGACCACCACCCTGCGCCCACTGGCACGGTCCGCCGTGCGCTCGCTCCATCTGGTGCGCCCGGTCTGGCGCACGATGCAGCGCCTGGGGCTGCTCGAACGCGACGACTTCCGCATGGCCCTGCACGCACCCCGCCTCGCCGGCAGCGCCCGCCATGCGCCGAGCCTCGCCGCGTACGAGCCCTGGGTCCGGGTCGACCTGCACGGCTTCCGATCCCGCCACGGGGCGCTGGTCCGGGGGCAGTTGGAGCTGAGGATGGCGCTGCTGGACGGTGACCTCGCCCGGCGCCGGGCCGGTGTCTCGCTGCTGGCGGGCACCACCTGGGCCACCCCGGCCCTGCGCGAGCGGACGGCACACGACGGCTCTCCGGGACTGTTCCGGGTGCCGCTCCTGGTCCACGACCGCAACGCCCTCGTGACCCGCCTGGTGGACCACGGCGTGGTCGCCGGCTACGTCTACGACCCGCCGCTCGACGACTACGCGGGCGCCGAGTTCGTCGAACCGTCCCCCGACCCCTCGGCCGCGCGCTGGTTCGCGGCCCACACCCTGCCGGCCGACCCCCTCCTGGCCCGCAGGATCTCCGACGCCCTGACGAAGGAGCTGGCGACCCCGGCTCACCCTCCGATCCCGGCCCGGACACCCGAACCCGACACCACCACGACGACTCCACCCACACCCCTGGGCCAGTAGAGAGGCCAGTGGAGAGGCCAGGAGCGGGGTCGGCACAGAGGCAGGGGGAGAACGGGCGGCTCGTCCGGCAGCGCGCCGCCCGGCCCCACCTTGCCTACCCTGGACGTGTGGCTCGGTCGAACGACGAGGTCGCCGCACTGTTCCAGGAGTACGCGGATCTGATCTCCATCACCGGAGGAGACGCGTTCAGGGCACGTGTCTACGAGAAGGCCGCCCGGGCGATCGGGGGCCACCACGCCGACGTGTCCACGCTCGACGTCAAGGCCCTCAAGGAGATCCCCAACGTCGGCAAGTCGATCGCCGAGAAGGTCGTCGAGTACTTCTCCACCGGCAGCGTCTCGGCCGTCGAGGAACTACGGGCGAAGATCCCCGCCGGGGTCCGGCAGCTGACCGCCATCCCCATGCTCGGCCCGAAGAAGGCACTGGTCATCTACCAGGAGCTGGGCATTTCCACGACCGAGGAGCTCGCCGACGCCATCCACGAGGAGCGGCTGCGCGACCTGAAGGGCTTCGGGCCGAAGACCGAGGAGAACATCCTCCACGGCATCGCCCTGCTCCAGTCCGCCGGAGACCGCGTCCTGATCGACGCCGCCATGAGCCTCGCCGAGGACATCGTCGCCGAGATGTCCCAGGTGACCGGCTGCAAACGCTGCTCCTACGCCGGCTCGCTGCGCCGCGTCCGCGAGACGATCGGCGACATCGACATCCTCGTCGCGGCGGGGAAGGCGGAGCCGATCATGCGGGCCTTCACCGAGCTGCCGTACGTCTCGGAGGTGATCGCGCACGGCGCGAAGAAGACGTCGATCCGCACGGACAGGGGCCTCCAGGTCGACCTGCGTGTCGTACCGCCGGACTCCTGGGGCGCGGCGATGCAGTACTTCACCGGGTCGAAGGCCCACAACATCCGCACCCGGGAGATCGCCGTCCGCCAGAAGCTCAAGCTCTCCGAGTACGGGCTCTTCGACACCGAGACCGGCGAGAAGATCGTCTCCGAGACCGAGGAGGACGTGTACGCCCGGCTCGGCCTGCCCTGGATCCCGCCCACCCTGCGTGAGGACCGGGGCGAGATCGAGGCCGGACTGCGCGGCGAGCTGCCCGACCTGATCCAGGAGAAGGACATCCGGGGCGACCTGCACACCCACACCGACCTCACCGACGGGCTCGCCCCGCTGGAGGAGATGGTCGCCGCGGCCGCCGAGCGCGGCTACGCCTACTACGCGGTGACCGACCACGGCCCGGACATGGCCATGCAGCGGATGACCGACGAACGGATCCTGGCCCAGCGCGAACGCGTCCGCGAGCTCGACGGGGAGTATGGCAAGCGGGGCAAACGGTCCGGCATGCGGGTGCTGCACGGCGCCGAGCTGAACATCGGCCCCGACGGCGACGTGGACTGGCCGGAGGAGTTCCTCGCCGGCTTCGACCTGTGCGTGGCCTCGGTGCACTCGCACTTCAACCAGGGGCGCGAGGCGCTGACCCGGCGGATCGTGCGGGCCTGCGAGAACCCGCACGTCCACATCATCGGCCACCCCACCACCCGACTCATCGGCAAGCGCCCCGGCATCGACGTGGACCTCGATGCCGTGTTCGCCGCGTGCGCACGCACCGGCACGGCCATGGAGATCAACTCCCATCCCGACCGGCTGGACCTGCGCGACGAGGACATCCTGCGGGCCAGGCGGCACGGCGTGAAGTTCGCCGTCGACAGCGACGCCCACGCCGTCCCGCATCTGGCCAACCTGCGCTACGGCGTGGGCACGGCCCAGCGCGGCTGGCTCACCGAGGACGACGTGATCAACACCTGGCCGCTGACCCGGCTGCGGCGCTTCCTGAACAAGGGGTGACCCCGCCCCAGGGGCTCACAGAAAGGGCGTGCCCGGGTCGACTCCGGACAGGACCCGGCCGTAGATCTCCAGATTGGTCGCGGGATTCACGAACGCGTGAAGACTCAGTGCGTGCACATCGCGCACCGCCCGCTGGAGCGGCACGTCCCGGTGCAGTGACGACGCCCCGGCCGCGGACCCGAGCAGATCGACAGCCTCCTTGCACAGCCGCGCCACATAGCCGCTCTGCGCCCGGATCCGGGCCCGTTCCTCGGGCGGGTACGGCTCGCCCGACTCGGCCCGCGACTCGATCAGGGCCACGAAGTCGGCGGTCAGCAGCTCGGCGCAGGAGATCTTCATGGCCGCCTCGGCCGCCTGGAGATGGGTGACCGTGGCCTCGTTCTGGCGCTGGTGGAGCGTGTAGGTGATGCCCCGCCGCCGGCTGCGCTCGGTGAACTCCGCCAGGGCGGACCGGGCCAGGCCGAGCGCGTTGGGCGCCGTCCACACGCAGAACAGCAGCAGGACGGGCATCCGGTAGAACGGGTCGTCGGCGTTGGTCTTCGACCCGATCTCGCCCGCCAGCAGCGGCCCGACCGGCAGGACCCGATGGGCCGGTACGAAGACGTCCCGCGCCACGACGCTGTCGCTGCCGGTTCCGGCCAGCCCCGACACGTACCAGTCGTCGAGAACCTCCAGCTCGGCCATCGGTACGGCCGTCCACAGCAGCTCCGGCGGTCCCTCGCCCGACTCGGACTCGACGCGGACCGTCAGCAGGTGCCAGTCGGCGTCGTGGCAGCCGGTGGCGAAGCCCGAGGTGCCGTTGACCAGGTAGCCGCCGTCCGAGCGGACCGCCGTCGCGTCCGGCACGAGGGTGCCGCCGACCTTCGCGTCCGGGTTGGTGAAGATCTCGTCCTGCGCCTCGTCGGGGAAGAGTGCCGCGATGTAGGAGCAGCCGGCCTGGATCACCGTCTTGAACGCCGTCGAGCCGCACGCCGAGGCGATCTCGGCCACCGCGTCGACCTGGGTGCCCAGCCGGCTCTGGTGGCCGCCGTACCGCCGGGGGACGTTCATCCGGTGGATGCCGGCGTCCGTCAGTGCCGCCGCGACCTCGGGGGTGACCCGCCGCTCCTGCTCGGCGCGCAGCGCGTGTTCGCGGACGAGTGGGCGCAGGGCGCGGACGCGGTTGACCAAATCGGTATCGGTGCCGGCTGCTGCCATCGGTGACCTCCCGAGCACGACGAGCCATCACCGTGACGCGGATGGCCGGCACTGTCAACGGGCCCTGTGGAAAGGGGAGTTGAAGCGCGCCGAAGCCCTGGCGGCCCTGTGATCTTCGTTCGTTTGAGCGGCGGTCGACAAGGGGAGCGTGCGGGAGGCGGACGGAGCCGGACGGGTCGGGCTTTGCTCATCTCGCCGCAGAGGGGTTGTCCTTACATTCCGTCCCTGCCTAGGGTCGCCCTCGAAGTGCAAGCGCTTTCTGAGCGGGCTGTCCGCCGTCCGAGGAGAACTGCATGTCCCCAAGCCCCGCCCGCCGCCGCGTCGCGGTGATCGGCACCGGCGCCATCGTCAGCGGCAGCCATCTCCCCGCGCTGAGATCCCACCCCGACCGGGTGGAGCTGGTCGCCGCCGTCGACGTGGACCAGGCCCGGCTGAACGCCTTCCGGGAGCTCGCGGGCGAGGACGTCACCGGGTACACCTCGACCGGCGAGATGCTGGACGCCGTACGCCCCGACCTGGTCCTGATCGGCACGCCGCCGTCGCTGCACCGGGAGCAGACGGTCGCCGCGCTCAAGGCGGGCGCCTGGGTGCTGTGCGAGAAGCCGCTGTGTCTGTCGCTCGCCGAGTACGACGACATCGCGGCGGCCGAGGAGGCGTCGGGAGCGTATGCGTCCGTGGTCTTCCAGCACCGCTACGGCTCCGGCGCCGTGCACGCCCGTGAGCTGATCGCGAGCGGTGAGCTGGGCAACCCGCTGGTCGCGCACTGCCAGACGACCTGGCACCGGGACGCCGCGTACTACGCGGTGCCGTGGCGCGGGCGCTGGGCCACCGAGGGCGGCGGGCCGACGATGGGTCACGGCATCCACCAGTTCGACCTGCTGCTGCACCTGCTCGGTCCGTGGGCGGAGATGCGGGCCATGGCCGCGCGCCTGGTGCACGACACCGAGAGCGAGGACGTCTCGACGGCCCTCGTGCGCTTCGAGAACGGCGCCCTGGCCACCGTCGTCAACAGCGTGCTGTCCCCGCACGAGGTGAGCCGCATCCGCGTCGACTGCGCCGACGGCACGGTCGAGCTCACTCACCTGTACGGCCACCGCAACGAGGACTGGGTCTACACCCCGGCCCCGCACGTCCCCGCCCAGCGCGCCACCGCCTGGCGCACCCCCGCGGCGGACCTGCCCAGCTCCCACACGGCACAGCTCGGCGCCCTCCTCGACGCCTACGACAACGGTGTCCGGCCGCCCGGCAGCGGCCCCGACGCCCGGGCCACCCTCGACTTCGCCGCGGCCCTCTACAAGGCCGCGTTCACGGGAAACCCGGTGCACGCGGGCGAGATCCGGCCCGGCGATCCCTTCTACCCGGCCATGCACGGTGACCACCCCCACTGGGCCCCCAAGGAGCGCGCATGAGCATCCGCGTCACCCACGCACACGGCGACCACATCGCCGTCACGGCCGCGAACGGCACCGAGATCCTGCGGTACGTCTACCGCCCCGATCCGGAGGCGTTCGAGTCCCGCAAGCCCTACGCCCACCCCGTGCGCACCCTGGCCGGGCACACCGTGACCGGCTACCGGCCGAGCGACCACCGCTGGCACAAGGGCCTGCAGATGACGGCGAGCCATCTGTCGGGGCAGAACTTCTGGGGCGGCAACTGCTACGTCCACGGTGAGGGCTATCTGCCGCTGCCCGAGCGGGTCGGCTCCATGCGGCACGACGGGTTCACCGAGTTCACCATCGAGGACGACCGGCTCGCCTTCAGCGAGGAGCTCACCTGGGTCGAGAACGGCGGCGAGGAGTGGGCGCGCGAGGTGCGCGGGCTGACCGTCCACTCGGTGGACGAGGAGTCCGGCGCCTGGACCCTGGACTGGTCGATCCGGCTCACCAACGTCCGTGCCGAGCCCCTGGCGTTCGGCTCGCCCACCACCGCCGGCCGTGAGATGGCCGGCTACACCGGACTCCAGTGGCGCGGCCCCCGGGACTTCACCGGCGGCACAGCCTTCGGCCCCGACCTCGACGGGGGAGCGGGCGCGGACGCGGGCAAGCTGATGGGCACACAGGGCCCGTGGCTCGCGTTCACCACCGAGCACGACGACATCGACGGGCACTCCACGCTCGTCTTCGCGCACGCCCCCGAGAACCTCGACGCGCAGGCCGCGATCCACGAGTCCCACTGGTTCGTGCGCTCCGAGCCGATCCCGACGGTGGCGTTCTCCTGGGCGTTCTTCGAGGAGTTCGAACTGCCGCCGGGGGAGTCCTTCGCCTACCGCTACCGGGTGGTCGTCGCCGACGGAGCCTGGGACCGGGAGCAGGTGGGCTCTCACCTGGAGGGGTTGCCGTGGTGAAGCCGAACCTGCCGCATCCGCTGCCCGGCGCCGTCGGGCTGTCCCACCTCAGCGCCTATGACTGGGAGGCCGCCGACGGTGTCTGCGGCGGCAGCCCTCATCTGCACCTGGTGTGCACGGAGGCGTACGTCGTCACCGGCGGCCGAGGGGCCGTGCAGACGCTGAGCCCGGACGGCTACCGGGACATCCCCCTGGAGCCCGGCTCGGTCACCTGGTTCACGCCGGGGACCGTGCACCGTATGGTCCAGGGCGGCGACCTGCGCATCACGGTGCTGATGCAGAACAGCGGGCTGCCCGAGGCCGGGGACGCGGTGTTCACCTTCCCGCCCGAGGTGCTCGCCGACCCGGAGAAGTACGCCGCCGCGGCGGCCCTTCCGCCCGGCACGGGACCAAAGACGGCGGCTGCCGCGCGTCGCCGCCGGGACCTCGCCGTCGAGGGGTACCTCGCGCTGCGCGAGGCGCTCGTCGCCGGTGACAACGGCCCGTACGCCGAGTTCCAGCGCACCGCCGCCCGGCTCGTGCGCGCCAAGGTGCCGAACTGGCGGGAGCTGTGGCGGGCCGGCGCCCTGGCCACGGCCGAGCGCACCGGCGCCCAGCTCGAAGCGCTGGAGGCGGGCGAGCCGACGTATCTCGCCGACGCGACCGCGTACGAGACCGCGCCCACCAGACTCGGCGGCTTCGGCATGTGCGGGCGCCGCGACGAGTACAACCTGCCCGGGACGACGCTGCCTTACGGCGGCGAGTAGCAGCCGGCGCAACTCAGGCCGGCGGGGAGCAGGCCAAGGGGGGCCGAGGGGGGCCAACAGAAAGCCCGAGGAAAGGAGAGGTGACCTCGGCATGCCCGGACACAGGACAAAGGGGTTCTGCGCGTCGGCCGCCGCACTCGTGCTCTGCGCGATGCCGGTCGGCTGCGGCGGATCCGGAGAGTCGGTCGGCGGCGGCAAGGTGGTGCTGCGCTACACGTGGTGGGGCAACCCCGACCGCGCGGAACGCACCGAGCAGGCCGTCGCCCTGTTCGAGAAACAGCACCCGAACGTCCAGGTGCAGACGTCGTTCTCGGCCTACGACGCCTACAAGCAGAAGCTCGCCACCCAGGCGGCGGGCGGCGACGCCCCGGATGTGATGCAGCTCGACTACCGGCAGATCGACCAGTACGCCTCGGGTGACGTCCTGCTCGACCTCGCTCAGCAGGAGGCCGTACTGCGCACCGGTGAGATCGACGCGGGCCTGCTCGCGACCGGGCGGCTGGACGGCACGCAGTACGCGATCCCGCAGGGCCGCGGCACCGAGACCGTCGCCTATGACGTCAAGGCCTGGAAGGAGTCCGGCGTTCCGCTCCCGGGCGGGAGCTGGACCTGGGGCGAGTGGGCCGACGCCATGCGGGCCCTGACGGAGAAGACCGGCAAACCCGGCGCCACCGACCCCGGGCAGAGCGAGGACTGCTTCGAAGTCTGGCTGCGCGGCCAGGGCAAGTCCCTCTACACCAAGGACGGCGGGCTCGGCTTCACGGCCGGGGACCTGACCCGCTGGTGGACCTTCACCGACGGGCTCCGCCGCGAGGGCGTCGTCTCGCCCGCCGAGCAGACCACCCAGCTCGACGGCTCCGTGGAGAACACCCCGCTGGGGCGCGGCGAGGCCACCTCCGACTCCAACTGGGACGCACCGGCGAGCGGTTTCCTCGCCCTCATACCGAGCGGCGTCGCTCTCGCGCCGATGCCGTCCGGAGAGGACGGCACCCCCGGCCAGTACTTCAAGCCGTCGATGTTCCTCGGGGTCGGCGCCAACACCGCCCATCCGAAGGAGGCGGCGCAGCTCGTCGACTTCCTCATCAACGACGGGAAGGCGGCACAGATCCTCGGTGCCACCCGCGGCATCCCCGTCAACGAGTCCATTCGCAAGGCGATCGAGCCGCAGCTCAAGGACTTCGACCGGACGATCGCCGACTACCAGGCGTTGCTGGAGGGCTCTCTCAAGGACCCCCCGCAGGCCCCGCCCGCGGGCGACAACGCCCTGCAGACCACCTTCCAGCGCGACTACGACCAGGTGTCGTACGAGCGCATGTCGCCGAGCGAGGCGGCCGAGAACTACGTCACCGAGGCGAAGGCGGAGCTGAGGTCATGACCACCACCGACATCTTCGCGCCCGCCGCCGGGAAAGCGCGGGCCACCCCGGTCCCGAAGCGCCGGCCCAGGCGCGAACCACAGGGCCCCGCCTGGGTGTTCCTCTCGCCATGGGTGCTCGGCGCGATCGTCCTGACGCTGCTGCCGATGGCCGTGTCGCTGTACCTGTCCTTCACCGACTACGACCTGTTCAACCCGCCGCGCTGGGTGGGCCTGCGCAACTACGTCCAGATGTTCACCGAGGACCCGCGCTACTGGCGTTCAGTGGTGACCACTCTGACGTACGTCGTCATCGCCGTGCCCCTGCAACTCGCCCTCGCGCTGGGCGTGGCGCTCGCCCTGAAGTCCATGAAACGCGGCAAGGGCTTCTACCGGTCCGCGTTCTACGCCCCGTCACTGCTCGGCGCGTCGATGTCGATCGCCCTCGTCTGGCGCGCGATCTTCAACGACGGCGGCACCGTGGACAACCTGCTCGGCACCGGCGGCTGGGTCAACAAGCCGGGTTGGGCGTTGCTGGCCGTGGCGCTGCTGACGGTGTGGCAGTTCGGGGCGCCGATGGTCATCTTTCTCGCGGGACTCCAGCAGATCCCGGGCGAGCTGTACGAGGCGGCGGCCGTGGACGGCGCCGGGAAGTGGCGGCAGTTCCTGTCCGTCACGGTGCCCATGCTGTCCCCGGTCCTGTTCTTCAACCTCGTGCTGCAGACCATCCAGGCCTTCCAGGTCTTCACGCCCGCGTTCGCGATCGGCGCCGGCAAGGGCGGCCCCGCCGACTCGACCCTCGTCTACACCCTGTACCTCTACGACCGCGGCTTCGTCGCCTCCCACATGGGCTACGCCTCCGCCATGGCCTGGGTGCTGCTGACCGTCATCGGCGCCGTCACCGCGGTGCTGTTCCGCACCTCGCGCTCCTGGGTCTTCTACGCCTCCGAGGGGGACCGATGACCACCACCACAACGCCGGGCGTCCGCAAGCCCGTTGCCTGGGGGCGCATCGCCCTGCACGTCGGCTGCCTGGCCGCGCTGCTGGTCATGCTGTACCCGTTGGCGTGGTTGCTGGCCACCTCGCTCAAGCCCGCCGAGGAGGTCATAGCCAGCCTCAACCTGCTGCCCAGCCACCTGGAGTGGTCCAACTACAAGTCCGCTCTGGACGGCGTGAACGACGTCTCCATCTGGCGGCTGCTGAGCAACTCGCTGCTGATCGCGGGCGGCGCGGTCCTCGGCAACGTGATCAGCTGCTCGCTCGCCGCCTACGCCTTCGCGCGGCTGCGCTTCCGCTTCCGGGGCCCGCTGTTCGCGTTCATGATCGCGACGATCATGCTGCCGCATCACGCGGTGCTGATCCCGCAGTACATCATCTTCAACCAGCTCGGCCTGGTGAACACCTACTGGCCCCTGATCCTGCCGAAGTTCCTCGCCACCGAGGCGTTCTTCGTCTTCCTCATCGTGCAGTTCATGCGCGGACTGCCGCGCGAGCTGGAGGAGGCGGCCCGTATCGACGGCTGCGGCCCGTTCCGCAGCTTCTTCAAGATCGTGCTGCCGCTCACCCGCCCCGCGCTGATCACCACCGCGATCTTCACCTTCATCTGGACGTGGAACGACTTCTTCACCCAGCTCATCTATCTCTTCGACCCCGACAAGTTCACGCTCACGCTCGCCCTGCGGTCGTTCGTGGACGCCTCCAGCACCTCGGCGTTCGGCCCGATGTTCGCGCTGTCCGTCATCGCGCTGCTGCCGATCGTGCTGTTCTTCCTCGCCTTCCAGCGCCTCCTGGTGGAGGGCATGGCCAGCTCCGGACTCAAGGGGTGAGCGGCATGAGTGGACCGAGTGGACCGACTGGGACGCCGCCGCGGGAGGCGGGCGAGGTGTTCGGCCCGCGCATGACCCTGTTCGCCGACGTGCTGAGCGTCGGCCTCGCCACAGCCGTGGCCGGTCTGCCGCTGCTGACGGCGCCCGCGGCGCTGTCGACGGCGTGCGCGGTGCTGCGCGGCGCCCGTGAGGAGCGGCCTGCCACCGCAGGACGGTACTTCGCGCTGCTACGGCGGCGGCTGCGGGCCGGCGACCTTGCGGCGGGCGCCCTGGTGCTCGCGGGAACGCTGCTGCTCGCCGGTGACCTGGCGCTGGCGGGGGCGGGGCTGCCGGGTGCGCCGCTGTTCGTCGTGCCGGCCGGCGCGATCGGTGCGTGCGCCCTCGTGACCGGCCTCAGGGCCTGCGCCCGCCGCGAGTCGCTCACCGACTGGCGTGCGGCCGTGCGCGGGGCGGCCCGGGACTCCGTACAGGACGTGGGTGGCAGCGGCCTGGTGCTGCTCGCGGTGGCGACCGCGGTGCTGTGCGCCTGGATGATGGTGCCGCTCGCGTTCCTGGCCCCGGGGCCGCTCGCCCTGGCGGTCACCGCCGTGGACGTACGGAGGGAGGAGGGTAGGCGCGGGCAGACCGAGGCACGCCGCGCGGAGCGCGAATTCATCCCCTGATCTCCTCGCATGTCCCAGAGTTAACGGGTCATTAGGTCGCTTGCGGTGTAAAAGGACTGTTGGGGTGTCAATCATCTTGTCATGAACCTGTGACCCGACGGGCGGGTCGCAGCCTCATGGAGGTGTGGAATGCACCGCACACTCGCCACAGGTCTCGCAGCCTCAGCCCTCTCCCTCATGGCCGTCGTCGCCACCGCCACGGCCGCGGAAGCCGCCCCCGCCGACAAGCCCCAGGTCCTGGCCAACTGGACCCAGACCAGCGCGTCGAGCTACAACTCCTGGGCCGCCGCCCGCTCCAACCAGTCCGCCTGGTCCGCGTACGGCTTCGACTGGTCCACGGACTACTGCTCCTCCTCGCCGGACAATCCGTTCGGCTTCCCCTTCTCCACGTCCTGCGCCCGGCACGACTTCGGCTACCGCAACTACAAGGCGCTGGGCACGTTCAGCGCCAACAAGGCGCGTGTCGACAGCGCCTTCTACGAGGACCTCAAGCGCGTGTGCGCCGGCTACAGCGGTGCGTCGAAGACCGCCTGCAACAGCACGGCCTGGACCTACTACCAGGCCGTGAAGGCCTTCGGCTGACGAGCCGCTGAGTGACCGCACGGAAAAGGAAGGGGGCGCCGCTTGAGCGGCGCCCCCTTTGCATGACGATTCAGCTCGTGGCCCGGAACGAGCGCAGGCGCAGCGAGTTGCCGACCACGAAGACCGACGAGAAGGCCATGGCCGCTCCGGCGATCATCGGGTTGAGCAGGCCGGCCGCGGCGAGCGGCAGGGCGGCGACGTTGTAGGCGAAGGCCCAGAACAGGTTCGACCGGATGGTGCCGAGCGTCCGGCGGGAGAGCCGGATGGCGTCGGCGGCGGCGCGCAGGTCGCCCCGCACCAGGGTCAGGTCGCCCGCCTCGATCGCGGCGTCCGTACCGGTGCCCATCGCCAGACCCAGGTCGGCCTGGGCGAGCGCGGCCGCGTCGTTGACGCCGTCGCCGACCATCGCGACCGAACGGCCCTCGCCCTGAAGCCGCTTGACGACGTCGGCCTTGTCCTGCGGCAGCACCTCGGCGATGACGTCCTCAGGAGCGATCCCGACCTCGCGGGCCACGGCGTGCGCGACGGCACGGTTGTCGCCCGTCAGCAGAATCGGGGTGAGCCCGAGGCCGCGCAGTCGCCGGATCGCCTCCGCGCTGGTCTCCTTCACCGCGTCGGCGACCTCCAGGACCGCCCGCGCCTCACCGTCCCAGGCGACCGCGATGGCGGTACGGCCGCCCGCCTCGGCCTCGGACTTGGCCCGCCGCAGCTCCTTAGGCAGTTCCATCGCCCAGTCGGCCAGCAGCCGCTCCCGGCCCACCAGGACCGCATGCCCGTCGACGACGCCCTGCACCCCGAGGCCGGGTACGTTCGCGAAGTCCTCCGGCGTGGGCAGCGCACCCAGCTTCCGCAGCGCCCCGTCGGCCACGGCACGGGCGATCGGGTGCTCCGAGGCGTGCTCCAACGCGCCCGCGAGGCGCAGGACTTCGGCCTCGTCGGCGTTGCCCGCGGTGTGCACGGCCAACAGGGTCATCCGGCCGGTCGTCACGGTGCCCGTCTTGTCGAGGACGATCGTGTCGACCTTACGCGTGGATTCCAGTACTTCCGGGCCCTTGATCAGGATCCCGAGCTGCGCGCCGCGTCCGGTGCCCACCATCAACGCGGTCGGCGTGGCAAGACCCAGGGCGCACGGGCAGGCGATGATCAGTACGGCGACCGCGGCGGTGAAGGCGGCGACCGGCTCGGCCCCGTTGCCCAGCCAGAAGCCGAGGGTGGCCAGCGCCAGGGCGATCACGACCGGCACGAACACGGCGGAGATCCGGTCCGCGAGCCGCTGCGCCGCTGCCTTGCCGTTCTGCGCGTCCTCCACCATCCGGGCCATCCGGGCGAGTTGGGTATCGGCACCCACGCGCGTGGCCTCGACGACGAGCCGGCCGCCCGCGTTGATCGTGGCGCCGGTGACCCGGTCGCCCACGGCCACCTCGACCGGCACGGACTCGCCGGTGAGCATCGAGGCGTCCACCGCCGACGAGCCCTCGACGACGGTGCCGTCGGTGGCGATCTTCTCGCCGGGACGCACCAGGAACCGGTCGCCGGCCTTCAACTCCGAGACGGGTATGGTCCGTTCGGCGCCGTTCCCACCCAGGACGGTCACGTCCTTGGCGCCCAGCTCCAGCAGCGCCTTCAGTGCCGCACCCGCCTTGCGCTTGGAGCGGGCCTCGAAATAGCGCCCGGCCAGGATGAAGGCGATGACACCGGCGGCAGCCTCCAGATAGATGTTCCCGGAGCCGTCACTGCGCGCGATGGTCAGCTCGAAGGGGTGCGTCATGCCCGGCTCGCCCGCCGTGCCGAGGAACAGCGCCCACAAGGACCACAGGAACGCGGCCGAGGTACCCACCGAGATCAGCGTGTCCATGGTCGCCGCGCCGTGCCGCAGATTGGTGAACGCCGCCTTGTGGAAGGGCCACCCGGCATACGTCACGACGGGCGCCGCCAGCGTGAGCGACAGCCACTGCCAGTACTCGAACTGCAGGGCCGGGATCATGGCCATCGCGACGACCGGCACCGCGAGCGCCACGGCGGTGACCAACCGTTCCCGAAGCGGCCGCAGTTCATCGGGCCCGTCGCCGCTCCCGGCCTCCTCGGGTGCGGGCGGCGCCGGCTCCTGCGCGGTGTACCCGGTCGCCTCCACGGTGGCGATCAGGTCCTGGACGGACACGTCGTCGCCGTAGCTGACCTTCGCCTTCTCGGTGGCGTAGTTGACGGTGGCGGTCACGCCGTCCATGCGGTTCAGCTTCTTCTCGATGCGCGCCGCGCACGAGGCACAGGTCATGCCGCCGATGGCGAGCTCTACCTCGGTCGTGGGGTCGGACGCGGTGGTGGTCATCCCAGCTCCTCGTGCGGGGTGCGGGCGGAGCCCGGTGCGCCCGGGCCCCAACGATTCGGGGTGCGGGTCAGGCGGCGCGGCCGGTCAGCTCGTAGCCGGCCTCGTCGACGACCTCGGTGATCAGGGCGTCGTCCGGCTCGCCGGGGCTGGTGACGGTGACCTGGCCGGTCGCGAGATCGACACCGACCTCTGTGACGCCGTCCAGCTCGCTGATGACCTTGGTGAGCGTGGCCTTGCAGTGGGCGCAGCTCATACCGGACACGGCGTACGTGGTGGTGGTCATGGGTTCCTGTTCCCTCCGAAGGGGCACCGTCCCGGCGATCCGGGTACGGGGTAGGGGTATCCTTGCCGGTGTCCATGTATACCCCCATGGGGTAGTCGAGGCAAGTGAGGGACCGGGTTGACTTCATACCCCCTAGGGGTATCGTGAAGTGCAGTGAAGGATCATATCGAAGGACCGACCCGCAGGAGACCGCCATGCATGCCGGACTGAGGATCACCGCGTTCGCCGCCGCACTGACCGCGACCTTCGGCACCGCCTACGGTGTGGGCAAGGGCGTCGACCCGGTCGTCGAGGACCCGGCCCCCGCCCGCCACGAGAGCCACAGTGAGGCGCCATCGGCACGGGAGGGCGGCGGGCACGGCGGCGGGCATGAGACGAAGCCGGCCGGCGGGCTGCAGATCTCCGAGGGCGGCTACACCCTCGACCTGCGCACCCCGGGCGTCACGGCCGGACAGCGATCCGACCTGAGCTTCGTCATCCGCGACGACGACGGACGTGCCGTCACCGCCTACCGCCGCGAGCACGAGAAGGAACTCCACCTCATCGTGGCCTCACGCGACCTGGGCACCTACCGCCACCTGCACCCCACCCGCGCCGCCGACGGCACCTGGAGCATCCCCGTCGAGCTGCCCCGCGCGGGCGGCTACCGCGTCTTCGCAGACTTCACCCCGGCGAAGAAGGACGCCGAGAACCTCACCCTCGGCGCGGACCTGGCCGCCGCCGGCTCCTACGAGCCGCAGCCGATGCCGGTGCCGAACACCACGGCGAAGGTCCATGGCTACGAAGTCCGGCTGGACGGCGCCCTGCGCCCGGGCAAGGAGAGCGAGCTGAAGCTGAAGGTCTCTCGGGGCGGCCACCCCGTCACCAACCTCCAGCCCTACCTCGGCGCCTACGGCCACCTGGTGGCCCTGCGCTCGGGCGACCTCGCCTACCTCCACGTCCACCCCAACGGGGAGCCCGGCGACGGCAGGACGAAGCCCGGCCCGGCGATCTCGTTCACGGCGACGGCGCCGAGCAGCGGCGCCTACCGGCTGTTCCTCGACTTCAAGCACGAAGGGGAGGTGCACACGGCGGAGTTCACCGTGCGGGCAGGGGCGACGGCGCCCGCCTCACAGGCGCCCGGGCACGAGGACGGGACCGCGGAGCACGGGCACTGAGCGGCGGGTCGGATCCCCCCGCCCGCGTCTGCCTCCGCAGCAGCAGCCGCAGGTACACCCCGCCGACGACCGCGGTCACCACACCGAGGGCAGTTGCGCCGACTCGTGGATGCGCTGCGAGGCGAAGTCCGCGGCGACCACGAGCAGCGCGCCGGCGCAGGTGGCCGCGAGGAGGTTCGGGCCGGGGGCCCGGGGGAGCCGGCGGGCCGACTGGGGGGCGAGGAGGGCCACGAAGGGGATCGGGCCGGCGGCTGCCGTGGCCACCGCGCAGGCCGCCGTGCCCAGTACGAGGTTCACCAGCCGGGTCCGCTGGACCACACCCCGAGCCCGCCCGCCTCGTCGTCGCCCATTTCCAGGATCCGCATCCTGCTCGCGGCGAGCGCCACCAGCGGCAGCGCGACGAGCAGGCCGAGGGCAGCGGGGCGGACGTCGCACCAACCCCAACCGTTGAGGCTGCCGTTGAGCCACACCATCGCCTGGCCTGCCTGCGTGAAGCGGGCCTTGGCCGGCAAGTAGGCGTTCACACCCTGGAGCAGGGCGCTCACCCCGATGCCGACCAGCACCAGCCGGAACCCGTGGACGCCCTGCCGCCACGCCGGCAGATGCACGAGCACGGCCGTCGCGAGGCATCCGCCCACCGCCCCGAGGCGATCCGGCCGCCGGTGCCGCAGACGAGGATGCCGGTCAGCAGACGGGGGCAGCCTCAGGTCGTTGTACAGGGCGGGCCTGCGTTCCCCGGCGGGCACCGAGTGGATGACGGGCACGCCCGCGGCATGCGCGGCACGCACCCCCCGGGCGCTATTCGCCCGCTGAACTGACCTCAGCCCAGGGCGCGATCCAGGTTGAACGCCGCACTGATCAGGGAGAGATGGGTGAACGCCTGCGGGAAATTGCCCTGTTGCTCGCCCGTGTGGCTGATCTCCTCGGCATACAGGCCCAGATGGTTGGCGTACGTCAGCATCTTCTCGAAGGCCAGCTGCGCCTCGTCGACCCGTCCGGCGCGGACCATGGCCTCGACGTACCAGAACGAGCAGATGGAGAAGGTGCCCTCGTCGCCGCGCAGTCCGTCTGGGCTCGCCTCCGGGTCATAACGGTAGACCAGCGAGTCGGACACCAGGTCCTCGGTGAGGGCGTCGAGTGTGGACAGCCACTTCGGGTCGGTCGGCGCGATGAACTTCGCCATCGGCATCATCAGCACGGACGCGTCCAGTACGTCACTGTCCTCGCACTGGACGAAGGCCCTGCGGGTCTCGGACCAGCACCCGCTCATGATCCGCCGGTAGATCCTGTCCCGGCACTCCTGCCAGCGCGGCAGATCGGCGGGCAGCCCGCGGCGGTTGGCCATGCGGATGCCCCGCTCGATCGCCACCCAGCACATGAGCCGCGAGTACAGGAAGTTCTTGCGTCCGCCGCGGGTCTCCCAGATGCCCTCGTCCGGCTGGTCCCAGTTCTCGCACACCCACTCCACCAGCGCGCACACGTTGTCCCACTGGTCGCTGGAGATGGGCTGCGCCCACTTGTCGTAGAGGTAGATCGAGTCGATCAACGCGCCGTAGATGTCGAGCTGGAGCTGGTCGGAGGCGGCGTTGCCGACACGCACCGGAGCCGAGCCGAGATAGCCCTCCAGGTGGTCGAGTTCACGCTCGGGCAGATCGGTGCGGCCGTCGATGCCGTACATGATCTGCAACGGACCCGTGGGCGAGCCGTCGCCCCGGCTGACGTGATCGGTCAGGAACTTCATGAAGGCCTCGGCCTCGGTCGTGAAGCCCAGCCGCAGCATCGCGTACACGCAGAACGCGGCGTCGCGCACCCACATGTACCGGTAGTCCCAGTTGCGTTCGCCGCCGAGCTGCTCGGGCAGACTCGTCGTAGGCGCGGCCACGATGGCACCGGTGGGCGCGTAGGTGAGCAGCTTCAGGGTGAGCGCGGAGCGGTGCACCATCTCCCGCCAGCGGCCCCGGTACTCGGACGCGGACAGCCAGTTCCGCCAGTAGGCCACCGTGCTGTTGAACTGCCTCTCGGCCTCGGCCCGCGCGCACCGCTTCAGCGCGAGCGCCCCGCTGATCCGGTCCAGCGCCAGCACCGCCGACTCGCCCTGGGAGAGCTTGAATTCGCCGTGCACATCCGGCCCGTCGATCTCCAGCGGCACGGTGGAGGTCAGCCCGACCGAGAGCTCCTCCGACTCGAAGACCGCCACCTCGCCCTCCATGCGGACGGTGTGCTGCCGGGTGCCGTACTCGAAGCGGGGTGCGATGCGCGTACGGAACGGGATCGAGCCGCGTACGCACACCACACGTCGGATCAGCCGGTGCCGCTCGACCTCGGCCACATCGTCGTCGACCGGCATGAAGTCCTGCACTTCGCCGACGCCGTCCTCGGTGAAGAACCTGGTGATCAGGACGTTCGTGTCGGGGAAGTAGAACTGCTTGGTCCGGGCCGGCACGGAGGCCGCCAGCTCGAAGCAGCCGCCCTGCTCGGCGTCCAGGATCGCCGCGAAGACGCTGGGCGCGTCGAAGGCTGGGCAGCAGTACCAGTCGATCGTGCCGTCGATGCCCACGAGGGCCACGCTGCGCAGATCGCCGATCAGGCCGTGATCGGCGATCGGCACGTACCGCGACGCCCCCGGTGTGCCCGTCTCGATCGGAGTAGTGCTCATCGCAGCCTCCCTGGCCTGCCAAGCGCCTCGCTCCCAGCGTAGGTGGTATCGGCCGGAGGTGGGCCGGGCGGCGGGAGCCCGGGGCTGCCCGGGGCTCAGACCGCGACGACCCGCAGGCCCGCCTCCTCGAAGCGGCGCAGGGTCTCCGGATCGGCAGCCGTGTCCGTGACCAGCGTGTTCACCGCTTCGGCCGCGCAGATCCGGGCGAACGCCCGCTGGCCCAGCTTGCTGGAGTCCGCGGCCACGACCACGCGCTCGGCGCGCTCGCACAGCAGCCGGTTGATCGCGGCCTCCGCCTCGTCGTGCGCTGCGGCGCCGTGCGTGACGTCGAAGCCGACGACGCCGAGAACCGCCACGTCGATCGTGATCTGGGACAGCACCCCGTCCGCGAGCGGCCCGATGAGTTCGTACGACTGCGGGCGCGCCACCCCGCCGGTGACCACGATCTTGAACTGGGGGCGTACCGCCAGCTCATTGGCGATGTTGAGCGCGTTGGTGACGACGGTCAGTGCGGGCGACCCGGCCGCGAGGTCGCTGCGCACGGCCAGGGCACGCGCCACCTCGGTCGTCGTCGTACCGCCGGTCAGCCCGACCGCCTCGCCGGGGGCGATGATGTCGGCCACCGCCTTGGCGATGCGCTGCTTCTCGGAGGCGTGCCGGGCCGTCTTGTAGCGCAGCGGCAGCTCGTACGACACTCCGTGTACGACCGCCCCACCCCGTGTCCGCACCAGCATCTGCTGCTCGGCGAGCTGATCGAAGTCGCGGCGGATCGTTGCGGCCGAGACCTCCAGCTCGCCGGCCGCCTCCTCGACGTCCAGCCGGCCCCGCTCCACGAGCAGCTCCAGCAGCGCCTTCCAGCGGGCGTCGCGCGACATCCACCCTCCATTCCTCGATCTCCCGCGACCTTAGCGCACGCTTCTTCCCGTGTTTGCTTGATTATGCTCGAAAGCGGGCGCTATCTTGCAAGAACAATCAGATGACCTAGTGCAAGTTCCATCAGAGGTTCGGAGGATGGCGGCATGACGCATGTCGAGGACGAGCTCAACAGCCAGCCCGAGTGCTGGACCCGCGCCGCGACCGAGGCGCCCGCCCTCGGCGGGGTGCTGCCGACGCCGGGGGAGCGGGTCGCGGTCGTCGGCTGCGGGACGTCGTATTTCATGGCGCAGGCCTTCGCCGCGCTGCGTGAGGGGTCGGGCCGCGGCGAGACGGACGCCTTCGCCGCGTCGGAGTTCCCGCCCGGGCGCTCCTACGACCGTGTCCTCGCCCTCACCCGCTCCGGTACGACCACCGAAGTGCTGGACCTGCTCGGGCGGTTGAAGGGGCGTACGCCGACCGTCGCGATCACCGCCGACCCGGACACGCCCGTCATGGCGGTCGCCGACGAGATCGTGGTCCTGGACTACGCGGACGAACGGTCCGTCGTGCAGACGAGGTTCGCGACCACCGCCTTCACCCTGCTCCGCGCCCACCTCGGCCTGCACACCGACGCGGTCGTGGCCGACGCGCGCGCCGCGCTCGCCGGCGAACTGCCCGAAGGGCTGGTGGAGTGCGGGCAGTTCACCTTCCTCGGCCGTGGCTGGACCGTGGGCCTGGCCAACGAGGCCGGGCTGAAGATGCGCGAGGCGTCGCTGTCGTGGACGGAGGCCTACCCGGCCATGGAGTACCGGCACGGCCCGATCAGCATCACCACCGGCGGCACCGCGACCTGGATGTTCGGCGAGGCGCCCGAAGGGCTGGCCGAGCAGGTGCGTTCCATCGGCGGGCTGTGGATCGAAGGCGGCCTGGACCCCCTCGCCGAACTGGTCCGCGCCCAGCGGCTCGCGGTCGCCGTCGCCGCGGCACGCGGCCTCGACCCGGACCAGCCCCGCCACCTCACCCGCTCGGTGATCCTCGCCCCCTGACCCATCCCTGACGCGCCCACGACACGCTCCCCCCCGGCGTGTCCGACGCTTCCCTTCCGCGCCGAGAAAGGACAGGCCGTGCCCCTCGTGACCACCGGCGAGCTCGTCACCCGCGCCGCCACAGCCCGCTGTGCCGTCGCCGCCTTCAACGTCATCACCCTGGAGCACGTCGAGGCGGTCATCGCCGGTGCGGAGTCGGTGGGTTCACCCGTCGTGCTCCAAGTCAGCGAGAACGCCGTCAAGTTCCGCTACGGACGGCTCCTCCCCCTCGCCCGCGCCGCCGTCGCCGCTGCCGAACGTGCCGCCGTCCCCGTCGCGTTGCACCTCGACCACATCCAGAGCGACGACCTGCTGCGCCAGGCGCCGGACGCGGGCTTCAGCTCCGTGATGTACGACGCGGCACGCCTGCCGTACGCGGACAACCTGGCCGCGACGAAGGCCGCCGCCGACTGGGCGCACGCCCAAGGCCTCTGGATCGAGGCCGAGTTGGGTCGCCTCGGCGGCAAGAACGGCGAGCCGCCCCTCGACGCCCACGCCCCCGGTGCCCGCACCGACCCCGCCGAGGCTCACGCCTTCGTCACGGACTCAGGCGTCGACGCCCTCGCGGTCGCCGTCGGCAGCTCCCACGCCATGACCACCCGCACCGCCACCCTCGACCACGACCTCCTCAAGCGCCTCGCCGCCACCCTGGACGTCCCCCTCGTCCTGCACGGCTCCTCCGGGGTCCCCGACGACGAACTGACCGCGGCGGTCGCGGGCGGCATCGCCAAGGTCAACGTCGGCACGGCCCTCAACATCGCCATGACCGGAGCGATCCGCGAATTCCTCGCCGCCCATCCCGAGGCGGTCGACTCACGCAAGTACCTCAGCGTGGGGCGCGAGGCGATGGTGCGGGCGGTGGCGGACATCATCGGAGTGCTGAGGGCACCCTGACCGACCACCCCTGCAAGGAGACGTTGCTCATCCCGCTCTACGGGCGGGCTGTGCAGACACGCGAACTCAACCGCTACCGCGTCGGGGACGCCGACCGCACCGTCACTTCTTGACGGCCCTCAGCACCACGAACTTCGCGTCACTGGCGACGAGTTGACTGTTGCCGAACAGTCGCCGCAGCTTCACGTGGTAGCCGAGATGCCGGTTGCCGATGACCCACAGCTCACCGCCCGGCCGCAGCACGCGCCGCGCCCCCGTGAACATGCGCCAGGCCGTCGAGTCGGTCATGGCCTGGTGGGAGTGGAACGGCGGATTGTTGAGCACGAGGTCGACGCTCCCCGCCGGCACGCCCGCCAGCCCGTCCCCGACCCGGAACTCCGCGTGCCCCGCGACCCCGTTCGCCTTGTACGTCGCCTCCGCCGAGGCCACCGCCTGGAAGGACTCGTCCACGAACAGCACCTCGGCCTCCGGATTCGCCAGCGCCATCGCCGTACCGACGACACCGTTGCCGCACCCGAGGTCGACCACCCGCCGGCCGCCCTTGCTGTCGGGCAGGTGGCCGAGGAAGAACCGCGTACCGATGTCGAGCCGGTCGGCGCAGAAGACACCCGCGTGATTGACGACCGCGCGTCCCGAGACCGCGCCGATACCGTCGGGGAGCGTGTACGTGTACGGCCACGGGTTGGCGGGCCGCTCCGACGCCGGCTGAGGCGTGCAGAAGATCAGCCGGGCCTTTTTCTCGGCGAGCGAGGTGCGGGTCGGGCCGAGGATCCGCTCGAACAGCTGGAGCGTCGAGGTGTGGATCTCCTTCACCATGCCCGTGCCGACCACCACCGTGCCCTCGTGCACCGCGGGCGCGAGCCGCAGCAGCTGGTCCTCCAGCAGCGCGAGACTCTTGGGCACCCTGACCAGGAGGACGTCGACGCGGTCCGGTGGCGGGTCCTGCGTCGTGAGCAGCCGGACGTCGCCGGGTTCGGCGCCATGGCGGGCGAGGTTGGCCCGGGTCGCCTCCTGGGCAAGGTAGGAGTCCGTGATCTGCACCGGCTGGTGCGCCGCGAGCGCCGTGGCCAGGGCGCCCCAGCGGTCACCCACGACCACGACCGTGCCGGACAGCGGAACGTTCTGTTCGGCCAGATGCCTGAGGAGGTACTCGTCGGAGGCGTCCCAGGCGCGCAGCCTGTCCCGCGGGTCCTCGGGGAATCGGGACAGCGCGAGCTCGCCCCAGGGCGTCGTCATACGGTCGTTCATCGTGCGTCAAGGCTAAGCGACCCCGGCGGTGCCGCTTGCCGATCCGCAGCTCACGGCCGGTGGAGGAGGATGGGAGACATGGACGCCGAGCTGTTCCCCCGCGAGCGCACGGAGGTCGCGCCGGGCGCGGTGCAGATGCCCGGCTGGCTGGACGCGCAGGCCCAGCGCGAGCTGCTGGAGGCCTGCCGCGCGTGGTCGCGCCCGCCGGCCGGCCTGCGCACGGTGCGCACCCCCGGCGGCGGCACGATGACCGCCCGCCAGGTCTGCCTGGGCTGGCACTGGTACCCGTACGCCTACACCCGCACGGTCGTCGACGGCGACGGAGCCCCGGTGAAACCGTTCCCCGGGTGGCTGGGGGAGCTGGGCCGCCGCGCGGTGCGCGACACACTGGGCGCGGACCTGCTCGGCGGGGCGGAAGCGGCGTACGACATCGCCCTGATCAACTTCTACGAAGCCGATGCCCGCATGGGCATGCACCGCGACAGCGACGAGAAGTCGGACGCCCCGGTGGTGTCCCTGAGCCTCGGTGACACTTGCGTCTTCCGCTTCGGGAACACCGAGAACCGGAGCCGGCCGTACACGGACGTCGAGCTGCGCAGCGGCGACCTGTTCGTGTTCGGAGGCCCCTCGCGACTCGCCTACCACGGTGTGCCGAAGGTGCAGGCGGGCACCGCACCGCCGGAGTTGGGGCTGACCGGCCGGTTGAACGTCACGCTCAGAGTGAGTGGCCGGTAGGCCCGCCGGAGCTGCGGATCATGGGAGACTCGCCCTCATGAGCGGCAAGGCGGACCCCCGGACGGCGGGGGAAGGGACCACCTCGAGGACGCGGTTGGACCGGGGGCGCGGCGCGCTCGGACCCGCGTTGGAGCTCGTGCACACCGGACGCGCGCCCACCCGTGCGGTCCTCACCGCCGAGCTCGGCGTGACCCGGGCGACGGCTGGCGCGGTCGCGGCCGAGCTGGAGGCGCTCGGGCTGATCCGGGTCGACGCACGGCCCGGCGCGGCGGCGGGCTCGCAGGGGCGGCCCTCGCACCGGCTGGCGGTCGCCGAGGACGGCCCGGTCGTTCTCGCCGCGCAGGTGCACGCCGACGGGTTCCGGGCGGCGCTGGTCGGCCTGGGCGGCCGTATCGTCGCCACCGCGCCCGGCTGCGAGACCGTGGACGCCGACCCGGCGAAGGTGCTCGGGTCCGTCGTCGAGGCGGGCTCCGACCTGCTGCGCACGACCGGACGGCGCTGCGTCGGCGCGGGTCTCGCCGTACCGTCCGCCGTCGCCGAACCCGACGGCCTGGCCCTGAACCCCCTGCACCTGGCGTGGCCCGTGGGCGCCCCCGTCCGCCGTATCTTCACGGAGTGCGTGCGCGCTGCCGGGATCACGGGACCGGCGTTCACCGGCAACGACATCAACCTCGTCGCGCTCGCCGAGCACCGGCACGGAGCGGGGCGCGGCGCCCGCGACCTGCTGTGCGTGGCCACCGGGCACCGGGGCGTCGGGGGTGCGCTCGTGCTGGACGGCCGTCTGCACACCGGCAGTTCGGGCCTGGCCCTGGAGGTCGGTCACCTCACCGTGAACCCCGAGGGCAGGCCCTGCCACTGCGGCAGCCGCGGGTGCCTCGACGTCGAGGCCGACCCGCTGGCCTTCCTCACGGCCGCCGGCCGCGAGCCCGGCCCCGAGATCTCCCTGCTCCAGCAGGCCAAGGATTTGATCCGCACCCGGTACGACGACCCCACGATCCGCGTCGCCACCGAGGCTCTCATCGACCGCCTCGGCCTGGGTCTCGCCGGCCTGGTCAACATCCTCAACCCCGACCGCATCATCCTCGGCGGCCTCCACGCCACCCTCCTCGACGCCGACCCCGACCGACTGCGCGCCGTCGTCGCCGACCGCAGCCTCTGGGGGCAGAGCGGCAGCGTCCCGATCCTCGCGTGCACCCTCGACCACAACAGCCTGGTCGGCGCGGCCGAGTTGGCCTGGCAGCCGGTCCTGGACGATCCGCTGGGGGCGCTGACCTAGGGCCTGGCCTGGTTCCTCCGTCGCGATGCCGCGGGAACTCGGAACAGGCGCTAGACGAGTCCGCCCGGCGGCAGTCCCAGCTCGCGGCGTGCCGCAGGCGAGTCCGTGCGCACCCGCCACTCGCCGACCAGCCCACCGGTGACGCGGGCGGTCCACAGCGCCGGGCCGGCAAGCTCGGGCCGCGAGCAGAGGGAGTATCCGGACACCGAGACGACCTCGTCCCCCACGGTCAGGTCGGTGAATACGTTCCGGTAGTCCGCGAAGGCCGTGAAGAACGCGCGCCACGCCTCGATGCAGGCCCCTTTTCCGCTGACGGTGTTGCCCGCGGTGTCGATGAAGGTGTGGTCGTCCGACATCAGCGAGGCCAGCTCGGTGAGGTCACGGTCGTTGATCGCGTCGTTGAAGCGCTGGACGACATCCACGGCATCCATCCCGGCCTCCGTTCCCCCAGGTCTCCTGGCGGTCACCTCCATGCTCGGCCGCAGCCGCGACGACCGCACCCCCGGCCCACGGTCGCACACCCGCGGGCGGACCTGGGTACCCTTCGTGACATGCGGATCTCCGTCTCCTCCGACATGGACGAACCCGTGGCCCGCAGTCTCGTGGCCGAGCTGCGCGCCCGTGGCCACGCGGTGGTCACGCACGGGGCGCTGAATCCCGACTCGGACCCCCAGTGGGCCGCCTGCTCCGAAGCGGCCGCCCGCGAGGTCGCCGACGGTACGGCGGACCAGGCGGTCGTATGCTGCTGGACCGGCACGGGCGCGTCGATCGCCGCGAACAAGGTGCCGGGCGTACGGGCCGCCCTGTGCGCGGACGCCTACACGGCGGACGGCGCCCGCCGCTGGAACGACGCCAACGTCCTCGCCCTCAGCCTGCGCCTGACGTCCGAGCCGCTGCTCAAGGAGATCCTCGACGCCTGGTTCGCCGGCGCGGCGAGCGACGACGCCGAGGACCGCGAGAACGTGGCCCGCATCGGCCGCCTGGACGTCAGGGAGCCGTGAAGCTCTCCGAGGTGGGGGAGTCGACTGGGGCGGGGGCATCGGCGTACTGCGCGACTCCCTCGCCGAACGACCAGTTGAGGGGCTCGTTCTCGATGAGGTTGACGAACACGTTGCGAGACTCGGTCCCCGCGTAGGCGTGGGCGAGTTCGGCGATCCGCCGGTACAGCGCCTGCTTCTGGGCGGGAGTCCGGCCGGAGCGCAGAGTGATCGTCACGTACACGATGCCGTCGTCCCGGTGGATGCCGAGATAGCCGTCGTCGTAGCGCAGGGTGCTGCGGGTGCCGTCGTGGCCGACCAGCACCTGGAACCGGTCATCGGGCGGAATCCCGATGGCCTCGACCAGGGCGTCGTGCACGGCACGACCGAGCGCGTCGAGCCGCTCGGGGCCGGCTCCCAGGGCGTCGATGCGGACGAAGGGCATGGGCCGGTTCTCCTTGTCGCTTGTCGCTTGTCGCGTGTCAGCGCAGTCAGGCAGGTGCGTCGAGCGGCAGCCGCCCCGGCACGGACAGGTGCAGCACCTCGTACACGTCGCCGTCGGCCTTGGGCGTGTCGTTCTCCCAGAGGGAGAAATGGATCACCTCCCAACGGCTCGTGTCCACGGCCGCAGCCGCGAGCACTGCACCGTCCCCGTCGGCCAACCTTTCGGTCTCCCGCGACGCCTTCGCCGTCAGGCCCGTCAACTGCACGCCGTCCGGGACCTGTTGACGTCGCAGAACCGCCACCCGCGCACGCGAAGGAGCGGCGCCCTCGTGCGCCAGCACGGTCCACTGACGGACCGACGGCCGTCCGAAGTCGTCTGCGATGCCCTGGAACGGGCCGCCCCAGAGGAAGGCGTTCATGCCCGCGACGGTGTGCCACAGATAGAACGGCGCGTACTCGTTGACCGGTGACCCGTGCACGCCGCGCTCGCGTATCAGGTATGCCTTGAGGCCGAGCCCCTGCCACTCGTCGAGCAGGTGCCCCTTGCTCGCCACACGACGTCGGATGATCTCCATGTCGTAGTCGGCGGGCAGGGTGATCCGGTACTGCATCGCGTGCATCGTGCCGCCTTCCTGGCGCGTCCGGTGCGGTTCCTAGCGGGGTGCAAGAAGGGACAGCAGGCCTCGGACGCCCATGTCGAACGCGGCGGGCGAGCCGGACGCGCGGGCGAGGACATAGCCGCCCTGGACGGTCGCGACGATCGTCGCCGCGATCGCCTCGCCGTCGAGCCCGGGCGCCAACTGGCCCTGCTCCCGGCCCTCCTCGACGATCCCGGCGAGGCGTTCGCGCAGCCAGTCGAGCGTCTCGTCGACGGGCGCCCGCAGTTCGTCGCTCGCGATCACGTCCGGGTCCATCGTGAGCCGCCCGATCGGACAGCCGCGCAGCACCTCGCGCTCACGCCGCAGATAAGCCTCGATGCGCTCGTACGGGGTTCCCGGACCGTCGAGTACTCCCGCGGCGGTAGCCCGCATCTCCTCGGCGGTCCGCCGGATCGCGGCCAGCGCGAGATCCGGCTTTCCCTTGAAGTGGTGGTACATGCTGCCCTGCCCGGCCCCCGCACGCTCCAGGATCGCCTTGGGGCTGGTGCCCACATAGCCGCGCTCCCACAGCAGTTCGCGCGTGGACTCGATCAGTCGGTCGGGGGTGCTCATGCACCTCACTGTACATACTAGTAGTTACAGAAGTCGAGCCCGTCCGGAGCAGCGGAACCGGCCCCGCCTACTCCCCGCGAGGTACGCACACTGCCGCTGGCCGTACGACGACCCGGAGCCCCTCACGGCGCGAGTCTCGAGACATCACCGAAAGACCCGACCGAACCGACCCGGGAGATGACTCGAGATGCAGACCCTGGCACACTTCGCCGACGGCGGCCCCGGCCCGTGGATCCTCCTCTTCCCGCTGATCTGGGCGGCCGTCGTGATCGGTGGCATCACGCTGCTGCGCCGCACCGTGTGGCGCGGACGCCGCGGCCCCGGGCGGCCCGCCCCCGACGACAACTCGCCCATCACCGTGCTCGGCCACCGCTTCGCCTCCGGCGAGATCGACGAGGACGAGTACTGGCGCCGGCTGTCCGTCCTGGACGAGCAGTTCGGCCGTACGGGCAAGGGCGGTGCGGCATGACCGTCACGACCACCACGACAGGCACGCCGACGGCCGCCCGTGTCGTGGACGCCGTGAAGGTGTACGGCACCGGCGACACCAGCGTGAGGGCCCTGGACGGGGTGAGCGTCGACTTCCCGGTCGGCCGCTTCACCGCGATCATGGGGCCCTCGGGCTCCGGCAAGTCCACCCTCATGCACTGCGCGGCCGGCCTCGACACGCTCACCTCGGGCACCGCCCACATCGGCGACACCGAGCTGAGCAGCCTCGACGACCGTCGCCTCACCCTCCTGCGCCGCGACCGTGTCGGCTTCGTCTTCCAGGCCTACAACCTGGTACCGACGCTGACCGTGGCCGAGAACATCACGCTGCCGCTGGATCTCGCGGGCGGCAAGGGCGACCCGGAGTGGATCGACGCGCTCGTCGACGTCGTCGGCCTGCGCGGCCGGCTCCACCACCGGCCCGCCGAGCTCTCCGGCGGCCAGCAGCAACGCGTTGCGGTGGCCCGGGCATTCGCCGGCCGGCCCGATGTCGTGTTCGCCGACGAGCCGACCGGCAACCTCGACTCGCGCTCCGGCGAGGAGGTCCTCGGACTGCTCGGCCGCGCGGCGCGCCAGACGGCCCGCACGGTCGTCATGGTCACCCACGACCCCGTGGCCGCCGCCCACGCCGACGAGGTCGTCTTCCTCGCGGACGGCCGCCTGGTCGACCGCATGGAATCCCCGACCGCCGACAAGGTCCTGGACCGCATGAAAGCCTTCGAGGTGCCGTCATGAACGCCTCCGTCCGCCTCAGCGTGTCCTCCCTGCGTGCCCACAAGCGCCGCTTCGCCGGCACGTTCCTCGCGGTGTTCCTCGGCGTTGCCTTCCTCGCCGGAACCCTCGTCATGGGCGACACCCTGCGGGCCGGCTTCGACACGATGTTCGGCAACGCGACCAGCGGCACGGACGCCGTCGTCCGCAGCGCCGACGCCATCACCACGCCCGGCGAGAGCGAAGGCGTGCGCGAGCCCGTCGACACCGATCTGGTGCGCACCATCGAGCAGGTCCCCGGCGTCGCGGCAGCCGCGCCCAGCATCCAGGGCGCCGGCCAGCTCATCGGCAGGAACGGCGACCCCATCGGCGGGCAGGGCCCGCCCACCCTCGCCGGTAACTGGATCGACGACCCCGAGCTCAACCCGTACCGCCTGGCCGAAGGCCGCGCCCCGCAGAAGTCCGGCGAGGTCGTCGTCAACCGGGGCACCGCCGACCGCGGCGACCTGAGGATCGGCGACACCACGACCCTGCGCACACCCGACCCGGTCGAGGTGACCGTCGTCGGCCTCGCGACCTTCGGCGGCGAGGACGGCATGGCCCAGGTGACCTTCACCGGCATGACCCAGGCCGACGCCGAGAAGTACCTCACCGCCAGCCCCGGCGAAGCGGCGACCATCCAGGTGCGGGCCGGACCGGACGTCAGCCAGCAGGAGCTGGTCGACGAGCTGACGTCCGTGCTGCCCAGCGGCGTCGAGGCCATCACCGGTCAGGAGTCGGCCGAGGAGAACACGGAGATGATCTCCAGCCAGTTCCTGACCATCTTCACCACCTTCCTGCTGGTCTTCTCCGGCGTGGCCCTGCTCGTCGCGACCTTCTCCATCCACAACACCTTCGCGATCGTCGTGGCCCAACGCACCCGCGAGAACGCTCTGTTGCGAGCCCTTGGTGCCTCGCGCCGCCAGGTCACCGCGTCGACCCTCGTCGAGGCGACCGCCGTCGCCGTCACCGCGTCGGTGACCGGCCTGGCGGGCGGCATCGGCATCGCGGCCGGCCTCCAGGCGCTGTTCCCGGCGATCGGATTCCCGTTCCCCGAGGGCGACTTGGTGATCAGCGCGATCTCCATGGCGCTGCCCCTCGCGGTGGGCATCGTGGTATGCCTCGGCTCCGCGCTGCTGCCCGCCGCACGCGCCGGCCGCACCGCGCCGCTGGCCGCCCTGCGCGAGACGGCCGTCGACACCTCCGGCGCCTCCCGTGCCCGCGCCGTCACCGGTCTCGGTCTCATCGCCCTCGCGCTCGGTGTGACGCTCACCGGCGTCCTGGTGTCCCCGTCCATGTGGCTGGCCGCAGCCGGCGCCGTCCTCGCCCTGGGCGCCTTCGTGGTCCTCGGCCCGGTCGCCTCCTCGACGGCCGTACGGATCCTCGGCGGTCCCCTCGACCGACTGCGCGGCGTCACCGGCGGCCTCGCCCGGCGCAACGCCCTGCGCAGCCCGAAGCGTACGGCCGCCACCGCGAGCGCCCTGATGATCGGCGTGGCCGTCGTGTCGCTGTTCACCGTGTTCGGCGCCTCGCTGAAGGCGACCATGGACCAGACCGTGTCCCGGTCGTTCGCGGGCGACGTGGCCGTCAGCACCCCGTCGTTCGGCGCGGGCGGCAGCGGACTGAGCCCGCGCCTCGCCGACGCGGTCCAGCGGCTGCCCGAGGTGGACACGGCCGTCGGACTCGGCCGGGGCGTCGCCGAAGTCGACGGCAAGGGACGGGCGTTGACGGTCACCGACCCGGTCGCCCTGGAGCGCACCTTCGACCTCGGCTCCGTCAGCGGCTCCCTGCGCGACCTAGGCACCGACGGCATCGCCATCACCGAGAAGGAGGCCGACAAGCAGAACCTGACGACCGGCGACAGGGCCCGGCTCACCTTCACCGACGGCCGCCAGGAGACCTTCACGGTCCGAGCGGTCTACGGCCAGTCCGAACTCGCCGGCGACTACGTCGTCACCCGCGACGCCTGGGCCCCGCACCGCACCCAGGACGCCGACACCCTGGTCGCCGTCTCCTTCAAGGACGGCGTGAGCACGGACGAGGGCAAGGCGGCGGTGGAGAGGGTTGCAGACCAGTACGGCAACCCCGACGTGCAGACCCGCGACGAGTACGCGCAGTCCTCGGCCGGCGGCATCGACATGATGCTCACCCTGGTCTACGCACTGCTCGCCCTCGCCGTGCTCATCGCACTCCTCGGCATCGCCAACACCCTCACCCTGGCGATCCACGAGCGCACCCGCGAACTGGGCCTGCTGCGGGCCGTGGGTCAGACCCGCCCCCAACTGCGCGCCATGGTCCGCTGGGAGTCGGTGCTGGTGGCCGCCTTCGGCACAGCCGGGGGCCTCGCCCTCGGCGCCTTCCTCGGCTGGGTCCTGGTCGAGGCCTCCGACGGGGCGAGCGACAGCGCCTTCGCCTTCGCGATGCCGCCGCTCCAACTCGCCCTGGTGGCCCTGGTCGGCATCACGGCCGGAGCCCTGGCAGGGCTGCGCCCCGCACGTCGGGCGGCCCGCCTGGACGTACTACGGGCGATCGCCACCGAGTGACACCGGTGACGACGCCTTCGAAGGTCCCCTCACCGCCCGGTCAGCCGACAACGGCCGACCGGGCGGGAGCATGCTCGGGCCGGCGCAGATCGACCGGCGCCCCGACCTCCGCGAACCGACGCACAGGGTTGTCCGCCGTTCTGCGGTGCGGCGGTCGCGCGGCCGTGGCCCGCGGCGCCACGGCCGTCGGGAGCGTGAACCACACGACCTTCCCAAACTCGCCGTCCGGCCGCACACCCCAGCTCTCGCTGACGGCGGCCACCATCGCGAGCCCGCGACCGCAGGTGGCGAGCGTGTCGGCGGCCCTGACGTCCGCCACGACCGGCAGTCGCGGGTCGTGGTCGCGCACCGAGACCATGAGCCGGTCGAGCAGCAGCTCGATCTCCACGGTGCACATCTTGTCCGGCCGGGCGTGCTGGTGGACGTTGGTCAACAGCTCGGTCACACCGAGCGCGGCGCGGTCTATCAACGCGTCCAGATGCCAGTAGCGCAATTGCGCCGATACGATTCTGCGGACCTGACCGATCCGCGACGGCAGGGCTTGGAGCTCCACCGTGCAGTGCCTGCTTGGGTAACTGATCACGGCTGCGACTCCCCGACTGAAGAGGTCCGGAAGAACACGGAGTACGGATCCAGCAGGGGACTTGAGGAAAACGGCCGCCTGCTGTCGTGGCCGGCGGGCTGGTTCGCAGCGTTATCGCCGGTAAACCCAGAGTGACGTGAGACCAGCGTGACGCAAGGGGTGCGGTACCGCAACTCGCAGTGACTCAGCCCTTACGGCCCGCAGCCTTTCGCACTGCCTCTATGAACCGGCGCGCCGCGGGAGGACCCGCCTCTCCGGGAGCGGGATCGTGATCACCCAGGGTCAGCGAGTAGCGGTTGCCGTTGATGTCGGCCAGCGCCTTGTCGTCCGGCGAGAACCACGGCTTGGACGCCCGTACGGCCTGTACCGGCGCGCTGTCGATCTCGCTGCCGTAGCTGGTGAGCAGTTGCACCCGGCCGTCGCTGATCCGCACCTGCCCGGCCCGGGTCAGCGAGCGCAGCCGCTTCCCGATCCGCACGCCCGTGGCCCTGAACTCAGGTTCCGCCATGCCCCGCCCCCTTGTGCGCGTCGGTGTGCCGGCCGGTCCTGTGCGGGTGCCGGCCCCGGTAGTGATCCAGTGTGCACCCCGTTCGGGATCGTCGTCCCGTCCGGAGCAGTGTGCCCGCGTCCAGCGCCGAGCACCAGTACGCACGTCCCCCTGTTCGCGGTGCTCGGAGCACTCGAGCGAATGCGCCCCCCGGGGCCCGGTGAGGTCACGGCCCAGGGGTGCCTTTGAGGCTCTCAAAGGTGTGTTTATGCAGGTGAGAAGCGTGCGGAAGATGTCTATGCTCGAAGTGACGGCCCCGCGAGTCGCCGTTGTGGCCGAGCATGAGGAGCACCGCCGTGAGCACCCTTCAGCAGACCCCGTCCGGTGTGACCCTCGACGTCGACCAGAGCGACGCTGCCTATCGCACCTGGCTGAAAGAAGCCGTCCGAAAGGTCCAGGCCGACGCCAACCGTTCAGCCGACACCCACTTGCTGCGGTTCCCGTTGCCGGAGCACTGGGGCATCGACCTGTACCTCAAGGACGAGTCGACCCACCCGACGGGCAGCCTCAAGCACCGGCTCGCCCGCTCGCTCTTCCTGTACGGCCTGTGCAATGGCTGGATTCGACCGGGCCGCCCGGTGATCGAGGCGTCCAGCGGCTCGACGGCCGTATCCGAGGCGTACTTCGCGAAGCTGATCGGGGTGCCCTTCATCGCGGTCATGCCGCGCACGACGAGCGCCGAGAAGTGCCGTCTGATCGAGTTCCACGGCGGGCAGTGCCACTTCGTGGACGACTCCCGGAAGATGTACGAGGAGTCCGCCCGCCTCGCGGTGGACACCGGCGGCCACTACATGGACCAGTTCACCTACGCCGAACGGGCCACGGACTGGCGCGGCAACAACAACATCGCCGAATCCATCTTTCGCCAGCTGGAGTTGGAACGGTTCCCGGAGCCCGCCTGGATCGTCGCCACGGCCGGCACCGGCGGCACGTCGGCGACCATCGCCCGGTACGTCCACTACATGCAGCACGACACCCGCATCTGTGTGGCCGACCCGGAGAACTCCTGCTTCTTCGAGGGCTGGACCACCGGCGATCCGGACGTCACCTGCGACTGCGGCTCCCGTATCGAGGGCATCGGCCGGCCGCGCATGGAGCCGAGCTTCGTGCCCGGCGCGATCGACCGGATGATGAAGGTGCCGGACGCGGCGAGCGTCGCCGCCGTACGGGCCCTGGAGCAGTGCATCGGCCGCAAGGCGGGCGGCTCCACCGGCACCGGGCTGTGGAGCGCTCTGAAAATCGTCGCCGAGATGGTGGCCGAGGGCCGGCAGGGGAGCGTGGTGACGCTGCTGTGCGACCCGGGCGACCGGTACCTCGACAAGTACTACTCGGACGCCTGGCTCGCCGGGCAGGGCCTGGACATCGCGCCGTACGCGACGGCCATCGAGCAGCTGCTGCAGACGGGCGTCTGGCCCGAGTGACGGAACTGTCTACGGCGTCAGCCGTTTGTCCAGTGCGGTCACCGCGTCCCGGAACGCCCGGCCGACACCGGGCCGCGCGAGGCCGAAGGCGAAACGGAACGGCGCCGTTCCGTCCACCGCGAACGTCCACTGCACCCGCGTGCCCGTCCCCGCCGGGGCGAGCCGCCACTCCTCGACCATGGCCCGGGCGCCCGGCGTGTTGGTGATGTCGATCCGGTAGGCGTACAACTCGGGGCTCTTCGCCGCGAGGATCGTCTCCTCGAAACGCGTACCGCCCTTGAGGCGTATCTCGCGCCGGGCACCGTCGTCGAGAGGGCGGGCCAGCGTCACCGCGGAGAACCACTCCGTCCAGCCGGACACGTCCTCGGCCAGCGCGCGGTGGACCGTCTCCGGGGGAGCGGTGATCTCCCGCGCGAAGACGTGCCGTACGGGCGCGGTCCCGACGAAGTCGAGACCGACCTCACGCAGCAGATGAGCCATGGACGAAACCCCCTGTGCCGACGCTGGACCGGGCACGCCACCCTAGCTGGCGCTCCGTCAGCTGTCTGCACCGCGGGACATCGCCTGTCTCAGAGATCCGCATCCTCGTCGGGCTCGCCCGCCACGACGAGCCGCAGATGCTCCGCGATCTCGGAGCGCGCCTCGCTCTCGAGACCGGAGTCCGTCACCAGCGTGTCGATCTGCTCCAGCGCGGCGAACGAACTCAGCCCCACCACACCCCACTTGGTGTGGTCGGCGACCACCACGACCCGGCGCGCCGACTGCACCAGACGCCGGTTGGTCTCGGCCTCCGCGAGGTTCGGCGTGGACAGGCCGGCCTCGACCGATATGCCGTGCACCCCGAGGAACAGCATGTCGAAGTGGAGCGCTGCGATCGCCTGGTCGGCCACCGGGCCCACCAGCGAATCGGAGGGAGTGCGAACCCCGCCGGTCAGCACGACCGTGGCCGCGCCCTGCCGGGGGCCCGAGGTGCGCTGCGCGGCGTGGAAGACGTCGGCCACCCGCACCGAGTTCGTGACCACCGTCAGGTCGGGCACGTCCACCAGCTGGTGTGCCAGCGCGTACGTCGTCGTACCGCCCGACAGCGCGATCGCGGTGCCCGGCGCGACCAACTCGGCCGCGGACCGCGCGATGTCCTCCTTGGCCGTCAGCTCCAGACCCGACTTGGCCTCGAAGCCCGGCTCATGGGTGCTGGCCTCGACCACCGGAACCGCGCCGCCGTGCACCTTCTCCAGCACGCCCTGCCGGGCGAGCGCGTCGAGGTCGCGGCGCACCGTCATGTCCGACACGCCGAGCTTGCGGGTCAGCTCGTTGACGCGCACCCCGCCCCGTCGCCGTACCTCGTCCAGGATCAGGGCGCGCCGCTGCTCCGCGAGGAGGTTCTGATTCTCACTCACGTACGCTCCGGTCCTTTCGCCTCAAGCCGTCCGACACGCCCTGCGCACCTGCTCTGATAAGGACATTCTCGTCCCTCCCGGTGCGCGGGACGTCCCATCCTCGCACGGGTCGGTACCGGTCGCGCCACTGACCGTACCGACGCGCGCATGTCACTTCCGCATCTGCCGTTCCCCTGTTCGTCATACGGATCGGGGAGATTCCGTGACGAGAGGTGTAAGGGACCTTCCACGCGGAGATCCTTGTGCCCGCACGGACAGAAGCCGAAGGCTCGTCACGGGGGAAGTGCGAAAAGTGAAACGAGCGCAGGACCGCGCCGCAGCCCTGGAACTCCTGGTCCACGGGGTCGGCGGCACCACACCGCAGGAGATGCTGGACGATCCGCGCACGGTGCGGATCACCGGCGACGGCACGGCCGCCGTGTTCCGGCGCGCCGACGACGTCGACGCCGAGGACCGGCCGGACGACCACCGGGACGGCCCGGTGCCCGAGGCCTACGTCTGGTGCAACCTCACCTCGGGAAACAGCGCACGCGCCCTGTGGCTGCTGTTACTGCCGTTCATGGTGGTCAACCTCGCCCACTGGATGCGCCCCACCACACAGGACCGCCCGCGGACGGTGCGGCTGTACGGCCTGCTCGTCCGGTTCGCCGGGCTGACGCTGACGGTGCTGCTCGTCGCGGCCGCCTGCGAGGTCGCCCTCGACCTCACGGCCTGGCAGTGCGCGGGCACGCGCGCGTGTGCCGACCGGCACAGCTGGCTGGGCTTCCTGTCGCCGCTCGCCTCGGACGGCGGCTGGTGGAGCAGGCCCGGCCGCAGGCTCGCCCTCGCGGCTCTGGTGCCCGCCGCACTGACCGGCCTGCTCTGGTACCTGTCCCGCCGCACCTGGAGCGCATACGAGTCCCAGCAGCCGATGTCCCGTGAACCCGAGCCCGACGAGGAGTCCGGCGGCACCTCCCTGGGCCGCCCCGGCTTCTGGTACGGCCGTCGCCTGGTTGCCCGGCTGCGCGCCGCGCATACCGCCGCCGGCCTGTTGACGGTCGCCGCCGCGGTCGGCGCTGCAGCGGCACGCTTCGACCGCGGGCCCGGCGGACCTGCGCTCCTCGACACCCTGGGATGGCTTCTGGGAGCGGCGATCCTCGCCGGCGCGGCCGTCGTGGTGTGGGTGGTCAGCCGCCGGGGCCGCAGCGAGAACCGCCTCGACCAGGAACTCGACGAGCATCTCGTACGGCGCCTGCCGCTCGCCGCCCTCGTCCTGCTGGTGCTCGCCCTGGTGTACGCCGGGTGGGAACGGCCCGGCTGGCAATCGACGGGCCGCCTCCCGGGCGACCCCACCTTCGGCGCGATCGCCTTCCTCCAGGGCCTGCTCGTGATCGTGCTCGCCGTCGTCGCCCATGTCCTCCACCGCACCCGGCCAGACCCGCGCGCCGCCATGCGCGGCCTCGGCGGGCCGGCCGTGGTCATGCTGGCCTGCGCCCTCGGCGGGGTGATGTCGGGCGGCGTCGCCCAGCGGGTCGCCGACTGGCTGGACGGCACGCGGGCGTCCATCGCAGGCCCGCCGGTCCTGCTGACCTGGCAGGCGTCCGTGATCCCGCCGCTGCTGGTCCTCCTGCTGCTGCTCTGCGGGGGGCTGGCATGGCGGGCCTGGCTGCTGCGCCGCACCGAACTGGGCAGGGTGGAGCTCGACTACGCCGGGGAGCCCCGGGACATCGCACGCACCCGCCGTATCGCGAGCACGCGCGCGATGGCCACACTCACCGACCGCGCCCCCCTCCTCGTCGCCGTCACCTCCACCGCGACCCTGCTCCTGGGCGCCGGAGCCCTGGTCGGTGCGATGACGACCGACGAGACGCCGAGCGAGGCCGCCGACGGGACGTACGCCTTCGTGCACGGCGCAGCCGAGACCGCACAGGCACTGGGCTCCTGGCTGATCGGCCTCGGCTTCATACTGTTCGTCACGTGGGGCCGACGCGCCTACAAGGACGCCTCCGCACGGCGCACCATCGGCATCCTGTGGGACGTCGGCACCTTCTGGCCCCGCGCCGCCCACCCCTTCGCACCGCCCTGCTACGCCGAGCGTGCGGTGCCCGACCTGACCTGGCGGATGGCGACCTGGACGCGCGCCGAGAACGGCCGCCGTCTCGTCATCTCCGGGCACTCCCAGGGCAGCGTGCTTGCGGCCGCGGCGGTCTGGCAGTTGACGCCGGCCGACCGCAAGCGGGTCGCGCTGCTGACCTACGGCTCCCCGCTGGAACGCCTCTACGGCCGTTGGTTCCCGGCCCACTTCGGCTCGGCCGCCCTCGCCTCCCTGCATGCCGAGCTGGACTGCTGGCGCAACCTGTACCGCGACACCGACCCCATCGGCGGCCCCATCCGCCTGCCCGGCAGCTGCACCCCCGAAGTGGACCGCGCGGCTCTCAAGGACCCCTTGGCGTACGGCCGTACGCCCGAACACCCCCTGCCCGCCCCGATCCTCGGCCACGGCGACTACCAGGCGGACCCGGCGTTCGCCGAGGAGCGGGAGCGGCTGCTGGCGCGCCTGAAACCGGAGGTGCCCGCACAGCGGCCGGAGGTCGGTGCCGAGGGCTGATCCGACGGGTCGACGAAGGTGCCGAGGTCAGCCCAGCTCGGGCAGGTCCTCGTCGTACAGCAGCGTGAGGTCGTCCGTGCTCGGCTCGTCGAGCTGGGCGACCCGGCTCGCGTGCCGCTCCACCATCGCCTCGAAGGTCTGGCGTGCCGTGCGACCGTTGCCGAACGCCGGGCCCTTGGGGATCGCCGTGAAGTACTTCAGCAGGGCCTCGCCGAGGCCGGGGCCGAGCCGGTACTCGTGCTCCTCGGCCTGCTGCTCCACGATCCGCAGCAGTTCCTCGGGGCCGTAGTCGCTGAAGGTGATGGTCCGTGAGAAGCGGGACGCCACACCGGGGTTGATCGAAAGGAAGCGCTCCATCTCGGCCGTGTAGCCCGCCACGATGACCACGACCGCGTCCCGGTGGTCCTCCATGAGCTTCACCAGCGTGTCGATGGCCTCCTTGCCGAAGTCCCGGCCCGAGTCCTCCGGCGACAGCGCGTACGCCTCGTCGATGAACAGGACCCCGCCGCGCGCCTTGTCGAAGGCCTCCTGTGTGCGGATCGCCGTGGAGCCGATGTGCTCGCCGACCAGGTCGACGCGGGACACCTCGACCAGATGTCCCTTCTCCAGGACACCCAGGGAGGCGAGGATCTCGCCGTAGAGGCGGGCCACCGTCGTCTTGCCGGTGCCGGGAGAGCCGGTGAAGACCAGGTGGCGCTTGACGGACGCGGCCTTGAGGCCCGCCTCCTGACGGCGCCGGCCCACCTCGATCATGTCGGTGAGGGCGCGCACCTCGCGCTTGACGCTCTCCAGGCCCACCAGCGCGTCCAGTTCACCGAGGACGGCCTTGGACGTCCGGGACGGCTTCTCGGGCTCCGCGGCGGCGATCAGCGGCTCCTGCTCGGTGCTGCGCTGACCGGGGATCGCGCCGAGCAGCCCGGGGGACTGCCGCGCCGTCTGCACGACGGGTTCCGCCGCCGACGGCGGCTGCCTGACGCCCGCGCTCTCGTCGCTGGTGCAGTCCTCCACGTCGGGGCCCGCCCCGGCCGTGTCCGGGCCGCCCTCCGCGAACTCGTACCCGCCCCGCGCGCACCGCTCCGTACGGCACTTCCGCAGCGTCGTGCGGCAGCCGTCGATCACATGGAAGCCGTAGCCGGCGCTGCCCCTCACCCGGCAGTTGAGGAAGGTGCCTCGGCCGCCCGCCGACACGTAGAACCCGGCCTCCGCCGGGGACTCGACCGTGCAGCGCTCAATGGTCGGGTCGGCGCCCTTGGTGACGATCACGCCGGTCTGGGTGCCGTCCACGGTGCAGTTGTTGAGGGTGCCGCCGCTGCCGTGGTCCCGGAACCAGGCGCCGGTCGCCGCGTCCCGGATCCGGCAGTCGTCGAGCTGCGCGGTGGCGCCGTCGCTCACAGACACGGCCGTGTTGCGCACCTGCGACAGGTCGCTGTCCACGACGTCCGCGCGCGAGCCGCGGTCGAGGACGAACAGCGCGTCCGGCACGTCGTGCACCCGGCAGGAGTCCAGCACCGCGGTGGCGCCGTCGCTGACCCACACCGCCGGGTAGTCGCCCGTGCTGTCGAAGATCTCGCACTGGTTGGCGTCCACGCGCGTGCCCGGGTCCCACACCGACAGGCCGTTGCGACCGAACTGACGCACCGTCGTGCGGGTCAGGGTGAGCACGGAGCGGGAGCGCAGGTCGACCGCGTTCTCCGGGATGTCGTGGATACGGCAGTCGGCCAGGGTCAGTACGGCGTCCGTGTCCAGCGTGACACCGTCGGCGGTGGTGCGGTGCACATCGCAGTCGGTGAGGTGGGCGGTGGCCCGTCCGGTGATCTGGACGCCGGAGCCGCGGACCTCGTAGACCTCGCAACCGACGGCCTCCAGAGCGGAGTTCTCACCGGTCGCCGTCAGCCCCGAGCCCGAGGCGTGGTGAACCCGGCAGCGCTCCAGCCGGGGGTGCGCACCACCGCGTACGGCGATGCCGGCCTGGCCGGCCGCGACGACCTCGCACTCCTCGAACACGCCGCCCCCGCCGTCGAGTACGGCGATGCCGATGCCCGCCGGGTTGTCGACGGTGCAGCGGCGCACAGTCGGCCGCGCGCCACCCCGCACCTCGATCCCGGCCGCGGACCGAGTGACGATGCGGACGTCCGACAACTCCGGGGTGCCCTCCTCGACGAGCAGTGCGGGTGCCGCAGCGTCCTGGCCCTCGACGTGCAGGTCCTGAACAACCGCCGAGGCGCGCACGGTCAACGGCACACCGTCCAGAGGCGCGATGCGCACCGAGCCCGGGGAGCCCTCGGGGCCGCGCAGGGTCACCGCCCGCTGGACGACGAGGTTCTCCCGGTAGGTGCCCGGCGCGACGGTGAGGACGTCACCGTCGGTCGCGGCCTCCAGGGCTGCGGCGAGCGATGCGTACTCACCCGTGCGGCGCCGCCACCGCGATGTGCCGGTGTGCGTCACCTGGACCGTGCCCTGTGCCATGGCGTTGATGTGCCCCCACCTCGTAGTACGCGGGTTTTGCTCCCGAAGAGTTCGGCCGGTCCACCGTAGCGTGCGCGCGGGCGGTGGGTTGACCAGAGCGGTAAGGCCGTCAGCTGCCGGTGCCGGTCCGGCCCCAGTCGGGGCCTGCCTTGTCCCAGGCCTGGTCCCAACGCGCGTACCTGGCACGGACCATGCGCCAGACGACCAGCCGTCTGCCGCCCTCGACAAGGCCGATGGCCAGCAGGGCCGAACCGACCCCGGCGAGCACGGCGTGCGTCGCCGCGGTCGCGGAGTCCAGGGGGCGGGCCACCGTGCGGCCCTGTTGGTCCGTCCATATCTTGAACTGGTCGCCGGGCTGTGGGGTGTCGAGGCCGGCCATGACCTGCCCCTGGTGCACGCTGCCGTCCGGTGCGGTCCAGTCGGCCAGCACGCGGGTACGACGGTCCCGTCCGGTGGTGGCCTCGGGGTCGGAGTCCAGCGGGGAGCCCCGCAGCTTGCGGACCACGGTCGCCGTCACCAGATGCCGGGCCGCGCGCTGGTCGCGCACGGACTCCTGAAGGGTGTCCTGGGCGAGGCCGCCGACCAGGGAGCCGACCACGGGCGCGGCGACCAGGATCAGCAGCAGGGCCGCGAGGGCGACCCAGGCCTCGGCCAGATCGGTCGCACGGCACAGCGGATTGTGCCGCCAGCGCCAGAGTCCGCTGATCGCCCGCATGTCCCGCCACCCCTTCCCGCTCCGTGATAGCCCCTCCCGGAGCCGCTCACTCGCGAGCCCGGCGAAGAGAGAGCGAAATCACCTGCCGCCAGGGCTTCTCATGAACTTCTCACGAAATGCCCAACGCACGGGCCCCCGGCCCCGGTTCCCGCATGTCGTCGCGCGCGGGAGATCTTTCTCAGTCGAGGACCGTGACCGGGTCCCCGGCCCGGATCGTGCCTCGCGAGAGGGGCACCAGGTTCTGGCCGAACACCAGCTTGCCGCCCGTCCTGCGGTGCCTGCCCAGGGTGTGCAGGGGCTCCCTGCCGCGGTCCGCGGTGGCCTGGTCGATCGTGGTCACCACGCAGCGTCCGCACTTGTCGGGGACACGGAAGGTGACCTCGCCGATGGCGATGCTCGACCAGTCGTCCTCGGCCCAGGCGGCGGTGCCCGACACGACGACGTTCGGCCGGAAGCGGTTCATGGGCAACGGGCCCTCGGCCGGGTGATCACCTCGGGCCAGGAGGGAGTTGAGGGCGTCGAGGGAGGCGGTCGTAGTGACCAGCAGTGGGTAGGCGTCGGCGAAGCTGACCGTCTCGCCCGGCAGAGCGTACTCAGGGTCGACGGGCCGGCACGTGCCGGGATCGGCCATGTGCACGAGGCGCGCCTCGATGCCGAGATACGTGCTGCACCAGGCGTGCGCGGCCTCGTCCTCGGCGGGGGCCGCTTCGACCTTGTCGCGGAAGATCTCCATCGGCACCGTGCCGGACGCCCTTGGCGCGGGCACGGTCAGCGGGTCCATGCCGGGCGCGGACAAGCGGACACCGCCGCCGGGCAACGGCTCGGCGGCGGCCAGGGCGAGGCGCGGTTGCTGGCGCTGCGTCACGACCTTTCCCCCTGCGTCGATCAGCGCCCAGCGTCGATCTCCGGCCAGCCCCCAGGGCTCCACGACGGCTGTCCGAAGCGTGGTGCCCCGGAACGCCTTGACCGGATGAACGTGGATCGACTGCAGCTGCGCTTGCCCCATGGGGCCATCGTGCCAGGTGGCGACGACAGCCGATGGGGAAGGGGTCAGTAGCCGCGGTACTGCTGGTTGTTGTACGGGTCCTGGTAGGGAGCCGCGGCGGGCCGGGGAGCCGCGGGGCGCATCGCCTCGTAGCCCATACCGCCGGGGGCCACCGGACGAGGCTGCTGCGGCTGCGGACCCGGATAGCCGCGCGGCGCGGCCTGCTGCGGGATGTAGGCGGCGGGCGCCTGCTGCAGCGGCGCGGGCTGCTGCGCATGCGGATAACCGTAGGAGGGCTGGGACGGGGCCGCCGGGAGGGCGGGCAGTGCCGACGGGAGCGCGGGCAGGTGGCTGCCCGGAGCGTCGTACGCGGCGGGGACCCGGATCGGGGCGATCTGCGGGGTGCCCCGCTCGGCCACGAGCGAGTCGTAGATCGGGGTGTCCGGGAAGGAGGCGGAGTAGTAGCCGCCGCCATAGGTGGAGCGGGGGGAGGTCATGGCACATAAGGTAAGCCCACGATGTGCTGGTTGGGGAGACCGATAAGAGGGTTGTTTTATGTGTCCGCAGTGACGCTGGATCCCCAATGCGAGCGAACTTGGCAAAAAGGGACGTCAATCCGCGTTCGGATCGTGTAAATGCCGAGCTCCGGGCGGGTTACCGGCGGTTGACCGGCGATTGACCGGCGGTGTTCATGTGCCCCTCATGGGAGTTCGATGTCGCGGGGAATAGGTTGACCCTGTAAGAAGCCGATGAGCTGCCAGGACGTGCCTGGCACGGTGACCCGTGATGGGGGCGGACATGTCAATGCCGAAAGGATCGAATGTTCCGGTGCCGACGACGGCACTGCGGGTCGAATTGGGCTGGCGCTCCGGACCGGGCGTGCCCGACGCGGACGCCTCGGCTCTGTTGCTGGTCGGCGGAAAAGTCCGCTCCGACGCGGACTTCGTCTTCTACAACCAGCCCGAGCACTCCTCCGGCGCCGTCCGGCACGAGGGCAAGCGGGACGCCGGCGGCCGGGTGACCGACAGCGTGCTGGTCGACCTCGCGCGCGTGGAGCCCGCGATCGAGACCGTCATCCTCGCCGCCTCCGCGGACGGCGGATCGTTCGGCCAGGTCCCGGACCTCTACATCGAGGTCAAGGAGGCCGCCCAGGGCACCTCAGTCGCCCGTTTCGACAGCGCGGGCGCCACCGTTGAAACCGCTTTCGTCCTCGGTGAGTTCTACCGCCGTCAGGGCGCCTGGAAGTTCCGTGCCGTCGGCCAGGGTTACAGCAGCGGCCTCGAGGGCCTGGCCACCGACTACGGCATTACGGTCGACGAACCCCAGAACGCGGCTGCCGCCCCCACGCCGGGAGCCCCGCCGGTCGCGCCCCCGATGACCACGCCCGCACCCCCGCCGCCGGCGATGCAGTCGCCCGCGATGCCGCCGGTCCCCCCGCCCGCGCCCCAGGCTCCGCCGGTCAGCCTGAGCAAGGTGACGCTCACCAAGGCGGCGCCCTCGGTGTCGCTGACCAAGCAGGGCGGCACGTCGGGCGCCATGCGCGTGAACCTCAACTGGGAGGTGCGCAAGCAGTTCTCGGGCTGGGCCGGCAAGCTGGGCCGCCCGGTCGCCATGCACAACGACCTCGACCTCGACCTGTGCGCCCTGTACGAGCTGACCGACGGCAGCAAGGGAGTCATCCAGTCCCTCGGCAACGCCTACGGCGCCCTGCACCAGCCCCCGTACATCCACCTCGACGGCGACGACCGCACCGGCGCCGTGGCCAGCGGCGAGAACCTCACCGTCAACCTCGACCACCAGCGGGCCTTCCGGCGCATCCTGATCTTCGTGACCATCTACCAAGGTGCGCGTTCCTTCGCCGACCTGCACGCCACAGTCACCCTGACACCGCAGCACGGCGCCCCGATCGACTTCTCGCTCGACGAGTGCACGGTCCCCTCGACCGTGTGCGCGCTCGCGCTGATCACCAACACCGGCAGCGACCTGGTCGTGCAGCGTGAGGCCCGCTACCTGGTCCCCGAGCGGGGGGTGAGCCCGCAGCGCACGGTCGACCACGCGTACGCGTGGGGCATGAACTGGACACCGGGTCGCAAGTAGTCAGCCGCAAGCAGTCAGCCCTCGTCGGGCACCGCGTCCGGACGTGTGTAGGTGCGGCCCTTCCAGGCCGCGCCGCGCCCCCGGTAGTGCTGCACCGCGGAATCGACCGTCATCAGGAGATAGAGGAACGCGGTGAACGGCAGCAGGGGAGCGAGCCACAGGGACTGGCGGTAGTAGCGGAGCATCGGCACATACGTCCCCGTCATCACCAGCCACGCAAGGCCGCCGACGACCGCCGTCACCGTGTCCCCGCCCACCGGCCCCGCGACCACGGCCGCGGGCGGCACCAGATAGACCAGCGCGAGCCCGGCGACCGTCCCGGCCAGCAGCAGCGGGTTGTGCCGCAACTGTGCGTACGCACTGCGCGAGACCATGCGCCACAGATCGCGCAGCCGCGGATACGGGCGCACGCTGTCCACCCGCTCCGCCAGCCCCAGCCAGATGTGGCCGCCGCCGCCCTTGACGGCCCGCGCGAGCGCCACGTCGTCGATGACGGCGTGCCGGATGGCGTCGGGAATCCGCGCCCGCTCGGCCGTCTCGGCACTCAGGAGGACGCAGCCGCCCGCCGCGGCCGCCGTCCGCGTCCCCTTCTTACTGATCCGGCGGAACGGATACAGCTGCGCGAAGAAGTACACGAAGGCGGGTACGACCAGCCGCTCCCACAGGCTCTCCACGCGCAGCCTGGCCATCAGCGACACGGCGTCGAAGCCCCCGGTGCGCGCTGCGGCGACCAGCTCCCGCAGGCTGTCGGGCGCATGCTCGATGTCGGCGTCCGTCAGCAGCAGGTACTCGGGGTCACGCGCGCGTGCCAGGCCGATGCCGTGGCGCACCGCCCAGAGCTTGCCGGTCCAGCCGGCCGGCGGTTCGCCGGGGGAGTCCACGGTCAGCGGCAGTCCGCCGTGCCGTCGCGCCAGCTCGCGCGCCAGTTCCCCGGTGCCGTCCGAACTGCCGTCGTCGATCAGGAAGATCTCCGCGTGCCCCGGGTAGTCCTGGGCGAGCAGCGACGGCACAGAGGCCGGAAGGACCGCGGCCTCGTCGCGCGCGGGGACGACGACGCAGACCGACGGCCACCGGTCCGGTTGCGTCCGATGCGGAAGCCTGACATCCGTACGCCAGAAGAAGCCCTGGCAGAGCAGAAGCCACAGCCAGGCGGCGAGTGATCCTGCGGCGGTCCACGCGATGGCGCTCACGCGCGAAGTCTGCCCCACCCCGGGAGCCCGCAAGGGGCCATCGACTATCGTGACCGGGTGAAGATCGCGCTTATGGACTCCGGAATCGGCTTGCTCGCGGCCACCGCCGCAGTACGGCGTCTGCGACCCGACGCCGATCTCGTGCTCTCACTCGACCCGGACGGCATGCCCTGGGGCCCCAGGACTCCTGAAGATCTCACCCGGCGTGCCGTGGCCGTCGCCGACGCCGCCGCCGCGCACCGGCCCGACGTGCTGATCGTCGGCTGCAACACCGCGTCCGTGCACGCGCTGCCCACCCTGCGCGCCCGCCTCGAACCGGGCATTCCGGTCATCGGCACGGTCCCGGCGATCAAGCCGGCCGCGGCCGGCGGCGGCCCCGTCGCGATCTGGGCCACGCCCGCCACCACCGGCAGCCCCTACCAGCGCGGGCTCATCGAGGACTTCGCCGACGGCGTCACCGTCACCGAGGTGCCGTGCTTCGGGCTCGCCGAGGCGGTCGAGCACGCGGACCAGACGGCGATCGACGCCGCCGTCGCCGCGGCCGCCGGGCTGACCCCAGAGGACGTGACGACCGTCGTCCTGGGCTGCACGCACTACGAGCTCGTCTCCGACCGCATCCGCGCCGCCGTCCAACGCTCCGGCTTCCCGCCGCTCGTCCTGCACGGCTCCGCCGGAGCGGTCGCCGCGCAGGCACTGCGCCGACTGGGCGAACAGCCCGCCCCCACGGCTGAAGCGAGCGGCACCCTGACGGTGCTGCTGAGCGGCCGCGAGGGAGCGCTCCCCGAGCCCGCTCTCGCCTACGACGAAGGCCGTCTGCTGCAGGCGATCAGCCCCGCCCGGTAACCGGCGGTCACCAAGCGGACGCCCACGGTCCGCCCTGGCCCGGTCGGCGCAATCACCCTCTGCAGCGCGGTACCAGCAGAGCGAAATCTGAGTAACCTCATAGCCATGAGGGACCACCCCCACGGCAGGAAGCCGCACCCCGATGTCTGGACCGGGCGGGCGACCAACCGGGTCCAATGGCTGCTGGCGCTCGTCGGCGGCGCATGCATGGCGCTCGGGATCGAGCTGGCCATCGATTCGCCGTGGACGGACGGCATCCTCCCGTTGGTCATGGCCGTCGTCGGCTGCATCGCGGCCGGGCTGCTGGTCCTCTTCGGCACTCTGGCGTTCGTGCACGTCGCCCTGAGGGTCGACCAGGAATGCCTCGAAGTGCGCTGCGGCCACATCGGTGTGCCGCGCCGCCGAATCCCCCTGTCCGAGGTCGTGGGCGCGGATTTCGTCCCGCATGTCACGCCGCGCCACTGGGGTGGCTGGGGCTACCGGTGGCGGCCCGAGAAGGGCACCGCGGTCGTCGTACGGCGTGGTGAGGGCCTGGTGCTCCAGCTGTGGGACGGACACACGTTCACGGTCACCGTGGACGACGCGGAGGCAGCCGTACGGGTCATCAGGGACCGGCTGCCGACCCGGACGGCCGACACGGCGCTCTGAGAACATCCCCGCGAACCGGCCCTTGGCGGCCCGGTGTGTCGGCGGACCCCTGTGTCCCGCCCCGGATCATGGGGTCTGCCGCTCGCCACGCGCGCGTGCGTCGATCTCGTGCGGCACCGGCTGCTTGACGATCGGACGTGCAGTCGCCAACCCCGCCAGCAGGCCCGCGCCCACCGACACGGTGGTGAAGCTGAGCGCGTTGCCGACCGCGGCGATCGCCGCCAGCGCCGTCAGGGCCGCGCCCGCGGTGAGCGCGACCGGGGTGGGGCGCGCGGTGCGCCACAGGGCGAACAGCATCCAGCAGAAGCCGGCTGCCAGTAGCAGCACGCCGATGACGCCCTGCTCCGCCGCCTGCTGCAACAGCGCCGAGTGCGGCTTGCCGTCGGACGGCAGCGTCTCGCTCGCCGTCGTACTGAGCTCCCCGAAGCGCCCTGGGCCCGCGCCCAGGACCGGGTCCCGGCTCGCCAGGTGCACGGCGTCGTGCCACAGCTCGATGCGATGCCGGGTGAGCTGACCCTCCAGCCAGGCGGCGAGTCCGTCGGGCGCCACGTTGCTTGCGACGGTCCAGGTCAGGCCGGTGACCGCCGTGGCGCTCAGGGCCAGTCCGGCGATGCCCACGCCGCGATGGCGGATGTGGCCGGCGGCGAGCGAGCACAGCACAACGGCGGAACAGGCGACGAAGCCGGTGGTCGAGCCCAGGACCGCCGCTGTCACCGCGATTCCGGCGGCAAGCATGCGCAGGCCCAGTCGCAGGGCTGGTGCGGAGGCGGTCCAAGCGGCGCAGCACGCGGCGCCGGCGGCGAGAGTCAGTACGGCCGCGGTGGCCCCGGCATGACCCAGCGGGACGTCGATCCGGGGCCCGGGGGAGAGGTGCGGAACGGCCAGAGTCAGGCTCACTCCTGCCAGTGCTCCGGCGCAGGGCGCGGCGACGGGCAGCAGCGCCCCGCCTATCCGGCCGGCGGCATAACCGGCGGACACGGCGAGGATCGCGAGCAGGACACCCTCGGGGCGGCCGTCGTGCACGGCAGCCGAGATCAGCGACCAGGCGGCGCAGGCCCCCAGAACCGCTACACCCGTCGCGTCAGAAACGTTTCGTCTGTCGTCGTCCTCATCCGGACCTGCCGCAGACGTCATCCCCGTGACATCCACCCCGCCCCCCGAACCCGGTCCCCCGACCTGTGACGGGCCCCGGCCGCCCGGACCTGACCGGCCGGTACGACTGAGGCTCCGGCATACCGTAACGGGTGATGGCCGATTTGTGGACGTGTCGTGCAGGAACGATGCGTCACACGAAGAACCGGGGGCAGGCATGCCCTGTGCGCCTCGGTCCGCGTGGGGACGGACCGTGGGCGTCGGCCGGGACCCCGGTGTCCACGCACGCGTGCGCAGGCCCGGGCCCCGCTGCCGTCGGACCGCGCTGTCGGAGCCAAGGTCGGCCGCCGTACACTCCCGGAGTGACCGTCACCGCAACTTCCGTGGGCGAATCGGACCAGTTGGAGCCGCAGATCGCGACCGCCTCGCGCGCGGCACGGCTGGCGCGCCGCCTGGTTCCGGCCCTCGCCGCGGCGCTCTCCGGAGTGCTGCTCTACGTCAGCTTCCCGCCCCGCACTCTGTGGTGGCTGGCCCTGCCGGCCTTCGCCGTCTTCGGCTGGGTGCTGCGCGGCCGCAGCTGGAAGGCGGCCTTCGGCCTCGGCTATCTCTTCGGCCTCGGCTTCCTGCTGCCGCTGCTGGTGTGGACCGGCGTGGAGGTCGGACCCGGGCCATGGCTGGCACTGGTCGTGATCGAGGCGATCTTCGTGGCGCTGGTAGGCGTGGGCATCGCCGCGGTGTCGAAGCTGCCGGGCTGGCCGGTATGGGCGGCGGCGCTGTGGATCGCCGGAGAAGCGGCACGCGCGCGTGCGCCCTTCAACGGCTTCCCCTGGGGCAAGATCGCCTTCGGTCAGGCCGAGGGCGTCTTCCTGCCCCTGGCCGCGGTGGGCGGCACGCCGGTGCTCGGCTTCGCGGTCGTCCTGTGCGGATTCGGCCTGTACGAGGTCGTACGCCTGGCTGTCGAGGCGCGGCGCACGCGCGTCGTACGGCGCTCCACTGCCGCCGTCGCCCTGCTGAGCGTGGCCGTACCGGTGGTGGGCGCGGTGGCCGCACGGCCCCTGGTCAGCGACAAGGCGGAGGACGGTACCGCGACCGTCGCCGTCATCCAGGGCAATGTGCCGCGCGCCGGCTTGGACTTCAACGCCCAGCGGCGGGCCGTACTGGACTACCACGCGCGTGAGACCGAGCGCCTGGCCGCCGAGGTGAAGGCGGGCAAGATCGCCCAGCCCGACTTCGTGCTGTGGCCCGAGAACTCGTCCGACATCGACCCGTTCGCCAACGCCGACGCCCGTGCCGTCATCGACAGGGCCGCCAAGGCGATCGGCGCGCCCATCTCCGTCGGTGGTGTCGTGGAGCGGGACGGCAAGCTGCTCAACGAGCAGATCCTGTGGGACCCGGTCAAGGGGCCCGTCGACAGGTACGACAAGCGGCAGATCCAGCCGTTCGGCGAGTACCTGCCGCTGCGCTCGCTCGTCGGGGCGATCAACGAGAACTGGACCTCGATGGTCCGCCAGGACTTCAGCCGGGGCAGCGAGCCGGGTGTGTTCACCATGGACGGCGCCAAGGTCGGCCTCGTCACCTGCTACGAGGCCGCCTTCGACTGGGCCGTGCGCTCCGAGGTGGTCGACGGCGCCCAGATGATCTCCGTGCCGAGCAACAACGCGACCTTCGACCGCAGCGAGATGACCTACCAGCAGCTCGCCATGTCCCGGGTCCGCGCGGTCGAGCACAGCCGGACCGTCACCGTGCCGGTGACCAGCGGGGTCAGCGCGATCATCATGCCGGACGGGACGATCACGCAGCGCACGGGCATGTTCGTGCCCGACTCGCTTGTCCAGGAGGTGCCGCTGCGCTCCACGGAGACGCCCGCCACGCGGCTCGGCATCCTCCCGGAGATCGCGTTGCTGCTGGTCGCCGCGGGCGGTGTCGGCTGGGCGATCGGCGCCGGCATGCGCGCGCGACGCGCCGGCGACGCGTAGCGGTAGGCCGATCGCATGCCCCGGAACTCGCCGGGGGCGCCGTTACCGGCCCATTAGGGTCGTGACCATGGCTACTCCTGACTTCATTCGTACGATCCGCGCTTCGGCCGGCCATCAGCTGCTGTGGCTTCCGGGCGTCAGCGCCGTCGTCTTCGACGAGCAGGGAAGGGTCCTGCTGGGGCAGCGCGCCGACAACGGCAAGTGGACGGTGGTCAACGGCATCCCGGACCCGGGAGAGCAGCCCGCCGTTGCCGCCGCTCGGGAGGTGTACGAGGAGACGGGTGTCCGATGCGTCGTCGAGCGGGTCGTCCTCATCCGGACCGGGAGTGAGGTCACCTATCCCAACGGCGACAGGTGCCAGTTCATGGACGTCACCTTCCGCTGCCGGGCCGTCGGTGGGGTGGCGCGCGTGAACGACGACGAGTCCCTGGAGGTGGGATGGTTCGAGGTGGACGCGTTGCCCGCGATGGATGAAGGTCAACTGTTCCGGATCAAGCAGGCACAGTGCGATGAACCCACGTGGTTCGAGCCCATGACCTCGGACTGAAGTATGGTCTGCGGCCATATGTGGTCAAGTGAGGGCGCTGCCTAGGGTCGAGCCATGACCCCGCCCAGCACTCCTCCCGCTCAAGGCTCGTCGTCGCCATCTCCGCTCGACCTCGGCGGCCGCACCGCCCTTGTCACCGGCGCCGCGGGCGGCATCGGCCGCGCCTGTGCGCTACGGCTCGCCGGCGCCGGGGCCAAGGTGAGAGCGGTCGACCGGGATGCCGCGGGGCTGGAGGAGCTCGCGGAGCGGAGCCGGGGCCTCGCGGGCGCCGTCGAACCGCACGTCCTGGACCTCACCGACCTGGACGCCGCCGAACACGCCGCCGCAGGCACCGACGTCCTCGTCAACAACGCCGGGTTGCAGCTGGTGCGCCCCATCGAGGAGTTCCCGCCGGACGTCTTCCACACGGTGCTCACCGTCATGCTGGAGGCACCGTTCCGGCTGATTCGTGGTGCATTGCCCCACATGTACGGGCAGGGCTGGGGCCGCATCGTCAATGTGTCCTCTGTCCATGGGCTGCGCGCCTCGGCCTTCAAGTCGGCCTATGTGGCCGCCAAGCATGGTCTGGAGGGACTCTCCAAGACCGCCGCCCTGGAGGGCGCACCCCACGGCGTCACCTCCAACTGTGTGAACCCCGCCTATGTGCGCACCCCGCTGGTGGAGCAGCAGCTCGCCGACCAGGCCGAGGCGCACGGGATTCCCGAGGAACGGGTGCTGTCCGAGGTGCTGTTGCAGGACAGCGCGGTCAAGCGGCTCATCGAACCGGAGGAGGTCGCCGAGGCCGTTGCGTATCTGTGCAGCCCACAGGCGTCCTTCGTGACCGGCACGTCGCTCGTGCTCGACGGTGGCTGGACAGCGCACTGATCGGTCGGGCTGATCGGTCGGGTCGATCGGGCACGGTGATCGGACGGGCTGAGGTCGGGCACGGTGATCGGATGGGCTGAGATGGGGCGTGGTGAACGGCCGTGCAGGTCGGTCGTACTGGTGGTCGGCCGGTGCCGGTGGAGCTCCGAGTTATCCACAGGGCTGACGAGGTGGCGGTGCGATGAGTAATCCTGTCGGCATGTCCCGCGATCACGTGCAGCCCGCCGAGCGTTCCGCCGCCGATGACGGAGCGCCCCTGAGCAGCGCCGAGGCGGTCCCGAGCAGTGCCGAGGCGCCGTTCCTCGAATTGCTGGCCCGGGGCGCGTCCGCCGACGCCTACGAGCAGCCGGTGCTGCTCGCCCGCGCCGAGGGCAGAGCCACCGAGCAGATCGCCGCGCTCGAACAGGCCAAGCTGCTCGCCCTGCGTGTGCGCTCCGAACTGGAAGGGCGACGCAGGCGAGAAGCCGAACTGTCGGCCCTCTTCGAGACGGCCCATGACCTGGCCGGGCTCCGGGACCTGGACGCCGTACTGCAGGCGATCGTGCAACGTGCCCGGTCGCTGCTCGGCACGGACGTCGCCTACCTCAGCCTGAACGACCCGGCCAAGGGCGACACCTATATGCGGGTGACCGAGGGCTCGGTCGCCGCCCGCTTCCAGCAACTGCGGCTCGGCATGGGGGAGGGCCTCGGCGGCCTGGTCGCACAGACCGCCCGCCCGTATGTCACCGACGACTACTTCAAGGACGAGCGCTTCCAGCACACCCTCGCCATCGACTCCGGCGTGCGGGACGAGGGACTGGTCGCCATTCTGGGAGTGCCGCTGATGCTGGGACACCATGTGATCGGCGTCCTCTTCGCCGCGGACCGGCGCGCCCGGGTCTTCGAGCGGGAGCAGATCGCGCTGCTCGGCTCCTTCGCCGCCCTCGCCGCGGCCGCCATCGACACCGCGAACCTGCTCACCGAGACCCGCTCGGCCCTCGCCGACCTGGAGCGGGCCAACGAGATCATCCGTGATCGCAGCGGAGTCATCGAACGAGCCTCGGACGTGCACGACCGGCTCGCCGAACTCGTACTGCGCGGCGGCGGTGTGCACGACGTGGCCGCCGCCGTCTCCGAAGTCCTCGACGGCACGGTCGAGTTCAAGGAGGCCACCGCCGCACCGGCCAGGGCGCTGGAGGTCTCCCGCGTCGAAGGCCACGCGGTACGACACGAAGCCGACTGGATCGCCGCCGTGGCCGCGGGCGGTGAACTCCTCGGCGCGCTGGTCCTGCGCGGCCACCCGGGCCTCGACCCCGTCGACCAGCGCACTCTGGAACGGGCAGCGATGGTCACCTCCCTTCTGCTGCTCGCCCGGCGATCCGCCGCCGAGGCCGAACAGCGGGTCCGGGGCGAGCTGTTGGACGACCTGCTCGACGCCCGCGACCGCGACCCTCGTCTGCTGCGCGAGCGCGCGGCGCGGCTGGCCGCCGACCTCGATGCCACCCACGTCGTCCTCGCCGCCCGCCTCGAAGCCACCGTGGCCGACGCCGACCAGGAGGCAGCCGCCCGCAGACGCCTGTGGTCCGCCGCGTCCCACCTCGCCGCGACCCGGCACGGTCTGGCCGCCGCCCGCGACGGCGGCACGGTCCTGCTGCTCCCCCTCGAAGCATCGGACACGGCCACCGCGCTGGCCCGCCGCGCCGCCCGCCATCTCGGCACGGCCGTCCACGAGGCGGTCACGGTCGGTGCCTCGGCCCCGGTCGAGAACCTGGTCGCCCACCCCGACGCGGTGACCGCCGCCTACGAGGAAGGCCGGCGCTGCCTGGACGCCCTGCGGCTGCTCGGCCGCTGTGGGGACGGTGCCGCCGCCGAGGACTTCGGGTTCGTGGGGCTGCTCCTGGCCGGCGACCGCGACATCGCCGGCTTCGTGGACCGCACGATCGGCAAGGTCGTCGCCTACGACGACCGCCGCGGCACCGACCTGCTGCGCACCCTCGACGCGTACTTCGCCTGCGGGATGAGCCCGGCCCGCACCAAGGACGAGCTGCACGTCCACGTGAACACGGTCGCCCAGCGCCTGGAACGCGTCGGTCGCCTCCTCGGCGGCGACTGGCAGAGCCCCGCCCGCGCCCTGGAGGTACAACTGGCCCTGCGCCTGCACCGGTTGTCCACACCGGCGCAGCGCTGACCCCCGCACGCGCAGGCGTACGGGGGCCAGTTCCCGGGCCAACGTCCGTGGTGCTTCAGACGGTGTGCGCGTCCGCCGGCCGGGCCTCCGCAGGCTCCGCGTCGTCCGCGGGCTCGATGTCGGCCAGATCGCGGTGGCGGGTCTCCTTGGCCAGCCCGACCGCGATCACCGTGAGGACGGCAGCGGCGATGACGTACAAGGCGATCGGGGTGGAGTTGCCGTAGTCGGCCAGCAGGGCGGTGGCGATCAGCGGTGCGGGGGCGCCCGCCGCGACCGAGGCGAACTGCGCGCCGATCGAGGCACCGGAGTAGCGCATCCGGGTCGCGAACATCTCGGAGAAGAAGGCGGCCTGGGGCGCGTACATGGCGCCGTGCAGGACCAGCCCCACGGTCACGGCGAGGATCAGGTTGCCGAAGCTGCCGGTGTCGATGAGCGAGAAGAACGGGAACATCCACAGCCCGACGCCGACCGCGCCGAGCAGGTAGACGGGGCGCCGGCCGATCCGGTCCGACAACGCACCCCAGGCCGGAATGACGGCGAAGTGCACGGCGGAGGCGATGAGTACGGCGTTGAGGGCGGTCTGCTTGGAGATGCCGGCCGAGGTGGTGGCGTAGACGAGGATGAAGGCGGTGATGACGTAGTAGCTGATGTTCTCCGCCATACGCGCACCCATCGCCACGAGCACATCACGCCAGTGGTGCCGCAGTACGGAGACCAGCGGGAGCTTCTCGGCCGTGTCCGCATGTGCGACCTTGCGTGCCTCCGCCTGTGCCAACGCCTGCTTGAAGACCGGCGATTCATCGACAGACAGACGAATCCACAAACCGACGATCACCAGCACACCGGAGAGCAGGAAGGGGATCCGCCAGCCCCAGCTCACGAAGGCGCTGTCCGACAGCACGGCAGTCAGCAGCGACAGCACGCCGGTCGCCAGCAACTGGCCTGCGGGAGCTCCGGTTTGTGGCCACGAGGCCCAGAAGCCACGCCGCCGCGCGTCCCCGTGCTCGGACACCAGCAGCACGGCCCCGCCCCACTCACCACCGAGCGCGAAGCCCTGCACCAGGCGCAGCACGGTCAGCAGCACGGGCGCGGCGGTGCCGATGGTCGCGTGCGTCGGCAACAGCCCGATCGCGAAGGTCGCCCCACCCATCAGCAACAGACTCAACACCAGCAGCTTCTTACGGCCGAGCCGGTCACCGTAGTGCCCGAACACCAGCGCACCCAGCGGCCGGGCCGCGAATCCGACGGCGTACGTAAGGAAGGACAGCAGCGTGCCGACGAGCGGATCGGAGTCCGGGAAGAACAGCTTGTTGAAGACGAGGGCGGCGGCTGAGCCGTAGAGGAAGAAGTCGTACCACTCGATGGTGGTGCCGATGAGGCTGGCGGCGACTATGCGCTTGAGGTTCCCGGGTGGTGGGGGAGCGGTTGTTGCGGAGGCCATGTTCGCCACTTCCTCGTGTGCGGTGGGGACGGGTAGGTATTCGCACACCGTAGAAACGTGCAGGTCAGGCGCACATGTGGTGGGGCAACATAGTTCGGCGCCTGGCTATGCATCAGACCACCATGCCTGCTCGCGGAGCGATGGCTCAGCGGCTCACGGACGGGCGAACATCGGTACCGGCCGGACACCTCTTCGCCCGTTACGCGACGGCGCGCGACTCCCGTGCCGTCCGCCGGCGACCGGATAGTCGGTGCGGAGAAGAACGTGGCGCCGGGCAACAACACGTTCAGTTTCCTCCTCACCGCCGCCATCAGACCTACGGCCCGGAGAGAGTCCCCGCCCAGTTCGAAGAAGTCGTCCAGGACAGAGAGCGAGGGCCGACACCCGACCAGGCGTGGCACAGGGTAGGAAGACCTAGGTCAGGCGCACATGTGGTGGGCCGACTACTTCTTCCTACCTGGAGTGTGCGGGCAACGCCCATGCCCGCCCTGCGCAACGGGCTCCGAGGGGCAGACGATCCCGCGTCATGGTACGTCGGCTGTCGCGGACACGGCCTTCTCCCAGGGTATGGCCGCTGGTTCCAGCGGATGAAGCAGGAGGCGGAGGGATGAGGGCCCGGTCAGCCGAGTTTGAGCAGGCCGGCTTCGACGACGGCGCGGCCGAAGGGACTGGCGAGTTCGGCGAGACGCTCACAGTCCGCCTCACCCAGAACGGCGTAGGCGGGGAGGGCCAGGCGGTCGGTGCGGTCCTCGATGTGCCGGCGCAGGCGTGCGCCTTCCGGGCTGAGGGAGTCGCCGTCGAGGAGACCTCGCGTGCGTAGGCGCTCCTGGGTGCCGGCCCACTCCTCCTCGGGCCATGCACGACTCGCCTTGAGGAAGTCGACGGGAACCTCACCGGTCGCGGCGTGCAGAACCAGGGCCTCCAGGCCTGAGACGCCCTCGCTCAGCAGGCACGCGACATGGCCGTCTCCACGGAACTCCCGGAGCAGTGTCTGAGCATGCCACAGCTGCAGTACCGGCTCCTGCGGCCAGGGCAGTGCGGCATGCGCGGCGAACAGCGGGCGGCCCTGCGCGTGTTCGCGGGCCGCCTCAGCAGCCCGGCGGGTCAGCACCAGCACCTCGTCGAAGTTGGGCAACTCGTGGATTCCCGCCCGTCGCAGGGCTTCGCCGGCCGCGGCGTACCGCGCGTCCAGCACCTGCTGCGGCGTAGTTGCGTCCCAGGCCCCATCGACCGCCCGCCGTACGACGTCGGGGTTGAAGTTGTAGAAGGTCGATATGACCAGCTCGGCGGATGCGCGGCCGAACGCGGCGCTCCTGGAGGTGAAGTACCCGGCGCGAGCGCTCAGGCCGAGGTCCGCGTACCGTAGCCTCCCCTCGGGGACGAAGTAGATCATTGCGTGGACGGGCTCGAGGCGGCGCCAGGCCGCGCGCGCAGTCTCCATGGGTCACCTCTCCGGAGAGTCGACGAACGGGAAATTCGCTGTGGGTTCAGTACTCGCCGTGCGCTTGCAGGTGTTCGAGCAGTAGCCGGCTCAGCGTTTCGGGCGCCTCCTCGGGGATCCAGTGGCTGACGCCCTGGAGGTTCTCGAACCGGTACGGCCCGTTGACCCATCGCTCGGTCTCCTGCGCGGCTGCCGGGCCGAACGCGCTGTCCTCCGTGCTCCAGACGTACAGCGTGGGCAGGTTGATGACGTCGATCGCGCCATCGGGGCGGCCGGCCCGGTACCAGTTCAGCGCCGCGGTGAGAGCGCCCGGCTGGGAGAGGTGGCGCACGTAGGCGTCCGCACTGTCTTGCGGGACCTTTCCGGCGTAGACATCCCGAAGCTCTTGGGCACCGTGGGCGAGCATGCGCTCCTCGGTCGCGGGTGTGTCGCGCCAGTCGATCATGTACTGGGAGCGTTTGCGCTGATCCTGGTCGGTGCGCAGGGCCGTGGCCAGAGCGCCGGGGTGCGGGGTCGAGACAACCGTCAGGGTGCGTACGCGGTCGGGGTGGGCGTGCGCGGTCCACGAGGCCACCGCGCCTCCCCAGTCATGGCCGACCAGGTCGAACGCCGCCCAGCCCAGTTCCTCACTGATCGCGACCACATCGTCTACGAGAAGGCCCATGCGATAGTCCTCGGGCCGTTCGGGGCGGGCGCCGGGGGAGTACCCACGCTGGTCGGGTGCCACCACCCGGTAGCCGTGCGCGGCCAAGGCCTCGATCTGCCGTCGCCACACCAGACCCGTCTGCGGAAAGCCGTGCAGCAGCAGCACCGGGCGGCCATCGGGCGGTCCCGCCGCGATCGCATCGAACAGACCCGCACCCGTGGAGATGCTCAGCTGGGACACGGCCCACCTCTCTGTACCGATATCTATACCGACTGGTCGGTACCTTCCCGGCGCGGGGGCGGGCTGTCAAGACCGAGGCATGGTTGAACCTGACGCCGAATTCAACTATAACCGGTCGGAAGGCCGACCCCTGGCCCCTGCGGCCATGGCGTGTCCAGTCGGTCAAGGAGTCGGTCAATGAGCCCTCTCCCCGCCGCAGTTGGCGTGCGGCGGCACCCTTTACCGGCAATCGAGCCCGGCTCGCGGCGTTCGAAGGTCCGGCCGGAGGGCCCGGACGAACCGGACCGACAGGAAACAGCGAGGCGACATGAGGGAAGCAGTCATCGTTTCGACAGCACGGACGCCGATCGGCAAGGCGTACCGCGGCGCGTTCAACGACACCCAGGCGCAGGAACTTGCCGCCCATGCCCTTTCGCACGCGGTGCAGCGCGCCGGGCTCGAGGGAGGTGAGGTCGAGGATGTGGTCTTCGGCTGTGCCGTGCAGCAGGGGTCCTCGGGTTTCAACGTCGCGCGGCAGGCCGCTGTGCGTGCCGGACTTCCGGCCATCGTGTCGGGGATGACGATCGACCGGCAGTGCTCGTCGGGTCTGATGGCCATGGCGACGGCTGCCAAGCAGATAGTCGCGGACGGAATGCAGGTCGCTGTCGGCGGCGGTGTCGAGTCGATCTCCTTGGTGCAGAACGACCACATGAACACCCACCGCATGGCGGATCCCTGGCTGGTCGAGCACGCGCCGGACATCTACCTGCCGATGCTGCACACGGCGGAGATCGTCGCAGAGCGCTACGGCGTGAGCCGGGAACGCCAGGACGAGTTCGCGCTGCTGTCACAGATGCGCACCGCTGCCGCGCAGGACGCCGGCCGGTTCGACCAGGAGATCGTCGCGCTCGACAGCGTCAAGAAGGTCCTGGACAAGCAGTCCGGGGAGGTGCGGGACGAGACCGTGACCCTGACCCGGGACGAGGGCAACCGCGCGTCGACGACGTTCGAGGGCTTGGCCGGGTTGGCGCCCGTGCTGCCGGACGGTCAGGTGAGCGGGCATTCCAGCGTCACGGCGGGCAACTCCTCGCAGTTGTCGGACGGGGCCTCGGCGTCGGTGCTGATGGAGGCGAAGGAGGCCGAGCGCCGAGGACTGGAACCGCTGGGCGTCTACCGGGGTATGACCGTTGCCGGTTGCGGGCCGGACGAGATGGGCATCGGGCCGGTGTTCGCCATTCCGAAGCTGCTGAAGCAGCACGACCTCACCATCGACGACATCGGCCTGTGGGAACTCAATGAGGCGTTCGCTTCCCAGGCGTTGTACTGCCGCGACGAACTGCACATCGACCCGGAGCGGTTCAACGTCGATGGCGGCGCCATCTCGGTCGGTCATCCATACGGAATGACCGGTGCCCGACTGGTGGGGCATGCCCTCATCGAGGGCAAGCGCCGAGGTGTCCGGTATGTGGTGATATCGATGTGCGTCGGCGGCGGAATGGGCGCAGCCGGACTGTTCGAGGTTGCCTGAGGTGTCGACCGTGACGGACAAGGCGCGAACCGCGGTCCTCGTGGACTTCGGCGGGGTCATCACCTCCAGTGTGCTGCGGGCCTTCACCGACTTCGGCGCCTCGCTCGGCGGCGACCCGCGCCTGCCGCTTGACCTCCTCGGCAGGGACGAGGCATCACGCACCCTGCTTGCCGACCACGAGTGCGGCCGTATCGACGCCGAAGCCTTCGAGCGAGGATTCGCCGCACGGCTCCGTGCGCACGGCGCCGACGTGGTGGCCGAAGGGCTCACGGCCCGTATGCAGGCGGCGATGTCGATCGACCAGGACATGCTCGCGCTGCTCGGTGATCTCCGAGCCGCCGGCCGTCCCGTCGCGCTCGTGTCCAATTCCTTCGGTAACGGAACCTACGACGGGGTCGAACTCGCCGCTGTCGCCGACGTGATCGTCATCTCCGCCGAGGTCGGGATCCGCAAGCCCTCCCGGCGGATCTACGCGATCGCATGTGAACGCCTCGGCATGGACCCCGAGGAGGCGGTCATGATCGACGATCTGCAGCAGAACCTCGACGGAGCGGCGCGGATCGGAATCGAGGGCGTACTGCACACCAGCGCCGCCGACACCCGTCGCCAACTCGCCGAACGCTTCGGGATCACCACCTGACGATCCACCGAGCGGGCGCAGTGAGGTCGGTCATCCGGCCGCACCGCCCGAGGACTTGATGCCGAAGCCGGGCCAAGTCAACCCATCGGAGAGGTGCGAGCCGCACCATCACCTGCTCTCGTCCCGGAAGGCACCCCATGACCAGCGTCTTCGATCCTGTGTGCCGCCACGCGGCCGCAACTCCCGACAACATCGCACTGCGCGGCGCCACGGATCAGTGGACCTACCTTCGGCTGCGGGACGCGAGTAAGCGGTACGCGGGCGCCCTGGTCGCCGCAGGCCTGTCCCCGGGGGACCGGGTGCTGCTCGCGGTGCCGTCGGTGCCCGAGTTCGTGGTGGCCTACCTCGGGATTCAGGCCGCGGGTTGTGTCGTGGTGCCGGTCAACACGATGTCCACCCGGGCCGAGGCCGAGTACGTTCTCGGCGACGCCGGATGCTCATTGGCGATTCGATGGCACGCCCTCGGCCCCGCTGTCGCGGAGGCGGCCGCGGCGCTCTCAAAGCCCTCATGGACGTTGTCCCCGGGCGCGTCGGCCGCCGCTGCTCCTGTCGGTGTCGTCGATCGGCACCGCGACGAGACCGCGGCCATCCTGTACACCTCGGGAACCACGGGGCGGCCGAAGGGGGCCCAACTCACTGTCGGGAACCTGCTGTCCGCCGGGGAGATCGGCGCCGAGTGCAGTCGTGCCTCGAGCGCCGACCGTACCGGCACCGGACTCCCGCTGTTCCATGTGTTCGGCCAGGCATCGGTCATGATGGCGACCTTGACCGTGGGCGGCTCGATGTCGTTGCTGGCCCGATTCGACCCGGTGTCGATGCTGGACATGCTGCGCCGCGACCGCCTCACCATCGTGGCCGGCGTGCCGACCATGTGGAACGCGCTGCTGCACGCGGCGGGTGATGCGAGCCCGGCGGACTTCGCCGGGCTCCGTGTCGCCGTCTCCGGCGGCGCGTCGCTTCCCGGGGAGATCGCCCGGGCCTTCGAGGCCCGCTTCGGCTGCACGATCCTCGAAGGGTATGGGCTCACCGAGACCACTGCGTTCGGCACCTTCAACGACCTCGACCGCGGAGGCAGGACGGGGTACACCGGCAGGGCAGTGCCGCGGATGCAGGTTCAGGTGCGCGACGACGACGGCAACGAGTGCCCGCCGGGCGGCGTCGGCGAGGTGCACATCAAGGGACCCACGGTGATGCGGGGTTACTGGAACCGCCCCGCGGACACCGCCGCGGCCATCTCCGACGGCTGGTTCCGGACCGGTGACCTCGGTGAAACCGACACAGACGGGGACCTGCGCATCGTCGACCGTCTCAAGGACCTGATCATCCGCGGTGGTTACAACGTCTATCCCGGCGAGGTCGAGGAAGTTCTCTACGAGCATCCGGACATCGTCGAGGCAGCCGTGATCGGCGTTCCCGACGAGCACTACGGCGAGGAGGTCGCCGCGCTCATCGCGGCCCGTCCCGGTTCCGAGCTCGGTGCCGCCGAGGTGTCGGCATGGGCACGAGAGCGGCTGTCCGCCTACAAGATCCCGCGTATCGTCCGGTTCGTCGACGCGCTGCCCAAGGGCCCGACCGGGAAGATTCTCAAGCGGTCCATCGACCGTACCGTTCTGACCCGTGACGTGCCGAACGTCGATATCGCCGCCGGCCGTCACTGAGCGTTTCGACCTTACGGATTGTGACGCCCCGACCTTACGGATTGTGAGCATGGTGTCGGATTCAAGTACAGTTTCCGGGATGGACACCACTGCTCCCGAGGAGACCGACGGCGACGAAGCGCCACCCATGGCGCCCCTCTCGCACCTTCGCGAGCCGCCCACGACGAAGCGCGGAGCTCGGACGCGGGCCGCACTGGTGAAGGCCGCACGGAAGGTGTTCGAACGGGACGGCTACCTCGACACCCGCCTGACCGACATCACCAAAGAAGCCCAGTGCGCGGCGGGATCCTTCTACACCTACTTCGCCAACAAGGAGGAGGTGCTCGCCGCCGTCCTCCTGGAGGCGCAGGAGGACATGATGCACCCCGGCATGCGCCGGGTGCAGGGTACCGACGATCCCTATGCGGTACTCGAGGCGAGCAATCGCGCGTACCTCGAGGCATACAAACGGAACGCGAAGCTGATGGGCCTGCTCGAGCAGGTCGCCCAAGTGGAGCCGGAGTTCCGTGAGTTCCGAAGCCGGCGCGCCGACGCGTTCATCCGCCGCAATGCCCGCGGCATCGCCGACCTGCAGGCGCGGGGTGCAGCAGACCGTGAGGTCGATCCGATGATGGCCTCCCGTGCGCTGTCGGGCATGGTCAGCGTCATGGCCTACAACGCCTTCGTGATCGGCGGACGCCAAGAAGAAGGTACGCCGTCGGACTTCGAGGAGCTCGTCTCCACGGTCACCCGGCTCTGGGCGAACGCTCTCCGCTTCCCCGGCCACCGCTGATCCGGCGGCTGGACCACCTGCCTCACAGCACCCGGCACCGCCGGGTGCTTCTCCTTTTCTCGCCTCCTCCGCAGGGGCCGTTCAGATGGTTCTCCTTGGCGCGGCGCCGCCTGCTCTATTGAACTTGACGTCGGATTCAAGTATACAGTTCAGTAGAACACGGCCCCACGATCTCCGGGCCGGCCCCCGGCCTCGCACGCCCCGCCACCGAGAGGGTTCGCTGTGAACGTTGCACAAAGAGTCGCCGTCGTGACCGGTGGTGGCGCAGGCATCGGCAGTGCGCTGGTCGCACGGCTCGCTCGCGCAGGCGCCCGGGTCGTCGTCGCGGATCTCGACGCGGACAGCGCGCGGGCGGTGTCGGAGAGCGTCAACGCCGACCATCCGGGAAGCACCGTCAGCGCCGGCGCGGACGCGTCGGACACCGAGCAGATCCAGCAGTTGGTCGACCTGGCTGAGAGCACGTTCGGCCCGGTCGACCTCTACTTCGCCAACGCGGGCATCGCCGGGGCGCCCGGTCTCGACGCGAGCGAGCAGGACTGGGACCACTCGATCGACGTGAATCTACGAGCCCACATCCGTGCGGCAAAGCTGCTGGTACCGCGGTGGCTGGAGCGCGGTGAGGGCTACTTCGTGAGCACGGCCTCGGCAGCCGGATTGCTCACCCAGATCGGCTCCGCCACGTACGCCGTCACCAAGCACGCGGCCGTCGCCTTCGCCGAATGGCTGAGCGTCACCTACGGCGATCGCGGGGTCCGGGTCAGCTGTCTGTGCCCGATGGGGGTGAACACCAAGCTGCTGTCTGCCGGGGAGGAATCCGGGGACGCGCTGGGAAGAGCCGCGACGCGGGCCGTCACCTCCGCCGGTGACGTCCTGGAGCCGGCCGAAGTCGCCGACGCCGTCCTGGCCGCAATCGACGACGAGCGCTTTCTCGTCCTGCCGCACGAAGACGTGCTTGAGATGTACCGGCACAAGGGCTCGGACTACGACCGGTGGCTGCGCGGAATGCGTCGGTACCAGAGCTCCCTGCTGGCGCAGGCATGACCGGCGCGCCGGGCGAGCTCGTCCTCGCCGAACACCGAGAACCTGTGCTGGTGCTCACCTTCAACCGGCCCGCCAAGCTGAACGCCTGGACCGACGAACTCGAGGACCGCTATTTCGCGCTGCTCGACGCCGCCGAGGACGACCCTGACGTACGTGCCGTCGTGGTCACCGGCGCGGGCCGCGGATTCTGCGCCGGAGCCGACCTGCAACTGCTGCGGGCGGCCGGCGAGGTCGCCGAGGCGGACAGGGCACGGCGCCGTCCGCGGGACGTTCCGCGAACCCTGCGCAAGCCCCTGATCGGAGCGATCAACGGGGTGGCCGCCGGCCTTGGCATGGTGGAGGCGCTCTACTGCGACATCCGTTTCGGCTCGCCCTCGGCCCGGTTCACCACGGCATTCGCGCAACGCGGGCTGATCGCCGAGTACGGGATCTCCTGGCTGTTGCCCCGGCTGGTGGGGCACAGCCGGGCGGCGGACCTGTTGCTGTCGAGTCGCATGGTGGATGCCGAGGAGGCATTCCGGGTCGGACTCCTCGACCACCTGGTCCCCACCGCCGACGTGGTGGATGCCGCTGTCGCGTACGCCGCCGACCTGGCGAGGCGCTGCTCCCCGGCATCCATGGCCGTCATCAAGAGCCAACTGAGCAACGACGCGCACGGCACCTACGCCGATTCCGTGAGCCGGGCGGAAGACCTCATGCTCCAGGCCTTCCGCGGCTCCGACGTCGTCGAAGGCGTGGCCAGTCACCTGGACAAGCGCCCGCCCACCTTTCCCTCCCTACCCGTCAGGAGTTCGGATGTCCCTGTTTGAGATGTCGGACCGCGCCAAGAAGTACCAGGCGGATCTGCTCGAGTTCATGGATGCACGCGTCTACCCCGCCGAGGCGGTGTACGACGAGCAGATGCGCGCGTCGGGTGACCCGCACTTCCAGCCGCCGGTCATCGAGGAGCTCAAGGCCGAGGCGCGCAGGCGTGGACTGTGGAATCTGTTCCACCCGCACCCGGACTGGGGCCCCGGGCTGACCAACCTCGAGTACGCGCCGCTGGCGGAGATCATGGGCCGCAGCCACATCGCCTCCGAGGCCTGCAACTGCAACGCGCCCGACACCGGCAACATGGAGGTGCTCACGCTCTTCGGCAGCGACGAGCACAAGGAGAAGTACCTCAAGCCCCTGCTCGACGGAACGATGGCTTCGGCCTTCGCGATGACCGAGCCGCGTGTCGCCAGCTCCGACGCCACCAACATCGAGCTGCGGATGGAGCGTGACGGCGACGAGTACGTGCTCAACGGCCGCAAATGGTTCGCCTCGAACGCGATGCACAAGAACTGCAAGGTGCTCATCGTGATGGGCAAGACCGACCCCACGGCGGCCCCACATCGCCAGCAGTCGATGATGGTCGTTCCGATCGACGCCCCCGGGGTCACTGTGGTCAGGAACCTCCCGGTCTTCGGGTACGCGGATCGCGAGGGCCATGCGGAGATCATCTTCGAGGATGTCCGGGTGCCGGCCAAGGACGTGCTCAAGGGCGAGGGCGAGGGTTTCGCGATCAGCCAGGCCCGGCTCGGGCCCGGTCGTATCCACCACTGCATGCGGGCCATCGGCGCGGCCGAGAGGGCGCTGGAACTGATGTGCCGGCGTGCACAGTCACGGGTGACCTTCGGCAGTCCGGTCGCCGAACGGTCCAACATCCAGGACTGGATCGCGGAAGCGCGTATCGACATCGAGATGATCCGCCTGCTCACGCTCAAGGCCGCCTATCTCATGGACACGGTCGGGAACAAGGAAGCGCGCACCGAGATCGCGGCCATCAAGGTGGCCGCCCCCGACATCGCGTTGAAGATCGTCGACCGCGCGATTCAGGTGCACGGGGGAGCCGGAGTGACCGACGACTTCCCCTTGGCGATGATGTACGCGCATCTGCGGACGTTGCGGCTCGCGGACGGTCCCGACGAGGTTCACAAGCGGGCCATCGCCAAGCAGGAACTGCGGCAGTACCGCGACGCGACGGCGGCGGTGAACTGACGTGACAGGACTCGATCTCACCGGTCGCACCGCCGTCGTCACCGGGGCCTCACGCGGTATCGGGCTGGCGGTCGCCCAGGCCATCGCCGCGGCCGGCGGAAACGTCGTCCTCACCTCCCGGTCCCAGGAAGCGGCGGACGCCGCCGCGGCCCAGGTCAAGGGCACGGCGGTGGGTATCGGTGCGCATGCGGTCGACGAAGAGGCGGCCCAGCGCTGTGTGGATCTGACGCTGGAGCGCTTCGGCAGCCTGGACATCCTCGTCAACAACGCGGGGACCAACCCGGCGTTCGGGCCGGTCATCGACCAGGACCACGGTCGGTTCGCGAAGACCTTCGACGTGAACCTGTGGGCGCCCGTCCTGTGGACGGGTCTGGCCACGCGGGCCTGGATGGGGGAGCACGGCGGCGCGGTCGTCAACACCGCGTCGGTGGGCGGCTTGGCCTCCGAGGCGAACATCGGGTTGTACAACGCCTCGAAGGCCGCCCTGATCCATCTCACCAGGCAACTGGCCATGGAACTCTCGCCGAAGGTCCGCGTCAACGCCGTGGCACCGGGTGTGGTGCGCACGAAGCTGGCCGAGGCTCTGTGGAAGGAGCACGAGCAGGCGGTATCCGCCTCGGTGGCGCTGGGCCGCATAGGGGAGCCTGCCGACATCGCCTCCGCGGTCGCCTTCCTCGTCTCGGACGCCGCGAGTTGGATCACCGGCGAGACCATGGTGATCGACGGGGGGCAACTGCTCGGTGACGCGCTCTCGTTCAGGCAGGGAGCCGGCGTCGGTGTCTAGCGCGGACGTTCTCGGAATCGACGCCGGGGCGGTGGGCCGCTGGTTCGCCACCCTCGGCGTCGACTTCGCCGGGCCCATGGCCTTCGAGCGGATCGGGCTGGGCCAGTCGAATCTGACGTATCTCGTACAGGACCAGGACGGCCGCAGATGGGTGCTGCGGCGCCCGCCACTGGGTCGACTGCTGGCCTCGGCGCACGACGTGGCCCGCGAGGCGCGGATTCTGAGGGCCCTGGAGAGCACCGCCGTCCCGACCCCGCGAGTGCTTGGGCTGACCGATGATCCCGTCGTGACCGATGTCCCGCTGCTGCTCATGGAGTTCGTGGACGGCGAGGTCGTCGACACGATGTCGATCGCGCGGTCGTTGACGCCCGAGCGCCGCCGGGCGATCGGGATGTCGTTGCCGCGGACGCTGGCGAAGATCCACGCGGTCGATCTCGAGGCGGCCGGGCTGACCGGTCTGGCCAGCCACAAGCCGTATGCGCAGCGTCAGCTCAAGCGGTGGTCGGCCCAGTGGGAGAGGTCCAGGACCCGCGAGCTGCCCGTCCTGGAGGACCTCACCCGGCGACTCGTCGCGGCTGTGCCGGAGCAGTGCGAACTGACGCTCGTGCACGGGGACTTCCATCTGCGCAACGTCATCACCTCCTACGACAGCGGGGAGGTGAGCGCGGTGCTCGACTGGGAGCTGTCGACACTGGGAGACCCGTTGGCGGACATGGGCAGCCTCCTGGCCTACTGGCCGGCCAGGAGTGAGAACACCTTGAGCGACTTCGTCGCGACGGCTCTCGACGGCTTCCCGTCCCGCGACGAACTCGTGGCGGCCTACTCGGCGGCGTCGGGGCGCGACCTGACGGCGTTGGGCTACTGGCACGCGATGGGACTGTGGAAGGTGGCGATCATCGGGGAGGGCGTCATGCGCCGCGCTATGGACGAACCGCGGAACAAGGCCGCGTCCGGGACCCCGACCGCTGCGCGCATCGACGCACTGGTGGCGAAGGCCCACGAAGTCGCGGACATGGCAGGCATCTGACCACCCGTACGCCGGACCCGGCGTGGGCGCGGGCCCCCGCCGCCGCGCCCGGAGCGCCGGCCCTGGCCCAGCAGCCGGTGCCCGGTGTCCGGGATTCGGTGGCCGGGATTCGGCTGTCGTCGGGCTGTGGCCTCGTCCCGCCGCCCGCCGCCCGCCGCCCGCCGCGCTCAGGGCGTTTTCAGCCAGTCGGTGCCGTCAGATGGATCAGGATGCCGCACACCTCGTCCACGATCTCCAGGGCCTCCGTCTCGTCCCCGCAGTCGCCCAGCTCGCGTGCCGCACCGCCGATCACCGTGGTCAGCACTCTCACCCGAACCCGGCCGGCACGTCGCTTCTCGTCCACCTCCAGGAGCCGGGCGTTGCGCCGTACCCACGCGCGGTCCCACTGGCGGCGCAGGGCGTCGAACCCCGCGGGTCCGTCGTCCTCCGCGATGAGTCTGCCGAGCCGCCGGTTGTCCCAGGCACCCTCCAGGTACGCCCTGGCCCCCGCCACGAAGAGGGCGATGGGGTCGTCCACGCCACGGCCTCGCTCGGCGGTCAGCGTGGCTGCGGTCAGGCGCTCCTGTTCCTCCCGGAACTCCTCCCAAAGGGCGAGGTAAAGCCCTCGCTTTCCGCCGTAGTGCTGGAAGAGGCTGCCCACCGGGATGCCGGCGCGCGCCGCGATCTCGGCGAGACCGGCGTCGGCGTAACCGCGCTCGGTGAACACCTCCAGCGCTGCGTCGAGAAGCGCACTGCGGACCGTTCGGTGCTCCCCGGTGACTGCCTCCGGCCGGTCCATTCCGTCCTGCCCGTCCGCCGGCTGACGCAGCGCCTCGGTCCCGGCAGACTCCACGATGCGGCTCACCGGCAATCCCCACCTTCCCCGGCCCCGTCGCGGATGGCGAGGGCGACCAGCAGTTCCAGGAGGTCGGCGATCCGGCGCGGATTGCGCCCGGTGCGTTCCTCGATCCGGCGCAATCGGTAGTGCGCCGTGTTGTGGTGCACCCGCAGCCGGTCGGCGGCCAGCCGCAGGTTGAGGTCGGCCTCCGCGAAGGCCCGTATGGTGGCCGCCAGCGTGTCGCCACGTCCGCGGTCCTCCTCCAGCAGCGCACGCACGCGGGGATCGACCAGCTGTCGGGCGAGGTCGTCGGCGCGCAGCGCCAGGTAGTCGAACGGGGACAGCCGCGGCAGTGCCGCCACCCCGCCCCCGCTCGGCACGAGGTCGAGGGCCGCCCGTGCCTCCTCGTAGGCGCGCGGCAGTTCGCCGGCGCCCTGGGCGACCGTGCTGATGCCCATGGACAGCATGGTTCCCTCTCGCGCGAGCCGTTGCTGTACCGCCTCGAAGTGGGCGCAGATGTCCTCCGCGTCCATGCCGGTGCGGACCACGGGCACGGCCACCACCTCGCCGTGGCGTACGACGACCAGGGTCCGGCCGGCCCAGGGACCGGCAACGCCGATGGACGCGCTGGTCGCGTAGCCCTGCTCGGCCGAGGTGAGGTCGCCGGTGCGGGTGTCGCCGACGCACACCGCCACGACCGCCATCATCGGCGAGTGCGGTCCGATGCCGTACGCCTGCGCCGCGGCGAGCAGCGGACCGCGCGCCGGTGCCGCGCCGGCCAGGAGCTGGTCCAGGAGATCCCGGCGCTCCCGGTCCGCGTCGGCGACCACATGCTGCTGGTACTCGACATAGGCCTGCGCGGCATGGGTGCTGGCGTAGTCGACGTACCGCATCAGCGGTGTGACGAGGGACAGCGCGGCCTGCTGCGCCTCGGCGGACGTGCCCGCGCAGTCCAGCAGCTCGTCCCACAACACCTGCCGGCCCACCCGGAAGGCACTGATCCAGTCCTCCAGGGCGAACCCCGCGCGTGCTCTGCGCATGGCTGCCGCGCGGCTGAAGACCAGGTCTTCGGGGGCGATGTCCTGGTCGCCGGCCAGCGCCGCCAGCTGCATCCGGTAGTGCGTGAGGACCTGGTCCCGTACGTCGTCGAAGAACCGCTCGTCCTGGAGCGCGTACGACGGGATCTCCGTGCGCATCACCGCGACGGCGGTCTTCGCCACGTCTTCGAGCCGGTCGTGGACGGTGTGCAGGAGCCGGTGCCGCTCCCGGCTGAGGGGTTCGGAGAGTGCGGGGGCGCCCAGGGCGGGTCCGCGAGGCATGGCGCCGATCGTCGCTGGCGTACTCGTGTCCCGTCAACAGGCCCGGCGGGCGAGTTGTCGGGGGCATTGGGCGTGGCGCACAAGTCGGTGGCCGCGAAGTTGGGTGCTCGCACCCAATGTGCGCTCGGAACGCCCCCACCTACTGTGACGCTCGCCCACCCCCCCAGCACCTCGGAAGGGGCGTCACACATGCTCGCGGTCGACGGTATCAGCGTGCGCTTCGGCGGGATCACGGCACTGGACGGTGTCGCGTTCACCGTCGAGCCGGGCACCGCCGTGGGGCTCATCGGACCGAACGGAGCCGGCAAGACCACCTTGTTCAACTGCCTCACCAGGCGCTGCACCCCTGATGCGGGGACGGTCCGGTTCGAGGACGAGGACCTGCTCGCCCTCCCACCGCACTCCGTGGCCGGGCGCGGCATTGCCCGCACCTTCCAGAATCTGGGTCTGTTCCCACGGCTCACGGTCCGGGAAAACGTCATGGTCGGCTCCCACAGCCGGGGGCATACGGGACACTTCGCCGCGGCGCTCCGGCTGCCCCGCGTCCGGCGGGAGGAGAGGGAACTGCGTGACCAGGCAGACGACTTGCTACGGCGTCTAGGTCTGGCGGATGTCGCCGACCACCCCGCCTCCGGGCTGCCGTTCGGCACGCTCAAACGCGTCGAACTCGCCCGGGCGCTCGCCGTACGGCCCCGGCTGCTGTTGCTCGACGAACCCGTCAACGGGCTCAGCCACGGCGAGGTCGACCAATTCGCGGATCTGGTCCGGTCGGTGCGCGAGGACTTCGACCTGACGCTCGTGGTGGTCGAACACCACATGGGGTTCGTGATGGGCCTGTGCGACAAGGTCGTGTGTCTCGACTTCGGGCGCAAGATCGCCGAGGGCTCGCCGAAGGAGATCCAGCGCGACCCTGCGGTCATCGAGGCGTACCTGGGGGTGGCGGCATGACGGAATCCACCACCGACAGCACCGAGGCCGGGCAGTCGCATGCGGAACCGGACTTCCTGAAGGTGTCGGGCCTGCATGCCGGATACGGCCAGGCCCGCGTGCTCCAGGGGCTCGACTTCTCCGTCGCACGCGGCGAGGTGTGCGCGGTCCTCGGGCCCAATGGCGCGGGCAAGACAACCACTCTGCGGGCCCTGTGCGGCATGGTCCGCGGACGCGGCTCGGTGACGCTGAACGGTACGGAGCTGCTGGGTCGCTCGCCCGAGCAGACCGCGCGGCTGGGCGTTGCGCACGTACCTGAGGGCCGGGGCACCTTCAACGACCTGACCGTCGAGGAGAACCTGCGCATCGGCGCCCACTTGCGCACCGGCCGATGGAAGCGGGGCCGTGCCGAGCGCGCAGGCGTGGCGGCCGACATGGAGCGCATCTACGGCTACTTCCCCAAGCTGCGCCAGCGGTCCCACCAGGCCGCCGGCAGCCTCAGCGGCGGCGAGCAGCAGATGCTCGCCATCGGCAGGGCGCTGATGCTTCGGCCCTCACTGCTGCTCCTGGACGAACCGTCGCTGGGGCTTGCGCCGCTGGTCACTCGCGAGCTGTTCGAGATCGTCCGTGCCGTCAACGAGGAGGAACGCACCACTGTGGTCGTCGTCGAGCAGAACGCCCAACTCGCGCTGGATGTGGCGCACCGGGCACACGTACTGGAGGCAGGCCGCCTGGTGCTGTCCGGGCCGTCCCGGGAGATCCGCGAGGACGGGCAGGTCGCCGAGGTGTACCTCGGTGTCTCCGTCCGCGCCGGAAAGGACGGGTGAGCGCCGTGACCGAACTGCTCCAGCAAGTGGTGGAAGGAGTCGGCTCCGGCGCCGTCTATGCCAGCCTGGCGCTGGCCCTGGTGCTGATCCACCGGTTCACCGGGATCGTCAACTTCGCTCAGGGTGAGCTCGCCATGATCTCCACCTATGTGGCGTGGCAACTCGTGGCGTCCGGGATGTCGTTCTGGCTGGCGCTGCCGGTGACCCTGGCGGTGTCCTTCGCCGGCGGCATGCTGGTCGAACGGATCGTCATCCGCCCGGTGCAGAACGCGCCCGAGCTGACGATGGTCATCGTGACGGTCGGTCTGTTCATCTTCGTCAACGCGATGGCCGGTCTGATCTGGTCGTTCACCGTGAAGGACTTCCCACAGCCGTTCCCCGACGGCGGGATCGACCTGGCCGGGGTGCGCCTGGACTGGTCGAGCCTCGGCATCATCGCGGTCGTGGCCGTCGTGATGGGCCTGCTTTACCTGCTGTTCCAGCACACCTCCGTCGGTCTGGTGATGCGGGCGGTCGCGTGCAACCCCGCCTCCGCCCGGCTGTCGGGCATCCGAGTGGGCCGCGTGCTGATGCTCGGGTGGGGGCTGGCCGCGACAGTCGGTGCGGTGTCGGGCGTGCTCGTCGCCCCGCTGCTGTTCCTCGAACCCAACATGATGGGCGGCGTGCTGATCTACGCGTTCGCCGCGGCCACCCTCGGGGGCTTCGACAGCCCGGTCGGTGCGGTCGTCGGCGGCCTGGTCGTGGGCGTGGCAGAGACGCTGGCCGGGGCCTACGTCGACGTGATCGGTGCCGATCTGAAGGTGGGCGTACCCCTGCTGATCATCCTGGCGGTGCTGCTGGTGCGGCCCCAGGGCCTCTTCGGACGGGCGGCGGTGGAGCGCGTATGAGCACGATCACCGCAACACCGGGCACCGACCGCGCCCGCCGACTGCGGGCCGCGCTCACCGTGCTGCTCGCCGCGGGCGTCGCCGTCGGCGCACCGTTCTACTTCGCCCCGTTCCAGGTCTTCCAACTGACCATGGTGCTGCTGTACGCCGTGGCGCTGGCCGGCCTGAACCTGCTGGTCGGATTCGGCGGGCAGATCTCCCTCGGGCACGGCGCGTTCTTCGCGGCAGGGGCCTACACGGCAGCGGTCATGCTCGACCGCTACGACACCGGCCACGTGGCCACGCTGCCGGCCGCCGCCGTCGGATGCTTCCTGCTCGGCCTCGGTTTCGGCGTGCCCGCCCTGCGGCTGCGGGGGCTGTACCTGGCCCTGGTCACGCTCGCCTTCGCGGTGTTCCTGCCACCGCTGCTCAAGCGGCTCGAACCGGTGACGGGCGGCTCCATGGGTTTGACCGTGGACAAGCTGGAACCACCCGCGTGGAGCGGGCTGGCCGAGGACCAGTGGACGTACTTCGTCGTCCTCGCCGTCACCGCGGTGGCTCTGCTGCTCGCCCGTAACCTGCTGCGGTCCCGGGTCGGTCGGGCCCTGCTCGCGGTGCGGGACAACGAGAGCGCCGCGGAGGTCATGGGCGTACGGCTGTCGCTCCACAAGACCCTCGCTTTCGCGTGGAGCGCGATGTTCGCGGGCGTCTCGGGATGCGTCTACACCTGGGTGATCGGCTTCGTCTCGCCCGACTCGTTCAGCTTCGTGCTGTCCATCACGCTGCTGGCCGGCCTGGTGGTCGGAGGGCTCGCCTCACTGTACGGACCACTGCTGGGCGCGGCCTTCGTGATGTACGTGCCGAGCGTGGCCCAGGACATCAGCGAGGCGGCACCCGGCGTGGTGTTCGGCCTGCTGATCATCGCGGTGATGTTCGTGGCGCCGACCGGACTGGCCGGTCTGGCGGGGCGTGTCCGGGGCGCCGCCGCCAGTCGGCTCACCAGCACCACCAACCCTGTCGCCGGTGACCGGAAGGCCGACTCCGAACCCTCCTCGCCCACCGCCCCGGCGGATCCCGCACCTGTCGATGCCGAACCCGTGGGCGCACCGCCCCGCACCGAAAGGGACTGAATCACATGCGCAAGACGACCACTCTGCGGGCGGCCGCGGCCGCGTCCGCCGCCCTGCTCCTCGCCACCGCCTGCACCGGCCAGCGCGGGCAGGACGGCAAGGACGCCGCCGCCGACGGCGCGTGCCAGGGCCAGCAGACCACCGGCATCACCGACAAGACCATCAAGCTGGGCGGCATCTACCCACTGTCGGGACCCGCCTCCGCGTACGGCACGATCAGCAAAGGCGTGAGCGCCTACTTCAAGCACGTCAACGCCGATGGCGGCATCGACGGCCGCACGGTGGAGTTCACCGTCCGCGACGACGGCTACCAGCCGCCCAAGGCCGTCGAGGAAGCCCGCAGACTCGTCGAGCAGGAGAAGGTCTTCGCCGTCTTCCAGACCCTGGGCACCCCGTCCACCGCCGCCGTCTGGGACTACCTCAACAAGCGGAAGGTGCCCCAGCCCTTCGTCGCCACCGGCGCCTCCGTCTGGGGTACGGACGGCAACCACCCGTGGACCACCGGCTGGCAGCCCAACTACATCGCCGAGGCGCGGGTGTACGCCAAATACCTCAAGGAGGAGAAGCCGAAGGCCAAGGTCGCCGTCCTCTATCAGAACGACGACTTCGGCAAGGATCTGCTCGGCGGGTTCGAGGCGGCCCTCGCCGACAGCGGCATCAAGGTGGTCGCCGAGGAGAGCTACGAGGTCACCGACCCCTCCGTCTCCGCACAGATGACAAGCCTCGCGCGGTCCGAGGCGGATGTACTGCTCAACGTCACCACGCCGAAGTTCGGCAGCCAGGCACTCGCCGCCGATGCCAAGAACACCAAGTGGAACCCGCTGCACATCGTGAACAACGTGTCCTCGTCAGCCACCGTGCTCAAGCCTGTCGGGTTCAAGAACGTCCAGGGCGTCGTCTCCGCGACCTACTTCAAGGACCCCGCCGACCCGCAGTGGGCCGACGACGCGGAAATGAAGACGTACCAGGACGCGCTGCGCGAGTACGCGCCCGGCTCCGACCCGGCCAACCAGTTCAACGCCTACGGCTGGGCCGCCGCCTCCAGCCTGCACAAGGCCCTGGACGCGATGAAGTGCCCGACCAGGGAGGGGATGCGGGACACCGTGCGCAACCTCAAGGACGTCAAGGTGGACATGCTGCTGCCCGGTGTCACCCTCTCCACGGGGCCCGAAGACGCCTTCCCGATCGAGACGATGCAGCTGATGCGGTTCGGGGGCGAGCGCTGGCAGCTGTTCGGTGAGCCGGTGGACACCCGTAAGGAGTTCGGCCCGCTGGCGAAGTGAGCCGGCGGGGGCGGCCCCGGGCGATGCCCTGCCCCTGGGAACCGCCCCCGCCGAGTTCGACGGTGGCGCGCCGGTCCTTCCGTGCCATCGGCGTGTGATTCATCACAGCAGGTTATGTTGTGCACAATTTAATTGCTGGCTACATTTTGGGGATCAGCGGCACTGTCACAGAGAGGCAGCACCATGGATCCCGTCCGCTATGAGGACTACCGCCCCGCCGAACGCCCGGGCTATCAAGCAGAGTTGGACGCAGTGGTCGCACAGGTGGCGCAGCGCACCGGCGCCTCGGTCGAGCGCGAGGCCGTCGGCCGTGCCGTCCGTACCGCCCACGGAAAGACGTACGGCCTCCTCAAGGCCACCGTCACGGTCGGTGACAACCGCGGCTTCCACGCCCAGGGCATCTTCGCCCGGCCCACCGTGTACGACGCCGTCGTCCGGTACTCCAACGGCCTGGGGCACCAGCGTCCCGACCACCAGCTGGGCGCGGCGTGCGGGATGGGCATCAAGCTGTTCGGCGTCCCCGGCCGGTCACTGCTGGCCGATGAACCGGACACCGGCACCTTCGACCTCAACCTGATCAACAATGACGTCTTCTTCGCGAACACCGCGTACGACTACATGGTCATCGAGGAGCTGTTCGCGGAGCTGCCCGAAGGCCTGGCGAACCCCGCCCGCCGCAAGACCTGGATGGCGGATTTCCTGACGCGCCGGGGCACGCTCACGGATCCCGCCGGCTGGCTGTGGGACGAACTGTTCGCCATGCTCTCGTTCACCACCGTCCCGCGCAGGAACCTGCTGTCGTACACCTACAACAGCATGGGTGCCTTCCGGTACGGCGACCACATCGCCAAGATCCGCACCGTGCCGACGCCCGAGTCCCAGGCCGCCCTCACGCACCAGATCGTGGACGTGCGCGCGGACAACGAGGCGTTCCGCCGCACGCTGGTTGCCGAGACCGCGGAGCGCGGCCATTCCTTCGAGCTCCAGGTGCAGCTCAACACCGATGTGGCTCGCATGCCGGTGGACAACACCTCCGTGAAGTGGCCTGAAGAGTCGTCCCCCTGGGTGGCCGTCGCCCGTGTGGACCTCCCGCGTCAGGACATCGGCGGGGAGGACAACGTGGCGGCCGCCGACGCCACGTCGATCACGCCGTGGCGCTCCCGGGAGGAGCACCGGCCCATCGGCGAGATCCAGCGGGTGCGGCAGGAGGTGTATCGGCGCTCGTCCATCGAGCGGCACCGCATCAATGGACAACAGCGGCGCGAACCGGTCAGCAGCGCGCAACTGCTCGGTTGAGCCGGTACCGCCGCCCTCGTCGGTGCTGTGGGCCGGGCGGCGAACTCCTCCGTCAGCTCAATGTGGCTGAACCGCCCTACCCCTGCTCGGGCACGGCCATCTCGCCCAGCAGCGACCAGTCCTCCTGCGGAATGCTCGCGTTCACGATGCGGGGTGTCTCGAGCAAATGGGGCGGCAACGTCTGCTGCGCGGCCCTGAAGTGCGCCGACTGCACGTGCGCAGCGCCTGCTTCGTCATCGCGGAAGGCCTCGACCAGGACGTACTCCGTGGGGTCGGCCACACTTCTCGACCAGTCGAACCAGAGGCAGCCGGGCTCCCGGCGCGTGGCTTCGGTGAAGTCGGCGGTGATGTCCGGCCACCGGTCGGCATGCTCGGGGCGGACTCGGAACTTGGCGGTGATGAAGATCATCAGCCTTCGTGTCTCCTTGGACGTACGACGTTTCGGTCGGTGCCCGCAGTGGCGTGGCGGCCATGCCGGCCCGCCGAACGAGCAGTCGCCGGCCCATCCCCTGCGATCAGTGGGGGCGTTGCGACAAGATCGTACGACGTGAGCCGCGCATGGGCAGGGCGTCCGGCCCGCGTCCGCCGGTCATTCTCCCGAATGACCGTCCGCGACAACCGGCCGATGCAGGTGTACGCGGGCAGCGAGACCGCCCTGATCCAGGCCTTCCGGGACGCCGAGAAGAACAAGAAGTGGGTGATCGGCTACTTCCACGAGCCACAGTGGCTGTTCTCGGAGGTGCCGCTGGTCCACATCGATCTGCCCAAGCACACGGCGGGCTGCGACACCGATCCCGCCAAGATCCCCTGCGACTACCCGGTGTTCGACCTCGACAAGATCGTCAGCACCCGCTTCGCGAAATCCGGCAGCCCGGCCTACGACCTGGTGAAGAACCTCACCTGGACCAGCGACGACCAGAACACCGTCGCCAGGTACATCGCGCTCGACAAGATGACACCGCGGGTGGCCGCGGAGAAATGGGTCGCGGCACACGCCGACAAGGTGAAGGCCTGGCGCGGGTAGCGCCGTGCGGGCGGGTCCCCGAGCCGATCACGCCGCGACCGGTCACAGACCGCCGAGTTTGCCGGCCGCGTCACGGACGGAGTCGAGCGCGTCCACAACGGCGTTGCGCCGCCTCGCGCCCGCCGCACGGTCCGCCGGGACCAGCCGCGCGGCGGCCTGCACGGCGTAGACGTCCGGGTCGCCGAAGGCGGTTCGCGGGTGCTCTCCCGTCTCCGCGCCGTGTGCCGTGACCTCCTTGACCGCCTGGAGCACGACTGCCCGGTCCACGCCCGGCTGCATGGCCAGCCGTACCTGGAAACGCGCCATCCACTTCTCGCGGTCCTTCTCCGCCGCCGCGTCCGTCGTCCGGTCCTTCTTCGCCACGTGCTCTCCAGGGTGATCTACAGCCGTCTGTCGTGGAGTTGGACGTCGAGACACCGAAGCAGGTTGCGTGAGCGAAAGAGCAACTGTTGGACAGCCGGCTCAGCCCCGGGCCACCGCGATGGCTCCCGCGAGCCGCTCTCCCGCCTCGTAGATTATGTACGGGACGCCGCCGTCGGTGCCGAAGGAAGGCGCCGCGGCGCGCCCGTTCTCCGGAGCCGCGCAGCGCGAGTTGTAGAAGACGCCGAGGTGGGTGCGCTTGCTGAAGTCGTTGCCGACTTCGGTCATCATGATGTCGCCGCCGCTCGCCTTGTCCTTGTTGTAGACGACGTAGGTGCTGTTGTTCCGGTGCAGGAGGTGCGGACCGCCGACATTGGTCGATCGTGTGGTCCTCGCCCTCGTGGTGGGAGAGCGCGAAGCAGACCGTGATGCCCTGCTGGTTGTCGGGCTGGGCCTCGTCAGGGGCGTGCGGCTCGTCGAACTCGGCGCGCGCCTCGGCCCCGTTCGCGTGCTCGACGCCCGCGAGGTGGAGGAGTTCGCCGGTCTCGGTGGCGTCCAGGACGTAGCGCGCGGTGAGGGTGCGACGCGTCCCGTCACGCAGATTTTGCAGGGTCACCGCCCGTACGACATCGTTGTCGGCGTCGGCCTCGGCACAGACCGGCCGGTGCTCGGTGAGTACGGTCAGCCGGCCGGCCGCACGGTGGGGCGCGAGCATGCCCTCCAGGACGGCGAGGGCGACCCCGGGTTCGTGGCAGAGCTTGCTGACGCGGCCCGCTCCCGGGTTGAGCTCGGTGAGCGCCAGCGCCTCGGCCCGCAGCGGGTACCAGTGGCGGTAGTACCGCCGGATCTCCTCGCGCAGCCGCCGGTACGTGGCGGTCGTGCCGAACTGCTCCACCCACGGGTGCTCGTCGGGCGGTACGGCCTGGCTGGTGAGCTGGCCGCCGATCCAGTCCGTCTCCTCGGTCAGCACGACGCTGCGTCCCGCCCGGCAGGCGGCGAGTGCGGCGGCCACGCCACCGAGGCCGCCGCCCACGACGAGGATGTCTGCTTCGGATATCACGCTTCTCCTTGCTGCCGGTTCAGGTTCACAGAGGGCTGGGGCCGGTGCTCAGGGCCGGGCAGGCGGCGGTCCGGTCGTCGGACCGGGGCGGAAGGCACAGCCGACGAGCGGCTCGCGCGCCTCCTCGCCCGCGACGAGCGCGGCCAGCAGACGTACGGCCGCGGCGCCCAACTGCGGCCGGGGAATGTCGAATCCGGTCGGTACGGGCTCGCTCGCCAGATCGGAGGGCGGGCTGCCCAGCAGGGCGAGGGACGCCTCGGCCGGGCAGTCGAGGTCCGCCTCACGCACGGCGGAGAGCAGGCCTCGCCAGGCGGCCCCGGTGTCGGTCTCCTCCGCGACGAAGGCCGTCACGCCCTCGTCGGCCCAGGCACGCAGCCGTTCTGGCGTGAGCTCCCGCTGCGGATCAGCGGACCGGAAGACGGACGCGGGCCCGGCGGGCAGGCCTGCCGCCTCCAGCCCCTCCAGGAAGCCGCGCTGACGGTCCGTCGAAGCGGGCGCGTCGTCGTCCTCGCGGACGAGGACGATCCGTCGATGCCCCAACTCGGCCAGATGGCCCACGACGTCACGGGTGGCTCGGACATAGTCCGCGCCCACCCAGGCCACGCCCTCCAACTCATCGCGGCGGCCCAGATGTACGACCGGGAAACCGTCCTCGACCAGCCGCTTGAGCTCCGCCCGGGGTGTATGCCGACCGACGAACAGACAGCCGTCCGCGAGCCGGACCCGGCTCAGAGCTTCGGGACCCGTGGCCCCCGCGCCACCCGTGCTCGACCCGGTGAACAGCACCAGGTCGTAACCGAGTGCCGCCGCCTCGCGCTCCACGCCGACCAGGAAGGGGTAGTACGAGTGCTGCACATCGGTGGGGAACGTGGCGGTGAAGCTGAAGACGCCGAGGAGGTTGTTGCGCGCGGCGGCCAGCCGCCGGGCGGCCGGATCGGGCACGTAGCCGAGACTGCGGGCCGCTTCCAGGACCCGTTGGCGGGTCTCCTCGGAGATGAGGCGTCCCTTCCCGTCCGGCTTCGGCGAGAGCACCAGGGACACGGTCGCCTGCGAGACCCCTGCGAGCCGAGCCACCTCGGCCTGCCGGGGTCGTGACGTACGTCCGGCCGGAGCGGGGGTACGTCCGGGGCGTTTCCTGGGTTCCACGGTGGCTGCCTATTAATGCGTATTACCTAATGCGCATTAACGAGGTTGCACCTACCCGCCCAGCCGGTCAAGGCCCGGGGGAGAAGTGGTGCGGGCGACCTCTGCACGATCGGGATCAGCGGGGCTGGTTGGACGCCTGACGCGCGGGCACTCGGGGCGCGGGCGAGCGCGGTGCGCCGTGCACGCCGCAGCCCGGGGTGAGCCCGGCCGAGGACAGGCGCTGAACGTGGCGGACCGGAAGCAGGGCCGCCCGTGTCCGGCCCCGCACATCCGCCGGCACACAGCAGAACTGACCGCATCCGAAATCCACCCCGTCAGGAAGAGGCCCGACAAGGCCGCCACCCGAGTCGGTAGAAAGGGGTAGCCCGTGCGCAGCAGGAGCAGCCCGCTCGCCGGCCGTACGGTCGCCGTCACGGGCGCCGCCCGCGGTCTGGGCGCGGCGCTGTGCCGCGAGATCTCCCGGCGCGGCGCCCGAGTGGCGCTGCTCGGCCACGAGAAGGCCGCCCTTGAGACGGTGGCGGAGTCCCTGCCGGGCCCCGCGCTGGCCGTCGAGGTCGACGTCACCGACCTCGTCGCCCTGGTTGCCGCGGCCCACACGGTGCGGGCCCGACTGGGGCGCCCCTCCGCCGTGGTGGCGAACGCGGGTATCTCCGAGGGCGGTCCGTTCCTCGCCTCGGACCCGGCGGCCTGGCGGCGTGTCATCGACGTCAACCTCACCGGCAGCGCCCACACCGCCCGCGCGTTCCTGCCGGACCTCTTCGACACAGCGGGGTACTTCCTCCAGATCGCCTCGCTGGCGTCGATCGGCGCCGTCCCTCTGATGAGCTCCTACTGCGCCTCCAAGGCGGGGGCGGAGGCCCTTGCGCACGCCCTGCAGACGGAGGTGGCGCACCGAGGGGTCGCTGTGGGCATCGCGTATCTCAACTGGACGGACACCGACATGATCCGCGACGCCGACCAGTACGCCGCCCTGCGTGAACTGCGCGCCCACATGCCCCCGCCGGTTAGCCGGGTACACGACGTGGAGACGGTCGCCGCGCGCCTGGTGAGGGGCCTGGAACGCCGCCGTACGGCCGTGTACGCCCCTCCATGGCTGCGTCTGACCCAGCCGGTGCGAGCGGCGCTGCCACCCGTCGTGCTGCGCGTGTCGCGCCGCCGGCTACCCCGTATGGAGGCCGCGCAGCCCGTCGAGTACACCGGGCCACTCGGCGCTGGTGGCCTGGCCGACCAGGCGGCGTTCCGGCGCGATCCGTGACGTCACGACCGGCACCGAGGAAGCGAGGGAACACCATGGCGAAGAAGGCGAAGAAGGCGAAGGGGACGAGCGGCGGGGGCAAGGGCAAGCAGCTCACCCAGGGCGACGAGGTCACCTGGAACAGCCACGGCAGCACCACGGAAGGCACCGTCGAGCGGAGGATCACCCGACGCACCGAGGCCGCCGGCCGCACCGTGGACGCCTCGCCCGAGGATCCGCAGTACGAGGTGCGCAGCGCCCGCTCCGGCAGGTCGGCGGTGCACAAGCCGTCCGCACTGCGCAAGAAGTGAGCGGCTGACCACGCGGACGTCGCCGTGCCACCTCGAACCGGCAGACGGCGTCGGCCCATGCAGAGGATCCGAGCTCATCGCTCGGCGGCAGGGGTGAGACCACGCGGCCGGGGTAACCGCGTTCGTACGTAGGCCCTGTTGCAAGGGCGTTGTAGTCGACCGTCTCAGGAGGACAGCCGTGCCAGGCATGTTGGACAAGATCAAGCAGTTCAGCAGGAGTCCGCAGGGGCGACGTGCCGTGGAGGAGGTACGCCGGGCCTCTCGCGACCCGCGGCGCCGGGCCCAGGCCCAGCGGCTGCTCGGCAAACTGAGGGGGCGGCGCTACTGAAGCGCCCGGTGTGCTTCTCTCGGCGACCGGGCGGCGCGCCGACGGCAGTTCGCTGAAGGGCGCGGGTCGTGTCGGCGCCTTCGGTGCGTCGAGCGGTCCGCACGAGTGCCGCGCGAGCCATTGGGGCGCATTGTCAGTGGCAGGCGCAACAATGCGGTCCAGCAAGATCGACATTGGGTCCGGAACGAGGCGCGCGCTGTCCGTCCTCCACCCTGGAAAGGCCGTACAGATGCCCCTCGCGACCTCCCGCGCCTCGTATTCCGTCGCGGACGCCGACTCCGCGGCCAACACGGTTCATCCTGGGCGCCGCGGCGAACGCGACCGCGACCGTGCCGGGCGGGCGGCCCGAACGGACCTGGCCTGCCTGAGCGCACCCCTCCAACTGCACCCGCCCAGATCCGCGGTGGCGCTCGACCCCCTCGCATCCGAGGTGCTGCGCATCGTGGCCGACTCCCGCACACCCGTCTTCGTGACCGTCCACGAGGGCGGACGAACGCGCTACGGCTACTGGCGCCCGGTCGACGCCGCCGCAGGTAGAGGCGGCTGCTACGTCGCCCTGCCCACCGATGTGTGCGAAAAGCTGCGCTCCGGCGGACGCATCGAACTGGGCGAGCCCGTCTCCGATCCGGCCAAGACCACCTACCGGATCAGGCCCGCCCGTACTCGGGTGAGGACGGGACGCCACGAAGGCAGCGCGGCGTGACCGGCTGAAGCCGTCGCACTGCGAGGCCAGGGCTTGGGGACCCGAGTCCTGGTACCCCCTCGTGGTACGGCTGTCCCTGTAGGTCTCCTCCTTGCCGACCGCGATCACGGTGTCGTCGTGCCGCAGTACGGGGCGCAGCTCGATCGTCGCGGTGGAGGAGGCCAAATCATTCCGTCGACGTCCACCACGCTCGACTGGCGCTGCTCGGTGAGCGGTACCGCGGTCGGATCCGGGGAGCTGTCCCGACCCGAAACGACCGGTCCGCTTCCAGGAGTCGTCGGAGCTCCGCGTTCACCATGCGGGTGGGCCGTGCACGTCGTAGGGGATTCCACGCGTCCATGGCGCGCGTGCGTTCAAGGGTCGCGACCGTGGCGCCGCAGATCAGAGGGGAGCCCTGGTATGTCAGGGCCGCCGTCGGCCACATGGCACCGGGGAGCCGGTTCGCCATCGACGTCCAGGCGCAGCTGCCGTCACGTGACGTCCACGGGGCGGGCGAGTGGACGAATGCGGGGGTGCCGTCGGGCGAGGCCGGGGGCGGCGGATCCTGTCGGTATCCGACCGTGATCACCTGTCGTCGAGGGAGAAGGCATCAACGAGCCCAAGGTGATCGCTGTCATGGCGGTGCCGCGAAGGCCGGCGACCAGGAACTTCCTCGCTCTTCCCCACGCGCCCACCGAGGCCGTCGCCAACCTCCGTGGCCTCGACCGCGCCTTCGGTACCTACGACGACCGCTACGGCCTCCGCGACTCGGTCGACGTCACCACCGGCCGCGTCAGCGACTTCGTCCTCGCCCTCGACCAGGGCATGATCACGGCGGCCCCGGCCCCGGCCCCGGCCCCGGCCCAGCATCTGCGGCCCGGCCTGCTCCAAGCCCCCTTCCGAACGGGCGGCTTCACCGGCTGGGTGCGGCCCTTGCTGCGCAACTAGCGGTTCTCGATCTGAGTTGAGAATCTCCCTGCTATCGTGCGCCGATGTCATCGATCAAGCAGTTCCAAGTCACCTTTGACTGCGCGGAACCCGAGCGAGTCGCTCGCTTTTGGTGCGAGGTACTGGGGTACGTCCTGCCGAAGCCGCCGGAGGAGTTCGCCACTTGGGACGATTACAACCACTCGCTGGCTCCTGAGGATCGGGGTGCATGGGCCGCCTGCATTGATCCCTCCGGTGTCGGCCCGCGACTGTTCTTTCAGCGCGTTCCCGAAGGGAAGGTCGTCAAGAATCGGGTTCATCTCGACGTGCGGGTCGGCACCGGACTGGTGGGTGAAGAGCGCCTCGCCGCGCTTGAGGCCGAGTGCGCACGCCTGATCCCGCTCGGCGCGGTACGCGTGCAGCTACTGCCCGCCGACGACGAGAACGAGTCGTGCATCGCGATGCAGGACCTCGAGGGCAACGAGTTCTGTATCGACTGAGCACCCTCCCGAGTCGGCGGGATTACCGGCTTGGGTGAATGGCTATTCACCAGCTATGGTGAATAGCCATTCACCCGCCGCCTCGCCAGGCGCTGCCCGCTGGAGTGCCAATGGACCGGACCGCCGCGATACGCAAGCCGCCTTGCGTGAGCACCCTCCGAGACCGGCTCACCGTGCCGGTGCTCGCGTTCGGCGGCATCCTCATGGCCGTCATGCAGACCGTGGTCGTGCCCCTGCTGCCCGACCTGCCCCGGCTGACCGGCGCCTCGGCGGGCACGGTCTCGTGGATGGTCACGGCCACTCTGCTGTCCGGCGCGGTCCTCACCCCGGTGCTGGGTCGGGCCGGCGACATGTACGGCAAGCGGCGGGTCCTGATGTCGGCTCTGGGGCTGATGACCCTGGGCTCGGTCGTGTGCGCCCTGACCTCCGACATCGGAGTGCTGATCGCCGCACGGACGCTGTCAGGAGCGGCCGCCGCGGTCGTCCCGTTGTCCATCAGCATCCTGCGCGACGAGCTGCCGCCGGAGCGCCGGGGATCGGCCGTGGCGCTGATGAGCGCCACCGTCGGCACCGGCGCCGCGCTGGGCCTGCCGCTGGCAGCCGTGATCGTGCAGTACGCGAACTGGCACACCATGTTCTGGGTGACCAGCGCCCTCGGCGTGGCGGGTGTGACGCTGGTCTGGTGGGCGGTACGGGAATCGCCGGTGCGACAGCCGGGCCGGTTCGACCTCTCCGGCACGCTGGGCCTGGCCGGCGGTCTGGTGTGTCTGCTGCTGGGGGTGTCCCAGGGCGGGCAGTGGGGCTGGGGCAGCGCACGGGTCGTAGGCCTGTTCGTCGGAGCCGTCGTCGTGCTCGCCCTGTGGTGCAGGCAGCAGATGCGAACGAAGAAGCCGCTGGTGGACCTGCGGCTGGTGGCCGAGCCCAGGGTCGGCCTGTCTCATGTGGCCGCCCTGCTTGCCGGATTCGCGTTCTACGCCAACACCCTCGTCACCGCCCAGCTGGTGCAGGCCCCCACGGCCACCGGGTACGGACTGGGTCTGTCCATCGTCGCCACCGGCCTGTGTCTGCTGCCCAGCGGTGTCGTCATGCTCCTGCTGTCGCCCGTCTCCGCCCGGATCTCCGCCGCACGCGGGCCGCGTGTCACGCTCGCGCTCGGGGCCGCGGTGATCGCCGTCGGCTACGCGGTCCGTATCGCCGACAGCCGCGACCTGTGGATGATCATCACGGGAGCCACGATCGTCGCCACCGGGACCACCCTCGCCTACTCGGCCCTGCCCACGCTCATCCTGCGAGCCGTGCCTGCCGAGCAGACCGCATCCGCCAACGGCGTCAACGTCCTGATGCGGACGATCGGCCAGGCCGGCTCCAGCGCGGCCGTGGCCGCCGTCCTCGTGCACCACACCGGTTCGGTCGGTGGAGCGCCGGTGCCCACCCTGCACGGCTACCAGGTGGCGTTCGCGATAGCGGGCGTGGTCGCCCTCGGAGCCGCGGCCGCGGCGCTGTGCATCCCCGGCGACCCCGCACAGGCGGTCACGGAAGGGCCGGAGCAGTCCGGCGACAGCCCCCGGGGCGCGCGCGACGGGGCGATGGAGGGAGCATGACTGCCGTGAGCACTCCACCCGTCACGCCCGGACCGGCCCGCAGGGACGCCGAGTCGACCAGGGCGGCCATCCTCCGGGCGGCCCGCTTTCTGCTGGCCCGGCACGCCCACGCCGACATCACGCTCAAGGCTGTCGCCGACCGCGCCGGGGTGAGCCCGCCGCTGATCCTGAAGTACTTCGGCAACAAGGACACGCTGTTCGCCCAAGTCATGTCCTTCGAGGCCGACGCCGACGCTCTGCTGGCCGCACCACTCCCGGAACTCGGCCCGCACATGGTCCGGCACGTGCTGGTCAGCCAGTCCGAGCAGGGCGCCGACCCGCTGCTGCGGATCGTGTTCGCGCCCCTGCACGGCGAGCAGGGCGACATCCTGCGCGCCAACTTCCGCACCCAGGTCACCGACCGCATCACCGCCCGCCTCACCGGCCCCGACGCGGGCCTGCGCGCCGAACTGGCCGTGGCCACCCTGCTGGGTCTGGGCGTGATGTACGGCATCGCCCGCGGCACCGAGATGCGAGCGAGCACGGTCGACGCCTTGGTCGACCGGTACGCGCCGGCGGTGCAGGCGTATCTCACGCCCTGAGTGCTTTTCCCATCAGTCCATGGCAGTGGCTCCCCGGGCGGTGAGGGTCCGATCGAGGAGGGGCAGCAGCCGGTCCCAATGGCGCTGCAGCGCACCGGGGTTGAAGGCGTCGGTGTCGGACATGGTGAAGCCGTGGACGGTGCCGGGGTAGATCTCGGAGGTGTAGTCGATGCCCGCGGCGTCCAGGGCCCGGTTGAGCTCGCCGAGCGCCTCGGGAGTCAAGTCGGTCTCGGCGTGGCCGAGGTGGACCTTGGCGGTGAGCGTCGAGAGGAGACGACGCAGGCTGTCGGGCCCGTCGGCACCCACGGGGCCGTGGAATCCGGCGACGGCGGCCACCTGGTCAGGGTGGGCAGCGGCGGTGCGCATCGCCAGGAGGCCGCCTATGCAGTAGCCGGTCACCGCGACCGGTCCGGCAGCCACCTCGGGCTGGGCGGTGAGGAACCTGAGACAGGCATCCGCGTCGCTCAGGACACGTTCGGCGGTGTGCGCCTCGATCAGAGGCATCAGCTGGGCGAAGACCGCGGGCCGGGCCTCTTCTCCGATGAACTCGGGAAGCTCGATCACCGGCGCCGGCCCGTTCCGGTAGAAGAAGTTGGGGACCAGCACGTAGTACCCGTGCCCGGCCAGTGCGCAGGCCATCTCCCGCACCACGGGCCGGATGCCGAAGCCGTCCGCGTACATCAGCACCCCTGGGTGCTGCTCGCCACGGTCGGGGCAGGCGGCGAAAGCGTCGGCCCGGCCGTCCGCGGTGGGAATGTGCAACATCTTGGTGAGCATGAGTTCTCCTGTCGTGGTCGACGTGTCGAATGGGGTTCAACACGACAGGAGGCGGAGCCCGCGCAGCAGCGCCGGATCCCCGATCCAACAGCGGGCCGGCACCGGCCCGTACGGCGCTCAGGGGAGCGCCGGGTCACCAATCCGTGTGTGGCGCGATGCCGTCCCGGTAGTCATCGCCCACAACGTAGCCCACGGGACAGAGGCGATGCCAGTGACGGGAGTGCCAATAGTGTGACCGCATGCCTGACATGTTGAGTTCCGGGAGAACCCGCGCCGCGCTTGCCACCTCCGCGCGCGTATCGGTCGAGTTGCTGTTGGTGTTCGCGACGGTCGCGGTGGCCCTGTGGGGTCTCGCCCGCATGTGGTCGGTCGTGTGGCCGGTGATCATTGCGCTGTTCCTCACCACACTGACCTGGCCGATGACTCGTGCGCTGCGGCGGCGTGGGTGGCCCCCGGCGCTGGCCGCGTTGCTGGTGACCCTGCTCTTCCTCCTGGCCATCCTCGGCATCGTGGCGCTGATCGCGGTTCCGGTGGCGTCTCAGTCGGGCGAGTTGAGCGACGGTGTGGTCGAGGGCATCAAGAAGATGCGCGAGTGGGCCGCGGGGCCACCGCTGAACATCGGCGACGACCAGATCACGACTGCCCTGGACACCGCGGCGGCCCGGGTCCAAGGCAGCGTCGGCAGCTTGGTCAACACCGTCGCAACGGGAGTGGCCACCACGCTGAGCGGCTTGGTCACGGCCATCCTGGCGGTCTTCCTGATGTTCTTCTTCCTCAAGGACGGCCCGCGATTCCTGCCCTGGCTCGCCCGCCAGTTGCCCGGACGACTCGCCAAGGACGTTCCGGTCCTGGCCGAGCGAGCCTGGGACACCTTGGGCGCGTTCATGCGGTCTCAGGCACTCGTCGGCCTGCTCGACGCCGCCTTCATCGGCCTCGGCCTGTGGATTCTGGACGTACCGCTGGTGCTGCCGCTGACGGTGCTGACCTTCGTCTCGGCGTTCGTGCCCATCGTGGGCGCGGTGTTCGCCGGTTTCGTCGCGTGTCTCATCGCGCTGGTGTCGAACGGTCTTACGGACGCCCTGATCGTGCTGGCGATCATCCTCGTGGTGCAGCAACTTGAGGGCAACGTGTTCCAGCCCATGATCCAGAGCCGTGGTCTCGGCCTGCACGGCGCGGTGATTCTGCTGGCGGTGACGTTGGGTGGCAGTCTGGCCGGCATCGTGGGCAGCCTTCTTGCCGTGCCCCTCACTGCACTGATCGCGGTGATCTGGAACTACCTGCGGGAGCAGCTCGCCGACCCGCCGCAGGAGCCGGAGGCCGACAAGTCGCGGACCGGTGTCGCCGTCCCGGAAGTGTGACACCGACCTGGCAGCGACCCCTTGCCCGGTTCAACGCCGAACCCCCGCAGCGGGCCCGGTGGCCCCGACCGCCCTACGCGCGTACCGGATCCGCCACCGGTCAGCCCCTGCCCGGCAGAGATCCGGTGCGAGTTCTCGCAGTCTGCTCGCCCTCATGCGGCGGGGCCTGGTGCTCGGCGCCGAGGACGAAGTAATCGGCGTCCTTCGGCCGCTGGGCCCCCGGGCGTGGACGGGGCGCCGGCACGAGATGGGGGATGTGCTTGGAGCAGTGCACATACGCCTCCTCGACCGTGATGTGCACCCAGAATTCGGGCCTGCGTCCAGGAGCGGTGTCCACAGGAAGCTGGGGGTAGGCCCGCCGCTGCTCGTCGTCCCGGTGGAGCCGAGCTCCGCCGTTGACGTGCAGGCCGATGTGGTCGTGTGCGAAGTCGACGAAGAGCAGGCCGACATGCGGGTTCTCGGTGATGTTCCCCGCACTGGCGAGGACACCGTTCCCACGGTACTCGGGGTAGGTGAGAGTGCCGTCGTCCAGCACGGTGACGAAACCCGGGGGACCGGCACGGAAGGTGACGTCGCAGGCTCCGCCGGCGTCCGACGTGGACAGGAACGCCATGGTCTGGCGACCTATGAAGTCAGCCATCTGTGGTGTCAGACGGGCCTGCACCTGACGGTCGTAGAAGGTGGCGGCCTGGTCGGCCGTGCCGAGAACATTCTGCAGGCGGCGCTCGCCGACGGAACCGGTAAACTCGTGGGTGTGGTTCACGGAACGCGCTGCCTTCCTCTTGCCTGCAACTGGGTGTGGCGCCACGGCACTCTAACGCTGGGTGGAGCGCGCTGTCGTGGTGGGCCCAGGTATCCGACTGCGCAGGCGGTGCGGTCGACACTGCGCAGGCGGTGCGGTCGACGAGGAGCGCGACCGTCGGGGTGCGTTGGGGAAGAACAAACGGGCGGGGCGGCGTCTTGGCCGCCCCACCCTGGCCCCCTGGCTTCCGAGTAAGGCATGGTCGCGTTGCTGCGCACTGGCTGATCAGGTCGTGAGCCAGAAGCGAGATGGCCGGCGCCGAGACAGGCGGCCATCTCGCAGGCGGCGACGAGGAGTTCGGCGTGCGCTCGCGTATGCCCTTGCGTCGCGCCCGCCGCTGCGCAGCGCCAGCGTCCACACCGGGACTACTCCGTGCCGTCCGCCGGCAGGCGCTCCGGCAGTCCGAGCCGGGGGAACTGGTCGTCGTGGAAGGTGATGATCTCGGTGATCGCCCCGCCGGTGACGCGCAGGACGTCGATCGTCAGCGGCAGGTACGTACCCTCCTGCTTCTGCCAGAGGTAGAAGGCGACGGCGGGCTGCCGGTTCACCGAGGTGTGGACGGCGCGCAGGCCCTTCATGCCCTCGAAGCCGCTCTCGATCCAGTCGTGCACCACCGCGTCGCGGCCGACGTACAGGCCCGGCGTGGGCGGCATCGAGCAGCGGACGTCGTCCCGCAGCATGGCGGCGAGCCCGCTGACATCCGTGGCCAGGCTGGCGTCGGTGTAACGGCGCACCAACTCGCGCGTCCCGCTGTCCTCCTCGCCGCCGGTCCAGTCCTGCCGCTCGGCGGGCAGGTGCTCCCGCATGCCGGCGCGGGCCCGCTGCAGCGCGCTGTTCACGGAGTTGACGGAGTCCCCGAGGGCCTCCGCGACGTCCTTCGCCGGCCAGCCGAGCACGTCCCGCAGAATCAGCACGGCCCGCGGGCGCGGCGCGAGGTGCTGGACTGCCACCAGGTACGCCAGCTCGATCGTCTCCCGCGCGACGGCGATGGTTTCCGGCTCGTCCGCTTCGCCCGCGGGCAGCTCGTCGAGCAGCCGGTCCGGGTAGGGCTGCAGCCACAGCACCTCGCCGCCGGTCGCGGGCTCCGGGCGGCGCTTGGCCAGCAGGTCCAGGCAGGCATTGGTGGCGATCCGGTACAGCCAGGCCCGGAACGTCGACCGCCCCTCGAAGGTCTCCCGCCGCCGCCAGGCACGGAGGAACGTCTCCTGCACGGTGTCCTCCGCGTCCTCGAACGACCCGAGCATCCGGTAGCAGTGCACATGCAGCTCCCGCCGGTGCCGCTCCGCCAGCCCCGAGAACGCCGGCTCGTCCACCTCGCCCAGACCGCTCACGCCCATCTCCTCCAGCCGCGTGTCCGCACTCATCACCGTCATCCTTCCGCCTCGTCGTGTCCCGTCGTAGGTGTGACGGATGCGGGCGCGACAACTCATCACCAGGGTCCGTCGGCATGGCCGACGGCATGGCTGATCCAGCGCCGTATCCGCTGGCTCAGCTCTTGCTTAATCTATCGAAACTCGATAGATTCCCATCGCAACTCGATGGAAGGATGGACGGCCCCATGGGAAAGCTGGCAGTGCGTGCGCTTCGCGCCGTGCTCGTGGTGGTGCTCGTCGGCACCGTGTTCGTGCAGGCGTTGATGGTGTGGACGTTGGTCAGTGGGAACGACCCGGAGGACGGGTCGCTCCCCCTGACCCCGCTGCGCGTGATCACGATCCTGGGCATGGTGTCGGCCCAGGTCGCTGTGGTCGGCGTATGGCGGCTGGTGACGATGGTGCGACGCGGAACAGTGTTCTCCCATGCCGCCTTCCGGTACGTGGACGCCGTGATCGGCGCGATCGTGGCGGCTGCCCTCCTGTGGTTCGCGGTCACGGGCATCAATGCGCCGGGTCAGCGGGACGACCCCGGCGTCACCGTCATCATGGGCGGGATCGGCCTGGCCATCCTGGGGGTCGCGCTCATCGTGCTCGTGCTGCGGATGCTGCTCGCCCAGGCCGTCGCGCGCGATGTCGAAGCGGCGCAGATGCAGGCCGAGTTGGACGAGGTGATCTGATGCCGATCGTCGTCGACATCGACGTGATGCTGGCCAAGCGGAAGATGTCCGTGGGGGACCTCGCGGACCGCGTAGGGATCACGCCCGCCAATCTGGCGGTACTCAAGAACGGTCGCGCCAAGGCGGTGCGTTTCGCGACGCTCGCCGCACTCTGCGACGTACTCGCGTGCCAGCCGGGCGACCTGTTGCGCTGGGAGGCCGAGGACGCCGCAGGCGGATGACGTGCCCCGCGTGGGTGTGACAACGCCGGCCCTACCGGTCTCACAAGGGAGCACCGGCTTACAGCTGCTGACCGGTGCTCTTGGGCGAGGGCGACGGGTGTTGCGCCGGTTGCGGTGCGGTCATGTCGAGAAGGAGGAGAGCGTCGTGGTCGGGGCTGCCGGGGTCGGCGGTGTACACGCCGATGCGCTGGCCGGGGGTGCCTTCGACGTGCGGTGACTGCGAGGTGAGGGTGACCGGGCCGACCAGCGGGTGTCGGAAGGTCTTCTGTGCGGGCTTGCGCCCGGTCACTTCGTAGCGTTCCCACAGGCCCGCGAAGTCCGCGCTCTTGAGGAGGAGTTCGCCGACGAGGTTGGTCAGGTCCGGGGCGTCGGACGCGGTGCCGGCTGTGGCGCGCAGGCGTGCGACGCATGCGGTGATCTGTCGGTCCCAGTCGGTGAACAGGTCCCGGGCCGCGGGGTGGAGGAAGAGGTAGCGGGCGAGGTTGCGGTGCTTGGCGGGCCAGTCGTCCAGCCCGGCGTAGAGAGCGAGGCCGCCGGGGTTCCAGGCCAGCATGTCCATGCTGCGGCTGATGACGTAGGCCGGGTTCGGGCGCAGTGACTCCAGCAGCAGCTTGAGGTGGGGGCGCACCGTGCGGCTCGGGGCGGGAGGCGGCTCCGGGGCGTAGCGGGCGGCTCGGGCGGCGAGCTCGCGCAGGTGCTGATGCTCCTGGTCGTCCATGCGCAGGGCGCGGGCCAGCGCGTCGAGGACGGAGGGGCTGGGGCGGGTCTCCTTGCCGCGTTCCAGGCGCACGTAGTAGTCGATGCTGATGCCGGCGAGGGTGGCCAGCTCCTCGCGGCGCAGCCCGGGGGTGCGGCGGATGCCGGCGCCGCTTCCAGCTCACGGATGAGCAGATGACACGGATCTCCACCCTGGACACCGGCAGCTCACTGTTCTTCGACCACCGCGATCCGGAGGTCGTCACCTGGCTCGCCAAGCGCCGCCTCGACGCATGACCGCCACCCCACGACGACGCGCCTTCCTGCGGGCCACCTTGATGACCGGTCTCGGCGCTGTGACCGGAGCCCAACTCACCGGCTGCTCCTCGCCTGCGGGGCAGGGGAGCCGGCGTCAGACGGCGTCCCCGAGGCCCTCCACGACGACCCCGGGCAGGGGGAAGGTGTTGCTGGCCTACTTCTCGCGTCCGGGCGAGAACTACTACCACGGTGGACGCACCATCCTGAAGGTCGGCAATACCGAGGTCCTGGCGCGCATGATCAGCAGTCTCATACCGTGCGACGTACACCGTATCGAGGCTGCCGACCCATACCCGTGGGACTACGACGAGACCGTCCGCCGCAACGTGCGCGAACAGGACGATGACGCGCGCCCGGCCATCAAGGGCCGGTTGCCCTCCCTCGACGGCTACGACACCGTTCTCCTCGGCAGCCCCATCTGGAACGTCCGGGCACCCATGATCATGACCACGTTCTGCGAACAGCTCGACTTCCGCGGCAGGACCGTCGCCCCGTTCACCACGCACGCCATGAGCGGCCTCGGCACGACCGCACGCGACTACGCGCGCTCCTGCCTCGGCGCGACGATCGCCCCGGGCCTGGCAGTGCGCGGCGAAGAAGTCGCCGACGCCGATACCGACATCCGGACCTGGCTTCGCGAGCGCGGGCTCGTCGGCTCATGACGAACATCCGCCGTGGGCGGCGGCCCGGAGCTGATGCGGCGAGGCGGACTCTCTACGTCGTGCCTCCCGAAGCGGGCGCCGCGCTGTTGCCCGGCGGGGGCGCCGCCCCTCCGCCCGGCGGGGATGCTGCCCCTCCCGCCGGTGGGGGCACGATCGCGGTGCCGGGCGCCGGCTGAGTCACCGGCTGTGGTGGGTAGCTGATGTGCACCACGCGCACGAGCGCACCCGGCACGAAGACGCACACCGCCTTCGAGCGGGTGCGGGGCACGTCATCCGGCCCGGTCCAGGCGATCGGCTGCTGGAGCACGAGATCGCGCCGGGCCGGGTCGGGGTCGGTCGAAACGTAGCGCACATATCCTTCCACCAGGCGCCCGTCGGACAGTTCGACGGCAACGAAGGGCTTCCGCCGGTCCGCTCCCGCCCGGTCCGTGAGGGCGTACACGGCCACCGTGCCGTCCCGCAGCCCCGCGCCCGTGCGCTTGGACGACGTCCGTCCCGCGTACACCCCGGCCAGCGTACTGAGCACCATGCTCAGCGCCATGGTCACCAGCGCGGCACCGATCCACGACCAGGGGCGGTCCCGGAAGTCGGCCGGCGCCCCGTGCAGGGCGTCGACCGGCACCAGGAAGGTGACCAGTTCCCCGGCCAGCAGCGTCAGCAGCAGTCCGGCGGTGGTCGCCAACGCACCTACGCTGAACAGCTGGACGACCTCGATGGTCGACGACCGGGTGTCCTGTGGACGGTAGCGGCGCAGTGCCTGGTGGAACGCGAAGCCCGGCGTCATCGCGGCGAGGAGGATCACCGCGGCGATGACGCTACTGGGCACGAGGCTGCCCCTGCGCGCCGGGGTCCGGAGGCTGGGCGGGCGGCGCGCTGGTCACGGCGGGCGGCAGTTCGAGGTCGGGTTCGTCGATCAGGTCCTCCACGACGAAATGCCGGTCGTCAAAGCCGAACTCGTCCTCCCAGTCCTCGCTGCCGGACCCACCGGTCCCGTCAGGCCCGGATCCGTACGAGGGTGTGTGGTGCTCGGTCGCCATGGGGAGTGCGTCCTTCCTGTGCAGGTGCGCTGTTGACATGCGGTGTCGGTCGTGTTCCAGTCCGATGAGCGTCGTCGTCACGTCCGATGGGCGTCTCTTCAAGTCAGGTGAGGGTCCTCGAACGTCGTGGTGATGCTGACGAGCCCCGCCCACAGTCGCGGCGGCACCGTGCCGACTTCCGCGCGGTACTGACGCTGGGCGGTGCGCAGGGCCGTCGAGGGCGGGACGCCCTGTGCGAGAAGCCGGTAGAGGATGGCCAGGATGCGGGCGGTGGGGTGGCTGTGCCGAGGGTTCTTCGCCCTCCCGTCCGGCAGCGGAAAGATCCCACCGATGACCGTCTCGGCACCGCGGCACAGGGCGACCGTGGGAATGCCGAGCGGGTCGGTGCCGCGGCGCTCGTCGAGCTCGGCGGACAGGCAGGCGTTGATGAGCAGGGTCCGCGGGAAACGCAGGGTGAGCATGCGGGCCGCCGACAGCTGAGTACGCCGGTCCAGGCGAAGCGCGTGGGCCAGTCCGGGGCTGTCGTTGCCGTGTACGGAGGCAGCGCCGACCGAGAAACCGGCGCCGTCCGGACCGAGCACCGTCAGCAGTTCTGCGGCGGTGCGGGCATGGACGACCTCGGTGCCGTAAGCGGCGTCGAGAGCGTTCCGTTCGAGGTCCAGGCCCTCGGCGTTGACACCGGCGAGATAGGCGAATGCACGGTTCTTGACGGCGCCGGTCGCTCGCTCGTCGCTGTCTGCGGCCGCGCTGTCCGCGAGTGACAGGCTGGGCAGCATGGCCAGGACCGCACGGTCGAGCACGTAGCCTTCGGGATCGTCCGGTTCGACACTGAGCGCGGCCCACGGCACCCGCCACAGGCGTGAGTCGGGTTCGATCAGCAACTTCGGCACCGCGCCTGCGGGGTTGGTGTTGCGCAGCAGGTCCACCAGGCCGCTGGGCAGCAGGAGCTGGGCGAGGGTGGCCCACGGGGTGGTGTCGCGAGCGGTCAGATGGCGGCAGCGTGGTGTCGTGCGCCAATCGGGGGCTTCCGCGCGGACTCCCTCCGTTTCGCCGGCTGCGCTGTCCGGCACGATCTGGGCGGGCGTCGGAAGCGCCGGGCCCTGGCGCAGGTCTTGGAGCCCGGTGACCTCGCCGAGCAGGATCCCCGCGGCGCCCTCGACCGGGTGGAGGAACGGATGCTGTATGCCGTCCGGGTCCGTCCACAGCCCGGCGATGCGGTTCGTCCGGCCGTTGCCGACGAGCCGAAGTTGCAGCACATGGCTGCTCCAACGCTGCGCGTACGCGCGCGGGTCGCCAGTCCGTCCCTCGTCGCCTGCGCTCAGCGCCCACCGAAACCGTAGGGAAACCAGCGTCTCCAGTCGTTCGTACGCCCGCGCCACCTCTTGCTGCCCAGCGCGCGGAGGCGAGGCCGGCGCATGAACTTCGGCGGCTCGCGCCGCCTCCGGTGGCGTCGTGCCCTCGGCGCCGGCCAGCGTGCTCAGCAGCCCGACGATCTCGGACATGCCTTCCTGCTCGATGTCGTCAGGCGTCCGCAGGATCAGTTCGCCGCGGAGCATGCGGCGCAGGGCGGTCCGGTTGCCGAGTTCCAGTAGCAACGCGAAGGCCGCCAGGGCCTGTTGGTCGCCGTTCAAGTGCAGGCTGTGGGCGGTGGCGTACGCCGCGAACTCGTGCTCGCTGTAGAGGTCGACGTAGAACGTCTGCGCATCGCGCCAGCCCCAGCCGGCGCGTAGTTCGGCGACGCCGCGCATCATTGCCAGGTAAGCGGCCAGGGCCTCCTGGTCGTTGCCGTGTGCGTGCGCGACCAGGGCGGTGGAGATCAGGTGGCGGACGCGTTGGGGCAGGGCGCAGTCGTCGTGCCCCAGGACTCGTGCCGCCTCGGCTGTCCATCGGGCGGCGTCGTCGGTGCGGTTCTCCGCCAGGGCCAGGATGGCGAGCATGTCGCACGCGATCGCGTGCTGCGGTCTGCAGCGCCACTTGGCGGCAAACTTCCGTGCGGCCGTGGCGTGTTCGATGGCGCGGGGGATGTCGTCGGCGTCGAGGGCGATGTTGGTGAGGTAGAGCTCCACGCGGACCCGGCTGAGCCGGTACATGAATCCCCCGCCGACCTCCAAAGCCTGTGTCAGGGTGCGGTGGGCGTCGTCGTTCCGGCCCAACGTGAGCTGGATCCTGCCGAGTTTCTCCAGCGCCTCGGACCACGTGGAGCGGTTCGTGCCCTGCTCGTGGTGGCGGACCGCGGTGACGGCCTCCTGTTCGGCGGTGGGCAGGTCGCCCTGCGCCACCGCGATGTCGCTGCGCAGCATGGCCACGTTCGCGGCAATCAGCGGCAGCCGCTCCGTGGCCGGATGCGCGGCGACGGAGTCGATCAGTTCCACGGCGGCGGCAAGATCTCCGGCCTCGCCCAGTTCCATCGCCCGCTGCAGCCGATCGGTCAACGGCTTCAGGTGGACGGCCTCGCGGCGGACCTCCTTGACGCCGACCATCGGCCCCTGCCGGCCGTGCCTCACCGCGAACACGACGACGACCACGACCAAGAACACGACCGGCGGATACCACGAACCACCCATGACGGCGCGGGAGACGAGGTACGAGAACACAGCTGCCCCGACAAATCCCTTCCACGAGAGGCGAGTCGGCACCTTCTCGGCGGATTTCTCTTGTCCCCTGCCAACTTGTGTCACGACGCCCCCCGGCCTTCACCCCACGGCCTGCCCCACGGCCTGCCTGTGCTGGTAGGACGCTGAGCTTACGGACAGAGAGCGACGAGAGTGACGGAATCAGTAAATGTGACCAACTGGCTGCATTCGAACACGGACCTTAGTTGTAATGCGGCCTCAGATGGAGCGAGTTGATGGGCGACAGGTCCCGGTACTCACCGTGTCCCGCCGCGATCGAGGACGTGCAGTCGTTCGCGTTGTAGCTGAGGCACAGCTCGACAACCGCGCCGTCGTACTGGTTGTTCAACACCCAGTGGTTTCCGTACTGGTTGCTCAGGTTGTGCGCGCCATAGGTCCAGTAGATGTGGCTCGGCGACACGGCCGGGTTCTGGTTCTGCGGGTAGACACAGACCGCGCCGTACGGGCAACCAGCCCAGTCGGAGGCCGGCGCGGCCTGAGCGGTACCCGTGGTGAGCAGGGCCGCGGTGACGGTCGCGAAGGCCAGCGCGGCGGCGCGCCTCAGCATGTTGCGCATGTGGATTTCTGCCTCTCCTGTTGAGCGTTGGGCGTATGCCCGATCGCTGGAACCGTATGGAGGGGGCAGGCGGGTCGCATCCTGACAGATGACAGGGACCGGAGGGTCGGTGGAGTCCCTACGTTCGCGGGAGACCACCGAGCCCAGGGGGAGTCCTGTGATCAACAGAGTTCGCAAGATCCGGGGTCGCCGGGTGCGACTCTTCATGGCCGCGCTCGTGGCCGTGATGAGTCTCGGCCTGCCGGCCGTCTCGGCCACTCCGGCGGCCGCCGCCCCGGGGTGCGCGCCGCTCCAGTCCGGTGCGAGCGCGGCAGCGCGGGCGGCCGTCGAGGTCGCGTGCCGGTACGTCGGTCAGCAGTACGCCTGGGGTGGCGGCCACGCACAGGGCGTGCCCGGTCCGAGTCAGGGCCAGGTCGACCCCACGGACACCGACTCGTACGCGGACCCGACACTGTGGAGCTTCGACTGCATCGGACTGGTGCGCTGGGCCTGGTACAAGGCGACCGGCCGGGACCTCATCACCGAGCGCACGACGCAGGCGACCTTCGCGGCACCGGGGTACGCACACACCAAGTTCCTGAAGTCGCAGGGGTCGGGCGTTCTGCTGCCCGGCGACATCATGTACTTCGGGCGTGAGGGCTTCGGCCCGACGCACGTCGCGCTCTACCTCGGCAACGGCAAGATGGTCGAGGCACCGCAGTCGGGCATGAAGATCCAGGTCAACGACATCAGTGCCCGCTGGGATCGCTACCAGGGCGCGTTCCGCCCGCACGCCGACGTCACGCCGGTGGTCTGGTCCTGGGACGGCCGCGGCTCCTTCCACAAGACCTGGGGCCGGCCCAACCTGCGGCAGAACTCGAACACGGGCAGCGGCATCAACTTCACCAACGGCAACGGAATCTCCGTGAAGGTGCGGGTGCTGTGCCAGCGGGTGGGCGAGCGGGCCACGGTCGACGGCATGGTGAACAACGTCTGGTCGTTCCTGCCGGACTACCACAGCTGGATCAGCAACCTGTTCGTACAGGGGCCGGCCGTGCTCAAGGATGTGCCGTCCTGCGGTGACTACCCGGAGATCGGCGGCACCATGGCCGGCGCGGAGAACAACACGTCCTGCGGCGACGGTACGGAGCCCACCTCTGCGGGCGCCTGGACGGCCAAGTCGACCACCGTCTTCGGCCGCACCGTGGAGCTGCGCTACAGCAGCACCACCCAGTGCGCCTGGGGTCGCATCATCGGCGGCACGGTCGGCGACGAGATCTGGGTCGACCGCAGCGCCGACGGGGGCGAGACCTGGGACTCGATGCTCGGCTTCACCACCATCACCTCGGGCAACGACGCGTACACCACCCAGTGGAACGACGCCGGCCTCGTCATGCGGGCCTGCGGCACCAACGGCCCGGGCGGCGGCATCGAATGCACCGGCTGGTTCTGACCCGGAAAAGGATTTGAGCGAGGAGGCGCCCCGTCGCTAATTTCGTGGCGGACCGTGAAGTCGTCGTATGGAGGTGAGACCCGTGAACACAGTCACCCATGGGTGCTCCCTCAACCCGCAACGGTCCGGCGGCTGACGTTCGGTGTCGCCAGGAGCGCCTGAGATCGAGGCATTCCTGGAGGGATACGCCGATGAACACAAAGCCTTTCACATCTGGCCCGAACGAGACCGCGGTGGTGATCACGCGCGTAGCGGACCGGCAATGGCATGCACTGGATGACGACCTGGTGGTCGGTCGCGGGCATGCGGTGCACCGGCCCGACGGGCGCTTGTTCGTCAGCATCGACGCCTGGCACCACGCCACCTTCGACCGGCTGGCCGAAGCGATGCTGGCGGAACTGCCCGCGCCGCTGTACACGGTGGTCGACGAAGCCGACGTCGAGCTGACAGCCGGCTGGCGGCGTGCCGGGTTCACGATCCGGCGCCGCGAGTGGGAGTACGTCGTGCCGGCCGACCCGCGCGACACCGGGCTCGAAGCAGTCCTGCCGCCTTCGGGCCTCACGATCGTGCCCGCCGGTCAGGCCGACGAGAGTCTGCTGCGGGCGGTGGACCGCGCGATCCGTGACGAAGTCGAGGCGACCGTCGGGTGGCAGTCGATGCCTGCGGAGGTGATTCCCCGCCCCGTAGGTGACACCATCGTCGACCCGTCGAAATACGCGGTGGCCGCGGCGCCGGACCGCTACCTGGGTCTGATCCGGGTGGTGACGGCGAACCGGCCGCGCATCGGGCTGATCGCGGTCCGGGCCGGCGAACGGCGCCGTGGCATCGCTCGGGCGCTGCTGGCCCACGCGCTGGGGACGCTGCACCGGTCCGGGTACGCCGAGGCCTGGACCGAGGTCCACGAGTCCAACCAAGCAGCCTCGGCGCTGTTCGAGGGCATCGGCGCCCGCCCGATGAGCAGCAACCTGGAGCTGGTGCGATGACGAAGAACAAGAACGTCATCGAAGTCGAGGGCAAGGTCGTCGAGTGCCTGCGCAGCGCCATGTTCACCGTGGAGCTCGACAACGGCCACCAGGTGCTCGCGCACATCAGCGGGAAGATCCGCAAGAACTACATCAAGATCGTGCTGGAGGACCGGGTGCTGGTGGAGCTGCCGCCGTACGACCTGACGCGCGGCCGGATCGTGTTCCGGTACCGGAACTAGAGGCGGTCGGCGCCTTCAGCGGTAGCTGATTTCGGGGCCCCGGTGACAGCGTGTCCGTGACCGGGGCCCCGATGATGGCTGTGCCTCGTGGCTCATGCCGCGCGGGACTCGCTCCCGGCGCAGCGGTCGCGCCGTGCCGGCGTCACTGCGGGCCGGGCGAGGCCAGGTTGTCCACCAGCATCGCCAGAGCCGACTTCGGGACGGTTCCGTCCGTGTCGCTGTCGGTCTGCCTCCAGGCTGGGCTCGAGTCCGTGAAACTTGAGCCCTTGGTGTCGTTGACCCCCTGGAAGATGCCGAAGTCGATGGGCCCGTCGTCGGCCGAGGCGGGGAGGGCGGCTGTGAGGAGAGCTGCTCCTGCGAGCACGGCGGCAGTGATGATCTTCATGCCGGACTCAACGACGAGGCCGGCGTCAGGATCTTCTGTCCCGCCCTATTGGCGGAGCGTTCGGGCACGGGGTCCGCCGGCGAATCCGCATCCTCAGGAGTGCCGCGGCATGCGCTCGATCGCCACCATGGCGGCATCGTCTCCCAGATGTCCGCCGACGTGCCGCATCAGGTCCCTGCACAGGTGGGCCAGGAGAGCGTCGGGACTAGGGTCGGCCTTGCCGTCCACCCGTTCCGTGAGCGGGTAGAAGGCGCCCTCGCGGTTGCGGGCCTCGATGACGCCGTCCGTGTAGAGCAGGACGATGTCGCCGTGCTCGAAAGCGAACTGCTCTTCGGCCAGCTCGGTTTCCACGAAATCGGTGAGGCCCAGGGGTGGTGCCGGGTCGCGTACTTCGAGGGGACTGACGTGCCCGCCCCGCAGCAGCAGAGGCGGTGGGTGGCCGCAGTTGATCAGGCGAAGGACCGGCTCGTCGTCCGGGATGTCCAGCGCGGCGGCCGTGATGAACGCCTCGCCGCGATCCTCGGTCGCGGCGTCCAGCGCAGCCGGGTCGTCCAGGTCCGATGAGACGGTTCCCTCGAGGAAGGCCATGAGTGCCGGAAGATCGGCCTGCCTGTGGGCCGCGCCCCGGAAAGCGCCGAGCAGGAGGGCGGCATCCCCGACGGCTTCCAGCCCCTTGCCCCTGACATCGCCGATGACGATCCGGGTCCCGTGCGCCGTACGAGCGGCGGCATACAGATCGCCGCCGATCTGCGCCTCGGATTCGGCGGCCAGGTAGACCGACGCGATCCGCAACGAGCCGACACGCTGGGGAAGCGGCTTGAGCACCAGCTCTTGCGCGGCCGTCGCAACCGACCGCAGCTGACTGACTTCCTTTTCATGGCGCTCGCGCCGGGCGGCGAAGGAGGTCGCAAACGCTGACATCAGGATCAGAATGATCAGCTGAGAGGAGTGGTTCAGATCGGCGAGGGTCGTACGCACCACCGCCACCACGGCCTGGGCCGCTACGGCGATCGCGCCGACGCATGCGGTCGTACGTGGACCGGCGAACGACGCCGTGACGGCGGGCGCGGCCACCAGGAACGGCCCGAGGTGGACGCTGGGCGGAGCCAGGATGTCGACCACCGTGACGATCACGATCATCATGATCGGCACCGCCAGCAGCAACTGAGGTGGCTCCTGTGGCCAACGATGATCTTTGAGGCGTCGCGGAACCATACATTCTGGATACACCCCGCCGCGCCCCGGCGCCCGCACCGACGCCGCCACAGCCCTGATCGCCGCCCCGGGGCACCCGCTGTCGAGGACATGCCAACGACGGGGGACGGCCGTGCGCGGCAGGGGGGAACGACATGTTGCCAAGAACGAGCACCGCGACCACGTCAGCCGCGCGAGGTGGTTTCCCTGACCCAGGGCAGCGCGAACCGTTCCAACAACAGCAGAGCGAAGTAGAGCAGGATGCTCGTCAGCCCGATCAGGATGATCGCTGCCCAGGCGGTGGCGGTGTCGCCGACCCCGCCTGCCTGCACGATCAGAAAGCCCAGCCCGCTCTCACCGGCCTGGAACTCGCCGATGACGGCGCCGATGGCGGCGAGCGGCATGGCCACCTTCAGCCCGACGAAGATCTGCGGCAGTGCGGCGGGCAACCGCACCTTCCGGAACGCCTGCCAGCGGGAGGCGTCCAGTGAGCGCGCCAACTCGGCCAGGTCCGCGGGGGTCGACGTGAGGCCGGTCGCGGTGGACAGCACGATCGGGAAGAAGCAGAGCAGGAAGACCATGGTCAGGACCGGCTTCTGCCCCCAGCCGAGCGCCCCCACCAGCAGCGGCCCGAGCGCGATCTTCGGAACCGCGTTGACGGCGACCAGCAGCGGCGTGAACATTCGCTCCAGTACCCGCGAGCCCGCCAGTGACAGTCCGATCAGAACCCCGCAGGCGCTGGAGAGAACGAACCCGACGACGGTCTCCACCGTGGTGTCGCCGGTGTGCTCCAGGAACAGGCCCGGGGCTGCGGTGAACGCCGAGAGCACGGCACCCGGCGGAGGCAGCACGGCCGGGTGGATCACCTCCAGCGCCGACGTGAGCAGCCACCACACGCCGAGCGCGACCAGCAGTCCGGCCAACGGCAGCAGTACGGCGCCGATGCCGGTTCCGCGCTGCCGTCCCGGTCCCACTCGCGGCACCGGCTGCGGGCGAGCCGCCGGGGCGGGCGACGGCTTCGAGAGGTCGGTCATCCCACCCACTCCCCGTCCTCTCTCTCCGTCCTGCTCCCCGCGCGACGCGATCAACCCTTCGGTACGAGGTCGAAGTCGATGATCTGATCAGGGGTCATCCCCTTCGGCAGCGCGCCCGCGTCCTTCAGGATCGCGATGCTCCTCGCGACGCGTGCGGAGTTCAGCGTCCCGATCGCCGTGCCGGCACCGTCCGGCTTGACGTACTCGGCCATCAACTCCAACTCGGCGGCCGCGGCGGCCGGGTTCGTGGCGTCCACGTTCCGCTTCAGGATCTCGGAGGCCTCCTTCGTGTGGGCGAGGCTGTACTCCAAACCCTTGAGCAGCGCATTGCTGAACCGCTTCACCATCTCCGGGTCCCGCTCGGCGATCTTCGTGGACGTGATCAGCACGTTCCCGTAGAGATCGGGGGTCACGTCGCTGTACGGCAGCAGGACGGCCTTCTTCTTCGTCACCGTCTCGATGGTCGGCTGACCCACCACGAACTGGCCGATGCCGTCCACCGAACCGCCGGCGAGCGTGCCCATCAGCGTCTGTGCCTCGCCATTGACCCAGGTCACCTTGTCGGCGTCCACTCCGGCCAGTCGGGCGTACGTCGGGAAGAGGTTGCGTACGACGGAGCCGGGCGTGTCGGCCAGCCGCTTGCCCTCGAGGTCCTTCGGTGCGGCGATGCCGTTGCCCTCGGTGGTGGCGATGGCGGCCATGGTGTGCTGCTGGATGGCGGCCACCGCGACGAAGTCCTGCGCCTGGCCACTGCCCATGTGCAGCAGACCGCCCGTGAGGTCGATGGGGCCGAACTGCGCCTGCCCGCCCACCACGGCCGGGATGATGCCGCCGGTGCCCTGGCCGGGCTTGATGTCCACGTCGAAGCCGGCCTCTTCGAAGTACCCCTTGTCCTGTGCGACCCAGGCGTACGCGTCCCGGCCGAAGTTGCCGAACGACGTCAGATAGGTGACCTTCTTGAGCGCCTTGTCGCCGTCACCGTTGCCTGCGTCGGAATCCGAGCCGCCACACCCCGAGACCAGTGCCAGCGCTGTGGCCAGGGCCGTCGCCGCGACCGTACGGGCGAACCTGTTCATGCGCACAGTGTTGTCCTTTCCGACCGCCGACTGTGGCGAGGGCATGACACTCGATGCGGGCAACAGCCTACGAGGGCCCGGCAGTTGTGGGCCAGGTGTGCGGCACTGGTGATACAGAGACAGGAGGACTGGTACCGCTGAGGGGCCAGCCCCGGGTAGCCTGACCGGGCGTCACAAACCGGCCGCCGCGACGATCGCCAGTGGATGGGGAGACCGCCGGATGATCAGACTCACCGGTGTGTCCCGGAGCTTCACCAGCCGGTCCGGTTCGACGGTGGCGCTCCAGGACATCGGCCTGCACATCGCCGAGGGCGAGTTCGTGGCGGTGGTGGGCCGGTCCGGGTGCGGCAAGTCCACACTGCTCAGGCTGATCGCAGGGCTGCTGCCGGTCACCGAGGGCGAGATCACGATCGGCGGCGAACAGGTCGAGGGAGCCAGGCGGGATGTCGCCATGCTGTTCCAGCGGCCGGCCCTGCTGCCCTGGCGTTCCGTCCTCGACAACGTCCTGCTGCCCGTGGAGATCTTCGGCTGGCGCAAGTCCGAGCACCGCGACCGGGCGTACCGGCTGCTGGAGACGGCCGGACTGAGCGGCTTCGAGAAGCACCGGCCGCACGAGCTGTCCGGCGGTATGCAGCAGCGCGTCGCACTGTGCCGGTCGCTGATGGGTGAGCCCCGGGTGCTGCTCATGGACGAGCCGTTCTCCGCACTCGACGCGCTGACCCGCGCGGACCTCGCGGTGGAACTGCAACGCATCCACATCGAGAACGCATCCACCGTCGTCTTCGTCACCCACTCGATAGACGAGGCCGTGCTGCTCGCCGACCGCGTGGTCGTGCTCAGCCCGCGCCCGGGCCGGATCCGCAGGACCGTCGACATCGCCATTCCCCGGCCGAGGACACTGGGCCGGACGGCGCACCTGGACGAAGTGGCCCGCTGCACCGCCGATCTGCACGAGCTGCTGATGGAACGGGACATATCCACGTCGCTCGAAACGGAGGGGCGATGACCGCGCGGATCTGCGTCTTCACCGAGCCGCACCGCGGCGCCGACTACGACGATCAGCTGCGCTTCGCGCAACTCGTCGAAGCCTGCGGGTTCGAGGGGTTCTTCCGGGCCGATCACTACCAGGCCATGGGCGCCGATCCCGGGCTGCCCGGCCCCACCGACGCCTGGCTCACGCTGGGCGCGCTCGCCCGGGAGACCTCCCGGATCCGGCTGGGCACCCTGGTCACCTCGGCCACCTTCCGGCTGCCGGGCCCGCTGGCCGTGACGGTGGCGCAGGTGGACCGGATGAGCGGGGGACGGGTCGAGCTGGGCCTCGGCGCCGGTTGGTACGAACGCGAGCACACCTCGTACGGCATCCCGTTCCCGCCCGCCCCGGAGCGCTTCGACCGGCTGGAGGAGCAGCTGGCCGTGATCACCGGCCTGTGGCGGACGCCGGTCGGCGAGCACTTCAGCCACCACGGTGATCACTACCGACTGCTCGACGCGCCCGCCCTGCCGAAGCCCGTACAGGTCCCCGCGCCGCCGATCATCGTTGGGGGCCGCGGGCCCAAGCGCACCCCGCTGCTGGCCGCTCGGTATGCCGACGAGTTCAACATGCCCTTCAAGTCGGTGGCCGAGACTGCCCGGGCCTACCGACGAGTCGCCGAGGCATGCGAACGGACCGGCCGGGCCGCCGCCGGTCGGCCGCCGCTGGTGCTCTCGACCGGCGTCGTGGTCGCGATCGGCCGCACCGCCGCAGAGGCGCAACGGCGTGCCGCCCCTCTGCACCTCAAGAGCGCCCTGCCGCCGGAGGACCCGGTGATCGGATCCCCGGCCCAACTCGTGGACCGGCTGGGCGAGTTCGCCGCCATCGGCGCCGACCGTTTCCATCTCCGACTGATCGACTTCACCGACCTCGACCACCTGGAACTCATCGCCGGCGAGGTGCTTCCGCAGCTGTAGCACGTGAGTGCCGAGGCAGGCAGCAGGGCTCCGGCCCTCGGTCAGACCCCCTGAGCCCCGCTGCCCACAGAAGTGGCCTAACTGTTGGGGACGGTGTCCTCGAACGTGGTGCCGGCCGTGCGGTAGGCGCTGATCTTGGCCGTGACCTCAGCAGGGCTCAGGACCTGGTCCTTGACGTGCAGGACGTAGTCGACCTGTTCGTCGTAGGAACGCGGAGTCGTGCTGGTCTGGCCCGCGAGGTCGATCAGCCACTGGTTGAAGTTGATGGACATGGGGCGCTCGGGCAGGTAGGCGGCGTCGTGCGTGCCGAAGAGCCGGCCGTCGGCGTAGTACTTGATGGTGCTGTCGTCGATCGTGAGCACCAGGTCGTGCCAGCCCGCCCAGCTCTGCCGGGACTCGGTGTGCTGGTTGACGGCCTGCCAGGGATCGGGGTTGTAGGTCTCCCAGGACGTCGTGTACAGGATGTTGGCCGGCTCGCCCCAGCCGCCGTTGGGCAGATACTCGAAGTCGTACTCCGCGTAGTCGTCGGCCATGGGCGCCTTGAGGTCGTTGATGGTGAAGAACGTCTGGACGAGGCGGTCACCGTCCGGTCCTGACACGGGCGCGTCGGAGAACTTGACCCGGGCCGCGTAGGTGCCGTTCTTGAACTTCATGGTCTTGGTGAGGACTTCGGTCTGTTTGGTGCTCTCGGGTGTTCCCGCGGTCGAGGTCCGCAGATTCATCACCGAGTTGCCGCCGGAACTGGCGAAGGTGACGTTCTCCGGGGACCACGTGGCACCGGGCACGCCGGGCCCGCCGGAGTTCGAGCGAACACTCCAGCCGTTCGCCGAGATCCTCGGGTCGCCGGAGCCGCTGTAGTTGAAGTCGTCGAACAGGCTCTGTCCGCCTGCCGGAGGGTCCGTGGGCGGGTCGGTCGGCTCGTTGCCCTCGGGGGCGGTGCCCCACACCGTGCTGCCGGACACCTGGGCGGTGATCTTCGTCCAGTCCGCGTACGACGACCGGGAAGCGCTGAAGGAGTAGTCGTCGCTCTGGTTGAGGGGCTGCCAGTCGGCCCGGTGGAAGCGCAGTTGCATGTCCCCGGTGTCGGCGCCCGGAGCGAGGGTGCCCGCCCCCGCGGTGAAGCCGATGTCCACGTAACGGTCGGCCGTGGCCGTGGGGTTGGCCAGGGTGCCGAGGGTGCCGGTGATGTTGGCGCAGCCCTTGACCGCCCAGGAGCAGGCGAAACGGTAGGCGGCGGCGGCCGAATCGGCCTTGAAGTAGTAGCGCACCTTGACGGTGCTGAGCGGGAGGGCGCTGTCGCCGGTGTTCCTGACCTTGAGCCAGGGTTCGGCCTGGTCCGCCGTGGCGCCCGTGGCGCTGGTCCGGTACTGGACCGTCACGTCGTCCGCCGCGGCGCTCGCGGTGCCGGTCAGGGCGGTGAGACCGGCGGTGCCCATGGCCATGGACACCGCGGCGGCTGCGGCGACGCGCAGCCTGTTCGGCGTGGTTCGGGACTTCATGCTGAATCCTTCCGGGACGGGATGTGGGGTTCGTCGTGCTCGGGGGATCAGGGCTGTGCTGTGGTGCGGCTTCCGGGATGGCGGCTGACGCCGAGGGCGTCCAGGCGCGGAGTGTGCCGGGCCAGACGGGAGCGGAACTCCTCCCACGGGGTGGGACCGCTCCAGGCACGGTCCGCCAGAGCGCACAGGCGCGGATACGTGAGGTACTCCAGGTGGGCGGGCGTCTCGGCGTACTCGGTCCACAGCTGCGCCTGGCTGCCCAGGATTCGGGCGGCGGCTTCGGGCGCGGCACCCTCGGGGACGGGATCGTGCGCGTGTACGTCCCTCAGCGCCACGACGGCTCCCGGCTGCGCCGGCAACTCCTGGGTTCCGCCGCTCTGCGGATAGTCGAAGTAGGTGGCGCGGTAATGGGCGTTGATCACGTCGTGGCCGCGCCCGGCTGCGGTCACGGCATGTGCGGGGTCGCGCCAGGCCATCACGGTGAAGTCGTCGGACAACTCGGTGCCGGACTCGGCCCAGCCGACCGGCCGGCGTCCGTTCCGGGCCAGGAACGCTCCGACGCGGCCCAGGAACCACCCGTGCAGTGCGGCCGGACCGCTCAGTCTCGCGGCGAGGGCGCGCGCCCTGGCTTCCTGGCTCTGCTCCCATTCGGTGGTGGGGCACTCGTCGCCACCGATGTGGATGTAGGGGGAGGGGAAGACGTCCATGACCTCCTCCAGCACGGTGCGGCAGAAGTCGAAGACCTCCTCATGGACCCCGAGGACGGTGTCGCAGACACCCCACCTGGTCCACACGTCCAGGACCCGGTCGGGACGGTTGCCCAGGTGCGGATACGCGGCCAGGGCGGCACGGACGTGGCCGGGCATCTCGATCTCGGGCATCACGGTGATGCCTCGGGCAGCCGCGTACTGCACCAGGCCGGCCAACTCGGCGCGGGTGTAGGCGCCGCCGTGCGGCACACCGTCGTGGTCGTCGCTGCCGGCACTGGTCATGGACTGGGCACGATGGGAGCCGATCTCGGTGAGCTTGGGGTAGGCCGCGACCGGCATCCGCCACCCCTGGTCGTCGGTCAGATGCAGATGAAAGACATTGATCTTGTGCAGGGCGAGGAGATCGACGTAACGGCGCAGGTAGGACGCCGGCTGGAAGTGGCGGGCCACGTCGAGCATCGCTCCGCGCCAGCGGTGCAGGGGGATGTCCGTGATCTCCACACAGGGCAGTGACCATCGCACACCGCGCTGCGGCGAAGCCGCCAAGGCCTGCGGGGGCAGGAGCTGACGGATCGTCTGCACTCCGCGCAGCAGACCGGTGGTGTGTGCGGCGCGCAGCAGTACGGAGTGAGGTCCGACCGTCAGGCCGTATCCCTCGCGGCCGAGTCCGGTCAGGGCCGGGTCGAGGGCCAGGACTACGGCGGCGTCCTCGGCGGAGCGCAACGGCAGGCCGGTGGCAGGGGCGAGCAGGGTGCGCAGCAGCTGGGCGGCGGGTTCGGCACCGCTGCTGATGCGCAGGCAAGTATCGGGGCCGAAGGTGAAGTGGCCGGCTCTGGCATGCGCCTTGGTGGGGTGGGGGAGCAGGGAGAAGGCCACGGGCGGGGGTGCGGGCACAGCTGTCTCCGGGGGTCGGGTGCGGGACTGGGCAGGGGAGCGTCAGCCCTTGACGGCGCCGGCGGCGAAGCCGGCCGTCACATGGCGTTGGAGCAGCAGGAACACGGCCAGCGCGGGGAGGGCGAAGAGCGTGGAGGCGGCCATGGTGGCGCCCCAGTCCGTGCCGAAGACGTTCTGGAAGGAGGACAGCCAGACGGGCAGGGTGCGGCTGTCCTGGTGCTTGATGATCAGGAAGTTGGCGTAGGTGAACTCGTTCCAGGCGGTGATGTAGCCGAACAGCGAAGTGGCCATCAGCCCGGGAGCGAGCAGGGGGAAGGCGATGTGGCGAAAGGCCCTCAGCCGCGTGCAGCCGTCCACCTGTGCCGCCTCCTCCAGCTCCGGTGGGATGGCGGCGATGAACCCGCGCAGCACCACGATGGTGAACGGCAGCGTCATCATGAAGTAGACCAGCGTCAGGGTGGGCAGCCGGTCGAGCATGCCGGTGTCGCGGGAGATGATGTACACCGGGATGATCAGCGCCTCCCACGGCGCCATCTGCGCGATGAACACCATCAGCATGAACTGCCGTCTGCCGCGCCAGCGCATGCGCGCCACGGCGAACGACGCGCCCAGGGCGACAAGTAGGGAGAGCAGGACGGCGCCCAGGGTCACGAGGATGCTGTTGCGCCAGAACAGTCCGAAGCCGTCGGCGTCGACAGCGGCACGGAAGTGGTCGAGCGTCCAGGTCCGGGGCAGCAGTCGGGGACTGTCGGACTGGATGTCCCGGTTGGGCTTGAACGCGGTCGCGACCATCCAGTACACGGGGAAGAGACAGACCACGACGATCACTGCGGCGGCGATGTGCAAGGGCATGCGCCGAAGCCGAAGCGGAAACCGAAGCCGGGGGCGCGCCGTGCTGCTGGTGACGCCTCGCGGGGTGCTCATAGGGCCTCGCCCTCCTGGCGGAACATCTGGCGGAAGTAGAAGACGAGCACGCCGGCCAGCATCAGCACGGTGACCATCGAGGCGGCCGAACCGAGGTCGTAGCGCTGACTCGACAGAGCGGCCTGCACGGCGTAGACGGGCAGGATGGTGGTGGCGTCGCCTGGGCCGCCGTTGGTCATCACCCAGATCTGTACGAACGCCTTGAAGGTCCAGATGACCTCCAGCGAGAACACCAGCATGAAGATCGGCCGGATCATGGGAAACGTGATGGCGCGGAAGATACGCCGTGCCGAGGCGCCGTCGATGCGTGCCGACTCGTACAACTCCGTCGGCACGGTGACCAGGGCCGAGTACAGGGTGATGGCCGCGAACGGCACCGACTGCCAGACGATCAGCGCGACCAGGATCGTGAAGGCGGCCGTGCCGTGGGCGAACCAGGGGTACCGGTCGAACGACGTGAATTCCAGTTGTCGCAAGGCCCAGTTGGCGATGCCGAACTCCGAGTGGAACAGCCACTGGAAGACCGTCGTGGCGGCGATCACCGGCATGGCCCAGGTCAGCACGAGCGCGCTGAGTACGGTGACACGGCCCACCCGGCCCAGCCGCTCGATCACCAGGGCGACCAGGGTGGCGAGCAGCATGATCAGGGTGACGTTGACGGCCATGAAGAGAAACGTGCGGCGCACCACCTGCCAGAAGTGGGCGTCCGTGAGCAGGGTCTCGTAGTTCCGCAGGCCCACGAACCGGGCGTCGCCTTGGATGAGTTGACGCAGGTGGAAGTCCTGGAGCGATATCAGCACCGTGCGGACCAGGGGGTACGCGAGCAGATACAGCATGCCCAGGATCGCGGGGGCGACGAGCAGATAGGGCCAGGCTCCGCTCCCGACGGGCCCGCGCCTGCCCCCGCGGTCCGGGCGGGCGGAGCCGCCTGTCGGTCGGGGGAGCGAGGTGGGTGGCGCGCCGGCTTCACGGGCGACCGTCACGATGTCCTCTCCTCTCGGGGTGCGGCTCGCTCTGTGCGACTCGCGCTGTGGCGGCGGGTCCAGGGGGACGGGCGGCGGTTCGAACGCGGCGGCGCCGACGACGACTCAGGATCCGGTTGCCATCGCCGCAGTGATCGACGCGGATGCCTTCGCAGCCTCGGCCCGGGTATCGCCGCCGGTGAGTACGGCGGTCATGTAGTCCTTGATGGGGTTCTTCGCCTCGACGGCGGCCCAGCCGGGGGTGTTGGGTGTCGCCCGGCCGACGGCGGCGCCCACGGCCATCGCGGAGGCGCCCGGGTCGGCGGCGACCGCATCGGCCAGGGTCGTCTTGTTGGGTACGTAGCTCATGGCTGAGGCGAGCTTGCGCTGCCAGGCGTCACCGGTGAGTTCCTTGACGAACGTGAAGGCGGCGTCCTGCTTGCCCGATGCCGCCGGGATGACGAGGTCGGAACCGCCGATGAACACCGAACCGGGCCGTTCGGCCGTCTTGCCGGGGATCGGGAAGAAACCGAGCCTGCCCTTGAGTTCGGGATTGTTCGAGAGGACGACGTTGGCCCCGCCGGGCGTCGAAATGATCTGCGCCACCTGCCCCTTGGCCATGACCTCGGCCTGCGGGGGCTCTGCCTCGTCGGAGTCCTTGGGGCCCTTGCCGAGCGCTTGCAGCTGCTCGTAGAAGTTCATGCCACGTACGGCCTCAGGACTGTCGAGCGCGCCTTTCCAGGTGTCGCCGGACCGCGTGGCGAGGTCGCCGCCCTCGTCCCAGATGAACCCGGCCAGCGCGTACCACATCCGGCCCGGCAGGTAGATGCCCTGAGTCCCGCCCTTGTTCAGCTTCTCGGTGGCCGTGATCCACTGGTCGCGGGTCTTGATGGCGGCGGGGTCGATGCCGGCCTTCTTGAACAGGTCGGTTCGGTAGATCACCACTCGGTTGGCCGCGTAGTACGGGATGCCGTATTGCTTGCCCTCGTAGGCGCCCGGTTCGGCCAGGCCTTTGAGCCAGTTGCCGCCGCCGAGCTCGTCGACCTTGCCGCTGAGGTCGAGCAGCCCGCCGCTCTGCGCGAACTGGGCGACCTGGGTGTTGCCCGTCTCGATGACATCCGGAGCGTCATTGCTGGCGAGGGCGGCGGTCACCTTCTCGCCGATGCCGTCCCACTCCTGGATCTGGACCTTCACGTCGATGTCCGCGTGGGCTGCCTCGAAGCCCGCGACGAACTCCTTCTGGAACTGCGCCGAGACGCTGTCGCGCATGAGCCAGACATCGATGGTCGTCCGGCCGTCGGCGGATTCACCGGACGAGTCCGAATCGCCGCCGCAGGCACTGAGACCGCCGGCGAGCACCAGCGCGGAAACACCAGCAAGCATGCGGAGCTTCACAGTTCACCCCTGGGAGGAAAGCACCACGCCACTTGACCAGTTCATCGACTGGTCAGGTGACCTCTTGTTGGTCGATGAAGGTGGCATAGACCAATCGAGGCGTCAACCCTCCGCGTCTATCTGGCGGTTGGTGGAACGATTCACGCTGAGCCGTGCCGTGGTGGAGGGTTGATGGCTACACTCGATCTGACCAGTGCCCGACCGGTGGTAAGAAGGAATGAGGACTGGTCAGGTGAAGTCACGGACGCGGGGCGGGAGCAGCAGCATGAACGCTGGCGAGTCGGGGACGGTTCTCAAGCGAGAGCGCGTCCGGGACCACATCCTCGAACTCATGGAATCGCTCAACCCCGGCGACGCCATCCCCTCCGAGCGGTCCCTGTGCGCTGATCTGTACGTCTCCAGGCCAACTCTGCGGGCAGCAGTCGACGAACTGGTCGCCGCGGGACTCCTTGTGCGTGAGCACGGCCGAGGCATGTTCGTGGCACCGGAGAAGATCACACAGGAGCTGGTGTCGGACCACCGGGCCATGGTCGTCCCCAGGGCATCCGGCGCCTGGACGAGCCGCCTGCTGGAGTTCACCACCATCGCCGCCGGTGCCAGGGTCGGCCGCAAACTGCACCTGTCACCCGCCGCCGACATCGTCTACGTGGCGCGGCTACGGCTGGTCGACGGCGTCCCCATGGCCATCGAGCACCTGCACATCCCCGCGAGCCTGGTGCCGACGCTGACCGCGCAGGAACTCGAAACGGGCGACCTCTACGAGCACCTGCACGACCGCCATGGAGTCCGGGTGAGCGAAGCCGTGCAGACGATCGAGCCCACCGTCGTCAGCCAGGCCGAGGCCAGGATCCTCGGGGTGCCGCACCTGTCGCCGGCGCTCCTGTTCGAGCGCCTCACCAGCGACACCAACGGCCGTGCCGTCGAGTACGTCCACTCCATCTACCGCGGCGACCGCTACCGCATCGTCACCCGCCTGACCTTGGGAGGACCGTCGGCCGGTGATGAGCAGGCGACCCGGACGGAGTCCATCCCGGGTATCCCGCCCGGCGCCTTCCCTCAGCAAGAGGCCGTCGTTGTCACGGCTCAGGGGGACGTGCACGCCGACCGGTGACGGTCAGGTGTCAGGAGGAGCGGGTCAGCCGGGAAGGCGACCCCGTCGTCTGACTGCCCTCGTTCTTCAGGGCCAAGGTGTCGGCGCCGGTCTTGGCCAGGGTGTAGAGGTTGCCTCGCGTGCACAGGATGCCGGCCGACGGATCCGTGGGTGCGCTGGTGACCGCCTCGAAGACCATGGACGTTCGATGCGTCTCCCGCAGGCTCAGCGTCTCGGTGCACCCGAGGTCCCGGCCTGTGCCGTCCTCGGTCACGTGGCTGACCTGTCTGCCCACGATCTCGCCCTGTCCCGCAGCGTGGAGGGTGACGGTCACGGCGACCCGTGTCGTGCGCGCGTTGACGATGCCGTCGCCGGCGGGGCTGCCGGGTCCTGTGCCCTTCCAAGTGCCCACCCAGGACGCGGGCAGAGCCTTCCCGGCAGCGGTGGCGGAAGGAGAGGTGGAGGCGGGCGGGGTCGTACGACCGTTCCCACCCGCCCTGTCATCGGCGCCGTTGTGCCAGGCCGGCGCCGTGACGACGGCCGCGGTCACCACCGTGCCCGCGGCCACTGCGGCCGTCCACGCCGCCCGCGCCGACCGCCGGCCGGGCGCGGCACCGGCCCCGGACGGAGCGTCAGGCACGCGGCCGGGAGCGGGACCCGAAGGGAAGGCAGGAGGAGGGCCGAACGCGATCGGCGAGCCGTCGGCGGTCGGTGGCCCGAACCCGGTCTGCGGTGCCGGGTTCGGCGCTGGTTGTGACTCCGGGGGGAGGGGTGCCGAGTGTTCCAGCAGCGCCGCCAGCTCGGCTTCCCGCGCGGTGATGTCCGCCTCCAGGCCCGGCGGCCGTGCCGAGGCCCAGGCCCCGGGCCCGGCCTCGAACCCTTTCAGCAACTCCTCCGCGGTGGGACGGTCCTGCGGTGACTTCTCCAGGCAGGCGGTCAGCAACGGCGCGAGCGCCTGCGGCACGCCGACGAGCGCGGTCTCCTCGTGCGCGATGCGGTAGAGCAGTTGGGCCGCGGACGGATCCTCGCCCGGGTGCAGAAAGGGCCCGTTCCCGGTGACGGCGTACACCAGGACCGCGCCCAGCGAGAAGATGTCGCCGGGCTCGGCCGATATGACCCCGGTGACCTGCTCGGGTGCCATGTAACCGGGGGAGCCGATGACACCGCCGGTACGGGTGTGCCGGGTGTCGTCAACGGCCCGGGCGATTCCGAAGTCGATGAGCAGCGGATGGCGGCGGGCGAGCAGCACGTTGGACGGCTTCACGTCGCGGTGCGCGAGCCCCGCCCGGTGAACGGCCCGTAGCCCCTCGGCGAGTTCCGCCGCCAGAGCCCGGACGGCGGACTCGGGCAGCGGACCGTCGGACGCCACCCAGTCCGCGAGGGAGGGTGCTGCCACGTACTCCGTGGCCAGCCATTGCGGCCGGTGCCCCGCCGGGCTGTAGTCGACGACCGACACCGTCCAGGGGGAGCGCACCTGGTCGCTGCTGGCGATCTCGCGGGCGAACCGCTGCTCGAACCCGGGGTCGCGGCCGAACTCGGGGCGTACGGTTTTGAGGGCCAGCGGACGGCCGGACGGGGTGCGGGAGAGAAACACCTGCCCCATGCCGCCGGCGCCGAGTCTCGCCAACAAGGGGTAGCCGCCGATGGCCGGCGGATCGGTGGGATCCAGACGTCTCATGAAACTCTCCGGGCACTGCTGGGGCCGCAGGGGCGGTGTGGACGGTGCGCCGTGGCTGTGGGGGACGGACATCGCCCGTGTGACACGCGGGTCTGTCCTGCACGCGATGCATTCATATCAGTTCATATGCTGAGTGCCCGGCGGGACGGGACCGCAACAGCGGCAGCGGCAGCGGAGCCCGGCTCGGCGGCTCTGCCGCCCGCGGCACGAACGTCCCCGAGTGCAGCCGTCACCAGCACCGCGCCACACGTTCGGCCGCGCCATACAGGAGCCTCACATGTCCGACAGCGCCCCCGAGCCCCGTCCTGTCACCGCGGCCGCAGTCCCCCTGGGCGCTGGTACCCGCCGATGGCTCTTCCGCCCGCCCCGGCGCCACGGCGAGGTCGACACCGGTCGCAGCGTCAGCTTCCTCGAGCTCTTCTACGACCTCGTCTACGTCGTCCTGGTCGGGCAGGCGGCCCACACCTATGCCGAGGACTTCTCCTGGCGGGGTACGGCAACGTTCGCCGTGGTCTTCGGGCTGATCTGGATCGCCTGGCTGAACGGCACGCTCTTCTACGAACTGCACGGCCGCGAGGACGGTCACACCCGCTCGCTGATCTTCGTGCAGATGCTGCTGCTGTCCCTCATGGCGGTCTACGTCGGCCACGCCGACGGCGACGACGGCCGCACCCTGGCGGCGCTCTACGCACTGCTGCTCGCCCTGCTGAGTTACCAGTGGTACTCCGTGTACCGACTTGACGAACCGGAGCTGCGCAGGACGCCCCGTCGCTATCTGACCGTCATGGTCGCGGGCATCATCCTGATCGCCGCATCGGCACCTCTGTCGGCCGACGTCCGTCTCGTTCTCTGGGCGGTGTTCGTTGTCGCGTGGTGCGGCGTGGAGTGCGTCATTCTCATCTACTGGCGCAGAGCGCCGAGTTATCACGTTGTGACCGAACCCATGGTCGAACGCTTCGGACTCTTCATCATCATCGTGCTCGGCGAAGTCGTCATCGGTGTCGTGAACGGCCTGACGGACACCGAACGCAGCACACTCGTCACGACGACGGGCCTGCTCGGGCTCGCCATCGGCTTCGGCTTCTGGTGGAACTACGCCGACTTGGTGTCCCGACGACTGCCTCGCGAGTCCGGCCACTCGCTGGCGACGTGGATCTTCACGCACCTGCCGATGGCGATGGCCGTGGCGGCAGCCGGAGCGGGCATGGTCGGGCTCGTGGAGCACGCCACCGACCACCGGACACCGGTCGCCCTGAGCTGGCTGATGGGCGGGTCCGTAGCCGTCATGCTGATCACCACCGTGGTGCTTCTGCCCACCCTGGCGGACTACGACCGCTTCCTCGCCGTCTACAAGTCGGTGCAAGCCGTACTCGTCACAGCGGCCGTCGCCGCCCTCCTCGCCGGCTGGTCCCGTCCCGCCCCCTGGCTCCTGGCCCTCATCCTGCTGCTTCTCCTCTCCGCGACCTGGGTTTTCGCATTCGTTCGATGGCTGAGACAGGGCTCCCTGATCAACGAGATCCCAGCCGACTGACACCGATCCGCCTGCTCGGCGTCTTCTTGTATCGAGGGTTTGACACAAGATTCCGACCAGGGCATCTTGTACCCACCGTTTGGTACAAGATGCCCTGGGGGATCTCCACGTGCTCGACACCGTCCCGCTCCAGTCCCGGCTCCTCGACCACGCCGACCACTACGCCCGCTGGTCCGGCCTGGCCATCGGCATCGTGGCCGCACAGCAGTTGGTCATGATGGAGAGCGGCGACATCACGATCCCCCTCGTGTTCGCCATCACGGCCTTCGGCTTGTGCGCCGTGGTCGGTGTCCTGCTCGGTGACGCTCTGACCCTGCGTCCCCAGGAAGCGGTACGCACCGCGAGCCTCGCCCCGCGGCTGGTCAGAAACCACGTACCGCCCCGCATGGCGCCGTTGCTTCTTCTGCAGGCCGCCTCCCTCGTCGCTCTGCTGGTCATGGGCGCCGTCACGGCCTCCTCCGGCCCCGACCGGGCAGGCGGGGCGGGCCGTGTCATCAACGTCGCCTGCCAAGGGATGGGGGCATCCCTCGGCCCCTGGCCCGGCCTGTACTACAGCGGCCCGATGTTCGCCGCCCTCGCGGTCGGAACCCCCGCCTGTGTCTGGGCCCTGCGCCGTATCGCCTACGGGCCGGGCGACTACCAGCAGCGCCGCGACCGCGCGTGGGCGATCACGGGAGCCTGGGGGCTGTTGGTGTCGAGTCAGGTCCTGCTCGTCGTCCTGATGCTGCTCGTCGCGCTCACGGAAACGTCCTGCGCAGGACTGCTCGGCGCCGTCACCATCGTGGCGATCTGCCCCTTGGGCCTGCTGAGCCTGTTCACGTTCGGGTGGTCCCTGGTAACCGTGGTGGCACCGCGGGCGGTTGACGACGAGGTAGCAGACGATGGGACTTCCGCCGATGAGTGACCGCACCGTTCGCGTCGACACCACCAGCCAGGTGCCTCCGTACGAGCAGATCCGCGCCCAGCTGGCCGCGCTCATTCGCACCGGCCGGCTGACCGAAGGCGAGCGCCTGCCGACCGTGCGCCAGCTCGCTGCCGACCTCGGTCTGGCGCCGGGCACCGTGGCCCGCGCCTACCGCGAGCTGGAGGCCGTCGAGCTGATCCGCACCCGCCGCGGGGCTGGCACCAGGGTGGCCGCACCGCCGTCCGGGCCGCAGGTCCACGATGCCCCCCAACTCGGCACTCTGGCCCGGGACTTCACCTCCGCCGCCCGGGCGCTGGGAGCCGACACCGAGGACATCTTGACCGCCGTCCGCAATGCCCTCAACTCGGAACCCGACGTCGACAGCGGAGCGGGCGGCCACCGGACGACCGAGGCGTCGGTGAAAGTCACCGGTGTGGGTCGCAGGCGTCAGGCACAGGCTTGAGTGACGGGCCTGAGCGACAGTCGTAGCCGCCGCTTGGCCATCGAGCAGTCACTCCTGCGTCCGCGGGCAAGGTTCTCCGTCCGTTAGCCGTTACGCCGGGTCGATACGGAAGACGCTGCCGCCGATCGCGAGCACGTACAGTTCGCCGTTGCCGCCCTGCGCGAAGGAGATGACCTCGCCGCCGTTGACTCCGAGGTCGTTCACGGCGGTCACCTTGCCGTTCTTCAACTGCAGTGAGCGGACGGTGCCGTCGCAGTAGTCGCTGTACACGTACTGGCCCCTGAGGGCGGGGATCGCCTTGCCCCGGTAGACGAAGCCGCCGGTCACCGAGCAGCCGAAGTTCGCGCGGTCGTATTCGTGGACCGGCGGCACGTGGTTCGCGGGTTCCGTGCCGCCGCGGAATGGATGGGTGCCCTCCATCCGGGCCCAGCCGTAGTTCTCGCCGCCCTTGCTGCTCGCCGGGGCCCAGTCGATCTCCTCCCAGTCGTTCTGGCCGACGTCACCGATGAAGAGGTCGCCCGTGCCCGAGTCGAAGGAGAACCGCCACGGGTTGCGCAGCCCGTACGCCCAGATCTCGTCCTTCGCGTTCGGGTCGTTCACGAACGGGTTGCCCGACGGGATCGCGTACGGCGTGCCGCCCCTCGGGTCGATCCGCAGGAGCTTGCCGAGCAGCGTGTCGAGGTTCTGCCCGTTGCCGTGCGGGTCGCCGCCCGAGCCGCCGTCGCCGAGCGCGATGTAGAGGTAGCCGTCGGGGCCGAACTTGATGTCGCCGCCGTTGTGGTTGGCGTAGGGCTGCGTCTGGGTGATGACCGTACGCCGGGTCTGCGGCTGGATCTTGCCGTTCCGTACGGCGAACTCGTCCACGGTGCTGGTGCCTTCGAGGTTCGTGAACGAGATGTAGAAGTGCGCGAACCTCTTGTCGAACGCGATGCCCAGCAGCCCGCGTTCGCCGTCGGTGGTGGTCTCGGCGGATATGTCGAGGACGGGCCGACTGAGCCCGTTCTTGTCCAGGACCCTTACGGTGCCCGGGCGTTCGGCGATCCAGAGCTTCCCGCCGGGACCGGCCGCGCCGGCCGTCGGATTCTGGGCCCTGGCCACGTTCTTGAGGGTGACCTTCGCCGCTTGCCGCGGCGAGGCGGGCTCGTCGGCCGACGCCGCGGTCAAGGCGAAGGTAGCGACGAGACAGACGGTGCCGATGATCGCCGTGCTTCTGGTGCGAACACTCACCGAGATCCTCCTAGAGGCGGTGAATCGGCAGGTCACGCGGCTGCCGGGGCGTGTCGTGGGGCGCCGCTCGCGTCAGCACGCAACCTGGTGGGGGGAGAGAACGGTGCGCTGATTGGCTCGCTACGGATGAGGATACTGAGACAGCGCCGCTTGGTATAGACCAGCTGCGTGTGATTACGGTCAGTGTGAGAGCGATCCGACGCTGCGCACCCAGACGGGGAAGGGTGCGGCCGCTGGCTCTGGCGCGGTCTGCTCGGGCTGGTCGCGCCCCTCCGCAAGGTCCGACCAGGCGACCACGCCCGGCTCCCGCTGGCTCAGGAAGCCCTCGACCACAGCGCCGAGATCGCCGCAAGGCACATAGGCGCCGCCAAAAGGCAGTTCGTCAGCGGTCACCGACCCGGTTGAGCACCGGAGCTGCCCAGCCTGCTCGTCGTGCCACACGTAGAACGTCGCCATCCCCGCGAAGCCCATCTCGCGGATACGGCGCCGGAGGCCGTCGGCGGTCCGCTCAAAGGCGGAGACCACCTCCGACACGGACAATGCCTCTCTGTCCTCGGCTTCCGCACTCAGCGACCAGGTGTTGGTTTCCCGCTCCACCCGCCGGTCGGTCGGCTCCAGCACCAGCGGCTCGTCCGCCACCTCGGCGATCCATGTCAACAGCACCGGAGAAGTATCCCCGCACAGCTCGGCGCCGGGCCGAGCATTGCCACGACACCCTCGTGCGCGTTCACGTTCCGCGCCCGCACCGGTCGGGTGTCAGTACGTGGTGTGGAGCTGCTTGGTGACTTCCGTCAGGTCGGCGATGAACATTGCGGCGAGTTCGGCGGTGAACCCGGTGCGTACCACCAGGCGCAGGACGGAGATGTCCTGGCAGGGGGCGGGGAAGGCATAGGCGGGCAGATGCCAGCCTCGTGCTCGCATCGCCTGGGCGACGTCGAAGACCGTGAAGCCCGGCGTGCCGGGTGTCAGGCGGAAGGCGAAGGCGGGGAGTTCGGAGCCGTCCGTGAGCAGTTCGTAGGGGGAGATGGCCTGGATGCGGGTGGCGAGCAGGCGGGCTGTCGTGCGGTTCTTCGCTGCCAGGTTGCGCAGTCCTTCGAAGCCGTACCTGAGGAAGCTGTAGTACTGCGCGACGACGTGGGCGCCCGGGCGGGAGAAGTTGAGGGTGAAGCTGGGGGAGCGGCCGCCGAGGTAGTCGACCTCGAAGACCAGGTCGTCGGGGAGGGCTTCGGCATTGCGCCACAGGGCCCACCCGAGACCGGAAAAGACGTGCCCGAACTTGTGTCCCGAGGTGTTGATGGAGGCGACGCGTTCGAGCTGGAAGTCCCACATGAGACCCGGGTCGAGGAATGGGGCCACCATGGCGCCGGACGCCCCGTCGACATGGACGGGGATGTCGGTGCCGGTGGCGGCCTGGTACCCGTCGAGGGCCACGCAGATGTCCGCAACGGGCTCGTAGGAGCCGTCGAAGGTGGACCCGAGGACGGTCACGACGCCGATCGTGTTGTCGTCGCAGTGGGCAGTGAGGGTGTCGGGGGTGAGGTGGTAGCGGCCCGGTTCCATCGGGACGAAACGGGGCTCGACCTCGAAGTAGTTGGCGAACTTCTTCCAGCAGACCTGGACGTTCGCGCCCATGACGATGTTCGGGCGGGTCGTGTCCTTGCCCTGGGTGCGCCGGCGGTCCTGCCAGCGGCGTTTGAGCGCCAGTCCGCCGAGCATGGCCGCCTCGCTGGAGCCGGTGGTGGAGCAGCCGCGGACCTGCTCCGGGCAGGGCGCGTGCCAGAGCCGGGCCAGCATCCGCACACAGCGCTCCTCCATCGCCGTGATCTGCGGGTACTCCGCGCGGTCCGCGAGGTTCTTCTCCGCGGTCTCCGCCATCAACTGCTGAGCCTGTGGCTCCATCCATGTCGTCACGAACGTGGCGAGGTTCAACCGGGCATTGCCGTCGAGCATCAGCTCGTCCCGCACGCGGCGGCCGACCAGTTCGGGCGACGACGCCGACTCGGGAAGTTCGTCGACCGGCAGCACGAGGGTGTCGGTGGACGGGTGGCCGGGGTGGGGTGAAGAGGTGGAGGTGTCGGACTCGCTTGCGGGGAGGGCGTCGGCTTGCGGGACGGACATGAGTACGTGGATGCCTTTCTGGCCTGTGTGACCCCGTGCACTCCGACGCTAGATCCATGGGCGGCCCGCCATCCGTGCCGATTACACCGATCCGGTGACCGGTTTGCAGACTGATGAACTGGATTTTCCCTTGGGCATACCGGCTGTCGGCTTCGCCGGAACGCGGTGGTCCTCCTCGGCGGCGATACGTCAGTCGCTCCGGGGCCGTGGCGCCGTTCAGGTCCGGCTGTGTCGCCTGCCCGTCGACCGGGGCCGCTGTTCGGGTCGGGGTTCTTGTCCCGCGGCGCGTTCTCGTGGGGCCCGGTTGGGGTGTGGCGCAGGATGCGGGGTATGTTTCCCGGTTTCCTGGCCCGGGTGGTCGAGCTGCTGTCGGGCCGTCAGGGGCGTTCGCTGCATGTGAGGGCGGCCGGAGCCGCGACGGTCGTCCTCGCGGTCGTGATCCTGGTGGGTTCGGGCCTCGTGGTGTCCGCCGAGCGGGGTGCGCCCGGGGCGCGGCTGACCTCGTATCCGCGGGCGCTGTGGTGGTCGGTGGAGACCGCGACGACGGTCGGGTACGGCGACTACTATCCGGTGACGTTGTGGGGGCGGCTGATCGCGGTCGTGGTGATGGTCGTCGGGATCACCGCCTACGGGATGGTCACCGCGGCCCTGGCCACCTGGTTCGTGGGACGGGACGAGGAACGCCGACACCACCGCATGCACGAGGCGGAGCAAGCGATGGAGCAGACGTACGCGGAGGTGACCCACGCCGTGCACGAGCGTTTCGATCGCCTCGAACGCATGCTGGAGGGCGACGGCAGGACACCGTGACGTCCTGGTCCTCCGGCTCCCAGGCCGGGAGCAGGTCGGACACACGTCGGTCGCCGTCGAGCTTCAGCGAGTCCACCGGAACACGGCCGTACAGGGCGAGAACCGGTTCACCGGCCGTGCCGCGGGCGGAGGCGCCGGCCGCGTCCGGGGCCCGTCGGCAGCGGTGGGCGGGTGGAGACGGACGACCACTCCCGGCGGGTGTTCCTGTTCGGGGCGCTGCGCGGGCGGGAGCAGCGGCTGCGCGTCGATCCTGAACTGCTGTACGTGGGGGTGATGTTCCACGACCTGGGGCTGACCGAGCGCTTCCGGCGCACCGACCGGCATTTCGAGATCGACGGTGCCGACGAGGCCCGCCGCTTCCTGCAGGCCCACGGCGTCACCGGCGGGCCGGCCGACCGGGTCTGGGCGGCGATCGCCCTGCACACCACCCCGGAGATCCCCCTGCACATCGGCCGCGCGTTGCTCGTCGCAGACGGCGTGGTAGCCGATGCCCAGGACGTCCAGCTCCACACCCCGGGTGACCAGGGCCACTTCGGGTGCCACGTCAAGGCGGACGTGCTGGCCCACTTCTCGCCCGGCTTCGTACGCGGCGACTTCGTGGCGGTCATCAAGAACTCGGAGTGGCCCGAGTAGCCGGCTGTGCGACCGCGAGTGCCGCCCGCAGCGGTGATGGCGGAACTCCCGTGACGCTCGGCCCCTTGACGGGATGGGGTGCCCGGACGGGCTCAGGCATGCAGCGTGGGGCGATAGATGAGCTCCTGGATGTGGCCGTCGAGGGTCCGGTGCTCGATCAGTTCGAGGTCGAAGTCGGCCGCACCCTGGAAGATCGGGTCCAGCCCGGTCCGGCCGGTGATCACAGGGAAGAGGGTCACCTGGACGCGGTCGACCAGGCCGGCGGCCATCAGCGCACGGTTCATCGACAGGCTCCCGTGCGAGCGCAACGGTACGTCGGACTCCTCCCTCATCCGCGCGACGACGTCGACGGCGTCGCCGCTCGCGACGGTCGCGTCGGGCCAGTCGAGGGGTCCTTCCAGGCTGGTCGACACGACCGTCGTCGGCATGTTCCGCATCCGCGTGACCCAGGGGTCACGCACCTCGGACTCCTCGGTGCTTGCCGCCATCATCTGCGCGAACAGCCGGTACGTGTTGGCCCCGAAGACCATCCGTTGCTCCTCGCCGTACAGGGCCAGGCGGCGGTCGAGGAGCTCGGGGCCCTGCTTGCCCCAGTAGCCGGTCCAGTCGCCGCCGGCGGCGCCGTAGCCGTCGAGGCTGGAGAAGACGTCGAAGGTGTACGTCGCGGTCATGATGGTCTCCTTGAGTGCGGGTGACGCCTGCTGGAAATACAGACTGGCAACCAGGACGACACTCATCGCGTGACCGGCGACGCGACACGGCGGGCGAGAAGAAGAGCGTGACCCGCACGAGCCGGAAACAGGTCGGCGACCGCCTCGGGTTTGACGGATTCACATCCACTCCCGTTGGGCAATGGATCAGGGAATGTCATGAGCACGACTCCCCTTCCCCCACGAGGAGGTCGATCATGCACGTACGTAGGCTGACCGGCGGACTGGCCGCCGCCTGTGTGGTGTCCCTGTCCCTGATGGGTGGCCAGGCGGTGGCCGGTCCGCTCGACGAGGCGGACACCACCCTGGCAGCCCGTGTCCTCACCTACGACGCCAGCGGCTCCGCGGAGTTCAGGAGCGCCGTCGACCGGGGCGCGGCGATCTGGAACGAGAGCGTCGACGCCGTCGAGTTGCGGCCGGCCGGCGCCGGGCAGCGCGCGAACATACGGGTCCTCGCGGACAACGGCTGGCCGCGCGCCCTGCCCACCACGCTGGGCAACGGCACCGTCTACATCGGGCGCCAGGCCGTCGACCAGGGCTACGACACGATCCGCATCTCCGCCCACGAACTCGGGCACATCCTGGGCCTGCCCGACCGCAAGCCCGGACCGTGCTCCAGTCTGATGTCCGGTTCCAGCGCCGGTACCGCGTGCACGAACCCGTACCCGGACGCGGCGGAGAAGGCGGAGGTCGAGGGGAACTTCGGCGGCGCGCTCGTCGGGCGGGCAACGGCGGCCGGCGCCGAACTGATCGTGGACTGACGCCTGCCGCACCACGCCCCCTGAGGCGGACGAGCCCGCCCGATGCCCTGTCGGCCGAAGCGCTGCAGGCACCGGGCGGGCTCGGATCAGCGGGTGCCGTCGCCGGGTTCGATCCCGTCACCGGCCCGCCCGCTCGATCGGCCGCCGAACGATTTCGGGCCGGGCAGGATGGAACTCGCCGGCAACGCTGCCGGCGTTCCCGCAGAGTCCCGACAAGGGTGGTGCGCATGACCTCCGACGGCCGATTCCCACAACCGGCCTCGCTCGGCACCTGGCCGACCCCGCTCGAGCCCGTGCCGCGCCTGGCCCGCGCGCTCGGTCTCGGGCCGGACGACCTGTGGGTCAAACGGGACGATCTCACGGGCCTGGGCGGCGGCGGAAACAAGATCCGCAAGCTCGAGTGGCTGTGTGGCGCGGCGCTGGCCGACGGCGCGACGACCCTCGTGACCACAGGCGCGCCGCAGAGCAATCACGCGCGGCTGACGGCGGCCGCTGCGGCCCGGCTGGGCCTGGGTGCCGTACTCGTGCTCGCCGGCACACCCGGATCGTCGGCGTCCGGAAACCTGGCCTTGGACGGGCTCTTCGGCGCCAGGGTCGTCTGGGCGGGGTCCGCAGGCGGCGAAGCGCTCGCCGCCACGGCGGTTCAGGTGGAGCAGCAGCTACGCAAGCGGGGCAAGATCCCGGTGCTGATCCCCTTCGGCGGTTCCAGCGTGACCGGTGCGCGCGGCTATCAGGAGTGCGGGCGTGAACTCCTCACGCAGGCCCCGGACATCTCCACCGTCGTGGTCGCACTGGGCTCCGGCGGGACCATGGCCGGCCTGGTCGGCGCACTGGGTGCCGAGCGCGTCCTCGGCGTCCACTGCGGCGCCGTCCCCGACCCTGTCGGGACCGTGGCCACCCTCGTCTCCGGGCTGTCCGGCACACACCAGGCTCCGGAAGCGCTCAGAGTGAGGTTCGACCAGGTGGGCGACGGATACGCCGCACTGACCGAGCCCGTCATGGCCGCGCTGACCCTCACCGCACGTACCGAAGGTCTCGTGCTCGATCCCGTCTACACCGGGCGCGCGATGGCGGGCCTCGCCGCAGCCGTCGAGGACGGCGACATCCGCCCCGGCCGGCGCACCGTATTCCTGCACTCGGGCGGCCTACCTGGACTCTTCGGTCACCAGGCGGCCCTCACGAGAGCGGAGGCCGAGCTGACCGCCGAAGACTGAACGGCTCGCCGCCGAGGCACAGGGGCCAGGAAGCGAGGTGCCTTCCTCCTCGGCCGCCGACCGCGCGTGCGGGGCCGGCTGACCGCGCGTGCGGGGCCGGTGCAATGCAGGGATGCTCGAATGGGTCGGCTTGCCGGCCGGCAGCCGTCGGCCGACCGGACGAGATGCCCTGGAGGCGGAGATGACGTTGAACCGGCTCGGCCTGGTCGTGCACGGCGGACGTCCGGAGGCCGTCGAAGCGGCTCGGGTGGTCCGAGCATGGTGTGAGGCGCACGCCGTGCGGTGCACGGACATCGACGTGTGGGGCGAGGACGGGCACCGCCGCGGTGCCCGTGCGGAGGTCGAGGCCGCGGGCAATCCCGACCTCGTCGTCACCCTGGGCGGAGACGGCACCTTCCTGCGCGGCGCCCGGCTGGCCGCGCAGAACGACGCCCTGGTCCTGGGCGTCGATCTCGGGCGGGTGGGCTTTCTGACGGAGGTGCCGGCGTCCGGGGTGCGTGCCGCGCTGGACGCGGTGCGCGAGGACCGGCTGAGGCTCGACACGCGCATGCTGCTCGCCATGCGCGCCTCCTGCCCCCTGAAAGTGCCGGCGGGTCTGGAGGAATGGGTGCGGTACGGCCGTGGCCCGCTCCTGCCGCCGCCTCCGGTGCGCCCGGACTGCGAGATCAACGACGAGTGGGGCGTCCCCCTCGACGTGACCGCGCTCAACGACGTCGTGCTGGAGAAGCTGGCCCGGGACCGCCAGGTGTCGGTCGGCGTGTACATCTCCGGCAGACTCCTGGCCGCCTACTCCGCCGACGCGTTGCTGGTGGCCACCCCGACCGGCTCGACCGCCTACAGCTTCGCCGCCGGCGGGCCCGTCGTCTCGCCGCGCGCCGAGGCCCTCGTCTTCACGCCGGTCGCCCCGCACATGGCGTTCGACCGGTCGATCGTCACGGCTCCCAACGAGGCCGTCGGACTGCGTGTCCTCGAACGGTCGGGACCGGCGGCCGTCAGCATCGACGGACAGGTGCGGGGCGTTCTGGACCCGGGAGACTGGATCGGCGTGTACGCGGCGCCGCGCCGGCTGCGGGCCGTACGGCTCGGACCGATGGACTTCTACGGCCGGCTGCGCGAGCGGATGAACCTGACCGACGCCCCGGCCGCCGTCGCCGACGGGAGTCCGGCGCCCCTCTGGTCGGTGAGCACGCCACCGCCCGGTGACCTTGCCCATCTGGCGCTGCTGGGGGTTCCGGACGGTCCGTCGACCGTTCAGTGACGGCCGGCCGAAAGGGGCGCCGGCCATGGCCCGGTGCACGTCCGGCACCTCGTGATGCCGCCGTCTTGCCCCGCGCAGGAAGGAACCTGCACGGGGCGTCGGCGGGTTGTACGGGTGTCAGGCGCAGAGCACGCGCGTCTCCGGCGTGAAGACCGGACCGCCGCTGGCGTTCGTCGCGTCGCTGAACTCGGCGTAGTAGTACGAGTAGAAGCCGATGTTGCCGTTGCAGCCCGAGTCGGCGGCGACCTGGAGGGTCAGCGTGACGGTGCGGCTCTGGCCGGGCGGGATGGTGGCGCCGTAGTTCTGGCCGAGGTTGCTGGGCCCGGTGCCGGCGCAGGGCGTGCTGCCGGCGGCGGTGGCGAGGGTGCAGCCCGTGAAGCTGTACTTCAGGTCGGGGCGCTGCGTGGTGAGCCACGTCGGCTCGATCGTCTGGTAGACGAACAGGACGTCGTACGTCTTGTTGTTGGTCAGCGTCATCGAGAGTTGCACCGTGCCGCCGGGTGTCGTGGTGGCGGAGTCGGCGGTGAACGTCAGGGCGGCCGGGGCCGGGTCGGCGCTCGCGCTGGGGGCCAGGCCGAACACGGCGAGCAGGAGACCGAGGACGGCGGAGAGACCCAGGCGTCTCATACGTGGTGATCGCATGGCCCGGGAGGCTAGGCATCCGGCGCGCACGTCGTCTGCCCCTCGAAGGGCCCTCCGGTCATCGGCAGGCCGAATGTGTGCCTCGTGTAATGGGCATGCGGCGGCTGTGTGAAGCCCCTGCTGAGGGTGCATATGTGCACGGCAAGAGGCGGGACGGGCCGTCTGCGGGGCGCGGCGAAGTGCCCGTCGCCCGCGAGGTGTCTGATGCTGATATTGGCGTGATTCCGGATGTGCCGGGAGCCGTGGCGCGAAGCCCGGTGCGGAGGTTCTCGGGCATTCGTCGATTTCCGGCCTGGGCGGACACTGACGGTATGACCCGGACTCTCGTGGACCCGTACTCCGTCCCGGACGAACTGCGTCCCTACCTCCAGGAGGTCGTCCACCGCACGCATGCCCTGTGCGGATCTCACCTGGTGAGCGTCATCGCCGTCGGCTCCGTCGCGCTCGGCGACTACCGGCACGGACGCAGCGACGTCGACGTGACGGTGGTCGTGGACGGCGCCCTCCCCGGCCGAGCGCACCCCGGCCGAGCCCTCCCCGAGCTGGCCGCCGCACTGGCCCACCCCGCCCTGCCCTGCCCCGCGACGGGACTTGAACTCGTCGTCTACGACCGCGACTTCGCGGCCCGGCCTTCCGGCGAGGCCGGGTACCTGCTGGACCTCAACACGGGGCCGCTCCTGCCCGAACGGGCCAGCCTCGACCCGTCGGAGTCGCCCGCGTTCTGGTACGTCATCGACCGTTCCGTCGCCCGGCAGGCCGGCCGTGTGCTGTACGGCAGGCCGGCGCGGGAGATGATCGCCGAGCCCGCACGCGCCGACGTGCTCAGGGCGCTCCGTGCCTCGGTCCGGGAGCACAGTGCCGGCGAAGGGCATCTCTCGGACAACCGGGTCCTCAACGGCTGCCGCTCCGTGCAGTTCTGCCGTACGGGCCGCTGGCAGGCCAAGCGCCGGGCGGCGGAGGCGGTCGCGGCAGCCGAGGAACGTTTCCGTCCGCTGTTGCGGGCCGCACTGCACAGCTACGAACGCCCCTCCCGCACTGCCGCGGGCGCACTGCCCGCCAACGACGTACAGGCCTTCCTGGCCTGGGTGGCGGAACGAGTCGACGAGTCGGTCGAAGCGGACCCGCTGGGGTAGTGCCGCACGCCCCCACCCCCTCAGCCTTTCTGCGCCCCGCCCGAGAAGGCGGGCCGGTCGCCGACCCGGACGCGGCCCACGCACGCACCGCCGGCCCATCCGGTCACCCGCACCTGTGTGGCGTCCGGCCGGACGAGGTGTCCGTCCGGGGACGAGCGCAGGTCGACGTGGAGCCACGCCTCCTCACCCGGTCCCAGGACAAGGGGCACTCGCACCGCCTCCGTACGGTGGCCGGGTCGGGTGGCGAACTCCGTCAGCAGCTCGTCGTCCTGCACCATGTGGTGCGTGTCGGCGGGCAGCGGCCAGGGGTGACCGGCACGTCGGACGAGAACACCGGCACCCCGTCGGCCGCCGCCACGAGGTCCGCCGAAGCTCGAACCCGGTGCGTGTCGCCGCTTGCGGCAGCGGAGTCGGGACCCCTCCCGGCGGGTCGTCCCTACGATCGCGGCATGTTCTCGGGACGAGATGCGATCAGGCGGACGTGGCCGTTGCCGCTGGCTGTGGCCGCCGGAGTGCTGCTTACCGCGTGCAGTGGCGATCCGGCGCCTGCCGAGCCGACGCCGTCGCCGGCGAGGTCGTCGGAGTCGGCCACCGCTTCAGCCGTCCCGGACTCCTCCGCGTCCGCAACGACATCGCAGCTGACGCGGGACATCAAGGCCGCCTACGATGCCGCGACCGACGCTTACCCGGACGTCGACCTGGACAAGTGCACGAGGACGACTTCACTGGACGACAGGCGCTGCGGGGCTGCGCTCACCGCGGCCGAGAACGTCGCCGCCGACACGGCACGACGGCTGCGGGTCAAGAAGCCCGAGTACGCGGATGTGTTGTACAGCGACGTCTTCCTCACCACCAGCGCTGTCCAGGACGGCATCGACCGGCTGCGTGACCCGATTCCCTGCTACGGACTCAGCGACGCGGCGGACCCTCCGCCGCCGCTTCGGGCAGAGGCCGAGAGCATCTGTGCCGAGGGCGCCGACATCTTCAAGAGCGAGTGGGGGATCTTCCTCAGCAGCGTCAACCCTTGAGCCGTCCGATGACGTGCGCACGTGCCGCGGCAGGCCCGGCTCCCCTCACGGCAGCAAACGCTGTTCCTTCGCTACCGCTACCGCGCCTGCCCGGGTGTCGACGCCGAGCTTGTCGTAGATGCGGCGCAGGTGGGTCTTGACGGTGGCCTCGCTGATGAACAGGGCGCGCGCGATGTCGCGGTTTCCGATGCCGCGGGCGAGCTGGGTGAGGATGTCACGCTCACGGTCGGTGAGGGTGGGGCGGGGTCGTCGGAGGTTGGCCATGACGCGGCCCGCCACCGGCGCGGACAGGGCGGGGTGTCCCTCGGCGGCGGCGTGGATCGCGGCGAAGAGTTCGTCGGGGCGCTCGGCCTTGAGCAGATAGCCGGTGGCGCCCGCCTCGATGGCGCGGGTGATGTCGGCGTCGGTGTCGTAGGTGGTCAGGACCAGGACGTGGGGGGAGGCGCCGGGGGCCGACGTCAGGCGGCGGGTGGTTTCCACGCCGTCGATGCCCTCGCCCAGTTGCAGATCCATCAGCACCACGTCCGGTGCGAGTTTCGCGGCCAGCGCGAGCGCCTCCTCGCCGGTGCCGGCCTCCCCGACGACCTCGATGTCGGGCGCACTGTCGAGCAGCGCGAGCAGGCCGGCCCGTACGACGGCGTGGTCGTCGCAGACGAGGATGCGTACGGCAGCACGGTCGGGGGTCATCGGGGCGCCTCCAGGGGAACGGCCGCGGACAGGACGGTGCCCTCGCCGGGCGAGGAGTCGACGGTGAGGCTTCCGCCGAGCGCGCGCAGCCGGGCCCGCATGGCGGGCAGTCCGTGGCCGCGTTCGACGCCGGGGGAGTCGGAAGTTGCGGCCGGGTCGAAGCCGTGGCCGTCGTCGGAGACGTCCAGGACGACCTCGTCGTCGAGGAGGGTCAGGGTGAGGGCGGCACTGCTCGCGCAGGCGTGCTCGCGGACGTTGGCCAGGGCGCCCTGGGCGATGCGCAGCAGGGCGGACTGGACGCGGTCGGGCAACTGCGGGAGGCGCTCGGCACCGTCGACGTGGACGCGTACAAAGAGGTCGGCGCCGGACTCCCGCCCGGCCAGCGTGCGCAGGGCCTGATCGAGGCCACCGCCGGCGAGGTCGGCGGGGGCCAGGTCGTGTACGAAGCGCCGGGCCTCGGCGAGGTTGTGCGCGGCGACGGACGCGGCGGTGCGCACATGGGCGCGGGCCTTGTCCGGTTCGGTGTCCCACACCCGGTCCGCCGCCTGCAGCAGCATCTGCTGGCTGGACAGGCCCTGGGCGAGCGTGTCGTGGATCTCCATGGAGAGCCGCTGGCGTTCGGCGAGAGTGCCCTCGCGGCGTTCGGAGGCGGCGAGTTCGTGGCGGGTGCGGATCAGGTCGTCGATCAGGACGCGCTGGCGCGCGGTGTGCCGTTCCATCTGGAGGAAGACGGCGGTGGCGAGGGCGGCGACGGCGGGCGGCGCGAGGACCAGGTTCGGGTCGAAGCGGCCCGACAGCTGTACCTGCGCGGCGACGACGAAGACGGTCAGGACCGCCACGAGCACCAGAGCCGCGCGGGCCGGCAGCGTGCGAAGACCGGTGTAGAAGAGAGGCACCGCGCACCAGGCGAAGCTGGGCGCGAGTACGACCAGGACCATCCACACCACGACGACCAGCGCCAGCCAGGCCGATTGCCGCCCCGTGAGTTTGGGGCGCGTGTCGCCGGTCCTCGGGCCCAGCAGATGCAGGACGGCGAGCACGACGCACAGCGCGATGATCCAGGGAGTACGCGGTTCGCCGGGATGCCGCAGCACGAACCGGGCCAGCGCTCCGCCGAGCAGCAGGAAGAACGCCGCGTGCATCACGACGCCGAGCCACCGGGTGTCCACGGTGCTCGGTTCGTAGGACCGGTTCGGCATCCTGGGTCCGCCTCCTTTCCTGCTCACGCCCGCTGAACTGGGCAAACACCTCCATTGTGACCCGGCGCCCGGCCCGGGCAGGTCAACCGATCGGATGACCCCGGCGTCGTCCGTCGCGCTGCCCCCACGCAGCCGGAACGTCGACGGTCCGGGCCCCGTTTCGGGCCGAGGGTGGAGAGCGGACGAAGCGGGGCGGCAACCGGGCCGCCCGCCCGCCGAAGGAGTGGACCGACCCATGAACCCCGTGCACAAGAAGTTCTCCCGCCGCGCTCGCGTCGCCACCGGCGGTGCCGTGCTCGCCGTCGTCGCCCTGGCCGGCTTCGGTGCCGTGTCCGCCAACGCCTCGGCGCCCGCCGCGACGCCCGCGACCGCCACCTCGGCCAACGCGCCCGCCCGGGCCACCACCACCTCCACCCACCTCACGATCGACGCCGCCACCAAGGCGGCACAGGCCGCGCTAGACGCCGCCGAGAAGGAGAACCAGCGCGTCACCGTCGCCGTCGTCGACCGCAACGGCAACACCATCGTCACCCTGCGCGGCGACGGCGCCGGCCCGCAGTCCTACGAGTCCGCCGAGCGCAAGGCGTACACCGCGGTCTCCTGGAACGCCCCCACCTCCCAGCTGGCCGAGCGCCTGGAGCAGGCCCCCAACCTCAAGGACATCCCCGGCACCCTGTTCCTCGCGGGCGGCGTCCCCGTCGCGGCCGGCAACGCGCCCATCGCCGGCATCGGCGTCGCGGGCGCTCCGTCCGGCGCGCTGGACGAGAAGTTCGCGCAGGCGGGGGCGAACTCAGTGGCCCGCTGACCCGCTGACGTCCGGACCGCTTCACGCGCCGCTGCCGAGCACTCCGGCAGTGAACCTCGCCAGCTGCACGCGCAGCTCCTCGCGTGGCACCGCCTTCGCCCCGGCCAGGTATTCGACGAGGTCGGCCCGGGTGGCGGCGAGCAGCGCGTGGGCGGCGAAGTCGCTGCCGGACACGCCCGGGACGCGGTCCAGGAGATCGCGGAGCAGGGAGTGCCAGTGCTCGTAGTGGTCCGCGTGGTAGGGGCTGTCGGCACCGGTTGTCTCAAGTGCCAGTGCGAGATGCCGGTTGTCGAGCTTGAAGCACAGGACGGCGTCGAGCAGGGCCGGTACGCGCTCAAGGGGCGGCGTGGCCGGGCCCAGCGGCGCAGGGCCCTCTTCCACGGCGATCCTCAGGGGTTCGAGTCGCGCGCTCACCAGTGCGTGGATCAGGCCCGTGCGGTCACCGAAGGCGCGGAACAGGGTCGCCTTGCCGACGCCGGCCGCTGCCGCGATGTCGGCCATGGTGACCTCGTCGGGGCTCCGGCATTCGGCGAAGAGCGTGTCGGCGGCCGCGAAGGCCGCTGCCCGGTTGCGGGTCGCGTCCTTGCGGGGCCTGCGTTCGGCCATGGGGGTCGGCATGGGACTCCTCCGTTGCTCCTCCGTCGCTCCTCCGCTTGAAAAGCGGACCGGTGGTCCGTATCGTTCACGGAAGAAGCGGACCGCTGGTCCGTATCGTACGGGAGGACACGCCCATGCCCGCAACCACCTCACCGGCAGATCTGTACCGCCACAGCCTGCGGCTGCTGCTGGACAAGGACATTCCCGCCTGGGTCGGCCTCTGGGCCGAGGACGGCGTCATGGAGTTCCCCTTCGCTCCCACGGCCTGGCCCGCGCGACTCGAGGGCCGGGAGGCCGTCGCCGACCACATGCGGGACTACCCGGACCACATCGACCTGCACGACTTCCCCGACCTGCGGATCCACGAGACGACCGACGCCGGGACCATCGTGGTCGAGATGCGCGGGGTGGGCCGTGTGGTCGAGACCGGAGGCGCCTTCGAGATGACCTACATCGCCGTCGTGACCGTCCAGGACGGTCGCTTCACCTCCTACCGCGACTACTGGAACCCCCTGGCGGTCCAGGCATCCGGCGTGGACTTCACCGGGAGCAGCGCCCGATGACCGTCACCCGCACCGCCCTGGTCATGGGCGCCACCGGCACCACGGGCAGCCGTACCGCCGCACAGCTGATCGCCGCCGGCCACCGCGTCAAGGCCGCGAGCCGTCGAGCCACCCTGCTGCCGGGCACCGAACCGGTCCGCTTCGACTGGTACGACCCCGCCACCTTCGGCGCCGCCCTCACCGGGGCCGACAGCGTCTACCTGGTGCCGCCGATCGGCGATCCGGACCCGGCCGCGGTCATGCTGCCCTTCCTCCGGCAGGCCCGCGCCTGCGGTGTGGAGCGTGCCGTACTGCTGAGTTCCTCGGCGATCCCCGAGGGCGGCCCGGCGGTGGGAGCGGTGCACCGGGCCCTGCCCGGCCTGTTCGACGAGTGGGCGGTGCTGCGGCCCTCGTGGTTCATGCAGAACTTCACCGGCACCCACGCCCACGCCGACAGCATCCGCGACCACGGCGTCATCCGGACCGCCGCCGGGGGCGGACAGGTCGGCTTCGTCGACGCCGAAGACATCGCCGCCGTCGCCGTACGCGCCCTGACCGACGAGCGCGCCCCCGACTCGGACCTGATCCTGACCGGGCCGGAAGCACTCAGTCACGACGACATCGCCGCGATCGTCACCCAGGTCACCGGCCGCCGCGTCACCCACGACCGCCTGACCTACGACGACATGCGCGACCGTCTCGCCGCGGTGATCCCGCTGGAGTTCGCCACGATGCTGGCCGACATGGACCGCGCCATCGCAGGGGGAGCGGAGGACCGGACCACCGACACCGTCCTGCGCCTGACCGGCCGCCCGCCGAACGGGTTTCGGGTGGTTGCGGAACGGGAGCTGGCACCGACGCAGCCTCAGCCGGTGCCGGAGACCGGTCCGACCCGGTAGGGGAGCGTCGCCGCCGCGCCGGTACGGACACCCGCCCCGCGGGGCAGGATGACCCTCATGGCGAGCATCGTCGTACCGGGTGCCGCGCTCGGCGGCCGCCGGGCCCCTCGCGGTCGGAGGTCCTCGAAGCCCTCAGCGCCCAACGGCGAGTGCCTGGGACTCGGCGCACCTCATGCACGCCCCTCCGCCCGCGTGTCGTCGAGCGCGTACAACCCACTGACCCGCGCACCACGCAACCGCTTCGCCTCGATCGCCTTCATCCCGGCGTGCAAGGCGGTCGTGCCATGGCGGTACGCGTCCTCGATCGGCTCGTAGTAGGTGAGGGCGAAGTACGCGAACGGAGCCGGGCTTTCGGGGTCGATGCCGACCGCGCGCAGCCAAGTGGTGCTGCCCTGGTGGTAGTAGAGGCAGAAGCCGGTCATGCGGGGACCGTCGTAGGCGGCGACGACTCGGGCGCGTTCGCCCATCGCGTCGGCCTGTCGTTTCAGCAGGCCCGTCATCGCGTCGGTGTCGTCACCGTGGCCGTGGGATCGCTGCAGCGCCGCCAGCAGCCGTCCGGCGTCCGCGTAACAGTCCATGAGGTACTGGCGACGTACGTCGAGCCCCGCCGCTTCGAATGCCGCACGTTCGTGCCGTATCGCCACGCGGCGCTTGGACGGCAGGGCCGCCAGGTAGTCGTCGAACCCGGCGCCGGGCAGCGGGATCGTCGCGTCGTCCTCCATGTGGTGCGGGGGCGTGTCGTACAGGGGCGCGAGCCGTCGCGTGGCGGGCTCGGTCAGATAGGGCCACCAGTGCGAGGTCCCGTGCCGGCCGGCGTGGTCGCGTGCCGCATCGCGGAGCAGGGACAGGCACTGGAGCTCGACATCGCCGGGAAGGCGCGGGTCGGTCAACGGCGTGCTGTGGTAGCCGCGTCGGGCGCCCGCGATCACACGCGGCCTCTCCGCGCCGGGCGGCAGGTGTGTGGGCTCGTAGTAGGTGTTGGGCTCGTTGTGCACGAGGTGCAGGGGCGCGGCCGCGGCCAGGGCGCCGTCGTGGTCGCGGATCAGCGCGTACGAGACGGTCGCGGTGGGGTCGCTCTCCTCGCCGGCGAGCCAGCGGTGCGACAGGTACACCCCCGCGTGCTCCGCGACCCGGTCCCAGTCCGCCGCCGGCACGGCGTGGACGCTGCTGACGATCTCGGTCTTCATGTCTGCTGCCTTCCGCCCTGCGCGGCAGGGGACTTGAGGGCGGGGATCACCGCAAGGGCCAGGAGACACGCCACGCCCTGCACGGTCCAGGGAAGCAGGGCGTGGGCGTCGAGGAGGCCGGTGAACAGGGCGGGGGCGGCGATGTTGCCCGCGGACCAGGAGAGTTGGTACAGGCTCTGCCTGCTGCCGCGGGCGGCGCCGGGGGTGAGCGTCACGGACAGCTCGCTGACGGCCGGCGAGTAGAAGATCTCGGCGAGGCTGAACAGCACGATCGCAAGTACCAGTGCCGGCCATGCGGGCAGGTCGGCGTCGGGCAGCGCCGGCGCGGCGAACGCCAGCATGGCGCACACCAGCAGGACATGACCCAGGGCCATGGTGTGCCGGGGCTGCACGGGGGCGGCGTGTGCCGTCAACGGGCTGGTGAGGGTGGAGACCATCGCGGTGTTCACCACGAGCAGGATGCTCGCGGACCAGGCAGGCAGCCCGAGTGTCTCGGTGGCGTACACGGCGATGAGCACCGACAGCATGGCCTGGGACAGGACGAAGGGGATGTTGCATGTCACCAGGAGCAGGTATCGGCGCATGTCGCCGGCGCCGGACCTGGCGCGTGCCGCCCGGTCCTCGCTCGGCGGCTCTTCGGGGATGCTCTGCGGCGGCGGGCTTGTCGGAACGGACTGGGGCGGCGGGCTCGTCGGAACGCGCGCGAAGCAGAACGCCGCCAGCAGATACAGCGGTGCCGCCGTGACGACGAGCCACGTCAGGGCGTCCGTGCCGAACAGTGCCAGCGCGCCTGCCGCCAACAGCGCCCCCACACCGATGCCGATGTTGCGCAGGCTGCCGGTGAAGGCGAACCAGCTGCGCGTCTCCGCGGCCGGTGCGGCGTGCAGGATCAGCGTGCGCTGTGCCGTGTAGTAGGAGTTGATGCCGGACTGCACCAGAAGGTAGGCGCAGGCGATCTGCCAGGGCCGCTCGGCGAGGAGGAAGGAGAGGAAACCGGCCGCGCTGACGACATTGGCGATGACGGTGAGACGTCTGGGCCCGCGCCGGTCCATGACCCGGCCGGCGACGAAGACGACGGGCAGGGCGGCCAACTGGCCCGCGGTGACGGCCGCTCCGACCGCGGCCAGGGGAAGATCGCGCACGGTCGTGAAGTACAGCAGGCCCAGCGGCAGAAGCATGCCGTTGCCGAGGGAGTCGATGAGGTTGCCGGTGATGAACCGGCCGTGTCCGCGTGTGGCCGGGATGCCGAGCACGCGACGCAGCCGGGACCCACGGGGCGCACGGGGCGTGACGGTGCCGGTCATGGGGTGAGCAGGGCCCGGATCTTGCCCAGAATCTCCTGACGCGGCCAGCCCACTGTCCGGTGCAGCTCCTCCAGTTGCTTGACGGTCTGTTGCTCGTCGCCCTCCGCGAGCGTGAACACGACGATGTCGCCGTGACTGGTGTCGTCGATCACCAACTCGTGGGCCGTCACCAGATCCAGACGGTCAGTCAGTTCCGTTTGTGCCCGCTCCGGCAGGCGTTCGGGGGAGAGGAACTCGATGGCCCATCCCGTACGTCGCACGGGGGCCGGGCTGTAGTGGCCGCGGGCCATGGCCGCCAGGGCGTCGAACGTGTTCGTCGTGGAGGCGGCGCAGCACAGTGTGGTGGCGCCGCCGATCCGGGGGTTGATCTCCAGGACCACGTACCGGGAACCGGTGTAGATCATGTCGACGTTGACGGAGCCGTGGACGCCGAGGTCCTCGCACAAGGCGATCAGCTTCGCCGCGACGGGTTCGAAATCGGCGTCGGCCTGCGGCCGCGGCCCGCACCAGCGCAGGTCGGCGAAGGTGAACACCGGCTCGGTGCCCGCCGTGCCGGTCCAGCACACGGGCAGTACTCGGTACTTGCCCGGCTCGCCCACCACATCCACCGAGCACAGCGCTCCCCCCACGCACTCCTCGATCACCGCGGACACCTCGGGCGGATCGGCGAGGTACGCATCCAGAGCGGCGGCGTCGGGCAGCGCCCTGATCCCCATGCTGGTGGAGTCCCACAACGGCTTGGACAGGAGCGGATAGCCGATGCCGGCGGCCGAGGCGCGCAGGGCGTCCGTGTAGGCGGGAAACGCCACGCCGCGCCCGGCGAGCAGATCGGAGTCGACCTTGACGCCACGCGGGGTGTCCAGGCCGGCGCGGGCGAGGAGTTGCTTGGTCTCCCACTTGTCGCACAGGGCCAGGGTCGACGGCAGCGGGGTCATGACCGTGGGGATGCCCCGGGCGTCGAGGATTGCCTTGACGGTGGCGTCCCGCAGCGCGTTCTCGCAGGGCAGGGAGATGGACACGGCGGCGTCCGCGCCCCACGCGGCGACCTCGTGGGCGAGTTCGGCGGGTGTGACAGCGGCGTCGAGGCGGCGGCGCGTGCCGGGGAAGTCCCGTTCGTCAGCCGTACCGTGGGTGTGGAACACGCAGCTCTCGATGCCCTGTCGGGCCAGGTCGCGGACGGTTCGCTGGATATAGGGGTCGGCGCGTCGGATCTCCACGGACCGCAGAAACGCGATCTTCCGGACGGGACTGGGCACGGATCAGCTCACTTTCACCAGGGAGTCGGCGATCACTTGGCCGGCAAGGCGGCGGGCCTCGTCGACGGACGCGGCGCGTGCCACGACGTGCCCGACCCGGCCGGAACTGTCGGAAGGTTCGGGCACCCGTTGTCCGGGACGAATGTCGATGTGGCTGTGGGTGCCGGGCACGTCGGGAATGAGGACGTCCTCCACCGTGCCCGCCCGGTCGGGCAGCAGAAAGCGCAGCGCGGCCGCCTCCTCGCGGGTCGGCGCGATGTGCGGCAGCTGCCCGGTGACGGCCTGCAGATAGGCGACCGCTTCACTGACGCCGGTCGCGGCCTCGACGATCTCGCAGATGTTGTCGCCGGGCAGCCGGGCCCCGGTCTCTATGACGACAGGCTCGCCGCCAGGAGGGACCTTCACCTCGGTGTGGGCGATGCCGTTGCGCACCCCGACGGCGAGGGCCGCACGCGCCGCGGTGTCCTGGATCGCCCGTACCGTGCGCGGGTCGAGGCCGGCCGGGCAGGAGTGCCCGGTCTCCACCCGGTAGGTGCCCGCTGTGGTGTCCTTGCGGACCACGGGCAGCGGATAGGGCACGCCCTCGTGCACGACCGTGTCGGCGGAGAACTCCTCGCCGGGCACATAGCTCTGCAGCAACACCCGTGAGTCCAGCGGCAGACCGTGCGGCTCGGCGCGGGTGAACCGCCCGGCGGCGGCCACCGCGGCATCGAGTCCGTCCGGGCCCGCCACCACGCTCACGCCCCACGAGCCGCCCTGCTCGGCCGGCTTGACGACCAGCGGCCACCCCAACCGGCCGGAGACGGCGACGGCGTGCGCCTGCTCGGCGCCGGTGACCACCGCCTCCGCGGGGGCCGCCACGCCCGCCGCGCGAAACGCCTCCCCCATGACGATCTTGTTGCGGGCCGCCTTGGCGCGCAGCGGATCGTTGCCCGGCAGCCCGAGGCGCGCGGCGAGCAGGGCGGCCAGCGGGGTCAGCAACTCCCAGCAGACCGCGACTCCTGCGATGCGATGCTCCCGGCAGAACACCTCCATGTCGTCCAACGCGCGCTTGGTGTCGGCCAGTTCGGTCAGGCACACCCCGGCGAGGCCGCGGGCCAGCCACGGCTCGTAGTCGGCGTGCACCCGCTCGTCGGTGGCCGCGTACAGCCGTATGCCCAAGCGGTCGACTGCGTCCGCGAGGAAGCGTCCCGCATTGCCCATCGGCTCGATCACCATCACGCCGGTCGTGCCCGGCTCGTCGCTGCTGTCCACGAACCCAGTGGATCGGTCACGGCGGCGCGCCGTCCATCGGGCTGTTCTCTGAAAACAACTTGCTGATGACAGGCCCGAGTTGGCCGAAGCCACAACGATGACGTCCCGCGGGGGTGTGGGAGTTGGTGCACAACACCGATAGCTTCAACAAATTGTTGCGTGTTCGGATCGGGGTGCACGGTCAACCGAACGGCATGGTGCGAAGGAGTCATCCTCGTGAACAGCCCGCACGACCAGCTCGCCGAGTACATCCAGCAGGGCGTCATACCCCCGTACCAGTACTCGTATCCGCCCCGCTCCACCTACCGGCCGCTCGACGAGGGCGCCTGGGACGTCCACGACGTGTGGGCGAGGGACCTGGCCAACCACCCGGTCCCGGAACTCAACCTGTATCTGCACGTCCCGTTCTGCCGCTACAAATGCGGGTTCTGCAACCTCTACACCGTCATCTCCACCGACGAGGACCTGTACGACGCCTACACCGACGCGCTCTGTACGCAGCTCCGCGACCACGCGGAGATCATCCGGGCGCGCCGGCTGCGGACCGTCTACATCGGCGGCGGCACGCCCGCACTGCTGTCGACCCGGCACTTCGAGCAGATCTTCGCCACCCTCGGCGAGATCTACCCCAACTGGCGTTCCACCGTCGAGGAAGTGGCCCTTGAGGCCACCCCGGACTCCATCGTCGCCGACCCCGACGGCTTCGGCCGGCTCCTCGACATGGGGCTGACGCGCGCCAACATCGGTATCCAGTCGCTGGTCCCGCAGGAGATCCGCGAAGCGGGGCGGGGCCAGGCGGGCGAGGACGTCATCCGCCGGGCCGTCGAGATCGTCCACGAACGCGGACTGCCGGACCTGTCGACGGACCTGATCATGGGATTCGCGGGGCAGACCCCCGAGACCTGGCGGCACTCGGTGGACGAGCTGGCCAAGCTCGCCCCGACGACGATCTCCACCTACTTCCTCACGGTGCGACCGGACGCGTGGTTCTCCAGGACCGGCGCGTACCAGTACATGTGGAAGCCGGAGCTGTACGAGCGCTACGACTACGCCCGCGAGGTGTTCACCGCCCATGGCTACGTCCAGGAGGGCTCCGTCCGCTACAAGAAGCCCGGCCGCGGCGGGTACGTGCAGAAGGTCCTCACCTTCCACGGCGTGCCCCTGCTCGGCCTCGGTGTCGGCGCCCGCTCCTACAGCTCCGTCCTCGACTACATGACCGGCAGCGTCAAGCCGTCCCTGAGCGAGGTCGCCGACTACATCGAGAACGCCAGGGCCCACCGCCTCCAGCCCACGACGGGATTCGCCCTCACCCCGGAGGAGATCGTCCGCAAACGGCTCGTGCTCGACACCTTCGACCTCGACCTGTCCGAACTCGACCGCTTCGGCCTGGACGCCATCGCCCCCGAGGTGGACCGGATCCTCGACGCGGCCCAGGCCAACGGCTTGATCCACCGCGTCGGCCCGCGTCGCGTCCAGCTCACACCCAAGGGCTTCAAGTACCGCGACATCTTGTCCTGGATGTTCTACTCCGACCACGTCAAGAAGCTCGACCGCGAGTACTACGAGGGCCTCCACGAGGTGAACACGCGGGCGCGCAAGAACATGGGGACGCCGGTGCGGATCACCGGTATCGGCACCGCACGGGAGACGGTGTGAGCGACCTGTTCATCGCCGCGGGCGGCGGCGGGGACCCCGTGGGGACCGCGATCACCGCGGCGACCGTGGGCCGCGTCCTCACCGGCACACCCCTCGGCGAGACCACGATCGCCACGTACGCCTGGGAACGCCTCGAAGTAGACCCCACCCCCGGTCCGCTCGGGGCCGTGCACTTCGCCGGCCTCGCACACCATGCGGGCATGCCGGTGATCGCCCCCACCACGCGTCCGATCCCGCCCGCCGGCTCCACGCTGCCCGCCCTGGCGGCCGACCTGCCGGCACGCCTGGCCCTGCTCGACCCATGGCAGGGGCTGCCGGCACTGGCCGAACAGATCCGACGCCTGGCGGACACCGGACACGACCACGTCCGCATCGTCGACGTCGGCGGCGACGTCCTCGCGCACGGCGACGAGGACACCCTGTGCAGCCCCCTCGTGGACGCCCTGGTCCTCGCCGCCTGCCGGCTCGCCGGGGTGCCCGCCACCGTGTACGTCGCCGGGCCCGGAGCCGACGGGGAGATCCCCCAGGCCGACGTACTGGACCGGCTGGACGGCGACGCTTTCACCCCGCTCGCGCAGGACGTGGCCGCGGTCCGCGCAGCCCTGTCCTGGCACCCCTCGGAAGCCTCCGCCCTGTTCGCGGCGGCCGTCGACGGCGTACGCGGACCGATCCGTACGGTGAACCACCTCATCCCGCTCACGGACGCGTCCGCCCGCATCCACTCCGCCACCCTGGACGATGCCCTCGCCCACAACACGGTCGCCGCCCACCTGCTCGGCGTACTGCCGCCGACCCTGGAGGCCGCCGCCGACCTCTCGGCCGAGCTCACGCAGATCCATGAGCTCGACCGAGAGCGCGTCGCGGCAGCGGAGCCGTCGGCACCCGCCCGAGCCGCGCTGCCCTGGACCGAACCGGCCGCATGGGAGGCGATACGTGACGCGGCGCAGGGCGCCCCGCATGTCACTCTCCGATTCGCCGCCCTCGCTCTCGGCTTGACCTGGCGTCAAATCCCGTCCCTACGCGCTCTGTTGGGTGCGCGGGGTCCGGTGCTGGCCGTGGCCTGAGACGGGCGCACGATTCGGCGTCGCAGCGCGTTGCGGCGCCGAATCGGCGGAACAGGTCACGGTATTTGATAACTCACCGGCATACGGCTGTACTTAACTGTCAAAACACACACAAACAGGACGCTCCCGGCGGGGAGTCGTGAAGGTTTTCAGGCCGATGTGACTTTCCCCATTGCGCCGCCCGAACGGTCCCGTGAGTCTCTCGTGGAACATGCGTCCGAAGAACTGTTATCCCGGGCTCACCGATCGATCTCCCAAGTATCGGACAGCATCGTTCGGCGTCGAGGACAGGGAAGTTTTGATGAGTACAGAGCGCAACTCGGAGTCGGTGGCACTGGTGATCGCTGCCCGGGGCGGCGAGCCGGCGGCTCAGGACGCCCTGGTCGGCGCGTACCTCCCGTTGGTCTACAACGTCGTGGGGCGGGCGCTGAACGGCTCGGTCGACGTCGACGACGTCGTGCAGGAGACGATGCTGCGCGCCCTCGACGCGCTGGGCGGGCTGCGTGCTCCCGAGAACTTCCGTTCCTGGCTCGTCGCCATCGCGATGAACCAGGTGCGGGCGCACTGGCATGCCCGGCAGTCGGTCCCGGGCGGAGTCGAGGTGGCCGAGGATCTCGCGGATCCGGGCGCCGACTTCGTGGACCTGACCTTGATGCAGCTCCAGCTGTCCGGGCAGCGCATGGAGACCGCACGGGCGACCCGCTGGCTGGAGCCCGACGACCGGGGGCTGCTGTCGCTGTGGTGGCTGGAGTGCGCCGGCGAGCTGACGCGGGCCGAGGTCGCCGAGGCCCTGGAGCTGTCGCCGCAGCACACGGCGGTCCGGGTGCAACGGATGAAGGCTCAGCTGGAGGCGGCCCGCGTGGTGGTGCGGGCCCTCGACGCACGGCCACGCTGTGAGGAACTGCAAGGCGTGCTGGCCGCCTGGGACGGCCGGCCCTCGGCGCTGTGGCGCAAGCGAATAGCCCGGCATGCCCGTGGTTGCTCCCATTGCTCCGGTTTGTGGAGCGGTTTGATGCCCGCAGAGGGGCTGTTGGCCGGTCTGGCGCTGGTCGCCGCGGCACCCGCGCTGCTGGAGAGCGTGCTCTCCGCCGCCGGCGGTATGGCCCTGGCCGGCTCGGCGACCCAGCTGAGCGCGTCGGGAGGCCACGGCAGGTCGGGCCGGGGAGCCGGCGCCCGGTCCGCGTCCCGTACCGAGGCGCGGCGCCGCCGCCGCAACCGCCGCCGGGCCGTCGGAGGCGCAGTCGTGGCGGCCTGCGTGGCGGGCGGCGCCCTGTGGTACTTCGACACGGACCCCGGAACCGGCAAGGAGGAGACGGCCGCCGCGGGGACCCCCGGCGCTCCCGCCGCGGAGCTCTCGGAACCGAGCCCCATCGACACCTCCCCGTCGGCGTCGAAGTCGCCGTCCCCGTCCGCATCGCCCTCGAAGAAGGCGAGCCCCTCCAAGTCGTCCCGCCCGACGAAGAAGAGCGTGCCGGACCCCCGGCCCTCCAGCCGGCCGACCCGTACCGCGACCAGCACCCCGCAGACACAGGCGGCCCCGTCGGGCGCCGTCGCGCAGGTGGTCGCGCTGGTGAACAAGGAGCGGTCGGCGGCCGGCTGCGGTCCGCTGTCGGAGGACTCCAAGCTGAACCAGGCCGCGCTGCGCCACTCCGAGGACATGGACGCCCGCGACTTCTTCGACCACACCAACCCGGACGGCGCCGACCCCGGGCAGCGCGTCACCGCCGCGGGCTACACCTGGTCCACGTACGGAGAGAACATCGCCCAGGGCCAGCAGACGCCCGAGGCGGTGATGGAGTCCTGGATGAACAGCCCGGGCCACCGTGCCAACATCCTCAACTGCTCGTTCAAGGACATCGGCGTGGGCATCCACAGGGCTTCCGGCGGCCCGTGGTGGACCCAAGTGTTCGGCGCCAAGCAGTGAAGCCGAAGCCGAAGCCGAAGCCGTAACCGAAGCCGGGGTCGGCGGCAGCGTCCGTGCCGCCGCCCGTCACAGCATGACGTGCTTGACCTGTGTGTAGTCGAGCAGGCCGGTCATGGAGAGGTCGCTGCCGTATCCGGAGTGGCCCACGCCGCCGTGCGGCATCTCCGACACCGTCGTGCCATGGGTGTTGACCCAGACGATGCCGGTCCGCAGCGCACGGCTCGCACGCATCGCCCGGTCGTGGTCGCGGGTCCAGACGCTCGCGGCGAGTCCCTGGGTGACTCCGTTGGCCAGGCGGAAGGCCTCGGCCTCGTCGGTGAAGGGCTGGACGGTGACGACCGGCCCGAACACCTCGCTGCGTACGATCTCGTCCTCCTGCCGTACCCCGGCGACCACCGTGGCCCGGTGGAAGTAGCCGGGGCGGGGCAGCGCGGAGCCGCCCGTGACCACCTCGGCGTGGTCCGGCAGCCGCTCCAACAGGCCGCTGACGCCCGCCAGTTGAGCGGCGTTCGCGAGCGGCCCGAAGTCGGCGTGCTCGTCGTCCGGGGCGCCGGGCAGCAGTCGGGCGGCCCGGTCGGCGAAGAGGTCCAGGAAGGTGTCGTGGATCCGCCGGTCGACCAGGATCCTGGTCGCGGCCGTGCAGTCCTGGCCCGCGTTGTAGTAGGCCAGCGACGACAACTGCTCGACCGCGTCGTCGAGATCGGCGTCCGCGTGGATCAACACCGGCGCGTTGCCGCCGAGTTCCAGGTGCAGCCGCTTCAGGTCGGCGGCTGCCGCGGCGGCGATCTGCTGTCCCGCGCGGACGCTTCCGGTGACGGCGACGAGCCGGACGTGCGGATGGGCGACGAGGGAGCGTCCGGTGTCACGGTCGCCGCACACGACGTTGAGCACGCCGGGCGGCAGATGCTCGGCGGCCAGCCGGGCCAGGAGCATGGCCGACGACGGGGTCGTGTCGGAAGGTTTCAGGACGACCGTGTTGCCGGCGGCCAACGCGGGGGCGACCTTCCACACGGCCATCATCAGGGGGTAGTTCCACGGGGTGATCTGGGCGCAGACGCCGACCGGCTCGCGCCGCAGCACGGAGGTGCGGCCCGGCGTGTACTCCGCGGCGGCGGCGCCCGGCAGATTGCGGGCGGCTCCGGCGAAGTACCGCAACACGTCCACGATCGCTGGGAGTTCGTCGCCCAGGAACAGAGCGCGCGGCTTGCCCGTGTCGGCCACTTCGGCGCCCGCCACCGCACCGGCCTCCCTCTCCAGGGCGTCGGCGATCCGCAGCAGTGCGGTCTGCCGCTCGGCCGGAGTCGTCAGCGACCAGCCGGCAAAGGCTTCCTCGGCCGCCCGGCAGGCCGCGTCCACGTCCTCGGCGCCGGAGAGCGGCGCCGTGCCGTGCAGGAGTCCGGTGGCCGGATCGATCAGCCTGAGGGTGGCGCCGGACGCGGCCGGCACCTCCTTTCCGCCGATGTGGTTGAGGACGATTGCGAGGTCGTCGGTGTCAGCCACGGCGCAGCGCCTCCTCGGCGGCGGCGCGGCCGGTGCGGACGGCGCCCTCCATGTATCCGGCGACCCACTGGTCGGAGCCGCAGACGTAGAACGGCGGTTCGTGCGTGCCGTGCAGCGGACCGACGGCCATGACCTCGCCCGGCGGCCACTGGGTGACGTATCCCTGGGTCCACGGGTCGGTGCCCCACAGCCGCAGATGGCAGGCGGCCGGCCGCAGTGCCTCGTCGCCGAACATGCCGGCCATCTCGGCGAGCAGTTCGGGCGTGCGCAGATGAGGTGGCGTCCCGAGCAGGACGCCGTAGCGCTCGGGCGGGATCAGGGCCGACAGGACACCCTCGTTCTGCGGCCAGGTGCTGCCCAGCACCCCCTCCGCCTCGGACAGGCCGTTCAGGTCGGCGTCCCGCCAGAAGGGGCGGTCGTAGACGGCGGCGAACTTCGCGGCCGTCGCGTGGCGTTGCCGGTGCAGGGAGGCGAGCCGGGCCTCGCTGACTCCGCCGATGGCGACATCCCGCAGCGGTCCGACCGGCAGTGCGCTCACCACAGCCGTCGCGGTGAGGACCTCACCGGTGACCAGGCGTACGGTGCAACGGCCGGGGCGGATGTCCAGGGCGGCGACGGGGGAGCCCAGCCGGACGCGCGGGCCCAGTTCACGGCCCATCACCTCCGCGAGCGTCGCCGAGCCGTCCGCGAGCCGCAGTCCCTCCCAGTCGTCGTAGTCGTAGTCGCCCTGACCCGATCCGGGCACCGCCGCGCTCTTGCGCAGCGCGGCCAGCAGCGAGATCCGCTCGTACGAGCCGCCGGCCAGAGCGAGTTGGCCGATCTCCCACAGCCGTACGACGGCAGGAGAGGCCTGCCGGGAGCGAAGCCAGTCGGCCACGGACAGCCGGTCCAGGGCACTCGCGTCGGGGTGCGACCACGGGTCGTCGGGGTCGACCGTGGCGGCGAGGGCGCCGAACTCCGCGCCGAGCCGCTCGTGCAGGGCCGCGTCGCCGGGGCCGAACCAGTGCGGGGGATCGCCGGCCGAGCTGCCCTCCGGCGTGGCACGGGTCATGCGGCCGGGTTCGGCGACATAGCTGGGCACCAGCTCCAGGCCTAGTTCCTTGGCCAGTTGCAGGTACGCGGTGTGGGCATGGCCGACCACTTCGCCGCCCAGCTGGACGAAACGGCCGTCGGGGGTGTGGGTCTGCTCGACCCGGCCGCCGACGCGGTCCCGGGCCTCCAGGACGAGCACGTCGGTGCCGGCGGCGGCCAGGTCCCGGGCGGCACTCAGGCCCGCCAGACCGGCGCCGAGCACGATCACGTCGTGATGCATCAGCTTCGCTTTCATGACAAGAGCTCGTACGACAGAGCTGGTGAAGAGACAGCTCTGTCGTACGGCAGAGCTCGTGAACTGACAGAGGGTCAGGCGAGGACCAGACAGTGCTCGGGCCGCCAGCCGAACTCCACCGTCTCGCCGCCGCTCCAGCGGTCCTCCATGCGGGCTCGGGCCGTGTTCTGCTCCAGCACCGACAGCGTGACGCCCGGGGCGAGTTCGATGAGGTAGGTCGTGGTCGGGCCGCTGTAGACGGTCTCGCGGATCACGCCGCTCAGCATCGACATGCCCGGCTCGAAGTCCGACAGCCAGATCTTCTCGGGGCGCACGGACACGCTCACCGCGGTCCCGTCCGCGATGTCGGAGCGGGAGCCGACGGGCAGGGCGGGCCCCTTCTCCAGGGTCACCTCACCGCCCCGGTAGGTGCCGGTCATCAGGTTGGAGGTGCCCATGAAGGAGGCGACGAAGCCGGTGGCGGGGTGCTCGTAGATGTCCTCGGGGGTGCCGCACTGCTCGATGCGGCCCGCGTTCATCACCGCGATCCGGTCGGACATGGTCAGCGCCTCGTCCTGGTCGTGGGTGACGAAGACGAAGGTGATGCCGACCTCGCGCTGGATCTGCTTCAACTCCACCTGCATCTGCCGGCGCAGCTTCAGGTCGAGGGCGGCCAGCGGCTCGTCGAGCAGGAGGACGGCCGGACGGTTGACCAGCGCCCGGGCCAGGGCGACGCGCTGCCGCTGCCCGCCGGAGAGCGTACGGGGCCTGCGGTCCGCGAACCCGGCGAGCTGGACCAGGTCCAGCATCTCCCCGACGCGCTGCCGGATCTCGGTCTTGGCGACGCCTGCGCGCTTGAGACCGAAGGCGACGTTGTCGGCGATGCTCAGGTGATCGAACAGGGCGTAACTCTGGAAGACCGTATTGACGTTGCGCTTGTTGGGCGGCAGCGCCGTCACGTCCTCGCCCGCGAGCAGCACCGATCCCTCGGTGGGGTCGCTGAACCCGCCGATCATGCGCAGCGAGGTGGTCTTGCCGCAGCCGGACGGGCCCAGCAGGGAGAAGAAGTGGCCGGCCTCGATGTCGAGGTCCAGGTGGTGCACGGCGTAGGAGTCGGCGTACTGCTTGGAGACGCCGTCGAGCCGGACGGCGGGGGTCGCGTCCATGGAAGTCACTCCCCGGAGAGGATGTCGAGGCCGCCGCGGCGGCCGAAGAGGCGCGGGATGAACAGGGCCAGGGCGATCAGGGCGATGGATCCCGCGAGCATGAGCGTGCCGACCGCGTTGATGGTGGGCTGCACCCCGAAGCGGATCGCCGAGTAGATCCGCACCGACAGCGGCTGCGGGTCGACGCCGGTGGTGAAGTAGGCGAGCACGAAGTCGTCGAAGACCAGCGCGAAGATCAGTACGGCCGCGGCGAGCACGGCGGGCAGCAGGGCCGGCAGCGTCACCAGCCGGACCGCCTGCCAGCGGGTGGCGCCGAGGTCCATCGCGGCCTCCTCGACCTCCGGGTTCAGTGCGGCGACCCGGGAGCGCAGGATGACCGTGACGTAGGAGATGGAGAAGGTGATCTCGGCGAGCATCACGGTGCCGGTGGACAGCGGTATGCCCAGCCCCTTGAACAGCAGCATCGACGCCACGCCCGTGACGATCTCCGGCGTGATCAGCGGAACCAGCATGATCAGCCCGGCCAGCGAGCCGAGCCGGGTGCGGCACCGGACCAGTCCGAGGGCCAGCGCCACTCCGAGGAGCACCGAACCGGCCATCGCCACCAGGGAGATGCGCAGGCTGGTGCCCAGGGAGGCGATGAGGACGTCGTCGTGGACGAAGGCGCGGTACCAGCGGAGGCTGAAGCCGTCGAACACGGTCAGCGATTTCTGGGAGTTGAAGGAGAACAGCGCCACCACCGCGATGGGCAGATAGAGCAGCGCGAAGAACAGCCCTGTCACGGCGATGAGACCGCGGGGCCTGCGGCCTGCTCGGCCGCGTCGCGTGCGGGTCCGGGCCTTCGGACGGGCCGCCGGGGTGGTGGCGGTCGGCAGTTTGAGCAGGGTCATCCGCGGGCCTCCGCCTCGTCCTTGCGGGTACGCCGCAGATAGCCGAGCATCCCGATCAGCAGGACCAGCATCAGCAGCATGGTGAGCGCGGAGCCCAGCGGCCAGTTCTGGCCCTGGAAGAACTTGTCCTGGATGAGGTTGCCGATCATGATCTGGTCCGGGCCTCCCATGAGCTGTGCGCTGACGAAGTCGCCCATGGCGGGCAGGAAGACCAGGACGAGCCCGGCCGCCGCGCCCTGCCGGGTGGCGGGCAGGGTGACGAAGAAGAAGGTGCGTACCGGGCCGCCGTACAGGTCGCGGCCGGCCTCGATGAGGGAGACGTCCAGCCGTTCCAGGGCCGCGTACAGCGGGATGATCATGAAGACGACGAACCCGTAGACGAGTCCCGCGACCACGCCGAGGCCGCTGTTGAGGATCTTCGTGCCGTCGTCGGCGATCCCGACCGCGCGCAGCGTGCGCAGCACGGGCCCGTCGTCGGAGAGGACCACCGACCAGGCGTACATCCGCACCAGGTAGTTGGCGAAGAACGGCACCACGATCGCGGCGATCAGCGCGTGCTTGTACCGCCCGCCGTACAGGGCGATCGTGTACGCCACCGGATAGGCGATCAGCAGAGAGATCAGGCAGGTCAGCAGGGCGTAGCCGAGGGAGCGGGCCATGACCTCGGTGTAGGCGGGGTCCGCGAGCGCACGTATGCCGGCCAGGCTGAAGCCGAAGCGGGGGTTGCCCAGTTCGTCGGTGGTGCCGACGGCGAGGACGCCGACGAGGACCAGCGAGGCGATCAGGAAGCCGGTCATCCAGAGGGTGCCGGGCAGCATGAGCCAGGTCCAGATACGGGTGCCGTTCGCGTTCGGGCCGCGGCGCCGGCTGCGTGAGGAGGGGCGGGGCAGTGCCATGGATCAGCCCGCCTTCACATGGGTCCAGGCGGCGTCGCGGGCGTCCTCCGCCGCGCGGTTTCCGTTCCGGAAGAACCGGTCCGCCGTCAGGTCGTCCTGGGTGACAAGGCACTCGGGGAACGGTTCGACCAGGCTCGCGTAGACCTTCTCGGTGCCCGCGACCGGCATCGGGTAGCCGATGTACTCGATGTTCTTCTTCACGTTCTCCGGCCGCAGCATGTAGTCGATGAACAGCATCGCGGTGCCGGGGTGCGGGGCGTTCCACGGGATGGCGTAGCAGTCGGAGTTGATCGGCGTGCCCTCCTTGGGGGCCTGGAACCCGAACACGGCGGGATCGTCGGCCTGGTTGAGCATGGCGGCCATGTCACCGCTCCACGCCTGCTGGATCAGCGCGTTGCCGTTGAGGAGGTTGTTGTAGCTGTCGCTGGAGAAGCCGCGCAGCCGTGGCCGCAGGGTGCCCAGCAGGGAGGTGATGCGGTCGAGGTCGCCGCTGTCGCCGGTGCTGACGTCGAGACCGAGGGCGAGGGCGCCCATGCCGAGGACCTCGTCGCGGTCGTCCAGCAGGAAGACCTTTCCCTTGGCCCGGTCGCTCCACAGGTCCCGCCAGGAATCGGTGAGCTCACCGATCTTGTCGCGTCGCCAGCCGATGCCGGTCTTGTACGCGGTGAACGGGATGGTGTGTGCGGAGCCGGGGTCGTACCAGGGGTCGGCGAAGTACGCGTAGGCGCCGAAGATGTCCCGCGAGTGAGCGAGCTGGGAGTGGTCGATACGGCGCAGCCGGCCCCCGCGGACCAGCCGCTGGGCCCACTTGGCCGTGGGGAAGATGATGTCGTAGCGGTTGCCGGCGTTGAGCTTGGCGACCATGCCTTCCATCGAGTCGAAGTTCGACTGGATGACCTTGACGCCGTACTCCTTCTCAAAGCCCTTGAACACGGACGGGTCGACGAAGTCGGCCCAGTTGAAGTAGACGAGATCGCCGTCGACGCGCGCCTTCACAGGCGCCAGCTGTTCGGCGTCGGGCGTTTTCGCGGGCATGAACCCGCAGCCGCCGGCCGCGGCGCCCAGCAGGCCGCAGGCGCCCGCCCGTAGAAAGGCGCGTCGGGACGGCGGTATTGCCTCGGGGGACATGAACGTCCTCTCCGTCGAGGAACGGCACAACTCCAGGGCGGGACCGGCTGGTCGGCTCACTTGGGGCCCTGATTCCGCAGTGAAGACCGGTCTGGGGAGGGTGCGTGCGCGCGTCAGACTGCGCGCGATAAGGCGGCACGCAGGCCTGCGGCGGCCTCGTGCGGATGCGGCGGACGCGCCGCGCCGAAGGGCGTCACCCGGCGTCCCCCTCCAGGTCCTCCCGGACCCGGCGGGCGAACCAGCCGACGGCGACCTCGCGCTGCGACAGCGGACCGGGCTCGAAACCGGGGGTGCGCATACCTGCCTGCACGCGCTCCACGAGCTCGGCGTCCTCGTCGTTGGTGACCCAGCCGATGTGGATGTTGATCCGCCGGGCCAGCCGGGTGCGGACGCTCTCCCCGTGCCGGGTGTAGAAGCCGCCCGGAATCGCCGCCCGGTCCTGGGCGGTCGGCAGGGCGGTCCACGCGAGCACGTGGTCAGGGTAGAAGTCGATGAGCGTATTGGGATAGATCACGGCGTACCGCCACACCCTCCGGTCGGCCTCGGTCAGCCCCGGCATCGGGGTCGCCAGCCGCTGATAGAGCCGCTCGGTCCAGTTCGAGGACGGCTTGTCACGCAGCGGCGACTCGAAGAGTACGTAGTTCTCCTGCACGTCCACCGTGTACGCCTGGTAGTCGAGCAGTCGCATGAGGGAGGGATGCGCCACGGGGACGTGGTAGCCCTCCAGATAGTTGTCGACGATCACCTTCCAGTTGGCGTTCTGCTCCTCGCCGTCCGAGACGTCGTGGATACGGTGCTTGCCGACCGGGACCAGGCCGGGCCCGGCGTAGCGGCCGACGGCCTCGGCCAGCCCGGCGCAGCTCTCGGCGAGCGGGGTCGCCTCCATGTCCAGGTTGACGAAGACGAAGCCGAGGAATGACTCGACGTTGACCGGGTGGAGCCCGAGCCGGGGCTTGTCCAGGCAGGGGATCCGACGGGCCTCGGGGGCTCCGACCAGCCGTCCGTCCAGCTTGTAGGTCCAGCCGTGGTACGGGCAGCGGATCGCCTTGCCCGACGGCTCCGGCTCGGTGACCAGGCGGGTGCCGCGGTGCCGGCAGACGTTGAGGTGGGCGGCGAGTCCGCCGTCCTCGGTGCGCACGACCAGCACCTCACGGCCGGCGGCGGTGGCGGTCAGCCGGGCGCCGGGCCCGGGGAGGTCGGACTCGTGACAGACGAGCTGCCAGGACTTGGCGAAGATGCTCTCGGTCTCGGCCTCGGCGATGGCCGGATCCGTGTAGTAGCGGGCGGGCAGCGCTTCCCCGGGGTGATCGAGGGGCGACCGGGCCGGCTGTGGCGACTCCGGCTGGGGAGCGGAGACGGTGTCTGCCCGTGTGGTCGAGGGATGCATTGGGGTCCTCCTCCGCGCCGCTGCGGCGGCGATGGGCGGTGAGGGTGAGGGCCGGTACGGACGGCCGGTGGGGCGCCAGGTCTGCACGATGCAGGGCGCCGGACCAGCCGCAATCCGGCTAACTGATTGGTTAGTCAGAGTGGGACCATCGAGGTGGCAAGTCAAGACTTGTGGGCTGACTAATTAGTTAGTTAGTCTCCTGGCAGGCGGATGGCCCGGGACCCGCAGACCGATGCCCGGGCGCACACCGCAAGCCCGCGGACCACCGTCCGCGCCACAGCGGGCGTCCGGATCCGGACACCCCGCACAGCTCCCGCCCCTTCGCGTCACGGCACCGGAGCATCCGCAAGCACGTCATCCCGACTCACGTCATCGCCGCGCCACCCCCGTCTCCGGACCACCCGGGGACGGTGCGAACCCGGAGGCACGCATGAGCGCTCGCCGCAGTCTCGTATGGCTCGGCCTCACACCGGAGCCCGAACAGGAACTGCCCACCGCGGTGGCCGCCCTGCGCGCCCCGGAGGACGGCAGCCCGCCGCCGGCCATGGTCACCGCCGAACGACACCGCGTCGAGCGACTGGTCCTGCGCGGTACACAGCGCGGCTGGCTGCGCTACCTCGGCGAGGTCACCGACCTGGTCGTCGAGGCTGCCGCCGGCTCCGGCACCGCCGATCCACGGGCGGCGCTGGTGGCGGGCGAGGTCGTCCTCGACCACCACCGCATGCTGATCGGCCTGCCCGGCGCCGGTTATGCCCGCACCGCGACGCAGCGCCGGGATCTGGAACGGGCGCTGGGACTCCTGCGAGCCCGCCGCACCCCTGCCCGCAATGGACACCACCAGCCCAGGAGCACCGTATGACCGGCGTGTACTCCCTCCTCCCCGAAGGGCGCCACGGCCTGCTCGCTCCGCTCGGAGGCGGCGAGGACATCGACGGCTACCTCGCCGTGGGCGGTTACGCGCCGCTCGTCGCCCCGGACCGCCTGCTCGACCGCATCGCCGCGACGGGACTGCGCGGCCGGGGCGGGGCCGGGTTCCCCGCCGCCGTCAAACTTCGTGCCGTCCGTGATGCACCACCCGGCCCGCGCGTGGTCGTCGCCAACGGGGAGGAGGGTGAGCCCGGCTCCGTAAAGGACCGCTGGCTGCTGCGGCACCGCCCGCATGTGGTCCTCGACGGTGTGCGGCTGGCCGCGGCCATGACCGGCGCCGAACGCGGATTCGTGTACCTCTCCGACGACCGCGCCGAGCAGGCCGTGCGACAGGCGCTCACCGAGTCCGCGCCCGAGGTGCGCATCGACGTCGTCCGCACGCGGCACACCTACGTCGCGGGGGAGGAGAGCGCGGTCGTACGCGCTGTCGACGGCGGCCCGGCGCTGCCCACGGCGAAGCCTCCGCGCCCGTTCGAGAGCGGTGTCGGCGGGGCGCCCACGCTGGTCGCCAATGTGGAGACCCTGGCCCGCGTCGCGGCGATGTACTCGCGTCCGGACGAGGCGGACTCCGTCGCCGGAGCTCATCTGGTGACCCTCTCGGGCGCAGGGCCCGCCGGTGCCGCGCTGGCCGAGGTCCCCGCCGGTACGCATCTGAAGGTCCTCGCCGACCTGTGCGGACACGGTACGGCCACCGCGGTCGTACTGGGCGGCATGTTCGGCGGGCTGTACGGCGAGGGCTGGACGGACCTGCCCCTCGACCACGACCGACTGAAGGAGGCCGGCGGAGCCCTCGGCTGCGGAGCCCTGCACTTTCTGCGCCCCGAGGACTGCCCGGTCGGCGTGGCCGCCGAGGCCACCGCCTATCTGGCCGCCCAGAGCGCCCGGCAGTGCGGGGTGTGCGTGTCCGGCACCGGGGCGCTGGCCGCAACGCTCATGGCCGCGGCCCGCGGCGAGGCCGGCCACGACTCCGTCGACAAGCTCCGCCGCTGGTCGCAGCAGTTGCCCGGCCGCGGGGCCTGCGGGCTGCTGGACGCCGCCGCTCGCATTGTCGGCAGCCTCCTCGCCCACTTCCCCGACCGAATCGACGCCCACCGCCGCTCCGGCTGCCCCGCCTGCGAGGGCGCGGCACCCGAGGACGGGCGCCGGTTCACGGTGCCGGTGCCCTGAGCCGCATTCATGCCCCGTACGCCCCCGACCCCGCCGCACCGAAAGGACCGCTCCATGAAACTCCTGCTTGACTCCACCCGCTGCCAGGGCTACGGCCTCTGCCAGGAACCCGCACCCGAGCTGATCGACCTCGACGAGTGGGGCTACGCCCAGATGCGCGCGACCGACGTGCCGCAGGGCGACGAGGAAGCCGCCGAGGCCGCTGTCGCCGCCTGCCCCAACGCTGCGCTGCGGCTGGTGAAGTGACATGGGACGTGACCTGTCGGCCCTCTTCGACCCCGTATCCGTCGCCGTCGTCGGAGCCAGCGACGACCCGGCCAAGTACGGCCATGCCATAGCCGCCCAGGCGATCCGCGCCAACGGCCGCCGCCCCGTGCACATGGTCAACCGCCGTGGCGGCACGGTGCTCGGGCGGACCGTCGCCCCCAGCCTGAGCGCGATCGGCGAGCCCGTCGACCTCGCGGTGGTCTCCGTGCCCGCCGCCGGCTTCGAGGACGCCGTCGACGAGGCCCTGCGGTGCGGGGCCCGGGCGATCGTCGCCATCACCGCCGGATTCGCCGAGACCGGCGACGCGGGGCGGATACGGCAGCAGGCCGTCGCCGAACGCGTACGCGCCGCCGGTGCCGTGATGGTCGGCCCCAACTGTCTCGGGATCGCCGACAACACCACCGACCTCTTCCTGGCCTCCGACACCTTCACTCCGGGCGGAGTCGCGCTCCTGAGCCAGAGCGGCAACCTCGCCCTCGAACTCCAGCTCCGCTTCCGCCCGCACGGCCTCGGTTTCTCGCGGTTCGTCTCGCTCGGCAACCAGGCCGACGTCACCCTCGTCGACCTCCTCGCCGACTGCGCCAGGCACGAGGGCACCCGGGCCATCGCGGTCTACGCCGAGGACTTCGGCGACGGACGCGCCTTCGCCGAGGCCGCCGCCGACGCCGGCAAGCCCGTGGTGCTGCTCACCGCCGGACGCGGCGACGCCTCAGCGCGCAGCGCACAGTCCCACACCGGCGCGCTGACCACGTCGGCCGACGTCGTGACCGCGGCCTGCCGGGACGCCGGCGTGGAACTCGTCGCCACACCCCGCGAACTCACTGTCGCCGTGGCCGCGTTGAGCGGCGCGAGGCGGGCATCGGGACGCCGGGTCGCCGTGCTCACCGACGGCGGCGGACACGGCGTCGTCGCCGCCGACGCCGTCGAGGCGGCCGGCCTGACCGTGCCCGAACTCCACGAGCCGACACGGCAGCAGCTGAGGGAGGCCCTGTGGGAACAGTCGGCCGTCGCCAACCCCGTGGACCTCGCCGGCATGGGTGAGCAGGACCCCGCCTCGTACGCGGAGACCATCGCCGCGCTCCTTGCGGCCGAGGAGGTCGACGCCGTGCTGATGACCGGCTACTTCGGCGGCTACGCGGCGGCCGAAGGCGGGCTCGGCGGAGGCGGCAAGGCCCTTGCGGACGGGGAGGAGGAGGCCGCTCGCCTCATCGCCGCCCGGCACCGCGCCACCGCCAAGCCGCTCGTCGTGCAGTCCATGTACCCCGAGTCCCCGAGCTGCCGCACCCTCGCCGCGGCCGGCATCCCGGTCTTCGCCGCCACCGAGGACTCCGCCCGCGCCCTCGCCGCGACGGCACCCGTGGCACAGCGCACCGGTGTCACCCCCCTTCCCGTGCCGGCGTCCCCGCTGCGCGAGAGCGGCTACATGGAGACCCGCCGAGCCCTCGAAGGGGCCGGACTCGCCTTCCCCGCGGCCCGCGAGATCCACGACGAGGCCGAACTGCTCGCGGCTGCCGGGGAGTTCAGTGGCCCGTACGTCCTCAAGGCCCTCCATCTGCTCCACAAGTCCGACGCGGGCGGAGTGGTACTCGGCCTGGCCGGACCCGACGAACTGCTCGCCGCCTTCCGTGAGATGCACGCCCGGCTCGGCGCCTCCTCCTACTCCGTGGAGGCCATGGCCGACCTGACCGACGGCATCGAGCTGATCGTCGGCGTCAACCGCGACCCGCGCTTCGGCCCCGTCGCCATGGTCGGGCTCGGCGGAGTGCTGGCGGAGGCCCTGCACGACGTCGCCTTCACCCTCGCCCCCGTGCCCGCCGAACGGGCCGTGAGCCTGCTGCGCGGACTGCGCACCGCCGCCCTCCTCGACGGGGTGCGGGGCAAACCGCCCGTCGACGTCGAAGCGGCCGCGAAGGCCGTCGAGGCGATCACCGCGTTCGCCGCCGCCCACCCGGAGATCGCCGAGATCGAGGTCAACCCCCTTCTCGTACGCCCCGATGGAGCACTCGCCCTCGACTCCCGCGCCGTACTCGCCTGACCCCCCTCCCCGCACGCCGTACCCCCGACCTGACCGAAGAGGCCCCCATGGACATGCGCTACACCCCCGAGCAGGCCGACCTCAAGCGCCGCGCCGCCGAGTACTCCCGCCTGCTGATGCGGTACGAGGACCAGTCCGAGCAGGCCGGCGGACCCCTGCCGCAGCAGCTGGTGACCGAACTGACCCGGGCCGCCATGGACGCCGGCGTCTACGCCATCAACATGCCCGCCGAATGGGGCGGCGCCGGACTCAGCCTGCTCGACCAGGTCATCGTCGAGGAGGAGTTCGGCAAGGTCACCAACTGCCTCTGGGACATCCCATGGCGGCCCGCCAACGTGCTGGCCTACGGCGACGAGCGGCAGCGCGAGAAGTACCTGCTGCCCGTGATCCGCGCGGAGAAGTTCGACGCGTTCGCGGTGACCGAGCCGGGCGCGGGATCCGACCCGTCCTCCGGCACCTCCACGGCCGACCGCACCGACGGCGGCTGGGTGCTCAACGGCGAGAAGTGGTTCGTCACCTGCGGCGACATCGCCGACTTCCTGCTGGTGCAGGCGGACGCCGGACCCGAGCGGCAGCCCACGCTGTTCTTCGTCGACCGGGCCGCGCCCGGCGTCGAGATGACCAGGGTCCCCCACTTCATGCACTCCGCCGTCAACGGGCACCCCGAGTTCACCTTCACCGACGTCTTCGTCGCCGACGAGGACGTGCTCGGCGGCGTCGGCAACGGCTACGACCTCACCAAGGAATGGTTCACCGACGAACGCCTGATGATCGCGGCCCGCACGGTCGGCGCGGCCGAGCGTGCCCTGCAACTCGCCCGCGACTGGGCCGTGGAGCGCGAGCAGTTCGGGGCGCCCATCGCCTCGTACCAGCTGATCCAGGGCATGCTCGCCGACTGCGCCGTCGACATCGCCGTCAATCGTGCCTACACCCACCAGGTCGCGTGGGAGGCCGACCAGCCCGGCACCGACCGCAAGACGCTGCACGCCAAGGCCTCCACCGCCAAGCTCGCCGCCAGCGAGGCCGCCGGCCGGGTCGCCGACCGCTGTCTGCAGATCTTCGGCGGCCGGGGCTACGACCGCACCTACCCCGTCGAGCGCATGTACCGCGAGCTGCGCGTCGACCGGATCTGGGAGGGCACCTCCGAGATCCAGCGGCTGATCATCGCCAACGAGCTCATCAAGCGCGGCACGCGCGCCCTTGCTCTGCCCACGCCCTGAAACCGCCCACCCGTCACATCACCGCACAGCGAGGACTTCCATGGACTTCCGTCTCACCCCGCGCCAGGTTCAGCTCAAGGCCGACGCACGCGCCCTCACCGACTTCATCGCCGGTTACGAGATCCAGTGCGAGGAGGACAACGGCCTGCCCGCCGACGCCCACGCCAAGGTGCGCGACGCCGTGCTGGACGCCGGACTCCAGGCCGTCAACATGCCGGCCGAGTGGGGCGGCGCCGGCCTCACCATCGCCGAACAGGTCACCGTGCAGGAGGAGTTGGGGCGGCTCACCGGCGCCCTGTGGGACATGGTGTGGCGGCCGGCGAACGCGTTGCGCTTCTGCACCCCCGAGCAGCGCGAGCGCTTCCTCGTCCCGGTGATCAACGGCGAGCGGCGCGACTGCTACGCCGTCACCGAGCCCGGCGCCGGCTCCGACCCGCAGAACCTGGCCACCACGGCGACGAAGAACGACCAGGGCTGGGTGCTCAACGGCGAGAAGTGGTTCGTGACCGTCGGCGACCACGCCGACTTCATGATCGTGCTCGCGGCGGCAGGCCCCGAGCGCGCACCCACCCTCTTCCTGGTCGACAAGGACACCCCCGGCATCGAGATGACGCGCGTCCCGCGCTGGATGCACACCTTCGTCTACGAGCACCCCGAGTTCACGTTCACCGACGTCCAGGTCGGCGAGGACGCGGTGCTCGGCGGCATCGGCGAGGGGTACGACATCACGCGCTCGTGGTTCACCGAGGAGCGCCTGATGATCGCCGCCCGCACCATCGGCGCGGCCGAGCGGGCGCTGGAGCTGTCCCGTGACTGGGCCGTGGAGCGCGAGCAGTTCGGGGCGCCGATCTCCTCGTATCAGCTGATCCAGGGCATGCTCGCCGACTGCGCCGTGGACATCGCCGTCAACCGTGCCTACACCCACCAGGTCGCCTGGGAGATCGACCAGGCCTCGGCCGAGGACCGCAAGACGCTGCACGCCAAGGCGGCCATCGCCAAGCTCGCGGCGAGCGAGGCCTCGGGCCGGGTGATCGACCGGTGCCTCCAGATCCACGGCGGGCGCGGCTACGACCGCTCGTACGCCGTCGAGCGGCTCTACCGCGAGCTGCGCGTGGACCGTATCTGGGAGGGCACCTCCGAGATCCAGCGGCTGATCATCGCCAACGAGCTCATCAAGCGCGGCTCCGGGGTCCTGGACCTGCCCAGCGCCTGACCCGCACCGCCGCAGACCAGAGAGAGGGATACGGATGACCGACATCAACCGCGTGGGAGTCGTCGGCTGCGGGCTGATGGGCGCCGGCATCGCCGAGGTCTGCGCACGGGCCGACGTACCGGTCACGGTCGTGGAGCGCGATGCGGAGGCGGCCCGGGCCGGCCGCCTCCGCATCACCCGCTCGCTCGACCGGGCCACCGCACACGGCAGGCTCAGCGACGAACGACGGGAGGCCGCCGCGGCCCTGGTCACCGTCGTGCACGACATCGAGGCGCTGCACGACCACGACCTGGTCATCGAAGCGGTCGCCGAGGACGAGGCCCTCAAGATCGACGTCTTCACCCGCCTCGACTCCGTGATCACCGGCGACGACACGATCCTGGCGACCAACACGTCCTCCATCCCGGTCATCAGGCTCGCCGCCGCGACGACCCGCCCCGACCGGGTCGTCGGCGTGCACTTCTTCAACCCCGTACCGGTCCTGCGGCTCGTCGAACTCGTGCCGTCGCTGCTCACCTCGCCGGCCACGGCGGCACGGGCCGAGGAGTTCGTGACCGGCACCCTCGGCAAGGAGGTGGTCCGGACCCGGGACAAGGCGGGTTTCGTCGTCAACGCGCTCCTCGTGCCCTACCTCCTGGCCGCCGTCCGCATGGTGGAGTCGGGCAGCGCGACCGTCGAGGACGTCGACCGCGGCATGGTCCTCGGCTGCGCGCACCCCCTCGGCCCGCTCGCCCTGACCGACCTGATCGGCCTGGACACCACACGCGCCATCGCCGAGTCGCTGTACGCCGAATTCCGCGAGCCCCAGTACTCGCCACCCCCACTGCTGTCCCGCATGGTGGAGGCCGGGTTGCTGGGGCGGAAGTCCGGGCGGGGCTTCCACGCGTACGACGCACAGGGCCGTCCCGAGGCCGCGGCACCGGCGGCGCGGCCGTGAGGGAAGATGGTCATGGCCTACGTCCACGGAATGAGGGGAGCCCGAGGGTGACCACGAAGGTGCGCACGGCAGACACACGCGAGCGCATCCTGACCGCGGCGTGCGAGGTCATCGCCGACATCGGGTTCGAGAAGATCCGGATGCGCATGGTCGCCGAGCGGGCCGGTGTGTCGACGGCGCTGCTGCACTATCACTTCGACACGCGCGAGAAGCTGTTCACCGAGGCGATGACCCACTCCTTCGCCAACACGGCCGTCGACGTCGAACGTGACGCGGAAACGGCCCCGGCGGCGGTCATCCTGGCCCGCATCCTGCGCAACCTCCTGCCCACCGACCCCCAGCTCCACCAGGACTGGCGGCTCTGGCAGGAACTGTGGGTCCGGGCGCTGCGCGACGAGACCACGCGCGTCTTCGCCGTCGACCTGTACGGCCAACTGCACGCCTGGGTGGGCGACGCGGTACGACGCGGTATCGCCTCCGGCGAGTTCACGCCGACCGACGTGGACGACCTCAGCACCCTCGTCCTGTCCCTCAGCGACGGCTACGGCATCCGCCTCATGCTGCGCGACCCGACGGTCACCCTCGACAAGGCGCTCACCTCCATCTGGCGCCATGTCTCCGCCGCGCTGGGCCTGCCGGCGACCGTGCCGTCGGACTGAGCCTCCTACCCGAATGGCCCATCGCCGCTGCGCCGGAGGAGGCGAGGGTGGGTGAGTGGTGTGAGCGTGGTGGAAGGGATGCGCGTGCACACTGCGACGAGGAGGCGCGATGACGGCGGAGGGACGGGCCGAGGGCGGCACAGCATGCGCTGACCCCGGGCAGGGCGTGGGCGTATTCGAGCAGGTGAGTGCGGTCGCCGACGCCGTCCTCTACGAGGGCTACCTCCTGTATCCGTATCGGCGCTCCTCGGCCAAGAACCGCGTCCGCTGGCAGTTCGGGGTGCTGTTCCCCCGGGACTGGGTGGAGTCGGACGGTCCCGTCGTCGCCGGTGTCTCCGGCTCCGCCGACTCCTGGTACCAGCAGACCGAGTGCCTGCTGAGGCTCCGGCAGCCCGGTGCGGCCGTACGGGTGCGACTGCGCTGTCTGCAGATGCAGCGCAAGCAGGTCGAGGAAACGGGACGGGACGGCGAACACCGCCCCGTCGAGTCGTTGCGCACCGAGGACGGCACGACCCATCTGACCTTCGACGAGGCCGTACCGCGCGAGTTCGATGCCGTGGTGCCTGTGGACGAGCTCCTTCGTGGCGCACACACCGTCGCGGTGACAGCGCCGGCCGGTGTGGAGGTCGAGCCCCTGCCGGGACACGCCGGGCGGGTGGTGCGGCGCCGCGAGGAGGTACGGGCGAGCCTCACCGTCGCCGCCGAGCGGCTCGCGCCGTATCTCTGCCGCCTCCGGGTGCGCACCACGAACACGGGATCCGCGCCGGATTCTCGAACCCCGCGCGACGAGGCGCTGCGCCGAGCGCTCATCGCCACGCACACCCTCATCGGCGGTGACGGGGTGGAGTTCGTCTCGCCGACCGATCCGCCCGCGGAACTGTGTGCCCATGCGAGGGCGTGCCGCAACGAGTTCACGTTCCCCGTGCTCGGCGGTGACCCCGACGAGGTCGGACGCGTCCTGCTGTCCGCCCCGATCATCCTGCCCGACCACCCCCAGGTCGCCCCGGAGAGCCCCGGCGACCTGCACGACGCGGCGGAGATCGACGAGATCCTCACCCTGCGCACCATGCTGCTGACCGACGAGGAGAAGCGCGAGGCGCGCGCCACCGACCCGCGGGCCGCCGCGATCCTCGACCGGGTCGACACCATGCCTCAGGAAGTCTTCGAGCGGCTGCACGGCGCCGTCCGCTCCCTGACTCCGTCAACCCATGCCACCCCCGTCGCCCCGGCCGCCCCGGTCACCCTGGCAACCCCGCCCGCCGAACGACCGGCCTGGTGGCAGGAAGGCGCCGACGACGGTCTATCGCCGTCCACCGACACCGTGCTCGTGGACGGCGTACCCCTCGGCTCGGGCAGCCGCGTAAGGCTCCGTCCGCGGGGACGCGGAGCCGACGCCCAGGACATGTTCCTGGCCGGGCGGACCGCCGAGGTCGCGGCCGTGTTCCATGACGTGGACGGCAGCGTGCACCTCGCCGTCACCGTCGACGACGATCCCGCGGCCGAACTGCACACCTGGTACGGCCGCTTCCTCTACTTCCGGCCGGACGAACTCGAGCCCCTGGAGCCCGCTCCATCCGAAACCCCCCGCAGCGGAGGCCGATGACATGGCAACGCACAGCAGTACCGCCGAGGTCAGCAAAGAACCCAGTCGCGGCGAGGACCGCGAGGGCTTCGACGAGATCACCATCCTGTGGATCTCCGAGGGCATGAGCTGTGACGGCGACACCGTCTCCCTCACCGCCGCCGACCAGCCCTCCATCGAGGACCTGGTCCTCGGTCTGATCCCGGGTCTGCCGAAGGTGAACCTGGTCAACAAGGTGCTCTCGCCCAGCCTGGGCGGCGAGGACTTCCTCGCTCCATACCGGGCCGCAGTACGGGGCGATTTGTCACCGTTCATCCTCGTAATCGAGGGTTCGATCCCCAACCAGAACATCATCGAGGGCGACGGCTACTGGACGTCGTTCGGCAACGACCCGGAGACCGGTGAGCCGCAGACCCTGAACTGGTGGATCGACCAACTGGCCCCCAAGGCCTGGGCGGTGGTGGCCGCCGGCACCTGCGCCACCTTCGGTGGCATCCACGCCATGTCCGGCAACCCGACGGGCTGCATGGGCCTCGCCGACTACCTCGGCTGGGACTACACCTCCCAGGGCGGCCTGCCGATCGTCAACGTGCCCGGCTGTCCGATCCAGCCCGAGAACTTCATGGAGACCCTGGTCTGGGTCCTCTACCACGCGGCCGGCTCCGCACCCCCGCCCCCGCTGGACCACATGCTGCGCCCGCAGTGGCTGTTCGGCAGGACGGTCCACGAGGGCTGCGACCGCGGCTCGTACTACGAGCAGGCCAACTTCGCCAAGGACTACAACTCGCCCAAGTGCCTCGTGAAGACGGGGTGTTGGGGACCGGTCGTCAACTGCAACGTGCCCAAGCGCGGCTGGATGGCCGGCATCGGCGGCTGCCCGAACGTCGGCGGCATCTGCATCGGCTGCACGATGCCCGGCTTCCCCGACGCGTTCATGCCCTTCATGGACGAGCCCCCGGGCGGCACGCTCTCGTCCCTGGCCATCAAGCCGTACGGGGCCGTCATCCGCAGGCTGCGCGGCATGACGAACGAGCTGGTCAACCACGAGCCCAGGTGGCGTCACAACAAGCGCAAGCTGACCAGCGGCTACGACCCGCACTGGCGCCCCTGATGACGCCGCGCGCGCAGGTCCGCACGCCGCACGACCCCCACCTCACGACCCACCCGCACATCACCGACAGCGAGGGGCAGCACCGCAGATGACCACCACCGAGGCCCGGCCCACGGACCGCAAGCCGCCACAACTCGTGGACATGTCCTGGGATCCGATCACCCGGATCATCGGGAACCTGGGCATCTACACGAAGATCGACTTCGCCAACCGGGAAGTCGTGGAATGCCACAGCACCTCGTCCCTCTTCCGCGGTTACTCCGTGTTCATGAAGGGCAAGGATCCGCGCGACGCCGGCTTCATCACGTCCCGGATCTGCGGCATCTGCGGCGACAACCACACCACTTGCTCCGACTACGCCCAGCAGATGGCCTACGGCGTCAAGCCGCCCCCGCTGGCCGAGCACATCGTCAACCTCGGCGAAGCGGCCGAGTACATGTTCGACCACACGATCTTCCAGGACAACCTGGTCTTCGTGGACTTCTGCGAGGCGATGGTCAAGGCCACCAACCCCGGTCTGCTGGCCCGCGCCGAACGCACCGAGGCGCCTCGCGGCGAGATCCACGGCTACCGCACGATCGCCGACATCATGAAGGCCTTCAACCCCTTCGAGGGCGAGGTCTACAAGGAGGCCCTGAAGGTCAGCCGGGTCACCCGCGAGATGTTCTGCCTGATGGAGGGGCGGCACGTCCACCCGTCCACGCTGTACCCGGGCGGCGTCGGCACGATGCCGCAGCCGACCGCCTTCACCGACTACCTCAGCCGGCTCATGCGGGTCATCGACTTCGTGAAGAAGGCCGTCGCCATGAACGACGACGTCTTCGACTTCTTCTACGAGGCACTGCCCGGCTACGAGGAGGTCGGCCGCCGCCGCGTCCTGCTGGGCTGCTGGGGCGCCTTCCAGGACCCCAAGGTCGTCGACTACCGCTACGAGACGATGAACACCTGGGGCAAGGCGATGTACGTCACCCCCGGCATCATCGTCGACGGCGAACTCGTCACCAACAACCTCGTCGACATCAACCTCGGCCTGCGCATCATGCTCGGCAGCTCGTACTACGAGGACTGGGTGAACGAGTCGCCCTTCGTCACGCACGACCCGCTCGGCAACCCCGTCGACATGCGCCACCCGTGGAACCAGACCACCGTCCCGGTGCCGCAGAAGCGCAATTTCGACGACAAGTACAGCTGGGTCATGAGCCCGCGCTGGTACGACAAGCGGACCGACCAGCACCTCGCCCTCGACACCGGCGGCGGCCCGCTCGCCCGGCTGTGGTCGACCGCGCTGAGCGGCCTGGTCGACACCCCGTACATCAAGGCCACCGGGCACAGCGTGCGCATCTCGCTGCCCAAGGGCGAGACCCTGCCGGAGACCACCCTGGAGTGGCGCATCCCGCAGTGGAGCAACACCATCGAGCGCGACCGCGCCCGGCCCTACTTCGTCGCCTACGCGGCCGCCATGGCCCTGCAGTTCCTGGAAGAGGCCATGGGGCTGGTGCGGGCCGGCGAGACCAAGGTCTTCGAGAACTACGAGGTGCCCGACGAGGCCATCGGCTGCGGATTCCACGAGGCGGTCCGCGGTGTCCTCTCGCACCACCTGGTGATCAAGGACAAGAAGATCGCCAACTACCACCCGTACCCGCCCACCCCGTGGAACGCCAGCCCGCGCGACATCTACGGCACCCCCGGGCCGTACGAGGACGCCGTACAGGGCCAGCCCATCTTCGAGGAGAACGGGCCGGACGACTTCAAGGGCGTCGACATCATGCGCACGGTCCGCAGCTTCGACCCCTGTCTGCCGTGCGGCGTCCACATGTACGTCGGCAAGGGCAAGACGCTCACCACCCTGCACTCGCCGACGTACGGGGCGAACCATGGCTGAGGCCGGTGCCGCCCGCCTGGCGGACCCGGACGTGGAGGCCCGGCTCGCCCGGCTCGACGAGCTGCTGGCGAGCCTGGAGTCCGCACCCGGCCCCACCACCCGCTCCGCGACCGAGGCGGTGGGGCTGCTGACCGAGGTCTACGGCGAGGCGCTGGCCCGCGTCATGGACCACGCGGACGGCCCGCTGGCCGAGCGCCTGGCCGACGACGAGTTGCTGGGCCATCTGCTGGTCCTGCACGACGTCCACCCGGAGCCGGCCGAGCTCCGGGCGGCCCGCGCGGTGGAACGGCTGCGTCCCGCCGTACAGGAACGCGGCGGTGACGTGGAGTGGGCCGGCGTGGAGGGACGGGTGGCCCGGGTGCGCATGACGTCGGGCGGCGGATGCGGCTCCGGGTGCGGTGCCGGTGCCGGTGCCTTGGACGTCACCGACGCGGTCCGCGAGGCGGTGCTCGCCGTGGCTCCCGAGCTGACGGCGGTGGAACCGCTGACGGCCGCTCCTCCTGCACCCGCCCCCGCGTTCGTACCGCTCGCCACGCTGACGCATCGGGGCGCACGGTGACCACCGACGGAGCCCTGGCCCGCCTCATCCGCTCCTCGGCCGACCGCACCGCGGCGGCCGGGGCGGAGGCGTGCGACCTGTGCGCCGCGCCGGTGCCGGACGAGCACGCGCACCTGTACGACACCGGGCAGGACGAGGTGCGGTGCGTCTGCGGCCCCTGCTCGGTGCTGTTCGCCGGTGCCGGGGCGGGTGACGGGCACTACCGGTTGGTGCCCCGGCGCCGGATCCGGCTGCCCAAGGTCGACACGGCGGCGCTGGGCGTACCAGTCGGCCTGGTCTTCTTCGTGCCCCGCGCGGACGGCACCGTCACCGCGCAGGGCCCGAGTCCGGCGGGTGCCATGCGCTGGGAGGTGGACGCGGCGGCGTGGATCGGGCTCGCCGAGACGTGTCCGCAGCTCGCCTCCGTGGAACCCGAGGTGGAGGCACTGCTGGTGAACACCGTCCACGGCCTCGACCACCACTGGATCGTGCCGATCGACGACTGCTACCGGATGGTCGCAGTCGTACGCCGGGAATGGCGCGGCCTGTCCGGCGGCGGCCAGGTCTGGCCGGCCGTCGAGCGGTTCTTCGAGGACCTCACCGAGCGGTCCTGAGCACGTACTCCGCAGGTCGGAGGCGAGGAAGGAGATCACCCCATGGGCAGCATCAGAGTGGGCCGGGCCCAGGCGAAGCCCGACACCCCCGGGCACGTGGCCGGCATTCACCAGGGCAACCGGGGGCGGTACAAGGACCAGAAGGGCCACCACGAGGACGGCACCGCCGACGCGCGCCGTTCCACCGGGATCCATTGGAAACGGCATGACGTGCTCGTGGAGACCATGCCGAACATCTCACCGGGATGAGAGACAGCAGGGAGTCGCCGCAATGAAGGTCCAACGAGCACAGTGGTCGGCTGCCACGGGCAGACGAGCCGGAAAGAGCGGACAGCGGGTGCTGATGGCCGAGGCGGCCCTGGTGGGCGGTCTGGTCCTCGCCGCGCTGGTCTGGGAGTTGCCCAGCCTCAGGCGCGAGGCGCGGATCTGGCGGATGGCCGGCGGGTTCCGCGCCGGTCGCCGGTACCCGTGAGCCGGTGGTGCACGAGCTGTCGATCGCGACCGCGATCATCGAGCGGGCCGGTGAGCTGGCCCGGGCGGACGGAACCGAGTCCGTCTCGGCGGTGACCGTCCGGGTCGGCGAACTGGCGGGCGTCGTCCCCGACGCCCTGGATTTCGCCTTCGAGGTGGCCCGGGACGGGACCCCCCTCGCCGAGGCGCGCCTCGTGGTCGAGCAGATCCCCGCGCAGGCCTGGTGCGGTCCGTGCGCCGAGGAGTTCCCGGTGGGCATGCCCCCGTTCTTCTGGTGCCCGCGCTGCGACGTGCCCTCCACGGACCTGCGCAGCGGCCGGGAACTGGAGATCGCCGGGATCGAGCCGTTACCGGCCTCGGCATAGCGTGCGTGGGCCCCGCCGAACACCCTCGGCGGGGCCCACGCACGTCCAGACCCGATCAGCAGATACGCGGCAGCTGCTCACCCAGCGGCAGATCCACCACCCGGGTCCCGCCGAGCCCGGTGGCCACCACCACCATCCCGGGGTGATCGGCGACGCACTCGCCGATCAGTGTGGCCCCGGCGCCCTGCGGGTGGGCGCGCATCGCCGCGAGGACCTCCTCCGCCTCCGTCGGCGGCACGAAGGCGACCAGCCGGCCCTCGTTGGCGACGTAGAGCGGGTCGAGCCCCAGGAAACCGCAGGCGTTCGCCACCGCGTCCGGCACCGGAATGGCCCGCTCCCGCAGCCGCACACCGGTTCCGGAGGCCCGCGCGATCTCGTTGAGCGACGCGGCCAGACCGCCCCTGGTGGGGTCGCGCAGCACATGGATGTCCGGGGTGACCGCCAGCATGGCCGCCACCAGGCCGGCCAGCGGCGCGGTGTCGCTGGCCACCTCCACCCCGAACTCCAGGCCCTCCCGCACACTCATGATCGCCACCCCGTGCAGGCCGATCGGCCCGCTGACGATGACGGCGTCACCGGGCCGGGCACGCTGGGGCCGGATGTCCACCCCGTCGGGCACGACTCCCACCCCGGCGGTGGTGACGTACACGCCGTCGCCGTGCCCGGACTCCACCACCTTGGTGTCACCCGTGGCGATCGTGACCCCGGCCGCCTCGGCCGCCGCGCCCATGGCCCGCGCGATCCGCTCGACCACGGTCAGCCCGACGCCCTCCTCCAGCACGAAGGCGGCGGACAGATACGCGGGCTCGGCGCCGCTCATCGCCAGGTCGTTGACGGTGCCGTTGACCGCGAGGTCGCCGAGGCAGCCGCCGGGGAAGAACAGCGGCCTGACCACGTAGGAGTCGGTGGAGAACGCCAGCCGCGCGCCGCCCAGTTCGAGGACTGCGGAGTCCGCGAGCCCGGCCAGCGTGGCATTGCCGTAGGCGGGGGTGAAGACCTGCTCCATCAGCTCCGCCGACAGCGCTCCGCCGCCGCCGTGCCCCATCACCACCACCCCCTGGTCGCGCAGCGGGGCGGGGCAGGACCAGTTGGCCGGGTCCACCGTCTCGGCGAGTTGTTCAGGCAACGGGGTTCATCTCCTCCCGCGCGGCCCGGTCGGCCTGCGGAGTCGGCGCGTTCATGCGGCGGTACAGGTAGTAGGCCGCGCAGGCACCCTCGCTGGAGACCATGGTGGCGCCGAGCGGAGTGCGCGGAGTGCAGGTGGTGCCGAACGCGGCGCACGCGGTCGGTTTGATCAGCCCCTGGAGGACCTCGCCGCTGCGGCACTCGGCGGGCTCCTCGGTGCGGATGCCGCCGACATCGAAGCGGTGCTCGGCGTCGTACGCACGGAAGGCGTCGGCCAGCCGCCAGCCGCTCAGCGGGATGCGCCCGATGCCGCGCCAGTTCCGGTCGGTGACCTCGAACACCTCCTCGATCATGCGCACGGCGGCCGGGTTGCCCTCCTCGCGCACGGCGCGCGGGTACGCGTTCTCCACCCGGTGCTCACCGCGCTCCAGCTGGCGCACCGCCCGGCGGATGCCCTCCAGGATGTCCAGCGGTTCGAAGCCGGTCACCACCATCGGAACGCCGAACCGCTCGGCGAGCCCCGGATACTCGCCCGTCCCCATCACGCTGCACACATGCCCGGCCGCCAGGAAGCCCTGCACCCGGCACTCCGGCGCCGTCATGATCGCCTCGATCGCCGGGGGCACCCGCACATGCGACACCAGCAGGCTGAAGTTGGTCAGGCCCAGCCGGCGCGCCTGGTGCACGGCCATCGCGTTGGCCGGTGCCGTCGTCTCGAAGCCGATCGCGAAGAACACCACCTCCCGGTCCGGGTTGCGGCGGGCCAGCTCCAGGGCGTCGAGCGGCGAGTAGACCACGCGTACGTCGCCGCCCTCGCCCTTGACCCGGAACAGGTCGCGGTCGGTGCCCGGCACCCGGAGCATGTCGCCGAAGGAGCAGAAGATCACGTCGGGCCGCGAGGCGATCTCCAGCGCCTGGTCGATGACGTCCAGCGGCGTGACACAGACGGGGCAGCCGGGGCCGTGGATCAACTCCACCTTCTCGGGCAGCAGTTGGTCGATGCCGTGCCGGATGATCGAGTGGGTCTGCCCGCCGCACACCTCCATCAGGGCCCAGGGCCGGGTGGCGGTGGCACGGATCTCGTCCAGCAGCCGCCGCGCGAGATCGGGGTCGTTGAACTCGTCGATGTACTTCACCGGGCCTCACTCCCGCTGTCCTGGCGGTCCGCCACCGCGGCCCCGCCCGCCTCCTTGGCCGCCTGCTCCCAGGCGTCCCCGAACTCCTCCTCCAGCAGCCCCAGTTCCTCGAAGAGCTTCAGGGAGGCCAGTGCCGACTCCTCGTCCAGGCGCTGGAGCGCGAAGCCGACGTGCACGATGACGTACTCACCCACCTGCACGTCGCTCACGTACTCCAGACACGCCTCTTTCTGCACCCCACCGAAGTCGATCAGCCCGGTGAGCGGATCCGCGGTGTCGTCGATGGACACGACCTTGCCGGGCACTGCCAAGCACATGGGTCACTCCTTCTGTCGTTCGTGCGCCGCGACCACCAGCTGGCCGAGGGCCAACCCGCCGTCGTTCGGCGGGACTTCGCCGTGCCGGAGCACCGTGACGCCGTCCCCGGTCAGCAGTCGCGTGCACTCCTCCTCCAGCAGCGCGTTGGCGAACACCCCGCCGCTCAGGGCGACGGTGGTCAGTCCGGTGTCCCGGCGCGCCCGCCGGCACACCGCCGCGACGGCCCGTGCCACGCCGCGGTGGAAGCGCGCGGCGAGCACGGGAGCCGGGGTGCCGCGGCGCAGATCGGCGACCAGCGCGCCGAGCACGGGCGCCGGGTCGTAGGCGCCGCCGGCGAGTCCGAAAGCGTATGCCGAGGTATCGGCGTCCCAGGCCGCCCCGGCGGCGGACTCCAGCTCCATGGCCGCCTGCGCCTCGTACTCAGCGCGATGACAGACGCCGACCAGTGACGACACCGCGTCGAAGAGCCGCCCCATGCTGGAGGTCGCCACACAGGCCAGACCGCTTGTCAACTGGCGTTCCAGCAAGGCAAGTTCGTCGGTGGCGCAGGCACCCACACTGGGCAGGTCCGTGTCCCATCGCAGACCTGCCGCCCACAGCCGGGCCAGGGCCAGGCGGCACGGGTTGGCCACGCCCGCGTCGCCGCCGGGGAGCGGGGCCGGGGTGAGCCGGCCGTAGCGCCGGAAGCCGTTGTAGTCGGCGAGCAGGATCTCGCCGCCCCAGACGGTGCCGTCGTCGCCGTAGCCCGTGCCGTCGAAGGCGACCCCGATCACGGGTGTGGTGCCGTCGAGGCCGTGCTCGGCCATCGCCGAGGCGATGTGGGCGTGGTGATGCTGGACGAACACGGGTGAGCGCGCGGGCAGTTGGGAGGCTCTCTGCCGGGCCCAGCGCGACGAGTGGTATCCCGGGTGCCGGTCGGCGGCGACGAGTTCGGGGCCGACGCCGGTCAGTGCCCGCATCTGGGACTCCGCCCGCCGGGCCGCCTCCAGGGTGGCCAGCTCACCCATGTCGCCGATGTGCGGCCCGAACCAGGCGTGGTCGCCCTCGCCGAGGCACAGGGCGTTCTTCAGGTCGCCGCCCACGGCCAGCGCGGGCCGCACCGCGACCGGCAGACGCAGCGGGCGGGGTGCATAACCCCGGGACCGGCGCAGCACCTGCTCCGTACCGTCGGGGCGTACCCGCAGCAGGGAGTCGTCGCACGGCGACGCGATGGGCCGGTCGTGGGCCAGCCAGGCGTCGGCGAGACCGGCCAGCCGGGTCAGGGCCTCGGCGTCGTCCGTGACGATCGGTTCCCCCGAGCGGTTGCCGCTGGTCATGACGAGCACCCGCGGGCCCGGCGGATCACCGGGCAGGCCGAACAGCAGGGTGTGTACGGGGGTGTAGGGCAGCATGACGCCGACGTGCGGGCTGCCGGGGCAGACGCCGGGCGCGAGGGTGTCGTGCTCCGTACTTCGACGCAGCAGGACGATGGGGCGCCGGGAGCCGGTGAGGGCGGCCGTCTCGGGCGTGGACGGTACGGCGATCCGCCGCACGACATCGAGGTCCGCGCACATCACCGCGAACGGCTTGCCGCCGCGCGCCTTGCGGGCGCGCAGCGTGTCGACGGCCCGCGCGTCGGTGGCGTCGCACGCCAGGTGGTAGCCGCCGAGGCCCTTGACGGCGACGATCCCTCCGGCGGCGAGCAGTGCCCGTGCCGCTGCCAGGGCATCGGCGTCGCGCGCGGGCCGGACGGCGCTCCCGGCAGCGGGCACCAGGCGCAGCCGAGGGCCGCAGTCGGGGCAGGCCACGGGCTGGGCGTGAAAGCGGCGGTCGCTCGGATCGCCGTACTCCCGGGCGCAGTCGGGACACATCGGGAAGCCGGCCATGGTCGTGACCGCCCGGTCGTACGGCATGCCCGTGGCGATCGTGAAGCGCGGCCCGCAGTGCGTGCAGGTGACGAACGGGTGCCGGTGGCGGCGGTCGGCCGGATCGGCCAGCTCCCGCAGGCAGTCGGCGCAGGTCGCCGTGTCGGGCGGCAGGAGCGTGCGGCCGGGGGAGCGGTCCGTGGAGCGGATGGTGAAGGCGTCGTCGGCACCCGTGACGGGCAGGTCCTCGAATCCGACGTTGGTGACGCAGGCCAGCGGCGGGGGCTGGGCGGCCAGCCGTTCGCAGAAGTCGACGACACCGTCCGGCGGGCCCTCCACCTCGATGAGGACACCGCTCGCCGTGTTGCTCACGAACCCCGCCAGGGCGAGGTCGGAGGCCAGGCGGTGCACGTACGGGCGGAAACCCACGCCCTGCACCGTGCCGCGCACGGTGACGCGGCGGCGCAACGCCTCAGTGGTGGGCGCCGTCACGAGACGCGGCCGGCCGCGAGGCCGGAAGCGGCGTCCTCATGCGTGTGGGTGTGGATGTGAGTGTCGCTCTGGGTGTGAGCGTGGCTGTGGGGGCGGGGCGCCAGCGGAGGGCGGTGGACCGCGGCCCCGTCCCGCACCGCGAGCACCCGGTCCAGCAGGGTGTCGACCCCGTCGCCGGTCCGGGCACAGGAGAACATCAGCTCCACCCCGGGGTTGACCCGCTGGATGTTGGCGGCGAAGGCGGCCTGGTCGAAACCGGCGGGCCCGGCCAGGTCGGTCTTGGTGAGCACCACCAGATGGGCGGAGCCGAACGCCGTGGGGTACTTCAGTGGCTTGTCCTCGCCCTCCGTCACCGCCATCAGCACGATCCGCAGGCTCTCGCCGAGGTCGTAGGAGGCCGGGCAGACGAGGTTGCCGACGTTCTCCACGAACAGCAGCGAGGTGCCCTCCGGCAGCCAGCTCTCCACATGGCCGCGCAGCTGCCGGGCCTCCAGATGGCACAGCCCGTCGGTCAGCAGCTGCTTCACCGGCGCCCCCGAACGGGCGAGCCGGTGGGCGTCGTTGTCGGTCGCCAGGTCGGCGGTGAGCGCGGCCACCGGGATGGCCCGCTCCACCGCCCTGGCCAGCACACGCCCGAGCAGTTCCGTCTTTCCGCTGCCCGGGCTGGACAGCAGGTTGACCACGCTCACACCACGCCGGGCCAGTTCCTCGCGCAGGCTCGCGGCCAGATCGTCGTTCTTCGCCAGGACGGCCTGAGTGACCTCGTCCAAGGAATCGCACATGAGCGCTGCTCCCAGCGGGGGATCGGGGGCTTCGGACCGCTATCGATCCTCCGCGCCCTCGGCCACCAGGCGCGGGAGACCGGCCGCGCACGGGTCCGTGGATTCCTCCGGGCGGCTCAACGAGGGCGTGGCCGCCGGGTCGGCGAGCAGCACCGGGACCATCGTGTGCAGGGCCGCGACCGCCCGCCCGATGGCGTCACGCACGGTCGCGCTGATGCCCGGCGCGATGTCCTCGTCGCCGCGCGCCCGCAGCTCGGGCTCGCAGGCGAGGACGAGGACGCGTGGGAGCGGCTCGTCGCCCAGGTGGCCGGCCAGCGCCAGGACCTTCGCCGGGTCCATGCCGTGCGCCTCGGGAACGGGCCCGCCCGCGGTGCCGTCGGGCAGCTCCGGCTCGATCAGCGACAGGGTGCCCGGCTCGTGTCCCCGTACGGACGCGTCGACAAGAACGGCCGTGTCGTAGCCGTCGAGCAGCTCGTACGCGAGGTCCATGCCGCGGATGCCGAAGTCCCGCACCCGCACCTCGGGCGGCAGCGGACGCAGGTCCAGGGCGCGGATCACCTCGGGGCCGAAGGCGTCGTCCGCGAGGAAGATGTTGCCGACGCCGGCCACCAGCAGGCGGGTGCTCATCGCGCACCCCCGGTGGCCAGCGGGTTGGCGGAGCCGCTCGGCTGCTTGCGGACAAAGGCCGAGCGCAGGGAGTGGTACGGGGCCCGCGGGTCGAAGAAGATGGCACGCATGCGGGCGAGTTCGTCCCGCCGGTACTCGCCGAGCGGCCGCCGCGCCTCGTCCGCCCGCCGCGCCGCGGCCTTCGCGGCGATCCGTGCCGTGAGGTCCGTGTCCTCGGCGAGGGCGGCAGCCATGTGCTCGACCTCCCCGGTGAACTCCCGCGCCGGGGCCGGCACCAGACGGTCCACCAGGCCGATCCGTGCGGCCGTCGCCGCGCTCACGGGCAGCGCCTCGGTCGTCAGCCGCGCGGCCGTCTCGGCTCCGACGCGGCGTGGCAGCGTGTACGTCCAGTACTCCGACCCGTACAGGCCCATGCGTCGGTAGTGCGGGTTGAGGACGCTGCCCGTGCGGCACCACACCTGGTCGGCGGCCAGGGCGAGCATCACACCGCCGGCGGCCGCGTTGCCGCCGAGGGCGGCGACCACCAGGCGGTCGGTCGTCCGCAGCACCGCCTCGACCAGGTCGTTCATGGCGTTGAGGTTGGCCCACGACTCGCCCGCCGGGTCGGCCGACGCCTCGATGACGTTCAGATGGATGCCGTTGGAGAAGAAGTCGCGGGTGCCGCCGAGCACCAGCACCGAGGTGGGGCGGGTGAGCGCCCGCCGGTACGCGGCGAGCAGCCTGCGGCACTGATCCGTGCTCATCGCGCCGCCGGGGAAGGAGAAGGACAGGAAGCCGACCTCGCCGTGCTGCCGGTAGCGGATGTCGGTCCAGGTGGCGCGGTCCGGGGTCAGTTCGAGCGGGACCGTGTCCTCCGGCAGCCAGTGCGGGCCGCCGTCATGGCGTGGCGTCCCCTGGCCGGTGCCGGACGGAGCCGGGAAGCCGGCGACCACCGAGGCCGCGGGGCGGCGGAACGGCGCCGGGTCGCCGGAGCTCTTGCGGGGGCGCAGCTCCGGGATCCACACCGCGCCGTCCCGGGTGGCCCGGCAGACCGCGCCGGACCGGGTCGCGAGCAGCTCGCCGGGGCGCCCGCGCAGGTGGTCCTCGCCGTGCCCGCCGTGCAGGAACACCTCCCGGCCGCACAGTTCGTCCAGGACACCCGGCTGCGAGTCGGCCCCACGGAGCTTGCGCAGCACCGTCGCCGTGCTGTCGTTCTCCCAGTCGATCCGTCGCCGCTCCTGGCGGAGGAAGTCGCGCCACACCACGGCAATCGTGGGATCGCTCTGTTCCTTCGGCTTGAACGATCCGTCGGCGAATCGTTCCACCGCCAGCAGGACGGCGGCCGAGGCGGCGTCGGAGACCTCGTTGCGGTACAGGTCGCTCTTGCCGGCCGCCGGCACCGGGAAGGCCCCGTCCGCCCAGATGGCGCCCGCGTCCATCGCCGCCTCGGCCTGAAGCACCGTCACACCCCAGTGGGACGCCTCCTCGGCGATCGCCCAGTCGAGGGAGGACGGGCCGCGGTCGCCGGGTGGGCCCGGATGCACGATCAGACAGGTGTGCTCCTGCCACACGTCCTCCGGCAGCGCCGTCTTCAGCATCGGAGCGACGACCAGCTCCGGACGCGTCGCGCGTACGGCGGCCCGGACCGCTTCGGGTCCGTGCGAGGCGAGTACGACCTCCACCCGGTGCCCCTGGTCGGACAGTTCGGCGTACACACGCTGGGACAGGCTGTTGAACGCGCTGGCGACGAGCAAGATGTCCATGACAGGCATGTTCGCCGGTCAGGGGAGGGCCGCGAAGGACCACGGCGGCGTTTCGCGGCTCGCCGCCGTTTCCCGTCCGCCATCCGGATCGCATTCCCGGCCGGTCGCGCGGCTGCCCGGCGCCGTCCGGCTACCCGAACGGGGTGGTCTCCAGCAGTTCGCCGGCCATCCGCCGCGCGGGCAGCTCGGTGTGCTCGGCGACGCGCCGGAAGGTCTCCTGGGCGGCGCGGGCCGGCCACTCGGGGGGAAGGTGCCTGGCGGGCAGCCTCGGGTCGGTGCGGATGGTCCACAGCCATTCGCTGACCAGCCGCAGCCGGGTTCCGATCGGGTCGTCCCCGGCCCCCGCGTCGAGGTGCGCCGTCCACCGCTTGTCGAACGTGACATAGCGAGCGGCGATGCTCTCCAGGTCCCAGGTGCCGTGGATCATCTGCGCGATGTCGGTGCTGTCGTCCGCCAGGGCGTGGAAGATCTTGACGTGGTCGGCGAGATCGAGCTCCGCGACCACCGCGGCGACGTCGACCTTCCCGGGGGCGATCCACAGCCCGCTGTACAGCGCGCCGAATCCGGACCAGGCCAGCCGGGAGCGCAGGTCGTGGCGCCGGCGATGCCAGGAGTCGGGGAGGGAGAAACCGAGCAGCGTCCAGGACCCGTCCCAGTCGTCGTTGACCGCGCCCTGCTTCCAGATGCGGGTACGGCCGTCCTCCAGGACCCGCGTCGCCTGCGGAGTCAGGCCGAAGAACATCTTGCGGCCCTCGCGCCGGCGCCGCAGCAGACCGCGGTTGACCATGCGGGTGAGCGTGGAGCGTACGGCCTGTTCACCCACCCCGACGCGGCCGAGTACCTCGATGATGCTGCCCGAGTAGACGCACAGGTCGCCTTCCTCCAGGACGTGATTGCCGAAGAAGGTGAGCATGAGCGACTGGGGCCGCGGCTGCGGGCCCTCCGCGGTGACCGGGGTGTCCAGGATGTCGTCGTCCTCCACGGTGCACAGCGTACGACCGCCCACCGTCGGCGTGGCGGGCGGTCGTACGGCATCACCGGCCGTCGGCTGGGTGGGCAAGGTCGTAGGGACGCGGGTAGGGGGCCGGACGGTACGGCACATAGCGCGTTGGTGAGGTCGGATCGGCCGCCGTGGCACGGGAGTTGAGGGACACCGGGTCGGTGCCGACCCACCTGCCGGCCGTGATGCGGTCCTCCAGGGTGTGCAGGGCGGCGAGCTGCTCGGCGGGGCTGAAGGTGCAGTGGCCGGCGTTGTCGGTGTACGCCTGCCGCAGCCGGGACGCCGACCCGGCCGCGGTGACGGCCCGCTGCAGGGCGCTCTCCGTCTGGACGGGGACGAGGGCGTCGCCGATGGTGTGGACGGACAGCTGCGGCTTGGTCAGCTTGCCGGTGAAGGAGCTGGTGCCGCCCATCCACGCCACGGCGTTCGGGGCGGCGCCGATGCGCGGGGCGCGCTTCAGGGTGGCGAGGTCGGCGCGCAGGGAAAGCCCGGCCTTCCGGTACAGCTCGGTGACCTCCTTGCGGACGGAGGACCGGCCGAGCAGCTTTGCGTATTCGACGCCGGTGTTCCAGGACATGTTGCCGCCCGCCCGCGCCTCCGCCTCCTGACGCCGGTTGAAGGCGGCGATCTTCAGCAGGCCCTTGACGGCCTCGTACTGGTTGGCCTGCTGGGCGTCCCAGTCGGTCGCGGCCGGCCGGGGCTGCGTGGGCTGGTTCCAGACGGGGATGTTGTGCAGGGCGGCGGCGAGGGCGATCCTGGCCCGCCCCGCGGCCGTCGCCTGCGCCGAGTCGACCACGGTGGTCAGGGCGTCGGCGGCGGCGTCGGCGGCCGACTGGTCGGCGATGTTCACCAGCGGGACGTCGGTGCCGGGCGCGAGGAGCGTCTTGATGGCGAAGACGGGGTCGAGGGTGTTGTTCCAGTTGGCCACCCCGCCGTGGACCAGGCCGCACAGGGAGATCGAACCGTCGATCCGGTCCGGGTTCCGCTCGGCGAGGGCGGTGGTGACGAGTCCGCCGTACGACCGCCCCCAGGCGACGGTGCGCGACGCCGTCCCGAAGCGTTCGGTGAAGGCGGTGAGGGTGGCGAGCTGATCGGGGACCGCGTCCGTCACCGCCCAGCCGGTGGTGGCGTAGGAGGAACCGGCGAGGGCGTAGCCGTTCTTCAGGAGCAGCGCCTTCGTGGCCTCGTCCGGGGCGTCCTGGGCGGGGTTGGCCGGGCCGGTCGCGTAGCCGTGGCTGAACAGCAGGACGGTGCCGTTCCAGCGGGCGGGGACGTCCATCATGTAGGTGGCGCCCGAGGGGAGTCGGCCGTCGACGTGGGTCGTGTCGGAGGCGGCGGCAGCGGTCGTGGTGGGCAGCGCGCCGGCGGCGAGCAGGAGGGCGGCCGCACCGGCGATACGGGTATGGCGGCGGACCCGGCGTACGTGCGTCCGTGAGGCCACGGTCTCGGTGGTCACGCGGAGATCCCCTCCGTCCGGCGGGAGTCGGGGCGTTCGGACGTCGGGCCGGACAGGGACGTACGGCTGGTCTCGCGCACGAACCAGACGGTCAGCGCCGTGATGAGCGAGCCCCCGCAGATCAGCAGGGCGACGGGGGTGCCGTTGCCGCTGCCGGCCACCAGGGTTCCGGCGAGCATCGGGGAGAAGCCGGCGCCGATCAGGGTGGCGCCCTGGTAGCCGAGTGAGGCTCCGGTGTAGCGGACCCGGGTGCCGAACATCTCGGTGAGCAGGGCGCCCAGCGGGCCGTACATCACGGACTGGGCGATGCCGTGGCCGAGGATGACGGCGAGGACGAGCAGACCGGGCGACTTCGAGTCGACCAGGGCGAGGACGGGGAAGGCGAGCGCGGCCGAGGTGAGGGCTCCGGCGAGGACGACCGGGCGGCGGCCGACGCGATCGGACAGCGCGGAGGCGCAGGGCAGGACGACCAGGGCGACGCAGGCGGAGACGGTGAGCGCGGTGAGCACCTGCGGGCGGGCGTATCCGATGCCGGTGGCGTACGCGATCAGGTAACTGGTCAGCAGGGACTGGGCGGTGAAGGCGCCGATGCCGACACAGCAGGCCAGCAGCAGCGGCCGGGGACGCCGCAGGACGTCGACGATCGGCAGCCGCGCCTCGGTGCGCTCCTTCTTCACCTCGGCGAAGAGCGGGCTCTCGACCACCTTCAGCCGGACGAAGAGGCCGACACCGAGCAGCACCACGCTCAGCAGGAACGGCACGCGCCAGCCCCAGGCCGTGAACTGGTCCCTGGGCATGGCGACCACGAAGGTGACGACGAGCGAGGAGAGCAGGGAGCCGAGCGGGGCTCCCATCTGCGTGAAGCTCGACCACAGCCCGCGGCGCTTCTCCCCGGCGTGCTCGACGACCATGAGCGTGGCGCCGCCCCATTCACCGCCGATGGCGATGCCCTGGACCACACGCAGGGTGATCAGCAGGACCGGCGCCCAGACGCCGATCGTGCCGTACGTGGGCAGCAGGCCGATGAGGAAGCTGGCGCCGCCCATCAGGCCCATCGTGAGCAGCAGCATGGACTTGCGGCCGAGCCGGTCACCGAAGTGCCCGAAGACGATGCCGCCGAGCGGGCGGGCGACATAGCCGGCGGCGAACGTGCCGAACGCGGCGATCGTGCCGACGGCCGGGTCGGCGCCCGGGAAGAACAGCTCGCCGAAGACCAGGGCGGCGACCGTGCCGTAGACGAGGAAGTCGTAGAACTCCACGGCGGTACCGAGCAGCCCTGAGAGGGCGACCCGGCGCAGCTGCCGGGCGCGTTCGGGGTTCGGGGACGGGGGTGGTGACGGTGATGCGACGGGGGACGGGGGCATCGCGGTCTCCCTTGACGGGGGGAAGGACAACGCGAAGGTAGGCTCTTTGGTTACTGCCGTCAATAAAGTGCACAACATTGACTTGTGGGTGTGCAGGCTCCGGCGCTGCAGGGACGCGCGCGTCAGGCGCAGGTGTTGAGCAGGACGATGTACACGGCCGTGCCGGCACCCACGCTGAGGACGGTGCGGCGGCCGAAGGCCAGATGGGCGCCGATGGTGACGGCGACGGACCGCCATTTCCACGAGCAGCAGTGCCAGGGAGCCGGCGAAAGCCGCGAGGAAGTGCTGGAGCTGCGCGGGCTCTTCGGGAGCCCCGACTATGTCGTCAAGCCGGGCCCGTAGCGGAGCCGGCCGGCGCGGCGGGGCGCATCCGGTGTCACCTCCAGCCGAAGCGGCGGTCCACCACCGCCGCGAACTCCTCCAGGGTCAGCACCGCGTCGCCGTTCTGGTCGGCTGCGTCGAACAGTGCCGACGAGGCGTACTCGTCTCCCACGGCCCAGATCGGCAGATCTCCCGAAGCGGCCAGCGACGGGCCCTTGCTGCGCAGAGCGATGATCACTTCTTCGCGGGTCAGGGTCCCGTTCTCGTCGAGGTCGAGTGCCTCGAACAGCTTCCGGGCCTTATCGCTCATCCTGTCACCCTCGTTCTTGTCGTCGGCCATCGGGCCGACCCACCCCGTTACCAGATGAGAACGCCTTTTCCCCCGCTCGGGTTCCCTTTCAGCGACGAAGGCGCGTGCGGGCGATGAGCCACATCAGATACGGCGCTCCGACGGCCGCCGTGAGGACACCCACCGGCAGCTCGACAGGGGAGAACATCCGTCGGGCCAGCAGGTCCGCGACCAGCACGATCGTGGCGCCGGTCAGGGCGGAGGACAGCAGCGGGATCTGGGCGGTGCGGGTCAGCCGGTGGGCGATCTGGGGGGCCAGCAGGGCCACGAAGTCGACCGGGCCGGCGGCGCCGGTAGCCACGGAGGCCAGCACGACGCCGAGCGCGGTCAGACCCAGCCGGACCGGACCCAGCCGCACGCCCAGCGCGGTCGCCGTGCTGTCGTCCAGGGACACCATGCGCTGCGCGTGCGCCGCCCACAGCAGGGCAGGGGCCAGGGCCAGCAGGATCCAGGCGAGCGGCGCGGCCTGGTCGTAGCCCCGGCCGTTGAGCGAGCCGGTCAGCCACACCTTGGCCTGCTGGGCGACCAGATAGTCGCCCTTGGTGAGGAACAGCCTGGTCAGCGAGCCGAGCGCGATGGACACGCCGATCCCGACGAGCACGAAGCGCGTCGCGTGCAGGCCGCCCCGCCAGGCGAAGGCGTAGACGAGCGCGGCGGCCGAGAGCCCGCCCAGGACCGAGACGTACGGCAGGACGGTGTACGACGTGAGCCCGAAGGTCATCGCGGTCACCGTCGCCGCACCCGCGCCGTGCGTGACGCCGATGACGTCCGGGCTGGCGAGCGAGTTGCGGGCGACGGTCTGGATCAGCGCGCCGGAAACGCCGAACGCGGCGCCGACCAGCAGGCCCGTCACCAGCCGGGGCAGCCGGAGCGTGCCGACGACGAGCTCGTCGGGGCTCGGCTGCCCGAGCAGCACCCGCACGACCTCCGTGGGGGAGACGTACGACTCGCCGACGCACAGGGACACGACGACCGTCACCGCGAGTACGGCTGCCAGCAGCACGGCGACGGCACACGCCCGGCGGTGCAGCAGAACGCTGCCGTCCCGCATGCGGACGACGGAGTAGCCGGAGGGCCGGAGGCCACGAGGTGCTGGGGCGGTTCGATCGAGGGGCTGGGTCACGCCGGCACCGTCGCCTTCCTGCGTACCAGCGCGACCAGGAACGGCACGCCGAGCAACGCGGTCATCACGGCCACCGGCACCTCCGAGGGCGCGAAGAGGACACGGCCGAGCACGTCCGACACGAGAATCACCGAGGGACCCAGCAGCGCGGACAGGGCCAGCACCCACCGGTGGTCGGCGCCCACCAGGGCCCGCGCGATGTGCGGGACGGCGAGCCCGACGAACGCGATCGGACCGGCGACCGCGACGGCGACCCCGGTCAGCACGGTCGCGGCGAGCGCGCCGACGGCCCGCAGCAGCGCGACCCGGTGACCGAGCCCCCTGGCCACGTCGTCCCCGAGCGCCAGGGCGTCAAGCCCTCGCGCCACGACGGCGACCAGCAGCAGCCCCACGAGGACGAACGGCCAGGTCTGCGCGACCACGTCACCGTCCCGGCCGCCGATCGAGCCGACGTCCCAGAACCGGAACTCGTCGAGGGCGCGGGCGTCGGTCGTGACGATCGCGGAGACGATGGAGGCGATGAACGCGTTCATCGCGGCCCCGGCGAGCGCCAGTTTGACCGGCGACGCGCCGTCGCGACCGCTGCCCGCCACCGCGTAGGCGGCCACCGCGGCCAGCCCCGCTCCGGCGAACGCGAACCAGACATAGCCGGCCGGCGAGTGCACCCCGAGGAACGCGATCGCGCAGACGACGCCCAGCGAGGCGCCCTGGCTGACCCCGAGGACACCGGGCTCGGCGATCGGGTTGCGGGTGATGCCCTGCATGACGACCCCGGCGACCGCGAGGGCGAGCCCGACCATTACACCGATGACCGTGCGGGGAACCCGTAGCGCCCGCACGACCTGCGCGTTGTCGCCGGTGCCGCCGTGCAGCAGGGCGTCGAACACCTGGGCCGGCGGGATCTGCCGGCTGCCGAGCGCGAGGCTCAGCAGGACGGCGACCAGCAGCAGGAGCATGCCCGCGACCGTCCAGGCGACACGACGCCGGGTGGCACGGGACATGCGGTTCCTCTTGCTGGTGCTCATGCCGTGTGGCAGCCGAATTCCCCTGTTCGTACAAGGGCCTTACTTGGTTCTGTGCAAGGGCCTTACTTGGTGAGGTACTTCTCCAGGTCCGCGAGGACCTCGTCGGCCGCGGTGACGCCCAGACCCAGGTACCAGGTCTCGTCCGGGACGTCGTACGCGTGCCCGGCCTTGACCGCCTTCAGGTTCTTCCACAGCGGGTTGCCCTGCGCGCGGGACTTGTCGGTGGCCTTCGCGTCGCCGTACACACCGGTGAAGATGTAGTCCGCGTCGGCCTGGTCGATGTTCTCGGCGCTGACCTCGGCGGCCAGGTCCTCGATGTCCTGGTTCTCGGGGCGCGGGATGCCGGCGTCCTTGAGGATGGTGCCGATGAACGAGGCGTTGGCGTACAGCCGGATCACACCGTCGGGCAGGTAACGCACCATCGACACGGTCGGCTTGTCGGCGCCCAGCTCGGCGTCGAGCGCGTCGACCTTCTTGTCGTAGGCGGCGAGCTTCGCCCTGGCGTCGGCGGTCTTGTCCAGGGCCGCGGCGTTCAGGAGGTAGTTCTCCTTCCACGTGAAGCCGGGCCGGATGGAGAAGACGGTGGGCGCGATCTTCGACAGCTCGTCGTACTTGTCCGCGGCGCGCAGCTGGCTGCCGAGGATCAAGTCCGGCTTGAGGCCGGCGATCGCCTCCAGGTTGAGGTTGTTGATCGTGCCGACGTTCTTGGGACTGCCGGCGTCCTTCTTCAGGTAGGAAGGCAGCTCGGGGGAGCCCTCGGTGGGGGCGAGGCCGACCGGCTCGATGCCGAGCGAGACGACGTTGTCGAGTTCGCCGACGTCCAGGACCACCACACGCTTGGGCCGGGAGTCGATGACCGTCTCGCCCATGGCGTGCTCGACGGTGCGCGGCCACTGGCCCGGCTTGGCGTCGGTGCCCATCGCGGCGGTCTTCTCGGCGGCGGACGCGAAGTCCTTGCCGCCCTTGGCCACGTCCTTCTTGTTTTCGGACCCGGCCGCGGAACCCGCGTCGTCCGAACCGTCGTTGGAGCTGCCACAGGCCGCGAGGGACAGTGCCGCGGCGACGGCAAGAGCGACGGCGGCTGTGCCGCGGCGCCGGTGAAGCATGACAGGGCTCCCTATGGTGCACATGTGACCTTCTATTAGGCCAGCCTCACCTTATCCGCACGGTCTCCGTGTGCCGTACACGGGGACTGTGTGGTTCCTGTCACGGTCCTGTGCCGTGGACGTGGGGCCTCCTTGGCGCCCTGACCTGCCAGGACGCCAGGCAGCGCGAGCGCGAGCGCGTGCGGGTCAGGGCAGGGAGCAGGCGGAGTCGTTCAGCGTGAAGGCGGCCGGGCTCGGATTGGCGCTGCCCTGCGCTGCCGTGAAGCCCAGGGTGACCGAACCTGCCGGGGCGATCGACGCCGTGTACGACGCGGAGGTGACGCTCGCGTCGGCGCCGCTCTGGGTCGCGGTGCCGCCCCACAGGTTGCTGACGCGCCGGCTGTCGGGGAAGGTCCAGCGCAACGTCCAGCCGTTGATCGCCGAGGTGCCGGTGTTGCGGATGACGATCTCGCCCTGGAAGCCGCCGGGCCACTCGCTCACCACCCGGTACGCGACACCGCAGGTCGCCGACGAGCCCGCGGACGACGTCGTGACCGCCACGGTGCCCGAGCGCTGCGAGCGGTTGCCCGCCGCGTCGCGCGCGTAGACGGCGAAGGTGTACGAGGTCGCCGGGGTGAGACCGGTGACCGCTGCGGAGGTGCCCGTCGTCGAGGTGGCGGCGGTCTCGGTCGTGCCGGCGATGCGGACGACGTCGTATAGCCCGTCACCCCGTTCGCGTCCGTGGACGCGCTCCAGTTCAGGGTGGCGGACGAGGACGTCACGGCGGAGGCGGTCGGCGTCCCGGGCGTGGTGGGGGAGTGGTGTCGCCGCCGGAGGAGGAGTAGACGGTGGCCTCCTCGGACGTGGCGGCGATGCCGTCCACGCCGTTGAAGATCCGCTGCCCCCACGACGTCAACTGGTTCGGGTCGAAGTTCGTGACCATGTCCAGGTACTCGACCCCGCCGCCGTTGCCGCTCCAGGACCAGCCGAGATATCCGAGACCGAGCTGCCGGGTCACCGCGAGGATGGTGTCCTCGTCGGGGTCGCCGTCCGAGTGGTCGTGGCCGAACTCGCCCACGACGATCGGGAGTTGGGCCGACACGAAGCGGTTGAGATAGTCGCTGATCTCGGCTGCCGTGTCGAAGACGCCGTACATGTGGATGGAGAAGACCGTGTTGGCGTCCGGGTCCGCCGCGAACACCGAGGCGGCGTTGTCGCGCATCGTGAACGCCCAGTCCTGACCCCAGTTGGGTGCGTCGACCATGATGGTGTGCCGAAAACCGGCGGTGCGCAGCTCCTGGACGGCAGCCTTGGTGTCGCCCGTCCACGCCGCGTAATTCGTGTTGCCGTACGGCTCGTTGCCGATGTTGACGATGACGTAGTCCTCTTGACCGAGCAACGCGTTCTGCACGCCGATCCAGTAGTCGGCGGCCCGGGAGAGGGTGACGGCGCCGCTCTGTTCGCCGTAGCCCGTGGTGTCGTGGACCTCCAGGACACAGATGAGCCGGTTCTGTTTGCACTGGGCGACGACGTTGGCCACGTCGCCGGTGTCGTTGCGGGTCCAGCGGTCCCCGCTGGAGAGGACCACCCGCACCGTGTTGGCGCCCTTGGCCTCGATGTGGGCGAGGGAGCTGACGCGGTCCGGATACCAGGTGTGGGCGTGGTTGACGCCCCGCATGACGAAGTCGTTCCCGTTCGCCTCCAGCAGCCGCCCGTTCGCGACACGGAAGCCCGGCGGCGTGGCATGGGCGGGCGTGACGGGGGCCGGCAGCGGGAGGAGAAGCCCCAGGAGTACCGCGGCTACGGTGACCGGCCGTGGGACGGCCGAGGTGCGTGATCTACTTGCGTCGGCCAACCGCCCTGAGCGTGGCAGGAGTTGTAAGCCTGATCGGCGAGTATCGCGCATGGTGTTCCCTTTCCCGAATGACAGTGGGAGCGCTCCCATGTCTCATCTAGCCCTGTTGTCAGTGACGCGTCAAGGGGTGGGAAATGCGGCTGCGATGCTGAAATGGAGAGACCGACCGAGGAGGCGTCCATGCCCGAGCCGTCCGTCCTTGCCGCGCTGGTGTCCGGGTTGCGGGGTGGATCGATCGAAGTCGTCGACCTCACCTCGCCCCTGTCGTCGTCCACACCGGTGATCCAGCTGCCGCCCCAGTTCGGGCAGACCGCCGTCTTCGAGCTGGAGGAGATCAGCCGGTACGACGACCATGGCCCCGCCTGGTACTGGAACAACTTCCGCAGCGGCGAGCACACCGGCACCCACTTCGACGCCCCCAACCACTGGGTCACCGGCAAGGACCTCGCCGACGTGGCCTCGGTGCCGGCCGGCAAGCTGATCGCACCCGCGGTCGTCCTGGACTTCACCGCCGAGGTGGCCAAGAACCCCGACTTCCTGGTCGAGGTCGACCACGTGAAGGCCTGGGAAGCCGAGCACGGCCCCTTGCCCGAGGGCGGCTGGCTGCTGCTGCGGACCGGATGGGACGCGCGCTCGCACTCCCAGGAGGCGTTCCTCAACGCCGACGAGAACGGCCCGCACACCCCCGGTCTGTCCGTGGAGTGCGCCCGTTGGGTCGCCGAGGAGTCGCCGGTGACCGGCCTCGGCGTCGAGACGGTGGGCACGGATGCCGGGGGCGCGCACTCGTTCGAACCCGCTTTCCCGTGCCACTCCTACTTCATGGGCAGCGGCAAGTACGGTCTGACGCAGTTGCAGAACCTCGCCGCGCTGCCGCCCACCGGCGCCGTCGTCATCGCCGGACCGCTGCCCATCGTCACCGGCTCCGGGGCTCCGGCGCGGGTGCTTGCCCTGGTGGAGCGCTCATGAACGTCGCGGAAGCGGTGGGCCGGGCGCTGTGCGCGGCCGGGGTCGGCCAGGTCTTCGGGGTGGTCGGATCGGGCAACTTCCACGTGACGAACGCGATGGTCGCGGCGGGCGCGCGGTTCGTCGCCGCACGCCATGAGGGCGGAGCGGCGACGATGGCCGACGCCTACGCCCGGACCAGCGGCACGGTCGCCGCCGTGAGCGTGCATCAGGGGCCCGGCCTGACCAACGCGATGACCGGAATCACGGAGGCGGCGAAGAGCCGTACGCCGCTCGTCGTCCTGGCCGCCGAGGTGACCGAGCCCCGGTCCAACTTCTATGTCGACCTGGAGGCGTTGGCCCGCGCGGTGGGCGCGGTCATGGTCCGGGTCACGTCGGCGGAGGAAGCGGTCGAGCAGGCCTGTGCGGCCGTACGGCTCGCGGTGGGGGAGCGGTGTACCGTTCTGCTCAGCCTTCCGCTGCCGGTGCAGGCGCTGGAGGTGCCCGATGGTGCCCTGGCGCAGGCGGCGCCCCCGCCGCAGCGGGCCGCGGTCGAGCCGGACGCCGACGAGGTGGCGGCCTTGTCCCGGCTGCTCGGGCAGGCACGACGGCCCGTCTTCGTGGCCGGCCGGGGAGCACGCGGGCCGGGCTGTCGCGAGGCTCTGGAGTCGCTCGCCGAGCGGCACGGCGCGCTGCTGGCGACCTCCGCCGTCACCCACGGGCTCTTCCACGGCAACCCCTGGTCACTGGGCATCTCCGGCGGCTTCGCCTCGCCCCTGGCCGCCGAGCTGCTCCAGGGCGCCGACCTGATCGTCGGCTGGGGCTGCGCCCTCAACCAGTGGACCATGCGGCACGGCAACCTCATCGCCGCCGACACCACCGTCGTACAGGTCGACGACGAGCCCTCCGCGCTCGGCGCGCACCGGCCGGTCCACCTCGGCGTCACCGGAGACGTCGGGCTCACCGCACGCCGGCTGCTCGCGGCGGGGGACGGACAGCAGCAGCAGGGGTATCGGATCGCGGAGGTCCGTGCGGCCATCGCCGCTCGGGTGCGGCTGCGTGACGTGCCGTTCGAGGACCGGAGCACGCGGGAGCGGATCGATCCGAGGACGTTGAGCATCGCGCTCGACGACATCCTGCCCGCGGAGCGGGTGGTCGGCGTGGACTCCGGCAACTTCATGGGCTACCCGAGCGCGTACTGGTCGGTGCCCGACGAGAAGGGCTTCTGCTTCACGCAGGCCTTCCAGTCGATCGGGCTCGGGCTGGCGACCGCGATCGGGGCGGCGCTGGCACAGCCGGACCGGCTGCCCGTGGCGGCGCTCGGGGACGGGGGTGCGCTGATGAGCGCCGTCGACCTGGACACCGTGCGCCGGCTCGGGCTGCCGATGGTGGTCGTCGTGTACGACGACGAGGCCTACGGTGCCGAGGTGCACCACTTCGGTCCGCATGGGCACCCACTGGACACGGTGCGCTTCCCGCCGACGGACATCGCCGCCGTGGGGCGGGGCTACGGCTTCGAGGCGGTGACCGTGCGGACGCGGGCCGACCTGAAGGCGGTGGTGGACTGGGTCGCCGGGCCGCGGACCGCGCCGTTGCTCGTCGACGCCAAGGTCGTCGCCGATCGAGGGTCGTGGTGGCTGGAGGAGGCGTTCCGCGGCCACTGAGGGCTCGGGCTCCGCGAACGTCGACCCGCCCGCCGCAGGTCAGCGCAGGGCGGGGGCAGGCGGGTCGACGTGGGCGGGATCAGACCGCCGGGGCCGGGTAGGTCGGGTACTCCACCCCGGAGACGTGCTGGACGACGCGGATGACCTGGCAGGAGTAGCCGAACTCGTTGTCGTACCAGAGGTAGAGGATCGCGTTGTCGCCCTCCACCTTCAGCGCGCCGGCGTCGATGATCGAGGCGTGGCGCGAGCCGATGAAGTCGCTGGAGACCGCGTCGGGGGCCGTGATGAAGTCGATCTGGCGGCGCAGCGGCGAGGTCAGCGACACGTCACGCAGGTGGTCGAGGACCTCCTCGCGCGTCGTCTCCCGCTTGAGCTGGAGGTTAAGGATCGCGATCGACACGTCCGGCACCGGGACCCGGATCGAGCTGCCGGTGATCCGCGCCTTGAGGTCGGGCAGCGCCTTGGCCACGGCGGAGGCGGCGCCGGTCTCGGTGATGACCATGTTCAGCGGCGCGGAGCGGCCGCGGCGCTCGGACTTGTGGTAGTTGTCCAGCAGGTTCTGGTCGTTGGTGAACGAGTGGACGGTCTCCACGTGACCGCGCAGCACGCCGTACTCGTCCTCCATCGCCTTCAGCGGCGGGACTATGGCGTTGGTGGTGCAGGAGGCGCAGGACAGGATCTGCTCGTCCGGCTTGAGGGTGTCGTGGTTGACGCCGTGCACGATGTTCGGGACATCGCCCTTGCCCGGCGCGGTCAGGACGACCTTGTCGATGCCGGGGCGCAGGTGCTCGGACAGGCCCTCGCGGTCGCGCCACTTGCCGGTGTTGTCGATGAGGATGGCGTTCTTGATGCCGTACGCCGTGTAGTCGACCTCGGAGGGGTCGTTCGCGTAGATCACCTTGATCGCGTTGCCGTTGGCGAAGATCGTGCTGTTCGCCTCGTCCACGGTGATCGTGCCCTGGAACTGACCGTGGATGGAGTCGCGGCGCAGCAGCGAGGCACGCTTGACGATGTCCTGCTCGCCGCCGCCGCGCACGACGATGGCACGCAGCCGCAGGCCGTTGCCCGAGCCGGACTTCTCGATCAGCAGACGGGCGACGAGGCGGCCGATGCGGCCGAAGCCGTACAGGACGACGTCGCGGCCCTCGCGGCGCTCGATCTTGTTGGCTCCGGTGGCACCGGCGACGGCCTCGGCGGTGAACGCCTCGACGGTCAGACCGCGGTCGTCGGCCTTGTACGTCGCGGCCAGCATGCCGATGTCGATCTGCGACGGGCCAAGGTCGAGCGCGGTGAGGGCCTGCACGAACGGCAGGGTCTCGGTGACCGAGAGCTCCTCACCGGCGATCTGCCGGGCGAACCGGTGCGTCTTCAGGATGCTGACCACCGACTTGTTCACCAAGGAGCGGCTGTGGAGGAGGACGGTGACGTCCCGCTCCCTGTGCAGCTTCCCGATGAGCGGGATCATCGACTCCGCGATCTCCTCGCGGGTCTTCCAGTTGGTGAACGAGTCGTCGTTGACAGTCACGGGGCCTATCTTTCGAGCTAGGTGGCGCTCATATGCTAACCGCAGGGTGCGACGATCGTTCAAAGGGGGGTCGGCGAGATGGGAAACTGTCCAAGTTTGCGGGCTTTTTCCCTGTGTATGGAGAAGGAGTGAGGGTGGAGCTGGAGCTACGGCATCTGCGCGTGCTGTGTGCCATCGCGGACGCGGGGAGCGTGGGCCGGGCCGCGGCCGAGCTGGGCTACTCGCAGCCCGCGATGAGCACCCAACTCCGGCGCATCGAGCGGTATTTCGGTGACGCGGTGTTCGAACGCGGGTCGGCCGGGGTGCGGTTGACCGCGTACGGCTTCGAGGTGGTCGCCCAGGCCCGCGACGTCCTCGCCCGTGCCGACGCGATCGGACGCCGGCCGGCCTCCGGCGCCGCGCCCTCGCGGCGGACCCTGCGGGTGGCGGCGACCAACTCTCCGATGCTCGCGGGCATGCTGTCGGGCGTCCGTGCCCGGCTGCCGGACGTCTCGCTCGCGGTGAACAGCGTGTACGCCTCCTCCCGGATCGTCGAACTGCTGGAGGAGGGCGGGGTGGACGTCGCCATCGCCGCGGACTACCCCGGCCGGGAACTGGAGCACTCCGACGCCGTGGCCCATCGCGGGATCGTCACCGAGCCGAACTTCGTCGCCCTGCCGTCCCGCCACCCGCTCGCACAGCGCGCTCAGGTCGCCCTCGCGGATCTGGCCGAGGAGGCCTGGTTCCTGACGCCTGACGACGGCGCCGGATGGCCGGGCGTCTTCCACGCGGCCTGCGCGGCGGCCGGGTTCAGCCCGTCGGCGGTGCACGAATTCCTGGGCGACCGGCTGGAGTTGCAGGGAATGATCGCCGACGGGCACGGCGTCGCCGTCGTGCAGGCGACGACGCGCCCCATCTCGGAGGTCGTCGTCAAGCCGCTGATCGGTACGCCGTTGTGGTGCCGTTACGTGCTGGCGTGGCGGCGTGACGTGGTCACCGAGGCGACCGCCGACGCCCTGCTGCAGTCCGCCACTGCCGCGTACCGTGAACTCGTCGGCCGCTCCCCGCACTTGAGGACGTGGGCAGCCCGCATGTGGAACGTGAGCGAGGCGTAGCTCCCGACTCCCCATCGGTCACGGCAACGACATGGCGCGTTATGGCCGAACAGTGCAATGTGCTATGTCACACGCCATTGTTGGGCCGGGCGGGCGTTGAGACAGTGCCACACACGCCTCAGCACCCGTAACGAGGCGCATCCATCCGTGGAGGAATCCAGATGCGCTACCGCTTCGTGCTGCCCAGACACCTGGCCGCCGCGCTCGTCGCATGCGTCACCCTGGCCGGCCTGCTGTCGACGCCCGCACTCGCGACACCCGCGGCCGAGACCACCCCGCTCCCCACCCGGTCGGGCAAGTCGACGCCACCCCCGCCCCCGACCGGATCGACCGCCGACGCCACCACCCACCCCGACGTACGCGACCGGCAGCGCACCCCCGCCCACCTGCCGCCCCTGGCACCGAAGCCCGAGCCCGACCACTCCGGCGCGCAGGTCGCCCCGAAGGCGGCCCCGTGTAGTCCCGCCGACTTCGGGAGCAGAACGGGATCCGCGCTGGTGGCCTTCGTCAAGGCCTCGACCACGGACTGCGTCAACAGCCTCTTCGCGGTCACCGGCACCGACGCGCGCGCGGTCTTCCGTGAGGCCCAGATGGTCACCGTCGCCGAGGCGTTCACGCGCACGGCACAGAGCTATCGCGGCGACAACTCCGCCCGCATCTGGCAGCTCGTGCTCTTCCTGCGCGCCGGCTACTACGTGCAGTTCAACAACCCCACCGACGTCGGCCCCTACGGCACACGCCTGGCCCGGAACACCGTCCGCGGCCTGGACACGTTCTTCGCCCGCACATCATCGAGGGACGTCACGGCGGCCAACGGCGACGTGCTGAGCGAGGTCCTCATCCTCACCGACAGCGCCGACCAGCAGGCCCGATATCTGAACGTCTACCGGCGGGTGCTGAACGGATACGGCCGCCCCCACGACGCCATCCCCAGCATGCTCGCGGCCGTCAACGCGGTCTACACCCCGCTGTGGCGCGGCAATTGGAACGCGGAGTACGTCAACGCCGTGGCCGCCGACCCGGCCATCGTCCGGACCCTCCACAGGTTCGCGCTCGACCATCTGGACCTGCTGCCCACCGACCGGGCGTATCTGGCGTCCAACGCCGGGATGAACCTGGCCCGTTACGTCGAACACCCGGCGCTGCGGGCCACGGTGCGACCGCTGACCAGGCAGCTGCTGAGCGCGTCACGGATCACCGGTCCGACGGCCGGGCTGTGGGTCGCGGTGGCGACGCAGGCCGAGTACTACGACACAGCCAACTGCTCCTACTACGCCGTCTGCGACCTCGCCGGCCAACTGACCAGGGCCGCCCTGCCGATCACCCACCCCTGCGACGCGACCCACACCATCCGGGCCCAGGCACTCACCGCGGCCGACCTCGACGCGGCATGCGACAGCGTGCTCGGCCAGGACGCGTACGTGCACGAACTCGTCAAGGACGACGGCCCCATACCCGGCCAGTACCTGTCGACCATCGACCTCGTCGTCTTCGCCGGCCCCGCCGACTACCGCACCTACGCCGGGGCGATCTTCGGGATCAGCACGGACAACGGCGGCATGACCCTGATCGGAGACCCGGCGGACCCCGCCAACCGGCCGTTCGCGGTCATGTACCAGAAGGAGCAGGACAACGGTCACGCCGCCCGCATCTGGAACCTCAACCACGAGTACACGCACTACCTCGACGCCCGCCACAACATGAAGGGCGACTTCGCCCAGCAGATCTCGGTTCCGGACGTCTGGTGGATCGAGGGAGTGGCCGAGTACGTCTCCTACGGCTACCGCGGCATCACCTACGACCAGGCGATCACGGAGGCGGGCAAGCACACGTACCGGCTGAGCACGCTGTTCCAGAACACGTACACCAACAGCGACGTGACCCGCACCTACCCGTGGGGCTACCTCGCCGTCCGCTACATGTTCGAGCGCCACCCGGCGGACGTCCACCGCATGCTCGCCCGCTTCCGCGTCGGTGACTACGCGGGCGGATACGCCGTCTACGCCTCCGACATCGGCACCCGCTACGACGCCGACTTCGACCAGTGGCTGACGGAGTGCGCGGCCGGGGCCTGTACGGCCGGTGCGGCCGTCGGCCGAGGCGGGTCCGAGGTATCCGCACGCGGCTTCTGAGCCCCGTCCCGTGACCCGCGCGGGGCGATCCGCGCGGGCCACGGGATCGCGGGCGTCAGCAGGTGGGGCGCTGGGCGTGGGCCGGGTCGAGAGCGTTGAGGACGAGGCGGGTGGCCAGGGCGTTGTAGCTGATGCCGACGTGGTCGGTCAGGTCGGCGGGACACAGGTCCTGGAGCTTGACGTTGGTGACGTTCGGGGCGGCGTCGAGATAGGCCGAGGTGTACGGCGTGACGACCTCGTCGTACCGGGTGGTGATCACCGTGTAGGTGATGTCAGGGTCGGTCTCGCCTGCCGTGTTGAGGTCCCGGAGGAAGTCCGAGCCGATGAGCTGCTGGCTGCACGCCTTGCAGTTCACTCCGAGGAGTTCGTCGCCGCCGGGTACCGCCAGGGCGAGCAGGCCGAGGCCGGAGAACGTGGTGCCGTGGTTGGACGGGGTGAGGGCGACGAGCTTGCCGACCTCGGCCGAGCCTCCGAGGTTCTTGATGTAGTGGCGCGGCATCATGCCGCCCTGCGAGTGCCCGACCAGGTCGGCCTTCGCGGCGCCGGTGGCGGCCAGCACCTGGTCGACGAAGTCCGCCAACTGCCGGGCCGAGACGGCCATGTCGCCGGTGCCGAGCAGGGCGCCGGAACTGCCGCCGTGGTTGAGCGCGAAGACGCAGTACCCGGCTTCCTCTAGCCGCGGGGCCAGGGCAGCCCAGTTGTCGTAGCGGTTCTCCATGGTGCCGTGCACGAGAACGACAGGTCGCGGATGCGCGGCTGTGGGGCGGCAGTTGAAGTCGTTGGCGCCGGAGGGCACGGCCGTCGGGTGGGCGAGGGAGTAGGCGAACGCCGACGCGAAGTCGGCCTGGGGAGGGCCGACCGGATCGGCCGCGGCCACCGGTGCGGCGTCGCTCGTGTCCGGTGTCGCCTGGGACCGGTCGATCCCTGCCACGCCGATGCAGACGGCCGCGGTGAGTCCGGCCAGGGACGAGGTCAGTAGGCGTCGGCGTCGGGTGCGCCGGAGTCTGCGGGTACGCATGAGGAAATCTCCTCTGCCTGGTCGTGGGGAGCGCCGGCGCATCCGTGAGGCCTGGTCACAAGGGGTTCGGTCAGGAGCGTGTGAAGCCTTTTCACAAGGGCGGGACATGGAAGCTACTGGCGCGTAACGTCGGATCCACACTCGCGTCGCCCGCGGGAGCCGACCAGGAGAGCCGCGGAGGAGAGGGGGAAGATGTCATGGGCGTGACACCTTTCCCGGGCTGTGCCTCACCAGGAGCAGTCTCCGTGCCCGCCACCACCGGCCACCCGCGGCAAGTCCGCCGCTCGGGACGGAGCCACCTCGATGACGTCACAGGCCGAGACGTTCACGCGTCAGCCCTGGCACGAGCTGCCCCAAGAGCTGGCCGCGCTGATCCGTTCGCGGGCCGAGAGCATCGTCCGCGACATGACCCGCGCGATCCGTGAAGAGGTGCCCGCCTATCGCCGCTCGCTCGGCTCCGCCGTCGGCCGTGACCTGACGGAGTCGATCCGGCGTGCCGTGCGGCAGTTCGCGGAGCTGATCGAGCACCCCGACAGCCCGCAGGACCATCACATCCGTCACTTCCGGCACCTGGGCCGTGTCGAGTTCCTCAACGGCCGTACGACGGACGGACTCCAGGCCGCCTTCCGCGTCGGCGCGCGCGTGGGCAGCCGGCGGTACGCCGAGATCGTGCAGGAGGCCTCGCTGCCGCCCGAGACGGTCCTGACGCTCCATTAAGCCGTGCTGATCCACATCAACGCCCTGTCCAACGAGTCGGTGAAAGGGTTCCTCACGGCCCAGTCGCGCTCGGAGGGCGAGGTGAAGCGCGCCCGCCGGGCCCTGGTGGAGCGGCTGCTGGAGCCACCGAGAGGGCAGGAGAGGGCAGCGCTTGGACCGCTGGCCGAGCGTGCCCGCTGGGCGCTGCCGGGTGCCGTCGCCTGTGTGGTGGTGCGGTCGGCGGGGCACTTCTCCGTTTCCGGGGCCGACGGTGAACTGCTCATCGTGAACCGGGGGAGCGACGTCGTCCTGATCGTGCCCGAGCCGGAGCCGGGCGGGCTGATCGAGCGGGTGCGGTCCGCCGCGCGGGGGCGTGTCACCGTCGTGGGCCCGGCGGTTCCCGTGCACGAGGCGTGGCTGTCCCTGCAGTGCGCCCGCCTCGCCCTCGACCGCCGTGCGGAGCGGCTGGCGGTGCCGGGCGCGGAACCGGGCGACGGTGTCTTCCTGCACGTCGACGACGAACTGGCGGAGCTGCATCTGCTCCGCGGCGCCCCCATCGGGCAGTTGCTCGGCCGGCGGGTGCTGGGCGTCTTCGCGGACCTGCCCCCGGGAAGGGCCACCCGGCTCGCCGAGACCCTGGACGCGCTGCTGATGTCCTGGGGGCGTACGGCTCCGGAAGTGGCCCAGGCGCTGGGCATCCATCCGCAGACGGCCCGCAAACGGCTGCGCCAGCTGGAGGAGCTGTTCGGTGACCGGCTCGCGGACCCGCGCTTCCGGTTCGAGGCCCTGCTGGCGCTGCGCACCCATGCGTTGCGGGCCAACGCCGGTTGAGCTGCGGTCAGTTACCAGTCGCGCGCGCTTCCCAGCAGGTGGTCGCGGACCAGTGCGACATGAGCACTTCCGGACGAGCCCGGGCGCTGGACGAGGAAACCGGTGTTGATCGGCGGATCGTCCGGGTCGTGCAGCAGGACCAGCGCGCCCGACGCCAGCTCGGCCGCGCACAGATAGCGGGGGAGCACGCTGAACCCGGCACCACCCGTCACCGCGGCCCTGACCCCGTTCAGGTCGGGCATCGTGACCGCCGGGTGACGCACCAGACGCTTGCCGAACACATGACGCCAGTAGCGCCGCACGATCGGTACGTCCTCGGCGTAGGCGACGAGCGGCACGCCGTGCAGCGCGGCGGGCCCGGCCGCGGCGATCCGTGTCGGTCCGCCGATGCGCTCCGCCCAGGAGGGAGCCGTGACCAGCACGAACTCCTCGTCCATCAGCGGCACCGAGGCCAGGGCGCGACCACGCGGCCGGTACGTCGACAGGACCAGGTCGTGGCGGCCCGCCCGCAGCTCCTCCAGGAGCGGCTCGGTCAGGCCGGGGGTGACGCGCAGCCGTACGCCCTTGTCGACCAGTGGCGCGAGAGCCGGCATGACGCGGTGGGTCAGCAGTTCGGCCGGACCGGCGAGATGCACCGGCTCCGCAGGCCGGACGTCGGCTGAGCCGCCCGGCCCGGTGACGCCGGCGAGGGCGTCCAGCGGCTCGACGATCCGGGAGGCGAGCTCGTCCGCGTGCGGAGCGGGGGCGACGCCGCGCGCGAGACGCTGGAACAGCTCCCTGTCCAGCTGCCGCTCCAGCGTGCGGATCTGCGTGGTGACCGTCGGCTGCGACAGGCCCAGCACCCGGGCGGCGGCGGTGAAGGAGCCGGTGCGGTAGACGGCCAGGAACGTGCGCAACAGGTTGAGGTCCACCGGCGCCGCACCGCTGAGCTGGGTGCTCTCCTCCACCTCATCGGAATCCCTATGTGTCATATGTGTGAGCCTATTGGATTCCAATGGCACGAGATGCGTACCGTCGAGACGTCGACTCACCGTCTCTCGAAAGAGCACTCCATGTCGAAGATCCTTTTCGTGCTGACCGGCTCCGACCACTGGACGCTGGCCGACGGCACCAAGCACCCCACCGGCTTCTGGGCCGAGGAGGCCGTCGCCCCGTACGAGGCCTTCACGGCCGCCGGGCACGAGGTCGTCGTGGCCACGCCGGGCGGAGTCGTCCCGCCGGTCGACAAGGGCAGCCTCGCGCCCGAGTTCAACGACGGTCAGGAGAACGCCGACCGGGTCGCCGCCGTACTCGCCTCGATGGCGGAGCTGCGGCAGCCGGTCCGGCTGGAGGACGTGAACCTCGACGACTACGCCGCGGTGTTCTACCCCGGCGGCCACGGCCAGATGGAGGACCTGTCCGTCAACGCCGAGTCCGGCAGGCTGCTGACCCTCGCGCTGGAGAACGGCAAGCCGCTGGGTGTCGTCTGCCACGCCCCGGCCGCACTGCTCGCCGCGACCAAGGCTGACGGCACCAACACCTTCGCCGGTTACCGGGTGGCCGCGTTCACCAATGCCGAGGAGACCCAGGCCGGCTTCGCCGACAAGGCCAAGTGGCTGCTGCAGGACCGGCTCACCGAGGCCGGCGTGCAGGTCCAGGTCGGCGAGCCGTGGGCCCCGTACGTGGTCGTCGACCGCAACCTGGTCACCGGCCAGAACCCGTCCTCCGCCGCCCCGCTCGCCGTCGAACTGCTCAAGAAGCTGGGCTGAATCACCTCGCCGCCCCCCCCCGCGCGCCCCGGCGCTGTGGCGGGCCGAGGGCTGCAACGGCCGAGGACGCCTCGTGCGCGACACGCATCGAGACGTCCTCGTCGGCTACGTCCGTCTACTGCAGGAACGAGCCCTCGGCGCCCTCGGCGTCACCGAAGCCCGCTCCCTCCTCCATGCCCTGGCTGCCTTCACTGCCGAAGGCGGCGCCGCCCTGGTCGTTGAACGTGGGCTCCTGCCAGCCCTGGCTCTCCTGGCTTCCGACGCCGAAGCTGCTCTGGTCGTCGACATCGGCGTGGGCAGCGGCGGCGCCGCCGAAGACGGTCAGAGTGCCGAGAGCGGCGGCAGCAAGCGCGGTGCGAATACGCATTCGTACTCCTGTGCAGTGGGTGCTGTTGTCACATGAACATCACCCTCGGAACGGAGCGGGTACACCAAGAGCCACTCGGATGAGTGACTGTCGCATGGCAACCAGCGCGACGGACACCGGCAGACGGTGTTCCGCAGCGGGGTGAGCGGTGCGACGATGCCGGAATGATCACATCCCCGGACCCACTCGACGGCCGGCCCGCGAGCCGAAAGCTCCAGCTGGAGACCCACGGCCTCGACGTGATCGCCGACGCCGAGCGCAAAGGCACGCCGCGCACCCTGTTCTGGCCCTGGTTCGGGGCCAACGTGTCCATTCTGGGCCTGAGTTACGGCGCCTTCGCGCTCGGCTTCGGCATCTCCTTCTGGCAGGCGCTGGTCGCCGGAGTCGTCGGCATCGTCTTCTCGTTCCTGCTGTGCGGGTTCGTCGCCGTGGCCGGGAAACGCGGGTCCGCGCCGACGATGGTCCTCGGCCGCGCCGCGTACGGAGTGCGCGGCAACCGACTGCCGTCGGTGATCTCCTGGGTCCTCACCGTCGGCTGGGAGACCGTGCTCTGCGCCCTCGCCACCATGGCCACCGCGACCGTCTTCGGACGGCTCGGCTGGGGTGGCGGCACCGAGACCAAGGTGGTCGCACTCATCCTGGTCGCTGCGTTGACCGTGGTCGTGGGGGTCATGGGCTTCGACCTGATCATGCGGCTGCAGACCGTGATCACCGTGGTCACCGGCGCGCTCACCGTCGTCTACGTCGTGCTCGTGGCCGACGACATCCACTGGTCCGTCGTCAGCGCCGTACCCACGGGCTCCGCCCAGGAGTTCATCGGTGCCCTCGTCTTCATGATGACCGGCTTCGGACTCGGCTGGGTCAACGCGGCCGCCGACTACTCCCGCTATCTCCCGCGCACCGCGTCGAGCCGTGGCGTGATCGGCTGGACCGCCTTCGGCGGTTCCCTGGCCCCACTGCTCCTGCTGGTTTTCGGCCTCCTGCTGGCCGGCTCGTCCAGCAAGCTGGGCGAGGCCGTCGCCGCGGACCCGATCGGCGCCCTGACGACGATCCTGCCGACCTGGTTCCTGGTCCCGTTCGCCGTCGTCGCGGTCCTCGGCCTGGTCGGCGGCGCGGTCCTCGACATCTACTCGTCCGGCCTGGCCCTGCTGTCGGCGGGCCTGCCCGTGCCACGCTATGTGGCCGCGCTGGTCGACGGTGTCCTGATGATCGCGGGCGCGATCTACATCGTTTTCGTCGCCGACGACTTCCTCGGCCCGTTCATGGGTTTCCTCACCACGCTCGGCGTCCCCATCGCCGGCTGGTGCGGCATCATGCTCGCCGACCTGGCCCTGCGCCGCCGCGACTACGACGAGCCCGACCTCTACCGCCCGACCGGCCGCTACGGCGACGTACCGCTCACCCCACTCCTCCTGACCGTCACCGCCACCGCCCTCGGATGGGGCCTGGTCACCAACTCGACTGCGAACTGGCTGGACTGGCAGGGCTATCTGCTGACCCCCCTGGGCCTCGGCGGCAGGTCCGGCTCCTGGGCCTACGCCAACCTCGGCGTCCTCGCGGCCCTCGCCCTCGGTTTCCTCGGCACCCTGGTGCTGCGTCGCGGACGCGTCCGTGCGCAGGAGGCGCAGGAACCGAGCGACGCCGCGGACGAGGGGGCGACGGCCGCATGACCGCGGGGCTGCTCACCGTCATCGACATGCAGCGCGTCTTCGCCGACCCCGACAGCCCTTGGGCGACCCCGCGATTCGCAGAAGCGGCAGCGGGCGTACGCCGGCTTCTGCCGGCCTTCGGGGACCGGGTCACGTTCACCCGGTTCGTGGCACCCGAGAGCCCGAAGGGCGCCTGGCGGGCGTACTACGAGCAGTGGCCCTTCGCCCTGCAACCGCCGGACGCTCAACTCTGGCAGCTCACGGACGAGTTCGCGCCCCGCGCACGGCACGTGCTCGACGCCACCACCTTCGGAAAATGGACCCCCGAACTCGCCCGACGCGTCGCCCCGGAGGGCCCCCTCGTCCTGGCCGGCGTCAGTACCGACTGCTGCGTCCTGTCGACGGCCCTGGCCGCCGCCGACACGGGCGTCGAGGTGCTGGTCGTCGCCGACGCCTGCGCGGGTGCGGACGACGACTCGCACGCCAAGGCGTTGCACGTACTGGACCTGTACCGGCCGTTGATCCGGGTGACGACGGTCGCCGAAGTCGTTGAGGAGACGGCCTGAGTCAGCCCCCCGTGCCCAGCTCACCTCCCTGAGGTCACGGCTCCGAGGTCTCGGACTCCAGTGCGGTCCGGGTCGCCGTGGCGTAGACGCCGGACTGTTCGCTGAGGATGACGCGCGTGAGCTGGTAGGTACGGACCGAGCCCTCCACCGAGCGGTCGTAGTCGCCGTCGATGTCCCCGGCGTAGAGGCCGATCTGCCGCAGGCGCAGCTGGAGTTCGGTGACTTCCGGTCCCTCGTCGCCGAGGCGGAGAACCGGGGGCTGACCTTCCACGGCTGGGGGTTCTGGGGCGGCGGCGCTGGTGCCGGCGCCCGCGGTGGGGGCCGCCGCGGTGGGGGTGGGGGAGGAGTTGGCCGGGGTCGCCGAGCTGTCGGTGGGGCGCTTGCTGGGCGAGGATGCCGGGTCTGAAGCCGGCGATGCGGTGGCCGTAGCGGCGGACCGGCCCTCGGGGGATGTGCCGTCCTGGGTGGAGCTGTCCGGGACGGGCGGCCGTACGTCGTCGGATGCGGCCCTGGCCCTGGAGGGGCTGTCGTAGAGGTGGAGCCCGCCCAGGACGGCACCCGTCAGCAGGACGACCAGGGCGGTGCCTGCTCCGGCGATCAGCAGGGGGCGGTGTTTGCGTGGGGGGCCTTGCGGAGGTTCCGCGTCGAGGGCGGGAGACGCGGGGCTGTCGTCTGCGTCTCCCGCCTCCTCTTGTGTCGCCAAGTCCCTAGGTATCTCCAAGTCCCTTGCTTCCTGCGGGACTTCCTCCACGATCGCCGGGCCCACCGCCCCGGCATCGTCACCGAGCTCCACGAAGGGCCGAATACGCAGCGGAGCGAAGTCCTCCGCTGCCGCCGCCTCTGCCGTGCGCGCGTCGCGGCGGGCGTCGGAGGCGAGGCGGGCGCAGGAGCAGGCCGGAGTTCCGTCCGATGCCCGGGGTGCGTCGCACTCCGGGCAGACGGGGCCGTTCGGTTCGCTCACGTGGGGTCCCTCTCCGTGCAGGATCCTGAGTCCAGGCATATGTCCTGCACATAATCTCCATCCGTGTGCGCGTGGGCGGAACCGGGGCCTCCGAACCGACCGGATCAAGCCGCGCGGGACAGTGGTCGCTACTGTGACCGCCGCCGCGACGTCCCCGCGGTGGGCCGGTCGAGGTGGGCGGTGAACCAGTCGCGGGCCAGTTCGGCGACGGTGGTGAGGGTGCCGTGTTCCTCGAAGAGGTGGGTGGCGCCCGGGACGACGGCGATCCGGTGCTCGCAGTGCATCCGGTCGGCGGCCAGGCGGTTGAGGCTGAGTACCTGGGTGTCACGGCTGCCGACGATGAGCAGGGTCGGCGCCCGCAGGCGGGTCAGCGCCGCCGGGGTCGCCAGGTCGGGCCGGCCGCCACGGGAGACGACGGAGCGGATGCCGGAGCCGGACAGCGCGGCGGCCTCCAGCGCGGCGGCGGCTCCGGTACTGGCCCCGAAGTAGGCGACGGGCAGGCCGGTTTCGCCGCGCAGCCACAGGGACGCGGCGTGCAGGCGGCGGGCGAGCAGGAAGATGTCGAAGACGTTGTGCCGGTCGTGCGCCTCGTCGTCGCTGAGCAGGTCGAGCAGCAGCGTGGCCAGGCCGGCGCGGTTGAGGGCGGAGGCGACGTAGCGGTTGCGCGGGCTGTGCCGGCCGCTGCCGCTGCCGTGCGCGAAGGCCACGGCCGCGGGTGCCCCGTCCGGCACGACCAGGTGGGCGCCCAGCCGGGCTCCCGCGGCGGGGATCAGCACATCCCGGCTCGGCCCCGATGAGAGTGTCCCCTCGGGGGACTGCCCGGCGGGGGAGCGCGGCGTGGCGCGGGCGGCCTCGGCGAGCAGGTACGTGACCTCGGCATCCGAGGTCTGGGCGAAGTTCCGGTACCAGGCGCCCACCGAGCCGAGGGCCCGCAGCGGCTGCGGACACACCACCTCGTCGGCGGCCCGCCGCAGCCGGGCCATGCTGTGGGTGGGCCCGACGGGCACGGCGAGCACGACCCGGGCCGCGCCCTGGCCCCGTACGACCCGACAGGCCGCCTCGGCCGTGGCGCCGGTGGCAACCCCGTCGTCCACCACGACCGCGACACGCCCGGCGACCGGCATTGCGGCCCGGCCCTGCCGGTACTCGTGCAGACGCCGGTCCAGCTCGGCCCGCTCCGCTCGCTCCACGGAGTCCTGCTCGGCGGAGTCCAGCCCCGCTTCACTGATCACGTCCTGGTTGAGGACACGGACCCCGTGCTCGCCGATCGCACCGAACCCCCACTCCGGCTGCTGGGGCACGCCCAGCTTGCGCACCACCAGCACATCCAGCGGGGCGCCGAGATGCCGGGCCACTTCGGCCGCCACGGGCATCCCGCCGCGCGGCAGCCCCAGCACCACCACGTCCTGACCGCGCCATTCCTCCAGCGCCTCGGCCAGCAGCCGCCCCGCCGCCCTGCGATCGTCGTACCGCATACGCCGCCTCCCGCGCCCACGAGGGCGGGAGCCTGTCCTTACCTCTTCAGGCTACGACTGTTCGCCCGCCGTGGACGCCTGCGTGCGGCCCGCGCGCGGACGGCACACGCACGAAGCCCCAGGCGCAGTCGTCCCCTGGGCGAGCAGGGCCAATTTCGATTGCGCTCGCCGCCCGGACCGCGGCATCGTTCCCGCACACTTCCCGGCCGCGAGGAGGTCCACAGGTGGTCGACGTTCCGCCTCGCCGCCTGGCTCTCCTCGGAGGCGGCTTCTCCACCGAGGACGACGGTCTGCCCGACGACTGGCTCCTCGGACAGGCGCGCACACCTCGGCCGAAGGTCTGCTTTCTGCCGACCGCGAGCGGAGACGCCCTCGCCTACGCGGAGAGGTTCCTGACCGCGTTCCGGACGCGCCCCACCTGTGTTCCCTCTGTCCTGTCACTGTTCCAACGGACACTCGACGACGAGGCCCTGCGCGCGTTCCTGCTCGCCCAGGACGTGGTCCACGTCGGCGGCGGAAACACCGCGAACCTGCTCGCCGTATGGCGCGTACACGGAGTGGACCGGCTTCTGCGCGAGGCCTACGACCGCGGCACCCTCCTGTGCGGCATCAGCGCGGGCGCCAACTGCTGGGCCGAGGCCTCCCACACCGACTCCTTCGGCCCGCTGACGTCCCTGCCGGACGGCTTGGGGCTGCTGCCGGGCTCGGTCTGCCCGCACTACAACAGCGAACCGGGACGCCGGTCCTCCTACCACTCGGCGGTGGGCAGTGGAGCACTACCCGCGGGGTGGGCCCTGGACGACGGGACAGGGGCCCTCTTCACGGACGGCCGCCTGACGGAGGCGGTGACGCATGCGCCGGGTGCGCATGTGTACCGGGTGCAGGCGGAGGAAACGGGCGGTGGCGTCCAGGAGCAGGCTCTGCCCTGCCGTCGTCTGCCCCGCACTCCGGATGCGGGAGGCTTGCTGCCGTGACCGAATCCAGAGCCTCCTCGCGCTTCAAGGTGTGCTCCGCGAGCTGATTCCAGGGCAGGACCGGGTGTCGTCGGTTGTGGCCGCCGAGTTCGAGGGAGCCCTCGGTGCTGTCCGGCGGGAACAACCGCTGTACGGCAACCGTCGTACGGCAACCGTCGTGGCCGCCCGCTCACGAGGAGCCGCTCCTGTTTGCCGTCCGCTTCGGTGACGGCCCACTCCGCGGGACCTTCGCCTTCACCCCGCAAGTCCCTCGGCTGCCGTCGGCCGCGGAAGGCGGTGCTGAGCCGGTTCCGCCGGGGCCTCGGCAGCTTGGCGATTTCCGGTCGGTACCTCGTCATGTTCCTGAACGCGGGCCGCATGACCTGGGACGTCCTCCAGGGCAGCCTCTTCCGCACCGCCGGCTCCAGGCACGCGCGCGACGGCGAGCGGATGCAGCGCTACTTCCGGGATGCGGCCACGTACTGGACCCACGTGGGTCCCAGCATGGCCGAGCCCCTGGCCCGCCGTGTCGGCTGCGACCGCTTGGGGCAGCCGTCCGCCCACATCCCGTTGATCCCCTGAGCCCTACGCCTGTTCCCCTGCGGCAGACCCCTCTGAGCAGCATTCCCATCCCCTGCACGGCAATAGGAATGCTCAGGTCCGGATCGGGTACGCGAGCAGGGCCGCACCAGGGTCGATCACGTCCCGGGCGGCCCGCACTACCGCCGCTACCAGGGGATCTGTCATGGAGACACCAGCGAACGACAACACCGCCACACCGGCCCGGCGTGCGCTGGACGCGCTGGCCGGGAACAGCGAGGACACGGCGGCGATGGACACGCTCGCGAGCAGCGACGTCCTCGTCCCCGTCCCCGACGACGCCAATGAGCAGGACGCCATCGACCCGGGCGCCGTGGCGCTGCCGGTCATCGAGCGGTCGGACGGCGAGCCGGTCGTCCCCGTCTTCACCTCCGAACCCGCGATGGCCGAGCTGCTGCCCTTCGTCTCTCGTTACCGCCTGGTACCACTGGGCGCACTCGCCTCGCAGTGGCCGTCGGAGGACCTGGCCCTGACCATAGACGCCGGCTCCTCACACCCGCTGACCCTGACGTCAGAGGGGGTGCGGACCCTGCTGGCACGGCCCTAGCGCCGGCGAAGATCGGCCGTACCTCGCCGTCGACGAAGTGAGCACATGAAGGGGACGAGTGGCACCCGAGCCGCTCGTCCCCTTTGTGTCGCCGGTGAGGACCGGTCGGTGAAGTCGGCCGGTGAAGGTCGGCCTGAACTGCTCCCCGCCTCAGGGTGCTTCGGCCGTACGGAGAGGGAAGATCCCACCAGGAGGGTCGACGCGAAAAGGGTGGGGTCGTCTTGAGGTTCGTCCTGCTCGGTACCGGCGCCGGAGGCGGATTCCCACGCTGGAACTGTGCCTGCGCGCGATGCGCCGCCGCCCGGGACGGCAAGCTGCCCGCCCGCGGCCCGGAATGCGCGGCCGTCACCGGCAACTCCCGCGACTGGTGGCTGCTGAACACCTCGCCCGACATCCGCACCCAGCTCACCGCGGCCTCCGCCCTGTGGCCCAGCCCTCGGCACACTCCCGTGCGGGGAGTGCTGCTGACCGATGCCGAGGCCAGTCACGTGGCGGGCCTGGCCGTGCTGCGTGATGTGCCCGGACTCAAGACATACGCCGCGCCACCGGTCCTCGCCGCCCTGGCCCCGGCGCGGGCGGCCCTCGACCGGCACGACCCGTGGGAGTGGGCGGACAGTCTGACCGAGGGCGGGTTCGTGCTGGCCGGCGGTCTGGTCGTCACGGCACACCCCGTCGCCGGGGCACCTCCGGCGTACGTACCGACCCGGGCGTCCGACGAACGCTGGGTGACGGCGTACCGCATCGAGGACCTGGCGACCGGCTGCGTACTCGTGTACGCGCCCCGCGTGCACACCTGGAGCCCGATGCTGGACGACCTGATCGAGACGGCCGACTGCGTCGTCATGGACGGCACGCACTTCGCGGCCGACGAGACGCCGCAGGCCAAGCGCCGACTGTCCGTCTCGGGACCGGCCGGCAGCCTCGCCGCCCTCACCCGGCACCCGCACGCCCGCCGGATCTACACCCACCTGACCGACACGAACCCTCTGCTCGACCCCGCCTCTGCGGCTCGTGCGCAGGTGACCGAGGCGGGCGTGGAAGTGCTTCCCGACGGGGCCGAGTTCGTGATCTAACGACCCGATGCCCGATGCCCGATGCCCGATGCCCGATGCCCGATGCCCGATGCCCGATGCCCGACGGTAGTCCGTCGTCCGAACCCCGGCCTCAGTCGCTCAGCATCCGCGCCAGCGCGTCCCGCTGCAGCGGCAGCACCTCGGCGTGCAGATCACGCCCCTTGCGGGTGAGCGTGACGTACACGCCGCGTCGGTCCTCCGCGCAGACGGATCGCTCCACCAGGCCGTCCTTCTCCAGCCGCCCTATCAGCCGGGACAGGGCGCTCTGGCTGAGATGGACCCGTCCGACCAGGTTCTGCACCCGGCACTGCTCGCCCTCCTTGGGGGCCGCCGTCGCGAGGATGTCGAGTACCTCGAAGTCGCTCGCGCCCAGGCCGTGCGGGTGCAGCACGCGGTCGATCTCGCACATCGTGCGCGCGTGCACGGAGAGGATGTCCCGCCAGCGTTCCTCGAGCCCGGCGTCGGCCGTCTTCACTGCCATACCTGGCACCGTAGCACCGATCCGGCCATTTGTTGCCTATGCAACTACTGCACGCGCAACGGAATCGTGGGCAAGCTCGGGGAGCGGGTCTCAACCGGCCGCGTCCTGAAGCAGCCCGACGAGATTGCCATCCGCGTCCTTCACGGAGGCGATCAGCCGGCCGCCACCGACGTCGTGGACGTCCTGCAGCGCCTCGGCACCCGCCTCCAGCAGGGCGGCGAGGGTCGTCCTGATGTCGTCGACGTGCCAGTAGGGGACCGGACCGGTCATGCCCTTCGCGTGTCCGTTGGGGTCGAGGCCGACGTCCTGCCCGGCGTCCTTGAAGCCGACGTAGTACGGCTCGTCCGCATACGGGTCCGTGCCCAGCAGGGCCTTGAACAGGGCCTTCGCCCGGTCCAGGTCCTTGACGGGGTAGATGATCGTGTTGACTCCGGCGGTCATGACGGTCTCCTGACGTGACGTGTGCTCGACGGTTTTCGTCGGTGGTTTCACGCTAGGGCGGGGGAGTCCCGGGCCGCTTCTTCATTCCTGACCGGTCACTGACCGGTCGCAGACGGAGGGCGCGCTGCACGGCTGCCGCGTCACCGTGCGGCGCGCCCCCGCGACCCGCCCCCGCGACCCGCTCACGCGACTACGTCGACTCCCGTTTCACCAGCACCGTCGGCAGGATCACCGCAGCCGGGTCCTCGCCGCCGATCTGCGCCAGCAGCAGCCGCACCATCTCGGCGCTGATGCGGTCGTAGGGCTGGTGGATCGTCGTGAGGGCCGGGGTGGCTTCCGTCGCCGCGGCGGAGTCGTCGAAGCCGCCGACGGCCACGTCCTCGGGCACCCGGCGGCCGGCCCGGTGGAGCGCGGCCAGGGCACCCTGGGCCATCAGGTCGGACGCCACGAACAGGGCGTCCATGTCGGGGGCCTGTGCCAGCAGCCGCTCGGTGCCCGCCTCGCCACTCGCACGGCTGTAGTCGCCGGAGACGATCAGCCGATCCTCGATCTCGACGCCCGCCTCCGTGAGCACCTCCTTGTAGCCGGCGAGTCGGTCGACACCGCCCGGCGTGTCCAGCGGGCCGCTCACCACCCCGACCCGGCGGCGGCCCACGGACAGCAGGTGGCGCACCATGTCACGGGCACCGTCCCGGTCGTCCGCCGCCACGTAACTCACCTTGGAGCCGGGCCCCATGGGCTTGCCGCACTGGACGAGCGGCACACCGGCCTCGCGCAGTTCCTCGGCGACCCGGTCTCCGGAGTGGCTGGACACCAGCAGCACCCCGTCCACGTGCCCGGCCGTGATGTACCGCGTGATGCGTCGCCGCTCGTCCTTCGTGCCCGCCAGCATCAGCAGCAGGGGGATGTCGTGCGCGGCCAGCGCCTGCGTGCAACCGCTCAGCAGGACATTGAAGTTGGGGTCCTCGAAGAACCTCTCCTGCGGCTCGGTCAGCAGGAAGCCGATCGAGTCCGAACGTCCCGTGATCAGTGAGCGGGCATGCCGGTTGACGACGTAACCCGTCTTGCGGATCGCTGTGTTGACCGCCTCCTGCGCGGTCGGGCTGACGTAGTGCCCGCCGTTGAGCACGCGCGAGACCGTGCCCCGTGAGACCCCGGCCTCGCGCGCCACGTCGTGGATCGTCGGCGGCTTGCGTCGGCCCCCCGTGTTGCTCATGGTCATGACTTTACGGCCCCGGAGAGCAGATCCAGGCTCCAGAACCGCTGGATGACCAGGAAGAGCGCGACCAGCGGGAACACCGCGAGGAACGCGCCGGTGATCACCAATGTGTACAGGGCCGGGGTGTTGGCGCCCTGTTCGAGGAGCGTGTACAGACCGAGCGTGATCGGGAACTTCTCGTCGTCGCTCAGCATGATGTACGGCAGCAGGAAGTTGTTCCAGATCGCCACGAACTGGAACAGGAACACCGTCACCATGCCGGGCACCATCATCGGCAGCGCGACCCGCGTGAAGATCCGCCACTCGCTCGCCCCGTCCATCCGCCCGGCCTCGACCACGTCGGAGGGGACCGTGGCGGCCGCGTAGATCCGCGAGAGGTAGACGCCGTACGGCGAGAGGATCTGCGGCAGCAGCACCGACAGGTACGAGTCCGTGAGATCGGCCTTCGCGAGCAGCAGGTACTGCGGGATGGCGAGGATGACCGGCGGCATCAGCACGCCCGCCAGCAGCACGCTGAAGATCGTCTCGCGGCCCGGGAAGCGGTAGATGGCGAGCGCGTAGCCGCTGAACGCCGAGACGACCGTCGACAGCAGGGCGCCGAGACCGGCGTACAGGGCGGAGTTGCCCATCCACTCCCAGTAGACGCCGTCGCGGTAGGCGCTCAGGTCCGCGAAGTTGTCGGCGAAGCCCGTGCCCGGCAGGAAGGTGAAGGTGGAGAACAGCTCGCTGCCGGACTTCGTCGCCGCGATCACCACCCAGGCGACCGGCAGCAGGCAGTACACCGCGCCGAGCAGCAGTGTGACCGTCGGGATGAGCGCGATCCGGCGGCGCAGTGGCGGGCGGCGCTGCGTGGTGCCGGGGGCCGTGTCGGTGGCCGGCCCGGTCTTGCTCACAGCAAGAGAACTCATCGTGCCGCCTCCTGCTTGTTACGACGGTTCGCGGCTCGCAGGAAGCCGAAGGACAGCAGCAGCGTGGCCAGGGCGATGATCGTGGCCTGGGCGGCAGCCGCGTAGATGTCGCCCTTGCCGAAGGCGTCCTGGTACACCTTCATCAGCGGACTCCACGTCGTGGACACGGAGTTGGTGAGCGGCTTGAGGGTGGTCGGCTCGTTGAACACCTGGAGTGTGGCGATGATCGAAAAGAAGAAGGTCAGCACCAGCGAGGGCGCCACCATCGGGATCTTGATCCGCAGTGCGATCTGCAGCGGCGTGGCACCGTCCAGCTTGGCCGCCTCGTAGACCTCGGCCGGGATGGCCCGCAGCGAGGTGTAGATGACGATCATGTTGAAGCCGGTGCCGCCCCAGACCGCTATGTTCGACAGGGCTAGATAGAGCGGACCGCCGTCCAGCAGGTCCGGCTGCGGCAGGCCCAGCCTGTCGAGCACGAAGTAGAACGGGCTGACGTCCGGCAGGTACAGAAAGCCCCACAGCAGCGCGGCCACCACGCCCGGGATGGCGTACGGCAGGAAGATCGCGAGCCGGGTGAACGGTGCCAGTCGCACCTCCTCGGAGTCCAGCATCAGCGCGAACAGCAGGGCGAGGCCCAGCATCACCGGCACCACGATGCAGCCGTAGCCGAGCACGCGCAGCGCGCCGTCCAGCAACTCGCTGTCGGTGACGGCGTCGGTGTAGTTCTCCAGGCCGGCCCAGACCTCCTTGCGGGCGCCGGAACCGAGCCCGAGTCCGGAGACCTGCACCTTGCGGAAGCTGAGCCAGATCGCGTAGCCGATGGGCAGGGCGAAGAACAGCAGGAAGAGGATGCCTGCGGGGAGGAGGAAGGCGTACGGGGCCCCCTTCACCCCGTACGCCCTCCGGCTTGTGCTGGTCACTCGGAGACCTCGAAGCCCTGCTTCTTCAGGTCGGCGACCGTGTCGTCCTGCATGGCCTTCAGGGCGGCGCCGAAGTCCGACTTGTTCTTGGCGGCGGAGCCGAAGGCGTCCTTGAAGGTCGTGTAGGCGACGTTCACGTTCGGGCCCCAGGCCGAAGGAGCCGTGCTCTCCGCGATCTCGGCGGCCTTCGTGTAGAAGTCGGGCTGGTTGGAGAAGTAGCCCGGCGGTGTGGTGAACGCGCCGCTGAGCTGGGCGGAGGTCGAGGCCGGGTAGATGCCGCTCTCCTTGGCGAGCGCGTTGAGGGCATCGCCGTCGGTGTTCAGCCAGGCGGCGAACTTCGCTGCGGCCGCCTTCTGCTTTGAGTTGGTGGTGACGGCGGTGGAGGAACCGCCCCAGCTGCCGGTGACGTTGTCCGAGTCGGACCACTGGGGGAGCGGGGCCATGGCCCACTTGCCCTTGGTGTCGGGCGCTGCCGTGGTCAGGGTGCCCGGGGCCCACACGGCGCTGACCCAGGCGATCTGCTCGCCGGTGTTGAGCGCCTTGTTCCAGGCCGGCGTGTACATCGGCTGGTTGTCGACGGCGCCCTCCTTGACGAGGTCGCCCCAGAACGCGGCGACCTTCTGGGAGGCCGCGTCATTGATGCCGACCTGCCACTTGTCGCCGGAGGTCGTCCACCACTTGGCGCCGGCCTGCTGGGCCAGGCCCGCGAAGAGGCCGGAGTCATTGGCCGAGAAGGTGGTCAGATCCTTGTCCGGGGCCTTCTTCTTCAGCGTGCGCGCGGTCTCGGCGAACTCGTCCCAGGTGGCCGGCACCTCCAGGTCGTACTGCTTGAAGAGGTCCTCGCGGTAGTAGAACATCATCGGCCCGATGTCCTGCGGGACCGCGTAGACCGCGTCCGTGCCCAGCGTCGTCTGCTGCCAGACACCGTCGGCGAACTCGCCCTTCGCGTCGCCGACCTCGCCCGCTATGTCGGCGACCGCGTCATTGCTGACCAGCGTCGGCAGTGCCTGGTACTCGGCCTGGACCAGGTCGGGCGCCTTGCCCGCCTTGTGGGCGGTGAGGATCTTGGTGACCAGCGTGTCGCCGGACGCCTGCTTCTTCACCGTGACCGTGATCCGGTCCTTCCTGCCCTGACCCTGGTTCCACAGGTCGACGACCTTGTCCATCCCGGGCGTCCAGGTCCAGTACGTCAGCGAGACCGGCCCCGACGGGTCGTCACTGGCGTCTTCGGAGCCGCAAGCGGCGAGGGCGGTGGCGCCGAGCGCGAGGGCGACGGACGTGGCCGCGCTTCTGACGAAGAGCCGCCGACGCTTCGTGATGGGCATGGATCTCTCCCCTGACCTGGGGTCTCCGCCTGCCGCGAAGACCTGCCATGCTTCTGTGAGCGTTCACAGTAGAGAAACATCCCGGACACTTGTCAATGGTTGATGCTGTGCGGTTATGTTGGGCTCGCGCCGCTGATGATGTGTGTGCACGTTCCCAACTGATCGAGCAATCGGGAGACATTCCATGCCGGAGACCACCCCCAGGGGCCTCACGAGGCTCGCCTTCGGTGGGGACTACAACCCCGAGCAGTGGCCGGAGGCCGTCTGGCAGGAGGACGTCCGGCTGATGCGGGAGGCCGGCGTCACGATGGTGAGCGTCGGGATCTTCTCCTGGGCCCTGCTGGAGCCGTCACCGGGCTCGTACGACTTCGGCTGGCTGGACCGCCTGTTCGACCTGCTGCACGAGAACGGCATCCGTGTCGACCTGGGCACCCCCACCGTCTGCCCGCCGGTGTGGTTCTACCGCGCCCACCCCGACGCCCTGCCCGTCACGGCGGAGGGTGTGCGGTACGAGTTCGGCTCCCGCGCCGCCATCTGTCACAGCAACACCGACTACCGCGCGGCCGCCGCGAGCATCACCACCAAGCTCGCCGAACGCTACGGCCACCACCCGGCGCTCGCGATGTGGCACGTGCACAACGAGTACGGCGCCCCCGTGTCGGCCTGCTACTGCGACTCCTGCGCGGCACACTTCCGGCGCTGGCTGGAGTCGACGTACGGCACGGTCGAGTCCGTCAACGAGGCCTGGGGGACGGCCTTCTGGGGGCAGCGGTACTCCGAGTTGGAGGAGATCAACCCGCCGCGCCTGACGCCGACGGCCGTCAACCCGGCCCAGGCGCTGGACTACAAGCGGTTCGCCGACACCACCATGCGCGAGAACTTCCGTATGGAGCGGGACATCCTGCACCGCCTCTCACCCGGCGTCCCGGTCACGACCAACTTCATGACCGCCCTCAGCCAGTGCGACTCCGTCGACTACTGGGCCTGGGGCCGCGAGGTTGACATCGTCACCAACGACCACTACCTGATCACCGACGGCCGCCGCACCCACGTCAACCTCGCCATGGCCGCCGACCTCACCCGCTCGGTCGCCGGCGGAGCGCCCTGGATCCTGCTGGAGCACTCCACCTCGGGCGTCAACTGGCAGCCCCGCAACCCCGCCAAGGCCCCCGGCCAGATGGCCCGCAACTCCCTCGCCCACGTGGCGCGCGGCTCCGAGGGCGCCATGTTCTTCCAGTGGCGGCAGTCCCGGCGCGGCTCCGAGAAGTTCCACTCGGCCATGGTCCCGCACGGCGGCACCGACACACGCGTGTGGCGTGAGGTCGTGGAACTCGGCGCCGCTCTCGACTCGTTGGGCGCCGTGCGCGGCACCCGCACGCAGGCCGACGTGGCGATGCTGTGGGACTGGCACTCCTGGTGGGCGCAGAGCCTCGACTGTCGCCCCAGCGAGGAGCACGACGCCCGCGAGCGCGCCGACGCCTTCTACGAGGCTCTCTACGACCGCCACCTCACCGTCGACTTCGCCCACCCCGAAGCGGACTTGTCGAGGTATCCCCTTGTCGTCGTACCGGCCTCGTACCTGCTGACCGAGGCGGCCGGGCACAACCTCACGGAGTACGTCGAGAACGGCGGCACCCTCGTCGTGTCGTACTTCTCGGGCATCGTCGACGAGCACGACGCCGTGCACGAGGGCGCCTGCCCCGGGCCGCTGCGGGACGTCCTCGGCCTGACCGTCGAGGAGTTCTCGCCGCTGCTCCAGGACCAGCTGGTGCGCATCACCGGCCCGGACGGCTCCGAGCTCAGCGGCGATGTGTGGAGCGAGTTCGTCGTCCCGCGCGGCGCCGAGACCGTCTGGACGTATGCCGACGGCCTGACCGCCGGCCACCCCGCCGTCACCCGGCACCGCCTCGGCGAGGGCACCGCCTGGTACGTCTCCACGCGCCTGGGCGCCGAGGGCCTCGACGCGCTGCTGGGCTGGGCGACCGAGGACGCGCAGGTCGCCCCGCGTGTCGACCTGCCCCGCGATGTCGAGGTCGTGCGCCGTGACGGCGAGTCGGGCAGCTACCTGTTCGCGATCAACCACACCGCGTCGGACACCAAGGTGCCGCTGGAGGCGCCCGGCACCGAGCTGCTGACCGGCGAACGAGCCGCGGGCCGCCTCGAGGTCCCCGCGGGTGCCGTACGGGTCGTGCGACTCGACGGCTGAGCCGACTCCCCTGCGCCCGCGCGTGCCACGAGCCGCGGGCGGAGGGGCGCCTCACCGCAGTTTCCCCACCGCGGCGGTGAGGGATCCCCTCCCCATACGTCGAAGGGACGACGGACGACGATGTTCCATCCCAGACGCACTCTCCGAGCCCTGCTGCCGCCGCTCGCCGCGGGACTCGCCCTCACCGCCCTGCCCGCGCAGACCGCTGCGGCGGCGAGCACGCTCACCAACGGCGGATTCGAGTCCGACGGCACCGGCACCGCGACGCCGGCCGGCTGGTCCACGTACTCGGCGGCCGGCCAGAGCGCGGCCTCCTTCACCGAGGCCGGTGGTCACGCCGGGAGTTACCGACTCACCCACTGGGCGTCCTCCGCCTACAAGGTGGAGACGTACCAGTACCTGTCCGGGCTGACCAACGGGAGCTACCGGCTCACCGCCTGGGTCCGCTCCGGTGGTGGCCAGAACTCGGCGTACCTAGCGCTGAAGAACTGCGGCGGCGCCGAGCAGCGCACCGACCTTCCGGTCTCGGCGAGCGGTTGGATCCGTGTCGTCGTGCCGGTCACCGTGACCACCAACCAGTGCAGCATCAGCATCAACAGTGACGCGAACGCGGGCAACTGGATCAATGTCGACGACCTGACCTTCGCGGCCGGCACGGGCGGCACGTCGATCCACGGCGCGGACATCTCCTCCCTCGCCAAGAGCGAGGCCAAGGGCGGCGTCTACAGGACCGGCTCCGGCACGACCGGCGACGCGCTCACCATCCTGAAGAACGCCGGCATGAACTACGCGCGCCTGAAGGTCTGGGTCGACCCGGCCGACGGCTACAACAACAAGACACGCGTGCCGGCCATGGCCAAGCGCGTCAAGGCGGCCGGCATGAAGCTGCTGGTCGACTTCCACTACTCGGACACCTGGGCCGACCCGGGCGCCCAGAGCAAGCCGGCCGCCTGGGCCGGTCACTCGTACAGTCAGCTAAAGACCGACGTGTACAACCACACCTACGACGTGCTGAACGAGTTGAAGGCCCAGGGCACCACCGCCGACATGGTCCAGGTGGGCAACGAGATCAACGGCGGCATGCTGTGGTCCGAGGGGTCCACGGACAACTGGTCGCAGCTCGCCGGTCTGCTCAACTCCGGCTATGACGCGGTCAAGGCGGTCAACTCGGCCACCACCGTCGCCCTGCACCTCGCCAAGGGCGGAGACCTGTCCGGCACCCGCTGGTGGTTCGACAGCGCCGCCGCGAACGGCGTGAAGTTCGACGCGATCGGCCTGTCCTACTACGGCTACTGGCACGGCTCGCTCTACGACTTCCAGACGACCCTGGACGACGCGGCCGCCCGCTACGGCAAGCCGGTCTTCGTCGCCGAGACGGCCTACCCGTTCCGGCTGGACAGCGAGGACTCGCACGAGGAGATCATCAACACCACCGGCGAACTCGTCTCCGGCTACCCGGCGAACACGGCCGGGCAGCGCCGCTGGATGAACGACGTGACGAGCATCGTGGAGGCCGTCCCGAACGGCCGCGGCCTCGGAGTCTTCTACTGGGAGGCGACCTGGACCGCCGTCACCGGCAACGGCTGGGACCCGACCGACCCCTCCTCCGGCAACGGCTGGGAGAACCAGGCCCTGTTCGGCTACGACGACACGGCCCTGTCGTCGATGGCGTGGTTCAGCCACCGATGACAGCTTGAGTGCGTTGAGTTCGTGACGGAGGGCCCGGCCGCACCCCCGCGGCCGGGCCTCATCCCCTCGGGGCCGAACAGCCCTATGCCGTACGGCCGTTCGGTACCGGACAACGGTCCGCGAGTCCCGGACACCACGGCTTCGACTGCGGGACAGTGGGAATACGCGTTACGACGCGGTCCGACGGAGGGGGGACGAGATGCTGAGGACTCCCGTCAGCGCAACGCGCCTGGACATCCTGGAGTGGCTGAAGGATCCGGTCGCGCACTTCCCGAAGCGGCGGCATGGCGATCCCGTCGAGGACGGCGTCACCGCGGACGCCGTGGCCGCGAAGCTCGGTGTGCCGCGCAAGGTCGCCGAGACCCATCTCGGCCTGCTCGCGGGCCTCGGCCTGCTGCGCACCAAGCGGATCCGGCGGCGTGTGTACTACCGTCGCGACGACATGCGGATCGCCGAGGTCGCGCGCGTGTTTGAGAAGGGCTGGTAGGCGCAGACCCGAGGACACGGAGCAGGGAGCCGGGGGGTCATGGCGCAGCACGGCGGCGAAGGGAACACACACATGCAACGCCCGGGGGCGCTCGTCCCGCACCGCTACGTCGCGATCGGCGGCCGGGGCCCGGAGGACGTGGTCGCCGACGCCCGCGGCCGTGTGCTGACCGGTGTCGAGGACGGTCGTATCCTGCGCCTCGACGGCCTGGCGGACTCCTCCGAAAGCCGTGCCGGGGTCCGCGTCGAGGTGCTCGCCGAGACCGGCGGCCGGCCACTGGGCCTCGAACTCCTCCCGGACGACGCCCTGTTGGTGTGCGACGCCGAACGCGGACTGCTCCGCGTCGACCTCACCGACGGCGCCGTACGCGTCCTCGCCGACTCGGCGGCGGGGGAGCGGCTGCGGTTCTGCAGCAATGTCGTCGCCCTGCCCGACGGCAGCATCTACTTCACCGTCAGCAGCCGCCGGCACCCCCTGGAGCACTGGATCGGCGACGTCGTCGAACACACCGCGACGGGCCGCCTCCTGCGTCTCGCCCCCGGCAGCGACACCCCCGAAGTCCTCCTGGACGGGCTCCAGTTCGCCAACGGCCTCGCGCCGAGCGCCGACGGTTCCTTCCTGGTCCTCGCCGAGACGAGCGCGTGCCGTCTCACCCGCTACTGGCTCACCGGGCCCCGCGCCGGCCACAGCGAGCCCTTCGCCGAGAACTTGCCGGGCATGCCGGACAACCTCTGGCGCGGCACACCCGACGGCCCGATCTGGGTGGCGCTGGCCGGCCCGCGCGTGCCCCCGCTGGACCTCCTCCACCGCGCCGCCCCTGCCGTACGCCGCACCGCCGCGCGCGTCGCCGTTCGCGCTCCCTTCCGTCCCACGGGCACGATCGGCGTGCTCGCCGTCGACGACACCGGTCGGGTCGTCCACCACCTGGCCCGCCGCCACTCCGGCTTCCGCATGGTCACCAGCGTCTGCGAGACCGGCGGTCACCTGGTACTCGGGAGCCTGTGGGAGCGGGGCGTGGCGCTCTGCGAGCCGCCCCAGTCGAAGTGACCCGCCTTCGCGCCCGGGGTTAGGCTGTTCCACGGCCGTGATCACCCTCGCGGCGCGGCGGTGGGGCCCGCCGTACCCGAACCGCGGCGCACCTGCCGCCAACGGTCCCTACTTGCGACCGCGCCCGTCTGCCCGGGCGCCGGCGAGTAGGAGACGTACGACCATGACAGCCCCGGACACCGAGAGCGTCAGCGCCCCGCGGCAGCCCGCATGGCGGACTCGGGGGACGCAGGCGCAGATCGTCGCCGTCGTGGCACTCGGCGGAGCCATCGGCGCCACGGCCCGGTACGCGGCTTCCCTGTGGTGGCCCGCCCAGCCCGGGGGCTTCCCCTGGGCGACGTTCTGGATCAACGTCGTCGGCTGCGCCATGATCGGCGTGCTCATGGTGATCATCACCGAGGTCCGGCCCGCCCACCGCCTCGTCCGCCCCTTCGTCGGCACCGGAGTGCTCGGCGGCTTCACCACCTTCTCCACCTACGCCGTCGACATCCAGCACCTCGTCGACAGCGGCCACCCCGGCACCGGACTGGCCTATCTCGCCGCCACCCTGATTGCGGCACTCACGGCGGTCTGGCTCGCGACGGCGGCGACTCGCCGCGTCCTGAAACGGAGGCAGCCATGACCAGGCCGACCGCCGGCGCCCTGCGCCTCACCGTCCTCGTCGGCGAGCACGACACCTGGCACCACAAGCCCCTGTACTCGGAGATCGTGCACCGCGCCCACGCGACCGGCCTCGCGGGCGCCGGCGTCTTCCGTGGCATCGAAGGCTTCGGCGCCTCCTCGCTGATCCACACCGCACGGTTGCTGTCCCTGAGCGAGGATCTGCCGGTCGCGATCGTGATCGTCGACACCGAGCAGCGCGTACGCGCCTCCCTGCCGCAGCTCGACGAACTTGTCACCGAAGGGCTCGTCACCCTCGACGACTGCGAGGTCATCCGGTACACGGAAGGTGAGAAGGCGCCGTGAACTGGCTCCTCGTGATCGCCGGTGCCGTCGTGGGCGCGCCGCTGCGCTACCTCACCGACCGGGCGGTGCAGTCCCGGCACGACTCGGTGTTCCCCTGGGGCACCTTCGTCGTCAACGTCAGCGGCTGCCTGGTCCTCGGACTGCTCACCGGCGCCGCGGCCGAGGACGCCGCGAGTTCCCACCTCCAGCTGCTGCTAGGCACCGGGCTGTGCGGGGCCCTGACCACCTACTCGACCTTCTCGTACGAGACCCTGCGGCTGACGGAGACGGGGGCCGGGCTGTACGCCGCCGTCAATGTCGTGGGGAGCGCGATCGCGGGCCTGGGTGCCGCGTTCGCGGGCGCGGCGATCGCCCAGGCGGTGTGGTCCTAGGTGACGACACCGCCGCTGTTGGCGCAGGAACCACACCCTCGCCTGGTAGGACAGAGCGCGCCACTGCTGTCACGCCGACCCCGGAACTGGATCCCATGAGCGCCATCAGCGTCGGTCAGGCCGTCGTCCTCGGAGCCGTCGAGGGGGTGACCGAGTTCCTGCCCGTGTCCTCGACCGGGCATCTGAAGATCGCCGAGGGGCTCATGGGCATCCCCGTCGACGACGACGCGGTCATCGGGTTCTCGGCCGTCATCCAGGTCGGCGCGATCGCCGCCGTGCTCGTGTACTTCTTCAAGGACATCGTGCGGATCGTCTCCGCATGGCTGCGCGGGCTGCGGGACAAGGAGGAGCGGTACCACCACGACTACCAGTTCGCCTGGTGGGTGATCTGCGCGACGATCCCGATCATCGTCGTGGGCCTGGCCGCCAAGCCGCTCATCAAGGGGCCGCTCGCCTCGCTGTGGGTGGTCGCCGGTTCGCTGATCGTCGGCAGCGGTGTGATGTGGGCCGCGGACCGGATGGGCCGGCACAAGCGAGGGGAGGACGACACCTCGTTCAAGGACGCGATGCTCGTCGGCAGCTCCCAGATCCTCGCCCTGCTCTTCCCGGGTTTCTCGCGCTCCGGCGCCACGATGTCCACCGCGCTGATGCTCGACCTGGACCGGGTCGCCGCCACCCGGCTGTCCTTCTTCCTCGGCATCCCGGCCCTCACGGGCGCCGGCATCTACGAGCTGAAGGACGCCCTCGGCACGACGGGCACCGCCGTGCTGCCCCTGGCCGTCGGCACCGCCGTCTCCTTCGTCGTCGCCTACGCCTCCATCGCCTGGCTGCTGAAGTACGTGGCCAAACACTCCTTCAACGCCTTCGTGATCTACCGGATCGTGGTCGGGCTGCTCCTCTCCGGGCTGCTGGGCGCAGGTGTGATCAACAGCTGACGCAGGCGCCCACCAGTCGGCCGGCCGGGCGGCGCGCCGCCCGGCTTCGCGGGTTCACATCCGGTGAACCTCACCCACCGGCTCCCCTTGACACCACCCACACCTCACCCGGAGTATCACTCCCGTGAACCTGTCAGACAGCCGGACAGCCGGACAGCCGCCGCGTCGGGTCAGCGCCATGGAAGCCGTCCTGGCGCACCTCCGCAGTGCCATCGAGCGGGGCGAGTACACCATCGGCGACAAGCTCCCGTCCGAGGCGGAGCTCTGCCGCACCCTGGAGGTCAGCCGGCCCGTGCTGCGCGAAGCCCTCAGGGCCCTGCAGACCATGGGCCTGACCGTCTCCAAGACCGGCAAGGGCACCTTCGTCGTCGCCAGCGCGGTCGAGGACCCGACCTTCGGCGACTACGCGGCCAGCGACCTGCTGGAGGTGCGCCGGCACGTCGAGATCCCGGTCGCCGGGTACGCGGCACTGCGCCGCACCCCGGAGAACCTCGACCACCTGGCGCACCTGCTCGACCGCATGGAGCGGGAGACGGACACCACCGCGTGGGTCGCGATGGACACCCTCTTCCACCTGGCCGTGGCCGAGGCCGCCCAGAACCCGGTCTTCCGCCGGGTGATCGAGGAGATCCGCGACGCACTGGCGCGTCAGTCGGCCTTCCTCAACGAACTGGGCGGCCGGCGCGAGCAGTCCAACCGCGAGCACCGGGCGATCGTCGAGGCGCTGATCGACGGTTCCGAACTCGACGCCACCGATGCCATGGCCCACCACCTGGACCGCGTCGAGACGACCCTCACCGACATCGTGCGCCCCGCGCGCACGGACAGCACCACGGAAGGCGGACCCGAGGCGTGAGTGAGCAGTCCCTGCACGAGGGCGTGCAGAAACGTTCCATCCATGTCGACGCCGGAGACGCCGGCTACAGCAAGTCGCTGAAGTCGCGGCACGTCAACATGATTGCCATCGGCGGAGCCATCGGCACCGGCCTGTTCCTCGGCGCGGGCGGCCGGCTCGCCGACGCCGGACCGTCCCTCTTCATCGCCTATGCGGTCTGTGGCGTCTTCGCCTTCCTCGTCGTGCGCGCCCTCGGCGAACTCGTCCTGTACCGGCCGTCCTCCGGCGCCTTCGTGTCGTACGCCCGGGAGTTCATGGGAGAGAAGGGCGCGTACACCGCGGGCTGGATGTACTTCCTGAACTGGGCGACCACCGGCATCGCCGACATCACAGCGGTGGCGACGTACACGCACTACTGGGGCATGTTCTCCGACATCCCGCAGTGGGTGATCGCGCTGATAGCCCTCGCGGTCGTCCTCACCGTCAACCTGATCTCCGTGAAGATCTTCGGCGAGCTGGAGTTCTGGTTCGCGATCATCAAGGTCGGCGCGCTCGTCGTCTTCATGTGCATCGGCATCTTCCTGCTGGTGACCCAGCAGCCGGTGGACGGCCACACCCCCGGCCCGTCCCTGATCACCGACAACGGCGGCCTCTTCCCCAACGGCCTGCTGCCGATGCTGCTGATCGTCCAGGGCGTCGTATTCGCGTACGCCTCCGTCGAGCTGGTCGGCGTCGCCGCCGGTGAGACCGAGAACCCCGAGAAGATCATGCCGAAGGCGATCAACTCGATCATGTGGCGCGTGGGCCTCTTCTACGTCGGCTCGGTCCTCCTGCTCTCGATGCTGCTGCCCTGGTCGTCGTACAAGGCCGGTGAGAGCCCCTTCGTCACCGTGCTGTCCAACATCGGCATCCCGGCGGCCGGCGGCGTGATGAACCTGGTCGTGATGACCGCGGCCATGTCCTCGCTCAACTCCGGTCTGTACTCCACCGGCCGCATCCTGCGCTCCATGGCGATGTCCGGCTCCGCCCCGAAGTTCACCTCGGTGATGAGCCGCAGCCAGGTCCCGTACGGCGGCATCCTGCTGACCAGCGGTATCTGTGTCCTCGGCGTCGGACTCAACTTCGTCGTCCCGGCCGATGCGTTCGAGATCGTGCTGAACTTCGCCGCGATCGGCATCCTCGCCACCTGGGGCATGATCATGATCTGTCACCTGCTCTTCTGGCAGAAGACCCAGAAGGGCGAGCTCGACCGGCCCGGCTACCGACTGCCGGGCTCCCCCTGGACCGAACTCGTGACGCTGGCGTTCCTCGCCTCCGTGCTGGTCCTCATGTACGCCGACGGAGGCGCCGGCCGCACCACCGTGCTGTGTCTGCCGCTGATCGTCGGGGCGCTGGTCGCGGGCTGGTACGCCATCCGCGGCCGGGTCGCCCGCACCGCCACCAGGACCGACGCGTAAGACCCGTGTCGGTCGACGAACCCTCATCGACCCACGAAACCAGGCAGTGATGTACAGCAGTTCCATGGCGGACGCACCCCTTGTCCGCGAACCCCTCCACGCGCCCGTCGCCCACCTCATACGCGGCGGAATGATCGAAGGCACCCACTACGGCTCCGTCGTCGTCCTCGGCGCCGACGGCAAGGTGGAGTTCCAGCTCGGTGACATCGAGGCCGCCTTCTACCCGCGCTCCGCGCTCAAGCCCGTCCAGGCCGTCGCCATGGCCCGGGCTGGGCTGCCGCTCGACGGCGAGCTCCTCTCGCTCACCGCGGCGAGCCACTCCGGCGAGGAACGCCACCTCGCCGGGACCCGGCGCATTCTCGAACTCGCCGCGCTCACCGAGGACCATCTGCGCAACGCCCCCGACATGCCGTACGACCCCGTCGTCCGGGACGCCTGGGTGCGGGAGGGCCGCCTGCCCTCCCGGCTCGCCCAGAACTGCTCCGGCAAGCACGCGGCGATGCTGTACACCTGCGCCCTCAACGGCTGGTCCCTGGACGACTACCTCGACCCCGGGCACCCGCTGCAGCAGGCGATCGCCGAGATCGTCGAGGACCTCACAGGGCAGCGGATCGCGCGGGTGACGGTCGACGGGTGCGGGGCGCCGCTGTTCTCCGTCTCGCTGCATGGCCTCGCCCGTGCCGCCGCCCGAATCACCACCGCGGTGCCGGGCACGCCCGAGGCCCGGGTCGCCGACGCGATGCGGGAGCATGCGGAGATGGCGTCCGGGTCGGGGAGGGATGTGGCCGCGCTGATGCGGGCCGTGCCGGGGCTGCTCGCCAAGGACGGGTTCGAAGGGGTGCAGGTCGCTGCGCTGCCGGACGGGCGTGCCGTCGCCGTGAAGATTGCCGACGGGGCGAATCGGGCTCGGGTGCCGGTTGCCGCCGCCGCTCTTGCGTGGGCCGGGATTGATCCGGAGGTGCTCGCCGAGTTCCAAGGAGAGGCGCTTCTTGGGGGCGGTCAGGCGGTCGGGTGTGTGCGGCCCGTTCGTTCGCTGGAGCCGGTTGCTGTTTCGGCTTGCGCCTAAGGATGTGCCGGATCCCGAATACGGCGGCTGCGGGTTGTATGTGGCTTGTCGCGCAGTTCCCCGTGCCCCCTTCAGGGGCGCTGTCCCTCACCCTCTCTGAAAGAAGAACCGTTCCCTCATGAACGCCGTCACCCGCAGCGAGCACGATCTGCTTGGCGACCGTGATGTCCCCGCCGACGCCTACTGGGGTGTTCACACCCTGCGCGCCACCGAGAACTTCCCCATCACCGGAACGCCGATCTCCGCTTACCCGCACCTGATCGACGCCCTCGCCGCCGTCAAGGAGGCCGCCGCTCTCGCCAACGAGGAGCTCGGGCTGCTGGAGGCTCAGAAGGCCGCCGCCATCGTCGCCGCCTGCCGGGAGATCCGGTCCGGCAAGCTGCACGACCAGTTCGTCGTGGACGTCATCCAGGGCGGCGCCGGCACGTCGACCAACATGAACGCCAACGAGGTCGTGGCCAACCGGGCGTTGGAGCTGCTGGGGTTCGAGAAGGGGCAGTACCAGCACCTGCACCCCAACGAGGACGTCAACCTCGGCCAGTCCACCAATGACGTCTATCCGACCGCCGTCAAGATCGCGACGGTGTTCGCGGTGCGCGGGCTGCTCAAGGCGATGGCTGTCCTTCAGGACGCGTTCGCCCGTAAGGCCGTCGAGTTCCGCGACGTGCTCAAGATGGGCCGAACGCAGTTGCAGGACGCGGTGCCGATGACGCTCGGGCAGGAGTTCTCCGCCTATGCCGTCATGATCGACGAGGACCGGTCCCGTCTCGCCGAGGCGGTCGAGTTGATCCACGAGATCAACCTGGGTGCGACGGCCATCGGTACGGGGCTGAACGCCCCCGCCGGGTATGCCGAGTCGGCCCGCCGTCACCTCGCCGAGATCACCGGGCTCCAGTTGGTCACCGCCGCCAACCTGGTCGAGGCGACCCAGGACTGCGGTGCGTTCGTCCAGATGTCCGGCGTGCTCAAGCGCATCGCCGTCAAGCTCAGCAAGAGCTGCAACGACCTGCGGTTGCTGTCCTCGGGGCCGCGCGCGGGCCTCGGCGAGATCAACCTGCCTCCGGTGCAGGCCGGTTCGTCGATCATGCCCGGCAAGGTGAACCCGGTGATCCCGGAGGTCGTCAACCAGGTCGCCTTCCAGGTGATCGGCAACGACGTCGCCATCACCATGGCCGCCGAGGCCGGACAGCTTCAGCTCAACGCGTTCGAGCCGATCATCCTGCACTCCCTGTCGGAGTCGATCACCCACCTGCGGGCCGCCTGCCTGACGCTCGCCGAGCGCTGCGTGGACGGCATCACCGCCAACACCGAGGCGCTGCGCCGGACCGTGGAGAACTCCATCGGCCTGGTCACCGCCCTGAACCCGCACATCGGCTACACGGCGGCCACCGACATCGCCAAGGAGGCCCTCGTCACCGGCCGCGGCGTCGCCGAACTCGTCCTGGAAAAGGGCCTGTTGCCCGCCGAGACCCTCGCCGACCTGCTGCGCCCGGAGATCGTCGCGGGCAGCGGCCGGATGCTGGCCTGAACCGGCCCTGATCCGCTGAAGCGCACCGGGACCGGCAGGGAGGCACAATGGTGATCATGGCAGCGTCGACGTCGTCACTGACCTTCCAGCCGATCCTGGAGCGCATCGCGGAGGAGATCGAGCGGACCCCCGGCCGCGGCCGGCCCGCCGACTACATCCCGGCGCTCGCGGCCCGCGACCCGCGCAGCTTCGGCATGGCCGTCGCGGAACTCGACGGCACGGTGTACGGGGTGGGGGACTGGCGCGAGCCGTTCTCCACGCAGTCCATCACCAAGGTCTTCACCCTCGCGCTTGACCTGGCCCGCGAGGGCGACGAACTCTGGGAACACGTGGGCCGCGAGCCCTCCGGCAACGCCTTCAACTCCCTGATCCAGCTGGAATACGAGGACGGCATCCCACGCAACCCGTTCATCAACGCCGGTGCCCTCGTCGTCACCGACCGACTCCAGACCCGTACCGGAGACGCGGCGGGTGAACTCCTGGCGTTCCTGCGTGCCGAGAGCGGCAATGCCACCCTGGACTTCGACAAGGACGTCGCCGCCTCCGAGTCCATGCACGGGGACCGCAACGCCGCGCTCGGCCACTTCATGGCGTCGTACGGCAACATCGACAACCCCGTGCCGGTCCTGCTCGACCAGTACTTCCGCCAGTGCTCCGTCACGGCGTCCTGTGCCGACCTCGCCCTGGCCACCACCTTCCTGGCCCGCCACGGCGTCCGCGCCGACGGCACCCGCCTGCTCACCCTCAGCCAGGCCAAACAGGTCAACGCGGTCATGCTGACCTGCGGAACGTACGACGCGGCGGGCGACTTCGCGTATCGGGTGGGCCTTCCAGGGAAGAGCGGCGTGGGTGGCGGCATCATCGCGGTGGTGCCGGGCCGGTGCACGTTGTGCGTGTGGAGCCCCGGCCTGGATGAGCGAGGCAACTCGGTGGCGGGAGTGGCGGCCCTGGACAGATTCACGACACTGACGGGCCTCTCGGTGTTCTGACGGAACTACTCAATGTCCGGCACACGCGTAGCAGCCTGCAACCTCTTCGCACCGGATCACCGTCCGGCCACACTCCGGCTGCCCTCCAGAGGGACCGGCGTCAACTCGAAGCCACCCGGCGTTGACACCCTGACCGAGTGTTGGCCATGGCTTTCCCCATCGATCTCCGCCGCTGCCAGATCCTCGGTCTGGCCGGCACCGCCTTTCTCGCCCTGGGCGGTGAGTCGGCCGGTGCGCTGCCGGTCCGGGACATCCTGGCCCCGAGCTCGGCGCACGCGGCGCTGGGCCTGGTCGGCGTGTACTTCGGCGTCGTCCTGCTGATAGCGGCGTGGCTGATGCTCGGGCGCCTCGTGCGCAGCGCCGATCCGCCGACGCCGCGCGCCCTGCTGCTGGTGCTGGCGGTGTGGGCCGCCCCGTTGCTGATCGCACCGCCGCTGTTCAGCCGGGACGTGTACAGCTACCTGGCCCAAGGGGCCATGGTCGACGCGCACATCGACGTGTACTCGTACGGCCCCTCCCACCTCGGCGGCCCGCTCGCGGACGAGGTCGCCCCGCTGTGGCGGCACACGGGAGCCCCGTACGGCCCGGTGTTCCTCGGCGTCGCCTCCGCCCTGTCCGCCGTGACCCGCGGTGAACTCCCCGCCGGGCTCCTCGGCATGCGCCTGATAGCCCTCCTGGGGGTGGCGCTGATGGCGGCCGCGCTGCCGCGCCTGGCCCGGCACAGCGGAGCCGACCCGTCCGCCGCGCTGTGGCTGGGGGCCCTCAACCCGCTCGTGCTGCTGCACCTGGTGGCGGGCGCCCACAACGACGCCATCATGCTCGGCCTGCTCGGTGCCGGCCTGGTCGCCGCGCTCGGCCGGTGGCCGGTCCTGGGCGCCGTACTCGTCACGCTCGCCGCCCTCGTCAAGGCGCCCGCGGCGCTGGGCCTCGCCGCGGTCGTACTGCTCCAGATGCGGGCCGGGCACCACCCGGTGAAGGCCGTGTTCACCACGGCGGCCGCGTCCGCCGCCACCACCGTCGCCGCGACGGCCGTGGCGGGCACGGGATACGGCTGGATAGGCGCCCTGGACACCCCGGTCTCCTCGCAGAACTGGGCGCTCACCAGCCTGCTCGGCCGGGCCACCGCCTCCATGCTGGAGCAGGCCGGCAGTGATCTCGCGCCGCTGGCCGTGCCGGTGTGGCACACCTTCGGCCTGGTGCTCACCGGGGTTCTCGTGCTCCTCATATGGTGGCGCTGGCGTCCGCGCCCCGTGTACGCGCTCGGTCTGAGCCTGGCGGCCGTGGCCGCCTTCGGACCGGCGATCCGCCCCTGGTACGCCCTGTGGGGCCTGTTCCTCATCGCCGCCGCCGCGCCCAGCACCTCGGTACGGCACCGGGTGGCGGCACTGACGGGAGTGCTCGCGCTCGCCGTCCTGCCCAGCGGCGGCGCCGCGGACGTCGGCCAGCTGGTGCTGGCGGTCTCGGGTGGCGTGCTCGCCGTCGTCGTTCTGTGGCAGGCGCATCTCGCTGCGCAGGCCCCGGCTCTGGAGCGCACCGCATGAGGCTTCCGCGTACCGACCGCGGCCGGCTCGTGCTGGTCCTCGTGCTCGGCGCCGCCGTGACCGTCTTCACCGCCACCGTGCCGCTGCTGCGCGACTGGTTCGACCTGCGGGTCTACTACGGCACCGTCGACAGCTGGATCCACCACGGCGGCCGTCTCTACGACTACCGGGTGCCCGGCACGACGTACGGCTTCACCTACCCGCCGTTCGCCGCCGTCGTGATGCTGCCCATGGCGCTGGTCGGTCTGCACGTCGCGATCGCGGTGGCGCTGCTGCTCAACCTGGCGGCACTGGCCTTCTCGCTGCGGGTGCTGGCGGGACGTTCCTGGCGGCGCTACGGCTGGTACGGCTGTGCCCTCGTCGCGTGCGGACTGGCTCTGTTCGAACCGCTGAGGGACACCTTCAGCTTCGGCCAGGTGAACATCCTGCTGCTGGCCCTGGTGCTCCTCGACTGCCGGCTGCTCGCGACGGGCCGGGAGCGCTGGGCGGGCGTGGGCATCGGGCTCGCGGCCGCGATCAAGTTGACCCCGGCCGCGTTCATCGGCCTGCTGCTGGTGGCCCGGCGCTGGCGAGCCGCTGCGTTCGCCACGGCTGTCGCCGCGGCGGCCACGGCGCTGGCGGCCTGGGTGGCCCCCGACGCCTCCCGCTTCTACTGGACGCACGCGATGTGGGACACCACCCGGGTGGGCCGTCTCGACTACGTCTCCAACCAGTCGCTGCAGGGCATCCTGGCCCGGCTGGACGTGTCGGGCCGCGAGGTCTGGGCGGTCGTGGTGCTGGTGGTCCTGGGCGTCTGGGTGGCGCGCACCCGCCGTGCGGTCGTGGCGGGGGACTGGACGGCGGCGTTCGCCCTGACCGGGCTGACCGCGTGTCTGGTCAGCCCGATCACCTGGGTCCACCATCTGGTGTGGCTGCTGCCGTCCTTCGCCGTCCTCGTCCGCGCGGGGCACGTGCGGATCGCGGGCGCCCTGTACGCCGTGCTGTGCACCAGCGTGGTGTGGCTGTGGTTCGACGACGCGTCCGGCGTCGACGGCTTCCTCGGCAGCAACACCTACGCCTGGATCACGCTCGGCCTGCTGCTGTGGCTGCCCGTCGGTCAACTCGGCGTCGACCGCTCGACCCTGCCGCGGGTCACCAGCGACACGGCACCGGCGCCCACACCTGCCGCGCCCGCGATCGCGAACGCCTCGGCCCAGCCAGGCTCGCCCTCCGGTTCCACCGCGGCGACCACGGGCACCGTCGCGGGCCCCGGCCTCGGCTTGACCCGCAACCCGTCCAGCGAGCCCACCGGTTCGACCCGCCCCGCCGCTCCGAACCCCCAGTCGAGCAGTTCGCCGGCCTCCTCGTAGACGGCGAACCCGCCCGCCCGGGGATTCATCACGGTGACGACGAGGGTGCGCTCGCCCCGGCGGGCGGCGGCGATGAGTGTGTTGCCCGCACGGCTGGTGTAGCCGTTCTTGATGCCGATCAGACCCGGATAGCGGTCCACGCCGTTCGCGCCGGTCAGCAGCCGATTGGTGTTCTGGATCCCGTACGACCAGCCGCCCCGGCCGGGGAACCGCGCCTGTGCGGTGCTGCAGTACCGCGCGAACTCGGCGTTGCGCAGCCCCGCCCGGCCGAACACGGCCAGGTCGTACGCCGAGGACACCTGGCCGGGGGTGTCGTAGCCGTCCGGCGACACCACGTGCGTGTCGAGGGCGCCCAGGGAGCGCGCCTTGGCCTGCATGTGCTGGGCCGTGTAGCGCCAGCCGCCGTTGAGCGAGGCCAGCACCCGCACGGCGTCGTTGCCGGAGCTGAGGAACACGCCGCGCCACAGATCGGCGACCTGGTACGTCCGTCCCTCGGCGACCCCGACGAGACTGCTGCCGGCCCCGATCCCGGCGAGCTCCTCCTCGCGCACCGTGTGCCGGATGCCGCCGGGCAGAGTCGGCAGCACGGTGAGGGCGAACAGTGACTTGAGCGTGCTGGCGGGCGGCAGCTTCCGGTGTGCGGCGTACGCGGCGAGCACCTCGCCGGTGTCGGCGTCGGCCACCAGCCACGACAGCGCGGAGACACTCGGAACTCGGGGTGCCCCGTCATGCGGCCGCACCTGTGTGCCGGACCGGTACAGCAGGGTGGGTGGCGGCGTCGCCGCCTGGTGCCGGCCGGGAGTGTCGGGGTCGCGTGCTGGGCGGGCGACGGCGGTGGCGGGCGCGAGCGCCAGCAGGCCGGTCGCGCACAGCGCGCAGGCGGACACGAGGGCCCGGGAAGTAAATCCGATCTTCATACCGTCAACGTAGGAACGGACGCGCCGTACATCGCGCTGCCCGGGCCGGTCGGGGCGCGTCGGCACCCGGACGGGCGATGCCGACGCGGATCTGTCATTCGCCGGGAAGCGTCGGCTGGATCCGCCGGAGGAACGTGGCGTTGTCGGGCGTCTCGCGCATGCGCTCCAGGAGAGTTTCCAGATGGGACTGGCCGTCCCGGGTCTGCAGGGCCCGGCGCAGTCCGCGCACGGCCGTCAACTCGGCCGGGGGGAGGAGCAGTTCCTCGCGGCGAGTGCCGGAGGGGTTGATGTCGACGGCGGGGAAGACCCGGCGGGAGGCGAGGTCCCGGCTCAGGCGCAGCTCCATGTTGCCGGTGCTCTTGAGCTCCTCGAAGTAGAAGTCGTCGGCCCGGGAGCCGGTCTCCACGAGGGCCGTGGCGAGGATGGTGAGCGAACCGCCCTCCTCGGCCAGGCGTGCGGCGCCGAAGAACCGCTTCGGCCCCTGCAGCGCGGCCGCGTCGACGCCACCGCTCAGGGTGCGGCCACCGGACCCGGCCGCGTTGTTGTGCGCCCGGCACAGCCGGGTCAGGGAGTCGAGGAGGATGACGACATCCTCGCCCGCCTCGACGAGCCGCTTGGCGCGTTCGATGACGAGCTCGGCCAGCGCGATGTGCTGCTTGGGCGCCCGGTCGAAGGTCGAGGCGTACACCTCACCCCGCACCGAGCGCCGCATGTCGGTGACCTCCTCGGGGCGTTCGTCGAGGAGCACCACCATCAGCCGGCACTCCGGGTGGTTGCCCGCGACGGCGGCGGCGATCTGCTGGAGCAGCACGGTCTTGCCGGTCTTGGGCGGGGCGACGATCAGGCCTCGCTGGCCCTTGCCGACAGGGGAGATCAGGTCGTGGACACGCCCGGCCAGGCCGGACGCCGGGTGTTCGAGGCGGATCCGCTCACGCGGGTGAAGCGGCGTCAGGTCGCCGAAGCCCCGGCGGTTCTTGGCGGGGGTGCGGCCGTTCACGTGGGCGACTTCGGTGAGGGAGCGCCGGTCGCCGCGTACGCCGTCCACGAGGTCGCCCTTGCGCAGGCCGTGGCGGCGGATGAGCGCGGGGGAAACCTGAACGTCGGAGGGCGAGGGCAACAGGTTCTCGGCGCGAAGGTACCCCTTGCCGCTCGCGTCGATGTCGAGGACACCGGTGACGGCCGGGGCCTGCTGCTGGACTGGGGGGTGTTCGAGTGTGGTGGTCATGATGGTCGGTCCTTTCACGGACGGAAGGCATGGGACATGCGAAGGGAAGGGGTGTGCCGCGGACATCGGGAAGGCGGTCAGAGCGCCTTCGGGCGGCGGGAAACAACACCTCGGACACGGCGGAACCGCTGGTCACGAGGTGGTGATGAGAAGCCGGTACCCCTACCGGCGAACTGAGAGAGAACTGGCACCGGCGCCACAAGCGGGCGTACACAGGTGCTGTCGCGACGGTAGCACGAAGGCTCAGCGCGTGGCGAGCATTCCGTAGAGCAACGGAATGCGGGGTTCGGGAAGACGCCACCAGCCGGAGGGCGTGCGCTCCATCTGCGGCCAGCGCTGCCAGGGCAGCTCGTCGCTCTCACGCAGCCGCCGGACGGTCAGTCCTGCTCCGCTCAACGCGTCTACGACCTCTCCTATTCCGTGCATCCACTCGTAACTGTCCGTGGCGCCCTCGACGGCAGGCCCGTCGGTGTAGGTGCGTGTCGCGTCCCGGTGTACGGCGCCGTCGCCGCCCAGGTAGTCATGGCGCAGGAGCAGCTCGGGCCCCTCGCCCGGACCGGGCTTGGGGCCGAGGGAGTTGAGCAGCGGGTGGAACTCGACGACGTACAACCGCCCACCCGGACGCAGGAGTTGGGCCACGACCCCGGCCCAGCGGTCGAGGTCGGGCAGGTAGCACAGCGCGCCCTTGCCTGTGTACACCACGTCGAACTGCCGCTGCCCCAGGGCCTCCACGGCTTCGTACACGTTGGCCTGTACGTATGTGACGTCGAGCCCGGCCTTCTGCGCGATGCCGCCTGCGGCGGCCACGGACGCGGCGGAGAAGTCCAGGCCGACGGCCCGCGCCCCGCGCTGCGCGAAGGCGATCGTCTCGGTGCCGAGATGGCACTGCAGATGCAGCACATCGCGGCCGGCCAGCTCACCGAGGTCGTCCCACTCGAAGGAGGCGAACCAGCGCGCGGGATCGAGATCCCGGTCGAGGCCGTAGAACCGGCTGGCGAGGTGGACGGGGGTGCGGGCGTCCCAGTTCGCCTGGTTGGCCGACATCATCCGGGCCTGCTCGTCGGTGGTCATGAGGACATCCAATCGCGAACGTGCCGTGCGCCGGGGCAGAAATTCCGGGCGCGCCCCGCCCGGGGTGTCGATTCGGTCCGGTCCCGTTCGTCGGTGGGGTGTAGGAAGCTCATGAGGACCGGGAGGATCCATGAAGTACATGCTGCTCGTCTGCGGTGACGACACCGCCGACGCCTCGGGCATGGCCCCCGTCGAACCCTGGGTCGAAGACCTCGGCGACCGCCGGGTACGCCTGCACGGCCACCGGCTCGCGCTCCCCGACCGGGCCGTCACCGTGCGGGTACGCGGCGGCGAGGTGCTGCGCAGCGACGGCCCGTTCGCGGAGACGAAGGAGTACGTCGCCGGGTTCGACATCCTGGAGTGCGACAGCCTGGAGGAGGCGATCGAGGCGGCCGCACGGCATCCCGTGGCCGCCGTCGGGGCCATGGAGGTGCGGCCCTTCTGGGAGGACGAGGACGCCGAGACCCGGATCCGCGCGCTGGACGCCGAGCTGACCGCGGCGCTGCGAGCACGTGACATCGACCGTATGGCTGCCTGCTACACGCCGGACGTGTCGGAGTTCCGCGACGGCCGGGAACACCGTGGGATCGGGGCCCTGCGCAAGTCGATGGAGGAAGGGCTCCGGTACGTCACCGGCCCTGTCACCCGCGAGGTGCTGGACTTCCGCGTCCACGTCGACGAGAGCATCGCCTTCGGCCACGCACTCGTCCGCCTGCGCGGCACCCGCACGGACGGCGCGCCGCTCGACGACCTGATGCGCGTCACCACCGGCTACCGCGATGCCGGGCTGCGCTGGCTGATCGCGCTTGAGCACGTCTCTCACGAACACGTCTCTCACGAGCACGTCTCTCACGGAACGGAGGAGCGGTCATGAAGTACGTCCTGTTCATCTGCACGCCGGTCGGCGGCGAGGAACTCAGCCCCGAGGAGATCGCCGAGGACCCCCGCTTCACCTCGTACATCGACGAGGTCCGCAGCCGTGACGTCGTCAAGGGCGGGGCCCGTCTGCGGCCGCACACCGACGCCACGACCGTCCGCGTCCACGGCGACGAAGTGCTGCTCAGCGACGGGCCGTTCGTGGAGTCCAAGGAGTATGTCGCCGGCATCGACATCATCGAGGTCGCCGACCTGGACGAGGCCATCTCGCTGGCGTCCCGGCATCCGGCGGCCCTCGGCGGCGGCTCCGTCGAAGTGCGGCCGGTTTGGGAGTGAGCGCCGCGAACGACGTCGAGAAGGCCGTCGCCGAGGCCTTCCGCGAGGAATGGGGCCAGGTCGTCGCCACCCTGATCCGGGTGACCGGCGACTGGGACCTCGCCGAGGAGTGCGCCCAGGAGGCCTTCGCGCAGGCCCTCGACCGGTGGCGGCGTGACGGAGTGCCGCGCCGCCCCGGCGCCTGGCTGACCACGACCGCCCGCAACCGCGCCCTGGACGTACTGCGCCGGGAGGCGGTGGGGGCGGCGAAACTCCGGGAGGTGGCGGTGCTGGCCCGCGACGAACCGCCGTACGGACCCGAGGACGGCAGCGGTGACGGCAGCGGGGTGCAGGACGACCGGCTGCGGCTGATCTTCACCTGCTGTCACCCCGCGCTGCCCATCGAGGCCAGGGTCGCGCTGACACTGCGCACGCTCGCGGGACTGACCACACCGGAGATCGCGCGCGCCTTCCTCGTCCCCGAGGCCACCATGGCGCAGCGCCTGGTGCGCGCCAAGCGGAAGATCCGCAACGCCGGAATCCCGTACCGGATCCCGCCCGCGCACCTCCTGCCCGAGCGCACGACGGGCGTGCTCGGTGTGATCTACCTGCTGTTCAACGAGGGATACGCGGCCACCGCCGGCGCCGATCTCGTCCGTACGAGCCTCTGCGCCGAGGCGATCCGCCTGGCCCGCGTGCTGGCCCGGCTCATGCCCGACGAGCCCGAGGTGCTCGGCCTGCTCGCGCTCCTGCTGCTGCACGACGCCCGCCGGCACACACGCGTGGACGCCGCCGGCGAGCTGGTGACCCTGGAGGACCAGGACCGTACGGCCTGGGACCGCGCCGAGGCCGACGAGGGCGCCGCCTTGCTGGAGACCGCGCTTCGGCGAGGCCGCCCCGGGCCGTACCAGATCCAGGCCGCCATCGCCGCCTGCCACACCACGGCGCACAGCGCCGAGGAGACCGACTGGGCCGACATCGCCGCCCTGTACGGGGAGTTGGCGCGCCTGGTGCCCTCCGCCGTGGTCCGCCTGAACCGTGCGGTGGCCGTCGGCATGGCCGACGGCACGGACGCGGGCCTCGCCCTGGTCGCGGCGCTGGAGGAGGAGGGTGACCTGGCCGGGTACCACCTGCTGCCGGCCACCCGCGCGGATCTGCTGCGCCGCAGTGGCCGTACGGACGAGGCGGCGCAGGCGTACCGCAGCGCGCTGGAGCTGGTGGAGAACGACGCGGAACGGAGGTTCCTCGAAAGGCGGCTCGCGGAGTGTCGATCCGGGTGAGGGCCGTTCGTCGGTGGGGTGAAAGCGCCCTTCGGTGGCGCCGACCACGCCCTTACGACACTGGAGTTCCCGATGACCGCCTCCGACGCCCGCCGCTGGTACGCCCTCGCCCTGCTGTGCCTGGCCGGGTTCATGGTGATCCTGGACGCGCAGATCGTCGTCCTCGCGCTGCCGTCGATCGCCTCCGACCTCGGCTTCTCCGCGAGCGGCGCCCAGTGGGTGATGAGCGCCTATCTGCTGAGCTTCGGCGGCCTGCTGCTCCTCGGCGGCCGGACCGCCGACCTGCTGGGCCGCCGCCGGGTGTTCGTCACCGGCGCCCTGCTGTTCGGGCTGTCCTCGCTGCTGTGCGGGTTCGCCTGGACGGCCGGCGTGCTGGTGGCGGCGCGCGCCGTACAGGGCGTCTCGGCCGCCGTGATGGCGCCGAGCGCGCTCTCCATCCTGCTGAACACCTTCGACGAGGGGCCCGAGCGCAACAAGGCCCTCGCCATCTGGTCGGGCAGCGGCGGCTTCGGCGCCACCGCTGCCCTGCTGGTCGGCGGCCCCCTCACGGACGGGCTCGGCTGGCAGTGGGTGTTCTTCCTCAACGTGCCTGTCGCGCTGCTCCTGCTGGCCCTGAGCCCAGTGCTGCTGCGCGAGAGCCGCACTCAGACCCGGGCGCGCTCCTACGACCCGGTCGGCGCCCTCACCGTCACCGCCGCCCTCGTGGCCTGCGTGTACGCCGTCGTCGAGGCGCCCGGCGCCGGATGGTTGTCGGCCCGGACGCTCGGCCTGCTGGCCGGCGCCGTCCTGCTTGCGCTGCTCTTCGTCCGGATCGAGGCGCGGTCCGTGGCGCCCCTCGTGCCGTTGCGGCTGATGCGCTCGCGGTCCCTGATCGGCGGCAACCTGGTGGTGATCCTGCTCGGCGCCTGCGCCTTCGGGATGTCGTACACGCTCTCGCAGTACGGGCAGGCCGTGCTCGGCTATTCGCCGCTGGTGTTCGGGCTCGCCAACGTCGTGATGCCGGCCGGCGCGGTCGTCGGGTCGTACGCCGGTCAGGCCCTGGTCACCCGCGTCGGCGCCCGTCCGGTCGCGATGGGCGGGCTGGCGCTGGTCGGCGCGGGCAGTCTGCTGCTGGCCGGGGTGCCGGTGGACGGCGGCTTCGTCCGTGACCTGTTGCCGGGGCTGATCCTCTTCGGGCCGGGGCTCGGCGCCTGCGCGGTCGCCGGGGCCATCGCCGCGCTCACCGGAGTGGGGGAGCGGGAGTCGGGCGTGGCCTCCGGCATCAACACCGCGGCCTTCCAGATCGGCGGGGCCTTCGGGGTCGCGGTCGTCACCTCCGTCGCCGTGTCCTACGCCACCGGCCCGGAGCCGCTCGCGGCCCTGACGGCCGGCCACCGGGCCGCCTTCACGGCCTGCGCCGTGCTTGCCGCGGCAGGGCTGGCCTGCGCGCTGGTGCTGCTGCGTGGGCCCTGGCGCCGACGTCCCGAGCGGCCGGAGACGGCCGTCACGCCGACTGCGCCGCCGCCTCCTTCACGATCTGGTCGAACTGCGCGCCCATCGCCTCGGCCAGCGCCTGCAAGCCCGACAGCGGACGGATCATGACCATGAATTCGTCGATCAGCCCGTCCTCGTTGACGTGCAGGAAGTCGCACCCGGTGATCTCCCGGTCGCCCACGCGCGCGGTGAAGACCAGGGCGTGATCGCGGCCGCCCGGGTCGTTGATCTCGCGCACATAGCGGAAGTCCTCGAAGACTCGCACCACAGCGCGCAGGATCGCCGCCGTGATCGCCTTGCCGGCGTACGGCTTGAACACGGCCGGGCTGGTGAAGACGACGTCCTCCGCCAACAGGGCCTCGACGGCTTCGGCGTCGCCTGCTTCCACCGCCTCGCGGAACGCGCGCATCGGATCACCTCATAGTCAAATAGTTGAGTAGGTGCCGATGAGAATAATCACCTGCTGTTAACGTGTCCACATGTCCCTCAAGTACGCCGTCCTCGCCGCCCTGCTGGAGGGCGAGGCCTCGGGTTACGAGCTGTCGAAGGTCTTCGACGTCTCGTTCGCCAACTTCTGGCCCGCGACCCCGCAGCAGCTCTACCGGGAGCTGGAGCGGCTTGCGCAGGACGGTCTCGTCCAGGCCCGGTTCGTGCAGCAGGAACGACGGCCGAACAAGCGGATGTTCACGCTCACCGAGGCCGGACGCGAGGACCTGCGGACCTTCGCCGCCGAGCCGCCCCGGCGGCCCACCGCCATCCGCGACGAACTCCTGATCAAACTCCAGGCGATGGAGGACCCCGAGGTCACCCGCGCCCTGATCGAGGAGCGCAGGACCTGGTCGCGCGGCAAGCTCGACCGCTACGAACGCGTCCGCGACCGCCTCCTCGACGGGCGCACCGAGGACGAGTACCTGCGTGAGTCGGACCGCATCGGGCCGTATCTGACGCTGCTCGCCGGAATCTCCTTCGAGCAGGAGATTCTGCGCTGGTGCGAGCGCGTTCTCACCGTTCTGCAGCACCGAGTGGCCACGGGGTGACGCGGATGTTCAGCCCCGAAGGCCCCTCCCTGCGCGAACTCGCCGTCCAGGCCCTGTCGTCCGTCGAGCGCGGATACGACCTCCTCGCCCCGAAGTTCGACCACACGCCGTTCCGCACTCCGGATTCCGTGCTCCGCGCCGTCACGTCCGCGCTCGGCCGCGCGGGCCCGTACGACGACGGCCTCGACCTGTGCTGCGGCACGGGCGCGGGTGTCGGCGTGCTGGCCGAGGTGTGCCGGCGCAGCGTCACCGGCGTCGACTTCAGCGCCGGCATGCTCGACGTCGCCCGGCGGCGGGTGCGGGTCGGGGAGCAGCGCGTCGGCTTGGTTCGTGCCGACGCCCGCGCCCTGCCGTTCGCCCCGGCCTTCGACCTCGTGGTGAGCTTCGGGGCGTTCGGGCACTTCCTTCCCCGTGAGCTGCCGGGTCTGTTCGCCCAGGTCCATTCCGTCCTGCGGCCCGGCGGGTGCTTCGCCTTCCCGGTCGTGGCCCCGCCCCGCCCCGCTTCACTCGGCTACTGGATGCTGCTGGGCTTCGACACGGTGATGCGGGTGCGCAACGCCGTGTGGCGGCCGCAGTTCGTCATGTACTACCGGGCCTTCCGGCTCGGGGAGGTACGCCGCGAACTGACCCGCGCGGGCTTCGAGGTGGAGTCGCAGGCCCTGCCCGAGTTCGGACGGCGGCGGGACGGGAGCCCCCGTGTGCGGATGGTGGTGGCGCGACGCCCGGACCAGGTGGGTCAGACCGCCGCGGGCAGCGTGAACTCGTAGACCAGAGCGTCCTGTTGGGCGTCCATCACCAGGTCCGTGATCTCCAGTGGGCGGGCGTACTGGTCCTGTACCCGCCGCGTGACCCGCACCGACGGCGCGCCCGGGAGCCGCGTGATGGTGTCCCGGTGGTGGAGGGTGAGGCCTGCCTTGCGCATCCAGTCGTAGGCGCGGCGCAGTTGGGCGGACCCGGTGCCCTCGGTGCGGTCGCCGTCGGCGCGGTCACGGCAGCGGGCGAGCTCCGCCACCTCGGCGAGGGCCACCGCCGAGAACGACGTCACCGCCGTACGCCGGCCACGGCCGTCGGCGCCCGCGGACTCGTACCGGTGCACCAGGGTCGCCCGGTGCGTGGCCAGCCCCAGGGCCGCGGCGTGCTCCGGCGGGGGAGTCTCCCAGGCGACCGTCGCCCGGTCCACGGCGCCCGGGCCGGCCGGGCGGGCCCCGACCGGGAAGGTGAGGGTCGACGTCTCGACCGGCGGACCGGACAGGGTGGCATGGCTGCCCCGACGGTCGGTGGCGACCAGGCCGCGGTGGCGCAGCACCTCCAGCGCCTGCCGTACGGTCTCCCTGCTGACCTCGTAGTGCAGCGCCAACTGCCGTTCCGACGGCAGCCGTTCACCGGGCGGGATGGTTCCGTCGCTCAGCTCGTCGAGCAACCGGGTGGCGACTCTCCAGTACAGCGGCTGCGCTTCGGTGAGGGGGCGGTCGTGCGGGGTGGTGCGGGCCATGCCGCGCCTCCTGTTGGTGACGTGTTGTAGCCATGCGGGTTCGTTGCGCCACCAGATCTAAGCATTGGTCTAAACCACGGCGGAAGGGCGGTCTGTCACTTCGGCCGAAACGGTCCGCGCGGACAGGCCGTCACAGGGCGCTGTACAGGGCGTCGATCAGCGCCATCTTCCGCGGGTCGTCGGCGATATGAGGCCCCATCCGGTTCATCACATAGCCCAGTGACACCCCGGCCTCCGGGTCGGCCAGACCGCAGGAGCCGCCGAAGCCGTCGTGTCCGAAAGCCCGCGGGTTGGGTCCGTACGACCCGTTGGCCCCGCTCAGCCACAGGCCGAGCGCGACCTCCGTCTCGCTCTCGAACCCGGCCCCGAGTACCAGATCCCGGCAGGCACCCTGCCCCTCACGCACCCGCTCGGCCGCCTCGGGGGAGAGGATGCGCCGGCCGTCGTACGACCCACGCCCCGCGAAGATGCCGTACAGCGCGGCGACCGCCCGAGCCGTGCCGTGCCCGTTCGCGGCGGGTACCTCGGCAGCCCGCCACTCGACCGAGTTGGCCTGAGCCGCCCCCACGGCTGGGTTGGCCAGCGCGGCGATGGCGGCGGGCGCCAACTGGCTGAAGATCGCCGCCTGTTCACTGCTCGACGCGACCGGCGCATGCACCAGCTCGGCCGCCCGTCCGTACTCCTTCTCCGGCAACCCGATCACGAAGTCGATGCCGAGCGGCCCGGTGACCTCACGGTCCAGGAAGGCCCCGGGCAGCAGCCCCGAGACCCGCCGCACGACCTCCCCGACCAGGAATCCGAACGTGAGCGCGTGATATCCGGACTGCGTCCCCGGCGCCCACCACGGCTCCATCGCCGCGAGTCGCTGGGTCGTCAACTCCCAGTCGCAGAGCTGCTGAAGCGAGTGCGGCTCCCGCAGCCCGGACAGACCGGCGCGGTGCGACAGGAGATGCCGTACGAGGATCTGCTCCTTGCCCGCGGCGGCGAACTCCGGCCAGTACGCGGCCACCGGCGCGTCCAGGTCGAGCAGCCCCCGGTCGGCGAGGATGTGCGCGCACAGCGCCGTCGGCCCCTTGGACGTCGACCACACGTTGACCAGCGTGTCGCGCTCCCAGGGGTGGCTGTGTGCCGCGTCGGCCCAGCCGCCCCACAGGTCCACCACGGTCTCACGGCCGACCCTGACGGCCACCGCGGCGCCCAGCTCCCCGCGCTCCCGGAAGTTCGCCTCGAACGCCGTCCGCACCGCCGCGAACTGCGGATCGCAGTGCCCGTGCACCTGTGCCTCTTGCTCCGCCATGGCCCACCCCTAGTCGTCCGCACCTGGTCGTCCGCAGACGTCCGCCGGAAGCCCGGACCGCGACCGTGCGACCGGGCTCCCTGAACGTACCGACTGGTCGGACTGGGCGGAAGGCGTCGAACACGCCGAAGGCACCGAGCTCACCCGAAGAACAGCGCACCATCCGGCTCCCGGTGACCCTCGACGGTGTGCCAGTAGTCGCGGGTCTCGACGGCGAGCCCGGCGGCGTCGAACCGCACGAAGACGCACCCGGCGAGCGTCGACGGCGCGCCGCCCTCCTCGGCCAGGACCCGGAACTCGGCCACGGCCACACCGTCCTCGCCGACGACCGGCGCGGAGAAGCGCACGTCGGTCACCCGCTCACCGGCGAACGACCAGCGCAGATACTCGGCCAGCGCCGCCCGCCCGCGGTGCGGCTCGCGGAACGGCATCGAGCGGTGGACACAGTCCTCGGCGTACAGCTCCAGCAGGGCGTCCACGTCGTGTTCCGTCCAGGCCCGCTGCCAGACCCGGACGAACCGGTCCGCGGCCTCACGCGTCTGCATGCCGGACCTCTCAGGCGTGGGTGCGCAGCCAGTCCAGCTTGGCCGCCTCGTGGAACGGGCCGCCGCCCTCATGGTCGTTGAAGTCGTACACCTCGATGGCCTTCTCGGCGTGGGCCCAGGCGTTGAAGGTCGCGAAGACGGTGGACGGCGGGCAGGTCTGGTCCTCCAGGGCCGCCGAGAACAAGGCGGGAGCCCGGCCGCGGGCCGCGAAGTGGACGCCGTCGAAGTACGACAGGGTGCGCAGGACATCCTCGGTGCGGCCCCGGTGCGTCTTGAGGTACAGGGCGATCTCGCGGTACGGGTGGCGGTCCGTCAGAGTCGCCGCGCGCGGGTAGTCGCACAGGAACGGCACGTCCGGCGCGATCGCCGTCAGGTCCGGAACCAGGCCCCCGACCGCGATAGTGATTCCGCCGCCCTGGCTCGAGCCCAGCGCGACCGTGCGCGAGGCGTCGGTCAGCGGATGGGAACGGGCGGCTTCGACGGCACGGACCGCGTCCGTGAACACCCGGCGGTAGTAGTAGTTCTCGGGCGCGTCGACGCCGCGCGTCATGAACCCGGGGTACGCGGGCCCCGCCCCCACCGGGTCCGGTGTGCCACCGCCGGCGCCCCACGCGCTGCCCTGGCCGCGCGTGTCCATCATGAAGTGCGCCCGGCCCGAGGAGGCCCACAGCAGGTTCTCGTGCGGCAGGCCGCGCCCGCCGCCGTACCCGAGGAACTCCACCACCAGCGGCACCGGCTCGGTGGCGCCGGCGGGCAGCCGCAGCCAGCCCTTCACGGGGTGACCGCCGAACCCGGCGAACGTCACGTCGTACACCTGCACCGTGGCCAGCCCTGTGTCGACCGGCTCGAAGCGGGCGTCCAGATCGTGTCCGCGCGCTTCCTCAAGGGTCTTGGACCAGAACGAGTCGAAGTCCTCGGGTTCGACGGACTGGCTGCGGTACTCGCGCAGTTCGTCGAGCGAAAGGTCGAACAGGGCCATGGAGGACCGCCTTTGCCGAGAGTGACTGCGGATGATCACACCGTACGGGGGTGATCGGACGACTCGCCAGAAGTTTCCCGTGCCGTGTGCCTACGATGGCGCCATGACGTCTGCCGTCGAACCCCCGGTCAGGGCCGCGGAACTGCTGGTCAAGGACGCCGAACTGCTCGTCGTGGACGGAGACCGGGAGATCCCGGGCGGCTGGCTGGCCGTCACCGGTGGTCGGGTCACCGGCGTCGGCACCGCGGGGAGCGAGCCCGAGGCCCGCACCACCGTCTCGGCGGCCGGTCGCCTCGTCACTCCGGGCCTGGTCAACACGCACCATCACATCTACCAGAACCTCACCCGCTCCTACGCGCCCGCCGTGAACGGCTCCCTGTTCGACTGGCTGACCACCCTCTACCCCCTGTGGGCGGACCTCGACGAGGAGGCCGCGTACGTGTCGGCGTACGTCGGCATGGCCGAACTGCTCATGGGCGGCTGCACCACGTCCTCCGACCACCTCTACGTCCATCCCCGCCCGCGCCTGGTCGACGCCGAGATCCGCGCCGCCCGCGACATCGGCTTCCGCTTCCACGCCACCCGTGGCTCGATGACCCGCTCAGTCGACGACGGAGGACTGCCGCCGAGGAGCGTCACCCAGACCGAGGACGAGGTGCTGGCCGACAGCGAGCGCCTGATCACGACGTACCACGACCCCGAACCGGGCGCGCTGGTGCGGGTCGCGCTCGCGCCCTGCTCACCCTTCTCGGTGACCAGGTCGCTGATGACGGCGACCGCCGAACTCGCCGAGCGCCACGACGTGCGGCTGCATACGCACCTCGCCGAGGACCACGACGAGGACACCTACTGCCTGGATACATACGGCTGCCGCCCCGTCGAGTACTTCGAGCAGACGGGGTGGATGAGCGACCGCAGCTGGGTCGCGCACTGCATCTACCCGACCGGCGACGAGCTGCGCCGCCTCGCTGCCGCCGGTGTCGGCGTGTCGCACTGCCCCAGCTCCAACATGCTCATCGGCGGCGGCACCGCACGCGTGAAGGAGATGCGCGAACTGGGCCTGCCCGTCGGCATCGGCTGCGACGGCTCCGCCTCCACGGACCACGCCTCGCTCTGGATGGAGACCCGGGCGGCACTGCTGCTGGGTCGCTACCGCGGCGGACCCGGCGCGATGACCGCACGCGACGCCCTCGACATCGCCACCCGTGGCTCGGCGCGCTGCCTGGGCCGGGACGACGAGCTGGGCCACCTGCGGCCCGGGGCCTGCGCCGACCTGGTCGTCTGGGACCTGCACGAGGTCGCCCTCGCCGGCGCGCTCAGCGACCCCGTGGAGGCCTGGCTGCGCTGCGGGCCCGCCCGGGCCTGGACCACGGTGGTCGGCGGCCGGATCCTGGTCGACCGGGGCGAGCCCCGGTTGGCGTCTCTGGCGGACGCGTTGCGCGGGCACGGACGGATCGCACGGCGTATGCAGCGGAGGGCTTAGCCGGCAGGCGGCGGGTGGCAGTGGGTGGGTGGGGAGCGCTGGGCAGGCGTCGCGGTCACGCCCTGCGGTCCGTCCAGTCCGGCTCCGTCTGGGCCCACTCCTGCTCCCACTCGGCCAGGCGCCGGCTCATCGCGTTGTGGCGTACGACGGCGTGGCCGAGCAGAATCACGGCGACCGCGCCGCCCGCGGCACAGACGCCAACGGTGACGGTGTGCTGCCAGACGGCCATGCCGCTCGCAGGCGGGGCCGTGCTCCGGCCCCGGGAGTCCAGCCACACGTCGACCGTGTCGCCGGCCCGCGTGCCTGCCGGTACGCGGGCCGTGGCCGTACGCGGAGCGCCTTCCGGCTCGGTCCAGCGCACGGCCGTTCTGGCTGACGGCTGCCGCCCGCCCTGTGCCATCGGTACCGCGTCGGCAGACTTGCCGACGACCTCCGCCCGTACATGCCGGCGATCGGCCCGCTGCTCCCGGGCCACGCCCCGGGCGCCGTCATGGGCCCACCACGCCGCGACCGCCCCGACCAGGGGTGCGACCACGAGCAGCAGGAGCGCCACGGTGAGCACGGTCCACGCCTCGACGACATCCGACCGGCGCCGCAATGGACTGCGCCGCCAGCGCCAGCCACGCACCCGATATCGCATGGCGTCCAGGTACCCCGTACGCCGGACTTGGTTCCTGACGATCCCGGACGAAATGCGTCCCCGTGTCGGGTGTGGCGTGCCGCCGCGTTCAGCCGAAGCGTTCGATCCGGATGCGGTCCACGGGCTGACCTGCCGCCACGAGCAGCCGTGAGGCGTGCTCGGCGAATCCATTGGAACCGCACACATAGGCCTCCCACCCACCGGGAGGCGGCTCGGCCAGGAGGGGCGCAACATGTGCGGCGGCCATACGTCCCACGGCCACACCCTCCGGTGCACTGCGCGTGAACACAGGCGTCGTCTCCGCGCCGTACTCCCGCGCGTAGATCAGTTCCTCGGGGCTGCGCGCCGACACCAGCAGTCGCAGCGGCACGTCCAGGCCCCGCGCCCGGTGGTGCCGCACCATCGACATCAGCGGTACGACGCCGGAGCCGGCGCCGACCAGCAGCGCGGGCCGGTCGCCGGGCCAGGCGAAGAAGCCGCTGACCGGGCCGCGCACCTCGACCGTGTCACCGGGCTCCGCAACCGTGTGGAACCAGCCGGACACCTCACCGTCCCCGACATGGTCGAGGGTGAGCTCGATGTGGCCCGAGTCGTCCGGTGCGGACGCGATCGAGTAGTGGCGCTGGGCGACGTAGCCGTCCTGTGCCGTCAGGCGCAGCATCAGGTGCTGGCCGGGCAGATGGCCCACCCAGGCCGGCACCGCCAGTCGGAACGTGGCGGCGTGCGGGGTCTCGCGGCGGATCTCGGTGATCGTGGCGGTCTGCCACATCGCTGCGGCCTGCTCACCGACGGCGATCCGCCCGGGCACCGCGAAACGGGTCGGGGGAGCGAACGCCACGGCTGCCTCGGCTGCCACGGTTGCTTCAGTCATGTCCATTGCCTCAGTCACCCGAGTACCGCTGCTCTTCCCACGGGTTGCCGCGGGAGTGGTAGCCGTTCTGCTCCCAGAAGCCGGGCTCGTCGTGATCGAGGATCCGCAGGCCCGCGATCCACTTGGCGCTCTTCCAGAAGTACAGGTGCGGCACCAGCAGCCGTGCCGGGCCACCGTGCTCCGGGGCGAGCGGCCTGCCGTCGTACTCCCAGGCGATCCAGGCCCGTGAGCCGGTCAGGTCGGCGAGCGGAAGGTTGGTGGAGTACCCGGTGTGTGAATAGGCGACGGCATGTGTGGCGGACACATGGGGCCGGACCACAGCAAGGAAGGCGTCCAACGAGACGCCCCCGAACCGCACGCCGAACTTCGACCAGCTCGTCACGCAGTGGATGTCGCCCTCGTACCCGGACGCCGGCAGCTCGTGTGCCTGCTCCCAGTTCCAGCTCCGTGGCTCCTCGACCAGACCGTCGATGCGGAAACTCCACTCGGCGGGCGTCAGCTCGGGCGTGACCTCGGCGGACAGGACGGGCCAGTCGTCGCCCGCGTCGTACTGGCCGGGCGGCAGTGCGGCGTTGTGGACGCGGGGGCGGCCGGTGAAGCCTCGGGTGACGTTCATACGGGTGGTGCCTCCAGGCCGCCGTCGGCGGCGGCCCGCGGGTCGAGCGTGATCAGTGCTTGCTCATTCTTGCTCATTCAACCGTACGCGCTCCGGTGGCCCGCCTTCGCCGATGCCCGGGAGCGTTCGTGATCGTTGGGGTAGGGTTGCCCTCCGGCCGGGACAGTCCCCGCCGCACGGAGTCCAGGAGGTGAGACCCATTACCGCTGTGTCAGGTCGGGTGCTCTCACCTCGAATCGGCGCGGATCACCGCCGGTAGGCGGCCGCGAGAGCATCCTTCGGCTTCCGAAAGGCTCTCGGCTTCCATGCCTTCTCTCTCCTCCCCGTCGTCTTCGCCGTCGCCGTCGCCCTCGTCCTCCCTGCCTTCCGCTCCCTCGCGGCTCGCTCGCGACGCGGTCGTGACCGCACTCCGTGCCGCCGGCTGTGTCTTCGCCGAGGACGAGGCCCGGCTGATCCTTGCCGCCGCCGGCACCCCGGACGAGCTGGCGGCCATGGTGGACCGACGTGTCACCGGCCTGCCCCTCGAACTCGTCCTGGGCTGGGCCGAGTTCCGCGGGCTGCGCATCGCCGTGGCACCCGGCGTCTTCGTGCCCCGCCGGCGCACCGAGTTCCTGGTCGAGCAGGCCGTCGCCCACGCGAGGGACGCGTCCGTCGTCGTGGACCTGTGCTGCGGCTCGGGCGCGGTGGGCGCGGCGCTGGCCGCGGCACTCGGCCCCGTCGAGCTGCACGCCGCCGACATCGACCCGGCGGCGGTGCGCTGCGCCCGCCGTAACGTGGCCCCCTTCGGCGGTCTGGTGCACACCGGCGACCTGTTCGAGGCGCTGCCCCGCACCCTGCGCGGCCGGATCGGGATACTCGCGGCGAACGTGCCGTACGTACCCACCGACGAAGTCGGGCTCCTGCCCGCGGAGGCCCGCGACCACGAGCCGCACGTCGCCCTCGACGGCGGCCCGGACGGACTCGACGTCCTGCGCCGGGTCGCCGCCGAGGCTCCCCGATGGCTGGCCCCCGGCGGCTGCCTGCTGATCGAGACGAGCGAACGCCAGGCGCCGACGGCCCTGGAGGCTTTCACTCGCAGTGGACTGTCGTCGCGTCTGATCGTCTCGGAGGAGCCGTACGTGGCTGTCGTTGTCGGCCTCAACCATGCGGACCGCTAGGCCGATTGCTACCGATCAACCAGGCGGCAGAACACGGGCGATGAGCAGTGCCACGTCGTCGGAGTTCTCGGGTTGGTGGAGGGTGCGCAGCAGGAGGTCGCAGACGTCCTGCAGCGGGCGGTCGGGGCCGTCGAGGAGGTCCAGGAGGGCGTCCAGGCGTTCGTCGAGCGGGTGTTGGCGGGTCTCGACGAGGCCGTCGGTGTAGAGGACCAGTCGGTCACCGGGTTCGAGGTCGACGGTCGTCGTGGAGAACGCGACTCCGCCGACGCCCAGCGGTACCCCGGTGGGCAGTTCGAGGAACTGCGGGTTCCGGTCGGGGCGGAGGCGGGCCGGCGGCAGGTGCCCGGCGTTGGCGATCAGGCACTGGCGCTGCTGCGGGTCGTGGACGACGTAGACACAGGTGGCGATGGAGTGGTCGAGGCCCTCGGTGATCTTGTCGAGGTGTTCCAGCAGCCGGGCCGGTTCGAGGTCGAGGGAGGCGAGTGTGTGCGTCGCGGTGCGCAGGCGGCCCATGGTCGTCGCGGCGGCGATGCCGCTGCCCATCACGTCGCCGACGACGAGCGCGGTCTTGCCGCCCTCCAGGGGAATCACGTCGAACCAGTCGCCGCCGACCTCGGCGGTGGCGCCCGCGGGCTGGTAGCGGGAGGCGACCTCAAGGCCACCGGTCACCGGAGGATGGCTGGGCAGCAGACTGCGCTGCAGGGTGAGGGCGGTGTCGCGGGCGTTCTGGTACCAGCGGGCGTTGTCGATCTGCACCGCCGCGCGGGACGCCAACTCGCGGGCGAGCAGCAGGTCGTCCTCGCTGAACGGCAGCGGATTGCGGGTGCGCTTGAGGTCGAGGGCGCCGAGCACCTCGCCGCGCGCGATCAGCGGCACCGCCAGATAGGAGTGCACGCCCGCGCGGCCCAGCTGGACGGCGGCCTCGGGCGAACGGGCGATGCGTGGCAGGTCCTTCTCCCCGACGTGCGTCACCATGATCGGGCCGGCGGTGCGCACACATTCGGTGACCAGGCGGTCGGGACCGTAGCGGGCGACCTGGCCGGGCTGGTCGGCGGCGTCGAGGGCCACCGTGTCGTGCCCCGCCTTGACGGCGAGCGCGCGGATCACCGCCGACTCCGCGGGCCCGAGACTGCTGCGTCTGCCCTCCACCACGGCTTCCAGCAGATCCACGGCCGCCACGTCGGCCAGCTCCGGCACGGCGACCTCGGCCAGCTCGTGTGCCGTGCGGTCCAGTTCCAGTGTGGTGCCGATGCGCGCGGAGGCGTCGGCGATCAGGGCCAGACGCCGCCGCGCGGTCTCGGCCTCGACGGCGGCCTGGTGCTGCTCGGTGATGTCCACCGCCATGCCGGCCACACCGAGCACTGTCCCGGCGGAGTCCTCCAGCCGGTACAGCGAGATGGACCAGAAGTGCTCCACGTCCGGGTCGGCCAGGGTCCGGCCCATGATGCGCTGGTTGATGAGCGCGTCGCCGGTCCGCAGCACCTCGCGCAGAGCCGCTTCGATGGCCTCGGCGGCGTCGGGGTCGGGGAGCAGCTCCCGTGGTGTGCGGCCGAGGTGCTCCTCGGCCGGGATGCCGTTGAGCTGTGCCAGCGCCGGGTTGACCGTGACGTAGCGCAGCTCGGTGTCCATGACGGCCAGCCCGATGGGAGCCTGGGCGATCGTCCGGGTCGACAGGGCGACGTCCCGCTCCACCTGGCGGACCGTCGTCTGGTCGGCGCACAGGCCCAGTGCGTAGACGTCCCCCTGGTCGTCCAGCAGCCGCATGTTGCGGAACTCCACCAGCCGCGTGCTGCCGTCCTTGCGCCGGATCGGGAATGCCCCGGCCCAGCCCTCACCCGTCTCCATGACGTCGGCGAACAACTTGACGACCAGGTCCACGTACTGCTCGTGGACCATGATCCGGGCGGCGTACTCGCCCAGCGCCTCCCGCGCGGGATAGCCGAACAACTCCTCGGCCTGAGGGCTCCACAGCACGATGCGGCCCTCGGTGTCCAGCACGACCGAGGCCACGCCGAGCACATCGAGCAACCCGCTCGGCCCTACCGGCCCGCGCACCGGTTCATCGCTCCCGGCCACGGGACGTTCGGCTGCTGACATCCGCACCGCCTTCGCCCATCCTCCTCGCGGCACGCCATTCCCCCGTGCCGACTCCCCTTGTTCTACCGCGTTCAACCGTCTCCGGGCCCCCTCGGTCGCTCTCCTCCACCATCCCTCAACACGACGGCGGGCGTCCGTCGAAGTCAGCACCGGGGCACGTGACTGTGGCCGATCAGACAGCGCATGTTCGCGCGCTTGGTCTGTACATGACCATACGAGCCCGCCAGACTGTCCGCCGACCCGCACCCACCCCCCAAGGAGTCGGTCCCATGGCCCTGCCTTCCTGGCAACGTTGTCAATCCGCTCTGACCTGCCTCGTCGCCCTTGCCTCCGCCGCCGTGCTGTCCACCGCGACACCCGCGCAGGCCGCCGACACCTGGACGGAGGTGGGCTCCGACCGCGCCGACCCGCTGACCGAGAGTCAGGGGCTGGCCTCCGTGGAGGTCCCGGCGAACAGCGCGAACCGCTACACGGGCATCGGCACCATCCCCGCCTCGGTCAGCAGCCGCGGCTGGAACCACGTGGGCGACCCGGACGCCTCCTACAACGGCTACTACATCGAGCCGTACCAGGCGGACTCCGGCAGCGCGAAGATGTTCCGGGTGCAGGCGCCGAACGGGACCTGGTCCGAGTACGTCCACGCGCTGGGCTCCGGCGAGGCCCTGAACAACTCCTTCGTCGCCATCACCCCCGGCGGTCAGTGGATGGTGTCGGGCGAGTGGGGCACCATGACCCGTCTGCTGGTCCACCCGACCCCGGGCGTCAACTCCAGCACGTCGCCGGCGGCGAACCTTCCCTGGACGTCCAGCATCCGGCTGGACCACGCCGTGCGCGACATCCAGGGCTGCGACTTCCTCAGTGCCACGACTCTGCTGTGCGCCTCGGACGACCCGGCGGGCACCCTCTTCGGCATGACCAAACCGCTGCTCCAGATCGACCTCTCCGCCGAGCCCGGCTCGTCCGACGTGACCGGACATGTCTCGGCTCTGCGCCAGCTCCCGCTGCGCAGCTCCTGCTCGGGCGAGTTCGAGACGGAGGGCATCGACTACGACCGTCGTACCGGCACCCTGCGCGTGATCGTCATCTCGCCGGGCTTCTGTGTGCTGACGGACAGCAAGACGTACCGGTTCACGCGCTGACCTGCCGGTCGACCCGCGGGCCGGGCCCGTCCTGGGAGCGGACGGTGCGGTTCCGCCGGTAGTGCCGGGCCGAACGTGGTGCTTTTCTTGGGATTGGGGCCCGGTTCCGCGGGCAACCCGTGGCACCGCGGTGCGGCCACGAGAGGAGCGATCACGATGGTCCGTGAACGACTGCACGAGGAACCCGTCTCCGTCGAGATCAGCGGATGCAGCAAGGAAGACGCCCGGATCGTGTTCGACGCGCTGAATGCGTGCTTCGAGTCCGACCGGACCCCCGAGGACGTGCCGCAGCAGCTCCATGAGACGCGCCCCATGGTGTGGCTCGGCACGTTCGAGGTGACGGACGCCCAGGAGTGCCCGGTGCCCGCCCGGCTCTCGGCGTCCGTCGAGGCCGACGCACAGGGCGGCTACTGGGCCATCGAACGGCTCCGTACGACGCTGGACTCGCTGTTCACGGTGCACGACCTGACCTCGGCCTCGGGCGACCAGGAGAGGGAGCTGCACGTGGTGCTGGAGAGCCGGTCCGGCGCGTCATGACGTGCCCGTCCGGCCCCTCATGACGACCGGCTGAGCAGGCTGAGCACGGCACGCCGGTAGACGGCGTGGACGGCGGGCAGGTCCTCCAGACAGGCCCGCTCGTCCACGCCGTGCAGCCCCTCGTAGCGGACGCCGAAACCCGCCGTGGCCGGGATGCCCTCGCCCGCGAGCAGATTGCCGATGTTCGACGGCCCGGCGGTCTTCGGTCGCACGGCCAGGCCCTCCACGGCGGCGGCATCGAGCAGCGCCGCTGCGGGCTGCCGGTCGGTGCCCAGTCGATACGGCGGCCAGGACGCCACCGGTGTGACGGTGGTCGGCCGCGGTGCTGACACCTTCGCGTCCAGCTCGGCCACCGCCTCGCGGACCAGTTGCCCGGCGGCGCGGGCGTCGAAGGCGGGGGTGGTGCGGATGTCGACGCCCAGCTCGCACAGGTCGGGCACCACCGAGAAGCCCTGGCCGCCATGGCAGGAGGTCACCGTCAGCTTCGGCGGCAGGGGGAACTCGCCGCCGGCGTCCGGGAGGCCGGCTTCCTCCAGGAGCCGGACGAGATGCGCCGCGCGGGAGACGGCGCTCGGTGTGGAGCGGCGTGATCCCGAGTGGCCCGAGGCCGCGTGCACCGCGATCGCGGCCCGCCACAGACCCCGCCCGCCGACCACGACCTCGTCGAACCCCGGGTAGCCGATCATCACCCCGGCCGGGCGGGCCGCCTCCCGGTCGGCGAGGTAGGCGCGGGCGCCCCCGAAGCCACCCGTGTGCTCGTCGACGTCGAGCAGCACGGCGAGCCCGCCGTGCAGCGCGCCGGCCCGCCCGTGCAGCTCCGCCGCGATGCCGCAGAACATCGCCGCGGCGAGCTTGGAGTCCGCGGCGCCCCTGCCGCGCAGCCAGCCGTCGACGACCTCGCCGGAGTCGGGCGCGAAGGACCAGGCGGCCTCGTCGCCGTAGGGAGCGGTGTCGACGCAGGCATCCAGCGCCCACCACGGGCCGGGCCGGCCGCCCGCGACCTCGACCAGCAGGCCGACGGTGTCGCCTGTGTCGGCGTGGAGGCGGCGATACGGCAGCTCACGCCCGGCGAGCCACTGCTCCAGGATGCCGAGGACGGTCCCGTAGCCGTCGATCCCGGCACGGCTGGGACAGCGGATCAGACGCTGGGCGAGGTCGATCACGTCGGCGTGGGCGGTCATGGGGCCACCGTGTGCAGTCATGGCGCCACTGTGCCCGAGCGCGACCCGTCCCGGGGGGCGGGCGGCAGTGGTCGGCGTCACCCCTTCCTGGTTGTGCAACTAGTTGCATAAACCCGGTGCGGTCCTCTACAACTACGTCAGGCACGACACCGCCCACGGAGGGTCCCCATGAGCCGTTACCCGCACCTGCTGAGCCCGCTCGACCTGGGCTTCACCACGCTGCCCAACCGCGTCCTCATGGGCTCCATGCATGTGGGCCTGGAGGAGGCCGAGCGCGGCTTCGAGCGCATGGCTGCGTTCTACGCCGAGCGTGCGCGCGGGGGAGTGGGGCTCATCGTCACCGGTGGCATCGCCCCCAACGACGCGGGACGGCCCTACGAGGGCGGTGCCAAACTCACCACCGAGGACGAGGCCGCGCAGCACCGGGTCATCACCGACGCCGTGCACCGCGAGGGCGGGCGGATCGCCATGCAGATCCTGCACTTCGGCCGGTACGCCTACCACCAGGACCTCGTCGCCCCCAGCCCGCTCCAGGCGCCGATCAGCCCCTTCCCGCCCCGTGAGCTCGCCGACGCCGAGGTCGAGCGGACCATCGACGACTACGCCCGCGCCGCCCGCCTCGCCCGGCAGGCCGGCTACGACGGCGTGGAGATCATGGGCTCCGAGGGCTACCTCATCAACGAGTTCATCGCCCGGCAGACCAACCGCCGCACCGACCGCTGGGGCGGCTCGTACGAGAACCGCATGCGCTTCCCGGTCGAGATCGTGCGGCGGGTGCGCGAGGCCGTCGGCGAGGACTTCATCATCGTCTACCGGCTGTCCATGCTGGACCTCGTGCCCGGCGGCTCGACCCTCGACGAGGTGATCAAGCTCGCGAAGGCCGTCGAGGCCGCCGGGGCGACGATCATCAACACCGGCATCGGCTGGCACGAGGCCCGCATCCCGACCATCGCCACCTCGGTGCCCCGCGGCGCGTACACCTGGGTCACGAAGCGGCTGATGGGCGAGGTGTCCGTGCCGCTCGTCACCACCAACCGCATCAACACCCCCGAACTGGCCGAGGAGTTGCTGGCCGACGGCTGCGCGGACATGGTGTCGATGGCCCGTCCGATGCTCGCCGACCCCGACTTCGTCGCCAAGGCCGCCGCCGGGAAACCGGAGGCCATCAACACCTGCATCGGCTGCAACCAGGCCTGCCTCGACCACACCTTCAGCGGCAAGATCACGTCCTGCCTGGTCAACCCGCGCGCCTGCCACGAGACCGAGCTGACGCTGTCCCCGACGCGACTGCGCAAGCGGGTCGCCGTTGTGGGCGCCGGACCCGCCGGCCTCGCCTGCGCCGTGAGCGCGGCGGAACGCGGCCACGAGGTCACGCTGTTCGACGCCGCGAGCGAGATCGGCGGCCAGCTGAACGTCGCCCGCAAGGTCCCCGGCAAGCAGGAGTTCGACGAGACTCTGCGCTACTTCCGCCACCAGCTCGACTGGCAGGGCGTGGACGTACGTCTGAACACCCGCGTGGCGGCCGACGACCTCGCCGGCTACGACGAGGTCGTGGTCGCCACCGGCGTCAGCCCGCGCACCCCGGACATCCCCGGCGTCGACCACCCGAGCGTCGTGGGCTACCTCGACGTCCTGCGCGACGAGGCCCACGTCGGCGAGCGCGTCGCCGTCCTCGGCGCGGGCGGCATCGGCTTCGACGTCGCCGAGTTCCTCACCGACGGCGGCGACAAGGCGAGCGAGGACCCCGAGACGTACTTCCGCCTCTGGGGCGTCGACATGGACTACACGGGCCCCGGCGGCCTCGCCGCCCCCGAGCGGCCCGCCCCGCCGCGCACCGTCCACCTGCTCCAGCGCAAGACCAGCAAGGTCGGCGCCGGCCTCGGCAAGACCACCGGCTGGATCCACCGCGCCGAGCTCAAGCACCGGGGCGTCACCATGGTCCCGGGCGTGCGCTACGACCGTATCGACGACGCCGGACTGCATGTCACCGTCGGCGAGGAGAGCACGGTCCTCGAGGTCGACACGATCGTGCTGTGCACCGGGCAGGAGCCGCGTCGCGACCTGTACGAGGCACTCATCGCCGCGGGCCGCAGCGCGCACCTCATCGGCGGCGCCGACGTGGCCGCCGAGCTGGACGCGAAGCGGGCCATCAAGCAGGGCACGGAGCTGGCGGCGAGCCTGTAGCGGCGAGTGGTCGTGTTCGTAGGATGACCTCCTCGCGTCCCTAGGATGAGCCCCATGTCACTCCCGCACGCGATCCTCACCGCCCTGCTCGAGAAGCCGTCCTCGGGGCTGGAGCTGACCCGTCGCTTCGACAAGTCGATCGGGTACTTCTGGTCGGCGACGCATCAGCAGATCTATCGCGAGCTGGGAAAACTGGAGGCCGAGGGGTTCATCCGCACCCTGCCGAGCGAACAGCCGGCCCGCGGGCAGAAGAAGAGCTACGACGTCCTGCCCGCGGGCCGCGCCGAACTGGCCCGCTGGACGGCCGCGTCCCAGGACCCGAAGCCCCACCGCGACCCCCTGCTGCTGCGGATGCGTGCCGCGGCGGTCGTGGGGACGGAGGGCATCGAGGCCGATCTGCGCCGCCATCTCGATCTGCACCAGCGGCAGTTGGCCGAGTACGAGCAGATCGAGCAGCGCGACTTCCCGCCCGGCAAGGACAGCTCCCAGGACCGGTTGCGGCACCTGGTGCTGCGCGCCGGCATCGATCTGGAGACCTTCTGGACGCAGTGGCTCACGCACGCGCTGGAGGAATTCGCCGAGCTGCCGGGGCGGGAGCCTGCGTGAGCCGGCCCGGCAGCTGTGCGGGGGGTGCGGCCGTCAGAGCCGGTACGGCTTGGCCTTGCGGCGCAGATACCAGGCCGCGGCCAGGCCACCCGCGCCCACCAGGACGCCGCCGCCCACCAGTGTGAGGGTGCCGAAGTCCGTCGAGGAACCGCCCACGCCGCCCATCACGCCGCGAGAGGGCGACGTCCTGGGGGTGGGTGTACGGGTCGGGCTGGTCGACACGATGACCGACTGGGTGCCCGCCGTCGAGCCGTTGGAGCACACGACGATGACGGTGTACGTGCCCGGGTTCACGCTCGACCACGCCGCCGACTGGAGCCGGTCCGTGCCGGACAGGGAGACCTGGCGACCCTGCGAGAAGTTGGCCTGGCTGCTGGTGAGCAGCGAGGCGGTGCCCCAGCTGCCGTTGACGTTGGTGCACGCACTGGTCGTGACGGAGACCGTTGACCCGGTGGTGCTCACGGAGATCCCCGATTGCGCGGCGGCCGAACCGGCGGCCACGACGAAGGGGAGTGAGGCGGCTGCCACGGTCAGGCCCGAGCGGAGGAAGAGCGATGAATTGCGCATGGAATGCCCTCCGGCGGCACGGTTGGCGGTACATCCCTTGCGCCGCCTGGGGTCGGGAACGCCCGTGCTGCCTCAGGGGCAGCCAACGCGCCTCGGGTCCGCACCGCATGCGGGCCGCCCCCGGTCAGGTGACGCCTTGCTGCATCCGGGGGATGCCCGAGCGGCTGTCAGCCTCGCGCGCCGGTCGTCACCGTCCGCTCCGCCGAGAAGCCGCCCCAGGTGCCGTCCGGTAGCCTGCCGCGGATCCGCACCCGGTGACCGACCCCGGCCTCGGGGCCCAGGTAGAAGCTGTACGTGGCCTTGTCGCGCGGCGGGTTTCCGCCGTACACCAGGGAGGTGGCCGCCCTCCCGTCGAGCTGGATCTGGTACTCCGCGACGACTCCGTCCGTGCGCGGCGGCACCCAGCTCAGGTCGACGTAGTACGCCCCGTCCGCGCGATGGGTCGTCGCCCGGAAGGCGGTCGGCGCGGTGCCGCGCCCGTCGTCCGTGCCGGGTGTGGTGATGCGGACGGGAGCCGTGGCCGGTGACTGGTTGTCGGCCGCGTCTCGGGCCCGGACGGTGAAGGAGTAGCGGGTGCCCGGCCTGAGGCCGGTGACCACGGTCGCCGTCTGGTTGCCGCCCACACTGTGGATCTTTGTGCCGCCCTGATGGATGTCGTACGACACCACGTCCCGGTCGTCCGTGGCCGCCGCCCACGACAGCTGAACCGCGCGGCTGCCGACCGCCCGGCCGGCGATCTTCCCCGGCCGCGTCGGAGCCGCGCGGTCGGCGGCCACGGCCCTGGGAGTCGTCGCCCGGACCTCCTTGCTCGGCGGTCCGAGACGCCCGTCCTTGTCACGGGCCCGGACGGTGAACGCATAGGTGGTGGCGGGCTTCAGCATGGTGACATCCACCATGTGTGCGGAGCCCGGCACTTCCTTGACCTTGGTGGGGCCCCGATATACCTCGTAGACACGGATCCCGGGTTCCGCGGAGACCGCGGTCCACATGACATGCACGCTGGTCGCGCTGCCCGCGGCGGCCGTGACACCCGAGGGAGCCCCGGGCGGCCGGGCCCCGTCCCCGGCCGCGTCGCCCCACGTACAGGACGAGAGCAGCGCGAGCGCCGCGCACAGGGCGGAAACGAGTGCCAGAACGCGTCGCACGACTCTGCCTCCCGGGGGCGGCCTCGCGGCAATGGTCCGGACCAATATGACGCGACTGACGCGATCACATCAAGAGGGCGGTCGTGGGCGGCCGTTGGTCGTCCGTCCGGGGACTTACGTATGCTGAAGCTCCCCACGGCTGAACTCACCCTGAGGGCCGTGGAGTTCATGCCGCCTGCGCGGGACCGCTGTCGTCGCTGACCCCGCGCCGGATGCGGGTGGCCGGGCGGCCGAGTCCCGTCGCGGACTCAGGCCCCCGGCCCCTGGCGGAAGTTCGGGGGCGGTGGTCGTGTCGTGTCGCGCTGCTGGAGTGCCCGCAGCAGGTCCTCGGTGTCGCTGCACTCCTGGGCGATCTGCAACCCGACCGTTCGCCGCCGAGCGCGACGGTCGCGACCCGGTAGAAGTCGATGCCGACGTCCACGTCCTTGTGCTGGACCATCCGCCCGGCCGTCCCGTCGGCCGCGATCCGCCGGTCGGCCGGCGTGGCCGGCAGTCCCGGACGCCCCGGGTCGACGACGGCCCCGCCCGGGAGCAAGGGGTCGTCAGACCGCCGACCAGCCGTCGTCGACCGGCAGGATCACGCCGTTGATGTTGCTCGCCGCGTCCGAGGCCAGGAAGACGATGGCGGCGGCCTGCTCCTCGGGCTCGGCCAGCCGGCCGAGGTTGACGAAGTGCGGACCGAGGGCGGTCGGCCCGTGCGCGTCCTGCGCCGCATCCACGACCATGCCCGTCCGGGTGCCGCCCGGGGCGATGGCGTTCGCGCGGATCCCCTGCTTGCGGTACATCACGGCCAGGGACTTCGTCAGCCCCACCACGCCATGCTTCGACGCCGTGTACGCGGCACCGGCCGCACTGCCCCGCAGGCCGGCCTCCGACGCCGTGTTCACGATGGCACCCCGGCCCGCCTCCAGCATGTGCGGCAGCGCGGCCCGGGTGAGCAGGAACGGGGCGGTGAGGTTGACCCGTACGACCCGCTCCCACTCGGCGTCGGTGACGTCCGCCAGGGCCGACATGCGGTCCATGATCCCGGCGTTGTTGACCAGGACGTCGACGCCGCCGAAACGTGCGATCGCGGTCTCGACGACCCGGTCCACCACCTCCTGATCGCTCAGGTCGCCCACCACCGCGACCGCGCCGCCGCCTGCCTGCTCGATCTCCTTGACGACCGCTTCCGCGCCCTCGGCGTCGAGGTCCGCCACAACAACCCGGGCGCCCTCCCTCGCGAACGCCAAAGCGGCCGCGCGTCCGATGCCCGAACCCGCTCCGGTGACGATGACGCCGCGTCCGTCCAGTCCGCCGCTCATGAAGTGCTCCCATACGTGTGGCGAGGGGGTGTTCCGTCCGACGGGCGGGGTGTCGAGCGCGCCCGGGGCCACACCCTACGACTTAATGTCTCTGAGTGACATAAATTCGTCGGGGAGAATTCCGGGAGAGTGATCAGCATCGGCCGGAGGACACCATGACCGCAGCCCGTGGACGTACGAGCCGACCCGCGAGCCAAGCCGCGAGCCGGCTCACGGGACGACCGCCCCTGACCGATGAGCGCAAGGCCGCGATCCGGCTGGAGATCGCGCGGGCGGCGGTCGACCTGTTCGTCACCCAGGGCGTGGCGGCGACCACGGGGGAGCAGATCGGAGCGGCGGTCGGTGTCTCCTCGCGCACCGTGTGGCGCTACTTCCCGAGCAAGGAGAACTGCGTACGGCCGCTGTTCTCGGCCGGGATCGACCTGATCGCCGGCTGCCTGCGGCGGTGGCAACCCGGGCAGCCCCTGGAGGAACTCCTCGACCAGGAACTCGCGGACGAGCAGCACGAACTCGCCGGCCCCGACCGCGCGACCGTCGGTGCGCTGGTGCGGCTGACGCGTACCGAGCCCGGTCTGCGCGCGATCTGGCTCCAGACCTACGACGAGGCCGAACCGGCGTTCGCGCGCGCCCTCGCCGAACGGGCCGGCCTACCCGCCGACGACCTCCGCCCCACCATCCAGGCCGCGATCTTCAACGCGGCCCTGCGCGCCGCGGTCGAGCACTACGCCTGGCACGCGGCCGACACCCACCCCGACGGGGCGACGGCCCGGACCGAACTGGCGGCGACGCTGCGTTTGGCACTGGGGATTGCGGCGGAGGGGGTCGGGTAGGGGCGGGCCCTGGCGGCGTGGCGGAGATCCTGTGTGTCGGCCGCAAAAGCCCCCAGGGAGCCCGGCCACCGCCCGCAGAGCAGCACCGGCGGGCAGGGCCCGCGGCGCGTGCCCCCGTAGCGGGAACACTGCCGCGGCGCCCCCGCCGCGATGGTTGCCGTAGGCCGCCTCACACCTTCCGGTACGTGTACGCCTCCGCAGCCGCCGCCTCCACCGCCGCCAGGTCGGCGCCCGCCGCTGCCGTGACGACCGCGGCCACCGCGCCCTCGACGAACGGGGCGTCCACCAGGCGTGTGTTGTCGGGGAGTTCGTCGCCCTCCGCGAGCAGGGCCTTCACCGTGAGAACCGCGCTGCCCAGGTCGGTGAGGACCGCGACACCGGCGCCGCGGTCGACGGAGGCGGCAGCGGCGGCGATCAGTTCGGAACTGGTGCCGAGTTCACCGCCCTCGGTGCCGCCCGCCGGGGCCACCGGCACGGTCGTCGAGCCGCCGGCGAGCCCCTGGGCCAGTTCGGCGACCGACGCGGCGACCTGGGCGCTGTGAGAGACCAGCACGACGCCTACGAGCCCCTCGCCCTTCGTCGCGTCACTCATCGTTCGCCTCCGCCAGGGCCGCGATCAACAGCGCCGATGACGTGGCGCCGGGATCCTGGTGCCCGATGCTGCGCTCGCCGAGATAGCTCGCCCGCCCCTTGCGGGCCTGCAACGGCGTCGTCGCCAGGGCGCCCTCCTCGGCGGCGGCCCGCGCCGCGGCGAAACCGTCGCCGAGGGCGTCCACCGCCGGCACCAGCGCGTCGATCATGGTCTTGTCGCCCGGCGCAGCGCCCCCGAGCGTCATGACGGCGTCCACCCCGGCCCGCAGCGCCTGGGCGAACTGGTCCTCGCTCACCTCACCGGCGTCCCCGAGAGCCTTGCCGGTCCGCCGCAGCAGGGTTCCGTACAGTGGGCCGGACGCCCCGCCGACCGTAGAGATCAGCTGCCGCCCGGCGAGCATCAGGACCGTGCCCGGCGTCTGCGGCGCCTCCTTCTCCAGCGCCGTCGCGACGGCGGTGAACCCGCGTTGCAGATTGCTGCCGTGGTCGGCGTCCCCGATGGGCGAGTCGAGGGAGGTGAGCCGTTCCGCCTCACGGTCGACGGAGGCGGCGGTCGCCGTCATCCAACGGCGGAAGAAATCGGCGTCGAGCACTGGATCTCCTTGCATGGCAGGTGCGTTGCGGTCGTCCGGCTCCGGATCACATACCCCACCGCAACCCCGGCGTCTTCACCGGCGCGTTCCACAGCCGCAGCAGCTCCTCGTCGACCTGGCACAGGGTGATCGAGGCGCCGGCCATGTCGAGGGAGGTGACGTAGTTGCCGACGAGAGTGTGGGCGACGGTCACACCGCGCTGGGCGAGCACCCGCTGGACCTCGGCATTGAAGCCGTACAGCTCCAACAGCGGTGTCGCGCCCATACCGTTGACCAGGACGAGCACGGGATTGCGCGGGGTCATGTCGTCGAGGATCGCGCCCACCGAGAAGTCGGCGATCTCGCCCGAAGTCATCATCGCGCGCCGTTCCCGGCCGGGCTCGCCGTGGATGCCGATGCCCAACTCCAGCTCGCCGGGCGGCAGATCGAAGGTGGGGCTGCCCTTGGCGGGGGTGGTGCAGGCGCTGAGGGCGACGCCGAAGCTGCGGGAGTTCTCGTTGACCTGCCGTCCGATGGCCTCGACCCGCTCCAGCGGCTGCCCCTCGTCGGCGGCGGCACCGGCGATCTTCTCCACGAACAGGGTCGCGCCCGTGCCGCGCCGCCCGGCGGTGTAGAGGCTGTCGGTGACCGCCACGTCGTCGTTGACGAGCACCTTCGCGACCTGGATGCCCTCGTCCTCGGCCAGCTCGGCGGCCATGTCGAAGTTGAGGACGTCGCCAGTGTAGTTCTTCACGATGAACAGCACACCCGCACCGCTGTCCACGGCGGCGGCGGCCCGCGCCATCTGGTCCGGCACCGGCGACGTGAACACCTCACCCGGACAGGCCGCCGACAGCATCCCCGGGCCGACGAATCCACCGTGCAGCGGCTCGTGCCCCGACCCGCCACCGGAGATGAGGGCGACCTTCCCCTGCACGGGCGCGTCGCGCCGTACGATCACCCGATTCTCCACATCGACGACCAGCTCGGGATGAGCGGCAGCCATTCCGCGCAGTGCGTCCGCGACCACGGTCTCCGCGACGTTGATCAGCATCTTCATGGGTACCTCCTGGTGAGACTGGCTCCGGCCCCCTGACCAGCGCTTGTCCGGGGCAGGGCACGTGGGGCGAGGCTTCGATCTTGGCGGTCCGTGGCGGTCGTGGGCGGGTTCGGGAGGTTCCGGCGGCACGGCGTGTCGTCGCCGAAGCCCTGATGTCGGCAGTATCGCCCTTGCGGCAGCGAAGGTCACGTGCGCGGGTGCCCAAGGGCGCTGACCAGCTAAAGCTGACCAGCTAAAGGGGGAACGGCGGCCGCTCACCGGCACCCCGATTCCGAGTCGGCACCCCTCACGGGCGCCGACTCACGACGGTGCGACTGCCGGGCCCGCATGGTGCGGGTTGAGGAACTTGGCCTCCTGTGGCACCTGTGGCACCTGTGGCGCAAGGTCGGTGCGCGGGTCGGCGGGACGGGGAACGAAGACGGGGACTTCCGACTGGTAGAAGATGTCGATGTCGGCCTCCTCACCGCTGACGATCAGGGTGTCCCACGCCCCGCTCTCCTGAAGCGTGCGCAGCGTCTGGGGGGCGAGCGCGGCGAGGTGGGCGCGCAGCACCTCGTCGGTCGGCATGCCCGGCAGGCGGGACGACAGGCGCTCGCGGATGGCGATCATGCGGTCGAGCAGCAGGTCGAGGTCGGAGCGCTGCGCGGCGGAGCCGTCGTCCGGCTGCATGCTGCGGGCGACGATGTCCTTGATGGCGCGGGTGATGCCCTCGTCGTCGGTGGCCACCATCGCGTTCCAGGCCCGGGACTTGTGCCGGTACTGAAGCATCGACATCGCCGCCTCGTGCCGGATGAAGTCGGCGTCGCGCAGCGGTCGGCCCTGCCAGCCGCGGCTGAGGGAGCGGGCGAGCGAAGTGGCCGACGCCAGGCCGCTGTTGAGACCGCGGCCGGGCCAGAAGTGAATGGCGTTCGCCGCATCGCCCAGCAGGAAACCGAACGTCCCCGGGGTCTTCGCGGTGGGCCGGCTGAGCTGGGCCGTGAAGCGCGGGCGCTGCACCATGTCCAGACGGAACGACGTGACCGCCGACAGGTCCTCCTCGGGCACCCCGAACATCTTCAGCCCCTCCAGGATCCGCTTCCACAGCGGCGAACCCTGAAGCAGGGCCGGCAGGAACAGAGTGCCGTGCGTGGGGCAGGTGAACTCGTTGTGCTCGCCGCGGGTCATGACGCAGGGCCGGGCGGCGATGCACTCCTCGAAGACCTTGCGGACCGGGTCGATGCCGATCACGTCCTCGGCCTCCTCGCGGGTAAGCCGCATGTTCAGGAAGCCCTCGCCGCGCAGCGAGTTGAGCAGGAAACGGTTCTGGGACACGGTGAGCAGGACGCTCATGGGGTCCGGCAGGGTCGACTTCACCCGCAGCCCCAGCACGATGTCCCGCAGGTGTTCGCCGTCGAGGGAGTAGATCGACGCGTCGGCCGTTCCGAAGCGGTCGGCGAAGTGTTCGCGGGTGCGGGAACGCCCGCCCTCGGCGATGACGAGCACGTGGTCCTGGGCGATCCGGTTCTGCTGCTCCTCCACGTCGAAACGCTTGGGGACCAGCCTGATGGCCTCGCGCTTGTTGGCCAGATCCAGCAGCTGGTCCTCGACGTAGGAGATGCGGATGTTGCGCGGCGGACGGCCCTCCACCGAGTCCGGTCCGACGGGCCACATCTCCGAGTAGCCGGCTGTGTCGTCGAACAGCGCCGAGCGGACCTCGTCGGACAGTGCCAGGTACTGCCGGCTCTGCACGGTCACGACCTGCTGGCGCCGTACGTTGCCGTGCCGCTCGTCCTTCCAGACGACGGCGGAGCCTTCCTTGCGCCAACGGGCGTCGTACACGGTGATCCGTGTACGTCCCCGGAGTTGCTCCTCCAGCGCCAGGGCGAAGGCCAGGCCGACCGGCCCTCCGCCGGTGACCGTCACGCGCAGGGTGCCGGAGTCGGCGCTCGGGTCGATGCGCGGGGAGTTGAGCAGGGAGAGGTCGATGACCGTCTCCATCGCGTCCTGTGCCTCGTAGAGGAAGGTTTCGTCGCCTATTCGTATGCAGTCGTTGGGGCGCAGCACATGTCGCGTGACGCGTTCGTCGTTGACGTACGTCCCGTTGCGGCTGCCCCGGTCGTACAGGACGAACCCGGCGTCCTCCGTGACGATCTCGGCGTGCAGGCGCGAGGCGTTGGCGCTCACGAGCACGATTCCGTTGTCGCCCTTACGACCGAGGGTCAGCGGTGCACCGTCCAGAACCACACTCTGGCCGGTGAAAGGACCTGTTTGTCCCACGATGATCGACGGCACCTGCATACTCCTCGCACTCTGTGTGAGGGTGAACTCCCCCGGGACATACACGTAAGTATCCCCCGCGGCGGTTCAACCGATCTTGGAACACTGGCCTACTCGCACGTCACCGAGAAGGGCACCGTGTTCGAGGTCGTCCCCAAGGGGCCCTTGACCTCCACGCCGATCTCGCTGGTGAAGGTTCCGGCCCTGGAGTACGCCGTCAGACGCACGACGTCCTGGCCCGTACGGTCCCCGTCGCTCGCGAAGTTGAGGGAGCGCCACTCGCGATCGACCACCGAACCGTCCTTGGACACCCACCTATAGGTGATCCTGACCGGTGCCTCGTCCACGGCGAACGTCGCCGTGAAGGTGGGGGCCTGGCCGGCCGGCGGCGAACACTCCCCGACATAGGTCGTGTTCACGCCCGTCACTGTGGCACGGACCTGCTGGGATGTGTCGGTGGCCTTGTCGTTCCCTCCCTCGTCCTCGCCGCGATTCACCAGCACGTAGCTCAGCCCGCCGATGAGCAGGGCGCACGCCACCGCGCCGGCGATCAGGGCCGGGGTGCGTCGACGGCGGCGCGGGCCGGCGGCCGGCTGCGGCTCGAATGGGATGGGCGGCCCGAAGACGCCGGCAGGTGCGGTGGCCGTGGGTTGAGCGGCTTGAGCGGGCTGAGGGGACTGAACGGGCGGAGGCGACAGAACGGGCTCGGCAGACGATGTCCCGATCACGGCGGGCGCCGACCCCGACGTACCGTCACCGGCGGTCGTTGCGTCACCGGCGGTCGTTGCGTCACCAACCGTGGGTGCGTCACCGATCGTTGGGGTGTCACCGGCCGTGGGGGCTTCCGGGGCGATGCTCGTGGGCGATTCCTCGGCAGCCGCCGGGGGCGTCGCGGCCGTACCGCCCGCCGCGATCTTCCGCAGCTCCCGCTCGGCCTGTTCGGCGGTCATCCGCTCAGTGGGCTCCTTGCGCAGAAGCCCCTCGATGATCGGAGTGAGCGGGCCGCACCGGCGAGGCGTCGGGGGTTCCTCGTCGACGATCGCGCGCAGGGTGCTGAGCGGGGTGTCCTGACGGAACGGGGAGAGGCCCTCCACGGCCGCGTACAGCAGAACGCCGAGCGACCACAGGTCGGACTCGGGACCCGGAGTGCGGCCGAGAGCCCGCTCGGGAGGAAGGTATTCGGGGGAGCCCACGACCTCGCCGGTCATGGTCAGCGAGGAGTCGCCCTCGACCATGGCTATGCCGAAGTCGGTGAGTACGACGCTGCCGTCGTCGCCGAGCAGCACGTTCGCGGGCTTCACATCGCGGTGCAGCACCCCCTCGCGGTGCGCGGCGCGCAGGGCTGAGAGGACCTCGGCGCCGATCTGCGCCGCCCGCTGCGGGGTCAGCGGTCCCTCGGCGCGCAGCAGGTTTCCCAGTGAGCGGCCACGGACGAGTTCCATGACGATCCAGGGACGGCCGTCGTCGGTGGCCACGTCGTAGACAGTCACCACGTTGCGGTTGGGGATGCGGGCGGCGGCCCATGCCTCGCGCTCCAGCCGGGTGTACATCCGCTCGATGTGCGCGGCGGACAGCCCGGCGGGGGCACGCACCTCCTTGACGGCGACATCGCGGTGCAGCGTCTCGTCGCGCGCCCGCCACACCGTTCCCATGCCGCCCTCGCCGAGGCGGGACAGCAGCAGGTAGCGGCCCGCGACCCTCCGCTCCTGGTCCGGTGGCACCTGTACGGCCTCCGTGTTGTGCATCCGGACGGCTCTCCCTCTCCTCGTGCGGCGGCCGGGGCGATCGCCGATGTCGCCCTCGCGCAGCAGTTCCGCATCCCCGTATACAGCGCTCGACAGCGAGCCCGCCACCCCGCGCGCGGCGTGCGGCGTCGCGGACCGACGGTCATCGACCCGGCGCGGACACATGATGTCGCACGTGCCCGACCGGCTGTCATGGCCCCCGCCCGTTCCTCGCACAACGCGCCGTCCCTCCGGGACAGTTCCTCGCGCGGAGGCAGCGCGGCCGTGCCCCCGTCACATCCCGGACCCTCCGGGAGCCGCCTCGTGCTACACGCGGAGGCCCGTCCGAATGGTTCGCCTCATCGCGGAAACTTGCGGCGGCTCTCGACCTGTTGTCCAAAACCGGCGCCTCCGGCTCGACAGGTGCCGATCAGCCGGAGGCGGTGGTGAGCGGGAGAGTTCGGGCCCGTCAGGGGACCTCCGGCCCCCGGTACTCGCTCATCGCGTCGATGAGCCAGCGGGCCAGGTAGTCGGCGAACGAGGAGCGCGGGAAGAGCCGGTACGTCGGCTCGTCGTCGACCTGCCACAGCAGTACCGCCACGGGTCCCACCGTCGTGGACATCGCCCGGCCGGGGCCGAAGACCCGGGGATGCAGGTCCAGCGGGCAGCCCTTCTCCAGGACCTGCCGGGCGGCCGGGCCGCCGAGCTCCAGCGTGGTGCGGTTGGCCGAGACGTCCACGACCGAGCCGGGGTCCGCTCCGAGTGCCTCCTTCAACTCGGCGGCCACGGTGGGGCCTTCGGACAGTACGAGCCATTCGTCGGGACCGAGCCAGACGATCGCGTGGGCGCCGGATGCCGTGGTGTGGCCGCACTGTCGGGGGAGTGGCGTCCCCAGGGCCTTCGCCACGCGGTCGGCCGCCTCGGAGGCGGGATCGACACGCAGGTTCACCATCGTGAGGAACGGCCGCTCGGTCAGCGCTACACCCCGGACCCCCGTGACGGTGGCGGCGCGCATCCGGTCCTCCAGATGGGCCAGGGGGCTGGTGCGCAGTGCCACCGGGCCGGAGCCCGTGCCGGTCGTGGGCTCAGCCATCTCGCTTGGTCCCTTCGGGGTCGTAGAGGACGAAGTCGGTCACCTCGACAGGCACCAGGGCCTCGCCCACGGGGGCGAGCAGGGTCTCGCCGATCCTCGCCCGCCCGTCGGTGACGAGGGCCAGGGCGAACGGGCGGCCGAGGGCCGGGCTGTGGTAGCTGGAGGTGACGTGGCCGAGCATCTCCACGGGCACCGTCTCCAAGGAGACGTCCGGTGCGACGAGCTGGGCGCCCTCGGGCAGCCGGGTCGTGCGGTCGGCCGGCAGCAGGCCGACCAGTTGCTTGCGGTCGGTGCGGGAGGTGTCGGCGCGGGAGTAGGACCGCTTTCCGATGAACTCCTTCTGCTTCGAGACCACCCAGGACATGCCCGCGTCCTGCGGGGTGACGGTGCCGTCGGTGTCCTGGCCGACGATGATGTAGCCCTTCTCGGCGCGCAGGACGTGCATGGTCTCGGTGCCGTACGGGGTGATGCCGTACGGTCGGCCGATCGCGTACACCTCCTCCCAGACCGACAGGCCGTACCACGCCGAGACGTTGATCTCGTAGGCGAGTTCACCGGAGAAGGAGATCCGGCAAATGCGGGCCGGGATGCCGGAGGCGAGGGTGGTCTCGCGGAAGGCCATGAAGGGGAACGCTTCGTTCGACAGGTCGACGTCGGGGGCGAGATGGGCTACGACCTCGCGTGACTGCGGGCCCACGACGGCGATCGTCGACCACTGCTCGGTCACCGAGGTGCAGTGGACGTCGAGTTCGGGCCACTCCGTCTGCAGCCACTCCTCCAGCCAGTCCAGGACCCCGGCGGCACCGCCGGTCGTGGTGGTCATGAAGTAGCGGTTGTCGTCGAGGCGCAGGGTCACGCCGTCGTCGAAGATCATGCCGTCGGGCTTGCACATGACGCCGTAGCGGGCCATGCCGGGCTTCAGCTTCTTGAAGGCGTTCGTGTACATGCGGTTGAGGAACTCGCCCGCGTCCGCGCCCCAGATCTCGATCTTGCCGAGGGTGGAGGCGTCCATGAACGCCACTCCCTCACGCGCCGCCCGGCATTCGCGGGCCACGGCCGTGTCCATGTCCTCGCCCGGCCCGGGGTAGTACCAGGGCCGCTTCCATTGTCCGACGTCCTCGAACACCGCACCTTGAGCGACATGCCAGGAGTGGATGGACGTCGTGCGCTCCGGGTCGAACAGCTCGCCCCGCTCACGCCCGGCCAGCGCGGCGAAAGCGATCGGCGTGTACGGGGCGCGGTAGGCAGTGGTGCCGATCTCGCCCAGCGAACCGCCGAGGGCCTCGGCGATCACGCCGATGGCGTTGACGCCGGACGTCTTGCCCTGGTCGTTCGCCGTGCCGAGCGAGGTGTAGCGCTTGACGTGCTCCACGCCACGCATGCCGGCACCGGTGGACCGCCACACGTCGGCGACGGTGACGTCGCGTTGGAGGTCGACGAAATGGGTGTCCCAGGTGGCGGGTTCGCCGTCGGGGGCGGGGACCAGCCATAGTGCGCGCACCGGACCGGGCGCGGATCGCGCAACGCCGAGCGACGGTACGACGACCGGGAAAGCGGCGTCCGTCGCGGCCCGTGCCCCCGCCCGCGCCCCTTCGGCCAGACAGCCGTCGAGGTCGTACGTCCCACGCGCCGCACCCACCACCTGCTGGTCCCGCACGGTTCCGTCGGGGACGAACGCGACCAGCTCCTCGTCCCAGCGCAGCCGACCCTGACGCTGGCTGTGCAGGTGCACCACCGGGCTCCACCCGCCCGAGACGGCGAGCAGGTCGCAGTCGAACGACTCTCGCGTACCGGTGAGTTGGCCGTCCTCGTCGAGGGCCTGCACGGTGACGCCGGTGAGCCGTTCGCCGCCCGCGGCGGACACCACCGCGCTGCCCGTCAGCACCCGCACCCCGGTCGCCCCGGCGACCTCGGCGGCCCTGCCGGACAGTTCGGGGCGCGCGTCCACGACGGCGGCGATGTCGATCCCTGCGGCGTGGAGATCGTCGACTGTGTCGTACGCGTCGTCGTTGGTCGTGCTGACGACAGCCCTCGAACCCGGCACCACCGCATACCGGTTGAGATACGAACGCACGGCCCCGGCAAGCATCACCCCGGGCAGGTCGTTGCCGGCGAACACCAAGGGACGCTCGTGGGCCCCGGTCGCCAGGACCACCTGGCGGGCCCGGATGTGCCACAGCCGCTGACGCGAGACTCCCTCGGACGGGTCGGGGGCGTCGGCCCCGAGGTGGTCGGTGCGCCGCTGGAGGGCCAGTACGTAGTTGTCGTCGTACGACCCGAACGCCGTGGTGCGTTGCAGGACCACGACGTCGGGGGCGGCGTCGAGGGCCGCGCGCACCTCGGCGACCCACTCGAGGCCGGTCCGCGTGCCCGAGAGCAGCGAACCGCCGGGCTCGGGCTGGTCGTCGACGAGGATCACGCGGGCGCCGGAGCCGGCGGCAGCGGCGGCGGCCGCGAGTCCGGCCGGTCCGGCGCCGACCACCAGCACGTCGGTGTGGACGTACTTCTTGTCGTAGACCGCGGGGTCGGGTGTCGGGTCGAGCCGGCCCATCCCCGAGAGGGTGGTGGCGGACAGCCCGTCGTACAGCTCCACAGCCGTGGCCGGGAGCATGCCTTCCGAGCACGAACCGTCCATCTGGAGCAGGGCGTTGGGCTCCTCCACGCCGGCGGCGACGATGCCGCGCGGGCGGCCGCGGTAGAGCGACGGGGCGACCTCGACAACACCGTTCGCCAGCATCGCGGAGGCGACGGTGTCGCCGGGGTGACCGGTCAGCTCCCGCCCGTCGACGGTGAACCGCAGCACGCGGGCACGGTCGATACGGCCCCCCTGCCGCCGCCGGAATCGCTGGTCGGTCATCGGTTGTTCCCTCCGGCCTGGGGCAGTTCGGGGCGGGGCTCGTCGAGCCGGTAGGAGCGCAGCACCTCGTAGGTGACGGTGTCGCGCAGGACGTTGAACCAGCGACGGCAGCCGGTGCTGTGCATCCACCGCTCGGCGAAGGGGCCCTTGGGGTTGTCCCGGTAGAACACGTACTCGGCCCACTGCTCGTCCGTGAGGTCGGCGGGGGTCTCGGGGTAGGGGACATGCGCCTGTCCGCCGTAGTGGTACTCGGTCTCGTCGCGGGGGCCGCACCATGGGCAGCTGATCAGCAGCACGGTGTCCTTCTCTCAACTGGCTTTCAGTGGGCCACGGCTGCCGCGCCGTGCTCGTCGATCAACGCACCCGTCGCGAAACGTTCGAGGGCGAACGGGGCGTTCAGCGGATGCGGTTCGCCCGTGGCGATGGTGTGCGCGAAGGTCCAGCCGGCGGCCGGGGTGGCCTTGAAACCGCCCGTTCCCCAGCCGCAGTTGACGTAGAGGTTCTCGACGGGGGTGGTCCCGATGATCGGGGAGGCGTCCGGGGACACGTCGACGATGCCGCCCCAGGTCCGCAGCACATGCGTCCGGGCGAAGACGGGGAACAGCTCGACGGCGGCGGCCATCTGCTGCTCGATGACGTGGAAGGAGCCGCGCTGCCCGTAGCCGTTGTACGAGTCGACACCGGCGCCCATCACCAGCTCGCCCTTGTGGGCCTGAGACACGTAGACGTGCACGTGGTTCGACATGACGACCGTCGGGTGAACCGGCTCGTGCAGCTCGGAGACCAGTGCCTGCAGTGGGTGGGACTGCACCGGCAGCCGTACGCCCGCCCGCTCGGCGAGCACACTGCTGTGCCCGGCGGACGCGAGCCCGACCCGGCCGGCGAGGATGCGGCCCCGGTTGGTCTCGACGCCCACGACCCGGTCGTCGTCCTTGAGGAAGCCGGTCACCTCGCAGCCCTGGATCAGGTCCACGCCCATCTCGTCGGCCCGGCGGGCCAGCGCCCAGGCGACGTGGTCGTGCTTGGCGATACCGGCCCGGGGCTGGAAGGTGCCGCCGAGGACCGGATAGCGGGTGCGGGGCGAGACGTTGAGGATGGGGCAGACCTTGGCGACCTCGTCCGGTTCGAGCCACTGGGCGTCGACACCGTTGAGGCGGTTGGCGTTGACGCGCCGCACGCCCTCGCGGACGTCCTGGAGGGTGTGCGCGAGGTTGAGGACGCCGCGCTGGCTGAACAGGAAGTCGTAGTCCAGCTCCTCCGGGAGCTCCTCCCACAGCTTGAGCGCGTACTCGTAGATCGCCGCGCTCTCGTCCCACAGGTAGTTCGAGCGGATGATCGTGGTGTTGCGCGCCATGTTGCCGCCGGCCAGCCAGCCCTTCTCCAGGACGGCGACGTTGGTGATGCCGTGGTTCTTGGCGAGGTAGTACGCGGTGGCCAGGCCGTGCCCTCCGGCGCCGACGATGACGACGTCGTACGAGGAGCGCGGCTCGGGGTTGCGCCAGAGGAAGTCCGGGTGCTCCGGCAGCGGTTCGGCGGTCATGCCGTGGCTCCGTCGAGGTGGGGGTACAGGGGGAACGCGCCGGCGAGCTTCTCGACCCGCTCGCGCAGCAGGCCCGCGTGCTCGTCGCGGAACTGCTCGTCCTTCAGGGTTTCGGCGATGATGTCGGCGACCTCCCGGAACTCCGCCGCCCCGAAACCCCGGGTGGCCAGGGCCGGGGTGCCGATCCGCAGCCCCGACGAGACCATCGGCGGGCGCGGGTCGAACGGCACCGCGTTGCGGTTGACGGTGATGCCCACGCGGTGCAGCCGGTCCTCGGCCTGCCTCCCGTCGAGCGCGGAGTGGCGCAGGTCGACGAGGACCAGGTGGACCTCGGTGCCGCCGGTCAGCACGGTGATCCCGGCCTCGGCCACGTCGTCGGCCAGTAGCCGGCCGGCGAGGATGCGGGCGCCGTCCAGGGTGCGCTGCTGGCGTTCCTTGAACTCCTCGCCCGCCGCCACCTTGAAGGCCACCGCCTTCGCCGCGATGACATGCTCCAGCGGGCCGCCCTGCTGGCCCGGGAAGACCGCCGAGTTGATCTTCTTGGCCAGGTCGGCACGGCTGAGGATCACCCCGCCGCGCGGGCCGCCGAGAGTCTTGTGCGTGGTGGTCGTCACGACGTCGGCGTAGGGCACCGGGTTCGGGTGCAGGCCCGCGGCCACCAGGCCGGCGAAGTGCGCCATGTCCACCATCAGGTACGCGCCCACCGCGTCGGCGATCCGCCGGAACGCCGCGAAGTCCAGCCGCCGGGGATAGGCCGACCAGCCGGCGACGATCATCTTCGGCCGGTGGGCCAGGGCGAGCTGCTCGACCTCGTCCATGTCGATCCGCAGGTCGGACTCGCGCACGTGGTACGGCACGACGTTGTACAGCTTGCCGGAGTAGTTGATGCGCATGCCGTGGGTCAGGTGACCGCCGTGCGCCAGATCGAGGCCGAGGATCGTGTCGCCCGGGTCGAGCAGCGCGAACATCGCGGCCGCGTTGGCCTGGGCGCCCGAGTGCGGCTGCACGTTCGCGGCCTGGGCGCCGAACAGCTCCTTCACCCGGGCGATGGCCAACTGCTCGACGACGTCGACGTGTTCGCAGCCGCCGTAGTAGCGACGGCCCGGGTAGCCCTCGGCGTACTTGTTGGTCAGCACCGAGCCCTGGGCCTCCATGACGGCGGCCGGAGCGAAGTTCTCCGAGGCGATCATCTCCAGCGTGGACTGCTGGCGGTGGAGCTCCGCGCCGACGGCGGCGGCGACATCCGGGTCGAGCTCGCGCAGCGGAAGGGAGAGGGGAGAGGCGGACGTGGTGATCGACGGGTTCGCTGCCATCTGTGCACCATCCTGGGAGCCAACTAATGAGCAACTGATATATCAATCTCTGCGGTACGGTATGAGAGCTCGCCGGACAGGTCAAGGGGGCCTCATGCAGAACGTGGCGACCGCGCCCAGGGGCGAGGAAGTGTCACTCGCCGAGCGGGCCTACCGCGCCATTCGCGACCGGCTCGTCATGCTTGAGATCCGCCCGGGCGCGCCGATCAACGAGGACCAGCTGGCCCAGTCGCTCGGAGTCGGCCGGACGCCGGTGCGTGAGGCGCTCAAGCGGCTCCAGTACGAGCGGCTCATCACCACCTACCCCCGACGCGGCACCTTCGCCACCGACGTGAACATCACCGACCTGGCCCACATCTCCGAGGTACGCCTGGAACTGGAGCCCCTGGCCGCCGCGCAGGCCGCACGCCGCGCGACGGCCGCGGACCGGGCCGTCCTGACGGCCCTGCGGGTGGAACTGGAGAGCGAGGGGCCCCGGCAGCGCGCCGCCGCCGAGCTCATGCACCTGGACCTTCAGGTCCACCGAGCGATCTACGCCGCCACGCACAATCCGTACCTGGAGGACACCCTCGTCCGCCACGACAATCTGGCGACCCGCATCTGGTGTCTGTTCGTCGACCGGCTGTCCGACATGGCCGGCCATGTCGAGGAGCACGGACCGCTGGTCGAGGCGATCGTCGCCGGGGACCCCGACAAGGCGGCGCAGCTCGCCCGCAGCCATGTCGAGGGCTTCGAACGGGCCGTCCGCGACGCCATCTGATCCGCGAGGCGCGATGGCGGCACCGACAACTCGCCTGCGCACTCCGGGAGTTGGTGAATTGCCCCGCGTCAGTCCCGAGACGTGAGGATGCTCAGCGCATTGGCGGCGACGATGGCGCCGATGCTCGCCCACTCCGGCCCGCCCAGGTCCTGACCCAGACCGATCAGGCCGACCACGGCCGCGAGGACCGGGTTGACGCTCATGAACAGTCCGAAGGCCCGGGCCGGGACGTGCCGGAGGGTGAACAGGTCCGCGAGGTACGGCACGGCCGAGGACAGGAGCCCGGCGGCGACGGCGCAGGCAAGGGCGCCGGCCGTGGGCGGGTGCTGCACGGCGATGACCACGCCGACCGGCAGGAACATCAGGGCGGAGAGGCCGGACGCGGCCGCCGCGCCCTGGGCGCCGGGGATGCGCCGGCCGACGGTGCGGTTGAGCAGGATGTACGACGCCCAGCAGGCGGCGGCCAGCAAACCCAGCGCCAGCCCCACGTAGTCGGTCGTGGGCTGCGGACGCATGAGGGTGATGACACCGGCCGCGGCGATCAGCGCGCAGCACACGTCCACGCGGCGGCGCGACGTGGCCAGGGCGATGGTGAGCGGGCCGAGGAACTCCAGCGTTACGGCCAGGCCCAGGCCGACGCGCTCGATCGACGAGTACAGCGTGAGGTTCATGGTGCCGAACACCAGGGCCAGCGCGGCGACCGGCCACCACTGACTCCAGGTGAACGAGCGCAGCCTCGGCCTGCTGACGGCCAGCAGGACGACGGCGGCGACGTACTGGCGCACGGCGACGACACCGACCGGGCCGAGGACGGGGAAGGCGAGGGAGCCGATCGCGGCGCCGGTCTGGGTGGACAGTCCGCTGCCGAGCATCGTGGCCACACCGGCGAGACGTCCGCCGCTCTGCGCGGGGCCGTCGAGCGGAACCGGGGGCGAGGACACCGGAGCGGGCGAGGACGCGGGAACAGGCGCGAGCGCGGTAGCGGACGCGGGTGCGGGGCGGGTGCGCATACGCCGATCGTGCGACCGCTCGATCTTTGCGCAAAATGCGTCCGCGGAGCCATCTATACGCTTGAGTCATGGATCGAGCCACGGATCTGGAGCTGCGGCAGCTGCGCTGTCTCGTCGCGATCGTCGACGAGGGCACATTCACCGACGCCGCGATCGCCCTCGGCGTCTCCCAGGCGGCCGTCTCCCGCTCCTTGGCCTCGCTCGAACGCGCCCTGGGCGTACGGCTGTTGCGGCGGACCTCCCGCGAGGTGACGCCGACGGGCACCGGACTGCGGGTCCTGGCGCACGCCCGGCGGGTGCTCGGCGAGGTGGACGACCTGGTCCGGGAGGCCGCCTCCGGGCACGCCCGGCTGCGGATGGGCTACGCCTGGGCGGCGCTCGGCAGGCACACCCCGGCGTTCCAGCGTCGCTGGGCCGCCGCCAACCCCGGAACCGACCTGCAGCTCGTCCGCGTCAACTCGGCCACCGCGGGGCTCGTGGAAGGCGCCTGCGATCTGTCCGTCGTGCGCAGGCCGGTGGACGACCGGCGGTTCGAGACCGCCATCGTCGGACTGGAGCGGCGGCTGTGCGCCGTGGCCGCCGACGATCCGCTGGCCCGGCGCCGCTCGGTCCGGCTGGCCGACCTGAGCGGCCGTACCCTCCTGGTCGACCGTCGCACCGGTACCACGACGACCGATCTGTGGCCGCCCGACTCGCGTCCGGCGACCGAGGAGACGTACGACGTCGACGACTGGCTCACGGTGATCTCCACCGGCCGCTGCGTCGGCATGACCGCCGAGGCCACCGCCCACCAGTACCCGCGCCCCGGCGTCGTCTACCGGCCGCTCAGGGACGCCGAACCCATCGCCGTACGGCTGGCCTGGTGGCGCGACGACCCGCCTCCCGCAGCGCAGGCGGCGATCGAACTGCTCACAGGGCTCTACCGGGGCGACTGACGCACAAGGGGCGCCCGGGCGACATCACGGGGACGGAGCAGGACACTGGGGCGGGAAGGGCCCTATCCACTTCTCGCGGATCCTGATTGCGCGGTGCGCGGCCGTCATCCGCTTCCCCGCGCCGGTCTGGGTCCTTCCCGTCACCTCCAGCACACCATGCGCGCGGCTGATGCGCCAGGGACGGTCGGCGCACCTCTGCAGCAGGAGGCGGCGGCAGCGGTGCCGGGTGGTGACAACACGGGCCCGGCGGGTACCCATGAGCGGATCCCGCCGGACGCGGGAGCGCCGTCGAGTGGAGGTGAGGGACGTCGTGCGGTTCGCGTTCTGTGACGCCGGTGCACACGGACATCCCCCGGATGCCGTACGCCCACGGTGCTGCCCCGCACCCGGCCCGGCCGCCGACCTGCCGCGGCGGGGGTGATCGATGCACTCACCCCTCACCCCGGACGGGGCGCGCGAAGCGCTCGCCCCCGCTCTGCGCGACATGCGCGCCGTCGTCTTCGACACCGACGGAGTGATCACCGACTCGGCCCGGGTGCACGCAGCCGCGTGGAAGGTGGCCTTCGACGCCTACCTGCACGCCCACCCGCCCGAGGACCCCGGTCAACGCCGCCCCTTCGACGCGGGGGACGACTATCTGCGCCACGTGGACGGCAAGTCCCGCCTCGACGGTGCCGCGGCCTTTCTCGCCGCACGCGGCATCGACGCGTCGGACGAGACGGTTCGGGCCGTCGCCGAGGACAAGGAGCGCCTCTTCACCGAGAGGCTGCGCGAGCACGGCGTCGATTCCTACCCGGGGACCGTACGGCTGGTGAAGGCCTTGCGCGCGGCGGGCGTACCCCGCGCGGCGGCCTCCGCCTCCCGGCACGCGGGTGAGCTGCTGGAGCGGGCCGGGGTGCTCGCCCTGTTCGACGCACTGGTGGACGGCGGTGAGGCGGCTCGCCTGGGGCTCGCGGGCAAGCCGGAGCCCGACCTCTTCCTGGAGGCGGTCCGCAGGCTCGGCGCCCCCGCCGGTCAGGCCGTCGTCGTCGAGGACGCCCTGGCGGGCGTGGAGGCGGGTCGGCGCGGCGGATTCGGCCTGGTGGTCGGCGTGGACCGGGCCGCGGGTGCGGACACCGGGGCGCGGCTGCTGCGGCACGGCGCCGACATCGTCGTCCGGGACCTCGGAGAACTCTGTGCGGGAGGAGCGCCGACGTGATGGATCGGAGTCTGGAGGCCGCCGAGGGAGCCGACCTGGTCCCGTCGGCCGAGGAAGCGGAGCTGATCGCGAAGGCCGATGGAACGGATCTCGGCTCGGAGGTCGTCGACGGAACGGGCTGGAGCTGGGAGTACGCAGGCTACAAGCCCGGCGACGAACGACTCCGGGAATCGCTGTGCACGCTCGGCAACGGCTACTTCGCCAGCCGGGGCGCGCTCCCCGAGTGCGCCGCCGACGAGGTCCACTATCCGGGGACGTATGTGGCCGGCATCTACAACCGGCTCACCTCCAAGGTGGCGGGCCGCCGGGTCGAGAACGAGGACATGGTCAATGTCCCGAACTGGCTGCCCCTGCGCTTCCGCCTCCCCGGCGGGGACTGGATCCTCCCCGACACCGCGAACGTGCTCGACCACCGGCTGATGCTGCACCTGTCCGTGGGGCTGCTGGAGCGCCGCACGCGGTACGGTCTCGGCGACGACGGTGTGCTGACGGTACGTCAGCAGCGGATGGTGCACATGGGCGACCCTCATCTGGCCGCGCTGCGCACCGAGTTCACGGCCGAGGGATTCTCCGGTCCGCTGGAAGTGGAGGCAGCCCTGGACGGGGGCGTCACCAACTCCGGCGTGGCCCGCTACCGGGACCTCGACGGCCGCCATCTGACCCACATCCACAGCGGCACCTCCGCACCGGACACGGTCTGGCTGCGCTGCCGCACCCGCACCTCCGACATCCGGATCGGCATCGCCTCCCGACTGACCACCGACGCCGACGTACCGGGCACGATCAGCCACGAACGGCCGTACGCCTTCCAGCGGTTGACGATCGACCTGGCACCCGGCCGTACCGTCACCGTCGACAAGACCGTGGCCCTGCACACCTCGCGCGACCCGGCGATCAGCGACCCGCTGCACGCCGCCGTCGACCGGGTGGGCAGCGCCCCCGGCTTCGACGCGCTGGTCGGGTCGCACCTCACGGCCTGGGCCCAGCTCTGGCGCCGGGCCGCGCTCGACGTCCCCGGCGAGTCGGGCCGCATCCTGCGGCTGCACCTCTTCCACGTCCTGCAGACGCTCTCCCCGCACACCGCCGACCTCGACGTGGGCGTCCCCGCCCGCGGACTGCACGGCGAGGCCTACCGCGGCCATGTCTTCTGGGACGAGCTGTTCGTGCTGCCCTACCTCAACATGCACTTCCCGGAGGTCTCCCGCGCCCTGCTCCGCCACCGCCACCGACGCCTCGAACAGGCCCGCACCAGCGCCAGGGCGGCGGGCCACAAGGGCGCGATGTACCCCTGGCAGAGCGGCAGCGACGGCCGTGAGGAGACGCAGCAGCTCCATCTCAACCCGCGCTCGGGACGCTGGCTGCCCGACCACTCCCGGCTCCAGCATCACGTCGGCTCGGCGATCGCGTACAACGTGTGGCAGTACTGCGAGGCGAGCGGCGACATGGAGTTCCTGCACACCAAGGGCGCCGAGATGCTGCTCCAGATCGCCCGCTTCTGGGCGGACAAGGCCGTCTATGACGACAGCCTGGGCCGCCACCGCATCAAGGGCGTCGTCGGCCCCGACGAGTACCACGAGGCGTACCCCGGCGCCGGCGCCCCCGGCCTGGACGACAATGCCTACACCAACGTCACGGCGGCCTGGGTGCTCGCCCGCACGCTCGAACTGCTGGAGAACCTCCCCGAGCCCCGCCGGCGCGAACTCGCCGAGCGCACCGGCCTGGACGGCAGCGAGCTCGAACGGTGGGACGACGTCTCGCGCACCCTCCACGTCCCGTTCCACGAAGACGTCATCAGCCAGTTCGCGGGCTACGGCGACCTGGCCGAGCTCGACTGGCACGGCTATCGAGGCCAGTACGGGGACATCCGGCGGCTGGACCGGATCCTGGAGGCCGAGGGTGACACCGTCAACCGCTACCAGGCCTCGAAACAGGCCGACGTCCTGATGCTGGGCTACCTCTTCGCTCCGTCCGAACTGGGCAGTCTGTTCCATCGGTTGGGCGTCCGGCTGGACGAGCACATGTGGCAGCGCACCGTCGACTACTACATGCACCGCACCAGCCACGGCTCCACCCTCAGCGGCCTGGTCCACGGTTGGGTCCTGGCCCGGTGCCGGCGCAGCGAGGCGTGGACGTTCGTCCAGGAGGCCCTCCAGGGCGACATCGCCGACGTCCAGGGCGGCACCACCGGCGAGGGCATCCACCTCGGCGCCATGGCCGGCACCCTCGACCTCGTCCAGCGTGGACTGACCGGCCTGGAGACCCGCGGCGGCGCCCTGTGGCTGGACCCCGTGCCGCTGCCCGAGCTGTCCTCCTACGGATTCCCCCTGCGCTACCAGGGCCACTGGGGCGTACGGCTGCGCCTGGAGCGCGGGCTGCTGGAGATCGAGGTGCCGTCCTCCGACGCGTCACCGATCGATGTGCGGCTGCCGGGCCGCGGTGTGACGTTGCAGCCGGGGGACACAGGACGGCTGGTGCTGCGCGACTGACCCGGCCCATCCGTCTCATCGGCGGCTTCGCTCCTCGTGACGTCCCGCCCGGTGCGGGATGCGGCAGACGGGGAGACGCTGGGAGGACAACCCTCGCGGATCCTGCGCGGAAAGGGGAGCGCGATGCACGGCCCGGTTGTCGTAGGGGTGGACGGCTCGCCGTCGAGCATGGCGGCCGTGGAGATCGCGGCGCGCGAGGCCGGGCTGCACGGTGTGGGGCTGCGGCTGGTGCACGCCTTCGGCTGGCCGGCCGCGCACATCCCGCACGGCGGGCGGCCCTTCGAGCCGCACAGTGCCGGAATGCGCGAGCTGATCGACGGCACGCTCACCAAGGCCGAGCAGCGCGCCCACGAACTGGCGCCGCACATCGAGATCACGCGTGACGTCGTCGTGGGAGAACCGGTGACAGTGCTGGAGATCGAGTCGCGCACCGCGTCCCTTGCGGTGGTGGGAAGCCGGGGCCACAATCGCTTCGGCGCCCTGCTGCTCGGCTCCACCGCCGGTCACATGGCCGCCCACGCCGCCTGCCCCGTGCTGGTGGTGCGCGGCAGACCGGACCCGGACGGGGCCGTTCTCCTGGCCGTCGACGGCTCGCCCGCGGCACGCGGAGCCGTCGAGTTCGCCTTCGCCGTGGCGGCCGCGCACGGCACCGACCTGGTGGCGCTGCACGCCTGGAGCGTCCGGTCCGAGCGCGCCTACGACAGCCCCGCCGACCCGCCCTTCGTGACGTACGACGAGGGCCGGCTGCGCGACGAGGAGGAGCGCGTGCTCGCCGAGGCGCTGGGCGGGCTGCGTGAGCGATATCCCGACGTCGCCGTGCGCCGCAGGCTGGTGCGCGGCCGGATCCGCCACACCCTCGTCGAGGCCAGCGCCGACGCCGGGCTCGTCGTGGTCGGGGCACGCGGCCGGGGCGGGTTCGCCGGACTGCTCCTCGGCTCGGTCAGTCAGGCCCTGCTGCACCACGCGCAGTGCCCGGTCGCCGTCGTCCGGTCCGGCGGGGGGTGAGACTCACAGGCTCGCCGCGTGGTCCGGAACGTAGTTCTGCAGATCGCGCGGCGGCCGCCGGTATCCGGTCGACTCCGGACGCTCGGGCAGGTCCAGCTCGGGCGGGTGTACGGCCTGGTACGCCACGGAGCCGAGCAGGTGGGCGATCATGTTAAGCCGGGCCCTGCGCTTGTCGTCGCTCTCGACGACGTACCAGGGCGCCTCGGTGATGTCGGTGTGCACCATCATCTCGTCCTTCGCCCGCGAGTACTCCTCCCAGCGGGCGACCGACTCCAGGTCCATCGGGGACAGCTTCCAGCGCCGCAGGGGATCCTCAAGGCGGCGCCGGAAGCGTTCCTGCTGCTCCTCGTCGCTCACCGAGAACCAGTACTTGCGCAGCAGAATCCCGTCCTCCACCAGCATCCGCTCGAAGAGGGGGCACTGGCGCAGGAAGAGCTGGTACTCCTCCTTGCTGCAGAAGCCCATGACGTGCTCGACACCGGCGCGGTTGTACCAGCTGCGGTCGAACAGGACGATCTCCCCGGCAGCGGGCAGATGCCCGATGTACCGCTGGAAGTACCACTGGGTGCGCTCGCGCTCGGTCGGCTTGGGCAGCGCCGCGATCCGCGCGATCCGGGGATTGAGGTGCTCCGCGACCCGCTTGATCGTGCCGCCCTTGCCCGCCGCGTCCCGTCCCTCGAAGACCACGACCAGCCGGGCGCCCTCGGCCCGCACCCACTCCTGCAGTTTCGCCAACTCCAACTGCAGGCGCAGCATTTCCTTCTCGTAGACCTTGCGCGGCAGCTTCTCCACGTTGTTGCCGGCCATGCCGCCTCCCAGCTTCGAACGCCAGAACAGCACCGTACTGACCGGCGACCGTCACTGCACGTCCACCGGCACCGTTGCCGGCGCCTGGTCCCAGGGGCGGTGGAGCACCATCGCAACCTGGCACGGAGGTTCGCCGACGGGGGCGGCTACACAGGGTGAGGCGCATTCGTGACGCCTCCCTCACGGCTCGCTGCTACGAACCGTGGGCTTCCCCACGCTGGTCGGGGCGGACGCCGGCAGGCGGGTGACAGGGTGTGCTCGTGCGTAGGCCTCCGAAGGGTCCCGGAGACGTCACGTACCGCCGCTGCCGAATGACCCGCTGCCGCCCTCGCTCCAGCGCGGGCGTTCCTGCGACGGGCTGGTGCGGGAGGGCATGTTGCCGTGGGCGGGGAGGTCGTGCGGGGTGATCCGCTCATCGCTCTTCGGTACCTCGGCGGGCTCCCGGTGCTCCCGGACCTCGTGGACCGGGCCCTCGGCGGGCAGCTTGGGCTGTTCCTCGGGACGGGGCGGACGCGGTTCCCGGCGCCTCATCCGGGCGCCCAGGACGAAGGCGCCGATGAGCAGCGCCACGACGACCACACCTGCGACGAGCAACCCGACGGCGAGCGCGCCCCGACCTGCGGCGATGTCCATCCAAGTCGTGTCCATGGGCTCGCGGGTACCCCTGGCACGTCGATGAACACGCACGGCATCCGTGAAGAACCCGTTTGCCACGACCAGCTGGAAAGCTGGAACGCCAGGCCACAAGGCGTGACGGTCGGGTTTGGTGCCCCCGGCTCCGGCTACCCGCCCCGTGTGACATCGACAGCATCCCAGCAAGAGCTCGTCCAGTTCCTCGAGGACCGCTTCGCGTGCGCACAGGCCTGCACCGAGTGCGCCCGGACCTGCGCCCTGCGTGCGAGCCTCGTCGATCCGGACGCGGCCGAGGACCAGGACCTCGTGCGACGCAAGGGCATCCTGTGCGCAGAGGTGTGCGATGCGACCTGCCGTGTGCTGTCGGAGCAGGGCCGTATGGACGAAGGGGCCGAGGCCGCCATCCGCGTCCAGCTGGAGTGGACCCGGACCGTGTGCCTGGAGTGCGCCCACGTCTTCGACCGGCACCCGGGCGCCGAGGACGCCGCGAAGGCCTGCCGCGACTGCGCACGGGCCTGCACGGACTTCATGAGCACGCTCGACTGACACTCCCAGCGCCGACGCCGCAGCGGGGCGGAACGCATCCCGCCGCTCCTCGCCATTCCCAATTTCTGGAACACGTTCTACGGTGTGCGCCGACAGGACCGGCCTTGGGGAGCCTGGAGGCGCCGTGCATCTCGAATACTCGCCCGAGCAGCAGCGGCTGCGCACCGAACTGCGTGACTACTTCGCCAAGTTGGTGCCGGACCTCGCGCAGACCCGCTTCACCGACCCGGCCGCCCAGAAGCGCTATTACCGCAGCACGATCCGGCGGCTCGGCACGGACGGCTGGCTCGGCGTGGGCTGGCCCAAGGAGTACGGCGGCCGCGGCCTGACCGCGATGGAGCAGTTCATCTTCTTCGACGAGGCGGCCCAGGCGGGCGTACCGCTGCCGCTGATGGCGCTCAACACCGTCGGCCCGACGATCATGCAGTACGGCACGGACGAGCAGAAGGCGTACTTCCTGCCGAAGATCCTCTCCGGCGAGCTCGACTTCGCGATCGGCTACAGCGAGCCCGACGCGGGCACGGACCTGGCGGCCCTGCGGACACGCGCCGTGCGCGACGGCGACGAGTACGTCGTCAACGGCCAGAAGATCTGGACGACCAACGGCGACACCGCCGACTGGGTCTGGCTGGCCGTGCGCACCGACCCGGACGCACCGCCGCACAAGGGCATCACCATGCTCCTCGTCCCGACCACCGACCCCGGCTACTCCTGCACCCTCATCAACACCCTCGCCTCGCACGACACCACCGCCAGCTACTACGAGAACATCCGTGTCCCGGTCTCCCGCCGCGTCGGCGCCGAGAACCAGGGCTGGCGCCTGATCACCAACCAGCTCAACCACGAGCGCGTCACCCTCGCCGCCCACGGCACCATGGCCATCCGCGCCCTGCACGACGTCCAGCGCTGGGCCATGGAGACCAAGCTCGCCGACGGCCGCCGGGTGGTCGACCTCCCCTGGGTGCGCCGCCGCCTCGCCCAGACCCACGCCAAGCTCGACGCCCTCAAGCTGCTGAACTGGAAGATGGTGAGCGCCGTACAGGACGGCACACTCACCCCGCAGGACGCCTCCGCCGTGAAGGTCTACGGCTCCGAGGCGCGCCGGGACGCGTACGCCTGGCTGATGGAGATCGTCGCCGCACCCGGTGCGCTGAAGGAGGGCTCGGCGGGATCCGTGCTCCACGGTGAGCTGGAGCGGGGCTACCGCTCGGCCGTCATCTTCACCTTCGGCGGCGGCAACAACGAGATCCAGCGGGAGATCATCTCGTGGATCGGGCTGGGGATGCCGAGGGTGCGGCGTTAGCCTGCGGGCATGGGCGACCCCGGGCTGTTCACCCCGAGCTCCGTGACCTGGCAGATGCACGGCGACCCCATGATGTGGGTCGCCGGAATCCGCGCGCTCTACCTCCAGGCCCTCCATCCGCGCGCCGTACGCGGCGTCATGCAGAACAGCGACTTCCGGCACGACGCCTGGGGCCGTCTCCTGCGCACCGCCAACTTCGTCGGGACGATCTCGTACGGCACCACCGAGGCCGCCGAGAAGGCCGGCGCGCGCGTGCGGCGGATCCACAGCATGCTGAGCGCGACCGACCCGGACACGGGGGAGCGGTACGGCGTCGACGAACCCGAGCTGCTGCTGTGGGTGCACTGCGCCGAGATCGACTCGTATCTCCAGGTCGCACGGCGCTCCGGCTTCCGCCTCACCGACGCGCAGGCCGACCGCTACATCGACGAACACCGGGTCAGCGCCCGCCTGGTGGGCCTGGATCCCGACGCCGTACCGGCGAACCGGGCCGAGATGGCGGCGTACTTCGAGAAGGTCCTGCCCGAGCTCGCGTGCGGATCCGAGGCACGCGCGGTGGACGACTTCCTGCTCCGCCCGCCGACGCACCCCCTGCTCGTCCCGGCGCGCGAGGTGCTGTGGCGGCGCGTGGCACACCTGGCGTACGCCGCTCTGCCACCGTACGCCCATGAGCTGTACGGCAGACCGGCGCCGAAACCCGCCGCCGTCACCCGCCAGTTGCGTGCCACGGGCACCCTGCTGCGCGCTGTTCCCGCACGTCTGCGCTGGCAACTCCCGCCCAAACACATCCTGCGCGCCATGGCACGACTCGGCCCCGGCTCGCGCCCGGCACCGTACAAACTCGGACGATAGCTCGCCATACTGGACGAGCCGGGGGAGGGCAAGGCTGACCGTGACGGGGGGCGATCGCGGGCGATGGGGGACAGCAGGCTGATCCAGGGCCGGTACCGACTGCTCGATCCGATCGGGCGGGGCGGTATGGGCGAGGTGTGGCGTGCGCGCGACGAGTCGCTGGGCCGGCATGTCGCCGTGAAGTGCCTCAAGCCGCTGGGACCGCAGCACGACCACTCCTTCACGCGTGTCCTGCGGGAGCGGTTTCGCCGCGAGGCCCGGGTGGCCGCGGCGCTCCAGCACCGCGGCGTGACCGTGGTCCACGACTTCGGCGAGTCCGACGGGGTCCTCTTCCTGGTCATGGAGCTCCTCCAGGGCCGCAACCTCAGCCAGCTCCTGGAGGACAACAAACACCATCCGCTGCCCGTCCCGGACGTCGTCGAGATCGCCGACCAGGTCGCCGCCGCCCTCGCCTACACCCACCAGCAGGGCATCGTGCACCGCGACCTGAAGCCCGCGAACATCATGCGGCTCGCCGACGGCACGGTGAAGATCTGCGACTTCGGCATAGCGCGCCTCGCCCATGACATCGGCTTCACCTCCCGGCTGACCGGCACCGGCATCGCGATGGGCACCCCGCACTACATGTCGCCGGAGCAGATCGGCGGGGAGGAGGTGGACCAGCGCAGCGACCTGTACTCGCTGGGATGCGTGCTGTACGAGATCGCCACCGGAGTGCCGCCGTTCGACCTGGACGACCCCTGGGCGATCCTCGTCGGCCACCGCGACACCGTGCCCCGCCCGCCGCGCAGCCACCGCGCCGAGCTGCCCGAGTACTTCGAGCAGGTCATCCTCGACCTGCTGGCCAAACGCCCCGAGGAACGCCCGCACGACGGACGCGAGTTGGGCCGCCGCATCGGTCTGGGCCGTACGACACCGACGTATGTGCCGACCGTGGTGACCCCGCAGCCGGACCTCAGGCCCCCGGCGCCCGTGACCCGCGAGCCCCGCCTGCCGTCCTGGACCCGCGGCATGACCACCGGCCACAAGGCCACCGGCGCGGGCCTGCGCACCACACCTCCGGACGCCGGGGCCGGCCTCACCGGCGAGTGGATCCCACGGCCCACGACCGGCCGGCCCGAGGAGGCCCCCGTACCCGACGAGGCGCCCACCCCCTCGGCTGCGGCGCTCGCCGCGCTGGCCGGACGGCACAACGCAGGTCTCAGCCTCGGCCGACTGGGCCGCTGGAGCGAGGCGGGCGAGGTGCACCGGACCGTCGCCGCCGAGCGTGAGCACCTGCTCGGCGTCGACCACCCGGACACCCTCGCCAGCCGCTACGAGGTCGCCTTCACCCTCAGCCGCACCGGCCGGGCCGCCGACGCCCTGCGCGAGTACAAGCACGTCGCCCGCGCCCGTAGCCTCTCCCTGGGCCCCGACCACCCCGAGACGCTCGCCGCCCGGCAGGAAATGGCCTACGTGCTGGGCCAGTTGGGCCGCCACTTCGACGCGCACCAGGTCTACACGTCCGTACTGTCGGCACGGGAACGCGCGATCGGCGCCGACCACCCCGACACGCTGCGCTGCCGTCACAACCTCGCCTTCAACCTGAGCAGGCTCGGCCGTCTGGAGGACTCGTACCGCATGGCCGGCGAGGTCGCCGTCGCACGCGCCCGCGTCCTCGGCCCGCACCACCCCGACACCCTGGTCACGCGCTACGAAGTCGCCTACGCCCTCGGCCAGTTGGGCCGCTGGGCCGAGGCCCTGCAGACCTATCGCGAGGTCGCCGACGCCCGCGCCCAGGCCCTCGGCCCCGACCACCCCGACACACTCGCCGCCCGCTACGAGGTCGGCATCAGCCTCGGCCGCCTCGGACGCAGCGCGGAGGCCCTCCAGCTCTACCTCGGCCTGATCGACGACCGCGCCCGCGTGCACGGCCCCGCCCACCCCGAGACCCTGCGCGCCCGTCACGGGCTCGGCGTGAACCTCGGGCGCCTCGGACGCTGGGAGGAGGCCCTCGCCGAGTCCAGGGACGTGTGCGCGATCCGTGAGCGCGTGCTGGGACCCGACCACACCGACACCCTGGTCAGCCGACGCGAGGTGGCGGTGAGCCTCGGCTGGCTGGGCCGCTGGCCGGACGCGCTCACCGAGTACCGCAGGGTGGCCACCGCCCGCGAACACGTCCTCGGCGCCGACCACCCCGACACCCTCGCCAGCCGGAACGACGAGGCCCACTGCCTGGAGCAGCTCGGGCGGGGCGCGGAGGCGGTCGAGCTGTACCGGAGGGTGGCGGTGCTGCGGCAGCAGCGGGCGTCCTCAGGCGGGTGAAGCCCGGTGGCGGGTCGTGACCCCGGCGCGCGCTCACCTATGGCCGACCTAGATCATCACGTGTTACGAAGAATCATGCCAGCACACGAGGGACACCCGGGACACCGTACGTACGACGCCGTCATCGTCGGCGGAGGCCACAACGGCCTGGTCGCCGCCGCCTACCTGGCCCGGGCCGGACGGTCCGTGCTGGTCCTCGAGCGACTGGACCGGACCGGAGGCGCCGCGGTCTCCACGCGCCCGTTCGCCGGCGTCGACGCACGGCTCTCCCGCTACTCGTACCTGGTCAGCCTGCTGCCCAAGAAGATCGTCCGGGACCTCGGCCTGGACTTCCGCGTCCGCACCCGCGACGTCTCCTCGTACACGCCCGTGGACCGGGACGGACAGCCGACCGGACTGCTCGTGGGCGGCGGCGAGCGCCGCACCCGGGAGGCGTTCGCCCGGCTGACCGGCGGCGAGCGCGAGTACGCGGCCTGGCGGCGCTTCTACGCCATGACCGGCGAGGTCGCCAAGCGCGTCTTCCCGACGCTCACCGAGCCCCTGCCCAGCCGTGAGGAGCTGCGCCGCCGGGTGGACGACGAGGAGGCCTGGCGGACCCTCTTCGAGGAGCCGATCGGCGTCGCGATCGAGGACCGCTTCACGGACGACCTGATCCGGGGCGTGGTCCTGACGGACGCCCTGATCGGCACCTTCGCCGACGCCCATGACGCCTCGCTCAAGCAGAACCGTTGCTTCCTGTACCACGTGATCGGCGGCGGCACCGGCGACTGGGACGTCCCCGTCGGCGGCATGGGCGCCCTCACCGACGCGCTGGCCACGGCCGCGCGCGAGGCGGGCGCGGTCGTCGTCACCGGGCACGAGGCGGTACGGATCGACACGGACGGCCGTACGGCGGAGATCAGCTATCGCACGGCCGACGGCGAGGGCGTCGCCGCCGCCCGGCACGTCCTCGTGAACGCCTCCCCGCAGGAACTGGCCGCCCTCACCGGCGGCACCACCCCGGCCGCCGCCGAGGGCGCCCAGCTCAAGGTGAACATGCTGCTCAAGCGCCTGCCCCGGCTGCGCGACAGCTCCGTCGACCCGCGCGAGGCCTTCGCCGGCACCTTCCACATCGCCGAGGGCTACGACCAACTGGCCACGGCCCACGCCCAGGCCGCCGCCGGCGAACTCCCCGCCGCCCCGCCGTCCGAGATCTACTGCCACTCGCTGACCGATCCGACGATCCTCGGCCCCGCCCTCGTCGAACGGGGCTACCAGACCCTCACCCTGTTCGGCCTGCACACCCCGGCCCGGCTCTTCGAGCGCGACAACGACGCCGTACGCGACGAACTGCTGAAGTCGACGCTCGCCCAGCTGGACGCCCACCTCGCCGAGCCGCTCGCCGACTGTCTGGCGACGGACGCCGATGGACGGCCCTGCATCGAGGCGAACACCCCGCTGGACCTGGAGCACGACCTGCGCCTTCCCGGCGGCAACATCTTCCACCGCGACCTGGCGTGGCCGTACGCCCAGGAGGACACCGGCCGCTGGGGCGTGGAGACCCGCCACCCGAACGTGCTGCTGTGCGGGGCGGGCGCGGTGCGTGGGGGAGGGGTCAGCGGGGTGCCGGGGCACAACGCGGCGATGGCGGTACTGGAGGCGGTCGGCGACTGAGACCGGCCCTGCTCAGGCCCGGACGCCGCCGTCCACCCGCAGGATCACGCCGGTGACGTAGGACGCGCGGTCGCTCTACGGCGTCCCGGACGTGGCCGAGTTCGCACGGAACTCGACGCAGCGACTGCGCGCCGCCGCGGCCCGCTACCCCGACGACCCGGAACTCGCCGCGCTGATCGGCGAACTCCTGGACCGCAGCGAGGAGTTCACCCGGCTGTGGGCGGCCGGCCCACGACGTGACCGCCACGCCCACGCTCCGCAAGACCTTCGCCCACCCCGTCGTCGGCCCCGTCACCGTCAATTCACGGTCAGTTCCCTGAGGGGGTCCACCCGCTTGCCGTGATCCGTGCCGCGTCCGCGGGCCGGGCCTCGTCGAAGAGAACGGAGTGCGCTGTCTCGACGTGCAGACCGTCGACGTACGCACCACGGCCCACGTACAGCTTGTCCGTGGCGTACCGCCAGCGGAGTACCAGCTGCCGGTGCGCGGGGAGTTGCGCCGTGAGGCGGTGCCAGACGCGGCCCGACCAGCCGGTGACCGTGCCGCTCGGGTGGGCCTGAGTGCGCTCGCCCGGGCGTTTCGTCGTGAAGGGGAGCGGAGCCCAGGTCGTGCCGCCGTCCGTCGTGGACTCCAGGACGAGGACGTCCGCCTGAGGCTCGGTGTCCCACCACAGGGCGCAGTGCAGCTCCGCCTCGCCGGAGGACGTGTCGAGGGAGGGAAGCGCGAGCGTCGCGCTGGTGGCGGCCGCCATGCCCGAGAACCATGCCGTACGGCCGTGGCGCGGACGGACCGCAACGGCACGGGCCATGTTGTCGGCGGCGGCGACCCGGGGCGCGGAGCCGGAGCGCCAACTGCGCACCGGGTGGACCGAGTTGCCGAGCACGACGAGGAAGGAGTCGGTCGTCGGGTCGAGGACGAGACAGGTGCCGGTGAAGCCGGTGTGTCCCGCTGTGCGCGGGGTGGCCATGGCGCCCATGTACCAGTGCTGGTAGAGCTCGAAGCCGAGGCCGTGTTCGTCACCGGGGAAGGCGGTGTTGAAGTCGGTGAACATCAGCTCCACCGACTCCGGCTCCAGGATGCGGCATCGTCCGTATGCGCCGCCGTTGAGCAGCGTCCGCCCGAGGACGGCCAGGTCCCACGCGTTCGAGAAGACGCCGGCGTGGCCCGCGACCCCGCCCAGACTGAAGGCGTTCTCGTCGTGCACTTCGCCCCATACGAGCCCACGGTCCAGGCCGGACCACGGCAGCCTGGCGTCCTCGGTCGCCGCGGTCCGCGGCTTCCAGGCGGCGGGCGGGTTGTAGCGGGTGCGGCGCATGCCGAGCGGGCCGGTGATCTCGTCGCGGAGAAGCGCGTCGAGGCTCCTGCCGGTGATCTTCTCCAGGACGAGCTGGAGGGAGATCAGATTCAGGTCCGAATAGAGGTACTTGGTACCCGGCGGATTCAGCGGCGCCTCGTTCCAGACGAGTTGGAGCTTCTCCTCGTACGTCGGCGCGTTGTAGAGCGGGATCCAGGCGCGGAACCCCGAGGTGTGCGTCAGGAGCTGACGAATCGTGACGTCCTGCTTGCCCGCGCGGCCGAAGTCCGGGAGGTATGACGCGACCGTGGCCTCCAGCCCGAGCTCACCCCGTTCGATCTGCTGCACGGCGAGGATCGAGGTGAACAGCTTGGACACCGAGGCCAGGTCGAAGACGGTGTCCTCGGCCATCGGGATCTGCCGGGCGGCGGGGAATTCGACCCCGGTGTCGGTCTCCTCGTCATACGCCTCGTAGCGCACGGCCATCCCGATGGGCTGGTGCAGGGCCACGGTGCCGCCGCGGCCGGCGAGCAGCACGGCACCGGCGTACCAGGGGTGCTTGGGGGAGGGGCCCAGGAACCTCTCCGCGTCGGTGACGAGCCGGCGGAGGTGGGTGGGGAGGAGGCCGGCGCGTTCGGGGGAGCCGTGGCGCAGGGTGGGGCTTGAGGTGCGCGCCGCCGCGGCTGCCGCCGCCGGTCCCGCGGGCAAGGGCGCGATGGCCAGAGCTCCGCCCAAGGCCATCGCGGCCCGGCCCAGTCGACGCCTGGTCAGTCCGGTTCTGCCGTCGGTCATCGAGGTTCCTCCCGCCACTCCGGCTGAAAGTATCTTTCCGGGATCACCTTGCGTGGTGAAACTTTCCTGTCAGGTCGGAGTCGTGTCAACGGGACGGTCGCCCCAGAGATCTGACGGTGTATCAGAAAAGGCCTTCCGTCGTCCGGAGGTCTGCGGCATTCTGCGCCCATGCAGACGGAGCTGAGCAAGAAACTGGGAGTCGAGCACGCCATTTTCGGCTTCACGCCGTTCCCCGCCGTCGCCGCGGCCATCAGCCGGGCCGGCGGTTTCGGAGTGCTCGGCGCGGTCCGCTACACCGCCCCCGACGACCTCAAACGCGACCTCGACTGGGTCGAGGCGCATGTCGACGGCAGGCCCTACGGGCTGGACGTCGTCATGCCCGCGAAGAAGGTCGAGGGCGTCACGGAAGCCGACGTCGAGGCGATGATCCCGGAAGGGCACCGGCAGTTCGTCCAGGACACCCTCGCCAAGTACGGCGTGCCCGAACTGGCCGACGGGGAGGCGTCCGGCTGGCGGATCACCGGGTGGATGGAGCAGGTCGCCCGCACCCAGCTCGAGGTCGCCTTCGACTATCCGATCAAGCTGCTCGCCAACGCCCTCGGGTCACCGCCCACGGATGTCGTGGAACGCGCCCATGACCGGGGCGTGCTCGTCGCCGCACTCGCGGGCAGCGCCCGGCACGCCCGCAAACACGCCGAGGCCGGGATCGACATCGTCGTCGCCCAGGGCTACGAGGCGGGCGGCCACACCGGTGAGATCGCCTCCATGGTGCTCACCCCGGAGGTGGTGGAGGCGGTCGACCCTCTGCCCGTACTGGCGGCCGGAGGTATCGGGAGCGGCCAACAGGTTGCGGCGGCATTCGCTCTCGGCGCCCAGGGTGTGTGGCTGGGCTCCATGTGGCTGACCACCACAGAGGCCGACATGCATTCCCCCGGCCTGACCCGCAAACTGCTCGCCGCCGGGTCGGGCGACACCGTCCGCTCCCGCGCCCTGACCGGCAAGCCCGCACGCCAGCTGCGCACCGAGTGGACCGACGCCTGGGACGACCCGGACGGGCCCGGCACCCTCCCCATGCCCCTGCAGGGACTCCTCGTGGCCGAGGCCGTCTCCCGGATCCAGAAGTACGAGGTCGAGCCGCTGCTCGGCACACCCGTCGGCCAGATCGTGGGCCGGATGAACAGCGAACGCAGTGTCCAGGCCGTCGTCGACGACCTCACCCGCGGCTTCGAACAGGCCGTGCAGCGCATCAACCGCATCGCCGGAAGGAGCGGCCAGTGACGAACACCCCCGCCACCCCCACCGTGAGCACCCCTCCGGTCGGCTTCTGGGCCCAGGCCGCCGCCGATCCCGACCGCCCGGTCCTCGTCGCCCCCGACGGCGAGCAGTGGACCGCCGGACGTCTGCACGCCGCCGCCAACCGTCTCGTGCACGGCCTGCGCGCGGCCGGTCTCGGACGCGGTGACGCCTTCGCGGTCGTCCTCCCCAACAGCGTCGAGTTCTTCACGGCCTACCTGGCCGCCACCCAGGCCGGCCTCTACCTGGTCCCCGTCAACCACCACCTCGTCGGGCCCGAGATCGCCTGGATCGTCGCCGACTCCGGCGCCAAGGTGCTCATCGCCCACGAGCGTTTCGCCGAGCCGGCCCGCCAGGCCGCCGACGAGGCCGGCCTCCCGGCCACCCACCGGTACGCCGTCGGCGAGGTCGAGGGCTTCCGGCCGTACGGCGAACTCGTCGACGGACAACCGGAGTCGGCACCCGCGGAACGCGAGCTCGGCTGGGTCATGAACTACACCTCGGGCACGACGGGGCGCCCCCGCGGCATCCGCCGCCCGCTGGCCGGCAAACCGCCCGAGGAGTCCTACCTGGGCGGCTTCCTCGGCATCTTCGGCATCAATCCGTTCGACGCCAACGTGCACCTCGTCTGCTCGCCGCTCTACCACACCGCGGTCCTCCAGTTCGCGGGCGCGTCCCTGCACATCGGGCACGGGCTGGTCCTGATGGACAAGTGGACACCGGAGGACATGCTCCGTCTGATCGACGCCCACGAGTGCACGCACACCCACATGGTCCCGACCCAGTTCCACCGCCTCCTCGCGCTTCCGGAGGACGTAAGGCGCCGCTACGACGTCTCCTCCATGCGGCACGCCATCCACGGCGCCGCCCCGTGCCCCGACCATGTGAAACGGGCCATGATCGAGTGGTGGGGCCACTGCGTGGAGGAGTACTACGCCGCGAGCGAGGGCGGCGGGGCCTTCGCGACCGCCGAGGACTGGCTGAAGAAGCCCGGCACGGTCGGCAAGGCCTGGCCGATCAGCGAACTCGCGATCTTCGACGACGACGGTAACCGGCTGGCGCCCGGCGAACTCGGCACCGTCTACCTGAAGATGAACACCGGCGGCTTCAGCTATCACAAGGACGAGGCCAAGACGCGGAAGAACCGCATCGGCGACTTCTTCACCGTGGGCGACCTCGGCTGTCTCGACGAGGACGGCTATCTCTTCCTCCGCGACCGCAAGATCGACATGATCATCTCCGGCGGGGTCAACATCTACCCCGCCGAGATCGAGTCCGCCCTGCTCGCCCACCCGGCCGTCGCCGACGCCGCCGCCTTCGGCATCCCGCACGACGACTGGGGCGAGGAGGTCAAGGCCGTCGTCGAACCGGCTCCCGGCCATGAACCCGGCCCGGCCCTCGCCGCCGCGATCCTCGACCACTGTGCCGGCCAACTCGCCGGGTACAAGCGCCCCAAGAGCGTGGACTTCATCGCCGAGATGCCGCGGGATCCCAACGGGAAGCTGTACAAGCGGCGGTTGCGGGAACCTTACTGGGAGGGGCGCACGCGCCCCGTGTGACGTCAAGGACGCATACGAGGCGGTGCCTCCAACGCCCTGGCGAGGCCTGCGGCGTCGGTGCCGATCTTGCGGTACACGCTGGACAGCAACTGCCGCACGCCTTGCTCGGTCAGGTGCATCTCCGTGGCGATCACCGTCACCGGGCGTCCCTCGGCGGCCAGTTCGGCCGTACGGTGCTCCCGCGCGGTCAGTGTGTCCGCCTGCACGTAGCGCAGGGGCAGCGGGCGCAGACCGGCCGTCGAGAGTTCCTCCCGCGCGCGGGCGGCGAGCCCGTCGGCTCGGCAGTGGACGGCGCCCTCCAGACCCTGGTAGAGCCGGTCGGCGGCCTCCTGGAGCTGCCCGTTGCGGGACAGCGCGGCGCCGTGGCCGACTTGGGCGCGCGCGAGTTCGTACGCGGCGGGGGACTGCTCCAGGTGGTCGATCGCCTCCGCGTACAGGTCGAGTGCGGCCGGCCCGCCGGTCACCTCGGCGAGGGTGTGCAGCGCCTGCCCGACGGTGGAGGCGGCGCCGAAGTCCCGGGCACGCTTGACGGCGTCCTGGGCGTGATGGATCGCCTCGTCCGGGGCGGTGGAGGCGAGCGCGGTCGCGAGCCGCAGCTGCCACGGGCACCAGGCCGGGTTGCGCCAGGCCCGTCCGTCCAGCCAGTTCCCCACCGCGGACAGCAGCGCCGCCGCTTCCGCGTGCCGTCCCTCCGCCAAAAGCAGTTCCGCGTACACGGTGCGCGGATCGGGATAGATGACGGCGTTCGGAGCCATCTCACCGAAGTGGTGGTCGTCGGCGAGCACGCGAGCCTCGCTGATCCGTCCACGGGCCAGCAACGTCTGGATCAGGACGCTGATGCCGTACCACTGGGCGGCCACGACGCCGTCCACCTTGTCGGCGATGCGCAGGCCTTCCCGTACCAGGTCCTCGGCTTCGGCCAGACAACCCCGGTGGTACCGGACGTAGGCGGCGATGCTCTGGCCGAAGGCCAGGTGGGAGCCGTGCCAGCCCTTGCCCACGCACTCCGCGATCCCCTGCTGGAACAGCTCCTCGGCCCGTCGCGGCTGGTCGCCGTACATGAACACCAGGGCGACCGAGAGGGGTACCTCGAAGCCCCGGTTCTCATCGGTCCAGCTCATGCCGCCGCGCAGGGACTTCTCCGCGTAGGTGAGGGCGGTCCGGCGCGGTTCGCCGCGCAGGACGGCATCCCAGGCCCGCAGCCCCAGGATGTAGCGCTCCTCCAGGCTGCGGCCGGGCAGCTGCTCGGCCAGCCGCGCCAGCCTCCGGGAGCGGGCGGGTGAGTCGGGATCGTCGGCGCGCATCGTGCTCCAGACGAACTGATCGGCCTGCATGCGCAGCTTGACACGCGGATTCGTGGCCTTCCGGGCCTCCTCGGCGGCCACGGTCGCGGCCTCGTCCATCCGATCGGTGTGGGCGAGCGCCGTCGTCAGCCGGTAGACGATGGAGGCGCGCAGGTCGGGGTCGACGTCCGGCTCCGCCAGCGCCTGGCGGAGATGCCGTACCGTGGCCGTGGGCTCGATCAGGAACGTGGCGCACGCGAGTTCGTGCAGGACCGCCGCGCGGTCCTCCGGGATCGGTGGTTCCTTCAGCGCACGGGTGAGCATACGCCTGGCGGCCTCGGTCGCCCCGGCGCCGAGGTACTCGCGAGCGGCCTTGCGCAGGCATTCCACCGTCTCGGGGTTGCCCTCGCAGGGCACCTCCAGCAGATGCCGGGCGGCGGCGGTAGGGCCGTAGCCCGCGTTCAGGACGGCCTCCGCGGCCGCGTTGTGCAGACCGGCCCGGAAGCCGGAGCGGATGGACCGGTAGATCGTCGTGGTGATCAGCGGGTGGACGAACTCGAGCTCACCCTCGGGGCCGTGGCCGTCGGTGAGGATCCGGGCCGCGCGCAGCTTCTGGGTCGCCTCGGCGGCGGTCTCGTCGCCGAGTACCGCGATGCTCGCTGCGAGCTGTGGTGAGAACGGCGACCCCAGCACGGCAGCGGAGTGCGCGAAGCGGACGGTCGCGGTGTCGAGGGCTTCCAGACGCTCGATCAGCCCCGGTCCCTTGATCGCGGCGGCCAGTTCACGCATCGCGGGCAGGTCGTGCTCGCTGCCGCTCAGTTTCCGCTCGGCCAGGCCGATGGCGAGCTCCACCGTCTCGAAGGGGCTCCCTCCGGTGGCCGACCAGCATTCCTTGCAGAACACGTCCTCGGCTCTCTCGCCGACTTGGCTCCTGATGATCTGTGCCACGCCGTCGGCGGTGAGGCATGCGAGGTCGTGGGGGCGGTCGGCGTGATGTCCGACGAGCGTACGGAGTTCGCCCGCTTCGGACGGCAGTTCGTCGGGCCGGTAGGCGACCACGATCAGCAGGGGGAGGTCATCGACCCGTGACGCGAAGGAATCGAGCCAGCTCAGGGACTCGACGTCCGCCCAGTGCAGGTCGTCCAGGAGCAGGACGACGGGTGCCTTTTTGATGGTGAGGCACGTCATGACCCAGTCGAGGCCTTCGCGGACCCCGGTCGGATCCGGTGCGGCGGCGGGGCCCCTCGCTTCGAGCCCGAGCACGGCGGCCATGACGTCGTACCAGCTTCCCAGGAAGGAGCGGAGTTCTGCTCCGTCCATCCTCGCCAGCGTGGGCTGCACGAGTTGGCGCACCACGCGGAACGCCGAACCCTGTTCCTTCTCCCCGCCCCTGCCCGACAGCACGGTGAAGCCCGATGCCAGGGCGCGCTCACGTGCCTGCGTGATGAGTGCTGTCTTGCCCAGTCCGGCCGGCCCGCTGAAGGCGAGCAGCCCCCTGTGCCTGGCTTGCGACCCACCGTCCGTGGTGCGTCGCAGTTCCTTGAACGCGGCGTCGAGGGCTTGAAGTTCCCGTCGGCGCTCGATCAACGTCCGTTGCTCCGTGATCGGGTGCCGAGGCTCCATCGCCATGTGCCGTACCGCCTTCTGTCGTTCGGCTCGGAGGAGCCGAGCGTACGCCCCGCCGAGGTGTGGCAGTACGAATTGGGCACCATAGGGTGAATCGTGAATTGATAGGTGGGAGAACGCCCGCCCGCTGGGTAGTGGACACGGATGGACGTCTCCCGGGTGGAGTACCGGCGGGAGCTCGACAGGCTGGACTACGGCACGGCGGGCACCGACGTCACATCCGCGTAGCGAGGCACGGTGCGGGCCCAGTCGTAGCACCCGCGGATCCAGCCGATCATGCCCTCCACATAGCCGATGCCCGTGGGGCTCAACACCGGTTTGATCCCGGCACGGAGCCTTTCGAACTGCTCGATCGTGCTGTTGATCTCCTCGATGGTCAGGAGCACGGCGGCCGGCAGGGAGCACCGCCGTTCGCGCTGGTGGGCCAGGGCAAGGTTGATCATTTCGCCCGCGTGCTGCTCTTTCACCGCGGAGAACAGGTCGGCCGTCCACACCGCCACGTCGGCAGACAGCCGGCTCAGTCGCCGCACGACGGGATGATGCACCTCGGCGTCGCTCAGTTCGCTCGCTCGGGCGCCCTCGTACAGCGGGTAGAACGGCTCGACGCCCGCAGTCAGCGAGCGTATGGAGGTGCAGTCGTCGGTGCGCAGCACAAGGGGCTGGGTCTGGGCCACGGACTCGTACAACAGGCCGTGCACGTATTCGCAGCTCTGCCAGGCCCATCGCGCGGCCTGCGCGGGTGAGCACCGTTCCCGGACCTGGCGGTGGAGATCGGTCAGGGCGGCTCCGAGGCGACTGCTGGGCGGTCGCCCGTCCCGCAGAATCGCGACACTCTCGCACAGCATGGGCAGCAGCCTGCCCGGAGAGCTTCGGCCCAGGTCCTCGGCGAGGTCGTCGAAGACGAACTGATAGGCGATCTGCTGGGCCACAATCTGAAGGACGCCGGAATCCACGGTGGGGCTGGTGTAGCTCGCGAGTTCGGCGGGGCGAGTGCGGGCGATCATCACCGCCACATCCGGTTCGTCCGTCAGCCCCCATACCCGCAGCCATGAGTCGACCACGGCCGCGGCCTCGGTTTCATGAGGGTTCCGCCGGAACGGGTAGGGCATGCGGAGGTTGGTGTCGATCAGGTCCCGGAGATTGGAGTCCGGCATTCCGTCCGGTACGGCCAGCGCGATTTCCTCATGCCTGGTCGACAACGTGGTCACCTGCCGATCGGGGTTCGCAGACCATGACCAGTGAACGCGGTCCCATGGTGATCCCGGGGCGCTGTTTCCGTTCGGCGCGGTCCGGGAGATGACGCAGGCGCCGGCGGCCGGCGATGGTCGCGAGCGCGAGGGTGGCCTCCACCATCGCGAACTCGTCACCGAGGCATTTGCGGCTGCCCGCGGAGAACGGCATCATCGCGCGACGTTCTTCGGCGGTGGGCTGCCCCGGCAACCAGCGGTCGGGATCGAAACGCTCGGGTTCCGGGAACGACGAGGGATCGTGGTGCAGGAGGTGGGGGCTGTACAGGACGGTGGCGCCCTTGGGCAGGCGGCATCCGCCGAGTTCCGTCTCCTTGGTGGCGACGCGCGTGAACAGCCAACCGGGCGACGAGTGACGCAGCGTTTCGGAGACGACGCACCGGGTGTAGACGAGGCGCGGCAGATCCTCGGCACGGGGCCGCCGGCCCTCGGCGAGGAGGGAGTCGAGCTCGGCGTGCAGACGTCGCTCCGCCTCCGGATTGCGGGCCAGCAGACTGAAGGCGCCGGCCAGGGCCAGCGCCTGGGTTTCGACGCCCGTCAGCAGCAGCGTGATCAGGTGATCGTGGACCTCCTGATCGCTGATCGCCGTCGTCGGTCCGTCGCCGTTCGCGGCCTTCAGCAGCGTGCCCAGCACGTCGTCGTGGTCGGCTCCCCGGCGACGCTCCGCTATCGCCGCGTCGATGATCTCGTGCAGGCGCGAGAGCGCGCGCCGATAGCGGCGGTTGGCGGGGGTGGGGAGGCGGAACAGGGCGTCGATCGGTACGACGGTGCGGACGAAGAGGCCGCGGACGACCGCCGTGAGACAGTCCCGCACCTCGGCGGTCGTCCGGTCGTCCAGGGAGTCGGAGAGGAGGACACGGCTGGTCACCCGTGTCGTGAGCGCCATCATCGCCTCGGTGACAGGGATGTGCTGACCGTCGGACCATGCGCGGCACGCCGCGTCGGCCTCCTCGGTCACCAGGTCCGTGTACTCGGCGACGTGCGAAGGGCGGAAGGCGGGCTGCAACAGCCTGCGCTTCTCCCGATGTGTCGGCTGTCGGCAGGTGACGAGGCCGTCGCCCATCAGCTTCCCGAGCCTGTCGTAGAGCGGGCCCCCCTTGTCGAAGGTGTGCGGATCCTTGAGCATCTCGTGGACCAACTCGGGGTGGCACACCATCCAGGCACGCTGGGGGCCCAGCCGTATCTCGACCAGATCCCCGTACGAGGGCAAAGAATTCAGAAACGCAAGCGGTCGGCGGAACAAGGCGATACCGTGACCGAGGACGGGGAATATGCCTGGAGCAGTACCTGTCCGCCATACTCGCTCCTGTGCGGGGACAACACGGCTCATGAATACCTCCTGCCTGACGCGGCACGCGAAATCGCTGAACGCGCCACGGACTTGATCCTTGAGACAAGTCCTGCCCAGTCCGAGCGGTGTTCGGTTTCCCGAAACCTTTCTCCAAAGGGGCGCACAGGAGCACAGAGAGGCAAAAGAAGCATTCGGCGAAATGGTCGTTTGTGAATCGTGCATCGACGGCCGTGCTCATCCGTCACTCAAATGTGGTCCCGCCCCAGACGGGACGGGACCACAGTCGCTCAGCGTTCGCGCACGCGGACAACCTTCAGGGCAGGCGACGACAGGATGTCCGCCTCACAGAACCGCGCCGTCACCCACCTCTCACCCGAGAACAACCGCGTCTGATCCCGGAAGTGGGCCGAGTTCGGGTTCGACGACTGAGAGTACGTCAGCAGCGTGCGGGCCACCGGACAGCGGCTGTTGTCCCAGCCCACCGCCTGGATGTGGCTGGAGCCGGTCGTCACCTCGGTGTAGCCGCCCTGCGCAGCGTTCCACACCGGCTCGATCTTGTTCCACACACCGAGTCCTTCGGTGCCGCCCGGCACGGGGATGCGCTGACCGTTGCGTACGACGAACTGGTGCTCTCCGAGGCGGGAGTCGAGGGCGATGCCGGCCGCCCGCAGTTCGGCGACCGCGTCCGCGAGGGCCGTGGCGAAACCGGGAGCCCCGGTGTTCAGGGTGTTCGGGGTGCGCACCGGGTCCGCCGGTGAGAACGGCACCTTCCACCGCTGCGCGGCCGGCACCTTCGCCGTCAGCTTCCGCCAGAACCGGTCGAAGAGCAGGGCACCCCGGCTGCCGGTGTCCATGGTGCGGTCCCACGCCGTGAGCACCGGACAGGCCTCGGAGACGTCAACCGCCTTGCCGTCGCTGCCCGTTGCCGTACCGCCCGGCAGCGTGGCACACGCCTTCGCCGTGTCGGTCGCGGCCAGGGCGGCTGCCGGCACCCGGTTTCTGAACTGTTGGCGCTCCAGATCCCGGACGGTCAGACCGCCGCGCTCCGCCATCGCCGCCACGTCCTCGACCGCACCGCGGGTGCGCAGGGAGCGCTGCGTGCCGATGGGGCCGAAGACCCGCTCGTAGCCGGTGAGCGGCCGGTCGGCGTTGGCCAACCAGGCGCTGTCGTTGGAGTTCTCCGCGTACGGCGCGTCCTTCAGCGTCGGCATGCGGGCGGGCCCGAAGATGCCGGCCTGGACGGCGTCGGCGTCGCTGCCGAGCGCGCAGTCGCCGCGGGAGCCGTCGAGGACCGCCAGCCCCGCGGCCGGGTAGGTGACCTTGCCGAGGTCCGTGGAGCACCGCGCCGCCAGGTCGTCGGTGATGCGGGGAAGTACCTGCGACTGGGTGTAGAGGGAGTGCCCCGAGCGGTCCGCTGCGATGGTGTTCACCCACGGGAGCCCCTGGTGCCGGGCGAGGGTCGCCAGCACGTCGGCCGTACTGCGCGCCTTGCTGAAGCCGAGCGAGGTGTCGGCGAACCGCATGTTGGCCGCGTTCGGGTCGTTGAGCGCGTACGCCGTCGTCGCCGTCCAGGGCAGCGGGAGGTCACCGTCGGCGGACGCGACCACCGGGCCGTACCGCGTCCACCACTGGGTGCGGCTCACGGGCGCACCGCCCTTGACCGCGACGGTCACCGTCCGCTTCTTCATCCGCTCGGCCTTGCCGTCCACCAGGTAGACCGTGGGGTCGGCCGGATCCAGCGTCAGCCTGTGCAGATTGAACGGGACACCCGTAGCGACGGTGTGGCTCCACGCCACATGGGAGTTGTAGCCGATGGAGATCGCCGGCGACCCGAGCAGCGACCCGCCGGCGACGTCGAGCTCGCCCGGAATCGTCTGCTGCGCCTGCCAGAAGCGGCGTCCGCCGTGCCACGGGTAGTGCGGGTTGCCCAGCAGCAGACCGCGCCCGTTGGCCGTGGTGTCACCCTGGAAGGCGACCGCATTCGATCCCATGTCCGCGTCGCCGGTCCGTTCGCGCACGGCCCGGATCAGGGCCGCGGCGTCCGGGCTCGTCCCGATGCCCTTGCCGCGGGCGGCCGGACCGATAGGCGGTTGGGCCGAGGTGATGTCGTCCGCGGCGCCACCCTGGCCGCCGAGCACCGCGAAGGCGTAGGAGCGGGCGGCCACGTCCAGCGGGGTGATCGGCCGCACCCAGGCGGCGCCCTTGCACGCGGGGTCGGTGATCCTGTTCTGCTTCAGCCAGGAGTTGTACCCGGCGGCGAAGCCGCGCATGAGGTCCTTGACCTGCCGGCTCGGGCCGCGCGGCGCGGGCTCGGCGAGCAGCTTCTCCACCGTGCGGGCCTGACGTACGCCGCGGAAGTACAGGTCGCTGGAGAGGTTCGTGGTGGCCGAGGACAGCGAAAAGTCGGTCGCCGCGTCCGGGCCGAAGAAGCGCGAACGCTCGCCGCGCACGGTCACGAACCCGTCGGCGAGCGTGCACACCTGGTCGGCGGCCTGCGCCCAACCGGTGCCGAAGCCCATGGACCTGTAGTCCTTGGCGACTATGTGCGGAATGCCGTACTCGGTATAGCGGATTTGGGCGGACAGACCGCCGTGCGAGAGCTGTTCGTGCCGGTTGTGCCGATCCTGCGGGTCCTGCCGGTCGGACGCGGCCGCGGGCAGCCCGGCCACGGTGGCGAGCAGGGCGACGGCCGCGACGACGAGCCGTCTGGGGCGGGTGTGCATGGTGCCTCCCAACGTCATTGAGGGAAGGAGCCGTTGAGCGTACCAACGGGTATGTGTCCCCGGTCAGTGTCGGGCATCCTTCTTGACCCGTCCCTTCGACGCACCGAGGATCATGTGTCATGACGCCAGGACACGGCAGCACGGTTGACGGAGTGCTGCGCCGCAGCGCCCGACGCACCCCGGCCCGCGTCGCGGTCGAGGACCGCGAGCGTGCCTGGACGTACCAGGAACTCGACGAGGCCGTCTCCCGCGCGGCCGGCGTCCTGCTCGACCAGGACCTCACCCCCGGCGACCGGGTGGCCGCCTACGGCCACAACTCGAGCGCGTATCTGATCGCCTTCCTGGCGTGCGCCCGCGCCGGCCTCGTGCACGTCCCCGTCAACCAGAACCTCACCGGCGACGATCTCGCCTACATCGTCCGTCAGTCCGGCAGCTCCCTGGTCCTCGCCGACCCCGGCCTGGCCGGCCGGCTTCCCGACGGCGTCCGTACGATGCCGTTGCGCGACGCCGACGACTCACTCCTGGCACGGCAGGCCACGGCGGCCGTCCACGACGGCCCGGAGCCGCGCAGCGAGGACCTGGTCCAGCTGCTCTACACCTCGGGTACGACGGCCCTCCCGAAAGGCGCGATGATGACCCACCGCGCCCTGGTCCACGAGTACCTGAGCGCGATCACCGCCCTCGACCTGAGCCCCGGCGACCGTCCCGTCCACTCGCTGCCGCTGTACCACTCGGCGCAGATGCACGTGTTCCTCATGCCGTACCTGGCGGTCGGCGCCACCAACATCATTCTGGAGTCGCCCGACGGCGACCGGCTCTTCGACCTGATCGAGGCCGGCCGCGCCGACAGCCTGTTCGCCCCGCCCACGGTGTGGATCGGTCTCGCGGGCCGCCCCGACTTCGCGACCCGAGACCTCGACGGACTGCGCAAGGCGTACTACGGCGCCTCGATCATGCCCGTGCCGGTCCTGGAGCGGCTGCGTGAACGATGGCCGAAGCTGGCCTTCTACAACTGCTTCGGGCAGAGCGAGATCGGCCCGCTGGCCACGGTGCTGGCCCCCGATGAGCACAAGGGCCGGATGGACTCCTGCGGCCGAACCGTCCTCTTCGTTGACGCCCGGGTGGTCGACGAGAACGGCGCGGACGTGCCCGACGGCACCTCCGGCGAGATCGTCTACCGCTCCCCGCAGTTGTGCGAGGGCTACTGGGACAAGCCCGAGGAGACCGCGGAGGCCTTCCGGGACGGCTGGTTCCGCTCCGGGGACCTCGCGGTGCGCGACGCGCACGGCTACTTCACGATCGTCGACCGGGTGAAGGACGTCATCAACTCCGGTGGCGTACTGGTCGCTTCACGTGAGGTCGAGGACGCCCTGTACACCCACGAGGGCGTCGCCGAGGTCGCGGTGATCGGCCTGCCCGACGAGCGGTGGATCGAGGCCGTCACGGCGGTCGTCGTCCCGCGCGGCGAGGTGAGCGACACCGAACTGATCGACCACGCGCGCGAGAAGCTCGCCCACTTCAAGGCGCCGAAGCGCGTGGTGTTCGTGGACGGACTTCCGCGCAACGCGAGCGGGAAGATCCTCAAGCGGGAGCTGCGGGACCGGTTCGCCGAAGACTGACCTCGACGGGACCGATCCCGAGGGCGCCTGGGCTGTGTCCGCAAAGTCCCGCCTGCCCCGCGGCGTCTGACGTGACCTTGCGGACACGACCTAGCGGGGACGCAGGTCCTGGATGCGCCGGATCTTGCCCACGGAGCGTTCCAGCGACTCCGGTTCGACGATCTCCACGGCGACCGACACCCCGATGCCGTCCTTCACGGCGGCCGCGATGGCCCGTGCGGCGGCGTCCCGGGTCTCGGAGGACGCGTCGGGGCGGGCTTCCGCCCGAACGGTCAGGGCGTCGAGCCGGCCCTCACGGGTGAGCCGCAGCTGGAAGTGGGGTGCCACACCCGGCGTCCGGAGCACGATCTCCTCGATCTGGGTGGGAAAGAGATTGACCCCGCGCAGGATGACCATGTCGTCGCTGCGCCCGGTGATCTTCTCCATCCGCCGGAACACCCGGGCGGTCCCCGGCAGCAGCCGCGTCAAGTCCCGGGTGCGGTACCGGATGACGGGCATGGCCTCCTTCGTGAGGGAGGTGAACACCAGCTCGCCCTCCTCGCCGTCGGGCAGCACCACGCCCGTGATCGGGTCGACGATCTCGGGGTAGAAGTGGTCCTCCCACACATGCAGCCCGTCCTTGGTCTCCACGCACTCCTGCGCGACCCCGGGCCCCATGACCTCCGACAGCCCGTATATGTCCACGGCGTCGATCGCGAACCGCTCCTCGATCTCACGACGCATCTGCTCGGTCCAGGGTTCGGCCCCGAAGATGCCCACCCGCAGGGAGGTCCCGCGCGGGTCGACGCCCTGCCGTTCGAACTCGTCGAGGAGGGTGAGCATGTACGACGGCGTCACCATGATGATCTCGGGCCTGAGGTCCTGGATCAGCTGGACCTGGCGGGCGGTCATGCCGCCGGACGCGGGGATGACCGTACAGCCCAGCCGTTCGGCACCGTAGTGTGCGCCGAGCCCGCCGGTGAACAGCCCATAGCCGTACGCCACATGCACCTTGTCCCCGGGCCGGCCGCCCGCCGCCCGGATGGACCGGGCCACCATGTCGGCCCACACGGAAAGGTCGCCGTCCGTGTAACCGACAACCGTGGGCCGGCCGGTCGTGCCGCTGGAGGCGTGGATGCGGCGGATCTGCTCCTGCGGCACGGCGAACATCCCGTACGGGTAGTTCTCGCGCAGATCGGCCTTGGTCGTGAACGGGAAGTGCGCGAGATCGGCGAGCGAACGGCAGTCGTCGGGCCGTACGCCCGCCTTGTCGAAGGCGTCCCGGTAGAAGGGCACGTTGTCGTACGCGTGCCGCAGCGAGGTCCGCAACCGCTCCAGCTGCAACGCCCGCAACTCCTCCGGCGTGAGCCGTTCCCCCGAGTCCTGCAGCTCCGTCGCATCCGCCATGGGGACTTCTCCCTCGCCAACCGCGCCAATTCGGGCGACCGATCATTCGGTCTGGGTGTTCGAGATCAGTAATCCAGGCGTGGATTGATCAGGCAAGGGGGTGGGCCGCACTTTCTGCGCGTCGGGCCTGTTGCCGTGAGGGCGGCCGATGACCAAGATCAGATCCATGCCGACCTTCACCTCCGCCGACGGAACCGAGATCGCCTACCACCTGCGAGGAGAAGGCGAACCGCTCGTCGTGCTGCCCGGCGGGCCCATGCGGGCCTCCGCCTATCTGGGCGACCTGGGTGGACTGGCCGCGCATCGACAGCTGGTCCTGCTCGACCTGCGGGGCACAGGGGACTCCGCGGTGCCGGTGGATCCGGCCACCTACCGCTGCGACCACCTGGTGGACGACGTCGAGATGTTGCGCGCCCACATGGGGCTGGACCATATGAATGTGCTCGGGCACTCGGCGGGCGGGAGCCTGGCCATGCTGTACGCCGCCCGCCATCCGGAGCGGGTGGCGCGGCTGGCGCTGGTGACCGCCACGCCGTGGGCGTTGGGGATGCCGGCCACTGCCGAGGAACGGCTGGTCGCCGCCCGGTCGAGGCGGGGCGAGCCGTGGTTCGCGGAGGCGTTCCCGGCGTTCGAGGCATGGCTGGCGGGGACGGGCGATTTCGACCCCGTGTTCGCGCCCTTCTTCTACGGTCGCTGGGACGCCGTGGCCGAGGAGCACGACGCGCGCGGCGATCACGAGTCCAACGACGAGGCCGCCGACATCTACGGCTCCGACGGGGCCTACGACCCGCCCAGGACCATCTCCCGGCTCGCCCGCCTCACCGCCCCGGTCCTCGTCCTCGCCGGGGCGTTGGACGGAGGCCCGAGTCCGGACCTCGCGCGCCGCACCGCCGATGTCCTTCCGAACGCCGAGTGCGTCGTGCAGCCCGGTGCCGGGCACTACCCGTGGCTGGACGACGCGGAGTGGTTCGTACGGTGTGTCGTCGCCTTCCTGGAGAAGGCGGGGCCTCCGCACCCGCGAGCAGGCTGAGCTCGGCTCGCGCCGACGGTTCGGACCAGGGCGCCGGCCCGGAGGCACAGGGCGGGCATACCAGGCCGCCCGCCGGAGCAGATTCAGCACGATGACCGACCACCTTCACAACCGCACACCCCACGCACCCCGACCCGCCCGCCTGGTGCTGGCAAAATGGGCCCGCGCCATCACGGAGGCCCGCTGGTTCGCCCTCACCGTGCTCGGCGTGATCCTGGCCAACGCGGCACTGCTCGGCGCGGAGACGTATCGCGGTCTGGTCGGCGACTGGCACCACTGGCTGAGCTACGCCGAACACGCCTGCCTCGCCGCCTTCACCGCCGAGATCGCGCTGCGTGCCTGCGCACACGCCGACCGGCCCCGGGACTTCCTCCGCGACCCGTGGAACCTGTTCGACCTGGCCGTCGTCGTCTGCGCGTTCCTGCCGCTCGTCCGCGAGAACGCCACCGTCCTGCGGCTGCTGCGCCTCGCCCGAGTCCTGCGCACCGCCCGCTTTCTGCCCCAACTGCGCATCGTCATGGTCGCGGTCGCCCGCAGCCTGCCCGGTACGGTCAGCTTTCTGCTGGTGGGCGCCCTGTTGCTGTACGTCTACGCCATGGTGGGCTGGGTGTTCTTCGGCCTCCAGGACCCCGAGCAGTACGGCTCGATCGGCCGCGCCGTCCTCACCCTCTTCCTGCTGATGACGCTCGACGGCCTCGGCGAAGCGGTCCACGCAGGCCTGGAGATATCGCCCTGGAGCGTCCTCTACTACGCCTCCTACGTCCTGATCGCGTCCTTCGTGCTGGTCAACGTCCTCATCGGCGTCGTCATCAGCTCCCTGGAGGAGGCCCGCGAACTGGAGGAGGAACGGGGACAGCGCCACACGGGCCCTGTCACGCACGAGACGGGCCGGCCCGGGACCGATCAGGCGGGCCTCGGCGTACGCGACCAGGAGATCCGGGCCCGCATCGCCGTCGCCCGACGCGCCCTCGACGACCTCGAAGCGAACCTTCGCGGCCATGCCGTGCGCCGTCCCCGAGGGTCGGAGGGCAGCGCGCCCCGACGCTCGGCATGACCCGATCCGACCCGAGTCGTCCTTACTTCGCGTGCGGCCCGTACGCCGTCATGAAACGGTCCCGGAACTTGTCCATGCCCCATGTCGGAGCGTTCTGCGCGGGCTTGAGGCCGTCCGTCCAGTTCCAGTCGGCGATCTTGTCGAGGACCTTCGGGTCGCGGGCGACGATCGTGACCGGGACGTCCTTGCTGGTGCTGCCGGCGGTGACGGTCGGCACGGGTTGGTGGTCGCCGAGGAAGACGAGGACCGTGTCGTCGGTGCCGTAGCGCTCGACCCATTCGGTGAGGCTGTGGATCGAGTACTCGATGGCGCGGCGGTACTCGGTGCGGACGCGCTCGGGATCCTTCCAGACCTCCTTGGGGTCCGTGCCCTCCTTCTTGATCCCGTGGAACACCGAGCCGTCGCCGAGGTCGTCCCAGTCGATCATGCGGGCGATGGGGGACCAGGGGTTGTGGCTGGAGGCGAGGATGATCTCCGCCATGATCGGCTCGCGGTCCTTCTTGCCGTGCTCCAGTCGCTGGAAGGCCTCCAGGCTGAACTGGTCGGGCACGGGCGTCCAGCTGAAGTACGGCCCCTGGTAGCCGAGGTGCTCGGAGTCGTAGATGTGGTCGAGGGCGAAGAACTTGCCCTCGGGCCACGCCCGACGCACACCGGGCACGACCCCGACCGTGCGCCAGGCGCCGGTCTTGCGGAAATAGCTGCCGAGCGTCGCGCGGTCGCTGGTCGTCAGACTCCGGTACCGCTGCTGGTTCTTGATCCACAGGCCGGACAGGAAGGTGGAGTGGGCCAGCCAGCTGCCCGCACCCGTCACCGGGGACTTCAGCCAGGCGCTGCGCGACTGGAATCCCGCCGCCTTGAGCGACGTCGTGCCCTCTTTGAGCACGGCGTCGATCTGCGGCGCCATCGCCGGGTCGTCGATCGCGACCCGGCCGTAGCTCTCGATGAACGTGAACAGGACGTCCTTGCCGCGCAACCCCGTGAGCAGCTGGTCCGGAGGCGTCTTCGCGAAGGCGTCCACGGCCGCCTGCTTCTGGAAGACCCGCCCGTCCCTGAGGCCCGCGCGCACCTGCTCGACCCGGTTGTTGAGGAACTCGGCGTTGCCCTTGGTGGCGAGTGGCACGCCGGTGACCTGGATGCCCAGCGTCATGCAGGTGATCCACGCGGTCCCGAGGATCAGCGTCGTGCGGGCGGCGACGGCACGGTTGCCGACCATGAGGTTCGTCACCCGCACCATGGCGAGCGTCATGAGGACCAGCACGGCGACGATCAGGACGAGCACGCCGACCACGGCCAGCACCTGCCCGGTCCGGCCGAAGGACTCCCGGACGAACTCCGCCGCGTCGTCGAGCAGGATCCAGTCCAGGACCAGGTCGAAGGGGCGGGCCAGCACCTGGTAGAAGCCCATGTCGACGAACTTCAGGACGGTGAGCAGCCCGAGCAGCGCCCCCGAGACCACCGCAATCAGCCGCCGTGACCGGGGCGGAAGCGCCAGCAGCAGCCCCGCCAGCAGGATGCCCTCGGCAGGGAGCCGGAAGAACGCCTCGGGGCCGAGCCGTTCGAGGCGGTTCGGTACCAGGAGCGCGAACAGCAGCAGCGCCCCGGCGAGAACGGTCGTACCCACGGTGAGGCCGCGTGCCGTACGGGGGTAGCGGCGGCGCCAGCCGAACCAGCCGGGGGAGGAGGAGTCGGGCGGCTCTGCGGGGCTGCTCGCCTCGGCGGGCTCGGCCGCGGCCGAGTCCTCCGACTCTCGTGTTACTTCCTCTGTTGCCTCCTGTGACACCCGGAGGTCCTCCCGTGCGGTATTGCGATGGCATGGCAAACAGCGCCCGATGAACGAGCCTGCCACCACGAGTACGTCCGCACGTCACCTTAGGTTCAATCGGACCTGTCCGGAATTCATCCGTCCGCTGCCGCCGCCACCTCGCGCGCCCACCGGTAGTCCGCCTTGCCGCTGGGCGAGCGCCGGATGGAGTCCGCGATCACCAGCTGGCGGGGGATCTTGTAACCCGCGAGGTGGGAGCGGCAGTGCGTCTGGATGTCCGCCAGGGACGGCTGTACCGCCCCCGCCCGCAACTGCACGACGGCCGCCACGTGGTGCCCCCACCTCGGGTCCGCCACCCCGGCCACCAGGGCGTCGTACACGTCGGGGTGGGACTTGAGTGCCTGCTCGACCTCCTCCGGGTACACCTTCTCGCCCCCGGTGTTGATGCACTGCGAGCCGCGGCCGAGCACCGTGACGACGCCCTCCGCGTCGACCGTGGCCATGTCGCCGAGCAGCACCCAGCGCTCGCCGTCCTTCTCGAAGAAGGTCTCGGCGGTCTTCCCCGGGTCGTTGTAGTAGCCGAGCGGCACGTGACCGCACTGCGCGACCCGGCCCACCTCGCCCACGGCGACCGGCTCGTGGGTCGCCGGATCGACCACCTGCGTACGGGAGTTGACCCGGATGCGGAAGCCGCGCACGGGGCCGGAGTCCTCGGTCGCCGTACCGTTGAAGCCGGATTCCGAGGAGCCGAAGTTGTTCAGCAGCATCACGTTCGGGACCAGCTCCTGGAACTGCCGGCGCACCGTGTCCGACATGATCGCCCCGGACGACGACACGCTGAACATCGACGAGCAGTCCGTGCCCTTCATCGGCCCGTTCAGCGCGTCGACCAGCGGCCGCAGCATCGCGTCGCCGACCAGCGACACGCTCGTGACCTTCTCCTGCTCGATCGTCCGCAGAACCTCCTCCGGGACGAACTTGCGGTGGATCACGATGCGCTGGCCGAAGTTGAAGCCGATGAAGGCGGTCAGCGTGGAGGTCCCGTGCATCAGCGGGGCGGTCGGGAAGAAGGTGATCCCGTCGCCGCCGGCCGCCACGCGCTCGGCGACTTCCTCCGGTTTCTTCACCGGCTCGCCGGTCGGCGCGCCCCCGCCCAGGCCTGAGAAGAACAGATCCTCCTGGCGCCACATCACGCCCTTGGGCATCCCGGTGGTGCCGCCGGTGTAGATGATGAACTGGTCGTCTCCCGACCGCGCCGGGAACCCGCGCTCCGGCGACCCGGCGGCCTCGGCGTCCGCGAAGGACACGGCTGGCACGACCGGCGCCTTGGCGGCAGCCGGGCTCACGCTGCCCACTCGCACCAGATGCCGTAGCCCGTCCACGCGCGGCAGTGCCGCCGTCACCCGGTCCGTGAACTCCGCCTCGAAGACCAGGGCCACCAGATCGGCGTCCCGGTAGAGGTACACCAACTCCTCTTCGACATAGCGGTAGTTGACGTTGACCGGAACGATCCGCGCCTTCAGGCAGCCCAATACCGTCTGCAGATACTCGATGCCGTTGTAGAGGTGAAGCCCGAGGTGTTCGCCGGGGCGGATCCCGCTGTCGATCAGATGGTGCGCGATCCGGTTGGCGGCCGCGTCCAACTGCGCGTAGGTCAGCCGGCGCTCCAGGCCCGTGCCCGGGTGGTCGATGTACACGAGCGCCTCGCGGCCTGGTACCGCGTCGACGACCGACTCGAACAGGTCGGCAATGTTGTACTCCACCGCTCCTCCTGACCTCGGCCACGGCCTGGCTCTCCAACGGTTCGCCGGTCATCAGAGCAAAGGGCGGCACAACTGTGAAGCCTCCGCGCAAAAGAATCTGACTGTCTGTCAGAAAACCCTTGAAGTGCCTCCGCGCCTACTGCAACCTGTTCTCGTTCTTTCAGAGGGGAGACTGGTCATGGCTGGGACGGAACACCTCGCCGTGCGGCGCGAGGGCGCCACACTGGTGCTCACGCTCAACAGGCCCGAGGCGAAGAACGCGCTCTCGCTGCCGATGCTGGTCGGCCTCCACGACGGCTGGGCCGAGGCCGACGCGGACGACTCGATCCGCTCGATCGTGTTCACCGGAGCCGGCGGCACTTTCTGCGCCGGCATGGATCTCAAGGCCCTGGCCGGGAACGGCATGGCGGGCGAGCAGTACCGCGACCGGCTCAAAGCCGATCCCGATCTGCACTGGAAGGCGATGCTCCGCCACCACCGGCCGCGCAAGCCGGTGATCGCGGCGGTCGAGGGGTACTGCGTGGCGGGCGGCACCGAGATGCTCCAGGGCACGGACATCCGGGTCGCGGGCGAGTCGGCCACGTTCGGGCTGTTCGAGGTGAAGCGCGGTCTGTTCCCGATCGGCGGCTCCACGGTCCGCCTGCCACGCCAGATCCCGCGCACCCACGCCCTGGAGATGCTGCTCACCGGCCGCCCGTACAGCGCCCGCGAGGCCGCCGGCATCGGCCTGATCGGGCACGTCGTCCCCGACGGCACGGCACTCGCCAAGGCCCTGGAGATCGCCGAACAGATCAACGCCTGCGGCCCGCTGGCCGTCGAGGCCGTCAAGGCGTCGGTCTACGAGACGGCCGAAATGACCGAGTCCGACGGTCTCGCCGCCGAACTCAAGCGCGGCTGGCCGGTCTTCGACACGGCGGACGCCAAGGAGGGTGCCCGCGCCTTCGCGGAGAAGCGGCCCCCCGTCTACAAGCGCGAGTAGCGCTGCGCCGGTCAGGGCGGTTGGCCGGTTCACAAGCTGCGTGCCGTCCGTGGCTGGTCGCGCCCACGCGGTGGAGCCGCACATGTCACAGCCCCGCGCCCCTTCGGGGCGCGACTCGCCAACGCCGCCCATGTACCGCCCGGCCGCCACACAAGCCCCGGTCCCGAAGGAGGCAAGCCCGCGATGCCCGAAGTCCTCAAAGCTCCCCTCGTCGTAGAGTTTCCATTCACCCGCTCCGTCGGCCCCGTCCAGAGCGCCTTCCTCACCGGCCTGCGCGAACGCGTCGTGCTGGGGGTGCGGACCAGCGACGGCCGCACAGTCGTACCACCCGTCGAGTACGACCCCGTCACCGCAGAGGAGATCCGCGACCTGGTCGAAGTCGCCCCCACCGGCACGGTCACCACCTGGGCCTGGAACCACGCCCCCCGCCGCGACCAGCCCCTCGACACGCCCTTCGCCTGGGCCCTGGTCCGACTCGACGGCGCCGACACCGCCCTCCTGCACGCCCTCGACGCCCCCGGCCCGGACGCCGTCCGCACCGGCATGCGCGTCCGCGTCCGCTGGGCCGGGGAACGCACCGGCGCCATCACGGACATCGCCTGTTTCGAGCCGTACGACGACTCCCCGAAGGACAGCGGCCCGGACGACGGCAGCTCCGCCGAACCGGCGCACCACACCGGCCGGTTCGAGGACCCGATCACCGGCATCGTCGCCGCCGCCCGCCTCGACTACACCTACTCACCCGGCCGCGCCCAGACCGCCTACATCAACGCCCTGGCCGAACAACGCAACGTCGGCGAACGCTGCCCGTCCTGCCGCAAGGTGTACGTCCCGCCGAGGGGTGCGTGCCCCACATGTGGAGTGGCCACACTGGAACAGGTCGAAGTCGGTCCCAGCGGCACAGTCACCACGTTCTGCATCGTCAACATCAAGGCGAAGAACCTCGACATCGAAGTGCCGTACGTCTACGCCCACATCGCCCTCGACGGCGCCGACCTCGCCCTGCACGCCCGTATCGGCGGCATCCCCTACGACCAGGTGCGCATGGGCCTGCGGGTGGAACCGGTGTGGACTCAGGGCTCCCGCTTCCCCGACCACTACCGGCCCACGGGCGAGCCCGACGCGGACTACGACACCTACAGGGAGCTGCTGTGAACCGCGAGATCGCCGTCGTCGCCTTCGCGCAGACCGACCACCGGCGCACCAGCGAGGAGCTCTCCGAGGTGGAGATGCTCATGCCCGTCCTGCACGAGGTGCTCGCACAGACCGGCCTGAAGACCGCCGACATCGGCTTCACCTGCTCCGGCTCCAGCGACTACCTCGCCGGCCGCGCCTTCTCCTTCACCCTCGCCCTCGACGGCGTCGGCGCCTGGCCTCCGATCTCCGAGTCGCACGTCGAGATGGACGGCGCCTGGGCGCTGTACGAGGCGTGGACGAAGCTGCTGACGGGAGACGCCGACACGGCACTCGTCTACTCCTACGGCAAGTCATCACCGGGCCCGCTTCGCGACGTCCTCACCCGCCAGCTCGACCCCTACTACCTCGCCCCCCTCTGGCCCGACTCCGTCGCCCTGGCCGCCCTCCAGGCCCAGGCCCTCATCGACGCCGGCGACACCGACGAACCCGCGCTGGCCGCCGTCGCCGCCCGCAGCCGCACGGACGCGAGCGCCAACTCCCATGCGCAGCTACGGGGTTCGGTACCGCACGGGGAGTACGTCGTACGACCGCTCCGCACCGGCGACTGCCCGCCCATCGGTGACGGCGCCGCCGCGGTGATCCTCGCGGCGGGGGAGCGGGCCCGTGAACTGTGCGACCGGCCCGCCTGGATCCGCGGCATCGACCACCGCATCGAGGCACACAGCCTGGGCGTCCGAGACCTGACCGACTCGCCCTCGACCCGCCTCGCCGCCGAGCGGGCCGGCGCATTCGAACGGCCCGTCGACACCGCCGAGTTGCACGCGCCCTTCACCTCCCAGGAGATCGTCCTGCGCAAGGCGCTGAAGCTCGACGACGGCGTGCGGGTCAACCCGTCCGGCGGGGCGCTCGCGGCCAACCCCGTGATGGCCGCCGGACTCATCCGCATCGGAGAGGCCGCCGCCCGCGTCCACCGGGGCGAGTCCGACCGGGCGCTCGCGCACGCCACGTCCGGTCCCTGTCTGCAACAGAACCTGGTCGCCGTACTCGAAGGGGATCCGCGATGAGCAAGGAGCCCGTGGCCGTCGTAGGCATCGGCCAGACCAAGCACGTCGCGGCACGCCGGGACGTGTCGATCGCCGGGCTCGTCCGGGAAGCGGCCCGAAGCGCCCTCGACGACGCCGAGTTGACCTGGGCCGACATCGACGCCGTCGTCATCGGCAAGGCGCCCGACTTCTTCGAGGGCGTCATGATGCCGGAGCTGTATCTCGCCGACGCGCTCGGCGCGGTGGGCAAGCCCATGCTGCGGGTGCACACCGCCGGCTCGGTCGGCGGATCCACCGCGCTGGTCGCCGCCAACCTGGTCGCGGCCCGCGTGCACGGCACCGTACTGACGCTCGCCTTCGAGAAGCAGTCCGAGTCGAACGCCATGTGGGGGCTGTCCTTGCCGATCCCCTTCCAGCAGCCCCTGCTCGCCGGGGCGGGCGGCTTCTTCGCCCCGCACGTGCGCGCGTACATGCGGCGCAGCGGCGCGCCCGACACGGTCGGCTCGCTGGTGGCGTACAAGGACCGGCGCAACGCGCTGAAGAACCCCTACGCCCACCTGCACGAGCACGACATCACCCTGGAGAAGGTCCAGGCCTCGCCCATGCTGTGGGACCCCATCCGCTACTCGGAGACCTGCCCCTCCTCCGACGGCGCCTGCGCGATGATCCTCACCGACCGCGCCGGAGCCGCCCGCGCCCCCCGCCCGCCCGCCTGGATGCTCGGCGGCGCGATGCGCAGTGAGCCCACCCTCTTCGCCGGCAAGGACGCGGTGTCGCCGCAGGCCGGCAAGGACTGCGCGGCCGATGTCTACCGGCAGGCGGGGATCGCCGATCCACGCCGGGACATCGACGCCGCCGAGATCTACGTGCCGTTCTCCTGGTACGAGCCCATGTGGCTGGAGAACCTCGGCTTCGCCGCGGAGGGCGAGGGCTGGAAGCTCACCGAGTCCGGCGTGACCGAGCTGGACGGCGACCTTCCCGTCAACATGTCGGGCGGCGTCCTGTCCACCAACCCCATCGGGGCGTCCGGCATGATCCGGTTCGCGGAGGCGGCCCTCCAGGTGCGCGGGCAGGCCGGAGAACACCAGGTGGAGCGCGCCAGAAGGGTCCTCGGGCACGCCTACGGCGGCGGGTCCCAGTTCTTCTCGATGTGGCTCGTGGGAGCGGAACCCCCGACCTCCTGAAAGGTCCCCCTCACGTGGCCTGTCGGCACCCGGAACCGATCGCTAGGCTGGCCCGCGGACGACGAATCGGGAGGAGCACGGACGTGGCCGAGAGCACCATCCAGCAGCAGCCGATCACGGGCTGGGACAAGCCGGAGCTGGACCTCGCAGACGCCGATTGGCACTCGAGCAGCCGTGGCCTGGGGGATGTCCAGATCGCCTTTGTCGAGGGGTTCATCGCGATGCGCAACAGCGGCCGCCCGGAGAGCCCTTCCCTGATCTTCACACCCGCCGAGTGGGGTGCCTTCGTGTCGGGCGCGAGGGAGGGCGAGTTCGACCTGACCTGACACCGCGGACGCAGGCGAGCCGACGGGCGGTCGCCCCGCACGTCGGCCGCCTTCGGGCCGATCCGGGGGTGTTCCGCCCGTTTTTCCGGACACGCGACCTTGAGAACGCCTTACGGGCCGACGCCTGAGCCAGGCTGGCCCCGGAAGGGGGAACGGTCGTATTTCCGGAGGTGAGGAACCCATGAGCACCCTGCCGGTCATCGCGGCGGTCGACGGCTCGGACGACAGCCTGGTCGCACTGGACTGGGCCTTCGAGGCCGCCCTGGTGCGCGAGGCGCCGCTGCGGGTGGTCCACGTGCAGCAGTACGCCGCCTGGGCTCAGCCCGTCGCGCTGCCCACCGGGCGACCGGATCCGGAGGATGATCCGGTTCTCGAGCGGGTACGCCGGTATCTGGAGGGGAGAGCCGAGCGGCCGGCGACGGAGTTCCTCGCCCTCGGGGGCGCTCCCGCCGCGATGCTTGCCGAACTGGGCTCCACCGCCCAGCTGTTGGTGCTCGGCAGCCGGGGGCGCGGCGGCTTCGCCAGCCTGCTGCTCGGCTCCAACGGCATGGCCGCCGCACGCGATGCCGGATGCCCTGTGGTCGTGGTACCCAAGCCGGGACGCGAGGTCCACGACGACATGCCGATCGAGCCGGGCCCGCGTGTCGTCGTCGGTCTTCAGGTCGACAGCCCCGACGACACCACCCTGGCCTTCGCCTTCACCGAGGCCGCCCTGCGCGGCGCCCGGCTCCAGGTCATCGCCGCCTACAGCTGGCCGCTGCACGTCTGGACGGCGGCCACCACCCAGATCGTGCCGCCGTCCGAGGACCAGGACGCCGTCGAGGCCGAGACCCGCACCCTCGCCGAGGGCATCCTCGCCCCGCACCGCGAGCGCCACCCCGAGGTCCACGCCCCGCTCCACATCGCCCCGGGCGACGCGGCCGGCCGGCTCGTCTCGGCGTCCAGAGACGCGGACCTGGTCGTCGTGGGCCGCCACCGACGCCGCCTGCTGGCCCCCGCCCCCATGATCGGCTCGGTGACCCACGCCGTCCTCCTGCACACCGCGAGCCCGGTCGCGGTCGTACCGCCCGCGCCACCGGAGGAGTGAGCCCCGGGGCCCGTCACGCCGCGCCGAACCAGGCCTCGGCCGGGGTGCCCAACTCCCGCGCCCGCGCTGCTGCAGCATGATCGGGACTGGGAGGTGCCCGCTGCCGGACGGCGACGGTACGTCGCGGTGTCCGGCGACGCGAGGGATCGCTCGGGAACCCCTGGCGACGGGCCAGGGAGCACGCCTCGAACCCATGCCCGCACGTCACGCGACAGGCCCGGCCACGTACCATGGCGACATGTCGTTCCTCCGCCGCCGCAGCGCCACGCCCGCCGGGCCCGACTTCGACGTTCTGGCCATGGACCCGGGCGACTGGCCCGGCAACCTGGGCGCCGGGCTGCTGCCCGCCCCCGACGGCAGCTGCCAGGGCGTTTTCCTGCGCTACGACCTCTTCGGCGGCCGCGGCCCCGCGATGATCATCGGCAATCTGCCGGAGGGCTCTCCTGCCCGCGAGGTCGACGAGGACGAGATCCCGTTCGAGGTCGCGCAGCTGCTGCTGGCCCTGGAGAACGACGAAGAGGTCACCGTGGTCGGCAGCGAGGACGTGCCGGTGATGCAGGGCGACAACCTCCTGATCGTGCGCCGCCTGAAGCTCTCCGAGAGCCGGATCTCCTGCGTTCAGTTCGACCGCAGCGACAACGTCCTGGTCACCATCGCCGCGTGGGACCGCCCCATCACGGACGACCTCTACGCCCTCCTGAAGCCACTGCCCGCGGAGCTCTTCCAGCAGGGCTGAATCGGCCCCGGCTACGAGCCCGAGGACAGCTCCCGCACGTCCGCCGCCCGCACGTACGCCACCCGGTGCCCGAACTGGATCTCGTAGTACATGTCCTTGCCGGTCACGACCCGGTGCGAGGCCGTGTCGAAGCTGACCGCGTAGTAGTACTCACCCGGCACCTTGGCACCGACCACGTACCTCTGGCCCGCGGGCAGCGTGTACGGCAGCGGCGACACCGCCTGGGCCGGCACCCCCGACGGATAGGCGGAGGCCTCGGGGTAGGCGCGTCCGTACACCGGCACGCTCTTGACGCCGTCCTTGGGCGTCACCACGAGGCCGGCCGCGTGCACCGCGGTCGGTTTCGTCGTCGGGTTCTTGAACCAGGCCTTCTGGCCCAGATACCAGATCGCCGTCCAGTCGCCGTCCCGCCCGGCGACCGCGTACTGCTGGCCGGTCGAGACCCGTGACGACAGGTCGTTGACCCCGGTGGTCGGGGCCGAGCCCAGGCCGATGTCCTTGACCAGGGGATACGACTCACCCGGCCCGGAGTACAGCCGCACCGCGCTCGAACCGTGGTCCGCGCACGGCCGGCCCGCGGACACACAGCCCGTGAACGCGGGCCGGTTGGTCGCGTAGTCGGGGCGGATCGTCACCAGGCCGCCGTTCGGGCCCGCGGTGGGCACCAAGGGCCGGCCCAGCAGCTCGAAGTAGTGCCGCCAGTCCCAGTACGGGCCCGGGTCGGTGTGCATGCCACCGATCGTCGACGAGGTCGGACCCGGCACGGTGTCATGACCGAGGATGTGCTGCCGGTCCAGCGGGATGTCGTACTTCTTCGCGAGGTACGTCACGAGCCGTGCGGAGGACCGGTACATCGCCTCCGTGTACCAGGCGTCCGGCTTCGCCAGGAAGCCCTCGTGCTCCAGGCCGATCGACTTGGCGTTGATGTACCAGTTGCCCGCGTGCCAGGCGACGTCCTTGGCCTTCACATGCTGGGCGATGTGGCCGTCGGTGGAGCGCAGTGAGTACTGCCATGACACATAGGTCGGGTCCTGCACCATCTCGAGGACGCCCTCCCAGGCGCCCTCCGTGTCATGGATGACGATGTTCTCGATCTTCTGGGACGCCGGCCGGTTGCCCAGGTCGTGGTTGCCGTAGTCGCTGTCGCCGAACTCCTCGTACGGCGCCGGGATCCACTCGCAGGACACCGTGGGCGGGCACTCGGTCTCGGCGGCACCGGGCTTGCGCAGCCCCGTCCGGCGCAACTGCCCGGCGTCGGGGGAGAGGCCCGGATGGGCGGCCAGGGCGACCAGTTGCCCCGCGTCCGTGTGGCGCTCCTGGCCGGTGCGCATCACGTCGTAGACGTCGTTCGCGTACGCCGCCCCGGTCGCACTGTCGTCGGCGCCGGCGAAGCGGGCCACCGCGCCGTACCACTCGGCCGGGTCTGAGCTCAGCGGTTCGCCCAGCTCCTGCTGCGCGGCGGCGAGCAGGGCGGCGCCGCCGGCCACGTTCGCGGCCGGGTCCGTACGCAGCCGCTCCGCATTCAGGCCGGTCAGTTCGGCCGCTTTCGGCAGCGTCCTGAGGCGCGCCGGGATCCTGGCCGGCTCCGGCAGCTTCGCCTTGGGGAGCAGGGGCGCGCGGGCGCTGTCGCCGCGCGCGTCCTCCGAGCCCTCGCTGTGGTGCGGCGGGGTCTCGGCAAGGGCGGTGCGGGCGTCGGTGAGGTGCATCGGGCCGTAACCGCCGGTCACACTGGGCGCGCCCTGGTGGGAGTCCCAGCGGGACTGCAGGTAGGAGACGCCCAGCAGGACGCTCTGCGGCACGTGGTACTCGGCGGCGGCGGACGCGAAGGCCGACTGCAGACCGTTCTCCGAGCTCCCGGCGTCGGACGGCGCCGCGCCGAGCAACGGGAACAACAGTGTCGCAGCTGCCAAGGCGGTGACGGATCCTCGCAAGGGAGCCTCCAGGGACGGTCGGGCGCGATGAGCCGTGCGGGGCCGGGCGTGCGTCTGTGGTACCGGCTGTCCGACGATCCGTCAATCATGCCCATGGTCAGGCGAATTCCCTTGTCAACCGGGATTCCCGGGAGTTTCGTCGTGGCGGTCTCCTGGCCAGCGGGGCGTCAGTGGTGTACCCCAATGGGGCCGCCGGCGGGCCGTTCATACGAAAGCCCGCGGTACGCCGCTGTCTCCAGGGCGCACCGCGGACCACCGTCCCCGTCAGCGAGTGCCGACCGCCGCGCGCACGGCCCGTCGGGCCAGTTGGCAGTCGTCGTGCAGCCGCCTCAGCAGCAGCCGCTGTTCCTCGCCGGACGGCGCAGCACCCGGGTGGGCCACTCCCGGTGCCGCCGGGGTCGGAGCGTCGTGCATCGAACGCTGCACGGCCGTCTCGTAGGTACGGATCTCACGGGTCAGCACGAGCATCAGGTTCACCAGGAACGCGTCCCGTGACGCCGGACCCGCCGACTGGGCGATCTGGCTGATCTGCCGGCGGGCCACCGGCGCATCCCCGAGCACCGACCACAGCACCGCCAGGTCGTACCCCGGCAGATACCAGCCCGCGTGCTCCCAGTCCACCAGCACTGGACCGGCCGGTGAGAGCAGGATGTTCGAGAGCAGTGCGTCGCCGTGGCAGAACTGGCCCATGCCCTGCCGGCCCGCGCTCGCCGCGATGCCGTGCAGCAGCTTCTGCAGATCCCCCAGGTCCCGGTCGGTGAGCAGGCCCAGCTCGTGGAACCGGGAGATCTTGGTCGCGTAGTCCAGCGGCGCGTCGAACGTGCCCGCCGGCGGCCGCCACGCGTTGAGCCGGCAGATCGCGCCGAGCGCCGCCCTGATGTCCGCACGCGGTGGCGTCTCCAAGGGGTGGCGCTGCAGTGCCGCCACCCGGCCCGGCATCCGCTCGATGACGAGGGTGCAGTTGTCCGGATCCGCTGCGATCAGTCTCGGCACGCGCACCGGAGGGCGGTGCCGGACGAACGAGCGGTATGCCGCTATTTCGTGGCGGATCCGCTCCGACCACTCCGGGGAGTGGTCGAGTAAACACTTGGCGACGGCCGTGCTGCGCCCGGTCGTGCCGACCAGGAGGACGGACCGCCCGCTGCGGCGCAGCACCTGCACCGGAGCGAACTCCGGGCAGATCCGGTGCACCGACGCGATCGCGGTGCGCAGCTGGGCGCCCTGGGGGCCGGACAAGTCGAGTCTCCCGCTGAGCGGTTGAGTGCCGAGCCCCGCGGCGCGCGGCGGCCGGCCCGCGCCGAGCACGGGGGCTGACGCCGGCCGCGCGGGGGCGAGGTAGGGGCCGCTGCCCGCCGGGCGGGAACGTAGCGACCGGGGCGGGGCGGACACGGAGGACGATGCTGCGTACATGGGAGAAACAGATCCCTTCGTGTGCCTGCGACGACAATGCGCTGCCCGATCCGGCCGCCCGGGTGCACCCTGGGGAATGCACCAGCCATATTCCAAAGGGCGACCGGGTCGGGGTGGCGCGTTCCTACCTGACACCCGATGCGCAGTGGCACACCATGTGGCGCACCCTGGCGAACCCTGGCGAATAGTCGCCCGGCATCTTTCACCGGGCTACTGTCAACTCAGCCGAGAACCTGGGGGCTTGACGTGAGCGGAGAACCCAACACCCGCCTATCGGACCTGTTCGGCCTGGCCGGCTGGTCCAAGGGCGAACTCGCGAGGCTGGTGAACCGGCAGGCGGCGGCCATGGGCCACCCCCAGCTGGCGACCGACACCTCGCGGGTGCGGCGGTGGATCGACATGGGAGAGATCCCGCGCGATCCGGTGCCGCGGGTGCTGGCGGCCCTGTTCACCGAGCGTCTCGGCCGTGTCGTGACCATCGAAGACCTCGGTCTGGTCCGGCACGGGCGTACGGGGAAACGGCAGGCCGGCGGGAGCATCGAGCATCCCGACGGTGTGCCGTGGGCGCCCGAACGGACCGCCGCGGTCCTCACCGAATTCACGGGAATGGACCTCATGCTCAACCGACGCGGCTTGGTGGGCGCGGGTGCCGCGCTCGCCGCGGGATCCGCACTCAGCAGCGCCATGCACGACTGGCTGCGCACCGACCCGGCCCTCAAGGCCGACGCCCCCCAGTTCGACGACCCCCTGCACGCCGACCCCGCCGGGTTCGACCGCTACGAGGCCGCCCCCATCGGGTCGCAGGAGATCGAGGAACTGGAGCGCTCGGTCGAGGTGTTCCGGGCCTGGGACGCGGCCCGCGGCGGCGGGCTGCAGCGCAAGGCAGTCGTAGGACAACTCAACGAGGTGGGCGGCATGCTCGCCTACCATCACCCCGAACATCTCCAGCGGCGCCTGTGGGGCGTCGCCGCCAACCTCGCCGTCCTCGCGGGCTGGATGTCGCACGACGTCGGCCTGGAGCCCACGGCCCAGAAGTACTTCGTCATCGCCGCCCACGCGGCCCGGGAGGGCGGCGACCGGCCCCGCGCCGGGGAGGCGCTCTCCCGAGCGGCTCGCCAGATGGTGCACCTCGGCCGGCCCGACGACGCACTCGATCTCATGAAACTCGCCCAGTCCGGCTCCGGCGACGAGGTGCTGCCGCGCACCCGGGCCATGTTCCACACCATCGAGGCCTGGGCACAGGCGTCGATGGGCAAGGGCCAGGCCATGCGCCGCACCCTGGGACAGGCGGAGGACCTCTTCGTCTCCGACAAGAGCGACGTGCCGCCACCGAGCTGGATGCAGACCTTCAAGGACGAGGATCTGTACGGCATGCAGGCCCTGGCCTACCGCACGCTGGCCGAGTTCGAGCCGGGCGCGGCTGCCCACGCCCAGCACTTCGCGGAGAAGGCCCTGGCCCTGCGCGTCGACGGGCGCGAGCGGTCGAAGATCTTCGACCATCTGTCCATGGCGTCCGCCTGCTTCATCGCGGACGACCCCGAACAGGCCGACCGTTATGCACGACTGGCCCTGATGGCGATGGGCTCCAACTCCTCGGGGCGCACCTGGGACCGGCTGCGCCAGATGTACCGACTCACCGCCGAGTACTCCAGCTACCCGAAGATCCACGAACTGCGGGAGGAGATCCAGTTGGTGCTGCCCAAGGTGAAGAAGTCGGGCGGCGGCAACAGCGCACGGGCGTAAGGCGCCGGAGTTCTAGGACGTCACCCTGACCACGAGCACACAGGCATTGTCCGCACGCTCACTCTCACCGAACTCCTCGATGACCAGCCGTACGCAGTCCTGTGCGGTGCCTGCCTCGGCGATGCGGGGGCCCAGGCCGAGGAGGCTGTTCACGGAGTCCGCCGCGCTGTGCCCCGGCACCAGTCCGTCGGTGTGCAACAGGAGCACGTCGCCCACCTCGAGGGCCTCTTCGGCCTGCGCGTAGACGGCACCCGAGGTGGCTCCGAGCAGGACGCCGTCCGGCGCGTTCAGCCTGCGCCCCGTCCCGTCGCGGAACAGCAGCGGGGCGGGGTGTCCGGCCTGCGCCCAGACCAGGGTGCGGGTCTCGGGCCGGTAGCGGCAGCAGACGGCGCTGCCGAGAGCCGGCTGGACGGTGGCGTCGAGTAACTGGTTGAGCCAGGACATCAGTTGGCCCGGCTGGGTGCCGGCCATCGCCATGCCCCGTACGGCCCCCAGGAGGGTCGCCATGCCCGAGGCCACGGCGACGCCGTGGCCGGTGAGGTCGCCGACGCTCAACAACGTTTCGCCGTCGGCCAGTTCGAGCGCGTCGTACCAGTCGCCGCCGATCAGCGCGCTCGTCGATGCCGGCAGGTGCCGGGCCGCGAGGTCCAGTGTCCGGGGGCCTTGGTGCGGGAGCCGCAGGGAGCCGCGCCACGGCGGTAGCACGGCCTCCTGCAGCTCGACCGCGAGCCGGTGCTCGGTCTGTGCGTGGTGCCGGTCGTGCTGGAGCGAGTCACGGGTCTCGCTCACCGCACGCCGGCAGCGGCGCAGTTCGCTGACGTCCCGCAGCACGGCCCACATCGAGGCGGTGCTGCCGTCAGTGTCGAGCACGGGCTCGCCCATCATGTGCACGGTCCGGGCCTCGCCGTCCGGCCGTACGATCCGGAACTCCCCGTCGATGGGCTTGGCGTCGATGAGGCAGTCGGTGACCATTGCGGTCAGCCTCGACCGGTCCTCGTCGAGAACCAGGGACGGCAGCTCGTCAAGGGTGAGAGGGGGAGCGGTGGAGTCGCGCCCCAGGATCTCGTAGAGCTCGCCGGACCAACTGGCCTCGTCCGTCAGCAGGTTCCACTCCGCGCTGCCGACCCGGCTGAGCAGCGAGTCGCGTCGGGGAGCCGACGGCACGGCCCGGCCCATGGGCGCGGCTGCCTCGGGCGCCGGGGAGGTGAGGGCCGGACCGTCCCGCAGCTGGGCCAGGTGCGCGTCGAGGTCGTTCAGGTGATGCAGCGCGAGGTCGCACAGCGCCCGCTGCCACCGCTCCTGCGGGTCGGAACCGTCGCTCTGGCTGTCCCGCCGCACGGCGTCGACGTCGCCCTTGAGCCGCCGCGTCTGCGTTATCAGCGCGTCGACCGAGCCGCGTCCGGGCGGCTGAGCGGCGGGGCGGTCCGCAGAGAGATGGGACGGCATGACGCACTCCGATGCGGGGACGGTACGACCAAGGACGACGGAAGGACCGTTACGACTGTCGCACAGCCGGCGACGCCCTGTAAGGGATTTGGCAACACCCGATTCGGTGGTGCGTCCGGCATATGTCAGAGTCTTCACGGAGAGCCCATCCGATACGGATGGTGTACGTCGCCGGATGAGTCAAGTCGTAGGCGGCGTACGCCACTTGGTGGTCTGCGCAGGCGATTGTACGGCGGTCATCCGAGTGTTCGACGGTCGCATGTTCTAGGGGTGGAGCGGTGACGGGTACCCCGCGCGGGGTTGCACTCCTCGGCAGTGATGCAGGTCACAAAAATGATGTCCACTTGGACGTAATGCGAAGGGCACTTGCGGGGTCGTAAGAGGACAGCGGCAAAAAACGAGCCCGATCGCCGACCCGCAGGGGAGACCGCCCATGGACATCGCCCTCGAGCAGCCCGCCCACGCCCGTCTGATCACCGGCGACGAGCGCGAACTGTCCGTGCCCGCCAAGCTGCGCTACGCCTCCACGGACCCGCTGGCGGTGTACATCGACTTTCCGGGCGACGTCTCCCTCGACGGTCACGGTGCCACCTGGACCTTTGCGCGCAGCTTGCTGGAGGCGGGGCTGGGCGGGGCCGCGGGGGACGGGGACGTGCACATCTGGCCGTGCGGCGAGGAGCGCACGGTCGTGGAGCTGCACTCGCCCTACGGCATGGCCCTGCTCCAGTTCGACACCGCAGCCCTCAAGCGCTTCCTGCTGCGGACGTACGCGGTGGTCGCCTCCGGCGAGGAGGACCTCGGGGCGGTCGTCGAACGTGGCCTGAGCGCGCTCTTCGGCAGCGTATGAGGTGAGCGCTGCGCGGCAGCGTGCGAGGAGGCGAACGGAGCCGCCGCTGGCTCCTCGCACGCTCCGGCGTCAGTACCGCAGCACGCCCGCGATCCCCTGGGCCTCGCTCAGCGTGCCGTCCGGCACGAAGCGGACCTCGGCGCCGGTCTCCAGGCACTGCTCGACGATCTCGTCCACGATGTCCTCGCGGGCGTCGAGGTCGCCGCTCTCCGCCGGGATCAGATGGTCGCCGCCCTCGCCGCGCACCGTCACGCGGTAGTTCTCCTCTACGGCCAGTAGCCGCACCCGGCCCTCGCGCGCGCTGCGCCACACCTCGTCGACACCGGCGGCGAACGCCTTGCGGCCTAGGGCGGTTTCGAGTTCCCGGGCCAGGGCGTCGGTCCCTCTGCGGTCCTCGGCGGCGATGACCGGCCGGACCGCCTGCCACACCGCCTCGCGGGTGCCGTGCGCGAGCCCGCCGTGGGGGACGTGCACGGCGGACTTGGTGATGCCGCCGATCTCGTCCAACAGGGACAGCGCGGCCGGCTCGCCGGTGACGTACAGCTGTCCCGGGTTGTGCTGCAGGACTTCGCCCAGCGCGGAGTCCGCCTCCTTCAGGAAGTGGCGGGTGTCCTCGTCGCGGAACTTGCTCGGCACGTCGCCGATCCGTTCCTGGCGCTCCGCGTCGAAGTTCTGGATGTCCCGGGTCAGCGGGAAGCCGCCGACTCGGGCCTCGGTGACGCGGTCCAGAGCGCCGTGCCACAGGGTGACGCGGTCCGTGGAGACCGACAGCACCCAGAACGGGCGCTCGGCGGCCTGCGCGGAGACGAGGTTGCGGGTCAGGAAGGTGTCCGAGAGCACCACGCGCTCGGGCACGGTGCGAGCGACCGACCACACCTGGTGCTCGCCCGGAGCGGCAAAGATCACCAGGCCGTCCTCGGCGTGCGTCAGATCGATCTCGGAGAGGGCCTGGTCGAGCTGCCGTTCGACGTCGACCCGGCGCTCGCGGGTGACCGAAGGGTCGGCCTCCAGCTGTTTCTTGGCCTTGGCCACGACATTGCGCAGCCGGACCTGGTCCTGGGCCCGATAGGGCTCCCGGGGATGCGTGGGCGTCAGCACGGACACGGCCGGATAGGGGCGCGGGCGCCGCAGCTCGGTGAGGGTCGTGGGACTGAGTGCGTGCTCCATAACAGCACGATAGGACCGATTCACCGATCGGGCATTAGGGGCAATCCATCACCCCCGCCCGGGATCTACTCCCGGCGCTCCTCGGGCCCGCACGAGCTGCCGTCCGCCGGCAGCGTGCCGTAGAGGAGGAAGGCGTCGACCTTGCGGTGCACGCACTTGGAAGAGGCGTATCCGGTGTGGCCGCTGCCCTTGTTGTCGAGGACCACGGCCGACGAGCCGAGTCGCTTCGCGGTCTCCTCGGTCCAGCGGTACGGCGTCGCCGGGTCGCCGCGGGTGCCCACGAGAAGCATCTTCGGCGTCCGCACGTCCTTCACGTCGTCGCGTATGAAGTCCGTGCCCTTGGGGCGGCCGTAGCACATCAGCACCCCGGTGAGCCGGAACGGGCCGAAGACCGGCGACGCCTGCTCGTACTTTGCTCGGAGGCCGTCGAGACCGTCGACGATCTGCTTGCCGGTGGGGCGGTCGGGGTCGTCCGCGCAGTTGATCGCCATCAGGGCCGCGGGGAGGTTGTCGAGGGGCACGTCCTCCTCGTCGACCAGGCCGCCGTCGGGCTCCTCGGACTCCTCGGGAGCGCCGGTCTCCTCGGGGTCGTCGGTCTCCTCGCGCCGCCAGGGCGAGGCCCCGCCGGACGCGAAGGCCTCGATGGCGTGGGTGTCGCCGTCCTCGACCAGCGAGGCCAGGGCCCGCTCCAGGGAGGGCCACATCTCCTCGCTGTAGAGCGCCTGTCCGATGGCACCGACCAGGTCCTGGCCGGTGAACGGCTCGCCGAACGCCGACGGCACCGGGTTCTCGTCCATCGAGTCGACGAGGCGTACGACCTGCTTGCGGGCCTCGCGCGCGTCCTGCCCGAACGGACAGGCGATGTCCTGCACACACCAGTTGATGAACTCGTCCAGGGCCTGCTGCTGCCCCTTGGCGCTCGCCACGCCCTGTTCGGTCAGCGACTCGGTCAGCGTGTCCACGCCGTCGAGCACGAACCGGCCGACCTTGTCCGGGAACTGGGCGGCGTACACCGAGCCGAGCCGTGTGCCGTAGGAGAAGCCCAGGTAGTTGAGCTTCTTGTCGCCGAGGGCCTGGCGCATCACGTCCATGTCGCGCGAGGCGTTGATCGTGCCTATGTAGGGGAGGACGGGGCCGGAGTGCCGGGCGCACGCGTCGGCCGCCTTCTTCAGGTGGGCGAGGACGGACTCCGGATCGCGGCCGAGTTCGGTGCCGTCCTCGGACATGTCGATGTTCTCCTCGCCGTCTCCGCAGCTGACCGGCGAGGACCTGCCGACGCCGCGCGGATCGAACGTCACGATGTCGTAGCCGTCCGTCAGCTCCATGAACTCCTTGCCGCCGGTGGCGAACTGGGGGATGCCCGCGCCGCCCGGCCCGCCGAAGTTCACCAGTACCGAGCCCTGCTTCTCGCCCGTGGCCCGGTAGCGGGCGAGCGCCAGGTCGAGCGTCCCCGTCTTCGGGCGGGCGTAGTCGAGAGGGACGGTGACCTTGCCGCACTGCATGTCCTTCGGCAGCCCCTCGCCCGGACACTTCCCCCAGGTGACCTTCTGCCGGTAGAACCGCGTGAGGTCGGGTTCGGGGCTGTCCGTGGCCGCCGGCAGGCCCGTGCCGAGCAGGGCCAGGCCGACCGCGCCGGTCACCGCGCAGCGGCGCAGCACGGGCCGCGTAGACAGGTGGGCAAGCATCGATGCCTCCAGGGACGCTCGTCGCGGACCGGTAAACGGCGTCCTGGCTCACGATAGGCGGGCCCCGGAATGCACGCCTCCGGACGTGCGGGACCGCCCGTGCGGGCGTACTCTGTGCACCTTTCGTTGCCGGTGGAAGTTTTTACCGCTAGTTCGACAACCCTGACGCTCGATGGGGTGAATGGCCGATTAGCCATAACTCGGATGGTTCGCCTGCGTTTTATCCGGTGCGGGTGAGTGCCCGCGACCATGTCTGGAAGGCAGGGAACCTATGAGACGGGTTACCCGATACGGTGTGATCGCCGTCGCCGCCTCGGGCGCGATGGCTGTGACGTTCCCGGCGTATGCCGACTCCGCGGCGGATGGTGCCGCGGCCGACTCGCCGGGGCTCCTCTCCGGCAACACCGTTCAGCTGCCGGTGCATGTGCCGGTGAACGTGTGCGGGAACACCGTGAACGTGGTGGGGCTGCTCAATCCGGCCGTCGGCAACACCTGCGTCAATGATGACGGTGGTGGCAAGAAGCGTGCGGCGTCGCACAGCGGGGCTTCGGCCCAAGGCCGCGGAAAGGATTCGCCGGGCATCGCGTCCGGCAACGTCGTGGAGCTCCCGGTTCACCTCCCGGTGAACGTCAGCGGGAACAGCGTGAACGTGGTCGGGGTCGGCAATGCCGCGATCGACAACGAGTCGGTGAACGGTCCCGGCGACCGCCCTTCCGACACCACGAAGCCGGCGCCGAAGCCGGCCCCGCCCCGGGCGCACCAGCCCCGGCCGGCCCCGCCCGCACCCGTCCCGCAGGGGGAGCCCGAGGGCGCCCTCGCCCAGACGGGCGCGGACCAGGCCCTCGCGGCGGCAGCGGCGGGCGGCACGCTCCTCGTAGTGGGCGGAGCCGTGCTGTACCGGCGCTTCCGCCCGCAGGCGGTGAGCTGACCCGCGCCTCGCGCGCGGCAGGAAAGGCCCCACCGACGGGCGGTGGGGCCTTCGTCATGCGTACATCGGTTCGGACGGCCCCCTTCGCGAGGCAACGGCTTGATCATGCCGTGACGTGCTCCCCGAGGATCCGCGAGGATGCTGGGGGCGCGGGCGATCACCCCGCCCGCATCCCACGAACCCGCACGGAACGGAGCACACCCATGACGTCCCCGGCCCCCCAGGACCTCGTGATCACGCAGGCCGGCCCCGCCGACTGGCCGGTCGTCCGCGGATGGGCCGTCGACGAGGGCTGGAACCCGGGGCACGCGGACAGCGAGGCGTTCTTCGCGCAGGACCCCGAGGGCTTCTTCATCGGCCGGATCGACGGCGAGCCCGTCTCGGCGATCTCCGTCGTGAATTACGGAGCCGACTACAGCTTCCTGGGCTGGTACCTGGTCCGCCCCGACGTCCGCGGCCAGGGCCACGGCCTCACCACCTGGAAGACCGCGCTGGCGCACGCGGAGAACCGCACGGTGGGCCTGGACGGCGTCGTCGACCAGCAGGACAACTACCGCCGCTCCGGCTTCGAGCTCGCCCACCGCACCTTCCGCTTCAGCGGAACGGCTCCCGCCGTGGAGGTCCCCGCCGACGTCCGCGCCGTACGGCCCGAGGACCTGGCGGAGATCACCGCGTACGACAGCGCCTGCACCCCCGCCGACCGCCCCCGCTTCCTCGCGCACTGGCTCACCGGCCCGGGACATCACGCCGTCGTCCGCCGCACCGGTGGCCGCGTCACCGGCTACGGCGTGATCCGCCCCGGCCACGACTGCCCGCGCATCGGCCCGCTCTTCGCCGATACTCCCGAGGACGCGCGGGCCCTTTTCGCCGCCCTGACCGCCGACGCGGCCGGCCGCGAGGTCGCCGTCGACGTGCCCGAGACCAACGCGGCGGGCGTCGCTCTCGCCGCGGAGGCAGGCTTCACGCCCTCCTTCGAAACCGCCCGCATGTACACCGGCCCGGTACGGCCCTACGCGCAGGAGCGCGTCTTCGGCGTCACCACGCTGGAACTCGGCTAGCGAGCGCGGGACGCCGGCAGTACCGTCCCCGCGGCCTCCGTGGTCCGGCGGCATCGGGTCGGTGTCGAGGCGGGTGATCGTCGGCTCGCGGGGGGTGGGAGTGTCGAGACTCCGAGACGACGTCTGGGTATGTGCCGGTCAGCGCGGTGTCGACGCCGTCCGGAGGGATGACGGCCCACACGGGCGCGAGGGCGGCCGGAACGGTCCTGTCGAAGATCGTGGGGACCGCGGTCGGCGTGACGTGGGCGGTCATCAAGCGCCGAGCCGGCAGCGGCGCCTCGGCGGTCCGCGCTCAGCCCGGTCGCGGGGCTCAGCCCCGAGGCCCGTGGAAGCGGATGTGCAGTGCGCGGATGTCCTCCGTCAGCTCGCGCACCGGGCCCTCGACGGCCACGCCCGGCGCGACCTCGCGGATCGGAAGCGGTCGGACCGGCGAGGCGGGCACGCCCAACTCGGCCAGCCATCCGGTCAGTTGCTCGGACGAGGCGACGTACACGATGCGTCCCAAACCGACCCAGGCGTGCGCGGCCGCGCACATCGGGCAGTGCTCGCCCGATGTGTACACCGTCGCGGCCGCCCGGTCCTCGGGCGTCATATGGGCGGCGGACCAGCGTGCCAGCTCGAACTCGGGGTGCCGGGTGCGGTCGCCCGAGCCCACTCGGTTGTGGTCCTCGGCGAGCACCGTGCCGTCCGCCCCCACCAGCACCGAGCCGAACGGCTCGTCCCCGGCCTCGAGAGCCTCGGTCGCGAGCGCGACGCAGCGGCGCAGATACGGCAGTTCGGCGTTCTTCACGGCCATGGTGTGCGGGCCTCCTCGCGGCGCGGCTTACCTGCGTTTCCCTACGCACCCCCAGCTTCGCCGACGCGGGGCCGGACGGTGGGGAGGAACGGGCACGGTAACAAAGGTGTTGCCCCGGCAGCTGCCCGGTGATGGGGTCAACCCATGGATCATGCCGCGGTACTCGCCCTCTTCGACCGGGACATGCGTGAAGGCGCACGGCCGGACGGCCCCGACGCACTGGTCGAGCGGGTGGGCGGGGTCGTGCGCCAGGTGTCGTCCGCACACGGCTGGAACGGCATCGTGTGGTCCGGCCTGGGCGACGCGAGCGTCGACGAGGCGATCGCGGAACAGATCGCCCACTTCTCCGGGCTCGGGCGGGAGTTCGAGTGGAAGCTCTACGGCCATGACCTCCCGGCGGACCTCGGACAACGCCTCCGGGACGCCGGCTTCACGTCCCGGCCCGAGGAGACGTTGATGATCGGCGAGGTCGCCGATCTGACCCTGGACGCCGAGCCGCCGGAAGGCATCCGGGTCCTGCCCGTGACCGACCGGGCGGGCGTCGACCTGGTGGCCGAGGTGCACGAGAAGGCCTTCAATACCGACGGCTCCGGGCTCCGGCACCAACTGCTCGGCCGGCTCACGGCCGCCCCCGACACGGTGGTGGCCGTAGTCGCGCTGGCCGGTGACACTCCGGTGAGCGCCGCGCGGATGGAACTCGTGCCGGGGACCCGGTTCGCCGGGCTGTGGGGCGGCGGGACCGTCGAGGGCTGGCGGGGTCGCGGTCTCTATCGCGCACTCGTCGCCCATCGCGCCCGCGCCGCCGCGGACCGCGGCTACCGGTACCTCCAGGTCGACGCCATGAGCACGAGCCGTCCCATCCTGGAACGGCTGGGCTTCGAGCCGCTGACCACCACGACGCCGTACGTGTACACGCCGTAGCGGCGCGGCTCGCCGCGACGGCCTCGCCGCCCCTGCGGGCCGTCGCGGGATTCAGTTGAACGTCACGCCGCCCCTGCGTGTCCTCGGGTACGGCGTCAGCGGCGCGCCTTCGTCCGGTCCAGTGCCGCTACGCCGAGCGCGGCGAGGCCGATCTGGATGAGCCATTCGACCCAGTCGACGCCGTCGGTGTCGCCCACGTCGAGGCCGGCCGCGATGGCCGAACCGATCAGCGCGGCCACGATGCCGACGAGGATTGTCCACAGGACTCCGATGCGCTGACGACCCGGAACCATGAGCCGTCCGAGCACACCGATGATGATGCCGATCACGATGGCACTGATGATGCCCGAGATCTCCATTTCGCCCCTCTTCCTCCTGTCCCCGCACAGGTTGAGTTCCCCCTGAGGGGAGGGACAGTCCCTTCCGGTTCAACCGGTGGCCGACGCCCCTCCAGCCTCCACGTCGGCCCAGCCGGTGACGGTCACCACCTCCGCGGCGATGTCGATCACCGAGCGGCCGTCCGTCACCACGCGCACGACACCCGCGGGCGCCCGCTCCTCGAGCAGCCGTGCCTTGCGTGCACTGTTCCTCGTCTCGTGCTCCAGCTCGGAGCCCAGCTCCCGCCCGGCCAGCCGCTGTTCGGCGGTCTCGTCGGTGGCGGTGAGCAGGACCCGTACGAGCCGTACGCCGTCACCCATGGCCCGCCGGAACATGGCCGCTGCCTCGTCGAGCACGCTCACGGTGTTCGTGTAGACGAGGCGCCGGTGTCCGAGGGCGGCGTAGTTCCCCCACACGGCAGCCAGGTTCCGCGCCGTGATGCCGGCACGGTGCGGGTCGCCCGGCGGCGCCGGATGGAGAGCCCCCATGAAGTCACCGTCGATCACCGCATGCGCGACCTGCGCCGCCCGCAGCCGAGCCGACACCTCCCAGCCGACGGTCGTCTTGCCGACGCCGGCCCTCCCGCCGATGAGCAGTACTTCCGCATGGTCCATGCGGGCAGGGTGCCCGGGTGCCGGGACGGTTGGCGAGGCGTTTTTTGCTCGTCCAGGTCAGTGGTCGTCCAGCCAGGACCTCAACTCGCCGTCCGGCTGCAGAGAGACGTGCAGGCCGTTGTTCTGGCCCTGCGCGGCGTGGCCGTTGGCGACGAGGGTTTCGAGGTGGATGGTGCCGGCGTAGAGGTCGGCCTCGTAGTGGTTGTCCGTCAGCTTGTAGAGCTTCGCCTTCGTGCTGCCGTCCGCCAGCGTCGGCGTGGCGACCAGGACGCGCTTGGTGACCGGCTTGGGCTTCGGCTTGGCCTGCTGGACCCAGGACGTGACCTTGCCGTTCGGGTGGAGGGTGATGTGCAGCCCGTTGTTCTGGGCGTAGGCGGGCCTGCCCTGGGTGTAGAGGGCGCCGTACCGGGAGCCCTTGGCCCAGAGCTCCGCCTCGTAACGGTTCTTGCCGGTCTTGTAGATCTTTGCTCGGCTGACCTTGTCCGCGAGCTTCACCGTCTTCACGTACACGCGCTTGGCTTTGGGTTGCTGGGTGACGGTCCTGGCGGTCGGGGTGGAGGGTGCGTCGACGGCGAGGGCGCCCGCGGCCGAGACCCCCAGCGCGGCGGTGACGCCGGTGGCGATGAGGGCGGTGCGCAGGGTGCGGGGAGCACGCATCAGTGAATCGTCCTTCGGTGGGGTTCGTTCGTACCGACGCCTTCGAAGCTACGGATCCTTCGTCAAGGGATCCCATATGTCCTGTAACAGGCATTCGGCGTCTATCGGTCGAAACGCGCAACGTGTCCCGCCTGCCTCGATTGACATGCAGGTAATTACCTGCATAACGTTGAGTGTGCGATCAGAGGATGACTCCGAGATGGACCAGGTCTTCAAGGCGCTGAGCGACGGAACCCGCAGGCGGCTCCTGGACCGGCTGCACGAGGAGAACGGGCAGACGCTGGGCGAGCTGTGCGAGCGGATCGACATGGCGCGCCAGTCCGTGACCCAGCATCTGGCCGTCCTGGAGGCCGCGAACCTGGTCAGCACGGTGCGGCGGGGGCGGGAAAAGCTGCACTACCTCAATCCGGTCCCGCTCCACGAGATCCAGGAGCGGTGGATCGACAAGTTCGAGAGCCCGCGCCTGCGCGTGCTCGGGGCCGTGAAACGACGAGCCGAGGAAGCCATGACCGACAAGCCCGCGTACGTGTACGTCACCTACATCGAGAGCACCGCCGAAAAGGTCTGGGACGCCCTCACCGACGCCGACCTGACGGCCGCCTACTGGGGTCACAGCAATGTCTCGGACTGGCGGGCCGGTTCCCGTTGGGAACACGTCCGTACGGACGGGTCGGGCGTCGCCGACGTGGTGGGCACCGTGGTGGAGAGCGAGCGACCCGGCCGCCTTGTCACCACCTGGGTGGCGCCCGACGAGGAGGGGCAGGACGACAAGTACTCCCGGGTCACCTTCGACATCCAGCAGCATGGCGAGATCGTCCGTCTCACCGTGACCCACGAGGACCTGCCGGACGAGGGCGCGCGTGCCGACGTGTCGTCCGGCTGGCCGGCGGTGCTGTCCAACCTCAAGTCGCTCCTGGAGACCGGCCATGTCCTGCCCCAGGAACCGTGGTTGATGCCGACCGGTTGAGCGGCGTTGCCCGAAGACGGACGCGCGAAGGCCGGCCGCGGGAGCGGACGGCCTACGTGTCGTGCTCGCGGTGTGCCGCTACGGCCTCGAGGTGCTCTTCGCCGCTGTGCCGGCGCACACCAACCCCAGGATCACGGCCAGCGCGCCGATGATGATGTTGTTCACGATGACACCCGCGTCCGGGCTCTCCCCGACGACCCACGGCGCGATGATCATCCAGACACCCATCGCGCAGAAGGCCCAGCTGAGGCCGTACATGCGTTCCGGGGCCCGGGTGAATCCGAGGGCCAGCAGGCCGATCGCGATACCCATGATCAGGTTGTGGGTCACGAGTGCCGGCTGGCTCGTCGTGTAGTGGAGTATCCAGGGGGATGCCGCGCAGTACAGACCGAGCAGGAACACCGGTCCGTCCACGAGCGCCACATCGCGACCGCCGAGCATGCGGTCGTAGCGGTCCCGCATTTCGGGTACATCGGGGTGGGCTGTTATGTCACCTCTGGTGGGCGAGACGTTGGCCATGACTCGTCTCCTTTGAATCGCAGGCCTGACCGCGTCTGGTGCGGTGTGCGGTAAGCGCCGCCTCATGCCATTCTGCGCTTATTTCTTCTTTATGTGTAGGGCTCGAAGGGTTCATGGCGATGTAAGCGGAGTGGCTCTCCGGAAACTTCTGGCCGGTCTCGGCGTGCGGGGTGTCGATCCGGGCGGGTGCCGTTCGTGTAGGAGGTGAGAGACCGGGAGACCGGGAGACCGGGAGACCACCATGTCGTCCGAGGAGACCGTCATGAAGTACTACCTGCTCAATGTGATGCAGCCCGTCGGAGAGCCGCCCGCCCCGGACGCCCTCGGCGAGATCGAGAAGAACCTCGACACGCTCAACCGCGAGCTGCGCGAGGCCGGCGCCTGGGTGTTCGCCGGGGGACTGTACGGCCCGGAGTCGTCCACCGTGCTGCGGCCCCGCGACGGCGACGTCCTGGTCACCGACGGACCGTACGCCGAGGGCAAGGAGATGCTCGGCGGCATCAGCCTCATCAAGGCGCCCGATCTGGACGGGGCCCTGGAATGGGGCCGCAGGCTGGCGCTGGCGACCACACTGCCGATCGAGGTGCGGCCGTTCATGGGCGAAGCCGAGGACTGATGACGGCCGCGGACGTCGAAGCAGTCTTCCGCGCGGAGTACGGCCGCGCTGTCGCCGTACTCGTCCGCTTCCTCGGCGACATCGACCTCGCCGAGGAAGCGGTCCAGGACGCCTTCGCCACCGCACTGCGGCGCTGGCCGGAGACCGGAGTGCCGCCGAGCCCCGCCGGCTGGATCATCACCACCGCCCGCAACCGCGCCGTCGACCGGCTGCGCCGCGAGGCCACCAGGACCGAACGTCACGCCCAGGCCGCCCTGTTGCACACCGCCGACGCACCTCCCGAGGAGGGCCCCGTGCGCGACGACCGGCTCCGGCTCATCTTCACCTGCTGCCACCCCGCCCTCGCCGTCCAGGCGCAAGTCGCCCTCACCCTGCGTCTGCTGGGCGGGCTCAGTACCGCGCAGATCGCGCGCGCCTTCCTGGTGCCGGAGCCGACGATGGCCCAGCGCCTGGTGCGGGCCAAGGCGAAGATCCGCAACGCCGGCATCCCGTACCGCGTGCCCCGCGACGCCGACCTGCCGGACCGGCTCGCGGGGGTGTTGGCCGTCGTCTACCTGGTCTTCAACCAGGGGTACGAGGGTGACGCGGGCCTGTGCGAGGAAGCCGTTCGCCTCGGTCGTCTGCTGGCCGAACTCATGCCGGACGAGCCCGAGGTGACGGGACTGCTCGCGCTGATGCTCCTCGTCGAGTCCCGCCGGCCCGCCCGGCAGGACGAACGCGGGGAGCTCGTACCGCTGCCGGAACAGGAGCGTGGCCGCTGGGACCGTGAACTGACCGCCGAGGGACAGTCGCTGGTCCGCCGGTGTCTGCGCCTGGGCAGGCCGGGGCCGTACCAGATCCAGGCCGCGATCCAGGCGGTGCACAGCGACGCGCCGACCTCGCAGGCCACGGACTGGTACCAGATCCGGCAGCTCTACGACCACCTGCTGGCCATCGCTCCCAGCCCCGTCGTGGCGCTTAACCGGGCCGTCGCCGTGGCCGAGGTCGACGGCCCGGCTCCGGCCCTCGACCTCGTGGACGCGCTGGATCTCGACGGCTACCACGTCCTGCACGCCGTCCGCGCGGACCTGCTGCGCCGCCTGGGCCGCCACACGGAGGCCGTGCGAGAGTACGAGTCCGCCCTCGCACTGGCGGAGAACCCCGCCGAGCGCGCGTATCTCGAACGCCGCCGTCGAGAACTGGTCCGCAGATGACGGCCGAGCCGGGGCCGTAGTGGCGAAACCGGGCCGGCATCCCAGGAAGCCGCAGGTCAGCGCCCTGGTGAGAGGTACTCAGGTGGCGCAATGATTCGGTAACACCACTGAGCAACAACCGTCGGTATGGTCACCGCATGCCAGCAGAACGAACCCGCGAGCACACCGCGCCGCTCGCCGCAGCCCGCCGCCGGCGGCTGCGTGCCGACCGGGCGCGGCAGCTCGCGGATCTGCTGCGGCACCTGGTGCTGACCGGAGGATTTCCCAGCGGCGTGCTGCCGCACGAGGACGTGCTCGCCACCGACTACCAGGTGTCACGGAACACCGTCCGGCACGCACTGGACCTGCTGCGCGCCGAGCAGCTCGTCGAGCGGCTGCCCGGCGTGGGCACCGTCGTCGTCGCCGAGAAGTACTCGCACGGCCTCGACCGGCTGATGGGACTCGCGGAGACCCTGCGGGAACACGGCCAGGTCAGCAACGAGGTACGCACCATGGGTCCGGTCGCAGCGCCCGCACCCGTGGCCGAGCGACTGCGGCTGCCCACCGGCACCGACGTCCTCTACATCGAGCGGCTGCGCAGGCTGAACGGGCTGCCGCTCTCCCTCGACCTCACCTATCTGCCGCTGGACATCGGCAGTGAGCTGATCGGCGCCGACCTGGAGAACACCGACGTCTTCCGGTTGCTGGAGCAGATCACCGGGCAACCGCTCGGGCACGCGGAGATCACCTTGGAGGCCGTCAACGCCGACGCGCACTCCGCCACCGTCCTGGAGGCACCGCGCGGCACCGCCGTGCTGATGCTGGAGCGCCTCACCCACCTGTGCGACGGCAGGCCCGTGGACCTGGAGTTCATCCGGTTCCGCGGGGACCGGATCGCGATGAGCGGCCTGCTGCGCCGCTCCCTCTGACGACGCGCCATCCGCCACACGTTTCTTTCACCCCTCGCAGTACCTCACTGGAGACAGCCATGCCCTTGGTGCCCCAGCGGGCCGACGTGCCCGTGACCGTCGACGAGTCGAAGTGCATCGACGGCTGCACGCTCTGTGTCGACATGTGTCCGCTGGACTCCCTGGCGATCAACCCCGACAGCGGCAAGGCGTACATGCATGTCGACGAGTGCTGGTACTGCGGCCCTTGTGCCGCCCGCTGCCCCACCGGGGCCGTCACGGTCAACATGCCCTACCTGCTGCGGTGAAAGGCCTTCTCCCGATGAAACGCACGACTCCCGCAGCACTGCTCGCGGCAGCTCTCGTCAGCACACTCGTCACGGGCTGCGGCGGCAATGCGGCAGCCGGCGACGACAAGCACGTCACCGTCACCGTCGGCTACCAGTCCAAGACCATCAACACCGTCACCGCCGGCACCCTGCTGCGCTCGCTCGGATACTTCGAACGCGAACTCGCCGCCCAGGGCAAACGGGACGGCGTCTCCTACAAGGTCCGGTGGCAGGACTACGCCACGGGCGCGCCCATCACCGCGCAGATGACCGCGGGGAAGATCGACATCGGGTCCATGGGCGACTTCCCGCTGCTGATCAACGCCGCCCGCGGCAAACAGCTCAACCGTCCCACGCGGCTCGTCTCGGTCACCGGCTACAACCTGCGCGGCGCCCTCAACACCGTGGTCACGGCGCCGGACTCGAAGCTCGCCTCGCTGGGGGACCTGCGGGGCAAGAACGTGTCCACCAGCATCGGTTCGGCGGCCGACGGGACCCTCGTACGGGCGCTGCGGCGCGCCGGGCTCGATCCGGAGAAGGACATCCGCAAGCTCAACCAGCAGCCGTCGGTGGGCGCTTCGGCACTCCAGGCCGGCAGCACCGACGCCCTCTCGCAGTTCGTGGCCTGGCCCGGGCTGCTCGCCTTCCAGGGCAAGGCGAAGGCGCTGTACGACGGTGCGGAACTGAACCTGCCCACCTTCCACGGGGTGACGGTCCGTGAGGACTTCGCCGAGCAGCGTCCCGCGGTGCTCGACGCTTTCCTCTCCGCGCAGATCGAGGCGACGCGGTACCTGAACGAACACCCCGTCCAGGCCGCCGAGAAGGTTGCCGAGGCCACCGATCTGCCCCCGGAGGTCGTCTACCTCTACAACGGCAGCGGCGGCATCGCCACCTTCGATCCGAGCGTCAAGCCGCAGCTCGTCTCCGCGCTGAAGAAGGACGTGTCGGTGCTGCGCTCGGCGAAACTCGTCGGCGACGTGGACGTGGACGCCTTCGTCGACGACGGCCCGATCAAGCGCGTGTACGGCAAGGAGTACGCCGAGCAGCTCGCCGCCGCCCCCGAGCCCTCGCGCAGCGAGGTGTGGCTCAAGGGCGAGGACAGCACCCATCCCTTCGAGTCGCCCGCCGCACTGCTGAAGTTCGTCGCCGGGCACAAGGACGACGTGCGCGCCGCCTATGTACCGGACGCCACCACCGGCACCCGCTGGTACGCGGACAGGGCGGTCTGGGTCCAGGACGGCAAGGAGCCGCGGCCGTTCGTCACCGCCTCCGCCGCCCGCGCGTACACCCAGGCGCACCCGGGCGCCCGTACGGTCTCCTACGCCACCGCACTGGAGCAGGCGTCATGACCGCGGTGACCGCCCCGCCGGAAAAACCGGGGAAGGCGAGCGAGGTGTCGGCGCGGCCGGCCCCCGCTCGGCGCACGGCCCGGTTCCGACCGGTCGTACGCGTGCTGTCCCTGCTGACGGCGCTCGCGGTGTGGCAGCTGCTCACCACGCTGGACGTCCAACTGTGGCTGCGTTTCGACCAGTTCCCGTCCGTCACCGACGTGGCCCGGGAGTTCGGGCAGCGACTCGCCGACGGCGCGTACTGGCAGGACGTGAGCGACAGCCTGCGCAGGATCGTCACCGGGTTCCTGCTCGCGGCTGTCCTCGGCGTCGCCGCGGGCGCGGCAGTCGGGCGCTCCCGCTGGACCGCGGACCTGATCGGACCGGTCCTGGAGGTGCTGCGGCCCGTCCCGGCGATCGCGCTGGTACCCGTGGCGATTCTGCTCTTCCCCAGCAATGAGCAGGGCATCGTCTTCATCACCTTCACCGCCGCCTTCTTCCCGGTCCTGGTCGCCACCCGGCACGCGGTGCGCGCACTGGCCCCGGTGTGGGAGGAGGCGGTGCTCACCATGGGCGGCGGACGGTGGCGGGTGCTCGCCTCCGTGGTGCTGCCCGGCGCGCTGCCGGGGATCTTCGGCGGACTGTCGGTCGGGATCGGCGTCTCGTGGATCTGCGTGATCTCCGCGGAGATGATCTCCGGCGAGTACGGAATCGGATACCGCACCTGGCAGGACTACACCGTCCTCGACTACCCGGGCGTGTTCACCGGGATCGTCAGCATCGGCATGCTCGGCTGGCTGACCTCCACCGTGGTGGAGCTCCTGGGACGCCGCCTCACGCACTGGCTGCCGCGACGCGAAGGGAGTGCCACGTCATGAGCACGCAATCGGACACCGCCGCCACCGACACAGCCGCCAGCGACACCGCCATCCATACGCCCTCCACGGCTTCGACGGCCTCGCGGGCCGGACTCCCCGCCGCCGGCGCACGGCTCAGCCTCACCGGGGCGGACCTCGGGCGACCCGGTGCCGTCGTACTGCACGGCGTGGACCTCGAAGCCACCCCCGGCGAGATCCTGACGCTCGTCGGCCCGTCCGGCTGCGGGAAGTCGACCCTGCTGCGGACGCTGGCCGGGCTGTTGCCCGCGCTCGCCGGACGGGTCGCCCAGGACGGGCGGCCCGTCAGGGGCCCCGGCGCTGACCGGGCGCTCGTCTTCCAGGAAGACGCGCTGCTGCCGTGGCGCACGGCCCGCTCCAACGTCGAACTGCCGCTGGCCATCAGAGGGCTGGGCCGCGCCGAGCGCAGGGCCAGGGCGGAGGAGTGGCTGGACCGGGTCGGCCTGGCCGACCTGAAGCGGCAGTTGCCGCACCGGCTGTCCGGAGGGCAGCGCCAGCGGGTGCAGCTCGCCCGCGCGCTCGCCGGGCAGCCGCGGGCCGTGCTCATGGACGAACCCTTCGGCGCACTGGACGCCCAGACCCGGGCGGGCATGCAGCAGTTGCTGGTGGAGGTGCTGCGCGGGACCGGCGCCACCGTCGTCTTCGTCACCCACGACGTGGACGAGGCACTGTTCCTCGGCGACCGGGTCGCCCTGCTCGGCGCGGGCGGCCTCACCGGTGTCCGGACGGTACCCCGCCCTCGCGACCGGGGCGCCCGCGACGACCCCGCGACGGTGGCACTGCGCCACGACATCCTGGAGTCCCTCGGCTCACGCGGGTCCTGAGCGGGCGCCGATGTGCAGGTGCACGTCCTGAGTCTCCTCTGTTCCGGCCTGTCCCGAGCGCCCTCGGCTCCCGCATGTTCCGAGCAACCTCCGGCCCGGCACGTCCCGAGCGCCCTCGGTCCCCGCACGTCCCGAGTGACCGTCGGCCCCGCACCCCCGAGGCAACCTCGCCCCCGCGTTCGAGTAGGCCCGGCCCCACGTCCCGAGCACCCGGCTCCCGCGCGTCCCTCTGCTGCGCCCCGTACGTCCTGAAAGGCACCCCTGTCATGACCCGCGCGACCGTGACCGCCACCCTGACGGAGATCCCCTCCCTCGACTCGGCCGAGGAGCTGAGCTGCGACGTCCTGGTGATCGGCGGCGGCACCGCCGGCACCATGGCCGCGCTCACCGCCGCCGGACGCGGTGCGTCCGTGCTGCTGCTGGAGAAGGCGCACGTACGGCACTCCGGAGCGCTGGCCATGGGCATGGACGGCGTCAACAACGCCGTCATCCCCGGCCGTGCCGAACCGGACGACTACGTCGCCGAGATCACCCGCGCCAACGACGGCATCGTCGACCAGTCGACAGTCCGTCAGACGGCCACCCGGGGTTTCGAGATGGTGCAGCGCCTGGAGTCGTACGGGGTGAAGTTCGAGAAGGACGAGCACGGGGAGTACGCGGTCCGCCAGGTGCACCGCTCGGGCTCTTACGTGCTGCCCATGCCCGAGGGCAAGGACGTCAAGAAGGTCCTCTACCGGCAGCTGCGCAGGCGGGAGGTGCGCGAGAAGGTCCGTATCGAGAACCGGCTGATGCCGGTGCGGGTCCTGACCGCCGAGGGCAGGGCGGTCGGCGCCGTCGCGTTCAACACCCGCACCGGTGCCTTCGTGGTCGTGCGGGCGGGTGCGGTGATCCTCGCGACCGGTGCCTGCGGACGCCTCGGTCTGCCCGCGAGCGGCTATCTGTACGGCACGTACGAGAACCCGACCAACGCGGGCGACGGCTACGCGATGGCGTACCACGCGGGCGCCGAGCTCACCGGCATCGAGTGCTTTCAGATCAACCCGCTCATCAAGGACTACAACGGCCCGGCCTGCGCCTACGTCGCCAACCCCTTCGGCGGCTACCAGGTGAACCGGCACGGGCAGCGGTTCGTCGACTCCGACTACTGGTCCGGGCAGATGATGGCCGAGTTCGCCGCCGAGGTGGCCTCCGACCGTGGGCCGGTCTACCTCAAGCTCAGCCATCTGCCGGAGGAGTCGATCTCGGCCCTGGAGTCCATCCTGCACTCCACCGAGCGCCCCACCCGCGGCACCTTCCACTCCGGGCGCGGCCACGACTACCGCACCCACGACGTGGAGATGCACATCTCCGAGATCGGCCTGTGCGGCGGGCACTCCGCCTCGGGTGTACGGGTCGACGACCACGCCCGCACCACCGTCCCCGGCCTGTACGCGGCGGGCGACCTGGCCTGCGTCCCGCACAACTACATGATCGGGGCGTTCGTCTTCGGTGACCTGGCGGGCGAGGACGCGGCCCAGTACACGGCGTACCAGGGCGAGTTGCCGCAGGACCAGCTCGCCGAGGCCCACGAGTTGATCTACCGTCCGCTGCGCAACCCCGACGGTCCGGCTCAGCCCCAGGTCGAGTACAAGCTGCGCCGTTTCGTCAACGACTACGTCGCCCCGCCCAAGAGCGGCGCCCGGCTCTCCCTGGCGCTGGAGCACTTCGAGCGGATGCGGGACGAGATCGCCGAGATGGGGGCACGGACACCGCACGAACTGATGCGCTGCGCCGAGGTCTCGTTCATCCGTGACTGCGCGGAGATGGCGGCCCGGTCGTCCCTCGCCCGCACCGAGTCCCGCTGGGGCCTCTACCACGAGCGCCTCGACCACCCTCAGCGCGACGACACGCAGTGGCTGCACCACCTCGACCTGCGCAAGGGCCTCGCGGGAGCCATGGAGTTCACGGCGCGTCCCGTCGCCCCCTACCTCGTGCCCGTCGACGAGTTCACCCCCACCGGCGGTGCCTCCCGTCACCTGGGCGAGGTGGACCCGCTCCCCACGGCGACGGCGGGACGCCGGGAGGTGGCGCCGGCAGCGGCCATCATTCGACCGGGCGCTGTCGCGCCGTCCGACGGCCCGACGCACGGAGCCTCGGAGTCCAACCGGGAACGGATCCTCGAACTCGTCGCGCTCTCGGAGGAGGAACCCGATCTCCCGGCGCTGGAGCCCTACCTGAAGGACCCGGACGCGGCCGTACGCCTCGCCGCCGTGAAGGCGCTGACGGAGACGGCCCCACCCGGAACGGGCCCCGCGCTGGGTTCCGCGCTGACCGACAGCGACGGACAGGTGCGCGCCGCGGCCGCCTCGTCGCTGCGCGAGCTGGCCGAAGTCCTCATGGCGGAGCCGGAGTTGCGGGCTCCGCTGGTGTCCGCGCTCACCGCGGCGGATCCGACGGCCCGCGCGGCGGCCCTGGACGTGCTGCGCGCCCTGCGCCTGGGTGACGCGGCCCTGTTCGCGGGGCACCTGGCCGACCCGGACACCGAGGTGCGCCTGGCCGCAGTACGCGCCCTGGTCTCAGTGGACGCGGTCGATGCCCTGTCGGAGGCGGCCGGCGACCCCGCGCGTGAGGTACGGGTCGCCGTGGCGCGTGGGTTCGCCGCCGTGGCCGCGCACATCGCGCGTGCGCGGCAAGGTACGCCGTCCGCCCTGCACGGCCTGCTCCAGGACCCCGACGCCCTTGTCCGTGCCGCTGCCCTTGAGTCCCTGGGCGTCCTCGGCATCCCGGACGGACTCCTCGCCGCCGTGACAGCGGCGCTCACCGACCCGGCCTGGCAGGTCCGCGCGGGCGCCGCGAAGGCCCTCGGCGGGGCGGCGCCGGAAGACGGTGTACCCGCCCTCGCCGAACTGCTGCGCGACACCGACGCCGATGTGCGCAAGGCCGCGGTTCTCAGCCTGCTGCGGCACGCCGCACACGCCGACGCCCGTACGGCACTGGCCACGGCGGTGGACGACCCGGACGCCGACGTCAGGGCGTACGCGGGCCGAGCGGCGCGGTGATCCTGCGTCCGCCTCCCGCTCCTGGCCGCCCGGACTCCCTTGGCCCCTACCCCGGTTGATTGGTCTACACCTTATTTGGTCTACACCCTTGACTGGTACATACCAAAGCGATTGAGTGTGTCTCCACACCCCCCACCACGGCCGCCCCCACGCCGTGGCCGACCCCGTCGGCGCGTGCGCTCAAGGCTCTGCTTCGCCCGGGCCCTTGTCCGGGTGCGGCCGTGCTCCGCAAAGGAGTTGATCCTGTGTCGAGGCGCCGCATAGCCGCACTGCTGTCCTCACTCGCCCTGGGCAGCGCCGCGCTGCTGTTCCAGCCGGCCCCGAGCGCGTCCGCCGCCGGGTTCGTCGTGAGTGAGTCGCAGTTCAACCAGATGTTCCCGAACCGGAATTCGTTCTACACGTACAGCGGCCTGACCGCCGCGCTCAGTGCCTACCCGGGCTTCGCCAACACCGGCAGCGACACGGTGAAGAAGCAGGAGGCCGCCGCGTTCCTCGCCAACGTCAACCACGAGACCGGCGGCCTCGTCCACGTCGTGGAGCAGAACACCGCCAACTACCCCCACTACTGCGACCGGAGCCAGCCGTACGGCTGTCCCGCGGGCCAGGACGCCTACTACGGCCGCGGTCCCATCCAGCTCAGCTGGAACTTCAACTACAAGGCCGCCGGTGACGCGCTCGGCATCGACCTGCTGAACAACCCCTGGCGGGTGCAGAACGAGTCGGCCGTCGCCTGGAAGACCGGCCTGTGGTACTGGAACACCCAGTCCGGCCCCGGCACCATGACCCCCCACAACGCCATGGTGAACCAGGCCGGCTTCGGCCAGACGATCCGCAGCATCAACGGCTCCCTGGAGTGCGACGGCAAGAACCCGGCGCAGGTCCAGAGCCGAGTCGACGCCTACAACCGGTTCACCTCGATCCTCGGCGTCACACCGGGCGGCAACCTCTACTGCTGACGCTCCGGCGCCCGAGGCGTGTGCGACACTCCGCCGATGACCTCGGAGACGATCACCGCGCGCGCCGCGGGCACCTGGAAACTCGGCGACCTGTCCGTGAGCCGCGTCGGCTTCGGCGCGATGCGGCTGACGGGCAGCGCCGCCTTCCACCACGGGACGCCCAGCGCCCGGCAGCGCTCGACCGCCGTACTGCGCAAGGCGGTCGAGCTGGGCGTCGACCACATCGACACGGCGGCCTTCTACTTCTCCGCCCTGCGCTCGGCCAACGAACTCATCAACACCGCGCTGGCGCCGTACCCCGACGACCTGGTCATCGCGACCAAGGTCGGACCGTTCCGGGACTGCACGGGGGAGTGGGGCACCTCGGCCCGCCCCGACCAGCTGCGCGGCCACGTCGAGGAGAACCTGCGCCAGCTCGGCCGCGACCACCTGGACGTCGTGTACCTGCGCCGCATGGGGCAGGAGTCCATCGCCGAGCACTTCGGCGCGCTGGCCGAACTGCGCGAGGCGGGCCTGATCAGGCACCTCGGCGTCTCCGCCGTGGAGCCACGGCACCTCGCCGAGGCGCAGGCCATCGCGCCCGTGGTCAGTGTGCAGAACCGGTACGCGCTCGACCGGCCGGACCCCGAGGCCGACGAACTCCTGCGCCTGTGCGGCGAGCAGGGCGTCGCCTTCGTGCCGTTCTACGCCGTCGCGGGCGACACCGGGGAGCGGGGCGCGACCGGCGCCCACGACGACGAAGTGCTCGCCGTGGCGCAGGCGCATGGGGCAAGCCCCGCCCAGGTGCGTATCGCCTGGACCCTGCACCAGGGCCCGCACGTCCTCGCAATCCCCGGCACCGGCAACCCCGACCATCTCGCCGAGAACGTGGCCGCGGGAGCCCTTCGCCTCACCGACGACGACCTGGCCCGGCTCAACACGGCGCGACAGCAGGCCGGTTGAGCCGGAGCCTGCACGGCATTGCTCAGCCGGCGAACCCGGTCACCGGATAGTGGTCGGACAGGTTCGTGTACGTGTAGTCGGTGCCCCAGCTCGACACGGTCCAGGGCGCGCTCTGCTCCTTGACCACGTCGTTTTTCCAGACAGTGGGACGGGCGTGACCCGCGCGGTGCAGGACGTGGTCCAGGTCCTCGCGCGGGTCGTCGGGGTAGCGGTCGCGGGCTATGGAGTTCTCCGCCGTGTCGAAGGAGTACGGGTGCCCGGTCCGCGCGTCGGCCCCGACCAGCCCGCCGTCGGCGAGCATCGAGCCGTACTCGGACGTGTGCGAGTCGACGTTCATGTCGCCGGCGACCAGAACCTGCTCGCTCGCGGGGATGCTCTTGGCGTCGAGGAAGGCGTCGATCGCCTTGAACTGCCGGCTGCGCATCGCCGCTGCCTCACCGGCGTCGCAGCCCGGGTCGGTCGACTGCGCGTGCGTGCCCACGACGTGCACCCTGGTGCCGTTCACGTTCAGCACCACGTACGCGAAGCCCTTGTTGGACCACCAGTCCGACCCGCACGCGTCCTTGTACACGTACTGCTCCTTGCGCAGCACCGGCCACTTGCTCAGAATCGCGACCCCGCCGTCCTCGGGCGTGGTCGCCGAGTACGCGCCACCGGTCGCGTCCCAGCCGCTCTTGCTGCGCCCGACCACCGGCGTCTGGTACGGGTAGCGGCCGGCGAGGGAGCTCTTCAGCGCGTCCGAGGAGGAGTTGTCGAACATCTCCTGGAACACCACGACGTCGTTGCCCTGCACGAACGGCGCCTTGGCGATCTCGGCGGCCCGGTGGTCCTGGCCCCAGTTCGGGTACAGGGTCTTGCTGAAGAGGAAGACGTTGTACGACAGCACCTTGAGCGGCGGCGCCTGCTCGGCGGCCGACGCGGCGGGCGCCGAGCAGGCAAGACCGGCACCGGCGAGCGAGAGCGCGAGCACGACCGAGCCCTGTGCGCGGCGGTGTGCGGAGAGCGTCACTGGATCTCCCTGTGGTTGAAGGGGGTTGCGTGGCGCCGCACATCAAACCATCAGGAGTTACTCCCAGGTAACACTTGTGCGGGAAATGGATGGCGTAGGGACGTACGCGCGAAACTTGTTCAGACAAGCCACATTCCGTTTCGCATGAGATGCCGCTGCGGCAGTTCATGCTGCTCGTGCCACGCCTGCACCGCGCACGGCCGCACTCGGTAATAGGCATACGTCGCGGAGTCGTTCCGCGGATCCCAGCCCGTTTTCGCGCGGAACGCCTCGGCGGCCGCGGCCGGCACCGCGTCGATGTCGTGGACCTCCACCTCGCCGTCGATGAGCACGACGTCCCGGGTGTCCCCGAAGGCGAGGCGGGTCCGACGGCCGGTGCGGAGGTTGCGCCCGGTGGGGTTGCCGGGGCGGGTGGCCATCCAGAGCGCCTCGCCGTCCCAGACGAACCACAGGGCGACCAGACACGGCACCCCGTCACCGTCCGCCGACGCCACCCAGATGTCCGTCTCCCGATCCAGCCGCTCCAGAACGTCCTGCTTGCGGCGCTCGGGGCTGCGCGCCCCCTCCGTGATCGTCATTCCCGGAACGCTAGCCGCCGACCGCCTGCCGCACCTCGGGCGGCGGGCGTAGGACTGCGGTCCCGGTCGGGACCGGCGCCGGTCAAGGTCGGGACTGGCGCGGACGACGTTTTACGTATAACCTCTCCCGTCAATCGCACCTCCAGGAAGGCCCCGATGAGACACATCGCCCTGGTCACCCTCGTCGTCGACGACTACGACGAGGCGATCCGCTTCTACACCGACGCCCTCGGGTTCCGGCTGGTCGAGGACGCCCCGCGCCCCAACGGCTCGCGCTGGGTGGTCGTGGCGGCGGGCGATCAGGGCACCGCACTGCTGCTGGCCCGCGCCAAGGGTGACGAGCAGCGGGCCCGGGTCGGCGACCAGACAGGCGGGCGCGTCGGGTTCTTCCTGCACACCGACGACTTCGCCCGCGACCATGCCCGCATGCTCGCCGCGGGCGTGACCTTCCTGGAGGAGCCCCGGCACGAGTCCTACGGCTCGGTCGCCGTCTTCCAGGACCTCTACGGCAACCGCTGGGACCTGCTCCAGCCCGCCGGCTGATCCACCTCCCGGCCGATCCCTCTCCGGCTGATCCACCTCCTGGCCGATCCCTCTCCGGCTGATCCGCCTCCTGGCCGGCGGCCTCCGCCCGCCGCTTCGAACCGCCCGCTCAAGGAAAGACTCCGCCATGACCGCTACGCGCGTAGACACCGACGTCATCCGTCACCTCCCCAAGGCCGTACTGCACGACCACCTCGACGGCGGCCTGCGCCCCGCCACCGTGGTGGAGCTCGCGGAGTCGGTCGGCCACACCCTGCCGACCACCGACCCGGACGAGCTCGCCGCCTGGTACTTCGAGGCCGCGAACTCCGGCGATCTGGTCCGCTACATCGCCACCTTCGAGCACACCCTCGCCGTGATGCAGTCCCGCGAAGGGCTGCTGCGCACCGCCGAGGAGTACGTCCTCGACCTGGCCGCGGACGGCGTCGTCTACGGCGAGGTGCGCTACGCCCCCGAGCTCAACACCAATGGCGGGCTGACCCTCGCCGAGGTCGTCGAGACCGTCCAGGAGGGCCTCGCCGCGGGCATGGCCAAGGCCGCGGCCGCCGGCACTCCGGTGCGCGTCGGCACCCTGCTGTGCGGGATGCGGATGTTCGACCGGGTGCGCGAGGCGGCCGACCTGGCCGTCGCCTTCCGGGACGCCGGTGTCGTCGGCTTCGACATCGCCGGCGCCGAGGCGGGCTTCCCCGCCGCCGACCACGTCGACGCCTTCGATCACCTGCGCCGCGAGAGCGTGCCCTTCACCATCCACGCCGGTGAGGCCGACGGCCTGTCCAGCATCCACCAGGCCCTCCAGGTCTGCGGGGCCCAGCGCATCGGGCACGGCGTGCGCATCACCGACGACATCGTGGACGGCAAGCTCGGCCGCCTCGCCGGCTGGGTGCGCGACCGCCGTATCGCGCTGGAGATGTGCCCGACCTCCAACCTCCAGACCGGCGCCGCCACATCCATAGCCGAGCACCCGATCACCGCGCTGAAGGACCTCGGCTTCCGCGTCACCCTCAACACCGACAACCGTCTGGTGTCCGGTACGACGATGACGCGCGAGATGTCCCTGCTGGTCGAGCAGGCCGGGTGGACGGTCGAGGACCTGCGCACGGTCACCGTGAACGCTCTGAAGAGCGCGTTCATCCCGTTCGACGAGCGCAAGGCCCTCATCGAGGACGTCGTGCTGCCGGGCTACGCGGCCGCGCTGTGAAGCGGTTCGCGGTCTAGGACACCAGCCCGCGGACGTAGGCGGCCTGTCCGACGTGCTGGAGATCGTCGGACAGGACGCTGACCAAGCGCGCGCCCAGGGTGACCGGCGGATCCCAGCGTTCGTCCACGATGCGCTCCAGATCCTTGGCGGCCACCTCCCGCAGCGCCCCCAGGGTCTGGGCGTGCACGGCGTCGTAGTAGCCGGTCAGCAGGTCACCGGAGTCGACCCGTACCTTGGCGACCTTCGCCGAGGTGTGGCCGTAGCCGGTGTCGTGACGCGGCAGGTCGAGCCCGAAGGTCTTCTGGAAGTCCTGGGTCAGCCACACCTGGTCGAGGCCGAAGGCGTCGGCGATGTGGTCGTCCTGGACCCGGGTGAGATGCCAGATCAGCCAGGCGACGGTGTTGGCGTCGGGGGACGGGCGGGCGTGCAGGCCGTCGGGGTCGAGGCCCTCGACGGCGGCATGGACTTCTTCCTGGATGCGGTCGTACCCGTCGATGAGGATGTCCTTCGCATGCATGGCTCCACCATCGCGCACCCGTCCGTCATGCGCCCTCTGTTTCCAGCAGCGCCATGAGGGCCCGGGCCGCGGGGCTGGTGGCCTGCGCGGGCGGCAACAGGGCGACCGTCTCGTAGACGGTCTCGCCGGTGCCCTTCACGGGCAGCGCCGTCAGTGAGCGCCGCTTGTCCCGGAAGTGGCGCGGCACGACGGCGATGCCGAGGTCCTCGTCCACCAGGTCGAGCAGGCTGTGCACGTCATTGACCTCCAGGGCGACGGTCCGGCGCACGCCCGCGGCTGCGAAGACGGCGTCGGTGGTGCGGCGCGGCCCCCAGTCCGGGTGGAAGTCGACGAAGACCTCGCCGCCCAGCTCCTCCGGAGTGACGGCGGCGCCGGCGGTCGCGAGCCGGTGGCTCGGATGGCACAGGACGGTCATCGGCTCGCCGGTCAGCGGTACGACCCGCAGCTGGTCGGTGTCCTCCTGTGCGGTCCGGACGGCGAAGGCCAGATCGAGGCGTCCGGCCCCGACCTCCTCCGCGAGAGCGCCCGAGCCCGCCTGGCGCAGGCAGATCTCCACGTCCGGATGCGCCCGCCGGAAGGCTGCCAGCAGCCCTGCCACATGCACCCCGGCGATGCACTGCTCGGACCCGAGCGCCAGCATCCCGCGCAGCACGCCCTGCACCGCCGCCACCGCCTCATGGGCGGCCCGGACCTGGGCGAGGATCCGTTCCGCCTCGCACAGCAGTGCCCGGCCGGCAGGGGTGAGCGTCACCCGGCGGGTCGTCCGCACGAACAGCGGGGTCTGCAACTCCCGTTCCAGGGCGCGGATCGAGGCCGACAGGCCCGACTGGGACACCAGGAGGCGCTCGGCCGCCCGGGTGAAGTGCTGGTCCTCGGCGACCGCCACGAAATGCTGGAGATGGCGCAGTTCCATGATTGAGCAGCGTAGCCGCTGAATCCCATCTGATTTACCTGTTGGACCACTGCCAGCAGGTCACGACAGAGTGGACGGCGACTGGAACACCGGTTCCCCGGAGCCGTCCTCCCTGTGCCAACCCCTCTGGAGTCGCGTTGTACACCGCACACACCGACCGCTACGCGGACATGCCCTACCGGCGCACCGGCCGCAGCGGACTCAAGCTTCCCGCGCTGTCCCTCGGCCTGTGGCACAACTTCGGCCCGGCGGACCGCTCGGTCGAGCACCAGCGGGCCATCCTGCGCCGGGCCTTCGACCTCGGTGTCACCCACTTCGACCTGGCCAACAACTACGGACCGCCGCCCGGCGCCGCCGAGTGGGCGTTCGGCGAGGCGCTGAAGGCGGACTTCGCGCCGTACCGGGACGAGCTGATCATCTCCACCAAGGCCGGCTATCTGATGTGGCCCGGCCCGTACGGCGAGTGGGGCTCGCGCAAGTACATGCTGTCGTCGCTCGACCAGAGCCTGAAGCGGATGGGCCTGGACTACGTCGACATCTTCTACTCGCACCGCCCCGACCCCGACACTCCGCTGGAGGAGACGATGGGCGCCCTGCACTCGGCGGTGCAGCAGGGCAAGGCGCTGTACGTCGGCGTCTCCAACTACTCGGCGGAGCAGACCCGAGAGGCCGCCCGCATCCTGGGCGAGCTGGGCACACCGCTGCTCATCCACCAGCCGGCCTACTCGATGCTCAACCGCCGCCCCGAGGAGGAGGGGCTCCTCGACGCCCTCGACGAGCTCCAGGTCGGGTCGATCGTCTTCTCCCCGCTGGCGCAGGGCCAGCTGACCTCCCGCTACCTCGACGGCATTCCGCAGGACTCGCGGGCCGCGAGCGGCAGCCCGTTCCTGAACGCCGACGCGATCACCGACGAGCTGCTGGGCAAGCTCCGCGCACTCGACGAGATCGCCAAGTCCCGCAGCCAGACCCTGGCCCAGCTGGCCCTGGCCTGGGTTCTGCGCGGCGGCCGGGTGACGTCCGCGCTGGTCGGTGCGAGCAGCGCGCAGCAGATCGAGGACAGCGTCGCGGCCACCCGCAATCTGGACTTCGACGCCGACGAGCTGGCCCGCATCGAGGCGATCCTCAAGCCGTAAGGCTGATCCTCAAGCCGAAAGGCGTTCGCTGACCTCCCAGAGGCGGGCCGCCGCCTCTGGGTCCACGGCGTAGGACAGCACACCGGGTGTCTCCGCTCCGGCGCGCCACTCGGCCTCGTCGGCCTCGGTCACCAGGGGGCTGACGTCGCAGTTCTCGCAGTAGACCCCGCCCAGTCCGGTCAGTTGCGGGCTGGTGGCGCACCAGACGCTGGTGGCGGCTCCCTGCTCAACCGTCTTCAGCTGGCGGGAGGGGTCCCGTACCGGGCGCCCGTGCTCGTCGAGGACGCCGGCCGCCCGGACCACCTCCGCGGAGACGTGCTTGGCGAGGCCGGTCTCGATGATCGTGCCCGGGTGCACGGCGAAGGCCCGCACGCCCTGGTCCCGCCCGCGCCGGTCCAGTTCCACGGCGAAGAGCGCGTTGGCCGTCTTGGACTGGCCGTAGGCGGCGAACGGCTCGGAGGGCCGGTGCTCGAAGTGCAGGTCGTCGAAGTCGACGTTGCCGAAGCGGATGCCTCGTGAGGACACGGCCACGACCCGCGCCCCGTCGGCCGCGACCAGCGCGGGCCACAGCCGGGCGACCAGCTGGAAGTGGCCCAGGTGGTTGGCGGCGAACTGTGCCTCGTATCCGCGCGCGTCCCGGGTCAGCGGGGTCGCCATGATCCCGGCGCTGTTGACCAGGATGTGCAGCGGACGCCCGGAGGCCAGGAACTTCTCCGCGAACGCGTCGATCGACGCCGGGTCCAGCAGGTCGAGGTACTCGACCTCGGCCCCCGGCACGTCCTGCACCGCGGCCCGTGCCCGCTCCAGGTCCCGCGCCGGTACGACGACCTCGGCGCCGGCGGAGCGCAGCACCCGGGCCGTCTCCACCCCGATGCCGGAGTAGCCGCCGGTGACGATGGCCACCTTGCTGGTCAGGTCGACCCCTTTGATCACCTCCTCGGCGGTGGACGCGGCGCCGAAGCCGGAGGGCAGGGGGTGCTGTGCTGGCTGCGCGCCCTGGCCGACGAACGGCTCGCCCCGGTGCTGCGACTGATGCACGGCGATCCGGGCTACCCCTGGCGGCTGGAGGACCTCGCCCGGGCGGCCGCGATGTCCCGGACCACCTTCGCCGTACGGTTCAAGAAGGCGGCCGGGGTGCCGCCGCTGACGTATCTGCTGAACTGGCGCATGAGCCTGGCCGCCCGCGCCCTCAGGCAGGACACGGCGTCGGTCGCGGCACTCGCCCGTTCCGTGGGCTACACCTCCGAAAGTGCCTTCAGCAACGCCTTCAAGCGGGCCGTGGGCGTCGCGCCCCGGCGTTACCGGGAGGGGGGCGGCTAGGAGCTGATCCGCTCCTCAAGGTGCACGGTCACGGTGTCGCCCTCCGCCTTGCCGATGACCTTGCGAATGTCGGCCTTCACGGGCAGCTTGTGCGTGCCGTCGCCCATGGCCATGAACGAACTGCGGAAGGGCTGCCCGTCGATCGTGCCGCGGACCTTGACGAGCCCGCGGGTGCCGAAGAACTCGACGCTCCTCGGCCAGACGAGATAGGTCCAGCCGCCCTCACTCGGACTCTTGCGCAGGACGGCCGTGAACTCCTCGTCCAGCCTGGCGGTAGTGGTCATGGTGGTTCCTCCGCTCGTGGTGGTCACGTACTGAAGAGACCACCACGAGCGCTCGAACTCATCGCGGAGCTCACGCCCCGGCCGGCACCCGGTCCAAGAACCCGAGGACGGACAGGATCCGTCCCTCGATGTCCAGGGTGATCACATCGGACCCGGCGACCGGCGCCGCCCCGTCGACCTCGCTCACCAGCTCCCAGGAGAAGCGCGCCGTGTCGTGGTGGCCGTCCACGGAGCCGGTCTGCCGGAAGACGAAGCCGGGGAACCGTGCGCGCGCCGCCGCGACGACGGCCACGATCCCCTCGTGGCCCCGGACGTCCGCGAGCGGGTCGGTGTAGCCGCCCTGCGGGGACCAGGCGACGGCGACCGCCCGGGCCAGTGCGTCGGGCTCGCGGGTGTTCCAGGCCTCGAAGTAGCGGGCGACGGCGATCTCGTAGCGGTCGGTGGTCACGGGTACGGACGCGGACATGGGCGATCAGCCTCCAACGAGGTCGTCACTGGTGGGAAGCCGGATCCCGCTCGCGGTGACCCGGTACGGCAACGATGCCCGCGCCCGCCGGAAAGCTCGATTACTCCCGAGGTAATGCCCGGTCATGCAGCGGGGTTGACGTGTGCCCGCCGTGTTTCGGCCAACACCGGCTGTGAATATGCCAGGAGACTGGCCGGAAAGTCATGGTGACAGTGTTTCAGTAGTGAACATACTCAACTACGAGGGTGCCTCACTTGGGGCGACGGCCCCCTTACGCACCGCTCACGAGCCGCACGGAAAGCGAGGTCCGCCGAGAGGCGAACACGGCAACACGGGGGAGGTCACGTGCACGACGAGTTCCTGTGCCATGTCACCGCATACGGCGTCTGCGGCGGCCGGCGCATCGGGGTACCCCTGGGAACCTACCGGGCACCCACCCTGGCCCTCGCGCTGTGGTGGTTACGTGACCGCGCCTCGTGGATCGCCCAGCGATTAGACCCGCGACCGGACGCCGAGCACTTCCCTCCGAATGCGCTCGTCCCGGTCGCGGACAATGTGCCCGACGTGCCGGCCGTGCTGCGCGCATGGTGCGGCGATGACGATCAACAAGAGCTGGTCGCCGACGAGTTGGCGGCCGGACGACTGGTACGGATCGCCGTGAGCGACGAGACCACCGAATACGAACTGCTCGCCGAGTCGATCGACGCCCTGCGGATGCAGCGGACCGCCCCGACGCTGGTCGTGCCCGTCGCCTGAACCTCCCCCGCTGCCGAAGGAACTCGCCCTCAGCACAGGCGGACGCAGCGCGCGCAGGCAGCGCATACCTGGGCAGATCGATAGAATCCTCGCATGGCGGAGCGGCCGGTCGCACCGACTGCGCCCGTACTGGTCCTGGAGACCGAGTCGGGCTCCACCGTGATGACCCCCGGCCGTGACTACCGCGTCGGACGCGACCCGCTCAGCGACGTCGTCATCGATGACGCCCGCGTCTCCTGGCACCACGCGGTACTGCGGCCCGGCGCCGACCACTGGACCCTCGCGGACGAGAACAGCACGAACGGCACCTACACCGAAGGTCACCGCATCCGCGAGTGGGACGTGGGGCCCGGTACCGTCATCCGCTTCGGCAACCCGTCCGACGGCCCCCGCGCGGTGCTGCTGGACCGCCCGGGCCCGCCCGCCGCGCCGGAACACCCCTCGGCGATCGCCGTGCCCGGCCTCACCGGCACCTTCCGCCGGCCCACCTCCGTGCGGCCCCTGCCCACCCGCACCGTCCGCATCGGCCGCGCCGCCGACAACGACCTGGTCATCGACGACCTGGTCGTCTCCCGCCACCACGCCGAACTGCACGCCCTGGCCGACGGGACGTACGAGATCGCCGACCTGGGCAGCCACAACCGCACCTACCTCAACGGCAGTCCGGTCACCACCGCCCCGATCGGCCCCGGCGACATCGTCGGCATCGGACACTCCGCGTTCTGCCTGGTCGGGGACCAGCTGCAGGAGTACGTCGACACCGGCGAGGTCTCCCTGGAGGTGCAGGACCTCGCGGTCGCCGTCGACCACGGCCGCAAGACCCTCCTCGACCATGTCTCCTTCCCGGTGGGGGAGAAGTGCCTGCTCGCCGTCGTCGGCCCCAGCGGCGCCGGGAAATCCACACTTCTCAACGCCCTCACCGGCCAGCGCCCCGCCGACCACGGCACCGTGCTCTACGACGGCCGCGACCTCTACCGCGACTACGCCGAGCTGCGCCAGCGCATCGGCCTGGTCCCGCAGGACGACATCCTGCACGCACAACTCACCGTCCGCAGCGCCCTGTCCTACGCCGCCGAGCTGCGCTTCCCCCAGGACACCGCCAAGGCCGAGCGCCGGGCCCGGGTCGACGAGGTGATCCACGAGCTGGGTCTGGAGCAGCGCGCAGGGCAGCCCGTGCACAGCCTCTCCGGCGGGCAGCGCAAACGCGTCAGCGTCGCCCTTGAACTGCTGACCAAGCCGTCGCTGCTGTTCCTCGACGAGCCGACCTCCGGGCTCGACCCCGGAATGGACCGCTCGGTGATGAACATGCTGCGCGGCCTGGCCGACGACGGCCGCACCGTCATCGTCGTCACCCACAGCGTGCTCAGCCTCGACATCTGCGACCGGCTCCTCGTCCTTGCCCCCGGCGGACGCATCGCCTACTACGGCCCGCCCGAGGAGGCTCTGCTCTTCTTCGGGTTCGAGCACTGGCCGGAGGCCTTCGAGGCGTTCGAGCGCGACCAGGAGCGGGACTGGGCGGGCGACTACCGCAGCTCGCTCTTCCACCGGCAGTACATTGCCGACGCGACCGGCCAGCCCCGGCAGCCCCGCACCGGCCCGGTCGTGATCGCCCGCCCGCCTCGGCCGCGCAGCCGCGGTGCCCAGCTCGGCACGCTGATCCGCCGCTACGCCACCGCGCTCGCCGCCGACCGCACCTTCCTCGCGATCATGATCGCCCTGCCGTTCGTGATGGGCGCGATGGCCCGCGCCCTGGCCGGCAGCAGGCTGACCCAGGAGACGGCGATGAACGCGCTGCTCATCCTGTGCGTCGGCGGCGTTCTGACGGGCGCCGCGAACGCCGTGCGCGAGCTCGTCAAGGAGCGCGTCATCTACCGGCGGGAGCGCGCCGTCGGCCTGTCCAGATCGGCGTACCTGATGTCCAAGGTGGTGGTCCTGGGGACGATCACCGTGCTCCAGGCGGTCGTCCTGACTCTGGTGGCCCTGCTCGGCGTGGACCTCAACGCCCCCGGCGGCGAGGGCGTGTTGATGCCGCCGCTCGTCGAGATCACCGTCGCCGTCGCCCTGCTGGCCTTCACCGCGATGATGCTCGGCCTGGTCGTCTCCGCCCTGGTGCGCAAGGAAGAGGTGACGATGCCGCTGCTGGTGCTGCTCGCCATCGTCCAGGTCGTCTTCTGCGGAGCCCTGCTCAAGCTCCACGGCGTACCCGGCCTGGAGCAGCTCTCCTGGGTCGTGCCCTCACGGTGGGCGCTCGGCGCGATGGCCGGCACCTTGGAGCTGTCCCGGCTGGTCCCCGGCGACCTGACCGGGGACCCGCTGTTCAAGCACTCGGCCGGCGTGTGGCTGCTCAACGTGGCCATGCTCGTCGTGCTCTCCGCGGTCTTCGGCTACGTCGTCTCCCGGCTGCTGCGCCGCCGCGAACCCGTCGTCATGCGGAAGTAGGCGAGCGCCCATGACGTCCCCCGGCTTCCGGCCCACCCACGTCGTCCCCCAGCACGGCATGCCCGCCTGGGAGGCACCTGACCCAGCCCGGCCCACCGTCCCCCTGGACGCGCTCCTGCCGGTCCAGCTCCTCGAACGGCAGGGCGACTGGGGGCACATCCTGTGCGCCAACGGCTGGTCGGCCTGGGTCGACGGCCGCCACCTGGTCGCCGTCCCGCAGGACCCGCCCACCGCCGACGCCGGACCTCTCACCACTGCCGTGGACCCGCGCCCGCTGCTCGCCCGAGTCGAGCAGGTGCTGGCCGGGTACCGGTCCGCGGTCGAGGACCTCGCGGCCGGCGGCCTGGACGGCGAGTCCTTCGGCGTCCGCACGTCGGGGCTGCGCATGGGGGTGGTCGTCGACGGGGAGTCCCTGTGGCTCTATGACGCCGAGCACGGCCGCTGGGTGTACGCGGACGGCACCCGCCTGAGCACGTACGCCACCGACGACGGCCCCCGCGTCGCCACGGACCCCGGCCATGCCCCGACCCAGGTCGTGACCCCCGATGGTCCGTGACACGAGCCTCTTCTCCGGCCGCCCCTCCGAACTGATCGGCCGGGAGATCGCGGGCTACCGCATCGAGCGCGAGATCGGCCGCGGCGGCATGGCGGTGGTCTACCGCGCCCTCGACCTCCGCCTCGACCGCACCGTCGCCCTCAAGCTCCTCGCCCCCGAACTCTCCCGCAACGACACCTTCCGGCGCCGCTTCACCCACGAGTCCCGGGCCGCCGCCGCGATCGACCATCCGCACATCGTGCCGGTCTTCGAGGCGGGCGAGACGGACGGCGTCCTGTACATCGCCATGCGCTACGTCTCAGGCAGCGACCTGCGCCATCTCCTCGACCGCCAGGGTCCCTTGACGCCCCCGACGGCTCTGCGCATCGCCGCCCAGGTCGCCTCCGCCCTCGACGCGGCGCACGATCACGGCCTGGTCCACCGGGACGTGAAACCGGGCAACATCCTCGTCGCGCGCGGCACCGACAGCGATCACCCCGAGCACGTGTACCTCACCGACTTCGGCCTGACGAAGAAGTCGCTGTCCCTGACCGGCTTCACGACCGTCGGCCAGTTCGTCGGCACCCTCGACTACGTGGCCCCGGAGCAGATCTCGGGCAAACCGGTCGACGCCCGCTGCGACGTCTACGGTTTCGCCTGCGTGGTCTACGAGTGCCTGGCCGGCCACCCGCCCCTGCGCCGGGACAACGACATGGCCCTGCTGTGGGCCCACCAGTACGACCAGCCACCGCCCCTGACCGAGGCGCGCCCGGACCTCGCCCCGGCCGTCGACGCCGTGTTCGCCAAGGCGCTGGCCAAGAGCCCCGACGACCGGCAGGACTCCTGTCTCGCCTTCGTCGCCGACCTGCGCGCCGCGGTCGCGGGCGGTGCGGAACAGGGGCACACGCCGACGGAGGTGGACCTGAGGGTCGTGGAGCGGGCGCAGAAGTCCCCGAAGGACGAGCCGAGACCACCGCCCCGCTGGGCCGAGCCGGTCTTCCGGCGGTGACCGGCACCGGTGTGGTCACCGGTGTGGCCGATCATCCCTCCACGCGCGGCGGCACCTCGCCCCGGTGCCGCATCCGCTTCGCCAGCAGCCCACCGAGGAACCCGGTGACCAGCCCCCACAGCAGTGCCAGGCCGATGGCGCCCCACACCTCGGGCCGCAGGAACAACTCGCCGCCGAGATCCCCGCCGAGGTCACCGATGCCCAGCACCGACAGGCCGTAGTGTGCGGACGTCCGGCCGACGAGGCAGATCATCAGCACCGTCAGCGCCAGCGCGACCGCCATGTGCACGGCATGCTGCCAGGCGCGTATCCGGGCCGGCGAACGCCTCGCCATCACAAACGCGGCAGCCAGCAGCAGGACCGCGTCGACGACGACCAGCCACCACACCCGGCCGTCGTGCTCGGCGAGCGTGCCCAGATTCAGCTCTGCCGCCTGACGGCCGCGCAGCACCTCGTCGAGCACATGGGGCATGGGCAGCCCGAACGGCCCGTCCACCCGGCCGTTCCAGGTCGCGCCGAGCCCGATCGTCAGGGCGAGCCACACCACGTTCGGCAGACCGAGCAGGAGCACCGCGAACGTCTCGGCCGCGTGTCCGCGCGTCGCCGCCACGACCAGGCCGATGACGACACCCAGCACGACGTACGCGAGCAGCAGCGCCACCATGGCGTACGCGGCCGGCCGCACCGACTCCTGGAAGCGCAGCAGCCGGCCGGGCAGCGGAGCCCCGCGCGAGACCAGCAGGGCAAGTACCAGCACGCCCGCCAGCCACAGCAGGCCGAAGAACAAGGTCGCCGGGATGTGGGTGGTGAAGCCGACCTCGGGCGAGATGCCGAACAGGTCGCCGAGGTCGCCGAGTGCGTCCTCCCCGAGGTCGCGCAGGGAGAGGGAGAACGTCTGGCTGGCGGCCAGGGCCAGCGCCAGGAGCGCGACGAGCCACAGCGCGGCGATCCTTGCGGCCCAGCCGGCCAGCTCCCAAGCTCCGGCGACCGCACGGTGCCGCAGCGGACGCAGGAAACCGGCGGCCAGGACGAGCGCACCGGCGAGCGTGACGGACAGCGGGATCACAGTCAGCCCGGCGTCGGACTCGGCCAGCCCTCCGGCGTTCCCCGAGAGCTCGATCGTGCCGCCGACCGCCGTGACGACGGTCGCCGCGACGACGCGGGGGAAGGCGTTGTCCGGGAGGTCTGCGGCCCCGGCCGCCCACAGCCCGAGCGTGGCGACCACCCCCATCGCCACCAGCCCGGCCAGGACCGCGACCAAGGCCTGCACCCAGCCATGGGCGGCCGGGGCCGTTCGGGAAGGGGTCGGCGAGCTCACCCTGCCCACGCTAAGCAGCGCCTCGGCGCCCCGCCCGCCAGGAGGTCCGTCCGCGTCGGCTTGCGGGCGGCGCGGCACCGGAGCACAGAATGGGATCGCCGTAGAGAAGCGACAAGAGCGACAAAAGCGATAAAGGTGTGCGGCGAGTGCGCGGCGAAAGCACCACCTGCCACGCTGGGAAGAAGGCTTCGTGAGCGTCGAACCTCCGTCGTCCGGCCGCCCCACAGGACCGCCCTCGGGCCCCCTGTCGGGTCCTTCCCAGCCGCCCTCCGGCCCGCCCTCGCAGCCCCCGCCGACCGGCGGCACCGGAGCACCCGGCCCCGAACCGCGCCGCCCTTGGTGGCGGTCCGCGCCCCGCATCGCGGCGATCGCCGTCGTGGTCGTGGCCGCCGTGATTCTCGCCGTCGTCCTCTCCCGCGGTGACGGCGGCGACGGCGGCACCGGGACGAGCGCCGACGGGGAGGTCTTCCTCCAGGCAGCCGGCAAGACCGGACCCGACCCGTTCACCGAGTCCACGGCCACGGACAGCTCCGCCCCGCCCGCCACCCCCACCCAGGCCACCGAGTCGGCGCCGTCGAACGCGGTACGCGGAGTGGACGGCGGCGCGCCCGGCCTGTACGGCGGCACCCGCAGCACCGCCGCGTGCGACGTAGAGAAGCAGATCCAGTACCTCCGGGCGGCCCCGGACAAGAACAGGGCGTTCGCGTCGGTCGCGCGCGTCGACGCCGACGATGTCCCCGCATATCTGCGCGCGCTCACGCCCGTCCAGCTGCGCTTGGACACCCGTGTCACCAACCACGGCTACCGCGACGGCGCCGCCACCCGGTACCAAGCCGTGCTCCAGAGCGGCACGGCGGTGCTGGTCGACGACCGCGGGGTGCCCCGGGTGCGCTGCGCCTGCGGCAACCCGCTGACCCCGCCGGTCGCCCAGCAGGGCACGCTCAAACGGACGGGAGACTCCTGGCCGTCCTACCGCTCCTCGAACGTCGTCGTGGTCGTGCCCTCCACGACGGTCATCAACGTGTTCGTCATCTTCGACGACGAGCGCGACGAGTGGGTCGCCCGCGAGCGCGGCGACGACGGCGACAAGGACAAGAAGACCGACCGACCGGCGAAGCCCTCCCCGTCGGTGAGCGTGTCGACGCCGACGTCGCCGACTTCCCCGTCCAGCCCGCCGACATCGACCCCGGAATCGTCCACTCCGGAGAGCTCGCCCCCCGAACCCCCGACGACCGAGCCCGAGTCGCCCGAGCCCCCGGCCCCGCCGCCGGACGAGGACACGACCGCGACGTCCGGGTCGGCGCCCGCGGAGGGCACGTCGCAGTCGCCACCGCTGTGACGTACGGCGCGACCTGCACGGGGACTGCGCGGCCCCTCTCTGGGTAACAGGACTGGTGCAGCAGCGTCCGGCCGGGCCGGCTTCCGAGAGAGAAACGCATGATCGAGCACGTGGACGGGGCAGTGATTCCGACTGGTTTCGACGTGCCCGTGGAACCGCTTCGGCGGGCGGCGCACTACAGCGGTGAACCGGGATGCATCGCCGAGGCGCGGTCCTTCGCGGCGCTGTTCCTCGGGCGGCTCAGGACCGAGTGGTGCGCCACGATCGGGCAGCCGGACGAGGACAAGGTGCTGTTGGTGGTCAGCGAACTCGTCACCAACGCCGACCGGCACAGCAACGGCCCGTACATCCTGGATCTGGAGGGCACCGACGACGCGGTGACGGTCTGCGTGTACGACAGCAGCGCCGCCCTGCCTCGCCGCTATCCCAAGGACCCGCAGCGGGTGGGCCGGCACGGACTGGAGATCGTCCATGCGCTGGCCGCCGAAGTCGCCGTGGAACGGGTGCCGGTCGGCAAGCTGGTGCGGGCGGTGCTGCGACTGGCCGACGAGTGACCGGCGATCGGGAGTTCCGTGCCGGTTCGTAGCCGCGATTTCCCCCAGGGCAGAACGCCGGTCCCTTCCCCTGCCGTCGCACGCTCATAGGCTGGGAGAGTGAGCAAACCAGCGCCGAACGAAGCCCGCGTCATTCCCCTGCGCCCGCCGGCCGCGCGCCCGGGAACGACCCGCCCCGCGTCCGAACGCCCTGCCACCCCGGCATCCGCGCCCGCCGCCACACCGCCCGCCCCGGCACCCAAGGAACCCCTGTGGCGCGACCTGGTCGGCGACGTGCTGCGCCGCGAGCGCCTCGCCCAGGAACGCACCTTGAAGGACGTGGCCGACGCGGCCCGGATCTCCATGCCGTACCTCTCGGAGGTGGAGCGCGGCCGCAAGGAGGCTTCCTCGGAGGTCCTCGCGGCCGCCGCCCACGCCCTCGGACTCGGCCTCGGCGACCTGTTGTCGCAGGCGCAGGGCGAGCTCCTCCGGCTCACCGCCCGCCGTGCCCCCACCGGCAGCCGCACCAGGGCCGGTTCACGGTACGACGGGATGTGCCTCGCGGCGTGAGGTCGCGCCGGCGCCTCAGACCCGCAAGAGGCGCCGAGTCACCACCTCGTCGGCGAGGCCGTACGCCACGGCCTCCTCGGCGGTGAACACCTTGTCGCGGTCCATGTCCGCCCGCAGGGTCGCGATGTCGTGGTGGGTGTGCCGCGCCAGCACCTCCTCGACCTGCGAGCGGATCCGGACCATCTCCTTGGCCTGGAGGGCGAGGTCGGACACCGTGCCCCGGCTGCCGCCGGTGGCGGGCTGCCCGAGCAGCACGCGCGCGTGCTCCAGCACGAACCGCCGCCCCGGATCCCCTCCGGCCAGCAGGACGGCCGCAGTGGAAGCCGCCTGGCCGACGCAGAAGGTCGAGATCGGCGCCTGCACGTAGGTCATCGTGTCGTAGATCGCCATCAGCGAAGTGAACGAGCCGCCGGGGGAGTTGAGGTAGATCGCGATCTCGTTCTCCGGAGCCGACGACTCCAGATGCAGGAGTTGCGCGATGACGACGTTGGCGACGCCGTCGTCGATCTCCGTACCGAGGAAGATGATCCGCTCCGACAGCAGCCGGCTGAACACGTCGGAGGACCGCTCGCCGTGCGCGGTCCGCTCGACGACGTACGGAATCGTGTAGTTGCCCATGTCACAGCCCCATCCGTCGCTTGGAGGCGGCCGGGCGGACGTCCGCGAGGGACTCCACGACCTGGTCCACCATGCCGTACTCCCTGGCCTCCTCGGCCGTGAACCAGCGGTCGCGGTCGCCGTCCCGGGAGATGGTCTCCGGGCTCTGGCCGGTGTGCTCGGCGGTGATCCGCTCGATGGTCCCCTTCGTGAACTCCAGGTTCTCCGCCTGGATCTCGATGTCCGCGGTGGTACCGCCGATGCCCGCCGACGGCTGGTGCATCATGATCCGCGCGTTCGGCAGCGCGTACCGCTTGCCCGCGCTGCCGACGCTCAGCAGGAACTGGCCCATGCTGGCCGCAAAGCCCATGGCGAGCGTCGCGACGTCGTTCGGGATCAGCCGCATCGTGTCGTAGATGGCCAGGCCCGCGTGCACGGAGCCGCCCGGGCTGTTGATGTACAGGCTGATGTCGGTGCGCGGGTCCTCCGCGGACAGGATCAGCAGTTGGGCGCAGACCCGGTTCGCGGAGACCTCGTCGACCTGGGTGCCCAGCAGGACGATGCGCTGGCCGAGGAGCTGGGCGGCCAACTGGTCGTCGAAGCGGGTGGGCGCGGTGTCGCCCTCCTCGGCCCGCGGCGCGAGCGTGGTGAGTGGAGTCATCGGTTCTCCTCGTGGTGGCGGGAATGCCTTCGACTCCACTCTTGACCTCGGACGACGCCGGAATGCGGTTTCTCTGCCCGCGGCAGATTCGCTACCGGCAGAGCGGGCGGCCCAGGCCTCTGCCGCGTCAGCCGTCGCCCTTCTCGCGCAGCTGCCGGAAGAACGCCCGTACGTCCCCCACCAGCAGCTCCGGCTCCTCCATCGCCGCGAAGTGCCCGCCCCGGTCGAACTCCGTCCAGCGCACGATGTTCTCCGTCCGCTCCGCCTTGTGCCGCAGGGGGATCTGCGGGTCGCCGAAGAAGGACGCCACCGCGGTCGGGGCGGTCGAGGGCTCGTGCTGTGCGGCCACCCGGTCACCCTGGGCATGGGCGCGCTCGTAGTACACCCGGGCCGACGATCCCGCCGTGCCCGTCAGCCAGTACAGCATCACGTTGGTGAGCATCTGGTCCCGGTCGACGGCCTCCTCGGGCAGCTGCTCGGAGTCGGTCCACTCCTGGAACTTCTCGACGATCCAGGCGAGTTGGCCGACCGGCGAGTCCGTGAGCGCGTACGACAGGGTCTGCGGCCGGGTGGACTGCACGTGGAAGTAGCCCGTCGATCCGCGGAGCCACTGGGCCCACCGCCGCCAGGAGGTGAGCGTCCGCTCCCGCTCCTCGGGGCTCAGCGCCGCCAGCTCCTCGGCAGTCGGCTCGGTGGACGCCTGCGCGCCGGGCAGGAGATTGAGGTGGATGCCGATGACCCGGTCGGCGTGGACGCGGCCCAGCTCGCGGGAGATTCCCGCGCCCCAGTCGCCGCCCTGGGCGCCGAACCGCTCGTAGCCGAGGCGTGTCATCAGCTCGACCCACGCGTCGGCGATGCGACGCGCCTCCCAGCCGGTCTCGTGCGTCGGGCCGGAGAACCCGAATCCGGGAATGCTCGGCAGGACCACGTGGAAGGCGTCGGCGGGATCACCCCCGTGCGCCGCCGGGTCCGTCAACGGACCGATGATGTTCAGGAATTCCACGATCGAACCCGGCCAGCCGTGCGTGACGATCAGCGGGGTTGCGTCGGGCTCGGGCGAGCGGATGTGTGCGAAGTGCACATGCGCGCCGTCGATCTCGGTCGTGAACTGCGGCCACTCGTTCAGCCGCGCCTCCGCCGCCCGCCAGTCGTACTCGTGCCGCCAGTGCCGCACCAGCTCGCGCAGGTACTCCGACGGCACGCCGTAGGCCCATCCGACCCCGGGCAGCTCGTCGGGCCACCGGGTGCGGTCCAGGCGGTCGTGCAGGTCGTCCAGGTCGCTCTGCGGAATGTCGATACGGAAGGGGTGGATGCCGTGGGCGGCGGACGAAGGCGTCATGACGGCGATGCTAGTTCCGAACGGTGTAACGGCCATGTGGATTATCCGGCCGCGCGACCGATGAGTTCCGGGGCGAGGATCGGTCGGTACAGGTGACAGCGTTCCGCACGCCCAGGAGGTACCCATGGCAACCGACGGATTCACCACGTGTCTCTGGTACGACGGCCAGGCCGAGGAGGCCGCCAACTTCTACGTCTCCGTGTTCAAGAACTCCGGCATCGGCAAGGTCGCGCGCTACCCCGAGGGCGCGATGCAGCCGGCCGGCTCCGTCATGACCGTCGAGTTCACGGCCAACGGTCACAAGTTCCTCGCGCTCAACGGCGGCCCCCAGTTCAAGTTCACCGAGGCGACCTCCTTCATGATCTTCTGCGAGAACCAGCAGGAGATCGACTACTACTGGGAGAAGCTCATCGAGGGCGGCGGCGAGCCCGGCCCCTGCGGCTGGCTCAAGGACAGGTTCGGGCTGTCCTGGCAGGTCGTCCCGGACAGCCTCGATGCCATGGTCACCGACCCGGACCCGGCGAAGGCGGCCCGCGTGACCAAGGCCTTCATGGAGATGGGCAAGTTCGACATCGCCGCTCTGGAGAAGGCCTACGTCGGATAGTGAACCGGCCCCGCCGTCAGCCGACGGTGGCGGTGCCGATCGCTCGGGTGATCTCCCGGGCGATCCGCAGGATCCCGGGCGAGCGGACCGGGCACGGCCTCGGCTTCGAGGTCGTCGGTGCCAGACAGAAATGCAGGTAGTCGTCGTCGCGGTGCAGGGCGGTCCGGTCGCGGTCCGGCTGGGTGCAGTACTCGGCGTGCTCGCGCTCGTACGCCGTGCACGGCAGGTACTGGACCCAGGAGTGACGGGCCCCGGCCGCGCTCAGCGCCTTGCCCGCGTCGGCGAGCAGGCCGCCCGAGGCACCGGCCCGCAACTCGTAGAGGGCGTTGACGCGCCGGACCCGGTCGGGGGTAATCGGGTCCGGGCCCTGCAGCACCCAGACGATCCGTGCCTCACCGGCCGCGGCGATCTGGTCGGTGAGCCGCTTCAGGTCGGCCTCGTACCGCTTGAAGTACTTCCCGGGCGAGGCGTCATGGGTGATCCCGTCCATGCACGGCGTGTAGCCCCACGCGTTCCCCCAGAACTGCAGCACCACGAAGTCCGGCCGCAGCTTGCGCACCAGGGCGGCCGCCTTGTCCGCGACCGGCACGAGGGACCGTTCGCCGGTGCCCTCCAGGTAGTCGCACAGGGTCGTTCCCGAATAGGGGGCGCTCGTGAACGTCGCCCCCAGCTCGCGGCGCAGTTCCTGCCCGAGCACGTCCTGCGCCTCCATGGCGAGGGAGTCGCCCAGGTACAGCACGGCGGGCGCCTTCGCAGGGGCCTTCTTGTCGGTGTCGGCGCCGGTGCCGGTGCTCGGCGAGGCCGGCTTCCGCTGTTGCGTGGTCACCGACGCCTGCGGTGCGTGCGGAGGCGGCGCCTCCGGCCCGGACGCCGGATCCCCGCACGCGCCGAGCAGCACGGCGGCCAGCAGTAGCCCCACGATCCACGGCCTGCGCATACGGCAACTCCCGCCCCGGGCAGCGAAAACGGTTCCCCAGGCAAGCACAGCCGGGCCCAAGGCGGAAGACTCGCGTCGGCCATGGCCCACCCATGGCCGACGCGAGCCCGACGGTCGGTCAGACGCGGTCCGCCGCGATCAGCAGGTACTGGAAACTGCCGTTGCGGTACGCGGTCAGGAACGTGTCCTCGATGCCCGTCACCAGGTGCTCGGCCTCACGGCGCAGTTCCCAGTAGGGCATGGTCGCCTCGGTGAGATCCTCCACATGCACCGGGACGAGCCGGTTGCGGGCCATGGCGCGGAAGTACTCCGAGCGTGGGTGGATGTCGCAGATGTAGTGGGCGTTGATCAGGGACACCTCTCGCGAGGCTCGCCCGTAGGTGTCGTTGTAGCAGCCGGTGATGGTCACGTAGCGGCCGCCGCGGCGCAGCAGCCGGGCGTGTTCGGCGAACAGCAGGTCGAGCTCGACGTACATGGTCGACTCGTTGTTCCAGGAGGCCGCGTACGCCCCGGTCTGCAGCCCGGTGTCGAGCATGTTGCGGTGGTGGTAGCGCACCCGGCCGTCGATGCCCCGCTTGCGGGCCTGGGCGTTCGCGAACTCCGCCTGTTTCTGCGAGATGGTGACGCCGTCGGCGTGACAGCCGTACCGCAGATGCGCCGTGACGCTGCCGCCGCCGCGCCCGCAACCGGCGTCGAAGACCCGATCGTTGGGGGAGAGGGGGCCGAGCCGGTCGGCGAGCAGTTCGGCCTGGGCGTGCTCCAGCCGGTGCAGTTCGGTGGTGATGCGCTCCCGCCGCAGGTCCGGGTCGCGTTCGTCGAGCACGGAGCGGTCGGCGGCTCCGATGCCGTAGTGATGGTGGTAGAGGTCGTCGAGCTTTCCGAGTTCGAGGTTGACCGGGTTCTCCTCGGCGTTCCAGTAGTCCGCGACGCGGGTCTGGTACGTGGACTGGGTCGGCACCGATGCTGCCTTGGTGCCGGCGTCGGGGGCGATGGTCAACGGTGACTCCTTGTGCCGGTACTTGTGACGCTCTGTCATTCGATCGCGCTTTACCAGTAGTTGGGCAGGTGGTAGCGGTGGGTGTTGGTGGAGTGCCACTCGTGGTTGCCGGCAACCCAGTCGGACAGGCCCCGGGCGTACCGCTCGACGAGCGGCGAGGTGACGGACAGCAGGGCCGACTCCTCCTCGAACGCCTCCATGATCCGGTTGTGGATCTCGACGGCCTTGAGGTAGGCGGCCTTCAGCCCGCAGTGCTCGTTCGCGGCGATGACCTGCGGCAGGTTCAGATGGTCGGGATCGCTCGCCAGCTCCTTGGTGAAGGAGTACAGGTCGTTGACGATCGTGGTGGCGTTGCAGGCGAGCGCCGTGATCCGCTGGATCTCGGGGCGGGCGTAGACCGCCTCGGGCAGTTCGTAGCCGTCCACGGCGTCCACGATTGACAGACAGGGGCGGAAGTTGTTGAACTGCCGCATCACCAGGTACTCCCAGACCTGCGGGACATACCGGGTCTCCGCCCAGGCGGCCTCGGCGAGATAGCCCAGGTGCAGCCGGGCGATGTCGTGGACGAAGCGGTCGGTCTGGCTCGGCGTGGCGAAGGCGGCGTAGTCCTGGAGGGCGAAGTGGTACGAGCGCAGTGGACCGTCGGCCCGCACGCCGTGCCGCCACTGTTCCTCCAGCTCGGGAATGCCGTGGTACGGGTCGAGCGCCGACTGGGCCATGATCAGCCTGCCCCCGAGGCCCCTGCGCGCTCCGCCCCGGCCCTCGTCCTCCTCGCAGTAGCAGGAATCGACGACGTTCTCGGCGAGCAGCAACTCGCCCGCGGCAGTCAGACGTTCCAGATCGAGCGCCTGAGGATGCTGGAGCACCACGGCCCGCCCGAACTGGAACCCCGAGAAGTCTCCCTTCCACGCCTCGGGGAACAGATCGAGATGCCGGGCCCACTCCTCCAGCCTGCGGTCGACCTCCGCGGCCGTCACGGGGTCGGCGGGGGCCACCTGCCGGTACCGGAGCCCGGGAATCGCCCCGGTGCGCCGCTGGGTGCCGAACGAGCTCGCGATGTTCGGCGGTCCCGGCAGTGCGAAGCCGGAGACGGGGGAGGACGTGCTCATCGGGTGCTCCACGCGGTCACTCGGCCGTCCGGCCGATCTGGGCGTTCTCCAGGATCCCGACCGCGTCGGGGACGAGGATCGCCATCGAGTAGTAGGCGGTGACCAGGTAGCGCATGATCGAGTTGGCGTCGATGCCCATGAACCGCACGTTCAGGCCCGGCTGGTACTCCTCCGGAATGCCCGTCTGATACAGCCCGACGGCGCCCTGGTCGCCCTCCCCGGTGCGCAGCGCGATGATGCTGCTGGTGTGCTGCGGGCTGATCGGGATCTTGTTGCACGGGAAGATCGGCACACCCCGCCAGGCGGGGATCTCGTGCCCGTCGACGTTCGCCGTGCCCGGCACCAGACCACGCCGGTTGCACTGCCGGAAGAAGGCCGAGATCGCCTTCGGATGGGCGATGAACAACTTGGTCTTGCGGCGCATCGACAGCAGTTCGTCCATGTCGTCGGGGGTCGGCGGCCCCGTGAAGGTGCTGACGCGCTGCCCGTGGTCGGCGTTGGCCAGCAGCCCGAACTCCCGGTTGTTGACCAGCTCCCACTCCTGCCGTTCGCGGATCTCCTCGATAGTGAGGCGGAGTTGCTGTTCGGTCTGGTTCATCGGGTCGTTGAAGAGGTCGGCCACCCGGGTGTGCACGCGCAGCACGGTCTGGGTGAGGGACAACTCGTACTCGCGCGGCGAGAGTTCGTAGTCGACGTAGCCGCCGTCGATCGTCGGCTCGCCGGTGTGGCCGGCCTGCACCGGAACGTGGGCCTCGCCCTTGCGGTTCATGGGCAGCTTCTGGCGTTCGCCGTACGCCTCCAGGTGCGCCGCGAGGGACGGCACCCGGTCGACGATCTCCGCGACCACGGACCAGGGGAGCGCCAGCAGTACGCCCGCCGTCTCCGCGCGCACCGAGCTCCGCCACAGCGGCTCGGACTGGCCGATGGCCTCGTCGCCGAGCTGGTCGCCGTCGGTGACGACCCCGAGGATCTCCTCCTCGCCGTACTTGCCCTCGGTGAAGCGGGTGAAGCGGCCGTGCACGACGAGAAAGGCCTCCGTGACCGACTGCCCGGCCGCGACGAGCACCTGGCCGGCCCGGACCTCGCGCACCCGGAAACGGCTCGCGATCTCCTTGAGGACATCGATGTCGGAGTAGCCGCGCAGGGTGGGCAGTTCGGTGAGCGTCTGCGGGATGACCTTGATGTCGTCGGCGCCGTTCTGCTCGAACTGCACCCGGCCACGGCCCACGCGCAGCTGGAGACGCCGGTTGACCCGGTAGGTACCGCCCTTGACGTCCACCCACGGCAGCATCTTCAGCAGCCATCGCGAGGAGATGGCCTGCATCTGCGGTTCGGACTTGGTGGTCGTGGTGAGTTGGCGCGCTGCATGGGTGCTGAGACTGGTGAGTTGTCCGTCGGCGGAGGGGCCGGAGTCGTCGGTGGCGGGTTCCGTGGCGCTGTCGGGTACGGACACGTATCTCCCTAGAGGGTGATCGGGCGTGAGCGAAGTGGTCGGTGACGACGGCAACCGCGGGCGCGTGATGAGGGCTGCCCAGTGGCACTGGTGAGCCGCACGCGCCGCAGGGACAAGCCAAACAGCGCAGGTGGTGGGGTCGGTACGGCGTGAAGGGGGCGGTTTGATCACCTGGGTGGTGCAAACTCTCCCTGGAAGCAGAGGGCACACGCGCATGTGCCTGCACGCCGGTCGCGTTCGGCCCGACGTGCGGGCGCGCGGGGCGCGCGACCTGCGGGCTCTCGCACTTCGTGTCCCGTCCGGCGCGCGGGCCGCACGAGGCTCAAGAGACGTCGTTCACCAGTACGGCCGCTCCGTCGAAGCGCCCGGCCCTGAGATCCCGCAGTGCCTCGTCCGCCCGGGCGAGCGGATACGTGTGCGTCGTGGCGCGCACGGAGTGCTCGGCGGCGAGTGCCAGGAACTCACGGCCGTCCGCGCGCGTGTTGGAGGTGACGCTGCGCAGCTGTCTCTCGTAGAACAGCTCGGTCTCGTAGTGCAGTGCCGGGACGTCGGAGAGGTGGATGCCCGCGACGGCCAGGGTGCCGCCCCGGTCGAGGGCGCGCAGCGCGACCGGGACCAGCTCGCCGACCGGCGCGAACAGGATCGCGCTGTCCAGCGGCTCGGGCGGCATCTCCTGCGCGTCGCGCGCCGAGGCGGCGCCCAGATCGAGCGCCAGCTGCCGCGCGGCCGCCCCGCGCGTGAGGACGTGGACCGTGGCGCCCTCGGCCATCGCCACCTGCGCGCACAGATGGGCACTGCCCCCGAAGCCGTACAGCCCGAGCCGCCCGCCCGGTGGCAGCGCAGCGCGTCGCAGGGCGCGATACCCGATGATCCCGGCGCACAGCAGCGGCGCGCACGACACGTCGTCCAGGCCGGCGGGCAGGCGGTACGCGAACGCGGCCGGCACGGTCGTGTACTCGGCGTACCCGCCGTCGGCGTCCCAGCCGGTGTACGCCGAGGCCGGGCACAGGTTCTCGGCGCCCCGCGCGCAGTAGCCGCACGACCCGTCGGTCCGCCGCAGCCAGGCGACCCCCACCCGCTCCCCGACGCCGAAGCCCCTCACGGCCGCCCCGAACCCCGCGACCTCGCCGACGACCTCGTGCCCCGGCGTCACACCCGGCCGGTGCACCTCCAGATCACCCTCGGCGACGTGCAGATCCGTGCGGCACACCCCGCACGCCCGCACCCGCACGAGCAGCTCGTCGTCCCCCGGCACCGGCACCGGCTTCTCGACCGGCCGCAGGGACCCCGACTCGACCGGCCCCGGCTCGACCACCGACCACGCGCGCATCGTCCCGTCCGCCATACCGTGTCCCGTTCGTCGACCGGCTGCCGTCCACCCCCAGTCTGGAGCGGAACCGGGCATTCGGCGCGCGGCCGGAGGGCCGGGTGACTAGCGTAAGAATCCGGACAACTCACCGATCCGGGAGAGGGCCGCGACCATGGCCGTGAAACCTGAAGGAACGCCGATCTGGGCCGACGCGATGTTCAGTGATGTCGAGGGAGCAAAGAGCTTCTACGGCGACGTCCTGGGCTGGACCTTCGGCGAGGAGTCGACGGAGTTCGGCAACTACACCCAGGCCTACGCGAACGGCAAGGCGGCCGCCGCGGTGGTGCCGCCGATGCCCGGCCAGGAGGGCCAGTCGCAGTGGTGCCTCTACTTCGCCTCCTCCGACGCAGGCGCGAGCGCCGCCAAGATCCGTGAGAACGGCGGCGAGGTCCTGATGGAGCCGATGGCGGTCGGCGAGTTCGGCAGCATGTGCCTGGCCCGGGACCCCGGCGGTGTCGTCTTCGGTGTCTGGCAGCCCGGCACCCACAAGGGCTTCGAGACGGAGATGGATCAGCACGGCGCCTTGTGCTGGTCGGAGATCTTCACCCGCGAGCCGGAGAAGTCCGACGCCTTCTTCCCCGCCGTATTCGGCTATGGGCAGCAGCAGATGGAAGACGGGGAGATGGACTTCCGGCTCTACACCCTCGGCAAGGACAACATGGCCCTGGGCCGGATGAAGATGACGTCCGACTTCCCGCCCGACATCCCGCCGTGGATCAACGTCTACTTCAACGTCCCCGACTGCGACGACGCCGTCGCCAAGGCCACCAAACTCGGCGGAACCCTGCGCTTCGGCCCGATGACCAGCCCCTTCGGCCGGTTCGCGGCGCTGAGCGACCCGCAGGGCGCGAACTTCTCGGTGATCGACACCGGCACGACCGAGGGCGACATGCCCGAGCTCAGCGACGTCTCCTGACCGACTCCGCGATTCCGGGCACCCGGCCCGCCCATGGCATGATCGGGCACATGCTTGAACGTGTAGTGGCCGCGTGCGACGGGGCTTCCAAGGGAAACCCGGGACCGGCGGGCTGGGCCTGGGTCGTCGCCGACGAAACGGAGACCCCGGCCCGCTGGGAGGCGGGACCGCTCGGCAAGGCCACCAACAACGTCGCGGAGCTCACCGCCCTGGAACAGCTGCTCACCGCGACCGACCCGGACGTACCGCTGGAGATCCGCATGGACTCGCAGTACGCCATGAAGGCCGTCACCACCTGGCTGCCGGGCTGGAAGCGCAACGGCTGGAAGACGGCCGCCGGAAAGCCGGTCTCCAACCAGGAACTGGTCGTACGCATCGACGAACTCCTCGACGGCCGCACGGTCGAGTTCCGCTACGTCCCCGCCCACCAGGTCGACGGCGACCCCCTGAACGACTTCGCCGACCGCGCCGCCAGCCAGGCCGCCACCGTGCAGGAGTCCGCGGGCAGCGGGCTCGGCTCACCGGAGCCGCCGTCCTCCCCGGGCACCCCCAAGGCCAAGGCAGCCCCGCGCCGCAAGGCTGCCGCGCCCCGGAAGAACGGCAGCTCCTCGCGCACCATCAAGGCCAAGTTCCCCGGCCGCTGCCTCTGCGGTCGAGGCTATGCGGCGGGCGAGTCCATCGCCAAGAACCCGCAGGGCTGGGGCCACCCGGAGTGCCGGACCGCCGAGGCGTGACGACGAGCCCTGCGGGGCTCAGGCCGCGTCGAACGTGTAGTGCGCGGTGTGGTCCAGCAGGTCCGCGGGGCGTACGTCGTTCCACGGCTTCATCGTGTCGCCCAGGTCGATCACGTTGGGCGTCCCGGCGGCCGGCAGATAAGTGGAGCCGGGGTGCCGGCGCTGCCAGTCCGCCCACAGCTTGTCGATGTAGGCGTGGTGCAGCCAGAACACCGGGTCGTTGGGCGACGCGCCGGTCGCCATCTGCCCGCCGACCCACACATGCACCCGGTTGTGCAGATTGACGCCGCGCCAGCCCTCCAGGTGGTTGCGGAAGCCGTCCGAACCGCTGTTCCAGGGCGCCATGTCATACGTCGGCATGGCGAGCACGGACTCCACCTCGGCCTGCGTCGGCAGCTCACGGACGCCGGCGCCGAGCGCCCGGCGCAGAAACGTACGCCCGTCGACGCGCACATTGATCTGCCAGTTGCCGGTCGACGCCGCGAACGGCCCGTCCATCACCTGTCCGTCGCGGCTGCGCCCGGTGCCGCCGAGGAAGTCGGGCGCCCACAGCGAGGACCGTATCGAGCGGTCGCTGCTCCAGTCCCAGTACGGCAGCGCGACCGAGGCGTCCACCTCCTGCAGCGCGCGCTCGAACTCGAGCAGGAATCTGCGGTGCCAGGGCAGAAAGGACGGTGAACGGTGTCCGGTGCGCTCGCCGTTGTCGGTGTCGCCGACGATGAAGGCGTTGTGGGTCGTGACGAACTCGTCGTAGCGGCCGCTGCGCTTCAGCTCCAGGAGCGCGGAGACGAATCGCCGCTTCTCGTCGGCGGTGAGCAGGGCCTGGTTCTTACGGACGGTCATGGTCGCTGGTGCTCCAAAGTGCGGGTGGGGCTAGGCAGTTGATCGATGGACGGCCGCCCTGTCGGCGGTCGGCCGGTACTTCGGTCGGCAGGTCAGCCGGTGGGGAAGGGGAGGAGCGCGGCGCCCTGGAGTTCGTCCACGGCGGCGCGGGCCGCGGCGCGCGGCGTGGGCACCGGGTCGTAGTGGCTGACGACGCTGATCCAGCTGCCGTCGGCGTTGCGCATCACATGCAGTTCCACCTCGTCGACGAGCACGGCGTATCCGCCGCCGTGGTGAGCGTGACCGCCGCCCGAGGCCGGCCCGCCCTGTATCCGGCGGCCCTTGTAGACCTCGTCGAAGGGCGTCGGGGTCGAGGCATGGTGGTCGTGCCCGCCGGTGGACCCGGTCGGCGCGGTGGACCCGGCCGGGGTGGCGGACGCGGTGGTGGCGGTGGGGGCGGTGACCGTCTGGACACCGGCCACGGTGGCGAGGGCGGCCGCGGCGGTGAGCGCACGGCGACGGCTGAGTTCCGGCATGCGGACCTCCTGAGTTCGTTCGGCTGGGACTCCGCATGCTTATCGGGCCGGACGAGAGCGGAAGAAATCGCTCGGCAGTGGTTGGCCCCGATCCGGACAAGTAACTACATGTCGTGCAAGGTTGAATGAAGGTGATCTTGCCGCGATGGTGACCGCGAAGCCCCGGAACGGGAAATTCCTCCCCCGGTAGATCGCGTTCCGGATGGTCCTTCGCCGGCGGAGCCCGCGCGCGTGGCCCACCTCACGCGCGGAAAGTGGCGCGATCAGCAATGCCGCGGGATGGGGTGTCCGTCCTGCTACTCTGCCGAGCAGATATGGCCGATTTGAGTATTTTCAAGGGGTATGTGTGAATATCGCCTGTGTCGGTGGCGGGCCCGCCGGCCTCTACCTCTCGATCCTGCTGAAGCTGCGGGACCCGTCGCACGACATCACCGTCCACGAGCGCAATCCGGAGGGCACCACCTACGGCTGGGGTGTCACGTACTGGCGCGGACTGCTCGTCAAGCTGTACGAGCGCGACCCCGTGTCCGCTCGCGCCATCGAGGAGAGCTCGGTCCGCTGGGACGAAGGCGTCGCCCACGTCCGGGGCGTGACGGCCCGTCGGCCGAGCGACTCGGGGCACGGCATCGGCCGCCACCGGCTGCTGGAGATCCTCGCCGAACGCGCCCGGGCCCTGGGCGTACGGCTGGACTACGAGCACGAGATCACGCCGGAGAACCTTCCCGCCGCCGACCTGATCGTCGCGGGTGACGGCGTCCACAGCTCCCTGCGCACCCAGTACGCCGACCACTTCGGTACCCAGGCCAGAGCCGGGCGCAACCGCTACCTCTGGCTCGGCACCAGCAAGGTCTTCGACGCGTTCACCTTCGCCTTCGTCGAGACCGCCCACGGCTGGATCTGGTGTTACGGCTACGGCTACGGCAAGGGCTCCGGCCCGGATGCCAGCACCTGCGTCGTCGAATGCGCCCCGGAGACCTGGACCGGCCTGGGCTTCGACACCGCGAGCGAGGCCGACGGACTGGCTCTGCTGGAGAAGCTCTTCGCCGGCGTCCTCGACGGCCACCCCCTCATCGGGCGCTCAGGCCCCGACGGAAGCGACCGGTGGCGGCCCTTCCGCACCTTCGACAACCGCACCTGGCACCGCGACAACCTCGTCCTGCTCGGCGACGCCGCCCACACCACCCACTACTCCATCGGGGCCGGCACCACCCTCGCCCTGGAGGACGCCATCGCCCTCGCCGACGCGCTGCACGAGCACCCCGTCCTCCCGGAGGCGCTCGCCCACTACGAACGGGAGCGCAAGCAGGCCCTGTTGTCCATTCAGAGCGCGGCCCGCTACAGCGCCCAGTGGTACGAGAACCTGCCCCGCTACCTCCAGCTGCCCCCGGACCAGATGTTCGCCCTGCTCGGCCAGCGACACTCACCCCTGCTGCCACATCTGCCACCGCAGCTGTACTACAAGATCGACCGGGCCGCAGGGCAACTGGAGGCCATGCGCCGCCTCAAGCGCTGGCTCGGACCGAAGGTCGCACGCACCGTGCACGCCAGGGCCCTGGCGTCCCGCACCTAGGGCCTCACCGGAACAGCCGGTCGAGGAACGCGTTGCCGAACACGCCGTGCGGGTCGAGGCGGTCCAGGACGCCGGAAGCCTCGCCCCACACGCCCTCCCCGAAGGTGCCCGGTACGACCGTGCCCAGCACCTCCCCGTCGCTCCACGCGGCCTCCTTCGTATAGGCCCAGCCCTTCGACCACTCGACGCGGGTCATGGCGTACTCGCCGTCGAAGGTGCGCAGCAGGAACCGTTCGATCTGGCTCAGGAAGGCCTCCGCGTACGGCGTTCCGGGCAGCGTCAGGATGTTCAGCCAGACGGCGGTGTCCCATTCGGGACGGTCGTCGCGCGGACGGAGTGCCGACAGCAGCGGGGTCCGCGCCCCGTCCAGGCCGGCGTCGGCCGGATCGTCGAGACCGGTCACCCGGATCTCCACCGACCCGTTGACGGGGAACTGCCCCCGGTCGGCGTACGCTGCCAGACGCTCCCGGTAGAAGGCCGTGAACTCGGCCACGACGCGCTGTACTTGCGCCCGGCCGGTGAGCACCGCGTAGCCGTTCGTGGCGATCCGCAGCGTCGTCGGCCGCAGATACAGCAGCGTGTTCTTCGACGGCCCCCAGATGTCCGCCGACAGCGTCGCCACCAGTCCGAGCGCGGCCACGTCGTACTGCGCGTTGCCGAGCACCGGCGCCAGATACCAGGCCCCGTCCGACACGATGTGCCCCACCAGGTCCGCGACCGGAGTCGGGACGCTGTCGGAGAACGGGTAGTTGTACGGCCTCGTCACGCGCCGCGAGACCGGCGGCCGGGTGGGGGAGACGCTCCACACCTTCAGCCACGGGAACTCGGTGAAGGCGAACCAGATCGCCTCGACCCGCCCGGCCCGGTCCAGGTGACTCGCGAGGGTGCGTCCGTCGGTGCCGGGCGCGGCGAAGAGCTCGCGCGCCGGGATGTCCGTACGGCTGACGCAGCGAAGGTCGGTGTTCGCGCCCACGCGCAGCACGACCTCGGTCACCAGGGAGCGCCCGAGATGGGCCAGCAGAGCGGCACAGTCCGCCTCGTCACGGCCGTACGTCCGCAGCACGTACGCGCCCCTGGCGTCGTCCCAGACGACCGCCGTCAGCGACAGTACGAGATTGCTCAGCGAACCGTACGTGTGCCCGGGCAGCCGCTGTTCGCCGCGCGCCGGTACGGCGGTGCCGTGCGCGTCGACGGCCAGGGCGCCGCCCAGGGTGAGGTTGCCGGGCGCGGGCACGGCGGTGATGCCGAGACCGTGTTCCTCGAGGCGGGTGAGCAGGGCCTCCAGGGTGACGCCGGTGCCGGCGCGCACGGTCGTCGGCGACTCCACGGACAGGCCGGTGAGATGGGCGGCGGTGTCGACGAGGAGGACCGGCGCGTCCGACGGGGTGCCCTGCGTGATCGTCAGGGGCGACCAGCCGTGCGAGGCGCCCCGGGCGCGCACTCTCCAGCCGTGCCGCCAGGCCCAGTTGACGACGGCGACCGCCTGCTCCGGGCGGGCCGGTGTGCAGGCCCACAGGCCGTCGGCGGTGATCTCGCCCACCCAGTTGCGGTACGCCGAGCGGTGGAGCGCCACGTCGGCCGGGAAGTCGGGCAACTCCTGTGCCGCGGCGGCCGGATCCGCCGGCAGCAGAGTCGGTACGGCGGTCAGGGCGGCTGCCGTGCGCAGGAAGCCCCTGCGGCTGAAGTCGTCGGTCACGGGCTCACGCTAGGGACCGCCTTGACAGACACCGCCTGCCTGTCGAATTGATTCACCCGTGTGAGTGATGGATTCACAGGTAACGAGGCGGAGGGGCCTGTTCCGCGCACAGGGATGACGAGTGACACACTGACGCCATGGACGAGCGTGTAATCGGTAGGTCGGGTCAGCGGGCATCCGTCGTCGGTCTCGGTACGTGGCAGCTGGGCGCCGACTGGGGAGACGTCGACGACAAGGAAGCCCTGGCGGTGCTGGAGGCAGCGGTCGAGTCGGGAGTGACCTTCTTCGACACGGCCGACGTGTACGGCGACGGGCGCAGCGAGCAGACCATCGCCACGTTCCTGCGCGCCAGGCCCGAGCTCGACATCTTCGTGGCGACCAAGATGGGCCGCCGGGTCGACCAGATCCCCGAGAACTACGTCCTCGACAACTTCCGCACCTGGAACGACCGTTCACGGCGCAACCTCGGCGTCGACCGCCTCGACCTGGTCCAGCTGCACTGCCCGCCCACCCCCGTCTACTCGACGGACGAGGTGTTCGACGCCCTCGACACCCTGGTCGCGGAGGAGCGCATCGCCCGGTACGGCGTCAGCGTGGAGACCTGTGAGGAGGCGCTGACCGCGATCGCCCGCCCGGGTGTCGCGAGCGTGCAGATCATTCTCAACCCGTTCCGCATGAAGCCCCTGCGCGAGGTGCTGCCCGCCGCGCACGAGGCCGGCGTCGGCATCATCGCCCGGGTTCCGCTGGCCTCCGGCCTGTTGTCGGGCAAGTACACCAAGGACACCGTCTTCGCAGCGAACGACCACCGCACGTACAACCGGCACGGCGAGTCCTTCGACCAGGGCGAAACCTTCTCGGGGGTCGACTACGCCACCGGCGTCGAGGCCGCCGCAGAGTTCGCCGACCTCGCGCCGGTGGGCTACACGCCGGCCCAGCTGGCGCTGCGCTGGATCATCCAGCAGCCGGGTGTGACCACCGTGATCCCCGGCGCCCGCACACCCGAGCAGGCTCGCGCCAACGCGACCGCCGCCGCGCTGCCGGAGCTGTCCGGGGACACCCTCTCCGCGATCCGGGACCTCTACGACCGGCGGATCCAGGACCAGGTGGCGGGACGCTGGTAGCAGCGGCGCGCCGGTGGCGGTGGCTACCCGACTGCTCCCGGAACCACGCCGTTTGAGCGCTGGACGCTTCGGTTACTCGTAGCGCATGACTGAGCATGAAAGACGGACGGGGCGCGACGAGAGCGAGGAGGAGCGGGCCGACCGAATGTGGACCGACCTCCTCCAAGAGGTCCGGGTGGCCCAGATGGGCGTCCAGATCCTGTTCGGCTTCCTGCTCACCGTCGTCTTCACGACGAAGTACGACACGCTGAGCGACACCGACCAGACGATCTACATCGTGACGGTCGTGCTGGGTGCCACCGCCACCGGAGCCCTGATCGGTCCGGTCTCCCTGCACCGTTTGGTGTCGGGGCGACGCATCAAACAGCATGCCGTGCAGTGGGCCTCCCGGCTGACCCTGGTCGGCCTGCTCCTGCTCCTCGCCACGACGGCGTCCTCGCTCCTGCTCATCCTGCGGGTCGCCACCCACGACGACTACGTTCCCTGGCTGGTCACGGGCGTGGTCGTCTGGTACCTGCTGTGCTGGTTCGTGCTGCCGCTGTGGGCCCGCCGCCGCCACACGGAGTGAAGCGGCGGCGCCCCGCAGAGGTGAGCGGCTACTGCTCCCGCCCGGGGCCCGACCGGGCCCCGCGCAGGGCGGTGATGCACGTGCTGATGGCCTGCTGGAGCTCCTCCAGTTGCTGGACCATGTCGTCCTCGACGAACTCCTGCACATCGTCGAAGGTCAGCTCCTCGAAGACCTTCGTCGCCCGCTGCAGGCTGCTGTAGAACTTCGTTCGCCGCTCCTGCACGCGCAGCTCGGGATCGGCCTCCACCGTCTCGGCGACGAGGGACTTCATGGTGTCGTAGGCCTCGGTGGCCCACTCGCCGGTGTCCTGCTCGTCCTCCAGCTCGTCGATGAGCGACAGGTGCCGCTCGGCCTCCTGGCGCACGTCGACGGGCGCGTCCACGGTCTGCCCGGCCGGGGTCCTGATCTGGCCGGACTCCGCGATCTGACGGACGTAGCCGATCCGGTCGGCCGCCCGGCTCTCGGTGGCGACGGCCTTCTTGAGGTCGTCGGTACGGACGACGTCCCGCGCCAACTCGGCCTGCAGATCGGGGTCCTCGCGGACCCGGTCGAGGAGCGCCTGGCGGGCCGCGCGGGCGGTCGAGGGGTCGGCGAGGATCGCGGCGCGCAGCGCGGTGGGGTTCTCGGCGACCTCCAGCGCCTTCGTCGGGCGGATGCCCTCGGCCTCGGCGGCCTCGGTGATGGCGGTGCCCCGCTCCGAGGTGGCGCTGTTGCGGGAGACGTAGTAGCCGAGCCACACGTCGGCGTCGGGCAGCTCCACTTCCTGGCCCGGCGTGAGCGTCTCGAAGTGCGGGACGAGACCGTCGTCGGCGGCGCGGTCCCAGGCCTTGTAGTAGCGCATGACGCGGTCGGCGGAGCACCCGGCGAGTTCGGCGAACTCCTTCGCGGACACCTTCGGCGTCTCGCCCGCGCTCTGCCCGCCGGGCCGCACGCTGCGCGCCACCATCAGGCCGAAGGCCCACCCTCCGGTCCGCGCGTAGACGCCGAACTCACGCGCGTCCCGCGCGACGAGATCGGGCAACGGTGGCTGGGGCGCGGGGGACGTCTCGGGCGGGACGAACGCCAGTGTCACGGATGACTCTCCTGTGGGGGCTGCTCGGAAGGCACCGCCGGGAAGGCTCAGGTGCCGACCGGCAGCCTATGACACCCGCGGCCGACGCTCTCGCGGTCCCCGATGCCGTCCGGTGCGCGTGCGGTGCGCCTGCGCTCGTGTGCTTCAGCCGAGCGCGTCCCGCAGCGCGGGCAGCAGCGTCGACTCCGCCCAGTCGATGTACGGCCGTTGCTCCTCGCCACCGATCTGCACGAGGGCGACCTCGGTGAAGCCTGCCTCGGCGAAGGGACGGACGGCTTCCACGAAGGCATCCCCGTCGTCGCCGCACGGGATCGCGTCGGCGACGTCATCCGGCGTGACGAACCGGGTCGCTGCCTCGAAGGAGTCAGGGTGCGGCAGTTCGGCGTTGACCTTCCAGCCGCCGCCGAACCAGCGGAACTGGGAGTGGGCGCGCTTGATCGCGGTGTCCCGGTCGGGGTCGTAGCACACGGGCAGTTGCCCCACGCGCGGCTTGCCCGCGCCGCCGTGCCGGTCGAACGCCGCGAGCAGGTCGGCCTTGGGTTCCGTGGCGATCACCAGGTCGCCGAGCCGGCCCGCGAGTTCGCAGGACTGCTCGCCGGAGACGGCGATGCCGATGGGCGGCGGCTGGTCCGGCAGGTCCCACAGACGGGCCGACTCCACGTCGAAGTGCGTGCCGCGACGGTTCACATGGCCGCCCCTGAACAGCGCCCGGATGATCTCCACCGCCTCCTCGAACATCTCGTGCCGTACATCCACGGACGGCCAACCACCTCCCACGACATGTTCGTTGAGGTTCTCCCCGGAGCCGAGCCCCAGCCGGAACCGGCCCTCGGACAGCAGTTGCATCGTGGCCGCCTTCTGCGCGACCACCGCCGGGTGGTAACGGAACGTCGGACATGTCACGTAGGTCATCAGCGGAATCCGCGACGTGGCCTGGGCGGCCGCGCCCAGGAGACTCCACGCGTACGGAGAGTGACCCTGCGAACGCAGCCACGGAAAGTAGTGGTCCGAGGTCACAGAGAAGTCGAAGCCGGCTTCCTCGGCGCGAACCAGATGGTCCACCAGGTCACGAGGGGAGGCCTGCTCGGTCATCATCGTGTATCCGATCTGCACCATGCGGCCCGAGTCCCCGGACACGGGTGGTGAAAACGGGATCGACGGGACGGACGGGACGGCGTCCGGAGTCCGGGCGCGAATGCCTCTGTCATCGCCACGGAATCGGAGAGGATGCTCGCATGAGTGTTCGCCCGTTGCCTTCGAGCACGCCCGCCGCCCAGGGCGTCGACGCCTCCGGTGTCCTCGCCTTCCTCGACGCCCTCGACGCCGCCCCCGACATCGAGCCGCACAGCCTGATGATCCTGCGCCACGACCGGCTCGTCGCCTCCGGCTGGTGGGCGCCGTACACCCCCGAACGCCCGCACCTGCTCTACTCGATCAGCAAGAGCTTCACCGCGACCGCCGCCGGGATCGCCGCCGGCGAGGGCCTGATTCGGCTCGACGATCCGGTGATCTCGTACTTCCCCGAGCTCGACGCCGACATCACCGATCCGCGCAGCCGCGCGATGCTGGTCCGGCATGTGGCGTCCATGGCCAGTGGGCACGAGACCGACGCATTCGACGAGGCGCGGGCCCGGGACCGAGAGGACCTCGTCCGCGGGTTCCTGCTGGTGCCGCCGCCCCGCGATCCGGGCACGTTCTTCGCCTACAACCAGCCCGCCACCTTCACCCTGTCCGCCATCGTCCAGCGTGTGAGCGGCCAGTCGCTGACCGAGTATCTCCGGCCGCGTCTACTCGACCCGCTCGGCATCGGCGAGATCGCGTGGCTGCGCTACCGCGGCGGCCCCGAGCTCGGCTTCAGCGGACTGCACGCCACCACCGACGCGATCGCCAGGCTGGGCCTGCTGTATCTGCGGGGCGGGGTGTGGGACGGCCGGCGGCTGCTCCCCGAATGGTGGGTGGCCGAGGCCACGCGCCCGCAGATCTCGAACTCCGGATTCATGCCCGGGGACGACTGGCAGCGGGGATACGGCTTCAAGTTCTGGATGTCCCGGCACGGCTACCGCGGCGACGGCGCGTTCGGTCAGTTCTGTCTGGTGCTGCCCGAGCAGGACGTCGTGATCGCGACGACCGCGGACACCTGGAACATGCAGGCTCTGCTGAACCTGGTCTGGGAGCATCTGCTGCCCGCGTTCCGCCCCGCGCCCCTGACGGGAGGCGAGGCGGCGGACGCGGCCCTGGCCGAGCGGCTGGCGGGCCTGGCGCTGCCGCCCGCTGCCGGTGAGCCCGCACCGCCCCAGGGGGCCGAGGCATGGTCCGCCGCCGCCTTCACCCCGGACGGCGATGCCGGCGGGAACCTGGCCAGGCTGAGCGCGATCGACCTCACGCCGGAAGGAGACGGCTGGGCCCTGACGCTCACCGAGGACGACCACCCGTTTCGGCTGCGGCTCGGGGAGCGCGGCTGGAGCGTCACCGAGGGGCCGGTGCCAACCGCGGTCAGCGGCGGCTGGACCGACGCGGACACCCTCGTCATGGACATCGCCTTCCTGGAGACCCCGCACCACCTGGACGTGACGTGTTCGCTCAAGGACCGGACGTTCACGGCGCGTTGGCGGACCGAACCGCTGCACCGCCTGCCGCTGCGGGCGATGTGCGCACCCCGAGTGCCGGTCTGATCAGGCTTCGGGCACCCGGAAGGTCCGCAGGACGGTGTCCAGGGCCTCCTGGTTGCCGGCGTCGTTCCAGTCGCCCGCCGGGGTCGTCCAGCGCAACGAGTAGCCGAGGTGGTCGCCGATGAGGAAGCCACGGCCGAAAGTGCGCACCCGCGTGTCGTCCACGTCGGCGAGCCACTGGATGTCGGCGGCCTTGTAACCCTGGTACGAGGTCGCCTCGATGTCGCCGATGCGTTCGTAGTCGGCGGCGGACTGCTTCAGCCCGGGCTCGACGTCGTCGCGCCATACGGCGACGGGGTCCGGGCCGACGCGTTCGCTGTAGGTGACAGCGAGGGTACGCGGATCGCCCTCCGCGCCGAACACGACCCGGTACGCCAGGTCCGAGGCGCGCGTGGTGCTCAGGGGTTTCCAGTCCTCGGGCAGGGCCAGGGAGAAGCCCTCCGGCGAGGTGTACGTCCGGAAGCCCGAGGGCAGCCCCGTGTCCGAGGGGGACGCGGTGGGCGATGCGGTCTCCGGCGCGCTCTTCGTGGGGGAGGCCGTGGGTTCCTTCGTGGGGGAAGCGGTCGGAGCCGGAGTCGTGGGCTGCTCGGCGGAGGCCGACGGGCTGGGTGCCGTACCGGCCGCCGAGGGGTCCGAGTCGTCGGACCGGTCGCTGGTCACCACCAGGACGGCCGCGGCTACCGTGACGACGGCGAGCGCGGTGCCGACGATCATGGCGCGTCTGCCCCAGCCCGGTCCGACGGCGTACAGACCGCGCAGCCGGGGGCGCGGCTCGGCCGGCATGGGCGTCGCGGGATCCTCGTTGAGGACGCGCACGAACGCCTCGCGGACCACGGGTCGGCTCAGCCGCTCCCGGGAGTCCTTGCGCAGGAGTCCCTGCACGGCCTGGGTGAGCGGTCCGGCACGCACCGGGGCGCGCAGCGGAAGCCGGTCCACGCCCTTCAACGTCGCCTCGGGCCGGTCCCGTTCGCGGTACGGCGGGCGCCCCTCGACCATGGCGTAGAGGATCGCGCCGAGCGCCCACAGGTCGGACGCAGGTCCGATGCGCTCGTCGCGGGCCTGCTCCGGTGAGGCGTACGACGGCGCGGCGACCCGGGGCGCAAGGGTCGCTCCGGCCAGCCCGAAGCCGGTGACCACCACGGTGCCGTCGCCGCGCACGAACACCTGGCCGGGGCTCAGTTCGCCGTGCGTGATGCCGGCGACGTGTGCCGCTTCCAGGACGTCGAGCAGTTCGAGACCGATGCGGGCGGCCCGCACATAGTTGAACGTGCCCTGCTGGGTGAGGAGTTCACCGAGAGGCGTGCCGTCGATCCACTCGGTGACGATCCACAGGTTCCCGGCGTCCTCGACGGCGTCCACGACCGTGGCGACCGCGCCGGGGCGCAGCAGCCCCATCTGCTCGGACGTGCGCAGGATACGCGAGGTGGCCCGGCGCCTGTCGTCCGGGCTCGGTGCGGCGGGCAGCCCGATCTGCGTGAGAAGGAACGGGCGTTCGGTCTCGATGTCCTCGCCGTAGTAGCTGACGCGGTTCGTCTCGCTGTGCACGACATCGACGAGCCGGTACCTCCCGGCGACCAACTCGGATGTGGAGACGCGCGCCTTGACCATGGTCATCCCTCGCTGAACCCCTGATTCTCATTTCTCACAGGAAGTACGAGAGACGGGACAGGAAGCGTTCAACGAAAACCTCAACTAAAGGGCCGTTCCTTTCGTTTGGTTCTTACGCGTGAGTAACCTGACGAATAAGTAAGGAATTCGAGACGGCGTTTCAGTGAACCCCGAAATCCGCCGCCCAGCGCAGCACATCCCCGGTTGTCGCGTTGCCCCCGCACACCACCAGCCCGAGCCGCGCGCCGTCCCCGACCCGTTCCAGGACGCGCCGGGCCGCGGGCAGCAGACAGCCGGCGGCCGGCTCGGTCCACAGCTTGGCGTGCTCGGCGAGGTCGAGCACGCCCCGCACCGCCTCCCGGTCCGGGACCACGAGCACCTCGTCGACCAGGGCGGACACATGCTCGTACGTCAGCCGGGACGCGGCCGGTGCGCACAACGTGGAGACGATCGACGACAGCGCCACCGGCACCGGCCCGCCCGCCGCCAGTGCTTCGGACATCGCCTCGGCTCCCTCGGTCTCCACGCCCCAGATCCGTACGTCCGGACGGCGGGCCCGCAGCGCGACCGCGACGCCGGAGATGAGTCCACCGCCCCCGACGCTGACGATCACGTCCGTGAGCTCACCGGCGTCGTCGGCGAACTCCAGCCCGACGGTGCCCTGGCCGGCCATCACCAGCGGATCGTCGAACGGATGGACGAGGGTCAGTCCCTCGTCCCGCAGCCGTGTGACAAGGAGAACGCTCCGTCCATGTCGTCGGTCAGCCGCACGGACGCTCCGGCCCCGCGGGCGATCTCCACGGCGCCGTCCGGCGCCGAACGCGGCATCACGACGGTCGCCTTCACGTCGAGGACGGCGGCCGTCATCGCGAGGGCGATTCCGTGGTTGCCGCCGCTGACCGCCACGACCCCGGCCGCGCGCTGGGCCTGAGTCAGCGACAGCAGCTTCGCCGTCGCCCCGCGGGCCTTGAACGAGCCGGTGCGCTGCAGCAGTTCGAGCTTGGCCGTCACCGGGACGCCGAGCAGGGCCGACAGGCCGGGGCTGGGCACGGTCGGCGTGTGGACGACGTGGCCGGCGATGAGGTCGGCCGCGGCTTCGACGTCGGAGATCCCGATCAAGGCAGTCACCCTTCCGGCGTGGGGCGGGGGTCCACGCCGTTGGCACCCTGACGCGCGAGCCGACGCCGGTCAACTCGGGCTCGCCGCGGGCTCCGCAATGTCCGACGATCACCGCGCCGCTTGGAGCCGGGCCCTCACGGGTCGCGTCGTACCAGGATGTCGAGCAGCGTCCGCAGCTCCCCGGCGGGACCGGCCTTCAGTAGTGCGTCGGCCTGAGGGGGCTCAGCTGGGGTCACATGACGTTGGTCAACGTGGGCTCGCTGCGGGCGCCACGATGACTCGACGATCGCCGCCGCGTTTGGGGCCGGGCCCTCACAGGTCGCGTCGTACCAGGATGTCGAGCAGCGTCCGCAGCTCCCTGGCGGGACGGGCCTTCAGTGGTGCGTCGGCCTGAGGGGGCTCAGCTGCGGTCACAGACGTTGGTCAACGTGGGCTCGCCGCGGGCGCCACGATGACTCGACGATCGCCGCCGCGTTTGGGGCCGGGCCCTCACAGGTCGCGTCGTACCAGGAAGTCGAGCAGCGTCCGCAGCTCCCCGGCGGGACCGGCCTTCAGTGGTGCGTCGGCCAGAGCGGCCTCCACGGCGGTCACATGGCGACGGGCCTCCGCGAGCGCTGCCGAGCGGCCGCCTGCTTCATCGATCAGCGAGGCCACCTCGGCGGGGTCGGCGGGCGACTCCAGGAGGGCGGCGAGACGCCCGCCGGCGGGCGAGTCGAGCGCGGCCAGTACGGGGAACGTCTTCTTGCCCTCCCGCAGATCGCCGTACACCGGCTTGCCGGTGACGGCCGGGTCGCCCCAGATGCCCAGCAGATCGTCGACCACCTGGAAGGCGATGCCCAGGTGCCGGCCCGCCCGGTCGAATGCGGCGACGGTCGAGGGCGGCGCACCGCCGAGCAGGGCGCCCAGCGCGGCCGCACAGCCCAGCAGGGCGCCCGTCTTGTGCTCGGCCATGGTCCGGTACTCATCGGGCCGCACGCGTTCCGGCCCCGTCCACGGACGCGTGGCGAACAGCAGGTCGTCCGCCTGCCCGCGCACCAGGTCCTGCAACGCCACGGACAGCAGCCGTACGGCCCGCGGGCCCGCCGGTGCGGCGGCCAGCGTCTCGACGGCGAGCGCGAACAGCGCGTCACCCGCGAGGACAGCGGGTCCCGTGCCGTACGCCTTCCACACGGTGGGGCGGCGGCGCCGGGACGTGTCGCCGTCCATGATGTCGTCGTGCAGCAGGGAGAAGGCGTGCACCAGCTCCACCGCGACCGCCCCGGGCACCGCGAGCCGCCCGGGCGCACCGGCCGCCTCGGCCCCGAGCACGGTCAGCGCCTGCCGTACGCCCTTCCCGCCGGAGGCTGCGGCGGGCGCGCCGCCCACCTCGCACCAGCCGAAGGAGTACGCGGCCATCTCACCGACCCACGGATGTGTCCGCTCCACGGCCTCCCGCAGTGCGGGCCGCACCAACGCGCCGCAGCGGTCGAGGACTTGGCGGGCGTCGGGTGGAGGAGCCTGAACCGACGAAGTGTGCTGCTGGAGGCCGGACGGAGTTCGCAGAGCAGAAGGGGACGCCGTCACCGTACGACCCCCGCCCCGGCGCCCGCCATGGCATCCTCGCCGACGCCGAACTCCTCCTGCGCCCGCGCCACCATCTCCCGCGCGTGCCGCAGCCCGATCCGCTCCAGCACACCGGCCAGCTCGGCCAGTTCGGCGCCGGTCTCGGCACGGTCGCGCCCCAGCTGGGCCCGCGACTTGGCCAGCCCCAGCCGGGACAGCGCCTCCCCGCGCGGCTCGCTCATGGCACGGAACTCGGCCAGCGCCTGCTCGTACAGGTCCAGGGCCTCGGCGTAACGCCCGGCGCGGTAGAGGACGTTGCCGCGCATCTTGTGGTTGTAGGCCAGCGCGCTGGACAACTTCATCGCCCGGCACGTGGTCTCCGCCTCGGACAGCAGGGCTAGTGCCCGTTCCGTGTCGCCGTCGCGCACGGAGACGACGTCGGCGAGCCCGCGCAGCGCCCAGGCGTGGCCACGCCGGTCCTCGGCGCCCGCGGCGATCTCCGCCGCCTCCTCGAACAGGGCGTACGCGGTGTCGTACGAGCCGGTGTTGCGGTGGATCTGGGCGATGCCCTCCAATGCCCACACGGTGTGCCGCGCCTCGCCGCGCCGCCGCGCCTCGGCCAGCAACTGCTCGTGCAGCCGGTGGACGGCGTCGTAGTCGCCCTGGATGCGGCCGGTCTCGGCGAGCCCGGCCAGGGAGTAGCCGCGTACGACGATGTCGCCGCCGCGCTCGCCGAAGTCCGCCGCGAGCTGAAGCAGCCGCCGGGCCAGCGGGAACGCCCCGCGCTGTCGCGCCAGCGTGCCGCCGCTCCACAGCGCCCAGGCCATCGCCGCGGTGTCGTCGGCCTCCCGGGCGGCGCGGTAGCTCGCCTTCCACGCCCGGTCCGCGTCCCCGATCTGCCCCAGCCGGCGGTGCGCCTCGGCGACCGCGAGCCCTGAACGTGCCGCCTCGCCGTGCTGCCCTGCCTGCTCGGCCGCTCTCAACTGCTCGGTGCCGGCGGCCAGTACGTCGGTCAGCGAGGAGTTCACGGACAGCTTGGTCAGGGCTCCCTGATACTCCGGGGCGAATGCCTTGCCGTACATCGATGCCTCTCGATCGATATACACACCATCTCTACTCTCCGTGTATACGCGGTGCGTATACGTGATGGGTATACATGGTGTGTATAGAGCGTTGAAAACGGGCCCTGGCCGGAAAGGGCGGCCAGGGCTTCACTTGTTGTCGATCAAGACGTCGGCAAGGCGGATGGGGTTGCTCGTGAGGCGCAGATCACCTCACGAGGGCGGTATCAGTGCTGCTGGGACTTCTGCGGGGTCACCTCGCTCGGCCGCACGACGACATGGCCCTGGCCCTGCAGCATCAGCTGCACGGCCTCCCCGGAACCGCCGCGCAGCATCGAGCCGAGGGACTGCGAGCGGTGCAGCGACGTGTCCAGGCCCGCGGTCCACCCGACGACGGCGTCCGTGTCCACGTACACCGGGTACTGCGGCGAGACCGGGATGACCAGCGGATTGCCCTCACACACCAGGCCCAGCCTGCCCTGCCCCGTGAAGACGCTGTTGAACAGGCCGCCGCCGGTGATGCCGGCGCCCTTCACCGTCGCTATCCGGTACGACAACGAGGCGTCGAAACACAGGACGTTGCGGCCGTTGACCGTGAACTCGTCGCCGGGGTCGACGTCGACGACGAAGCAGTTCTGCGCCTCGTGCGCGAACCAGGCTTCGCCCTGCCCGCGCACCGCCATCAGCGGCAGCCCCTCACCGGTCACCGCCCGCTTGAGCATGCCGCCCATGCCCTGGCCCTTGCGCTCGAACTGGAGGTTGCCGCGGTAGGCGACCATCGCGCCCTGACGGGCGTGCATCTCGCCGTTCACCGCGTACTTGATGCATTTGGCGTTCTCGATCGTCATGCCCGGCGCCGTGGCGGGCTGGACCATGTGCTCGTTGGAAAAGAGGTCACCCTTCATGCGGGCATCGTGTCCCGGAGGCTGCCGTTCTGCCTAGATCGCGGCGTGTCGGATTCCGCGGGCCGTCAGGCGCCGAAGAGTTGGGTCCAGTACGTGCCGGCGGGCCCGCCGCCCGCGAAGCCGATCCCTATGTGGGTGAAGTCGCGCTTGAGGATGTTGGCGCGATGACCCGGGCTGTTCATCCAGCCCTCCACGACCTCGGCGGGGGAGCGCTGGCCGCACGCGATGTTCTCGCCGATCGAGCGCATGCGGGAGCCCACGGCGGCCGCCCGGTCCCAGGGTTGGCTGCCCTCGGGCGAGGTGTGGGAGTAGAACGCACGGGCCGCCATGTCGGCGCTGTAGGCCTGCGCCGCGGTGCCGAGCGCGGGATCGACGGCGAGGGGACGCAGCCCGGCCCGGGCCCGCTCCCGGTTGGTGAGGTCGACGACCTCGGTCGCCGTGCGGGCCAGGTCGCCGGGACCCAACGGCCTGGCCCACAGCGCCGTCCAGTACGTGTCGCCCGAGCGGCCGCCCGTGACGTGCGCCAGCGCGGCGTGGGTGTAGGCCGGGTCGTGCAGGGTGCGGCGGGGCTGTTCGGCGCGCAGGCAATAGGCGACGAACTCGGCGGGGGTGCGCGGGCCGGAGACCAGGTGCTCGCCGACGGTGAGATACGCGTACCCGGCGCCGGTGATGCGCTGGTACACGGAGACGCCGTCGCGGCCCTCGACACCGAGTTGTCCCGCCGCTGCCATGGCGGAGGCGTGGGCCTGCGCGGCGGAGACCAGCCGGGCGTCGAAGGTGACGGGCGGTGAACCGGCACTGGCGCGCGCGGAGTTGACCAGGCCGAGGAAGCCGTCGCGATCGGGGGAGGGGGCGTGCGGGGCGGTGACGGCGGACAGGGTGTGCATCGCGGACCGGGCCGCCGGTCCGGCCGGAGCGATCGCTGCGGGTGCCGTGGCGACCGGGGTCGGCCTCGCGTCCTCGACGACGTCCACACCGAAGTCGCGCGCCAGCCCCGCCAGCCCGTCCGCGTACCCCTGCCCCAGCGCCCGCAGCTTCCAGCCGTCGCCACGCCGGTAGATCTCCGCGAGCAGCAGCAAGGTCTCCTGCCGTGGGCGCGGTGGGGCGAACCGGGCGATCGCGCGGCCGCCCGGACCGCTGACGTGGAGCACGGGGGCCGGCAGGCGGCCCAGGGGAGTGCCCGGGTCGGCAGGGCTGACGACCACCGTGACCCGGGTGGCCCCGGGGCGCAGGCGTGGCGGGTCGACGGTCAGGGTGTCGCCCTGGAGCCGGGCGCCCGCCGCGGACGGCTGGTTGTAGAACACGAAGTCGGCATCGCCGCGGACCTTGCCGCTGTCGTCGGTGACCAGCGCGGACACGTCGAAGGGACCGGGCACCCGGACGGTCACGCTGCCGCCCGGGAGGGGCAGATTGCCCCCGGGAACCAACTCGCTCATCGGGCCGTCCTGGTGGGTCGTTCGAGATCCGGTGGGGATGCCGGTGGTGTTGTCCTGGAAACGTCCACCGGATCTCGCGGGTTCCCGCCCCGCCCGCGTCCTCAGCCCGCGTTCGGGCCCAGCGGGAGCCGGATCCCGGGTTCGATGTCCTCGTGCCGTTCGACTACGGCGGCACGCTTCTGCGGCTTCGTCCGCTTGCCGCAGAACGCGGACTCCAGGGTGCCCATCATGGAGTTGAGGACCGTGCCGTTGTTGGAGGTGTTCGCGAGCGCGGCGAGGCTGCGCCTGCCGTCCTTGGAGGCGAACGCGTACGTGTAGTAGCCCTGCACGGCGCCTGTGTGGCCGTACACGGAGACCCCGCACGACAGATCGCGGCGCCGCAGCCCGAGCCCGTACGACTGCACGCCGCCCGCCGGTACCCAGCGCTGCATCTGGGCGAGCTGCGCCCGGGAGGTGAGCCGGCCGCCGAGCAGGGCCGACAGGAATGTGTTGAGGTCCCGCGTGCTGGAGATGACCGCGCCCGCGCTCTGCGCCCAGGACGCCGTCTGCGCGGTGGCGTCGACGAGCGCCGCGCCGGCCGTGTCCGGCGTGAGATAGCCGCGGGTGTGCCGGCCGGGGATCTTCGTGCCGGGGTGCACGTAGAAGGTGTCGCGCAGCTTCAGCGGTTCGATGATCCGGTTCCGGTACTCGGTGCCCACGGAGTGCCCGGTCAGCTTCTCGATGAGCATCCCGGCGACGACGAAGTTGGTGTTGGAGTAGGAGTACGCGCCGCCCGGCTTCGTGGTCCGTGCCTTGCTCAGGGACCGGTTCACCAGCTGCCGGTAGGTGAACACCTTCGTACGGACCGCCTCGAAGCCGGGAACCGTCCGCGCGAACATCTCGTTGGTGTAGTCGTACAGGCCGCTGCGGTGGCTGAGCACATGCCGGACCGTGATGCCGTCGTCGGGCAGCAGCCCCGGCAGATAGCGGTTGACCGGGGCGTCCAGCTTGAGCCGCTTCTCCTCGGCCAGTTGCAGCAGGACGACGGCCGAGAAGGTCTTCGTGACGCTGCCGATGCGGAACCGGTCGGCGTTGTTGATGGCCCGGCCCGACTTGCGGTCGGCGACGCCCACGGCCGCCCAGTGGGCCGTGCCGCCGTCGTCGAGGCGCGCGATCGCGCCGGGTGCGCCCTGCCGCCGCGCCGTGCGCAGGACGTTCCAGATGCCGTCCACGTCCGGGGCGGGCAGGGCGGCTGCCTTGGCGTCGACCGCGGCGGCGCCGGGTTGCCCGGGCGCGGCGTGGGCGGGAACCACCAGGAGCGACATCACGGCCGCCGCCACCGCCGTACCTCTGACCACCGTTGCTGAGACCATCCGGATTCCTCACGTTTCTGTCGATGTGCTGCTCATACGAGAACGATCAGCTTCGTGCGGGGCAACCCTCTCGCATCCCGTCAGATCGCCACAGACGACGCACAGTTGGACAGGCAGGGATCACCGGGTGGGAGTCCTGCAGTGTTCGGCAGGGAATCCTGCTTCTTTTATTGACGGCGGAAAATAAGCCATCTAGGTTCCGGGCATGTCCTCGATCCGCCGTGCCGAGACGTTCCCGGCGAACACGCCGGCCGCCTCGCAGATCTTCACCACGGTCCTCAGCCATGGGCCGCTCACCCGCCTTGAGGTGGCCCGGCGGGCGGGACTGTCCCCGGCCGCCGTCACCAAGGCGGTCCGACCTCTCATCGAGGCCGGCTACCTGGTGGAGGACGCGGACGAGCCGGCCCGCCCCGCATTCGGCCGCCCCGCCAACCCGGTGCGGGTCGACGGGGGACGGGCGCTCTTCATCGGTGTCAAGGTGACCGGCGACGAGGTCATCGCCGTCCTCACCGACCTGTGCTGCCGCATCCGCGTCGCCCGGCACGCGCCGCTCCCGGACCGGGAGCCCAAGCGGGTGCTGGCCTCGGTCACCGAGCTGGCGGGCGAACTGCTCGCCGAGGCGGGCGACTCGGGCGTGCCCGTCCTCGGCCTCGGAATCGCCGTCTCCGGTGACGTGGACCGCGGCGCCGGTGCCGTCCGCTACTCCCCGTTCCTGGAGTGGCGGGATGTGCCCCTCGCCGAACTCGCCTCCGCGACCACCGGATTGCCGGTCACCGTCGACAACGACGTACGCGCCCTGACCGTCGCTGAGCAGTGGTTCGGCGCCGGCGTGGGGCTCTCCGACTTCGCCGTGGTGACCGTCGGCGCCGGCATCGGCTGCGGCCTCGTGGTGCACGGCCGCGTCGTCGCCGGTGCGCACGGCGTGGCCGGGGAGATCGGGCACGTGACCGTCGACCCGGCCGGCCCGCCCTGCCACTGCGGCAACCGCGGCTGCGTGGAGGCGATCGCGGGGGATGCCGCGATCGTCCGGCGGATCCGCGAGACCACCGGCGTCGAGGTCGCCGACACCGCGGAAGCCGTGGCCCTCGCCCACCGGGGCGTCGCCGGAGCGCGCGAGGCCTACGCGCGCGCAGGTGAGGCGATCGGCCGCGGCATCGCCACCGTGGCCAACCTGCTCGGCCCCGAGCGGGTGATCATCTCCGGCGAGGGACTCGCCGCCTACGACCTGTTCGCCGAACAGATCCGCGACGCCTTCGGCGCGGCCGCCTTCGGCTCCGCCGCCCGGTGCGACGTACAGACCCGCCCGCTGCCCTTCGAGGAGTGGGCGCGCGGTGCCGCGGCCACCGCGATCCAGTCCTTCATCAGAGCCGACGACCAGCGCCAGAACCGCTGAACCAACCCAGGGAGGTACGACCCATGAGGTCATCCTCGTACTCCGTCATGCCCGCACGCGCCCTGAGAGCCGTTGTGGTCCTGGCCCTCACCGCCGGTGTCACGGCCGCCGTCCCCGCCGCGCAGGCCGAGACCCCCGCACCCCCGGCCGCCCCGGCCACCACCGTGGCCGCCAAGCCCTACATGGGCTGGACGAGCTGGACCATGCAGTCGTCGAAGTACCCGGGCCTCAACCCGAAGGGCGACTACAGCTACCTGTCCGAGGCGAACGTCATCAAGCAGACCGACGCCATGGCCGCCAAGCTGAAGAAGTACGGCTACGAGTACGTCAACATCGACGCCGGCTGGTGGATGGACTGGTCCTGGAAGTCGCAGTTCGACGAGTACGGCCGGCAGAAGGCCGACCCGGTGCGCTTCCCCAGCGGCATGAAGGCCGTCGCCGACCGCATCCACGCCAAGGGCCTCAAGCCCGGCATCTACCTCCCGGTCGGCCTGGAGAAGGGGGCGTACAACGACGGCAAGAACCCGATCTGGAACGCCGAGGGCTGCACGACCGGCGACATCGTCTACGACGACCTGCGCACCACCAACGGCTGGGACAGCGCTTACAAGATCGACTTCTCGAACCCCTGCGCGCAGAAGTACATCGACTCCCAGGCCCAGATGTTCGCCGACTGGGGCTACGACTTCCTGAAGCTCGACGGCGTGGGCCCCGGCTCCTTCAAGAGCGGCGACAACTACAACAACGTCGCCGACGTCGCCGCCTGGCAGAAGGCCATCAAGACCGCCGGCCGCCCGATCCACCTGGAGCTGTCCTGGTCCCTCGACTACGGCCACGTCGAGGACTGGAAGAAGTACTCCAACGGCTGGCGCATCGACACCGACGTCGAGTGCTACTGCAACACCCTGGTCACCTGGGAGAACTCGGTCGACGACCGCTGGGACGACGCCCCGGCCTGGACCGCCCACGCCGGCCCCGGCGGCTGGAACGACCTCGACTCCCTGAACGTCGGCAACGGCGAGATGGACGGCCTCACCAAGGCCGAGCGGCAGAGCTACGCCACCCTCTGGGCGATAGCCAAGTCCCCGCTCTTCACCGGCGACGACCTCACCAAGCTCGACTCCTACGGCCTGTCGCTGCTGACCAACCGCGAGGTCATCGCGCTCAACCAGAGCAGTGCCCCGCCCGCCGAGCCCGTCACCGCCTCCGACCCGCAGCAGGTGTGGGCGGCGAAGAACCCGAACGGCACCTACACCGTCGCGCTGTTCAACCTGTCCGACGCTCCCGCCTCGGTGACCGCCAACTGGTCCACCCTGGGCTTCAAGGGCAAGGCCTCGGTGCGCGACGTGTGGAACAAGGAGAACCTCGGCTCCCACACCGACAAGATCACCCAGGCGCTCCCCGCGCACGGCTCCCGCCTGTTCACCGTCACCCCGCGCGGCACCGACCTCGCCTGGACCGCCTACGAGGCCGAGGCGGGCACCCTGAGCGGCAACGCCTCCGTCGCCGACTGCTCCGCCTGCTCCGGCGGCCGCAAGGTCGGCAACCTCTACACCGGCGGCCAGCTGACCCTCGACGACGTCGTGGTCCCCAAGGCCGGCACCTACCAGATCAAGGTCGCCTACGTCAGCGGTGACGCCCGTTCGATCTCCGTCTCGGCGAACGGAGGCGGCGGAACCTCGCACAAGTTCGCGTCCACGGGCGACTGGTCCACGGTGAACAGCGTCCACGTGGCGGTGAAGCTGAAGGCCGGGGCCAACACGATCACGTTCGACAGCGGGAACGGCTACGCGCCGGACATCGACCGGATCGACGTACAGAAGTCTCTCTGACCTCCCCCGTCGGGGCCCGGCAGCGCGCCGGGCCCCGGCCCAGACGCATCCGGAGCCCCGCATGAACACCAGCCCCAACGAGCCGAGCCGAAGAGCCCTCCTCTCCCTCGCCACCACCGCGGGCCTCACCGCCGCCCTCGGCACGCTGCCCACGTTCACCGCCTTCGCCGCTCCTGCCCGCCCCGCCGAAGCCGCGCTCCCCGCCGACGCCGCTCGCGAGCGGCTGTGGTGGCAGGCACCGGGCGACGAGGGCTCACTCATCGAACAGGGCCTGCCCGTGGGCAACGGCCGCATCGGAGCCCTCGCGAGCAACGACCCCGGCCGCGAGCTCCTCCTGATCACCGACGCGACCATGTGGACCGGCGGCCTCAACGACACCCCGGACCAGGACGGCCAGTTCCCCTACGGCCGCTCCGACTTCGGCTCCTTCACGCTGCTCGCCAGACTCACCGTCGACATCCCCGCCCACGACCTCGACGCCGTCTCCGGCTACCGCCGCACCCTCGACCTCGCCCAGGGTCTGGTCACCAGCTCCTACGTCCGCTCCGGCGTCACCTACCGGCGTGAGATGTACGCCAGCCACCCCGACGACGTCATCGTCCTGCGTTTCACCCAGAGCGGTGGCGGCCGCTACACCGGCTCCATCACCCTCACCGGCACGCACGGCGAGAAGCCGACCGCCGCCGAGTCGTTCGGCGCGGCTCTCCCCAACGGCCTGCGCTACGGCGCCGCCGTCAAGGCCCGCGGCAGCGGCGGCAGGGTCACCGTCAACGGCACCCGGATCGACTTCGCCGGCTGCAAGGACCTCACCGTGGTGGTCACCGCGGGCACGAACTACGCGCCCGACGCCGCGGCCGGTTTCCGTGATCCCTCCCTCGACCCGGAGCGCCTGGCCCGTACGAAGGTCCGCGCCGCCGCCGCGGAGTCCGCCGACGCCCTGCGCCGCACTCATGTCGCCGACTACCGCGCCCTGTACGGACGACTCGGCCTCTCCCTCGGTACGTCCACGGACGCCCAGCGCCAACTCGACACCTGGGAGCGCCTGCACGCCCGCAGCCGCGATCCCGAACCCGACCCGGAACTGGAAGCGGCCTACCTCCAGTACGGCCGCTACCTCATGATCACCGGCTCGCGCGACAGCCTCCCGATGGGCCTCCAGGGCCTGTGGCTGGACGGCAACGACCCGGACTGGATGGGCGACTACCACACCGACATCAACATCCAGATGAACTACTGGATGGCCGACCGCACGGGCCTTTCCCCCTGCTTCGACGCCTTCACGGACTACTGCGTCGCCCAGCTCCCCTCCTGGAACGACACCACCCGTCGCCTGTTCAACGACCCGCGCAATCGCTACCGCAACTCCAGCGGCAAGAACGCCGGCTGGGCCGTCGCCTTCTCCACCAACCCCTACGGAGGAAGCGGCTGGTGGTGGCATCCGGCGGGCAACGCCTGGCTGTGCACCACGCTGTGGGAGCACTACGAGTACACCGGGTCACGCGAACACCTGAAGAAGATCTACCCCCTCCTCAAGGGCGCGTGCGAGTTCTGGGAGGCGCGGCTGCTCACCGTCACCCTCCCCGGCACGTCGAAGGAGGTGCTCGTGGACGACAGCGACTGGTCTCCCGAGCACGGTCCGCAGGACGCCAAGGGCATCACCTATGCTCAGGAAGTCGTGTGGACACTGTTCGGGAACTACTGCACCGCGGCCGCCGCCCTCGGGCGGGACACCGACTACGCGGATACGATCGCCTCACTGCGCAGAAAGCTGTACCTGCCGCAGGTCAGCCCCGCCACCGGCTGGCTGGAGGAGTGGATGTCGCCCGACAACCTGGGTGAGACCACCCATCGCCACCTGTCCCCGCTGATCAACCTGTTCCCCGGCGACCGCATCCGCCCCGACGGCTCCACCCCGGCCGACATCGTCGAGGGCGCCACCGCCCTGCTCACCGCGCGCGGCATGGAGAGCTTCGGCTGGGCCAACGCCTGGCGCAGCCTGTGCTGGGCCCGCCTGAAAAACGCCGACAAGGCCTACCAGCTGGTCGTCAACAACCTCCGCCCGTCGACCGACGGCAGCAACGGCACCGCTTTCAACCTCTTCGACATCTACGAGGTGGAGCGCGGCCGCGGCATCTTCCAGATCGACGCCAACTTCGGCACCCCGGCCGCGATGGTGGAGATGCTGCTGTACTCGCGGCCGGGCCACGTCGAGCTCCTGCCGGCGCTCCCCGACGCCTGGGCCGACTCGGGCCATGTGCGGGGCGTCGCCGTGCGGGGCGGTTTCGAGGTCGACCTGCGCTGGCGCGACGGACGCCCGACCGAGGCCCGGATCCACAGCGTGGGCGGCCGCACCACGACGGTCGCGTACGGCGATGTGTCCCGCACGGTCACCCTGCGGCCCGGCGCGTCGGTCACGCTGAAGGACTTCGCCAAGTGAGGGCCGGGCTCCCGCTGGCCGCCGTCCTGCTGACGGTCGTCGCCTGCCAGTCGCCGCCCGCCGAAGCGACCGCCGACGCGAGCGGCGTCGTCACCTGGGCGGCGAGCGCCGACCGCATGGCGGACGGCGTCGCCGGCCGCAGCTACCGGCTCGTCGTGCACACCAGCGTGGGCGGCACCGACACGCGGATCAGGCTGTCGAACGCCTTCGGGGACCGGCCGATCACCTTCGACAACGTCTACGCGGGCATCCGGAAACAGGGCGCCGAGCTGCGGCCCGGCAGCAACCGGCGGCTGGCGTTCGGCGGTGAACGCACGGTCACCGTACCGGCCGGCGAGACCGTGTGGAGCGACCCGCTGCCCGGCAGGCTGCCCGCCGCGACCAACCTCGTCGTCAGCCTGCACAGCCCCGACGCGGGCGGCCCCGCGACCGGCCACTGGATGGCCATGCAGTCGTCCTACGCGACCCAGGGCGACCACACCGCCGAGGAGGGCGGCGCCGCCTGGACCGTCCCGACCGGCTCGTGGTTCTATCTCGACGCCGTCTCCGTGCGCGCCCGCGCCGGCACCGGAGCGGTGGCCGCCCTCGGCGACTCCATCACCGACGGCTGGCAGTCCACCACCGACCTCAACCGCCGCTGGCCCGACTACCTCGCCCGGCGACTGCAACGCTCGGACACGGCGGTGAAGGGCGTGGCGAACGAGGGGATCTCCGGGAACAAGGTCCTCGCGGACGGCCCCGGCGAGAGCGCGCTGAACCGGCTGGAGCGGGACGTCCTGTCCCAGCCGGGCGTGCGGACCGTGTTCCTCTTCCAGGGCGTGAACGACATCAAGGCCCATACGGGCGTCACGGCCGACGACCTGATCGAGGGCTACCGCGAGATCATCGACCGGGCGCACGCGGCCGGCAAGTGCGTCGTCGGCGCGACCGTCGGCCCCTTCAAGGGCTGGCTCGAATGGGACCCGGCCGGTGAGGCAGTGCGCCAGGAGGTCAACGAGTTCATCCGCACCAGCGGCGAGTTCGACGCCGTCACCGACTTCGACCGCATCCTGCGCAGCCCTTACGACCCCGCACGGATGCTGCCCGCCCTCGACGGCGGCGACCACATCCACCCCAACGACAAGGGCATGCAGGCGATGGCCGACGCCGTCGACCTGACCGCCCTGGACTGCGACACCACCGGCTGACGTGCACGACCGGCGTCAGCCCACCGCCTTCTCGCGGGTGATCAGGCCCTCCCGATAGGCGATCGCCACCGCCTCCGTACGGCTCGCTGCGCCCAGCTTGGCCAGGATGTTGGAGACGTGGACGCTCGCCGTCTTGCCGGTGATGTACAGCTCCTCGCCTATCTGCCGGTTGCTGCGGCCGAGGGCGAGGAGCCGCAGCACGTCCTGCTCGCGGGCCGTGAGCACCGAGGAGCGGTCGGCGGAGGTGTCCGCGAGGCGGCCCCGGCGGATCAGGGCGTCCACCCGCTCCAGCAGCAGCGTCGCACCGAGCCGCGTCGCCGTCTCCCGTGCCGCCCGGGCCTCGGTGGCCGCCGCCTCGCGCTCGTCCGCCGCCAGCAGGGCCTCGGCGTGCCGCACCCGGCAGCGCGCCCGCTCGTACTCGTCGCCGTAGTCGAACGCCGCCACCGCCTTCGCCCACGCCCCCACGTCAGGCCCGGACACCGCCCGCGCCCACTCCGCCTCCGCGCGGGCCAGCCACGCCATGCCTTCCGGACCCTGAGGCCTGACGTCCCCGCCTCGTGCCGCCGTGCCGCGCGCCAGCTCGACCAGTTCGGTCGCCGTGTCCGCCCAGCGGCGCAGCCCCGGCTCGTCGCCGGTCAGGCGCAGCTCGGCCGCCCGGTCGCCGACCGCGGACAGCGCGAGGGCGGCCAGCCGGACCGTGGCATCGGGGAGCGCCCCCGCGTCGTCGGTGAGCGCCGCGACCGAGGACCGCATCCGCTCCACCGCCGCGTCCGCGTCACCGCGCCACGCGGCGGCGTCGGTGAGCGCGAGACCCGCGATGAGCGTGCCCATCCAGTCGAAGGGCCCCGCCAGCAGCGCGTGGGCCGCCTCGACGGCCGCGAAGTCACCGCGCGCCAGAGAGACGTAGAGCGCGGGACCGGTCGTGTATCCGCCCGCCGCCGGCAGCACGCCTGCGTCGGCCGCCGCCACGCTCACGCACTCGTCCCAACGGCCCAGCGTGTACAGCACGAGCAGCCGCAGGTACCGCATCTCCAGCGGATACAGCGAGGACAGCAACCCGGCACGCCGGGCCCGGTCCAGCCCTTCCGTCAGCCAGGGCAGCGACTCCTCCAGGTCTCCGGACTCGAAGCAGCCCACGGCGAGGCTGAACAGGGCGCGCATCTCCACCGGGGCGTTGCCCGAACGCCGCGCCAGATCCCGGGCCTCGCGCAGCCGTGCACGCCCCTGCGGTGTACGCCGGCCGCCGGCCTCGAGAACGGCCAACGAGATGAGCAGGTCCGCCCGGGCGTCCGTCACCTGGAGTTTCTCGGCGATGCGCAGGGCCTCGCGGGCGACCCGCAGGGCGGTCTCGTTCTCCCCGACCTGGCGGGCCGCCAGGACGTGCGTGGCCGCCGCCCACACCCATGTCCGCGACGGAGGCTCCGCCGGAATCAGGGCGAGCGCCTCGCTGCTGTAGGCGAACGCCGCCGTCAGGCTGTCGACGCCGAGCAGGTTCCCGGCGAGCGTGTAGCGGACCCGGGCGGCGAGCTCGGTGTCGGTGTCCTGGCCGGGGGCCGCGAGCACGGAGCGGGTGAGGGAGACCGCGCGGTGCGACTCACCGGCGTGCGCGGCGGCGGCCGACGCGCGCAGCGTGAGCGTCACCCGGTCGGTGCCCTCGCCCGACGGCCGCGCGGACGGCTCCACCGACGACCACAGGTCCAGGGCGCTCTCCAGGTGCCGTAGCTCCTCGGCGGGCGCGCCGACCCGGTGCGCGTGGTCGGCGGCCTCCAGAGAGGCGGCCAGAGCCTCGGCCAGATCGTGGCTCTCGCGGTAGTGGTGGGCGCGCTCGGCCGCAGTCTCGTCGGGACGGCCGCGTCCGGCAAGCAGCCGGGCGAACGCACCGTGCAGCCGGGCCCGTTCGCCAGGGAGCAGATCCGCGTACACCGCCTCACGCGCGAGCGCGTGCCGAAAGGCGTACGTGTCGCCTTCCCCTGCCACGAGCAACTGGCGCCCGAGGGCCTCACGCAGCGCCGACTCCAGCTCCTCCTCCGGAATGCCCACGGCACCCCGCAACAGGTCGTGCTCGACGCGACGCCCCGCCACCGCGGCCGTGCGCAGCACCTGCTGAGCGGTGTCGGACAGCTGCTCGAACCGGATGAGGAGGACATCGGCCAGCCCGCTGGGCACCCCGCCGGCCCCGGTGTCCGTCGCCGCGACCAGTTCCTCGGCGTAGAAGGCGTTGCCCTCGGCCCGCTCGACGATCCGCCGGACCGTACTGTCCGGCAGCGGCCGCTCCTGGACGGCGCGCACCAGCCGGGCCACCTCGGTGTCGGCCATCGGGCGCAGCTCCAGCCGCTCCACGGCGGGCAGCCGCACCAGTTCGGCCAGCAGCGGGCGCAGCGGATGACGCCGGTGCAGGTCATCCGCGCGGTACGACGCGAACACGGCCAACCGATGGGCGGGCGCCCCACCCGCCGGTCGCTGCAGGATGCCCCGGCTCAGCAGGAACCGCAGCAGATCCCTCGACGACTGGTCGGCCCAGTGCAGGTCCTCCAGCACCAGCAGTACCGGCGCGACGTCCGCCAGATCGGCCAGCAGCCCGGCGATGCCCTCGAACAGGCGCAGCCGGTCACTCACGGCGTCCGTGTCGCCGCCCAGCAGCCGTCCGACCACCGGATGCGCGGCGAGGACGTCCGTGAACCGCTCGTCACCGGCGAGTACGCCCAGCACCTCGGTGAACGGAAGATACGGCAGCCCGACATCACCGAGATCGACACAGTGCCCGGTGAGGACGACCGTCCCGTCCCGAGCCGCCCGCCCCGCGACCTCGTCCAGCACCCGCGTCTTGCCGACTCCGGCGTCCCCGGCGATCAGGACGGCGCGGGCCTCACCGTCCCGGGCACGTTCCAGCGCCGTGGAGAGGCGAGCGAACTCGCCCTCTCGCCCGATGAGTGGCGTGGTGAAAGAGGTCTGCGACACGCATACATCCTGTCACTCACCTCTGGCAGCGCCTGTGGCCCTCAGGCGCGCAAAGTCTTCGCCCAATCGGCAGGGACCCGTCCCGTGGGCCCCGGGGTGGGCTGCTCGGCCGGATGGCTGTCCGGTGCCGCGAGCTCGGGTCCCGACTCGTACATCTCGTTCGTGTCGTAGTTCCAGTACCAGCTCTCACCCGGCTCGAAGCTCTGCACGAAGGGATGTCCGGTCTCCCGGAAATGCGCCGTCGCATGCTTCGCGGGCGAACTGTCACAGCACCCCACATGCCCGCACTGCGCACACCGCCGCAGATGGAACCACCATCCGCCCGCCTCGTCGCACTCCGGGCACCCACTGCCGCTCGGCGGCACGTTCGGATCGATGCCCTTGACGTCGTTCATGAAGCCTCCTCGGACGTGAGTGGAAGCAGGACCTGGAAGCGGGTGTCGCCCGGTTCGGACTGCACCTGGATGGTGCCGTGGTGCTTGTTGGTCACGATCCGCCAGGAGATGTCGAGTCCGAGCCCGGTGCCCTCACCCACGGGCTTCGTCGTGAAGAACGGATCGAAGATGCGCCCGCGGTTCTCCGCAGGGATGCCGACGCCCGTGTCACGGAACTCCACCAGCAGCCGGTCGTGATCCGGAGCCGTCCGCACCGTCAACGTCCCTTCGCCGCCCGCGCTGTTGATGGCCGAGACGGCGTTGTCGATGAGGTTCGTCCACACCTGGTTGAGCTCCGCCGGATACGCCGGGACCCTCGGGAGCGAACGGTCGTACTCCTTGACGACCTTGATCTGCGGGCCGATCTTGGCCGACAGCATCAGCAGGGTGCTGTCGAGGAGTTCGTGCACGTCGGCGTTCTGGAAGGGCGCGCGGTCGAGCTGCGAGTACTGCTTGGCTGCGTCCACGAGATGTGAGATGCGGGTGGTCGAGTCGTTGATCTCGTCCATCAGCAGCTCGGTCTCGACGGTGTAGCTGAGCCATCCGATCGCGCTCGGCAGGATCTCCTCGTCCACCGCCGCCGCGACCTGGTCCAGCCAGTCCACGTCGAGACCGGCCTGGACGAAGGTGGGCGCGATCCGCCAGCCCTCCTGGATGCCTTGGTCGTCGAGCCAGTCGGTGAGCGCGTCCTCCCGGTCGGCGGCCTCCAGCGGACTCAGGGTGGGGGCCTTGGCGACCCGCTCGGCGGTGCGCTCCTGGATGTCGACGAGGTTGGCGATGACCTCGGGGGAGTACGAACCCTGCGTGATGACGGCGAGCTTGTGCCGCATCTTGCCCACACGCTCGCGCAAGGTGGCGGTCGCCCGTACGGCCGCGGCGGCGGGGTTGTTGAGCTCGTGCGTGAGCCCGGCGGACAACGAGCCGAGCGCCAGCAGCCGTTCGCGCTGCCCGATGGCCTGCTGCGTGCTCTTCGAACCGAAGAAGAGCCCCTCCAGCAGATGCACCGCCATCGGGAACCACTCCTGCATGATCTGCGCGAAGGTGTCCGCGGGCAGCACGAAGAACCGCGTCGGCTCCGTGACGCGCATGGAGTTGTTGTAGACCTGCCGCACCCGGTCACCCAGATACGCCTGCATGGACCCCGCGTACACCCCGCGCTGCGAGGTCCGTGTCACCTCCACGTCGTCCCCGGCGACCCGGCGGGACAGCACGACCGTGCCCTCGATCATCACGTAGAAGCAGGTCGCGGGGTCGCCCTCGGTGTACACGGGGCCGGGCTCGAACTGCTCCACCCGCCCCTCGTCGCACAGCCTGCCGAGCTGCTCGGGGGTGAGCTTCTCGAACAGGAACAGGGACCCGATCTCCGCGGCGTTGCACGGCATCGACTGCCCGCTCATGACTGCTCCAGATAGCGGTGGACGAGCATGACGGCCATGGCTCCCTCTCCGACGGCGGACGCGACGCGCTTGGCGGACTCGGAGCGTGCGTCGCCCGCCACGAACACGCCGGGGACGTTGGTCTCCAGGTGGTACGGCGGCCGGTCCAGCTCCCAGCCGGCCGGCGGCCGCCCGTCGGACGACAGGTCGGGCCCGGCGAGGATGAACCCCCGCTCGTCCCGCAACACCGTCTCGTCCAGCCAGTCGGTGAGCGGAGCGGCGCCGATGAACACGAACATCCACTGGGCGTCGACGAGTTCGGTCCCCCCGTCGTCCACGGAGCGCAGCGTCAGCTGCTCAAGGTGGTCGGAGCCGTGCGCGGACTCGACGACCGTCCTGGGCCGCACCGTGATGTTCGGCGCCTCTTCGATCTGCTGGACCAGGTAGTACGACATGGACGCCGACAGGGACTCGCCGCGGACCAGCAGCGTCACCGACTTGGCACCCCGCGCCAGGTACATCGCCGCCTGCCCGGCGGAGTTGGCGCCGCCGACGATGTACACGTCCTGACCCTGGCAGGCGGGCGCTTCCGTGAGCGCCGACCCGTAGTACAGCCCGCGGCCGGTCAGGTCGTCGCAGCCGGGCGCGGCCAGCTGCCGGTACGACACGCCGGTCGCCAGGATCACGCTGTGCGCGGCGACCGCCGAGCCGTCCGAGAACCGTACGATCCGGGCGGACCCGCTGACCTCCAGCCCCGTCACCTCGCGCGCGGTGAGGATCTCGGCGCCGAACCGCGCCGCCTGCCGCCGGGCCCGGTCGGTGAGCTGTGCTCCCGACACGCCGTCCGGGAAGCCGAGGTAGTTCTCGATCCGGGAGCTCTGCCCGGCCTGTCCGCCCGTCGCCGACCGCTCCACCAGCACGGTCCGCAGCCCCTCCGACGCCCCGTACACGGCCGCGCCCAGCCCGGCCGGGCCGCCGCCGATGACGACGAGGTCGTAGAAATCGGCCGTGGGCATCGTGGCCAGCCCCACCTTCGAGGCCAGCTCGGGTGCCTCGGGCGCCACCAGGGGCGTCCCGTCCGGCGTGATCACCAGAGGCAGCCGCTGCCCGTCCTGCTCTGCGGCGGCCAGCAGCCGCCGGCCCTCGGGCTCGTCGGCGGAGTACCAGCGGTACGGCACCTGGTTGCGGGCCAGGAACTCCCGCACCTCCGAGGAGCGCGCCGACCAGCGGTGGCCGACCACCTTGGTGCTGGGCACCGGCCGGTAGTCGCTGCGCCGCCAGGCCTCCAGCAGGTCGTCCAGGACGGGGTAGAGCTTCTCCTCCGGCGGATCCCACGGCTTGAGCAGGTAGTGATCAAGGTCGACGACGTTGATCGCGTCGATCGCCGCGCTCGTGTCCGCGTACGCGGTCAGCAGCACGCGGCGGGCGCCGGGATAGACGTCCAGGGCCTGTTCGAGGAACTCGATGCCGTTCATCTGGGGCATGCGGTAGTCGGCCAGGATCACGGCCACGAGATCGCCGCGCAGCTTCAGTTCGCGCAGCGCCTGCAGCGCGGACTCGCCGGACTCCGCGCGCACGATCCGGTGCGACTCGCCGTAGCGCCGCCGCAGATCGCGGGCGACCGCCCGGGAGACTCCCGGGTCGTCGTCCACGGTCAGGATGACGGTCCGCGCTGCGTCGGACGCCTGTGCCATACGTCTCCCACCCCGGGCTTCGCATTCACGGCGCGGCGGCGAGCGTCAGGAGGCGCGGTCGCCGAGCCGACTTCCGGCCATCGTATGTTCGATCCGCCCGCTTCGCTCAGGTATGGCGGGCGCCCACCGCGCTCAGGTGCGCCGCGGGCCGAGCACGCAGAACTCGTTGCCCTCGGGGTCCGCCAGCGTGACCCACGGCTCGTCGCCGGTCTGCCCGACGTCCGCGTGGCGCGCGCCGAGGGCGAGGAGGCGGGCGACCTCCGCGTCCTGGTCGTCGGGGCGGAAGTCGAGGTGGAGGCGGTTCTTGACGGTCTTGCCCTCGGGTACGGGCCCGAAGATCAGGCCGGGCAGCCGGTCCCGCTCGGGCCGGATCTCGAACTCGTCGGCCGAGTCGTTGAGCACGACCCAGCCGAGAGCCTCGGCCCACCAGCGGCCGAGGGCCACGGCGTCGGCCGCGTCGACGTTCACCTGCTCCCACTCCAAAGCCATGGGTTCAGGGTAGTGAAGACTGGGGTTCGACGAACGTGACCGCGACACGAGGAGGCAGCCGGAATGACGCGCCCGATCACGGCAGGGGTGGACGGATCGGAGGAGAGCCTCGCCGGGCTGGCCTGGGCCGCCCGCGAAGCCGTCCGCCGGGGGCTCCCCCTGCGGGTGGTGCACGCCTGGCGGTTCCAGCCGCACGACGCGATCGACGCGGGGGACGAGGACACCCAGGCACAGTGGGTGCGCGACGGGCTGGCCGAGGCGGCCCGCACCGTCACCGAGCGGCACCCGGTCCTGGACGTGACCACCGACATCGTCGAAGGCCCGCCCGCCGAGACGCTCGTCGCCGCCGCGGGCGAGGCCGAGATACTCGTGCTGGGCTCGCGCGGCCACGGCCGCGTCGTCGGGTTCCTGCTGGGCTCCGTCGGGCAGCAGGCGATCGCCGGGGCCACGCGGCCCGTCGTGCGGGTACGGGCCGGGGACGAGGCGTCCGCCGAAGCCGCCGGGCGCGAGATCGTCGTCGGTCAGCAGGGCGACCCCGAGGACAGCTCCGCCGCGCTGCGGTTCGCGTTCGAGACGGCCGCGGCGCGTGGCGCGACCGTGCGCGCCGTGCGGGCCTGGACCCTGCCGCCGCTGTTCGCCTACAGCCCGGGCTCCCTGAAGCTCCTCGACGAGGCCGGGGGACTGGAGCCGTACGAGAAGAAGGCGCTGGGCGAGGCGCTGCGGCCGTGGCGGGAGCGCTTCCCCGACGTCCCCGTCGTCGAGCACGTGGAGATGGGCAGCGGAGGGCAGGTGCTGCTGTCGGTCTCAGGGCGGGCCCAGCTGATGGTCGTGGGGCGCCGTGCCCACCGCACGGCCGTGGGTGCCCGGATCGGCTCGGTGGCGCACGGCATGCTGCACCTCGCGGACTGCCCGGTGGCCGTGGTGCCGCACGACTGAGTCAGCCGGACCTCAGTCGGACGTCGTCGTCGGCTGCAGCGTCTCCCGGGCCTTGGGCAGGATGTTCGTGATGTAGTCCTCGACCACGGTGTCCAGGCCGATGTCGAGCTGAGCCCGCTCGGACAGGTACCAGCGGTGTTCGAGCAGCTCGTGGTAGATCTCGGCGGCGTCCATGGAACCGCGCAGCTCCAGCGGCACGGCGCGCACGGTGGGGCGGAAGACGTCCCGCACCCAGCGGTGCGCGAGGACCTCGGGGCGGGCGCCGAGGGGGTCGCCCGGGGCGTAGTCGTCCTGGGTGGCCATCCAGCTCTCCAGGTCGTTCAGGAGCCGTCGGGCCTGGTTCTCCTCGGTGTCCAGGCCCGTCAGGCGCAGCAGTTGCCGCTGGTGGTGGCCGGCGTCGACGACCTTGGGCACGAAGGTGACCGTGTCGCCGTTGCCGGCGTGCTCGATCTGCATCTCGGCCACGTCGAAACCGAGTTCGTTCAGTCGCCGTATCCGGCGCTCGATGTAGTGGTACTTGCCCGCCGGGTACACCGATGTGCGGGTCAGTTCCTCCCACAGGCTGTGGTAGCGGGCGCAGATCTCGGTGCCGAACTCGATCGGGTCCACCGAGGGGTGCAGCGCCCCGGACGCCTCCAGGTCCAGCAGTTCACCGCTGATGTTGACCCGGGCGAGATCCAGGTCGTAGTCGCGCTGGCCGTTGCTGAGCTGCGGGTGCAGATCTCCGGTCTCGGCGTCCACCAGATAGGCGGCGTAGGCGCCCGCGTCCCGCCGGAACAGCGTGTTGGACAGCGAGCAGTCGCCCCAGGCGAACCCGGCGAGGTGGAGACGGACCAGCAGCACGGCCAGCGCGTCCATGAGGCGGTGCATGGTCGCGGGCCGCATCGTCGTCTCGAACATCGAGCGGTACGGCATCGAGCCGCCCAGGTGCCGGGTCACCAGCACCGACTCCAGGGAGCCCCCGCCGGAGTCGGTGCGGCCGGTGACCACGGCGAGCGGGTCGACGGCCGGGATGCCGATGCGGTCCAGGTCGCGCAGGAGTTCGTACTCGCGCAGTGCCGGGCGCTCGGCGAGCTCCTTGACGGCGATCACCTCGCTGCCGGCGCGGGCGTAGCGCACGACGTGCCGGGATATACCGCGCGGCAGCGGGACCAGGATGTCCTCCGGCCACTCCTCCAGCGGCAGCTGCCAGGGGAGTTCCAGCAGGAGCGCGGGGTGCTCCGGGTTCGTCGCGCTGATCTGCAGTGCCATGGGGCGTTCGTCCTCGCCTAGCCGTGATCGTCAGCTCACCTTAGAGCGCGCGCTCCCGGGCCTGAAGAGCAGCTTCCCGCACCGCTCCACGGTGCACGGGGCCGTGCCCGGGGAGCAGCACATCCCCCTTGAGGCCTTCGAGTACGTCCAGCGAGGCCACGGCACGGGCGCGCTCGCGGTGGAACATGTCGGGCAGCAGCTGCGGTCCCTTGATCCGGGAGGTGGGGTGCCCGCTGACCAGGGCGTCGCCCGCGATCACCACACCGGCGTCGGGCAGGTGGTAGGCGCAGTGCCCGTCGGTGTGACCCGGCGTGTGCACCGGGACGGGCCGGCCGGGCAGATCCAGCGGGCCGGCCGACGGGAACGGCTCGGGGGTGGTGACGGGGACGTGCGCGGTGCCGCCGGAGCGGATCGCGTGGACCGCCCAGGGCAGGACCCCGGGGCGCCAGCCGTTCCGCAGGACCGTCCCGACGCCGACCTGGTGCAGGAACTCCCGGCGCGCGTGCGGCACTTCGGCCTCGTGGAGGTACACGGGTGTGCCGTACGTGGCGCGCAGGTACTCGGCGTTGCCCAAGTGATCGGTGTGCGCGTGCGTGATCAGTACGGCGCTGACGGCCTCCGGTGAACTGCCCACCTCGGCAAGGGAGGCGAAAAGCTTCGGCCGGTCCCCGGGGTAGCCCGTGTCGATGAGCGTGACGGCGTCCCCCTCGCTGAGGATCACCCAGTTGGTGTTGCTGCCGCGCACCAGATAGGTGCCGTCCGCGACTTGCTGCACATCTGCGCGCATGATCGTCCCGCGTGTGAGGTCCGTGCTCGACGGACACAGCAAAGCAGATCAGGCGGTAAGCGCGTTCGGCGGGTCCGGACGCATCCCGAACCGGAACCGCGTCAGCCGTGTCCTGCGGGTCGATGAACGGCGGAAGGGCTGCCTCCGGCACCGTCCACCGGAGGCCCCCCCCGCGCGCACCCGAAGCGGCCGCCTCTCCGCCTCAGTGCACGCCGTGCGGGCGGAACTGGATGCTGATGCGCGGTCCCGCGGCGCGCGTGGTCTTCGGTATGGAGTGTTCCCAGGTCCGCTGGCAGGACCCGCCCATCACGATGAGGTCGCCGTGCCCCAGCGGCCGGCGCACCGTCTCGCCGCCGCCCCGCGCCGGGCGCAGCAGCAGATCCCGCGGAGCGCCCACCGAGAGGATCGCGACCATCGTGTCCTCGCGTGCGCCCCGTCCGATCCGGTCCCCGTGCCAGGCGACACTGTCCCGGCCGTCGCGGTAGTAGCACAGCCCGGCCGTGGTGAACGGTTCGCCCAGTTCCTCGGCGTAGTGCGCGGACAGGGCGTCGCGCGCCTCCACCAGGACAGGGTGCGCGAGCGCGTCGTCGGCGCCGTAGAAGGCGAGCAGGCGAGGTACGTCGACGACGTTGTCGTACATCGTGCGCCGCTCCGCACGCCAGGGCACCTCGGCCGCAAGGTGTTCGAACAGGGCGTCGGCCCCGCTGAGCCAGCCGGGCAGCACGTCGATCCAGGCGCCGAGGCCGAGCGGGGTACGGCGGATCCCGGAGAGGGACCCGAGCCGCAGCTCGTCGGTCTGGTCGAACAGGGAGCCCTGGAGGTGCGTGGCCATGGTTCCAGCGTACTCCTGAATCGAAAATCTGTTCCCATCGAGTTTTCGTTGTCCCCCGCAGTTTTCTCGTTCTCGCTCCCACCCCTTTGGATACATTGATGTATCGGATACATTCCCGTATCGAATGGAGGCCGGACATGGTGGTGGAGGGCACGACCAAGCGCGTCACCAGGCGCCGCGTCCGTACGCGGGCCAATCTCCTCGACGCCGCGTTCGCGGTGTTCGCGGCCAAGGGATTCGGCCGGGTCTCCATCGAGGAGGTCTGCGAGGCCGCCGGCTACAGCAGGGGTGCCTTCTACTCCAACTTCGACAGCCTGGACGAGCTGTTCTTCGCCCTCTACCAGCAGCGCGCGGACGTGATCGCCGAGCAGGTGTCCGGGGCGCTCGCCCTCGACGGGCCCGACCTGGACGTGCCGGCCGCCGTGGACCGGGTGACGGACGTGCTGCTCCTGGACCGCGACTGGCTGCTGGTGAAGACGGACTTCCTGGTGCACGCCGCCCGCGACCCGGCCGTCGCGCGGACCCTGCTGGAACACCGCGCACGGCTGCGCGGGGCGATCGCCGACCGCCTCTCCCGTGCCCAGGTGCGCAGCGCACTGCCCGCCGTACTCGGCGACATCGACGGCGCCGCACACGCCGTGGTCGCCGCCTACGACGGAGTCACCACCCAACTGCTGCTGGACAAGGACGTCGAGCACGCCCGCGTCTGGCTGGGGCAACTGCTCACGGCGCTGCTCACCGACGGCAGCGACACCACCGCATGAGGACATGAGGAAGGGACGGTCGCCATGGATGCCGACGTCATCGTCGTCGGAGCAGGACTCGCGGGCCTGGTCGCCGCGAGCGAACTGACCAGCCGGGGCCGCAGGGTCGCGCTGGTGGACCAGGAGAACGCCGCCAACCTCGGCGGGCAGGCCTTCTGGTCGTTCGGAGGGCTCTTCCTCGTCGACTCCCCGGAGCAGCGGCGCCTGGGCATCAAGGACTCCCTCGACCTGGCCTGGAACGACTGGCAGGGCAGCGCCCAGTTCGACCGGGTGGACGACGAGGACTCGTGGGCGGTGCGCTGGGCGCGGGCCTACGTCGAGTTCGCGGCAGGTGAGAAGCGGACCTGGCTCGACACGCACGGCATCAAGTTCCTGCCCACGGTCGGCTGGGCCGAGCGCGGCGACCTGCGCGCCGACGGCCATGGCAACTCCGTGCCCCGGTTCCACATCGCCTGGGGCACCGGCACCGGCGTCGTGGAGCCCTTCGTCCGGTACGCCGAACAGGCCGCGCGCGACGGGCTGCTCACCTTCTACCACCGGCACCAGGTCGACGCACTGGTCATGGAAGACGGCGCGGTCAGCGGAGTGCGCGGCACCGTCCTGGCCGACGACAACTCTCCGCGGGGCGTCGCCTCCAACCGCGACCGCATCGGCGAGTTCGAGCTGACCGCCCAGGCCGTCGTCGTCACCAGCGGCGGCATAGGCGCCAACCACGACATCGTCCGCCGCTCCTGGCCCGAGCGGCTCGGCACCCCGCCCACCGAGATGGTCACCGGCGTCCCGGCCTACGTCGACGGCCGGATGCTCGACATCAGCGCGGAGGCGGGCGTACGGCTGGTCAACCGCGACCGGATGTGGCACTACACCGAGGGTCTGCAGAACTGGGACCCGATCTGGCCCGGCCACGGCATCCGCATCCTGCCCGGACCGTCCTCCATGTGGTTCGACGCCCTCGGCCGCCGGCTGCCCGACCCGTGCCTGCCCGGCTACGACACCCTGGGGACCCTCAAGCACCTGCGCACCGACGCGGACATCGCCGGACACGACCACTCCTGGTTCATCCTCAGCCAAAAGATCATCGAGAAGGAGTTCGCGCTGTCGGGCTCCGAGCAGAACCCCGACATCACCGCCAAGGACCGCGCCGGGTTCCTGAAGGAGCGGGTGCTCGGCAAGGGCGCCCCGGGGCCGGTGGCGGCATTCGTGCGCAACGGCGCGGACTTCGTGACCGCGCCGAACCTGGAGCAGCTGGTCGGGAAGATGAATGAGCTGACGGACAAGCCGCTGCTCGACGCGGAGGGCATCCGGCGCCAGATCGAGGCCCGTGACCTGCAGATCGCGAACCCCTACAGCAAGGACGCCCAGGTGCAGGGCATCCGCAACGCCCGCCGCTACGTCGGCGACCGCCTCGGCCGCGTCGCCACCCCGCACCGCATCCTCGACCCCGCGGCCGGCCCGCTGATCGGCGTCAAGCTGCACATCCTGACCCGCAAGACCCTTGGCGGCATCCAGACCGACCTCGACTCCCGTGCGCTCGGAGCCGACGGCACGCCCATCGACGGTCTGTACGCGGCCGGCGAGGTCGCGGGCTTCGGCGGTGGCGGCGTCCACGGCTACAACGCCCTGGAGGGCACCTTCCTCGGCGGCTGCCTCTTCTCGGGCCGCACGGCGGGACGGGCCGCGGCGCGGCAGACGGCCTGACGGCGGCGTACGGCCCGTCTCCTCACGCCTGCACGAGACGGGCCAGCACGGCGGCGTGGCTCTGCTCGGGAGTCTTCGACGAGGTCAGCAGGGTCACCGCGCCCTTGCCCGCCAACTCCCTGACCCGGTCCAGGAGTGCGGCCGCCTCGGGAGCGGCCAGCTCCGCCTCGTAACGGTCGGCGAACTCCTCGTACGACCCCTCACCCGCGTGATACCAGCGGCGCAGCTCGGTCGACGGGGTGATTACCTTGGGCCACTCGTCGACGTGGGCCGCGTCCTTCGACATGCCGCGCGGCCACAGCCGGTCGACCAGGACGCGCACGCCGTCCTCGGGTTCGGGTGCTTCGTAGACGCGACGGATGCGCACGCTCATGCCGGGCCTTTCTCGGACGTTCGCGCTCGGAGGCGAGCCCCTCGGATGCGCGTGGCGACCCGCCGAAGCCGACGGATCCTTACAAGTTCCTTACAAGTGTCGGTCAAGGACGATGCATGATCACGCACAAGTCCCGTGTCGCCCTGCTGGTCGCCTCCCTGCTGCTGACCGGCTGCGGCGCCGCTGCCACGGCGACGCCGGATGAGGAGCCCGCTGTCACCCGGGCCCCCAGGCCCGCCCACGCCGCCGAAGCCGCAGCCCGAGCAGCCGCCGAGGCCGCCGCCCGGAAGCTGCCCGGCCTGGGCCCGGTGACCTGGGCCAGGGTGCCGTCCGAGACCCGGCAGGCCGTCGTCGTCACCGGACGCGACAGGAACTCCTCACACTCCACCGTCGTCCTGTACGAGCGCACCGACACCGGCTGGAAGGCGGGCAGCAGCTGGCCCGCCCGCAACGCGTTGCGCGGCTGGACCGACCACCACCTTGCCGGCGACCTGCGCTCACCCATCGGGGTCTTCACCCTGACGGACGCCGGGGGGCTGCTCGATGACCCCGGGACCAGGCTGTCGTACGACTACGGTGACGGATTCACCGCCAGCGGTACCGGCTTCGAGGGCGAACCGCTCGCCGGTTCCTTCGACTATGTGATCGCCATCGACTACAACCGCAGGAGCGGCACTTCGCCCCTCGACCGGAGCCGCCCGCTCGGCGCCGAACTCGGCGGCGGCATCTGGCTCCACGTGGACCACGGAGCGCCCACCCAGGCCTGCGTCAGTCTCGCGCGGGAGCACATGAGGCTGCTGCTGCTGGCGCTGGATCCCGAGCGGCATCCCGTCATCGTCATGGGCGACGCCGAGTCGTTGGCCCGCTGACGTCCCCCGAACGGCTCAGGGTCCCCCGCGTATCCGTGCAGGTGCTGGTCGCCGGTCATCCGGCCCGCTGCCGCAACGCCCTTCGCTCGTCCTCGCTCTTGCCACCCCAGATCCCGATGAACTGCTCCGTGTCGAGCGCCCAGCGCAGACACTCCTCCCGGACGGAGCAGCGCCGGCAGACGGCCTTCGCCTGCTCCGTCTGCAGCAAGGTCGGTCCGGACGTGCCGATCGGAAAGAAGAGGTCCGGGTCCTCATGGCGGCAGCCGGCGTGGTCTCGCCAGTCGTCCATCAAAGTCACCTGCGATCGTCGACGTGCCCTCGGTGGAGCATTACTCGTTTTCGAGTCGCCTGTCGATGCGTAAGTGAAACCCGGTTGGACACCGGCGAATCCAGTCACTGTTCGCGCATGCCCCACGGGGAGCCGTACGCGGTCAGCAGGTCCAGGAAGGGACGGGCAGGAAAGGCCTCAGGGCCCAGCACGCCCGCCCCCGACCAGGCGCCGGTGGCGAGGAGTTCGAGGGCGACGACCGGGTTGATGGCCGTCTGCCACACCACGGCCTGGCTGCCGTACTCCGCCATGGACCACTGGTTGTCGACCACGTGGTAGAGGTACACCTCACGCGGCTTGCCGTCCTTGACGCCCCGCACCCAGGTGCCCGCGCAGGTCTTGCCGTGCATCCGGTCGCCCAGCGTCGCCGGGTCCGGCAGACATGCCGCGACGACGTCCCGGGGCGAGACCGCCACCGGTCCGGCGGTGCTCGGCACGGTCACCGGCTCGGTGCTGTCCAGGCCCAGCAGGTGCAGCGTCTTCAGCGTGCCGATGAACTCCTCGCCGAGGCCGTACTTGAAGGTCACCCGGCGCGCGTCGACCCAGCGCGGCATCAGGAGCACCTCCTCGTGCTCCACGTTCACGCACTCCACCGGGCCGATGCCCTCGGGGAAGTCGAACACCTCGGGCTCGCTGAACGGTGCGGTGGTGAACCAGCCGCGGCCGTCCTCGTAGACGACCGGCGGATTGAGGCACTCCTCGATCGTCGTCCAGATGCTGAAGGACGGCGCGAAGTCATAGCCGTCGACGGTGAGGTTCGCGCCGTCGCGGACGCCGATCTCGTCGATCTCGTCGAACAGTTCGTCGGCCGCGTGCCGGGCGAACACATCCGACAGGCCCGGCTCCACGCCCATGCCGACGAGGGCCAGCGCCCCCGCCTTCTCCCAGTCGGCCGCCGCTTCGAACTGGGCGTCGCCCAGCTTCACCCCGCACTCCTCGTACGGTCGCTCCGGGTGCGGCCGTGACAGTGACATCGCCATGTCGACATAGGTGGCCCCGGCGGTGCGGGCGGCGCCGAACAGCGGCATCACGAACCGCGGGTCGGTGGCGTTGAGCAGCACGTCGCACGCGTGTCGCGCCAGCAGTGCGGCCACCGCCGCCTCGTCGTTCGCGTCGACGCGCTCCGGCCGGAACCGGGCGTCGCCGCCGAGGGCCGCCACGGCCGCCTCGGCGCGCGCGAGGTCGTAGTCGGCGACCACCATCGCCTCGAAGAACGGACGCCGGGCGGCGATCCGGGTGATGGCGGTACCCACACCGCCTGCACCCACGAGCAGTACACGCATGACAAGACTCCCTCGGCTTGAAGGCCTACGACGTGGTGGGGCCCCACAGGAGATACAACGCGGCCCGTTCACGTAAGGTCAATGGCGTTGGCATAAGGCGGAGCGTGCGGCATGGACTGCGGCACAGGGACGGAGAGCATGGTGCCGAAACCGGTCGTTCCGGAGGAGAAGCGGCGCCGACGCCGTCCCACGAAAAGCGGCACCGTGCTGTCCGAGCGGCTCATCGTCGAGACGGCCCTGCGCATGCTGCGCGAACACGGCAGCGCCGGTCTGACAGCCCGCCGCCTCGGCCTGGCCCTCGACGCCGACCCGAGCACGCTGTACCGCTACTTCCGCGGCATGGACGACCTGACCCTCGCCATCGGCGACGCCCTCATCGGCCAGGCCCTGGAGGGCTGGGAGCGGACGGGGGAGTGGCGGGAGGACCTGCGCGCCGTCGGGCTGCGCATCCACGCCGCGTACGTGGCCCATCCGCAGGCCGCCGCGCTGACGACCAGCCGGGTCACCGGCCGGGCCAACGAACTCGCCGCCGACGAGGCCGTGCTGGACGTCCTGCGGACCGCCGGGTTCTCGCTGTCGGACACCGTGCGCATCTACCACGCCTTCATCGATCAGGCGCTGGCGTTCGCGGCGCTCGACGCCGCGTCGTTGGCTCTGCCGAGTGACTCGTTGCGTTCGGACGAGGGCATGTGGCGGTCGACGTATGCGCGGTTGCCCCGGGCCACCCATCCCCGGATCGCCGAGGCGGCGCCCCTGCTGGCGAACCGGATGGTGACGAGCGCGTATCCGACGGCGCTGGACATGCTGTTGGCCAGCGCGGCCACGGAGTTGGAGGCGCTGTAGTGCTCCGACGGCTGTGCCGCGACACGCTGTCGTGCGGGCCGCCGGTACCAAGTCGCCCGTGATGTTCAGCGTCGCCCGTGAGTTCAGCCGCGAAGTGCCTCGGCCGCCGCCCTCGTCACCGCCTCCGTGACCGCGGCCAGCGCCGGTGAGTCCAGTTTCCACTGCTGCCAGTACAGCGGGACGTCGAGCGGCCGGTCCCGGGCCAGGTGCACGAGGCGGCCGGCTGTGAGGAGGGGTTCCGCCTGGACCTCGGGGATCAGGCCCCAGCCCAGTCCGGCGACCACGGCCGACAGGAAGCCCTCCGAGGTGGGGACGTAGTGCCGCAGGGCGCTCGCGCCTGTGCGGCTGTGCCGCAGCCTGCGGACGAACGCGTCCTCGAGATCGTCACTGCGGTCGAAGGACATCACCGGCGCCCGCGTGAGTGCGTCGCCCAGCGAGCCGCCCAGATGCCGCTCGGCGAACTGCGGGCTCGCCGCCGCCAGATAGCGCATCCGGCCCAGCGGCCGTACGGAACACCCGGCCACGGGATCCGGCGACGAGGTCACCGCGGCCATCACCAGGCCCTCCCGCAGCAGCATCGCGGTACGGCTCTCGTCCTCGCGCCGCAGCTCGAAGCAGAGCTGTGGCTCCTCCGGCACACGGGTCAGCGCCGCCAGGAACCACGTCGCCAGCGAGTCGGCGTTGACCGCGATCGACACCTGGGTCGCCTCCCCGGCGCCGCTCATGCCGAGCTCGGCCCGCGCGTCCCGCTCCAGCCGGGCCAGCTGACGGGCGAACCGGACGACGACCGCGCCCGACTCCGTCGGCCGCACCGGTTTCGTGCGCACCAGCAGCACCCGCCCCGTGCGCTGCTCCAGCGCCTTCACCCGCTGACTCACCGCGGACGGCGTCACATGCAGCGCCGCGGCGGCCGCGTCGAACGTGCCCTCGTCGACCACCGCCAGCAGGGTCCGCACCTGGTCGAGGGGAAGCTCGGTCAGCTCGCTCTTCACGACAGCTAATGATACGTAAGGATCTTTAGCTGTACGTAAAGAGATCGCTTCCCTAGCGTCAATGGCATGACAAACGCCTTGACCACCGCAGCCGCCGGATTCGGCACCGGCCTCTCCCTGATCGTCGCCATCGGCGCCCAGAACGCCTTCGTGCTGCGCCAGGGAATCCGCCGCGACGCGGTCCTCGCCGTCGTCGGCATCTGCGCCCTGTCCGACGCGCTCCTGATCACCTTGGGCGTGGCCGGTGTCGGCGCGGTGGTCGTGGCGTGGCCCGGGGTGCTCACGGCGGTCGCCTGGGCCGGCGGGGTGTACCTGCTCTGCTACGGCGCCCTCGCCGCCCGCCGCGCCGTCAAGCCGGGCGGTGCCCTGCTCGCGGACGGCGAGGCGGTGCGGTCACGGCGGCGGGCGGTGCTGACCTGCCTGGCGATGACGTGGCTCAACCCGCACGTCTACCTCGACACCGTCTTCCTGCTCGGCACGGTCGCCGCCGACCGCGGCCCGATGCGCTGGACGTTCGGCCTCGGCGCCGTGGTCGCCAGCCTGTGCTGGTTCGCGGCGCTGGGCTTCGGGGCTCGCCTGCTGAGCCGCCCCCTGGCGAAGCCCGTCGCTTGGCGCGTCCTGGACGGACTGGTCGCCGCGACGATGGTCGTCCTGGGGGTCTCCCTGATCTCCGGGGGCGGCGGGACCTGATCCGTCCTCCTAACACCCGCCCGGTGCTGAGATAGTGATCCCCGACGAGAAAGATGTAACGAGCATCCAGGAAGCGCGTGGACACCAGCGAGAGCAGCGCACAACCACAGGAGAAGGACCCGTCCGCGGTGATACCCGCGCGGCGCGGCTGGCGACGCTGGGCAATGGACACCCGGCCCCTGCGCCGCCCGGCCTACCGCCGCCTGTGGTCCTCGACCATCGTCACGGCCGTCGGGAGCCAGCTCACCGCGGTCGCCGTGCCCAAGCAGATCTACGACATCACCGGCTCCTCGGCCTGGGTGGGCGCCGCGAGCCTGGCCGGACTGCTGCCGCTGGTGGTGTTCGCCCTGTGGGGCGGGGCCATCGCCGACAGCATGGACCGGCGCAAACTGCTGCTGATCACCAACAGCGGCATCGCGGTCACCTCGGTGCTGTTCTGGCTCCAGGCCGTCACCGGCCTCGCGTCGGTGGCCGTGCTGATGGTGCTGCTCGCCGTGCAACAGGCGTTCTGGGGGCTCAACGCCCCGGCCCGCAGCGCCTCCATCGCCCGCCTGGTGCCCGCCGACGAGTTGCCGGCGGCGAACGCCCTCGGCTCGACGGTCATGCAGACGGGTCAGGTGGTCGGCCCGCTGCTGGCCGGCGTGCTCATACCCGTGATCGGCCTGGCCGAGCTGTACCTCATCGACGCGCTGGCCCTGTGCGTCACCGTCTGGGCCGTCGCACGGCTGCCCGCGCTGCCGCCCCTTGATGCCACCGCCCAACGCCGCGCGGGCGTACGGGAGATCGTGGACGGCTTCCGTTACATGGCCCTGCACAAGGTGCTGTTGCTGTCCTTCCTGGCCGACATCATCGCCATGGTCTTCGGCATGCCCCGCGCCCTGTTCCCGCAACTCGCGAGCGAGACCTACGCGCCGTACGGCGAAGGACTCGCCCTCGGCCTGCTGTTCGCGGCGATCCCCATCGGTGCCGTGCTGGGCGGACTGTTCTCCGGCACGTTCTCCCGGGCCCGCCGGCACGGCTGGATGGTGATCGGCGCGGTCGTCGCCTGGGGCGCCGCCATCACCGGATTCGGGCTGAGCGGAAGCCTGTGGCTCGCGGTGGTGTTCCTGGCTCTCGCCGGGGTCGCCGACATGGTCTCGATGGTCTTCCGCGGATCGATCCTGCTGTCCGCCGCCAGCGACGAGATGCGCGGCCGGATGCAGGGCGTCTTCACGGTCGTCGTGGCGGGCGGCCCACGCCTCGCCGATGTGCTGCACGGCACGGCGGGTTCGGCCTTCGGCGCGCGCACGGCGACCGTGGGCGGCGGACTGCTCGTCGTCGTCGCGATGCTGGGCCTGGCCGCGGCGGTGCCCGCCCTGCGCCGCTACCGGGTCTGAGGGTCAGAGGGCGCTGCGCCGATGCTGTCCGTACTGCTCCATGAGCCTGCCCCGGGTCATCTCCAGCCGGTGGGCGAGGATTTCGGCGACGTGCCGGATCAGGGACATGCCGAGCGCCGGTTCCTCCTCGCACAGCCGGAGCACCGCGTCGGCCTCGAACTCGTAGGCGCGCACTTGGCTGAAGGCCTCCGCGCCGAAGTCCCACTGGTACGGGGGGAACAGCCAGGACCAGCCGAGCAGATCGCCCGCGCCGAGGCTCGCGACGGTGACCCGTTGCACGGATGTCACCTGCTGGTCGAGGGAGACGGCGCCCGAGCGGATGACCCAGAAGCGGTCGGCCGTGCCGCCCGCCTCGAAGATCCGGGCGTCCTCCGGGAAGGAGACCTCCCGGGCGAGCGCCATCAGGTGCTGGCGCTGGGGCGGCGGAAGGGCGGTCAGCAGTTTGATCGCTTTGGTCATGACACGGGGCTCCTCACCGACGACTGAGGTTCCGGTGCTTCCCTGCGTCCATTTCAGCCGCTACGGCGGCCGTGAGCACCTCGGCGGAGCGTGGTTTCGGTTCTGGCCGGGAATCTTCGCGGGAGCGGGGCACCCGCGGCATTAAAAAGCCCTGGCTGGACGGGGGAGACCAGCCAGGGCCGTATTTGGTGGTGCAGGGGGGACGATTGCGATCTTCTCGCGGTCTACCCCGAGACCACTTATGAATGAACCGTAAACCATCTCGCCGGGTTCTGCGTAGCCGAGACCGGGGTAAGTGACCGGTTTCACTCGCCCTCCGCCATCACCCTGACCGTCTCCAGTCGGGGATCGCTCGGATCGGGGAGGTTCATGCCCGCGGCGAGACCGGTGACCAGATAGCGCAGGACCGGTCCGGTCAGCCGTTCACCCGGCAGCACGACCGGGATCCCGGGCGGATACGGCGTGATCATCTCGGCGGCGACGCGTCCGGCGGCCCTGTCCACCGGGACGTCCTCGGTGGCGGCGAAGAACGCGTCCCGCGGTGTGACGGCCTGCTCCATGCGCAGCTGCGACGGCGGCGGCACGTCGATCCGGGGCGCGGGGCGCAGCTCGGGCGCCGCCTCGGCGAGGGACTTGAGCGCGGCGAGCAGTTCGCCGGCCGTCCCGTGGTCGTCGCCGTGCGTGATCTGGGTGGCGATGCGGCGGTGGTCGTTCAGATGGGCGTCCACGTTCCGGTGCTCCCGCAGCCAGTCGGCGGCCTGGAATCCGCAGATGCCGAGGCCGTCGAGGTCGATGACGACCGGCAGCGGGTCGAAGTCCGCGGCGAGTCCCGCACCGCAGAAGTCGTCCCGGTCGTTGACGTGCATCCCGTCGATCTCCTCGACCGCGGACCGCACCTCGGCCACGAGATCGAGCGCGGAGCCCATGATCTCCTCGCCCCGCAGGGCCATCTGCCGCCGCCAGCCGTCCATGCCGGCGAGGATCAGCACCGACGGACTGGTGGTGCCCAGCAGGTCCGCCCGCATGCGCAGCACCGTCGCCGGGACGAGATCCCCCTGGAGGTGGAAGACCGAACCCTGCTCCAGGCCGCTGCCCATCTTGTGGATGCTGGTCACGCAGATGTCGGCGCCCGCGTCCATCGCCCACGACGGCAGCCCGGGATGGAACGGCAGATGCGCACCCCAGGCCTCGTCGACGACCAGCGGGCGCGAGCGGCGGTGACAGACGTCGGCGATCGCCCGCAGGTCCGCGCAACTGCCGTACGGTGTCGGGCTGGTGACCAGCGCGCCCTTCGCGTCGGGATGGCGCTCGAAGGCCGTCTCGAAGTCCGCCGCGGACGGAGGGTGGGCCAGATGCCGTTCGGCGTCCCACTGCGGCTCGACCCAGACGGGCTCGATGCCGGACAGGACGAGACCCGACACCACCGACTTGTGGGCGTCCCTGCCGAGCAGCAGCTTCTCGTGCGGGCCCGCCACGGCCAGCATCGCCGCCTTGACGGACAGGGAACTGCCGCACGTGGTGAAGTAGGTGTGCTTCGCGTGCACGGCGTCGGCCATCAGATCCTCGGCGTGCTCCATGACGCCGCTGTGGTGCAGCCGGTCGTCCAGACCGCCCGACGCCAGTACGTCACTGAGGAACACCGCGTCGCCCAGCACCTCCCGCACCGCGGGGTCGGCTCCCCGGGCCTGCTTGTGACCGGGCGGCGAGAACGACGTCCGCCCCTTGCTGTGGTAGTCGGCCAGCGCTTCCAGAACCGGGGCACGGGTGTGATCGGCTGTCATGCGCCGTCGGGTGCCCACCGGGGGCGATGCCAATCGGCGGCGCGGGTCAGGCCTCCTCGGCGTGCGAGCCGGGGGAGAGGAACTCGTCCAGCACGTTGATCACGGTCTCGTAGGCGACCACCCGCACGTCGGCGTCCCGGGCTGCCGCTGGGTCGGCATGCTCCAGTTCGTTGCTGCGGGCCTGCCAGACCCGCTCCTCCCGCCGGGCGTAGGCCCTGGCGCGCTGCATGCGCCTCAGCAGTTCGTCTGAGTCCACGACATCGGTCATGACTTCCGCGTACCCCGGTATCGCCGGGACGAGCCCTCATCCCCGGCATCGCGGACAAGCCGTCATCCGTCCGATGCCTTCACGGGGACGCCCAGGGGACGGGCCAGACCGGACACGGCCTCGTCGAGGCGTTGCAGATGCCGCAGGACACGGTCGGTGACCCGGCCGTAGCGCGGTGCGCCGGGGACGGTCCGGCCCAGGAGCGAGGCGATGCTCGGGCCGGTCTCGAGGCCGGCCGTGGAGAGTTCGTCGGTGACGTGCGCGGCGATCGCCTCGATGTTGTGCGCGATGCGCCCCGCGGCCCGGCGCAGCCGGGGGTCCGCCGCGATCGAGGGATGGGTGGGCAGCAGCTCGGCTGTCGCCGCCAGCGCACGCGCGTGATAGGCACAGGTCTCCAGCAACGCGACGACGTAGCGGGCGGTCTCCTTGCGGGCCCGCAGCGGCGTCACCGGATGCGTGAGCGGCTGCACGGCGGCCCGCAGGTCGGCCAGCGCCTGGTCCAGATCGCGCGCCTGGTCGAGCAGCTCGACGGGCGGACCGCCGCTGAGCTGGTCGACGGCACTGCGGGTGACCTCGCCGAGCCGTTCCAGCACGGTGGCCAGCAGTTCGTTCGTACGGCGGTCCGTCTGCACCGGCAGGACCACCGCGGCCGCGATCACCCCGCAGGCCGCGCCGAGCGCGGTCTCCTCGATGCGCAGCACGAGCACCGAGAGGCTGTAGGTCTGCAGCAGGGTGTACAGCAGCCCGAGCGCCGCGGTCACGAAGAAGGACGACAGCGTGTACGACAGCGGTGCCGAGTAGAACATCGCGAAGACGAACAACAGCACCAGCGCGAACGCCGTCCAGGTGTGGCGCCCGACGGCACCCGCCAGCACGATGCCGGCCAGGACGCCGAGCACGGTGCCCAGCAGCCGACGGTAGCCCTTGACCAGGATCTCGCCCGTGGAGGCGGTGTTGAGGAACACGATCCAGCAGGTCAGCACCGCCCAGTACCAGCGGTCGCGGGACAGCAGCTCGCCGCCGATGATGGCCAGCGTCGACCCCACGGCCACCTGCACGGCGGCGCGCGTCGTGGGGCGCCGCAGCCCGGCGGGCTCCTCCGAGGGGGCCTCCTCCTCCGCGTCGAGCACGGCGTCCTCCGCGTCCAGCTCCTCGCGTGAGCGCGCCGTGGCCGGGCTGTCGTCCGCCTCGTCCGGCGTCCCGCCCAGGGCGATGCGCAGCCCGAGGACCGCACGGGCGGCCTCGCCGATGGCCCGGAAGGCGTCCTGCACGGCGGGGGAGGCGTCGGGCAGGTTCTCCTCGTCGCGGTAGCCGAGGAGCCGGTTGCGGACCCGGGACAGCGCGGTGCCGGAGGCCTGGCCGACGGGGTGCAGGACGAGCAGGCGCAGGGCCTCGATGTCACGGCGCAGCGTGCCGGTCGCCTCCTCCCGGACGGGATGTCGGCTGCCCGACGGGACGGGAGCGCCCGGCAGATGCATGGCCAGGGTGTCGGCGCGCTCGGCGCCGCGTGCGGCGAGCAGCGACAGCCCCAGGCGCTCGGCCGCGATCTCGGCGTCCGCGACGCGCCGTTGGACGAGCCGGGCCATCGCCTCGTCGGCGGTTCCCTCCTCCAGCCGGCCCTGGATCAACAGCGCCGTCTCGTGCAGACGCGCGGTGCCCTCGCGTACGTGCTCCAGGGCCCGGTCCGCCTCCTGAGGGCCGGCGCCGAGCAGTTCGAGCTGCGCCGACAGCAGCTGGGCCAGCCGGGCGCGGAAAGCGCTGCGCAGCCGTTCGAGCACCCCCGTCGGCGTCTCGGGGACGAGCACGAACCGCACCAGGGCGCTGCACGCGAAGGCCACGGCGACCGCGCCGCACAGCGCGGGCAGGCCGGAGACGGTGGCGCCGACGAACAGGGACATGAAGTAGGTCTGGAAGCCGATCAGGCCCAGCGCGGTGCCGCGGTCGCCGAATCTGCGGCCGTAGACGGCACAGAAGATGAGCGCCACGAAGAACAGGTCGCCGGCCACGACATGACGGTGCAGCAGTGCCGCCAGGGTCATCGAGGCCAGCGCCACCGGGAGGCCCAGGGCGAGGGTGACGGCCTGCGGCCCGCGCTGTTTCTCCCGGATGGCGAAGGTGGCGACCATCGCCGCCAGCGCGCCCGTCACCAGGTGCGTCACATCGGCGCCCAGCAGGGCGAGCACGGCGACCGCGAGGGCGATCGCACCCGCCGTGCGCAGCCCCGCGGCCAGCCGTAGCAGCCCTGGGTCCGACGCCGCGACACGGTCCCGCACGCGCGCCCGGACCGGCCTTCCCGCTGACCTCACGCCGACGTACTCTCTCCCGCTCTCTTGCTGGTCACGCCGCGAACCGAAGGCCCTCAGCCGAGGCCGTCACCTCACTCAGCCGTCCCTTCGGGCGCCTGGGATCCGCCCTTCCCGGCCACGCGCTCCTGCAGCTGCTCCGGCGTCAGGTACGCGTGAACGAACTCGAAGTCCTTCAGCTTGGCGGGCCTGCGTGCCTGGAATCCGGTACGCACGAAGTCGTCCCCTGCGACGGCGTTGAGCAGCCAGTTCGTCATGACGCGCGTCTTGGCGACGTTGGTGCGCAGCGCCGACCAGTGGTAGCCGCGGGCGACGGCCATCGCCGGCAGGCCCTTCAGCTCGACGCCGAGGGGCTTGGAGACGGCGTCACGGCCGCCGAGGTCGACGACCAGGCCGAGGTCCTTGTGCTCGTACCGCCGCAGCGGCTGGTTGCGCAGGGACGCGATGACGTTGTCGGCCACGACCTTGCCCTGGCGCATGGCGTGCTGGGCGGTGGGCGGGCAGACGGCACCCTCCTCGCCCTTGGCGATGTCGGGTACGGCGGCGGCGTCGCCGAGCGCGAACACACCGTCGTCGCCGGGCAGTTTCATCTCGGCGGTGACCGCGAGCCGGCCCCGGACCGTGTCCGCGCCCAGCGTGGCGATCAGCGGACTGGCGACCACCCCGGCGGTCCAGATCAGGGTCCGGGTGGGAACCACCCGGCCGTCGGTGAAGGTGACCTCCTCGGGGCCCGCCTTGGCGATGGACACGCCCAGCGAGATGTCGACGCCGCGCCTGCGCAGGATCTTCTGCGCCGCGGTGCCGAGCTTCTCGCCCAGTTCGGGCATCAGCCTCGGCGCGATGTCGATCAGATGCCACTTGATCAGGTGCGGGTCGAGCCGCGGGTAGCGCTTGACCGCGTTGTGCGTCAGCATCTGCAGGCAGGCGGCGGTCTCGGTGCCCGCGTATCCGCCGCCGACCACCACGAACTGCAGCCGGGCGGCGCGCTCGGCCGGGTCCTGGCTGGCGTCGGCGAGGTCCAGCTGGGAGATGACGTGGTCGCGCAGATAGGCGGCCTCCGCCAGTGTCTTCATGCCGTAGGCGTAGTCGGTGAGCCCGGGGATGTCGAAGGTGCGGGTGACGCTGCCGGGGGCCAGTACGAGGTAGTCGTACGGCTCGTTGACGGTCCGGTCGGTGATGGTGCGGATGACGCAGACCTTGGCTGCGAGGTCCACGCCGATCGCGCCGCCCGGGATGATCCGGGTGCGGTACCTGCGGCTGCGGCGCAGGGACACGGCGATCGACTGGGGCGTCAGGACGCCGGAGGCGACCTGGGGCAGAAGTGGCAGGTAGAGCTGGTAGGAGGACGGCGTCACCAAGGTGATCTCGGCCTCGTCGGCGGAGAGTTTGCGTTCGAGTCGGCGAACACAGCCGACTCCGGCGAAGCCTGCGCCAACCACCAGGATCCTGGGTCGTGTCACGGTGATCTTCCCTTCTGCGGCTCCAGGCGGTCTGCCTCGACGTCGTTCGCCTGCCCCTGGATCGCGGCTTCGCACGCCTCGATCCCACCGCGCCACCGGCCGTTCCGCCAGCCGGGTGCGGCAGGCAGATGAACCCGTCGTCAGCCACCCTGCCCCAACCGGCGCGGGGGCACACCGGTTCGGGTGTGAAAGACGTGTCCGCTCGATCTCTTGACGGCTGATTGGTCTGAACCTAACGTCCGTCTCGATCGTCCATGTCAGGGACCGCAGTTCATATACATGACCAAGCGTCTCTCGTCATACGTGTGGCCAGGTGCGTGACGTGCGGTCCACCCCCCATCCGACAGGAGGCAGGATGCTCGTACGCCTGCGCACCCTCACCGTCACCACGGCGCTGTGCGCCACATCCCTGCTCGCCGCCCCACACGCCTTCGCCGAAGTCGAGCCCGGCGGCTGGCAGTCGGTGTCACCGACCTACACCGTGCAGGAACGGGGCTGCGGCCAGGTCGACGGCCTGACGTTCCGGCTCACCTGCTCCACCGCTAGCGGCGACCAACGGGCTGAACGGCGCTACGCCACCTACACCGGCGGCACCCGCCAGTTCGAGGGCTACTTCCGCATCACCAGCCTCAGTGGCACCCGGATCAGCCTCAAGCAGACCTTCAACGAGTCCGGCTCCGGCCCGTACTTCATGCTCGCCGTCGAGCGCGGCGGCCGGCTGTACGCGGTGCACGGCGGCGCCACGCTGTCCAACGCCGGCACCGTCGGCGCGACGGTCCGTGTCAACACGGTCCACCAGGTCGGCGTCGAGCACCGCACCTACATCAACGGCTCGCTCAAGCACACCTACGACAGCCCCGGCGGCAGCTTCTACGACAAGTTCGGCGCCTACCGCACCAACAGCGGCAGCGGACAGGCCACCGTGGAGTGGAGCAACGTCCGCTTCTGGCGCAAGTAGCGGCCGGCGTATGCGAGGAAAGGCGCGCATCGCGGCGTCGGCAGCGCTGATCCTGGCGCTGCCGGCCTGCTCGGCTCGCTCGGCCGGCACCGCGGACACCGACAAGCCACTGCGAGGTGTCCTCACGACACCCACGGACATCGACCTCGACTGGACGGACGACAGGCCGGGAGTCGCGGGTCACCTGCTGGAGTTCGCCACCGAGAAAGCCGGCCCTTACACCGTCCTGGACTACCTGCCCCGGCAGGTGTCGGACTACCGCCACCCCGACCTCATGCCGCACACCACGTTCCACTACCGCCTGCGGACCTACCGGGGCCCCGTCTCCCGGCCCGCCCGCGCCGAACTCCCGGACGGCATCCGCTTCACCTGGCCCGACACCTCCTCGGACGAGGACGGCTTCCTCCTGGAGATGCGCAGGAAGAACAGCACCGGGTACGAACCCGTCGCCGTCGTCGATCCGGACGTCACCGCCACGACCCTGGTCACTCTGCCCGGCGAGAAGACCGCCTCCTTCCGGATCCGCGCCTTCGTCCTCGGCGAGCAGTCCAATGTCGTACGGCTCACCACGGGCGAGTAGGCCCGCTCAGCCGAAGACGTTGTCCGCGTCGTCCCAGTGCGCCGGCTCGTCCACCAGGTGGTCCCGCGGCACACGCGAACGCGCCTGGTACATCGCGTCGATCTGGAGGGCGTAGTGCCCCACGATGGCGTCCCGGCGCAGCTTCATCGACGGTGTCAGCAGGCCGCTGGCCACGTCGAACGGCGCCGGCAGCACCCGGAACACACGGATGGACTCCGCGCGCGACACCGCGCTGTTCGCGGCGGCCACGGCCCGGCCGAGCTCCTCCCGCAGCGCGTTCTCCTCCCGGGCCTCCCGGATCCGTGCGTCGCTGCGCACCGCGAGGGAGTCGCGCCAGTACGCCAGGAAGTCCGGGTCCAGGGTGATCAGGGCCCCGACACAGGGACGGTTGTCGCCCACGATCACCGCCTGATGGATCATCGGATGCATCCTCAGGCGCTGCTCCAGGAGCGCCGGGGAGACACTCTTGCCGCCGCTCGTGATGATGACGTCCTTCTTGCGCCCGGTGATCGTCAGATAGCCGTCCGAGTCCAGCCGCCCGAGATCCCCGGTGGCCAGCCAGCCGCCGCGCAGCGCCGCCCGTGTCGCGGCCTCGTCGTTCACATAGCCCTGGAACACCGACGGCCCGCGCACGAGGATCTCCCCGTCGTCGGCCACCCGGATGTCCATCCCCGGCAGTGCCTTTCCGACCGTTCCCGACAGCTCCCGGCCCAGCGGTGGTGCCGTGACCCCGCCGCAGGTCTCGGTGAGACCGTAGGCGTCGTTCACATAGATGCCGATGCCCTCGTAGAACAGGGACAGTTCACGGTTCAGGGACGAGCCGGCGGACGTCGCCCGGCACACCCGGCCGCCAAGCGCGGCCCGCAGCTTGCGGTACACCGTGCGTTCGTACAGGGCGTGTTGCAGCCGCAGATCGTAACGGGGCCCGGGCCCGCCGCCCAGCCGCTGCCGTTCCAGTGCCGCCGCGAAGTCCCGCGCGGTGTCGGCGGCCCGCTCGAACAGCGCGCCACGGCCGGCCTGCTGGGCCGTGCGCAGGAAGTTCTTGTAGATCTTCTCGAAGATCGACGGTACGGCGCACAGATAGGTCGGCCGGAACGTGCGCAGCGCCGCCGACAACGCCTCCCCGTTCAGCTCGGGTTCATGGCCCATCAGCATGCCGCCGCGGATGGCCAGCCCCTGCACCACCAGGCCGTACACATGGGAGAAGGGCAGGAAGGCGAGAACCGACGCCTGCTGCTCGCCGGGCGGGATCACGGTGTGGCCCCAGCCCGCGAGGAGGGTGTCGCAGGTGCTCGCCAGACCGCGGTGGCTCAGCGCGCAGCCCAGCGGGTGACCCGTGGTGCCGGAGGTGTAGACGACAGTCGCGGTGGAGTCCGGCAGGACGATGCGACGCAGCGAATCGACCGTCGCGAACGGGATGAACTCGCCGCACTCCACGAGCTGTTGAAGCCCCCCGGCGTCCAACTGCCAGACATGCCGCAGCATCGGCAGCGATCCGCACACGGAACCCACCGTCATGATGGCCTGTTCGTCCTCGACCACCACGGCCACGCATTCGGCGTCCCGCAGGATCCACTCGACCTGGTCGCGCGAGGACGTCGGATAGATCGGCACCACCTCGGCGCCCACCGCCCACAGGGCGTAGCAGAACACCGTCCACTCGTAGCGGGTGCGGGCCATGACGGCCACCCGGTGGCCCGGTGAGATCCCGGACGCGATCAGGCCCTTGGCCAGATCGGTCACTTCGTCGCGCAGTTCCACGGCGGTGACCTCCTCCCACGTGGTGGAGGAGGGATCGGGGCGGCGCGCGAGCATCGGCAGTGTCGGATCGAGGGCCGCCATCTCGAAGACGCTGTCGGCGAGCCCGCCGGCCAGCGGCGTGACGGTCGGGGGAGCGAGGCCGAGGTCGCGCATGCGCTGCTCCTGATGTGTACCGGGTGTGACATCACCGATGAGTTCCGTTATCGGCGGTGCCCGAATCTAGCCCAGCTGGGAGCGCGTGGTGTCGAGAACTGACAATTGACCCCGTTCGGTGATCTCAGCCGCGGGGGCAGGGCGACAGCAGCACCGTGGCAAGAGGCGGCAACGTCAGCCGGATGCGGCTGTCCTCCGGCTTCACCGGGTCCGGGTTGACGACGTCGCTGCCGCCGTACCGGGCGGCGTCCGTGTTGAGTGTCTCCTGCCAGGCGATGACGTCGTCCGGCACCCACAGGGCGTAGTCGTGACGCACGACGGGGGAGAAGTTGGAGACGGCGAGCAAGGGGCTGCCGTCGGCACCGAAGCGCAGGAAGGCGAAGACGTTGTCGTCCGCCGCATCCCCCAGCACCCACCGGAAGCCGCCCGGGTCGGTGTCCCGTTCCCAGAGAGCCGGCGTCGTCCGGTACAGCCCGTTGAGGTCCCGGACCAGATCCTGGACACCCCGGTGGTCGCCCGCCGACGCGTACCCGGGATCCAGCAGCCACCACTCGGGACCGTGCTCCTGGGACCACTCGGCGCCCTGGGCGAACTCCTGGCCCATGAAGAGGAGCTGCTTGCCCGGGTGGGCCCACATGAAGCCCAGGTACGCGCGGTGGTTGGCGCGTCGCTGCCACCAGTCACCGGGCATCTTGGACACCAATGCCTGCTTGCCGTGCACGACCTCGTCGTGGGAGATCGGCAGGACGTAGTTCTCGCTGTAGGCGTACACCATCGAGAACGTCATCTCGTTGTGGTGGTACTTGCGGTGCACCGGCTCCTTGGCGATGTACTCCAGGGAGTCGTGCATCCAGCCCATGTTCCACTTCAGCCCGAACCCCAGTCCGCCGCTGTCGGTCGGCCGGGTCACCCCGTCCCAGGCGGTCGACTCCTCAGCGATGGTGATGACGCCCGGATTGCGCCGGTACACGGTCGCGTTCATCTCCTGCAGGAACGCCATCGCGGCCAGGTCCTCCCGCCCGCCGAAGGCGTTCGGTGCCCACTGCCCGGACTCCCGCGAGTAGTCGAGGTAGAGCATCGAGGCGACGGCGTCCACCCGGAGCCCGTCGATGTGGAACTCCTCGCACCAGTACGTGGCGTTGGCGACCAGGAAGTTGCGCACCTCGGTGCGTCCGTAGTCGAACTCGTACGTCCCCCAGTCCGGGTGCTCGGCCCGCCGCTCGTCCCCGGGCTCGTACAGCGGTTCCCCGTCGAACCGGCTCAGCGCCCAGTCGTCCTTGGGGAAGTGGGCCGGCACCCAGTCCACGATCACCCCGATGCCGGCCCGGTGCAGGGCGTCCACCAGGTACTTGAAGTCGTCGGGCGTCCCGAGCCGCGAGGCCGGCGCGTAGAAGCCGGTGACCTGATAGCCCCAGGACCCCGCAAAGGGGTGCTGGGCGACCGGCATGAGCTCTACGTGGGTGAAGCCGAGGTCGCTGACGTACGCGGGCAGCTCATCGGCGAGCTGGCGGTACGTCAGTCCCGGGCGCCAGGACGGGAGGTGCACCTCGTAGACCGAGAAGGGCGCTTGATGCACCGGGACGTCGCCCCGGTGCGCCATCCACTGCTCGTCGCCCCACTCGTGGTGCGAGGCGTGCACGATCGACGCCGTGTCCGGTGGGACCTCCGCACGGCGCGCCATCGGGTCGGCCTTGAGGAACCGGCCGCCGTGCCGGGAGGTGATCTCGAACTTGTACCGGGCGCCCTCGCCGATGCCCGGCAGGAACAGTTCCCACACCCCGGACGCCCCGAGGGACCGCATCGGGAACGCCGTCCCGTCCCAGCAGGTGAAGTCCCCTGCGACCCGCACGCCCTGCGCGTTCGGCGCCCACACGGTGAAGCGGGTGCCGGTCACTCCCTGGTGGGTCATCGGCTCGGCGCCGAGTGCCTTCCACAGCTCCTCGTGCCGGCCCTCGCGGATGAGGTGGAGATCCAGTTCACCGAGGGCGGGCAGGAAGCGGTACGGGTCGTGGACCTCGCACTCGTCGGACCCGTCCTCGGCGTACGCCACCAGCAGCGTGTACGCGGGGATCTTCTTCAGCGGCAGTACGCCGGAGAAGAGGCCGCCGCCCTCCGAGACCAGCGCGGTGCGCTCGCCGTCGGCCACGACGCTCACCGCACGTGCGAACGGGCGCAGCGCCCGGAAGGCGATCCCGCCCGGGACCGGATGCGCCCCGAGCAGCGCGTGCGGATCGTGGTGGGCGCCCGACAGCAGGCGCTCACGGTCGGCCGGATCGAGTGCGGGCGCGGTGGCGCGCCGGCCCGATCCGGCCGACTCGGGGCGCGAGGTCTCGTGCAGGGCCATGGGTCAGGCTCCTCTCACGGCGAGGCGTTCGATCGCCGCCATCGGTACGGGCAACCAGTCGGGTCGGTGCCGGGCCTCGTACAGGACCTCGTACACGGCGCGGTCGGTCTCATACGCACGCAGCAAGCCGTGCTTCTTGCGCGGGTCCCAGCCGGCGTGGGCGGCATAGCCCGCGCAATAGGCCTCACGGCAGCGGCGCGCCCATTCCGGACGCCACGGCCGGCGCTGCCGGGCGGCGTAGTCGAACGAGCGCAGCATGCCGGCGATGTCCCGCACCGGCGAGTGGACACCGCGCCGCTCGGCGAGCGGGCGGGACGGCTCGCCCTCGAAGTCGATGACGAACCACTCACGGCCCGCCCGCAGCACCTGCCCCAGGTGCAGGTCGCCGTGGATGCGCTGGTCCGGCGGCCCGGGGTCGCAGCTGGCGAGGGCGCCGAAGGCGGTGCGCAGGCCGGGCACATAGGGCTGCAGGGCGGGGACGAAGTGCGCGGCGATCTCCAGTCGCTCGGTCATCGCCGCCGCCATCTGGGCGTTCTCGCCGTGCGCCCGGGACGGGAAGGCCGACGCCAGCGCCAGATGCACCTCCGCGGTCGCCCGCCCCAGCTGCCGGGCTTCCGCCGTGAAGTCGCCGCCCGAGGTCAGCGCGTTCAGCGCCAGTGTCCAGCCGTCGGAGGCGTCACGCAGGAACGGCTGCAGCACGCCGAGCGTCGCCTCCCAGGGGTGCGTCGTCCGGAACCAGGCCACGGGGGCCGGGACTCGCGCGCAGCCCTGCTCGGCCAGCGCGCCGGACAGCTCCAGGTCGGGATTGACACCGGGCTGGATACGCCGGAACAGCTTGAGGATGAACGTATCGCCGTACACCAGCGAGGAGTTGGACTGCTCGGCGTCCAGCACCCGGGGCACCAGCCCCGCCGGCACCGACACGGACGGGTCCGCCTCGAAGCACAGCGGGCCCGCCGTGCCGGGATGCCGCAGCCGCTCCAGGAGCAGTTGGGCCGAACGGGGGTCCTGCAGCGCGTCGAAGACCGTCAGACCGGCCAGCGGCCCCTCCTCCGCACGGCCGATCAGCGCCCGGCCGAGCCGCGGCGACAGCTGCTGGCGTACGCCGAGCAGCAGCTGGTAGCAGTCACCGGCCGGGGGAGCGCCGCCGGGCGCGGGCACCGCGGAGTGACCGGCGTGCACCAGCAGATGCAGACAGCCCGGGAACAGCTCCGTCATCGACAGCAGTGCGAGGTCCGTGACGGGCCGGTCCTTGCCCGCGAACCAGCGCTGCCGGGGCAGCCACTCGCGCAGCAGTCCGGCGAGCGAGGCCATGGGGCTCGCGTCGACCGTACGGCTCGATCGGGGAGTTGCGGTCTTCTGCATGGTGACCCGTCCTTTCCTCGGCACACGCTCGAAGCTCACGCTCAAAGTCGTCGGCCGATGCGGGATGCGACTCGGGAGAGTCGGAACCAGTAGAAGCCGTGGCCCCCGAGGGTCAGCAGATACGGCAGTTCGCCGATCGCCGGGAAGCGGACCCCGCCGAACAGCTCGACCGGATGCCGGCCGGCGAACTCGCGCAGGTCGAGTTCGGTGGGCTGGGCGAAGCGCGCGAAGTTGTTCACGCACAGCACCAGGTCGTCCTCGTATTCGCGCAGGAAGGCGATCACGGCCGGATTCGACGACTGGAGTTCCGTGTAGGAGCCGAGTCCGAAGGCAGGATTCTGCTTGCGGATCTCGATCATGCGGCGGGTCCAGTGCAGCAGCGACGACGGCGAGGACATGGACGCCTCGACGTTCGTCACCTGGTAGCCGTAGACCGGGTCCATGATGGTCGGCAGACAGAGCTGCCCGGGGTCGCAGGTCGAGAAGCCGGCGTTGCGGTCAGGCGTCCACTGCATCGGCGTGCGGACGGCGTCGCGGTCGCCGAGCCAGATGTTGTCGCCCATGCCGATCTCGTCGCCGTAATAGAGGATCGGGCTGCCCGGCAGGGCGAGCAGCAGGGCGGTGAACAGCTCGATCGAGTGCCGGTCGTTGTCGAGGAGCGGGGCGAGACGCCTGCGGATTCCGATGTTGGCGCGCATGCGGGGGTCCTTGGCGTACTCCGCCCACATGTAGTCGCGTTCCTCGTCGGTGACCATTTCCAGGGTCAGCTCGTCGTGGTTGCGCAGGAAGATGCCCCACTGGCAGCCGGACGGGATGGCCGGGGTCTTGGCGAGGATTTCCGAGACCGGGTACCTCGACTCCCTTCGCACGGCCATGAAAATGCGCGGCATGACGGGGAAGTGGAAGGCCATGTGGCACTCGTCGCCACCGTTTTGATAGTCGCCGAAGTAGTCGACCACGTCTTCGGGCCACTGGTTCGCCTCGGCCAGCAGTACCGTGTCCGGATACATCGCGTCGATCTCGCGGCGGACACGCCTCAGGAATTCATGAGTGGCGGGAAGGTTCTCGCAGTTCGTGTCCTCCTCCGCGTACAGATACGGCACCGCGTCCAGCCGGAATCCGTCGATTCCCAGGTCCAGCCAGAAGCGCAGGGCGGCCAGGATTTCCTCCTGGACGGCCGGGTTCTCGTAGTTCAGGTCCGGCTGGTGGGAGAAGAAGCGGTGGAAGAAGTACTGCTTGCGGACCGGGTCGAAGGTCCAGTTGGAGGCCTCGGTGTCGACGAAGATGATGCGGGCGTCGGCGTACTGCTTGTCGTCGTCGGCCCACATGTAGTAGTCGCCGTAAGGGCCGTCGGGGTCCTTTCTGGATTCCTGGAACCACGGGTGCTGGTCGCTGGTGTGGTTCATGACGAAGTCGATGATGACCCGCATGCCGCGCTGGTGGGCGGAGTCGACGAATTCGACGAAGTCGGCGAGGTCTCCGAATTCGGGGAGCACGGAGGTGTAGTCGGAGACGTCGTATCCGCCGTCGCGCAGGGGTGATTTGAAGAAGGGCGGCAGCCACAGGCAGTCGACGCCGAGCCATTGCAGGTAGTCGAGTTTGGCGGTGAGGCCTTTGAGGTCGCCGACGCCGTCGCCGTTGCTGTCCTGGAAGGAGCGGACCAGGACCTCGTAGAAGACGGCGCGTTTGAACCAGTCCGGGTCACGGTCCTTGGCAGGAGTGTCCTCGAAGGTGTCCAGCACGGGCTCGTTGACGGTCATGACGCTCAGGACCCTCCGATCTGCGGTGGCGAAGCCTGGACATGGAGCACGTGCGCGGGGGCCCTGCCGGGCTCCAGACGGACGTAGTTGTTCCTGCCCCAGCGGAAGGTCTCACCCGTCAGTTCGTCGTGCACGGACAGGGAGGCATCCCAGTCCAGGCCGAGGTGCGGCATGTCCAACGAGACCGTGGCCTCCTGGGTGTGGTGAGGATCAAGGTTGGCGACCACCAGAACCGTGTCCGGGCCTGTGCGTTTGCTGTAGGCGATGACCGAGTCGTTGTCGGTCCGGTGGAAGCGGAGATTCCTGAGCCGGTGGAGGGCGGGGTGGCCCCTCCGGATGGTGTTGAGCTTGGTGATCAAGGGGGTGATCGTGCGGCCCTCGTGCTCGGCTGTTTCCCAGTCGCGGGGGCGGAGCTGGTATTTCTCCGAGTCGAGGTATTCCTCGCTGCCTTCGCGCAGGTGGGTGTTCTCGCACAGTTCGTAGCCGCTGTAGATGCCCCAGGTGGGGGAGAGGGTGGCGGCCAGGACGGCGCGGAGTTCGAAGGCGGGGCGTCCGCCGTGCTGGAGGAATTCGTGCAGGATGTCGGGGGTGTTGGCGAAGAAGTTGGGCCGCATGTAGGAGGCCGCTTCGCCGGAGAGTTCGGTGAGGTACTCGGTGAG